>NZ_JWIO01000017.1:56612-86075 GCF_001017755.1 Protofrankia coriariae
GGCTCGATGCCCAGCCGCCGCAGCAGGCCCTCGGCGGCGCCGTTGAGCAGGCGGATCAGGAAGGATGCCGCCCGGCTGAACCCACGCTGGAACCCCTGCACCATCCGCGCGGTCGCCAGCGGCCGGGCCACCGCGAGGTTCTTCGGGACGAGCTCGCCGTAGATCATGGTAATGCCCGTGGCGAGCAGCACGGCGACCGCCACGGCGACGCCGGTGGCCATTCCCGCGGGTATCCCGACCGCCTTCAGCGGGCCGTGGAGCAGACGCGCGATCGCCGGTTCGACGAGGAATCCGATCGCCAGATTGGTGATGGTGATGCCGAGCTGAGCGCCGGAGAGCTCGGTCGAGAGGTTCCTGAGCGCCTTGAGGACGCCTCTGGACCTGCGGTCACCGACTGCCGCGGCACGTTCGACGGTCATGCGGTCGACCGTCACCAGGGAGAATTCGGCGGCGACGAAAACGCCGCAGACCCCGACCAGCGCGACGCTGATCAGGACGAGGAGCCACTCGATCACTGTCGCCTGCCCAGGTCGGCCCGGTCCAGGGCAGGCATCGGACTATGACTGGGTATATCGGGACTAGGCATGGCCCTCTCGGAGGTAGGCGTGACAGAACCCGCCGCGGGCGGGAAGGCGGCCCACCGGCGGTGCCCGAGTGCTCCCGCGGGGCGCCTGCACGCACACACCACAAGGATGCCCGGGTCCGGCTGCCTTGGACAGCCATCCGAACGGGTCGGACCAGCCCATGCGCCGCATGTGTCTCCCACGCTTCCCCGGCCCGTGGCACCGGCCCGTGACACCTCGGCCGCACACACGGCCGACCCGCGAGGCAGGGGCCGGGGAGCCGCACGGAAAGCACGATCCGGGGAAAGCCTCTGGTCGACCCCGCTCCGGTCGATCTCGCTTTATTCGATCTCGAAGAGGCCCTGCCGGACGGCGTACATGACGGCTTCCATCCGCGAGTGCAGCTGCAGTTTGTCCAGGATGTTGCGGACGTGGTTCTTGACCGTGTTCTCGCTGATGAACAGCTTCCGGGCGATCTCCCGGTTGGCCCGTCCCTCCGCGACCAGTTTGAGGACCTCCAGTTCGCGGGCGGTGAGATGAGGGGCAGGTACCCGGCTGGGCCGGTCGTCGGAACCGCGGGCGAGCGCGGCGAACTCGACCATGAGCTTGGACGCCATCGACGGGCTGATCAGGCTCAGCCCGTTGTGCACCGCGCGGACCGCGCTGGCCACCTCGTGCGGCGGGATGGACTTCAGGAGGTAACCGACCGCCCCCGCCTTGATCGCCTCGAAAAGATCGACTTCGTCGTCGCTGACCGTCAACATTACGATCTTCGCGGTCGGCACCTCACGCTTGATCGCGCTCGCGGCGTCGATGCCGTCGCGGTAGGGCATCCGGACGTCCATCAGGACGATGTCCGGCGTGGTCCCCGTGGCTATCGTGACAGCCTGCCGGCCGTCGCCGGCGCGACCGACGACGGTGATGTCCTCTTCAAGATCGAGAACGGTCTCCAGACCCTGGAGGAACAGCTCGTGGTCGTCGACCACGAGCACCCGGATGGGCTCGGACTGAGGTGCCACAGGTGGCAGAACACCAATCATCATCACAGATCGGAGCTATCTGGCACGGATGGTCCAACAACGGGCTGCCGGACGGACAAACTGCGATCGACGCATGTGCCCACTCTATGTGATGGGTTACTTACACAGAGCCGTGTCTCCACACCGGCACCGATCGAGTCATGCACGGATACCGCTTCCGACATATCGGAATGATACGCGCCGCCATCTTGCTAGGACGCTTGCTATGACGCTGACGACACACCGTCACCATACCCGCGAAGGGGGTGAATCATCAACCCCGAACTGGGCATATGACGCATCCCCCCATCGGGCCCGCGACCGGGACCAACAGGCCCGCGGGAGTGAATTCGACGCCGAGACCCCCTCAACGACGACTACTCTGTGTAATAGTTCGGACGCTCAGATGGCGATACTCGCCGCCGTTGCCCGAACGCCCGACATGCCACCGTCGCTCACGGCCGGACTCCCGCCGTTCGCCACTTCGAGGTGTGGTGCTGGTGGCGCTCAGGGCCGATCACGGGCAACCTGTGGTCATGGTCACACCTTCCCGCAACACGCTCCACCATCACGTCAAGCCTGGTAAGAGCTGGTCCGAGGCGTACGCCCGATGTCACGAGGCCGCGCCCGAGGCCTTCGACTCGGACCGGCTGCGCAACCTGTGGGGCGGCCAGTGGCGCCGCACCGGGGAACCACTGCGCAGCGTCACCCCCGTTGACGGATCTTCCATCGCCGGCCCACCGATGATCGAGCCGGACGAGGCGCGCGAGGCGATCCGCGCCACCCTCGACGACCACAAACACTGGCGTGACGTACCGGTCGCCGAGCGCAGGGCGCGGGTCACCGCCGCGGTGGACGCCATGGACGATCACCGTGACCTGCTCGCGCTGCTGCTGGTCTGGGAGATCGGCAAGCCGTGGCGGCTGGCGCGCACCGACGTCGACCGCGCGCTCGACGGCGTCCGCTGGTACGTCGAGGAGATCGACCGGATGATCGACGGGCGCGGCCCGCTGCCCGGCCCGGTCAGCAACATCGCGAGCTGGAACTACCCGATGAGCGTGCTCATGCACGCCATGCTCGTCCAGGTCCTCGCCGGCAACGCCGCGATCGCCAAGACCCCGACCGACGGCGGGGCCGCCTGCCTGACCCTCGCCTGCGCGCTGGCGCACCGCGCCGGGCTCCCCGTGGCGCTGGTGTCCGGGTCCGGCTCCCGGCTGTCGAGCGCGCTGGTGCGGGCACCGGAGATCGGCTGCCTGGCGTTCGTCGGCGGGCGTTCCGTGGGCGGGCAGGTCGCCGCGGCGCTCGTCGACACCGGCAAGCGGCACTTCCTGGAGCAGGAGGGCCTCAACACCTGGGGCATCTGGGAGTTCTCCCAGTGGGACCTGCTGGCCGCGCACCTGAAGAAGGGCTTCGAGTACGGCAAGCAGCGCTGCACCGCCTACCCCCGTTACGTCGTCCAGCGCCAGCTCTTCGACCAGTTCCTCGCGGCCTACCTGCCCGTGGTCGCGTCGGTGCGCTTCGGGCATCCGCTGGCCGTCGCGCACGATGACGATCCCCTGCCCGAACTCGACTACGGGCCCGTCATCAGCGCGGTGAAGTCCGCCGAGCTCGCCAGGAAGATCGACGAGGCGGTCAGCAAGGGCGGCGTGCCGCTGTACCGGGGGACGATCGCCGACGGCGCTTTCGTGCCCGGGCAGGACACCTCGGCCTATGTGCCGCCGGTGGCCATCCTCGCTCCCCCGCCGTCGTGCGCGCTGCACCATGCCGAGCCGTTCGGCCCCGTGGACACGATCGTGGTGGTCGATTCCGAAGCCGAGCTCCTCGCCGCGATGAACGCCTCCAACGGCGCGCTGGTCGCCTCGCTCGCCTGCGACGACGAGGCGCTTGCCCGACGGCTCAGCGGCGAAGTCCAGGCATTCAAGATCGGTATCAACAAGCCGCGGTCCCGGGGTGACCGGGACGAGCCGTTCGGCGGCCGCGGCGCGTCCTGGAAAGGGGCCTTCGTCGGCGGCGACCACCTCGTGCACGCCGTCACCGTGGGCGACGACCCCGGGGAGCGACTGTACGGCAACTTCCCCGGCTACTCGCTGTACCCACCAACCTGACGTTCCCGGGCCACTGACCCGCCGGGCCGGTGGCCCGCGCCGCGCCAGCGCACCGGCCGGACAGCCCCGCGTCCCCCACGCTCTTCTACAGTTTCAACCAGGAAATTCCAGCCAGAAAAGCGACTGCCAGAAAAGCGAGTACGTAAACGGCTGCCAGCGCGTTTGTTCCCCCGCTTCGTGATTCAACAGAATTCGATCACGTGATTCCGGGACGGGTTCGCGTTACCCGACCGGCGCTTCGGAGGCGCGAGGGCCGTGTGTGGCCAACGGGCCGGGAGGGCGAAGGTCGGGCTCGGCCAGCGGGCCAGGGAGCAGGCCATGCTCGGCCAGCGGGCCGAGACGCAGGCCCCGGTCGTGGCAGCGGGCGGCAAACTCGGGCAGGGCGCCGAGAGCGCTGTGCCACGCCTGCGGCGCGGACGTGCAGTCGCTGTCGTGCAGCAGGACGGTCCCACCACCGCGCAGGTCCGGGGTGAGGGTGTCGAGAACGGTCAGCGGCGTGGCCGTCGACGTCCAGTCCCGGCCCCAGGCCGTCCACAGCACCGGGGTCAGCTCCAGCCTGCGGGCGGCGAGGAGGAACCCCGCAGACAGGATGCCGTGCGGCGGCCGGACGAACCGCGGCGGCCGCCCGGTCAGCGTCGTGATCAGCTCCCGGGTCCGGTACAGCTGCCGGTAGGTGGAGCGCGGCCCGCGCAGCAGCATCGGCCGGTGGTCCCAGCCGTGGACGGCCAGCTCGTGGCCGGCGTCCACCATCCGCTCGGCCAGGTGCGGCGCGCGTTCCAGCATCGTCCCGAGGACGAAGAAGGTCGCCCGCAGGTCCAGTTCGGCCAGCACGTCGAGGAACAGCGGGGTGGACGCCGGGTCCGGGCCGTCGTCGAAGGTGAGCGCCACATGGTCCGGCGCGCCGATCCCGGCGAGCGCGGGCATCAGCTGGGTTCGCAGCCGGCGCAGGGCGGCCACCGAGGGGACCGCGTGGGTGAGAAGCGCGGCGGCACCGGCGCCCGCGGCTGCCCGGGCGAAACCCGCCACCCCGGCGTTCCCGGCCCGCCCAACCACGTTCCCGGCCCGCCCGACACGCCCGGCCGGTCGGGTCGGCCACCACGACGCCGCCTCCTCGACATCCTCGATGCCTGGCAGGTACGTCATGCCGGACACCTTCCCACACCGTTCACGGGCCTGGCGAAACCCTCGGGGCCTGGGACGGGACAGCGGCCGTGGAACGAAACACCGGCCAGGGGTTCCACGGCCGCCGGTCTGACCGCCGCCGGGACGCCCCGCGGAACGGGAACACCGGCCCCGGNCCGGCCCCGGCGCCGGGTCTGCCGGCGCCGGGGCCTACAGGTACGACGAGCATGTGGGCACCCCGGGAATCGGTTCGTTCTGCCCTCCCTGGGCCACCACGGTCGCCGGCAGATACCCCCAGGCGACCGTGTACCCGTGGGTGTTGGGCCGGGAACTGTCACCCTGGGTGTACAGCCACCAGGTGTTGGTGTTGCCCTGCACCACGGGATTCGCCCGACCCTGCAGCTGGCAGACCACCCAGACGGCCGACGCGGCGTTCATGTAGCCGCTGTCGTCGAGATCCTCCGACCCCTGTGCGGCCCGGACGTTGGCGTAGACGGCCGAACCGGCGTAGGTACGGCAGTTGTACGTGGGGAAGGTACGTCCAGCGTAGTCCGTGACGTTCCGGTTACGAGAGGTGCAGCTTTTCGTGGGATCCGGTTGTGACGGGACAGCACTGCTGGGCGCCGGCGAAGGCGCGGGGGGAGACGGCGGGACCACCGATACCCCCGTGTTCGGCACCTGGTTGCCCGGCGGCCCCGCGCCGGATGCCGTCGGGCCTGGCCCCGCGGCACCGGGCGCCGCCGGGGCGACCGGCACGGCGCCGGACGCTCCCGCGGCGGGCGTCCCCNGGGCGTCCCCGCGGGGGAAGCCGACACGGCCGGGGCAGCCGAGGCGGCAGCGGACGCGGTGGGGGTGGCGCCGCCCGGCGCGGACGGCGGGGCCGCCGAGATGGTCACCCTCGGGGCTGGGGAACGCAGCCCGACCCCTGGTAACAGCAACAGCAGCAGTGCCGCCACCGCGAAGCCGCCTGTCACCGGTACCAGCACGCCCAGCACACGGCGGCGCTTCCCCGGCCCGGCGGCGGCCGGCACGACGGGCTCCTGGACGACGCGCTCCTGAGCGACGGGTTCCGGGACGACCGCCGACGTGGTGGACGCCGGCTCGGCCGGCGTCGGGGCCACGACCGCTGCCGCGGCGAGCTGCGAAGAAGTGGAGCCAGCCACGACGGCAGAGGCAGAGTCCACGCTGGCAGGCCCGCCGCCCGCGCCCGCGGCTGCGGGCGCCGGGGCGACATGGCCCGCGGCGGCCGGATCTGTGGTGGACGGGTCTACAGCAGCCGGATCCACGGTGGGCGGCCTGGGGATGTCGGCTGCCGGCCCGACCGGTGACACGTTCCCACCGGCGACGTGACCCGCGCCTGGGCGTGGTGGCAGGGTCGGCGCCGTGCTCGTCCCGCCAGGCGGTGCGGCGGGCCGCGGCAGCCGGGGAACGGGATCCGCGAGCCGGCCGGTGACCGTCGACGTCTTCTTCGGATCGTCCGCGGAGACGGGCGCGCCGACCTGGCCGCCGCGAGCGGCCTCTATCGCGCGCAGTTCCGCCAGCACACCCGCGGCGGTGGCGGGACGCTGGTCCGGCGCGGCTGCGAGGGTCCGCCGCACCAGCGCGACCAGCTCGTCGGGGACGCTGTCTGCCAGTTCGTCGGGCAGCGCCGGTGGCGGCCCGTCCAGCATCTCCCGCAGCAGCTGCGTCGGCATCCGGCCGGTGAACGGTGGCTGTCCGGCCAGCAGCGTGAAGAGGGTGGCGCCGAACCCGAAGATGTCGGAGGCAACGCTGTGCTCCCCACCCTGGAGCACCTCGGGCGACGCGTAGCGGGGCGTGAACGCCACCGACGCGGTCGTGTTCTCCGCCGCGTTCTCGACCACGGCGATACCGAAGTCGCTGAGCACGGCGGTCCCGGACTCACGGATCATGATGTTCGCCGGTTTGAGATCACGGTGCAGGACGCCGTGGCGGTGGGCGGTCACGAGGGCATCGGCCACCTGCGCACCGACGCGCAGCACCTCGTCGGCGTCCAGCCGCCCGGCGCCGGCCAGCCGGTCGGCCAGCGACCCGCCCGAGACGTACTCCATCGCGATGTAGGGACGCCCGTCCCGGGTCGTCCCAGCGTCGAAAACCGAGATGATGTTCGGATGGCCGGTCAGGCGCCCGGTCACCCGGCATTCACGCAGGAACCGCCGCTTCGCGTCCGGATCGGCGAGGACGGCGTTCATCACCTTGACCGCGACCCGGCGGTCGAAAATCTCCTGTCGGCCCAGGTAGACCGTGCTGAACCCACCGTAGCCGATCGGCTCCAGCAGCCCGTAACCGTCGATCATGTCAGGTACCCGACGGCCACCGCCGGCAGCCGCCGGGCCGGACGAACCGCATCCCCGGCCAGGCCGCCTGCGGTGGATCGCCGGCCGCGTGGGCCAACTCCTCCGTCCACCGGCAGCCGTCGGGCACAGGCTCGTTGGGCACAGGCTAAATGCGGAGCGCCGTCAGGCGGTACCACGATATCCGGTATCTCCTTGTTCGGTACCGCCGCGCCCGGTACCACCGCGATAAATCCGATCATAATGATTCAGCCCATGACAGGCGCCTCACCCATCGACGGGATGTCTTTCCGCTGCCCACCGCTGCGGGACAGGCCAAACTTGCGATTGAGGCTGACAGTATCGGGTGAACGGTATCGGGTGAGCGGTATCGGTGAGGACAACGACACCCCAAGTGTATAAGGAGGCTCATGCCGGCAGCCATCATGCCGCCAGGCGCAGCCGTCGCGCCGGCACGCGCGGCCGGGGCCCGCGACCGGGGTGCGCCGGGGTCCCGGCCGGACGTCATCGTCGCCGGCGCCGGTGTGATCGGGCTCGGCGTGGCGTGGCGTGCGCGTCTGCGCGGGCTGACCGTCACCGTCGTCGATCCCGCACCGGGATCGGGCGCCAGTTGGACGGCCGCGGGCATGCTCGCCCCCCTCAGCGAGCTCCGCTACGGCGAGCAGCCCCTGCTCGCGCTGAACATGGCATCGGCACAGCGCTACCCCACGTTCGTCGCGGAGCTGGAGCGCAGCAGCGGCACCGAGGTCGGCTACCTGCGCTGCGGGACGCTGGTCGCGGCCTGGGACAGCGCGGACATGGCCGGTCTGCGCGACATCCACGGCTTCGCGCGCTCGCTGGGCCTGCGCACCGAGCTGCTGACCCGACGCGAGCTGCGCGCCCGCGTCCCGGCGTCGGCGAGCGGCCTGGCCGGCGCGCTGTCGGCACCCGACGATCACCAGATCGACAACCGGCTCCTGCACGGCGCGCTGCTGCGGGCCTGCGTGGCCGAGGGGGTGACGCTGCTTCCCGCCGCCGCGCGGCGGTGGCTGCTGCGCGGCGACCGGGTCGTCGGGCTGGGGCTGGCCGACGGCACCGAGCTGACCGCGCCGGTGGTCGTCCTCGCCTGCGGAGCGTGGTCGGGCCAGATCGACGGGCTGCCGCCCGGGGTACTGCCGGCGGTCCGCCCGGTCAAGGGCCAGACCCTGCGGCTGCGTACCGTCGGGCCGCCGCTGCTGACCTGTGTGCTGCGGGGCACGGTGCGCGGCCACCCGGTGTACCTGGTGCCCCGCGCCGACGGCCGGATCGTGGTGGGGGCCAGCAGCGAGGAGGCCGGCTTCGACCTGCGGCCCCGCGCGGGCGCCGTGTACGAGCTGCTCCGGGACGCCCAAGCCCTCGTCCCGGGGGTGGGCGAGGCGGAGCTGGAGGAGGTCAGCACCGGCCTGCGGCCCGCCTCACCGGACAATGCGCCACTGATCGGCCCATCCCGGATACCCGGGCTGCTGCTCGCCGTGGGTCACTATCGCAACGGTGTGCTGCTCACCCCGGTGACGGCGGACGCCATCGCCGGCCTGCTGGCGGACGGTGCCCTGCCCGACGAGGCCGCTGCATTCACCCCGGCCCGGTTCGACCACGCCGGGAACCGAGCCACCGAGGGACGCGTCGCCGATGACCAGGCCGTCGAGAACCGGCCGACCAGGGAGGACGTCAGATGACTCTCACCGTGAACGGCAAGGCCATGCAGGTGCCGGCGGGGACCACGCTGCATCAGCTCATGATCATGATGAGCGTTTCCGCCGCCGGCCGCGGGAGCGCCGCCGCGGTCGACGGTGTCGTCGCCCCCCGCAGCCGGTGGGAGAGCCTGGAGCTGCGCGCCGGCCAGCACGTGGAGATCCTGACCGCCACCCAGGGAGGCTGACATGGCCGACGACGCGTTCACGATCGCCGGTGAGGAGCTTGGCTCCCGGCTGATCCTGGGCACCGGCGGCGCGCCGAGCCTCGCCGTCATGGAAGCGGCGATCAGAGCTTCCGGCACGGACATGTGCACGGTGTCCATGCGCCGGGTGGACACCACCACCCCGGGGTCGATGCTGGACATGCTCGCCCGCTGCGGCGTGCGGGTACTGCCCAACACCGCCGGCTGCCGCACGTCCCACGAGGCCGTTCTCACCGCCGAGCTCGCCCGGGAGGCGCTGGAGACGAACTGGGTGAAACTCGAGGTGATCGCGGACGAGCAGACCCTGCTGCCGGACCCCGTCGAGCTCCTCGACGCGGCGGAACGCCTCGTCGCCGAGGGGTTCACCGTCCTGCCCTACACCAACGACGACCCGGTGCTCGCCCGGCGCCTGCAGCAGATCGGCTGCGCGGCCGTGATGCCGCTGGGCGCGCCCATCGGGACCGGGCTCGGTATCCGCAACGCCCACAACATCGAACTGATCGTCGCCGAGGCGGAGGTCCCGGTCGTCCTGGACGCCGGGATCGGCACCGCCTCCGACGCGGCGCTGGCCATGGAACTCGGCTGTGACGCCGTCCTGCTGGCGTCGGCGGTGACCCGCGCCCAGGATCCCGCCCTGATGGCGGCGGCGATGGCGGCCGGCGTCACCGCGGGACGGTTCGCCGCGCGGGCCGGGCGCATCCCACGCCGCCACCATGCCCGGGCGTCGTCACCCGTCCACGGCACAGCGGTGTTCTGACCCAGCCCGGCTCCGCCGGCAGCCCCGTTCCGTCGGCGGCATCCGGTCCGCGTCCGGCGGCGTCCGGTTCCCAGGCCGGGATCCCGCCGCCGGCGCCGTTTGCCTGCCCGGGTAACGGAAAGGAGCCGTATGGGGTGGTGCCCACCCCGGGAGGCGCACCAGCCGGCATACCGGCACCGCGTGCCGGCGTCCCACCGCCTGTCACCGGTCGCGTCGGGCCCATCGCCAGCAGTGAGTCGCCAGGAACAACCGCGAAGGAGTGATCGACCATGACCGTTCCGTCTGTGCTCAGCCGTCCGGGCCCCCTCACCCGACGCGGGTGGGACCCGTTCGCCGAGTTCGGCGACCTCTACGAGAGGATGGGACGGCTGCTCGACGTCTCGTTCCCGGAGCTGACGGCCAGGGAGCGGCGTTCCTGGGCGCCGGCGGTCGACGTGGAGGAGACCGAGGACTCCTACCTCATCGACGCGGACCTGCCCGGTGTGCCCGCACAGGCCGTCAACATCGACGTCCGGGGGAACGAGGTCACCATCGCCGCCGAGATCACCGAGCGGGAGCGCAGCGGAGTGATGCGCCAGCAGGCGCGCCGCACCGGCCGGTACGAGTACGCCGTACGGCTGCCCGGGGACGTCAACGCGGAAAGCTCCGAGGCCCGGCTCGCGGACGGGGTGCTGCAGCTACGCCTGTCGAAGGTGTCCGCGACGTCGAGCCGGCACGTCCCCGTGCTCGAGGCCGGCGAGAAGAACGGCCGGAGCGAGCAGGCCGGCGGCGCCACGGCATCCGGACGGGGCACCGAGTCCGGCTTCCGCCCCGCGACGTCCTGACCGTCCTGGCCGGAACTCCCCACGCTTCCGCCCGCTGTCCACGTCCGCCTGTCCGGCCTGCCTGCCACCGGCCTGCGACGGCGGCAGGCGACGGCCGACCGGACGGAAGCGGTGCTCTTCTGCCGCCCGCCCGTCAGGGCCACCCGTTCCGGCGGGCGGGCGGCACGTTGTCGGCCACCGGCTGCTCACCTGCTGCCCCGGGCGCCTGCCAGCGCCAACTGTCCCGGGTACTTCCCCCGGTGTCCGAAGACGTGTCCTGGCCGCGCAACGTCCTGGCCATCGTGTTCCGGCCCGGTCGGCGCATCCCGGCCCGGGCTGGGCGCGTCATGGCAGGCCGGGCGCGTCCTGCGCGGGCCGGGCAAGGCCGGCGCCCCATGCCGGATATCCCCGCTCCCGCCGTCCCCGCTCCCTGTGATCTTTGCTGCCACGCCCTGGCCTACGCCGGATTCGGGACCGCGGCTGCGAGCATCGATGCGGGCACCTGCCCACGTTGTCGCTCGAACGACAGATGGAGCACGTTCGTGGCCGTCCCCAGCGTTTCGTTCTCGATAACGGTGCGCCTCGACGTACCCGCATCGTCACAGACCGTCGGTGAGATCACCACCGCCGTCGGCAAACTGGGCGCGGTGGTCACCGCCCTCGACGTCGCGGAGTCGCACGCGGGCCGGCTCGTGCTGGACATGACCTGCCTGTGCGTTGACGCCGAGCAGGCACAGGCCATCGCCGAGACCCTGCGCCACATGCCGGACTTCGTCGTCCGGCGAGTCAGCGACCGGGTGTTCCTGCTGCACCTCGGTGGGAAGATCGAAGTCGCGAGCAAGGTCGCGCTACGGACCCGCGACGACCTGTCCATGGCCTACACCCCCGGTGTCGCCCGGGTGTGCCTGGCCATCGCCGACCGGCCCGACGACGCCCGGCGGCTGACGGTCAAGCGCAACAGCGTCGCGGTGGTCTCGGACGGCTCGGCCGTGCTTGGCCTGGGCAACATCGGCCCCACCGCCGCGATCCCGGTGATGGAGGGCAAGGCCGCGCTGTTCAAACGGTTCGCGGACATCGACGCGTGGCCGATCTGCCTCGACACCCAGGACGTCGACGAGATCGTGCGCACGGTGGCGCTGCTCGCGCCCGTCTTCGGCGGCATCAACCTCGAGGACATCGCCGCGCCCCGCTGCTTCGAGATCGAACGGCGGCTGCGCGGCCTGCTCGACATACCGGTCTTCCACGACGACCAGCACGGCACCGCGATCGTCGTTCTCGCCGCCCTCACCAACGCGCTGCGGATCGTCGGCAGGTCGCTGGGCTCCGTACGGATCGTCACCAGCGGGGCGGGCGCGGCGGGCACGGCCATCCTGCGCCTGCTGCTGCGGGCCGGCGCGGGCCGCGCGGGCGGCAGCGTGATCGCGTCCGACATCGGTGGGATCATCTCGCCGGCCCGCGACGACCTGGACGACAACGGCCGGTGGATCTGCGCGCACACCAACCCGGGCAGGATCACCGGGACGCTGCGGGACGCCCTGATCGGCGCCGACGTGTTCATCGGCGTGTCCGCGCCGGGCATCCTCACCGGCGCGGACATCGCGACCATGGCCGACGACGCGATCGTCTTCGCGCTGGCCAACCCGGACCCCGAGGTCGACCCCGCGGACGCCCGTATGTATGCGACGGTCGTCGCGACCGGCCGCTCGGACGAGCCGAACCAGATCAACAACGTGCTGGCCTTTCCCGGCGTCTTCCGGGGGCTGCTGGACTCCCGGGCCCGTGACATCACCGAGGACATGCTCCTTGCCGCGGCCCACGCGCTGGCGGCGGTGCTGCGCGAGGACGAGATCAACCCGCTCCACATCGTGCCGAGCGTCTTCGACGAGCGCGTGATGCCGGCCGTGGCCGAGGCTGTCAGCGCCGTAGCTGTCAGCGCCATGGCTGTCAGCGCCGTGGCAGTCAGTACCGAGGCAGTCAGTGCGGTTGCGGTCGGCACAGTGGCGCGGCAGGCACTGGCCGATCAACCTTAGCCCACGACCAGCCAGGCCGTGGCCGGACGGGGCCGCGACCGACTTCAGGCACTTCGAGACGGGAAAAAAGTCCGTCCCGCTGGCCGGTTCGCCATCATCCGGATCATACTGCTATGTGAACGCAATATTTCATGCACATGACCGGCACGGTGGTTTTCCACGGACACGGACACCCGTCCAGGCCACCGTCGACCGGTGACCGGAGTACCACGGAGGTGGCGAATCGTGCAGTCGACAAGCCTGCGGGGGGAGCTTTCTGCCGTAACCACAGCGGTTCAGGAAGCACAACGCCATATCCAGCGCCTGCGCATTCAGGCACCGAACTCAAGGGCTGCCGATCGACTGGCGGCGGACGTCCGCCGGGTCATGGAGGACATTGACGACCTGGCCGCCGAAACCGTCGTTCCGACGGAAATCGACAGTTCCGACAAACCGCCAACAGACACTACCCGCGAATCCCCCGAGCCGGTGTTCGTACCGGCCCGCCACGGTGAGTCGGAATTCCAGCCAGAATGCGACGACGAGGGCGTCGCCGGCGGCTGGCAGCGGCATCGCGCCGTGTCGTCGCGACGGCGACGCGCCCGGGTGTGACGCCGCGACGGCGATCCGGAGCACGGACCACAGCTTGACGCCGGCATCGACCGACGACACGACCACCACCACGGAAAGTAACCACTGGAGGCGCGATCACGAGCGACCCGGGTTACCCTGATCGCGCCTCCAACGGCTGACGGCGGGTGGCCGGCAGGCTGAAGGCCCAGTAGGGCCGGCAGACCGACGGCCACGCGACCATGGCTCCTCTCGCGCCGCTCCGGAGGCCTCACAAGGGCGGGGAGTGCTATGGCGACGCAGACGCACACCCGTGCCGACGGTCGGGGACCCGCCGGCACGGCCACCGGCCGCGGCGGCGCGGCCCGGGCGAGCCTGCGGCAGGACCGCTGGTGGGTGACGCCCGCCGTCACGGTGGCGGTCCTCACCGGCTTCGTCGGCTATGGCATGTGGGCGGCGTTCCGGAACGCCGCCTACTACGCCGACCCGTACCTGTCACCGTTCTATTCACCCTGCCTGACCGACTCCTGCCCGCGCGACGCGCTCGGCTCCGGATTCTTCGGCGATCTTCCCTGGATCTCGCCCGCCATACCGATCCTGATTTTTCCACTCGGTTTCCGACTTACCTGCTATTACTACCGGAAGGCGTACTACCGGTCGTTCTGGTGGGCACCACCGGCCTGCGCGGTGCCGGACGCCCGGCGGAAATACAGCGGCGAGACCCGGCTGCCGCTGATCATGCAGAACGTGCACCGCTATTTCCTCTATTTCGGCATACTGTTCATCGGCCTGCTCGCCTATGAGGCCGTCGGGGCGTTCGGTTTCGACGGTCATTTCGGCGTCGGGGTCGGTACCGGCATGCTCGTGGTCAACGTGGTCCTACTGGGTCTTTACACCTTTTCCTGCCATTCCTTCCGGCATCTGTGCGGGGGCGGGCTGCGGACGCTGTCGGCGCATCCGATACGCCGACAGATGTGGCAGGCGGTGTCGGCGCTCAACCGGCGGCACATGGTGTGGGCCTGGGCGAGCCTGCTGTGGATCATGATAACCGACCTCTACATCTGGCTGGTCGCGGCAGGGCATCTGCACGACTACCACTGGGTGGCCTGAGGTGCCGGGCGCTCCGAGGTGTCGCCGCCGCACACCCGTCCGGATCCCGCCGGCGCCAGGACCGGCGCGGATCCGGCGTCCCATGAATCCCATGAATCCCATGAACCGGACGCCCCACCAGGCTGGGTACATCCCACGGATCGGACATACACGGATCAGACGTACTTTGCCGGCCGGACACCTGGTGAACCAGGCATCCCGCGAACAACGTGCGGTGGTGACCACATAAACCATGAGCACATCGGAAAGACACACATACGACGTCGTCGTGATCGGCGCGGGCGGAGCGGGCCTGCGGGCCGCGCTGGAAGCGCATGAGCAGGGTGCCCGGGTCGCCGTCGTCTGCAAGAGCCTGCTCGGCAAGGCCCACACCGTGATGGCCGAGGGTGGTATCGCGGCCGCGATGGGCAATGTCTGGCCCGAGGACAACTGGCAGACGCACTTCCGCGACACGATGCGCGGCGGGAAGATGCTCAACCAGTGGCAGATGGCCCGGATCCACGCCGAGGAGGCCCCGGCACGGGTCTGGGAACTGGAGGAATGGGGCGCGGTCTTCGACCGGACGCCGGACGGCCGGATCCTCCAGCGCGACTTCGGCGGTCACCGTTTCGCCCGGCTCGCGCACGTCGGGGACCGTACCGGCCTCGAGCTGATCCGCACTCTGCAGAACCGGCTGATCAGCAAGAGGATCGACGTCTTCATGGAGTGCACGGTGCTGCGCCTGCTGACCGTGCCGGGGGCAGCGGATAGGCCGGGCGCCGGGCGGGCGTCGGACGAACCCGAGGCACTGTCCGCCCCGGCGCGCGAGCGCAGCTCGGCGCGCGTGGCCGGGCGGATCGCTGGCGCCTTCGCGTACTGGCGCGAGTCCGGCACCTTCGTGCGTTTCGACGCGCCCGCGGTGGTGCTCGCCACCGGGGGGATCGGCAAGTCCTACCAGGTGACGTCGAACTCGTGGGAGTACACCGGCGACGGCCACGCGCTCGCGCTGTGGGCCGGGGCCGCGCTGATGGACATGGAGTTCGTCCAGTTCCATCCCACCGGGATGGTCTGGCCACCTTCGGTGAAGGGAATCCTCGTCACCGAAGGTGTCCGGGGCGACGGTGGCGTGCTGCTCAACTCCGAGGGGCGCCGCTTCATGTTCGACTACATCCCACCGGTCTTCGCCGCCGAGACCGCCGACTCCGAGGAGGAGGCCGACCGCTGGTACACGGACAAGAAGACCGCCCGCCGTCCGCCGGAACTGCTCCCCCGCGACGAGGTGGCGCGGGCCATCAACGCCGAGATCAAGGCTGGCCGCGGCTCACCGCACGGCGGGGTCCATCTCGACATCGCCTCGCGCCGCGACCCGGAGTACATCCGCCGCCGGCTGCCGTCGATGTACCACCAGTTCACCGAACTCGCCGACGTCGACATCACCCGGGAGCCGATGGAGGTCGGCCCGACCTGCCACTACGTCATGGGTGGCATCAAGGTCGACCCGTCGACCGCCGCGGCGACCGTACCTGGGCTGTTCGCCGCGGGCGAGTGCGCCGCCGGCATGCACGGCTCCAACCGGCTCGGCGGCAACTCCCTGTCCGACCTGCTGGTCTTCGGACGGCGGGCAGGGCTGCACGCGGCCCGTTACGCCCAGTCGCTACCGGCGCACAAGCGGGCCGTGGCCGACGACGCGCAGATCGACGCGACGGCCGCGGCGGCCCTCGCGCCCTTCGCGGCGGCCCTCACCCCGGGCTCCGCGCAGGCCGGCACCGCCTCCGCCGAGGGCACCGCCAGCTCCGCCGGGGGTACCACCTCCGCCAGGGACAGCGCCGGGACCAGCGTCTCGCCGTCCCATCCGCCGGAAAACCCCTACCAGCTCCAGAACGACATCCAGGACGTGATGCAACGCCTGGTCGGGATCATCCGGACCGAGTCCGAGCTGGTCCGGGCACTCAAGGAGATCGAGACGCTGCGCTCCCGCGCACGGCACGTCGCGGTCGTCGGGCACCGCCAGTACAACCCGGGCTGGCATCTCGCCCTCGACCTGGGATCGCTGCTCACCGTCGCGGAGTGCATCACCACGGCCGCGCTGGCCCGCCGGGAAAGCCGCGGCGGGCACACCCGCGACGACTACCCGTCCGCGGACCCGGCGTTCGCGACGCTGAACCACGTGCTCCGGCTGCGTGACGGGCGGCTCGTGCTCACCACCGAGCCCCTGCCCGCGATGCCACCGGAGCTGGCCGCATTGTTCGAGGATGCCGGTGCGGAATCCCGGGCGGATCGGGGCGCACCGGCCGGTGGGAAGGGCTCCTGATGGCAGCCTACGATCTTTCACTGCGGGTGTGGCGGGGCGATTCCGACAGCGGTGATCTCCAGGACTACACGGTCGGTGTCGAGGAGGGCATGGTCGTCCTGGACGCGCTGCACCGGCTCCAGCAGACGCAGGCGCCCGATCTGGCCGTCCGGTGGAACTGCAAGGCCGGCAAGTGCGGGTCGTGCAGCGCCGAGGTGAACGGCCGCCCCCGGCTGACGTGCATGACCCGGCTGAACCTGTTCGCGCCCACGGACACCGTCACGGTGACGCCGCTGCGGACGTTCCCGGTGATCCGGGATCTGGTCACCGACGTCTCGTACAACTACGAGAAGGCCGCGCAGGTGCCGGCGTTCGCCCCGGGAGCACCGGCAGGGGACGACGGGCACCACCGGATGAAGCAGTCCGACGTCGACCGCGTCCAGGAGTTCCGCACGTGCATCGAGTGCTTCCTGTGCCAGACGGTCTGCCATGTCATCCGCGACCACGAGGAGAACAAGCCCGTCTTCGCCGGCCCACGGTTGATGATCCGGTATGCCGAACTGGAAATGCACCCGTTGGACACACATGATCGGCGAGATCTGCTGCGCGGACGGGCCGGCATCGGGTACTGCAACATCACGAAATGCTGCACGGAAGTCTGCCCGGAGCACATCTCGATCACCGACAACGCCATCATTCCGCTCAAGGAAAGGGTCGTCGACACCGCATACGACCCGATCACGCGGCTCGGCAACCGCATCCTGCGCCGTCGGCGCTGACCCGCCCGCCCCGGCGCCAGTCTGCCCGCATCCCTGCCCACCTTGGCGCTGAGCCCCCCGGCGCCGGCCCGGCATCCCGTCCCGGCGCCATGCTTGCCCGTCACGACCGAGTCGGTTACCCTTCGCATCGAAATGTATTCGGCACTTCCACGTGTGCCGCTTTCAGGTGTGCCAATAACGGCTCAGGCTTCGGGGGCGACGCGGTGGCCGGATGCGGATCCGTCCTCATATCAGGGACGACCGAAAGACCAGAAACAGCTCGATCGTTTTCCTTTCGCACCGTGGGTGGGCCGGGTTTCCGGATCACCGCCGGAGTCGTCGTCCCCACGGCCCTTCTCACGATTCTGATCATTACGGGGCGGCCCGCCGCCGCCGAACCGGGCGACCCCACCGTGCGGACCACCCCGACGCAAACCGCCGCCCCCCAGCCGGGGAACGCCGCGGACGTGGTGACCCCCCACCTTTCGATCGTCCAGCTCGGCGATTCGTACGCCGCCGGGAACGGCGCGGGCGCCGGCACCTACGACACCGGTGACGGACCACGTGGATGCCACCGTTCGACAGTGAACTGGGGCGAACAATATGCCCAGTGGCTGCGCGACGAACGCGGATACGACGTCACCTATGTCAACCGGGCGTGCAGCGGCGCCACCACGAACGATCTTCTCAACCCACGCAGGATTGATCAGCACACCTACCGGACCCCACTGCGCGGCGGCGAGACCGCGAACGATCCCGCCGTCTCTGACCGCCTGTCGCGGGACTGCTCGTCCGGGTTCGGGTCGGAGGAAACCGCCGATATCGGCCCGGTCGATGTCACCTACGGCATCGCGTCCGCCGTGTGCACCCGGGTGGTCACACCGCAGCTCGACGCGGTCGGCGCGGACACCGACCTGGTCCTGCTGACGATCGGCGGCAACGACGTCCAGTTCTCCGACATCGTGCTGCGCTGCTTCGCCTTCGATGTTCCGAAGCTCTTCGGGATACCCGCCGGGGACATCGCCGAATGCGAACGGCTCACCGAGCGGGCAACGGACGAGCTCACGGAGGTCCGCAGCCGCCTGGTCACCCTGCTCACCCGCCTGCGGGAGCGGATGCCGCCCGGGGGGCGGGTGGCCCTGGTCACCTATCCGTACCTGTCCAGCCGGGAACACTACCTGCCACCAGGCGCACGGGACGCCCTGAACGGGACGGTCTTCGACCCGTCCGCCGCGGTCCGGGAACTCGGCGACCGCGGGGACGGCATGCAGATCGCCGCCGCGGACACGGTGAACCGCTCGTTGGGTTTCACCGGGCCCTCCGACCCCGACGCGCACAGCTGCTCGCTGGACGCCCTGCCGGCGGATTCGGTCGGTACGCCGGGCCGTTTCGTCACCGTGGTCGACACCGTCAAATGCCGTTTCGCCGGCCACGAACCGGACCCCGCCGTCGACCAGCGAAATCCGGACCGCTGGATACACGAGTTCCTCGACGGCTTCCTCGCCCTCGACCAGAGCCTGATCTACCATCCGAACAGCGAAGGTCATCGGCAGCTGGCCGATCTGCTCAGACCGTTCGGCGACTTCGGCGCCTCGGCCCGCTCCAGTATCAGCGGCAACGCCTACCTGGACGCCGACCGCGACGGGCGACAGGACGCGGGCGAGTCCGCCGCGCCTGACGTGGCCATCCAACTGACCGGCACAAGCCCGGACGGGACGGCCATCCTGCGGGAGACCACCACCGACGCGTCCGGAGAATGGGCGTTCGACGACCTTGTGCCAGGCGTGTACGCCGTCCAACAGGACACCTCGCGCGGCAGATCCGCCATCCGCGCGATCCTCGACCCGGACACGTTCAGCAACATCGTCCTCGACCGGGTCGGTAGCAGCGCGACCGGATACACCTTCGCCGTGCAACCGGTCGAATCCGTGCGGGCGGTCCAGACTGGGCAGGTCAGGCCGACGGAGAACACCGAGGAGGCCTACACGATAGCGCGGTCCCTACGCTCCGACCGGACGGGGGGCTCCGGCGGTGCCTTCCTTCCGCTCGCGGCGTTCGCGGCGCTGCTCGCCGTCGGCATCCCAGCAATGGTCATCTTCCGTCGCCGGCCTCCGTACGACCAGCGGGACGGGTAGCGGCCACGGAACAGGCCGGACCATCCGGCCAGGACCGATCGATCAGTCGGGGCGCGAGACGGCGCAGCAGGTCAGCCGCCTGGGACAGGCTCACCCGCTCATCCGGTTCCAGCTCGGCGAGGGTGCGCACCGCCGAGAAACCGGCGCCGGTCAGCGCCGCGGAATCCAGCAGCGAGCGTCCCGCCACCGCGACGACCGGTACGCCGGCCGCACGCGCCCGGGCCGCCACCCCGGCCGGGGCCTTCCCACGCAGTGTCTGCTCGTCGAGCGACCCCTCCCCCGTCACCACCAGATCGGCCCCGAGCAGCGCGTCGTCAATACCGACAAGATCGAGTATCAGGTCGATCCCGGGACACAGCCGGGCGCCGAGCAGCGACAGGGCGGCGAAGCCGACACCACCGGCGGCCCCCGCCCCCGGCGCCCATCGATGATCGGTCCCGGTCGCGGACATCACGATCGTCGCCCAGCGGGCCAGCACCCGTTCCAGGAAAGCGACGTCGTCCGGTGTGGCGCCCTTCTGCGGGCCGTACACGGCAGCCGCGCCGTGCGGGCCCAGCAGCGGGTTGTCGACGTCGCAGGCGACTATCAGCTCGGTGTCACGCAGCCGTGGGTCCAGCCCGGACAGATCGACGCCGTCGAGGGCGGCAAGAGCACCCCCACCCCGGTGACGCCGCCGCCCCGCGGGACTCCCGGGACGCTCTGGACTCCCGGGGCTTTCGGGGCTTTCAGGGCTTTCGGGAAGTAGGACAGCGCCCAGCGCCTCAACCAGCCCGGCACCGCCATCGGTGCTCGCGCTCCCCCCGATACCGAGCACCACCCGTCGGCAGCCGGCGCGCAGAGCGGCAGCGACCACCTGCCCGACCCCGTAGCTGGACGCCGCCAGCGGCGCGGGACGTCCGCCCGGCAACCGACGCAGGCCGCAGGCATCGGCCAGTTCGACGATCGCGGTGCCGTCGCGCTCGGCGTAGGCCGTGTCGACAAGCTCACCCGTGGGCCCCTCCGCGGTCACCGCGACCCGCCGGTATCCCGCTGACAGCGCGGCCTCGACCGTGCCGTCACCGCCGTCCGCCACCGGCAGGGACACCGTGTGCACGTCCGGGCGGGCCGCGCGCAGCCCCTCGGCCAACGCCGCGCACACCTCGGCGGCGCTCAACGATCCCTTGAACTTGTCGGGTGCCAGCACAACACGCGTCACAGCCGCCAGCCCAGCATGCCAGGACCTGCCGCGGCCAGCCCCAGCGTCCGGAAGACGCGTGACGCCGGCCAGGAAGGGGGTGTGCCGTGGAACAGGCCACCCGAGCGCGCGGAAGCATCCTGCCGTCGCCGTGGTGCCCGCACCGGCCTGGCGCGGGCACCTCCCAGCCCGGGTCTCGCCCGTATCCGATCGACAGTGCTGCCATCACGATCCGTGTTTCCCGTTACATGGGACCGTCAAATGGGAGGCCAAGGGGAAAGGTCTGCCCGGTCGCCCCGAACACGATGAAGAGCACCGCGACGATCTGGCAGTAGCGTGCCCCCCGACGCAGCGACTGTTCCTTTGCCGTCCGCGCTTCGCGGGAAAGGGCCCGAGAAACGAGATCGGCGGCATGTCGTCGCCCCCAGCATCCGATAACGAAGAACACGGCAGCGAACGCGAACTGCGCCAACATCGCGTCACTCATCGCGCCGTGCCGTCTCTGACGGGTGTCGAGCGAGACGAACGCGGTGCCGCCCATGCGGTCGAACATCTGCCGGACATGGTCTAGTACCCGATGGGCGCGCGCGTCAGCGACCCGAAGAACATCTGCTGGAACACCGCCCCGACCACGCTGACGATGACCAGATTGATCACCATGGACTTCGCCGTGTTCTTGCCGACCCCGACCGGCCCACCGCTGGCCGTGTACCCGTAGTAACAGCCGACGATGACAATCATCATTCCCATGATCGCACCCATGGCCAGCGACAACAGCACGTCCTGCCGGGTCTGGAAGGCCCAGAAGACGGAGAGATACCCACCCGCGGACACACTGTGGAACACGTGCACGTTCAGCACATACTGGACGCAGTACATGATCCCGGTGCCTATGATGAACATGAACGGCGTGACGACGATGGTTGCGAGCAGCCGGGTGCTGATGAGATACGAGTGCGAGTCGAGGCCCATGACCTCAAGCGCGTCTATCTCCTCGCTGATCCGCATCGAGCCGAGCTCGGCGACCAGCCCGCAGGCGACCTTCGCCGAGAGAATCCACCCCCACATCTCGGGGGCGACCGTGTAGTCAGCCGTCGAGGTGAACACTCCCGTATAACTGCCGGCGCCCAGCTGGCTGAGAAGATAGTGGCCTTCCAACGAGGCCTCCGCGGCCAGCATGGCCATCATGAACCAGATGATCCCAGAACTGGACAGGATCATGATCCCGGCCTGGCGTAACACCTCGGAGCCGTAGTGCCGCACACCCGGCATGCGGCGCACGGAGGTCGCCGCGAACCTGGCGATCTCACCGAGGTCGTACACCAACGACCGGTCACTGCTGTAGGAACCGAAGCCACCGCCACCGCTGCTCACCGGCTCCGGCGTGGCCTCTTTCCGCTCGTCGGTCACGGTCATCGTCGAACGCCTTTCACCGGTTCACCAACATGTCGGGGTTCAGGCCCAGCATCGTCGCGTTCGCCACGAAGTTGATCACCCATACGGCGGCGAAACACAGCACCACCGCCTCGTTGACTGCCCGTCCGACACCCTCCGACCCACCACGCACGGTGAGCCCTTTCTGCGCGCAGACGATGCCGATGAACAGGCCGGTGAGCGTGGACTTGATCAGAACACCGACCAGCTCGGGAGCGGTCAGGCTCGACAGGAAATTTGCAAAATAGCCACCGACGGACGTCGTGCCAAATACGGTCGCGGAGATCATGGCCATGATGATGCCNGGCGGTCAGGCTCGACAGGAAGCTACCGAAGTAACCACCGGTGGACGTCGTGCCGAGCACGGTCGCGGAGATCATGGCCATGATGATGCCGAGCAGACCGCCGATGATGGTGAAGGCCACCGTCATGATCGTGATAGCAAGTACCCGGGGGAGCACCAGCGTGCGCGTCGCGTCGACCCCGAGCACCTTCAGCGCGTCGAGCTCCTCCCGGATGCGCCGGGCGCCGAGGTCCGCGGTCATGGCCGTGCCCATCACCCCCGCGACGGCCATGCCGGTACAGAACGGCGAGATCTCCCGGATACTCGCCATCACGAAGTAGGTGCCTATCCGGTTGTGCCCGCCGAGCAGGCTGAGCAGGTCGTACGCGTAGTTCGCGATGAGGAAGGTGAAGCCGCCGACCGCGAGGCTGCACGGCAGCCAGCAGAAGCGCAGCATCGCGTACATCTCGTCACGGGTGCTCCCCCAGTACCCGCGTGGCTGGCGTACCGCTGTGGACACCAGCCGCCCGAGTAACTGCCCGCTCTGTCCGACGTCGACGGCTACTCGCTGAAGAAGCGGTGGCAGCCTCGTCATAACGCCCCCGGCGAGGGAGCCGGAACGTGAGCGGTGATGGCTGGGCCCGGTCGCAACCTGGTGCGTCATCTGTCTCCCTGCATCAGCTCGGCGCTGTATCACGTTCGCGGACCCACCGTGCCGTCGTCAACGGGGTTCCCGTCGCTTTCGGGCACTCACCGGAGTACGGAACCTCGCCGTACCAGATTCACCAGACGGATTGGATCTTTATTGGACCATGAACCTATTCCAGCGGGAAGCACGGTCGCGACATCCCCGGGGAGGAATTGACCTACCCGTTGGGGTGGGACAGGGGGGAGATCCACCCTACCAGGCAGGCCCGGCCCTACCGTCCCTGGATGCACCATGACACTGGATGCCCTGGCATCACCCTGACGACGCCCCCGCTATGACACACCTGTCCCGACAGCGCCGGGTGAACAGCGCGGGGACAGGTGCTGGGGCAGCTGGCGGGGCAGGTGGGCAGCGCCAAAAAATCACATCGCACAATAAATAACCATCAACAAATACACAACAATCACTATTGTTGACAAAACTACTGGATTTGTCGACGGACCGGAAGAGGGCGCCTGGATAACAGCCGGAACGCCGACTCCCAGGCGAGCGGGGAAGAACCGGCCTGTAAACACGACGGCTGGAGAACGGGAAGCGGCTCGGTACCCGCGCGGCACACCGGCGCAGGTGATTCGACGCCCGTCGGTCCCACCGCCGCTGTGTGCTGGTGCCCCGGCTCCGCGCGCACCGCCGGTAGTCACCCCATAGAAGGGCGGAACTTCTCCACGAGAGAGATTCCACTGACGCGCGGAGCGGACTACTTTCAGGATTCGCTGTCCCTGGACGGACGGCGGACTCCGGCGGAGGACGCCGCGCCGTCGGCATGACACCGGCTGAACAGATCGATGCCTACGAAAGCACGGTCACCAGCCAGGCAGGCAGGAGGGTTCATCGGTCATGGCGCTTCGACTGACCGCGCGCAAGACCGCCGACAACGGGAAGGCCGAAGGCCACGACCAGGACGCGGAGGATGACACCAGCATCCGACAGGAGCAGGACCAGGAGCGGGACCAGGCACAGGAGCAGGAGCAGCCCGGTGACCGCCCCGGGGCCGACGGGAAGCCGGCACGGCCCGCCGGCCCCACCGGCGGCGCCCGGCGCTCCCGGCGTGCCCAGCGCTCCCGCCGTGGCGACGCGGCACCCCGCTATCCCCGGGCGCGCCAGGTCACGGGATTCGTACTCGCGGGCCTGCTCGTCATCGCCGTGGCCGCGTCTGCCTGGCAGGGCCTGCGCTGGTGGGCGGAGGAGAGATCCGGCGACAACGCGAAGGCCACGTTCACGGCCGACCGCGATGCCGCGATAACCGCCGGGCAGGACAGCATGGTCATATTCAACACAGTGGACTACCGCCAGCCGGCGGAGGGCCTGGAGCGCTGGGCCAACGCCTCGACGGGAGCCCTTCAGGACAAGGTCCGGCAGGAAAACGCACAGATCACCAAAACGATCACCGACACCAGGACCGTCAGCACCGCGCGGCTCATCCAGGGCGGCCTCGTCGCGTTCGACCGTGACGCCGGCACCGCCAAGGTGATCGCGGTCATCGAGATCCGCTCGGTCCCCGAAGGACAGCCGGCCACCACCGAACGCACCCGCCTGACCGGCGACGTGACACGGACAGCCGCCGGCTGGAAGCTCAGCTCCATCCAGACGGTCCCGGCGGGGACATGACATCACCCGGTACGTCATCCGGTCACTTCACAGTTGTAAGGACGCCCCTGTGACATCCGCTCACCGTTCCCGGACCGACAGGGCCACCATGCATCCGTCCGCACCGGGGCGGCGGCGACCGTCTCACCGGCAACGGCGCGACAGCGACAGCGATGTCGACCTCACGGCCGACCCCAGCGTCGACACCACTGTTGATCACGAAGCCAGGGACGGCGCGTCGAACGCCTTGACCGCGCCCGAGGCGCCCGACGCTTCCAAGGTGCCTGAAGCGCCCGCCGCGCCCAGGACGCCCGACTTACCCGACGCTTCCGGCGCCTCCAAGGTGCCTGAGGTGCCCGAGGCTTCCGCCGACGGGGGGGAACGCGACGGGTCCGCCCTGGACGCGGCGACCGGAAAACCGGCGGATGACAGCCCCGCGGCCGCCACCGGTGAACCGCGCGTGGGGCCGCGCACCCCCGGCGGTGGCGCGCGGAGGCGATCCACCGTGCCCGCCGTTCCCGCACTCGCCCGCGTCCAGGTTCTCGTAGCTCTCGTGGCGGGTCTGGCGGCCGCGGTCACAGCGGCCATCGCGCTGGGTGTGCACGCGGACAAGGCTGGCCGTCATCCCCTGTCGACCAATGACGCCTTCGTCGACTCCGCCGCCACGACAGCCCTGATGCAGGACATCGGCAAGACCGTGGAGACGGTCTTCACGGTCAACCCGAACAGTGTCGCCGCCACCGAGCAGGCCGCCAAGGACTCCCTGACCGGAAGCGCGACCGACCAGTACGAACAGCTCTATCGACCGCTGCTGCAGCAGGCCCCGGCGCGAGGGGTCAGCGTCACCACGACCGTCCACGCCGTTGGCGTGACAGCGCTCAACGGCAACCGCGCCGACGTGCTGGTACTGGCCGACCAGGCCGCGCAGAGCTCCTCGGCGCAGCAGTCCAACTCCTCCGGCCCGGCACACCTCGGACTGGTCCTGGAGAACCAGGACGGCCGCTGGAAGATCTCGAACATCGAAATTCTGTAACCGGCCGGCGGGCGCGCGGCCACCGCATCCCCCGCGCGCCCGCAACACCGAAGCAACCCCACCCCACCCGGTGAGCTCTGGCATCCCTGTACGGTCATACCCTGTCATCAGCCTGCCCGCTGGCTGCCCGATGCCGCGGGCAGAGCCCTCGACCGGCCCTGCTGGAGCGCGGTCGCGCATACCGAGGCCAGCGTGCGCTTCTACGCGCCCCGACCGTCCCGCCCCGCGGCCGAGCCACACCGACGGTGAAAATACCGCCGACAGCGTGGCGGGGACGGCGGGCGGAACCGCCCCCGTCCGGCGGGAGATCCGCGCCTACGCTGTCCTCGACGGTGTCGGCGAACAACTCGCCGCCTTCACCGAAGGGGAGCACGCCACACCTGGCCCATGACAACGCACACCGTGGGGACGTCGCGGCAGTCCCGGAAAGCAGCGGGCTCACAGCTGGCTCTACGGGTGTTCTCCGGAGCCAAGAACGATCTTGAAACCGAACCGGCCTCTCGGTGTTGACCGACTGTGTCAGATGACTACGACCACAGGGCGGATGCGACCTCCGTGGCGGTGGGGTCTTGCGTCGCGTCTGGCGAACATCGTGGTGGACGACTTCGCGATGCGCCGCGCCGGGTGTACGGCACGACGCTTGTCGATGTCGCTACCGGCCAGCCGGTCGCCCTGAGCGGCCTGAGTGGCCTGAGTTCGCCAGGGGCGCTGCCGGTGATCGCCTGTGCGTACCGCGCTCCGGGAGCAATGGGCGCCTCGGCAGGACGCGGCGCTGGAGCGTCCTATTATTGAACCGTGGCAAAAAACGCCGTCGACGGCGTCAGGGGCGAGGGGCAGGCGGCGACCACGTCGAAGGCTGCGAGCGCGTCGAAGTCCTCGCGCACCCGCGGCCGGCTGTTGGACGCGGCCGCGGAGGTGCTCAGCCGCAAGGGCTTCAGCGGGACCCGGCTGTCGGACATCGCCGCACAGGCCCGTGTGCAGGCACCGGCGATCTACTACTACTACCCGTCGCGTGAGGACCTCATCGAGGAGGTCATGTTCGTCGGCGCGGCGGCGATGCGGACACATCTCGAGGAGGCTCTCGCCGCGCTGCCGTCCGACGCCACCCCGTCCGAGCGGATCGCCGNNNCCCCGTCCGAGCGGATCGCCGCCGCCGTGGCCGCGCACCTGCGTCACGAGCTGGAGATCTCGGCCTACTCGCACGCGATCATCCGTAACGCCAACCAGCTGCCCGAGGCCATCAGCCGGCGGGCGCTCGCGGAGGTGTCCGCCTACAACGACATCTGGCGTGAGCTCGTGGCCGCCCTGCAGGCCAGCGGCCAGCTACGCCCCGACGTCGATCCCCCGCTGGCCCGCATGCTCGTGCTCGGCGCCCTCAACTGGGCCGCCGAGTGGTGGCACCCGGACCGCGGGCCGCTCGAAACGCTGATCACCACGGCGCAGTCGATGGTGCTGCACGCGCTGCGCCCCTGACCCACGGTCCCCTCGACCATGGCCTGCCGGTAGCCGGCCGCTCAGGCCGGGGTGTCACGGTACGCTCCGCAACACCCAGCCTCGGCGACCTGCTATAGGGCCCCAACTGAGCCGGACGTCAAAGACCCGGTCCGTTCACGCGGACGCCGGTGTCGCCGCGGGGCGCCCGGCCGCGAACGTCAGGGCGTCCGCCCAGGAGGTACGCCGGCTGATCTGTATCCGATACTTCATGATCTCTCGCGCCCCGTTGACGGCGAGCGCGCCGGTGACCCGGTCGCCCTGCCGGTAGAGGGCGACAAAGCGGTGCTCGTCGACGCTGCCCCACACCACCTGGACCTCGTCGGCCTGTGGCACGCCGACGAACTGGATCCGGTGGTCGTACCAGTCCGACCAGAAGTACGGCACGCTCTCGTGCGGCTTGGCGTCGTCGGGGTTCAGCGCGTTCGTGGCGGCGAGCGTGCCCTGTTCCGCGGCGTTGGTCCAGTGCTCGACCCGCATGTGCCCGGGGAACAGCGGGTTGGGCCAGCGCGCGACGTCACCGGCCGCGTAGACGCCGGGGGCACCGGTCCACAGTGTCTCGTCGCAGAGCACACCGTTGTCGATGGTCAGGCCCGAGCCGGCCAGCCAGTCGGTCTGCGGGCTCGCCCCGATCCCCGCCACGACCAGGTCGGCTGGCAGCACCGTGCCGTCGACGAGCCGCACGGCCTCGACCCTGCCGTTCCCAAGGAGGGTGTCGACCGCGACGCCGCAGCGCAGGTCGGTGCCGTGCGCCTGGTGCAGCGCCGAGCAGGCGGCCCCCATCCGCGTGCCGACCGCCCGGACGAGGGGGGTGGGCAGCACCTCGACGATGGTCACCGGCAGCCCGCGCCGGCGCGCGCCGGAGGCGACCTCGGACCCGATGAACCCGGCACCGACGACCACGGTCCGCGCGCCCGCGTCGAGCGCGGCCCGCACCGCCAGCGCGTCGTCGAGCGTCCGTAACGTGTGCACGCCGGCGAGCTGCTCACCCCCCGGCAGCTGGCGGGCCCGCGCGCCGGTGGCGATGACGAGCGCGTCGTAGCCGATCGGACGCTCCCCCACCAGGACGGTCCGCGCCTCGGTGTCCAGCGCGCTCGCGGGCAGGCCGAGCACCAGCTCGACACCGAGCTGTTCGCGCAGGTAGGACTCGTCGCGGAACTGCACGACGGGTGGCTCCCCCGACTCCAGATACGCCTTGGACAGCGGCGGCCGGTCGTAGGGCAGATGCTCCTCCGCGCCGACCAGCGTGATCGGCCCGTCGTGGCCGTGGCGGCGCGCGGCCTCGACAGCGCGCAGCCCGGCGAGGGACGCGCCCACCACGACAAGACGCGGGCGGGAAGACGTCATGGCCCGATCACCTTTCTGTTCCGAGCTGGTCGCTTCAGGCTGTCTGAAGTCAGGCCATCATTGAATGCGGAATAAACTGCCGCGTCCGCCATGATCATCGAAGTGCAACGCGCACCTCACCGAGAAAATACGTACATACCACCATGCGAATGGCCCATACCATGGTCATCAAAAAATGGCCACGGCACGAATCGTGGCATCGACACCTCCGGACCGCCGGCTACCGAGGGATTTCATGGCGTACGCTACAACATTTCGGCCGAACAGGCCTGCGAAACCAACCAGCCGCAGCCCGGACCGTCTGGGCTGCCACCTCGTCCCCGGCCACTACAAGATCTCCCTGATCGCTGCAGGTATCGACCGTTGTCGTCATCACGGGGTGACTCCGGCTGCCCGCAGGTACCGTTCACGCAGCACCCACTTCACGAGCTTGCCGGTTTCAGTACGCGGTAACTCGTCCACGAAATCCATCCCCCGCGGAGCCTTGTATCGGGCGATCCGTTCCCGGACATAAGTGTGCAGTTCCTCGGCGAGCTCCGCACTGGGCGCCACGCCCGGCGGTAGCCGTACCACCGCGTGCACCGACTCACCCATCTCCGGGTCGGGAACACCGATCACCGCGACATCATGCACCTTCGGGTGCAGGGCGAGACAGTCCTCGATCTCCTGGGGATAGATGTTGACCCCACCGGAGATGATGGTGAACGCCCTGCGGTCGGTCAGGAACAGGCAGCCGTCGTCGTCGAGATAACCGATGTCGCCCGTGGTCGTCCAGTTCGGGTGGTCAACGTGCTGTGCGCTCAAGGTCTTCGCGGGATCCTTGTGGTATTGGAACGGCAGCGTCTCACGTTCGAAATAGACCACTCCGATTTTCCCGGCCGACAGCTCACGGCCGTCGTCGTCGCAGATCCGCGCGACGCCGAGCCCGGCCTGCCCCACCGATCCCGGCTTGCGCAGC
>NZ_JWIO01000017.1:86080-111048 GCF_001017755.1 Protofrankia coriariae
CGATCCCGGCTTGCGCAGCCACTGCTCGCTGTCGATGAAGGTGATCCCGTTGCCCTCGGTCGAGCTGTAGTACTCGTACAGGATCGACCCCCACCAGTTGATCATTTTCTGCTTCACCTCCACCGGGCAGGGCGCGGCGGCATGGATGGCAACCCGCAGGCTCGAGACGTCGTGGCGCAGACCTACCTCCTCCGGGAGCTTGAGCATCCGCACGAACATCGTCGGCACCCACTGGCTGTGCGTGATCCGCGCCGATTCAATGGTGCGCAGCGCCTGCTCGGCGTCGAACCTCGGCATCACGTGCACCGTGCCACCGATGGCGTGCACGACGCCGCCGAAGCGCAGTGGCGCGGCGTGGTACAGCGGCGCGGGCGAAAGGTACACGGTGTTCTCGTCAAACCCGTACATCCTGCTGAAGATCGCGGTGTAGGGGTCACCAGGCTCGTGCACCTGCCGGTCCGGCAGGGGTGGCTTGACACCCTTGGGGCGCCCGGTGGTGCCGGAGGAGTAGAGCATGTCCGCGCCGCGCGGCCGCTCGGGCAAGGGGTCGTCGCTTACCCCGGCCAGCGCCGAGACGTAGTCACCAAAACCGGTGACCCTGCCGCCGAAGGCGAGCTTCACGATCAGCTCGGGTGCCCGCTGCGCGACCGCCTCGGCCAGTTCGTGCTTGCCCGCCGAAACGATGAGTGCCCTGGCGTCGCAGTCGTTGACGATGTAGGCGGCCTCTTCCGGCGAGAGGTGGTGATTGACCGCTGTGATGTAGGGCCCTGAACGCAGCGCCGCCCAGTAGGCCTCGAAGCACTCCGGGGCGTTCTCGGCGAGTACGGCCACCGTCTCGCCGCGGCGCAGGCCAGCGTCGTACAGGTAGCGCGCGAGGCGGGCGGAATGGCTCTCCCACTCGCGGTACGTGAGCGTACGTTCCGTGCCGACCATTACCACCGCCGGCTTGTCGGGTTTTCCGGCTGCGTGCGTTCCTGGATACATGAGCGCTCCGGCTGTGGAGGGATTGTCAGGACAGGACGGGCCGCGCGTACCCGGCACACCTGGTTCTCATCGGACGGCTGAGCTGGGACAAGGGCATCCGCATCCCCTCCAGCGGCACCAGCGCCGACCGGGAGTATTCGGTGTTCACGTTGTTGGGAGCAGTCAGGCCGGGCAACGCACCGGGAACGAATCCGGCCTTTCCGCGCATCGGGTCGCATCTCTCGCCGGGAGACTGTTGCTCTCTCCAACGAGGGAGTATTCACTGCGTCGCCGACCCGGACAACAGCAGGATCCGGACGGAATTCTCGGGAGCGGTTCGACCGGACAACACGAAGGGTCCCGTCTTTTATTCGCCAGGTCACATCTCCCGTTCGGGGGACATTTACTCCCTCCAACGAGGTAACATCCGCCGCACCGACACCGGCGGCCCGGACAGCAGGTTATGGATATGGACAGAATATGGCGGGACCGGACCTTGGTTTTGTGCTCGGCCTATGCCCCGCCGAGCGTCCAGCGCCGGACGCCTGCGTCAGTCGAGGAGGCTCATCGTGCCCACCAAGGACATCGGGTGTCAGGGGAGGAACCGCAGACCAACGATCGACGGCCGCGTACACCAGCGGTCGATTTCCGATCAGACGCTGAGCGAGGTGCTCACGATCATCGGCAGAGCCCAGGAGCTGCTCCGTTCCCAGCGCCTGTCCGACGCCGCCGAGATCGACGATTTACCCACCGCCAGCATCGCCCTGGACGCCATCTGGCGCGGTGTACGCACGGCCGCGGCCGGTGACCGCGCCATAGCCGACCGTCTGGCCGGCGCCGACGACCTGCTATCACTGGCCATCCAGCTGAAGAACGTCTACGACGACGTGCGTGAGGAACGCGCCCAGTACCACTCAGGCATGCTGCGCAACGCACAGAATGCCCTCAGCCGATTACGCCAGACGGCGTCGGTGCCCGAACTCATCGAGTCCGCCCCGAGCATCGTGTGCACGATGGGCTTCGACCGGGCGATCCTGTCCCGCATCCACCATTCACTGTGGATGGCGGAAGCGCTGCACGTCGAGGGGGACGGTCAGTGGGCACAGGTGATCCTGCAGGCCGGACGGGACAACCCGCAGAAGCTCGTGCCCAACCTGTTCGAAACTGAGATTGTACGGCGGAAACGACCGCTGACCGTCACCAACGTCCAGCGGGAGTCACGCGTACACCGGCCGATCGCCGAGGTCTCCCAGTGCCGGAGCTACGTCGCGGTGCCGATCATGTCCTCCGACCAGATGATCGGCTTCCTGCACGCCGACCGCTACTTCCACCGCGGCGGATTCACCGACTTCGACCAGGACGTCCTGACGTTCTTCGCCGAAGGCTTCGGCTATACCCTGGAACGCGCGATCCTCCTCGAACGGCTGACCCAGATGCGCACCGAGATGCTGCGCTACGCCGCGGGGCTGACCGCGTTGATCAACGACGATTTCGAGGAGCAGAGCGGGCTCGGCACACACGGTAAGGAGCACCGGCCCGCCCGCCCCGAACGACCGCCGGACGACGACCGCCGGACGACGGGCTCCCCCCTGACCAGGCGGGAGATCGACGTACTCAGGCTGATGGCCGCCGGTGACACGAACCACCAGATCGCCAGCAAACTGGTGATCACCGAGGGAACCGTAAAGTCCCACGTCAAACACATCCTGCGTAAACTGCTTGCGGCCAATCGTGCCGAAGCCGTGTCGATCTGGCTGAACGGCCAGCGGTAGCCACCGCGTTCTCGTAACGCCACCCGAACAGATCGGACACGGACGCACCCCCGATTTCTGCCCGACCGGCTCCGGCCATGCCCACATCCAGGGATTCCCGGCCGACAGTTCCCGCCGGGATCCGCGCTCTTTTCCGTCCCGTGAGGAGTTCTTACTTTGACCCAGACACCGCCACGTACGCAGGATCACATGTGGCACGATCTAGGAATACCGGAGGAGACGATCGCCCTCCGGAAACAGATACGTCAGGCCGTGGTCGAACGGGTCGCGCCCCACGCCCGCGACATCGGACAGCGTGAGGAAAGCGCGGAGAGCTTCCCGTGGAAGGCGTTTCGCGGACTCGCCGAGGCGGGCGCCTTCGCGGTCCCGTTCGGACCGGATTTCGGCCTGGGCCTGGAGTTCCCGCTGCTGGGCACATGCACCACGACCGAGGAGATCGCCTACCACAGCAGCAGCATGGCCGGCGTGTACGACGGGCAGTGCATCCTGGTACCCAAGGCGCTGTCCTTCGCCAGCGACGAACTGCGGGCCCGGCTGATCCCCGGTCTGGTTTCCGGTGAGCTGGTGTTCTCCTTCGCCACCACCGAGCCCGATGCCAGCAGCGACCTTTCCGCGGGCGCCCTGCGGACCACGGCGGAGGAGACCGCGGAAGGATTCGTCATCAACGGGCGCAAACGCTGGATCACCAACAGCCCGGTCGCGGACTGGGTGACCGTGCTCTGCCGCTCCGGCTCCGCCATGACCATGTTCGCCGTCGACCTGAAGAACAGCCCCGGCGTCCGCATCGGCAAACCGGACCTGAAGATGGGCCACCGCGGCCAGTTGACGGCGGACATCGCGTTCGACAACGTACTCGTGCCCAGGGACAACGTGCTGGGCGGAGTTGGCAGAGGCCTGTCGGTGGCGCTGGCGACACTCACCTACGGACGGATCGGCATCGCCGCCGCCGGTGTCGGTGTGGCGCAGGCCGCGCTGGATCTGGCGGTGGACCGGACGCGCAGCCGTCACCTGTTCGGCAAACCGCTCGGCGCCATGCAGCACTGGCAGTACCGGCTCGCGCAGCGGGCCACCGAGCTGGACTGCGCACGGACGCTGTACCAGAAGGCCGCGCTGCGGGTGGACCGCGGCGAACGGGTACCGGAACCCGAGGCGGCGATGGCCAAGGCATACGCCACCAGGCTTGCCGGTGACATGGCTCGCGACGCCATTCAGGTCTTCGGCGGCTACGGCTTCGCTCGTGAGATATCCGAGACCGGTGAAACCTTCCGGCTGGAGGAGCTCTACCGAGACGCCAAGGTCCTGGAAATCTTCGAGGGCGCCAACGAGGTACTGCTCTGGGTGGTCGCTCGCCAGCTCATCGGCAGGGACGTGACCGGATGAGCGACACACTCATGACATAGCGGACGTGGACCTGGCTACGGTGTCAGAAGGATCCGCTGGGCCGCGACCCGCACACCACGATGCCCGACCAGGGGCACCGTGGTGTGCGGGGAACGACGAGGCCAGGAGCCACCTGGGCACGGCGAACCGGACAGCTGGCTCCGAACACCCTCCCAACGGAAATCAGTCGTCAGTCGACGAGTTTCAGTGCCTCGGTCGGACAGGAGTCCACCGCGGCCTGGATCTCCTCACGGCGGGCGGGGTCGATTTCCTCGATCAGTATACGAAGGCTGCCGTCGCTCTGGACCTCGAACACGTCCTCGGCTATCGACTCACACATACCCAGGCCGGTGCACCTGCTGTGGTCGACCACAATACGCATGTCAGTCATCTCTCCGGTGTGAACTCGAACTTCATCCGCTTGATGCCGCGCATGAAGTTGGTGCCAAGATATTCCGGCTCGCTGGCGGTGAACTCGGGTATGCGGGTCAGGAGTTCGCGGAACAGCGCGCGCAGCATCGACTTCGCGAGCTGGTTCCCCAGGCAGAAATGTATGCCGCCGCCACCGAAACCTACATGCGGGTTGGGGTTGCGGCTCAGGTCGAAGCGGTCGGGATCCTCGAACACGTCGGTGTCCCAGTTGCCCGACGGGTAGAACAGCACGACCTTGTCGCCGGGGATGATCCGTTGGCCGCCGAGTTCGGTCTCCCGGACCGCGGTACGACGGAAGGTCATCACCGGTGAGGCGTACCGGACGAACTCCTCCGTGGCCCGGCCGATCCGGCCGTCGAAGTCCGCCAACAGCCAGTCCCGCTGATCGGGGAACCTGGTGAAGGCGAGCGCCGTGTGGCTGGAGGTGTGCTTGGTGGTGTCGGTGCCGGCCACCGCCATCAGCACGAAGAAGGAGCCGATCTCGAAGGCGTCCAGGGACTGCCCATCGACCTCGGCCCGCACGAGCGCGGTCATCAGGTCCTCGCCCGGATTCCGCTGGCGGTCGGCGATCAGCTGCTCGGCGACGTCGTGCAGGGTGGTGCACGCTTCGACCTGTACCTCGTCGGCCGAACGGTCGCCGAGGATCTCCGGATCGGCCCAGGCCACCACGTCCGCCGCGGCTTTGGCCACGGTGGGACGCAGCTCGGCGGGAACGCCGAAGATATCCCCGAACATGCGGACGGGAAGTTTCTCCGCGCATTCGGCGACGAAGTCGATGCTGCCCTTGTCCGCGATGGAGTCGACGATCTCGGCCGCCGCAATTCGAATCTTGTCGTCGATACGCCTGATCTGTTTCGGGGTGAACGCCGCGCTCACCAGCCTGCGCAGCTTGTCGTGCCTGGGCGGGTCCATCGCGAGAAACGACTGGGACATCTCCAGGAAGATCTCCGGCAGGAGATCGAACAGCACACCCTGACCAGAGATGAAGGTCTCGTGGTCCTTGCTCACCCGCACGATGTCGGCGTGCTTGACGACAGCCCAGTAGCCGGGGTCGTCCGGGTCGGGAGTCACCGCGTCCTCCACCGGACGCTGCCAGGACACCGGGCGCTGTTCGCGTAGTAACGCGAAGGTCTTCTCCCGCTGTTCGGAGGTCTGCTCCCAGAAGGATTTCGACGAGACGTCGATCTCGTCGAAATCAGGTTTGTGATCCGCAGTGGCCGGGATCATCTCGACGGTCATCGGATCCTCCAAAAGAATTGCAGTGGCTTGGCGGTGGCCTTTCCCGGCCCGGCGACGCCGGGCCTTCCGGGCGCCTTTGAGCCGCCCGTAACCGGGGGATCTGTCAGTCGACGTGACTGAGCAGGACGTCGTACGGCCTGCGGTCGCGGCGGCCGGAGAGATCGAGGTGGACGTTCTTGGTCTCGGTGTATTCGTCGAGCGCGTCCGGGCCGAGCTCCCGGCCAAGGCCGCTCTGCTTGTAGCCGCCGAAGGGCACCTGGCAGTTGATCTGGTGGGCGTCATTGATCCAGACGGAACCGGCCTCGATCTCGTTGGCGATGGCCAGCGCGCGGTCGTTGTCCCCGCTCCACAGCGAGGAGGCGAGCCCGTAGCTGGTGTCGTTGGCGATCGCGACCGCCTCCTCGTCGGCGCGGTAGGTGATCACTGACAGCACCGGACCGAAGATCTCCTCACGCGCGATGCGCATGTCGTTGCGGACCCCGGTGAAGATGGTCGGCTCGATCCAGTGCCCGCGCTCGAATCGTTCACCCGCGGGGACGCCGCCGCCGTGGGCCAGGGTCGCGCCCTGCTCGACCCCGGAGGCGATGTACTCGAGGATCCGGCTGTGCTGCCTGGCGGAGATGACCGGCCCGAGATCGGTCTCCCAGTCCCGGGTGTCGCCCAGCACGATGGTCTTCGCGCGTTCGACGAGCCGCTCGACGAACTCGTCGTGCAACGACTCCGGCAGCAGCAGCCGGGTACCGGACTCGCAGACCTGGCCCGAGTAGAGGAAACAGCCGTAGAGCACGCCGTCGACGGCGATCTCAAGGTCGGCGTCGTCGAGCACGATGGACGGTGACTTCCCACCGAGTTCCAGAGTGACCTTCTTGACCGTGCCCGCCGCGAGCCGCATGATCTCGCGGCCGACCTCGGTGGAGCCGGTGAAGGCGATCTTACCGACGTCCGGATGGGATGCCAGCCGCGCCCCCGCCTCGGGGCCGGGCCCCGGCACCACGTTCAGCACACCCGGCGGCAGGCCGCACTCCTCGGCGATCCGGGCGAACTCCAACGTGGACAACGGGGTCTTCTCGTCCGGCTTGACCACGACGCTGTTGCCCGCGGCCAGCGCGGGGGCGATCTTCCACAGCGCCAGCAGCAACGGGAAGTTCCACGGCGCGATCGCGCCGACCACCCCGATGGGTTCCTTGCGCACCGTGCTCTGCGCGAGCGTCGGGAAGGTCGCCCGCGGGGCCGGCCGCTCGAAGGCGTATCGCTCGGCCAGGTCGGCGAAGTACTCCAGGTGCGGCGCGACGTAGCCGATGTGGAAGCCGGTGGCCTGCCGGATCGTGGCACCGTTGGCCATGATCTCCAGCTCGACCAGTTCGTCGAGGCGGTCACCGACCTTCGCCGCGACGGCCCGCAGCAGGCGGGCCCGCTCGGCCGGGGCCGCCTGCGACCACGAGCCCTCCCGGAAGGCGGCACGGGCGGCCTCGACCGCCCGGTCGATGTGTGCCGCGCCGCCGCTGGCCGCGGTCGCGACAAGCTCGTCGTTCTGCGGGTCGCGGATCTCCAGCAGGTCGGCGGACTCGACCCACTCCCCACCGATCAGCATGGGAAAGTTACGCACCGCGGTCGTGGTCATCGTGTGCTCAGCTCCTCGGATCCAGAACGATCTCGGCGGTCCCGTCGGCTTTGTCATCGCAGGCTCCCGCCTTTCCGCGCTCAGGAGATCGCCGCGTCCTTGTCCTTGACAAGATCGCGGTAGACGGGGAAAAGCGGCTTGGTGAGCGGCACCAACTTGAGGATCTTGCTGACCGGCCCCTTGGCCCTGACCTGTCCCTTGGCCAGGCCGACGGCCAGGTTGTACTCCCCGCGCCAGAACTGGTTCGCGATGTCGGCCCGCATGACCAGCGTGATGTCCGGCGTCAGGTCGGTCTCGCCGGGCTCGGCGCGTACCGGGTCCTGGAAGGCGACAGTCAGCACACAGTCCGGATCCGAGTACTCGACCCGCAGGACGATGTTCGCCGCCTTGATCCTGTCGCCGACCTCGGGATGGTCGCCGGCCAGCCGGAACATCTCGCCGATGTACTTGTCCACTTCGGCGGCGTCGGCGAAGAAAGCCATGATCTCTTCTCCTGTCGGATGCGGGGAAGGACGCCTGGAATCAGCGGCCCGTATCGTGTACCAGTGCACAGAAGCTATTGCGGCCCGGCGTGCGTCTCATCGCTCGTGCGGGGTGTTTCGATCCCTCGATAGGAATACTTCGCCCGGTACCGCGCCACGGCCGGCTGTTACTTTCGTTACGCGGCGGAGGAAAGGAACGGCAATGGCGACTTCACCCCGGCACCGCGACACCCCGGCCGCGCGGTCACGGCCGCGTCCCGACCGCGCCAGCGGGAGCCACCGGCAGGCGACGACGGAAAACACCGTGACGGGCAGCACCGCGACGAACAGCCCCGTGACACCGACGGGTGGGGACACCGCGAGACGTGCCACAGCCGGTCGGTCCGGTGGCTTCCCGGCACTGCTCGGCGTGGCTGTCGTGTGCTGGCTGGTGGTGGGATTCACCACGCTGTGGGCCGGGATGGACGCGTTGGCCAGCGACCCCGACCAGCGCGCCGCGCGGGACCTGAGCGACCAGCTCGGCGAGGGCACGGTTCGCACAGCCGAGCAGGTGCGGCCGCAGGACCTGCTCGCGCTGGGGGTGGGCATCGCCGTCCTGGCCGCGCTCGTGGCGCTGCTGCTGCGCATACGGTGGGCCCAGCAGGTGCTGCAGGTGCTGGCCGTCGTGGCGGTTGTCGTACTGGCCACCGGCGCTCACTGGGAGGCCGTGCTGGTCTTCTTCGCGTTCGTGGTCGGCGCGATCATGCTACTCGCCGAATCGACACGAAATCACCTGCGGAAGCGCTAGCGGTGGGGCCGTCACCCACCCGGCGACCCCACCGCAAACCCCTCCCTGCCGCCGCGTCGTTCCGCTGCCGTACCGTTCCGGCGGGACACGCCTTCCGTAAATCACGTTCCCGCCCGGCACGGCCGCTCCCGCCCGGCCGCGGGCGTTTCCCGACCCCGCTCGGCGCGGGCGTCCCCGCTCGACCGGCCTGCGTTTTCCCGATATCTCCGAAAAGCGTTTCCCGGATCGGGTACGGGATACCCGCCCGCGGCCGTGCGGGGATTCTCAGAACAGCAGGAGGAGATTCGTCAGCGCCAGGAGCACCCCGACCACCTGGCAGGCGACCGCGCCGCGGCGGGCCACCCGCACCCGGCGTTCCCGGTTGTCGTCGAACGGCCGGACGGGGACGAGAACTTCGGCGTTGTGACGACCCCACCACCCGACCGCGAACACGATCAGGCCGAGGCCGACCTGGACGATGACGGAGATCACCATCGTGGGCCCGTGGCCGGGCCCCGCTCCCGCCGCCGGTTCATCAGCCGCCTGCCGGTGGCGCGGAGGACTGCGTGGCCGGAACAGAGGCGCTGGTGGCGTTGTCGGTCTGTGGCGGCGAGTCCGGATCCGCGGGGCGGTAGCCGTCGGCGTATCTGACATGGGCCTTCCGGATCGCGCCGGCCATCCAGTCCCGCCAGATGGTGAGCTGGCGCTCCATCTGCAGCTGCTGGCGCAGGTCGTCCTTGATCTGGTCGAACACGGCCGGGGCCGGTGGCAGGATCTGGATCACCTTGCCGACGTTCCAGCCGTACTGGGTCTGGACCGGGCCGAACACGCCACCGACCGGGGCGGCGAACGCCACCGGGGCGTACGCGGCGTCGAGCTGGCTCGCGCCGACGGCGCCGAGCGCACCCCCGTTGTCCTTGGTGCTCCCGTCCAGGCTGCGCTGCTGCGCGAGCTGCTCGAACGGCGTGCCGGCGGCGGCGTCCCGCACGATCTGGTCGGCCTCGGCCTGCGACGACACGACGATGTTGCGCAGGTCGCGGCGTTCCGGGGTGGCGAGCTCGTCCTTGTGCTGGTCGAACTGGGTGCGCAGCTCGCTGTCGGAGATCTCGGGAGTACCGGCGATGCGCTCGAAGAGCTGGTTGATGGCAAGCTGGCGCTTCATCTCCGTGAGCACCGCCTGCTCGTTGGTGCCGACGGTGCCGAGCGCCTGGATGAACTGGTCCCTGGCGCCGCTGCCGTCGCCGTACTGCTGCTCGATGAACCGGCTCAGGGCGTCCTGCGCCGCCTTGTCCGCGATCACGATCTTCGCGTCGGTGGCGGCGTGGTCGAGGATGATGCCGACCGCGTAGGACTTGGCGACATCGCGGCGGAAGGTGTCGAGCTTGGCGGGGTCGTCGGCCGGCGCCTGGATCCCGTAGAGGGCACGCAGCGTCTCGGCCCGACGGTCGAGCTCGTCGACGCTGACGTCCTGGCCGGCGACCCGGAAGGCGACACCGTCGGGCAGCGCGCCGGCCGCGTGCCACAGGTAGCCGCCCACCCCACCGCCGAGCAGCACGACCAGGACGGCCGCCAGCACGATGCGCCCCCGTAACGAGCGGGGCGGACGGATCTGGCGGACCCGCCCGATGACGCGGCGCGGGCGTGAGCGCTCATCGGTGTCCGCGCCGGTGTCCGAACCGTCGTCCGCGGCGGGCTCGTCGGCGTTCTTCCCGCCGGCTGGCTCGTCGGCGTCCCTGTCCCCGCCGCCCTTCGCGCGGGGCTTCTCCCCGGCGGGCTCGTCCTCGTCGGATTCGCCCTCCGGACGAGCGTCCCCGGCGGGCCTGTCCTCGCCGGGCCCGTCCGCCGCGCGTTTGTCGCTGACGGGCTCACTTTCCGTAAGGTCGTTCCCGGCGGGTTCGTCCCTGGCGGGCTCGGCCGTCGCAAGCTTGCCCTTGGCCGGTTCGCCCCCGGCGGATTCACTCTCCGTACTGTCGTCCTCCGTACTGTCGTCCCCCGCGGGCTTGTCCTCAGCCCGCTTGTCCTCGGCCTGCCTGTCCCTGACCGGCTCGCCCGCGACAAGCTTGTCCACCGCCGGCTTGTCCACTGCCGGCTTGGTCACCGCGGGCTTGGCCTCGGCCGACCTGTCCTTGGCAGGTTCGTCCCCGACGGGTTCACCCTCCGTATTGTCGCCCCCGACAGATCCGCCCTTGCCGGGCTTGCTCTCGGCGGATCCGTTGCTGGCCGGTGCGTCTGTGGCGAGCGGACCCCTGGCGGGTTCGTCCCTGGCCGGCTCGCCGCCACCCCTCCCGGTGCTTCCGGCGGCCGGGACGCCTCCGTCCTCGGCTAATGCGTCCGGCTCGACATCGGTGTCGGCTTCGGCAGGCATCTACTTCACTCCAACCAACTCGTGCGCTACTGGGCGTGGCCCGGGTTCGGGCCGCACCCTGGAGGATCGCGGATGCGCCACCGCCACGACTACCCCTGCGGCGGCAAGCGCGAGACCCACCGCACCGGCGAGCAGCACTCCAAACTGCCGGATCACGGCCAGATCAGAGGCGGCGAGGACGAGATAGCCGACCGCCGAAGTAGTCGCCGCCAGTAGCACCGGGGTGCGCAGCGCGCGTCCACCCCGGCGGGCCGCCTCGCTCAGCAGCACGGTGAACTCGCATCCCACCGCGGCGGTCAGCGAGCCCAGGCCCACGGTGATCGGGCTGAGCGGGATACCGAGCACCCACAGCAGGAACAGCCCGGCGCCGGTCGCCAGCGCCGCGGCCGCCAGCGCCCGCAGGGCGTCGCCGCGACGGCGCAACCCCACCGCGAGCACGGCCGCCGCCGCGGAGATCCCGAGCAGGTTGCCGAGTGTCCGCTCGGAGGAGAGCATTTCCTGGCCCCGCACCGCCACCATGGACAGCCCGGCGATCTCCACCTGGAATCCCGACGGCGGGACGAGGACGCGGCCGATGTCGTCCCGCAACGCCCGCAGCGCGTCGAGGTCGTCCATGCGGACCCCGAAGACCATGGTGGCGACCTGGTGGTCGCCCCGGATCACCGAACCGGCCAGATACGGCGGCAGCAGCCGCAGCGCCGCCCCAATCTGCTCGGCGGTGCTGTCCGGCCCGAGGAACTGCAGCAGCGTGGGCGGTGAGACCACCGGGCGCAGCTGGTCACCGTGGTCGGCGATGAGGCGCTGCTGGGTGACGCGCATCCACTCCACCGCCGCCGGGCTGGTGACGTCCACCCCGCGCAGCACCACGGAGAGCTCCCCGGAGGAGCCGACGACGCTCTCGACGTGCTGCGCGTCCTTCAGCGTGGACGCGCCGGCCGCGAGCGACTCGAAGTCGCTGTCGAGCCGCAGGCCCGGCAGCGCCGCCCAGCCGGCCGCGGCGACGACCACGGCCACCGCCACGGCCAGCCCCGTCCCGCGGCGGCGCGCCCGGGACGGCTGGTGCGCCGGAACGGACTCGGCCGCTGCCGGCTCGTCGGCACGGGCGGAGCCGGCGGGTACGGCCGGCAGGAGCGCGCCGAGACCGGCGGAGACGAGCACACCGATCGACAGCGTCAGGCCGAGATCGCGTACGAACGGCAGCGGCGAGAGGAGCAACGTCGCGAAACTCGCCGAGGTGGCGGCGGCGACGGTCAGCACGACCCGGCGCCGGGCGTTGCGGGTGAAGTAGGTCGGATAGTAGCTGCCGATCCCGAGCAGCACCGGCAGGAAGGCCACCACACCCAGGGACAGCGGCCTGCCCGCCCAGCCCAGGATCGCCAGCGTCAGACCGATCGCGACCAGCGTCGAGGCCAGCGGGAGCAGGCGGCGGCGCCGGCGCGTCCACGGCACGAACAGGAAACAGGCACCGATCAGGACGACGGCGATGCCGCCGAGGCGCGGGGCCTCGGAGCGAACCTGGTCGCTGACACCGGCCGCGAGCACCGGCACCCCGGACACCGTCACCCGCGCACCGTCGAGGCCCGCGCCGCGCACGGTGCCGCGCACCCGGTCGACCAGGCGCTGCGCGGCGCCGGCGTCGATGCCCTGGCGTGGGCGGACGAGCACCGCCACCGCGTTCTGCGAGGGCACCACGAACCGCCACTGGGGACGGGGCGCCTGGCCCTGGGCGAAGACCACCGACTGGACGAACCGCTCGTTGCCCAGCGTCGGCAGCCCGGCGGGCAGCCCCTGCACGACCAGCGGGCCGTAGCGCTGGTCGAACTGGGCGATCGCGCTGTCACCGGCCTCGCGGGCCTTCTGCTCGGTCGCGCCGGCGCCCCGCGCCGCGACCTCGGCGGTGGCTCGCACCGCGTCCCGGCGGCCGGAGAGCTCGGCGAGGAAGTCCTGCATCTGCCCGGCGATCTGGTTCAGCGTCGTGGCGGGCCCGTAGACCGCGGCGACGTCGCCGAGCCCGGTCAGCTGCCCTTCCAGGCGCAGCAGGCGGTGCAGATGGTCGCTGTCGAGCAGCAGCCGTGGCTGCGTGCTCTCCAGCAGGATCACGATCGGGTCGCCGCCGAACGAGGAGGCCAGCTCGTCGAGCTGCTCCACGGTGCGGTCGTGGGCCGGCAGGAACGAGCCGATCCCGGTCTCGACCCGGCTTCTCGCCAGGCCGCCGATGATGAAACCGGCGGCCAGCACAGCGGCGAGAACCGCGAGGAGGGCGGGTAATCGCCTCCTGATCATCGTGGGTCCGGCTGCACCCGCGGATACGGGTCGTTTCGGGGACCGGGGTTGGTGGACGCTCCCGCCGGCGGGAACGGGTTGGACTTGTTCAGCGGGCCGATGTTCGTGTTGAGCGGGAGGCCCTTGACCGACTGCTCGTTGAGGCCCAGGAAGATCCGCAGCGCCCGGCCGTTGGCGTCACCGGTGGCCGCCGACTGGCCGAAGTTGGTGAAGAACGCCACGATGTCGTGCCCGTAGGGCCGCAGGTAGGCCAGGGTCGGGTTGAGGTCGGCCAGGTCCACCCGCAGGCTCGGGATGAGCGCCGTGAGGTCGCCCGCGACGGGGGGCACCCGGGTGAGGGTGTCCGGCGCGGCGACCAGCACGCCATCCAGGGCGGGCAGCAGCCCGCGCAGGTCCGCCGAGGTCTGCGGGAGCTCGGTCAGCGCGGCCGAGAGGTCCGGCGCCGCGGCCTGGAGGTTCTGCGCGACCGGGGACAGTGCCGTGGCGACGTTGCGCAGCCCGGTGGTGGCGTTCCTGGTGGTGTCCAGCACGCCGGGCAGCTTACGCACGATCTCCTCCACCGGCGCGCGGTTGTCCGCGGTGGCCTGCGCGAGCAGGTTCGCGTCCTCGACGAGCTGGCCGATCTGCCCCTGACGGGTGTTGAGCGCGGCGAGCAGGGTGGCCGCCGAACTGGTCACCTGCTCAAGGTCCTTCGACTGCGCGGCCAGGGCGTCGAGCGCGGTCCGGCCCTCGCGGCCGAGGTCACCGAGGCCCTGCAGCGCCTGGGAGACGCTCTGCCTGCCGTCCTCGGTGGCCGCGCCAAGCGACCGCACGCTGCTCGCGAGCGAGGCGCGGGTGTCCGCGTCCAGGCTCGCCAGCACGTCGTCCAGCTCGGTGGCGGGCCGGCCCGCNCGGTGGCGGGCCGGCCCGCGCCGTCGGGCAGCCGGGCGCCGCTGGGCAGCGCCGGCCCGTCGCCGTCCGCGATCTCCAGGAAGGTCTCGTTGACGAGGGTCTTCTCCCGCACCTGCACGACGGCGCCCTGGTGCAGCGGGTAGGCGGAGTTCAGCCGCACCACGATGTCGGCGTTGTTGCCGTCCACGGAGAGCGTGTCCACCTTGCCGACCTTGACCCCGGCCACCATCACGTCGGAGTCGTTGACGAGGTTGGACACCCGGGCCATGTGCAGCCCGACCTGGTACCCCGAATCGGAGATCACCGGCAGCTTGCCGCCGGAGTTCACCCAGAGGTAGCCGAACGTCAGCGCGCAGAAGGTCATGAACACCAGCAGGAACGCCAGCCGGACGACCGGCATCACGGCGTGTGGGATCCGCATCGCGACCGTCTACCTCACCGTCGGAGTGGACAGGGACTTCAGGCCGGTGACCGGCAGCGAGCTGGGGGTGACCTCGAGCAGGGCGCGCAGGATCCCGCCGTTGGCGTCCGCCAGGCTCGTCATCGACCGGGTGTTGAGGATGAAGCCGCCGAGGTCGGGCAGGTACGACACGAGCGTGGCGGTGACCGGATCCAGCCGCCCGGTGCTTGCGGTCAGATCAGGCAGCGCCACGCCCAGCTGCCCGACATAGGGCCGCAGGTCCTTGACCACCGGGTCGGCCTTCTGCACGACCGGGCCGAGCTGGTCGAGGGTCTTGTCCAGCTGCCGCAGCGTGCCGTCGAGTCTGGTCAGCGAGCCGGGCAGGGACGACGAGGCGTTCCTGAGGTTGTCCAGCGTCGGATCCAGCTCGCCGCTGAGTGCCTGCACCGCCTCGGTGGCCAGCTTGAGCTGGTTGGTCAGATCGGGCAGCTGGGCGAGCGCGGAGTCGGCCGCCGAGCTGTGCTCCCCCACCGCGCCCAGCGTCGTCTGCAACGAGTCGGCGAGCGTGCGCAGCCGGCCGTCGTCACCGCCGATGGCCGTGGAGATCTGGCTGAGCGCGGTGACCAGCCGCTGGATGGTGTCCCGGCGGGTCTGCAACGAGGCGAGCACCGGCTGGAGCCTGGTCACCACCGTGTCGGTGGCGGTCAGCCCCTCGGGGAGCTGCTGTGGCGCGGAGGCCAGGGCCGCGTCGGACTCCTCCAGCAGGGAGGTCAGCGCGGAGCGGGCGTTGTCGTCGAGATGGCCGAGCACCTCGTCGATCTCGATCGGCCGCTGTGAGCTCGCCAGCAGCAGCGTGCCGCCCTTGGACAGCCGCTTGCCCTGCTGCGGGGAGCCGGGGCTCAGCTCGACGTACATCTCGTTGAGCGGGCTCTTCGGCCGCAGGACGACGCGGGCGTTGTCGTAGACCCGGTACTTCGGGTCGATGGCTAGCTCGAGCCGGGCGTGCCCGGCGTTGTCGACGCCCGCGCCCACGATCTCGCCGGCCGGCACTCCGGCGATGCGCACCTCCTGGCCGTGGCCGGGGCTGACCCCGGGGGTGCCGGCAAAGGTCGCGTAGAAGGTGAACTTGTTGTCCCAGGGCACGCTGAGCCGCTGCTTGCTGAGGATGATGCTGCCGGAGATCGCGGCCAGCGCGATCAGCACCGCCAGCGCCAGCACGTTGCGCCTGAGACCGGGCTCGGTCCCGATCCGCCCCCAGATCCGCCGGAGGCGCTGTACACGGCTGCTCATCGCGGCTGGGCTCCCTTCTGCAGCGCGACCCCGGTCTGGTTGGACAGTCCGACGAGCAGCTGCTCGAGGCTGATCGGCAGGCCGCCGACCGAGCCCACCCCGACACCGGGCTGCAGGGCGATCAGGGCCCCGTTGCGGTCGGAGAGCACCGAGGTGCGGGCGAGCGTGGTGGCCATGTATGCCAGCTCCTGGTACAGGGGTTTGTCCGAACTGGCCGCCGCGTACGGCCCGGTGCCGTGGTACGGCGCGAGCACGAACTGCTTGACCGGCCCGTTGAGCCGGTCGAGCACGGGGCCGCTGAGGTCGTCGAGCACGGTGGTGGCCTGCCGGCCGGCCGGCACGAGGTCCTGCACGAGCGGGCGGGCGTCGACCAGGACGCCGCGCAGCTGGTTGACCACGGGCCGCGCCTCGGCCAGCACGGGGTCCGCGGTCGTCAGCACGGTGTCCAGCTTGCGCACCACCGGCTGCGCCGGCCCGGCGGTGTCGCGCAGCTTCTCCAGCGTCGTCTTCAGCCGGGCCAGGCCCGCGTCGGTGGCGTCCAGGGTGGACGGCAGGCGGGAGACCGCGGTGGAGATGTCGGTCGTGCGCCTGGAGAGCACCGATGTGGTGGTGTTCAGGTCCGTGACGATGGCGTCGAGCTGGCCCTGCTTGTCGATGAGCTCGCGCGCGGTGGCCTGCAGGTTGGTCACCAGCCTGGGCAGGTCGGTGTCGGGTTTGCTGCCCAGTGCCGCGCCGGCCACCGCCGCGGCCGGGTCCAGGGTGTCCGGCGCGTGGGCCACGAGCTGGTCGATCGCCTCGCTTCCGCCGTTGCCCAGCGTCTCGTCGAGGTTGGCGGTCGTCTTGCGCAGACCGTCGAGCGCGGAGGGCTGCAGCGCGGCGACGATCTTGTCCAGTTCCACCGGCAGCTTGGTGCGCTCCACCGGGATGGTGCCGGTGAACCTGCCGGGCCGGCCGCCGGGGACCAGGTCGACGAAGTAGTTGCCGCCGAGCAGGGTGGTCGGGCGGATCACCGCGCTCGGCTCGGTCCCGAGCTTGCCGCGGATGTCGCCGTCCACCTTCACCGTGACCCGCGCGCCGCCGTTGTCGGTCTCCCTGACGCCGGTGACCACGCCGACCGGTACGAACGCCACCTTGACCTGGCTGCGGTAGGGCGCCAGCCGGTTGTCGGCGGTGAACTCGATGTCGAAGCTGTCCCCGGACCGCAGGGTGACGAGGATGCGGTTCTTGTTGAACAGCGCCAGGCCGGCCAGCAGCGAGACGACGATGAACAGCGCCCCGAGCCGCAGCGGCGTCACACGTAGGTGTCTTGTGATCGCGGCCATGTCAGCCCCTCACCGCCGGTTCCCGAGAACCGACGTGCTCTTGTCGCGGGCGGCCTGCCCAGGGACCGGGTAGGCGTTGCGGTTGGTGAGCGGATCCCGCAGCGGCAGGATGCCGCTGACCGTCTCGCTGCCGATGACCGGATAGATCCGTAGCCAGTGCCCGGCGGCGTCCCCGTCGGAGAGCGCGTCCGCCATGTAGGAGAAGAACAGCGACACCTCCGGCGCGTACGGCGCGGCGACCCCCAACGGCTGCCGGGCGTTGCCCAGGGCATCGACCAGCCGCGGTGCCAGCGGTTTCGCGTCGCTGAGGACCTTCGTCAGCTGGGGCACCACCGGGTCGGCCTGCCCCGCGACGCCGGGGACCTTCTCCAGCGGTGGCACGCCCTCGCGCAGCACACCCCGGACGTCCTCGGTGGCGTTGCCGAGCGCGACGGCGCCCGGTTGCAGCCCGGTCATCGCCTGGCCCGTCTGGGCCAGCGGCGCGCGCAGCTGGTCGAGTGCGCCACGGGCGTCGACCAGCGTCTGCGGGACCCTGTCCAGGGTGGCGCCGAGCGGGGCCTGGTCGTCGACGTCGAGCGCCTGAAGGGTTGTGCTGACCCGGTCGACCAGCTCGGCCAGCTGCTGCTGGTGCCCCTCGAACGACTGGGACAGGCTGTCGGCGGCGCGCAGCAGGTCGGTGAGGTCCGCGCCGTTGTTCACCGACAGCGCCCGGGAGACCGTGGCGAGGTCGGGCAGCTCCTGCGGCAGCGCGGCGGCGGCGTCCTTGAAGTCCTGGGAGTGGCCGCTCGCCCCGCCGCCGACCTCGCGCAGCGTCGAGCCCAGGGCGTCGCGGGTGGGCTGGTCGAGCACTCGCAGCACGTCGGAGAGCTCCTGGGCGTCCCCGGTCTTCGAGGCCGGGATGATCTCGTTACGACCCAGCTCCCCGGTGTCCGGCGTGCCCGGCCGGAAGTCCACGTACTTCTGTCCCAGGGCGGAGCGCGCGCTGACCGTGGCGGTCAGCGCCGACGCGTCGCGGTATATCTTGCGCCCCTTGTCGAATCTCAGGGTGACCAGCGGCTGGCCGTCGACGATGCGGACGTCCTTGACCTGCCCGACCCGGACGCCGGCGATGCGGACGTCGTCGCCATTGCGCAGCGAGCCGACCTCGTCGAAGGCCGCCTTCACGCTGCGCCCGCTCGTTCCGGGCAGGCCACCGCTGGCGGTGAGCGCGATGTAGATCGAGATGGCGAACGCCACCACCAGCCCGATGCCGATCAGGAGCGAACGCTGGCGTGCCCAGCCGTTTGCCGTCCCGCCTGCCATCAGCTGCCTCCGAGCAGGAAGCCGAGCATGCCACTCTCCTGTTGCTGGTTGAGCCCGGTGACACCGCCGTCCGCGGTCGGCGCGGGGGCAAGCAGGCCGCTGAGAAGGCCGGTGACGCCACCCGTCTGCCCCGCCGGGCCGCCGCCCGGCTGCTGGGGCCCGGTCACTGCCTGGTCGAACGGCTGGCCACTGGGATTCTTGGTCAGAGGCAGCGGTGAGCCACCGACGCCGAGGTTGGAACCGAGCCCGGGAACCAGGCCGGTGAGAATCTCCGGGGTGACCACGACCATTCCGCGGAAGTAGTGCGACACCCCGTCCGAGCCGTTGGTGGCCAGCGCCCAGTACTTGATGAAGTTGAAGACGTTGACGATGTTGTCGCTCAGCTCGCCGACGAGCGGCCTGAGCGACGAGGCGACCGCCACCGTGTCCGGCCCGCTGGGGCGCAGCGTGCTGACCACCGGCCTGGCCTCGTCGAGCAGTGCCTGTGCTTTCTGCAGCACCGGGTTCAGGCTCGCCAGCGCGGGATCGGCCGAGGCGGCGAACCGGTCGAGCTCGGCGCTTATCTGACTGAGGTTGTCGGTGGTGGGACGGATCGCCTTCAGGGTCGGCACGGTGGCCCCCGCCGTCGAGGTCAGCTCGGCGAGCGTGGCCCGCGCGCTGCTCAGGGTGGCCGGTAGCTCGGCGAGGGTCCGCTCGAGCACCTGCTGCCTGGCCGCCGTGGTGCCCAGCAGCCGCTGGGTGGAGGAGACCAGGTTGTCGAGGGTCCTGCCGTCGTCGCGCGCGAGCGCGTCCGCGACCGGCTCGACGTTGTCCACCAGGTTGTTCAGCAGGGTGTTCTGCTCGTCGAGCACCTTCGCCAGGGAGTCGGTGTCGCGCATCGCCGGCGCGAGCGCCCGGACGGTGTCGTCGATGTTGCCGCCGTTGCCCTGCAGGCCCTCGCCGAGCACGGTCACCAGCGCGGCCAGGGACTCGCCGGTCGGCTCGTCGACGGTGTTGAGCACCTCGTCGAGGTCGGTGTTCCGCCCGGTCTGCGTGGCCGGGATCACGCCTCCGCGCGGCAGCGCGGGCGCGGCCGGGCTGCCCTGGTCGAGCTCCAGGAAGCGCTCGCCGAGCAGGCTGAGCGGACGTACGGTCAGGCGGGCGTCGGTGTGCAGCGGCATCGCGGCCGGGTCGAGCTCCATCGTCACGTCCGCGTGGCCGTCCGAGTCCACCCGCATGCCCGCGATCCGGCCGACCTTGACGCCTTTCAGCTTGACCTCGTTGCCCACCAGCAGCGGGCTGGCGTCGGCGAACTTCGCGTGCACCACCCAGCTGGACGGGCTGCCGTTCGCCACCAGCCCGGTGGTCGTGGCGGCGGTGGCCAGCAGCGCCACCAGCGCGACCCCGACCAGCCGCGGCAGCGACCCACGGCGGCGGCTCGGCGCCAGGTTCCTTCTTGTCAGGTTCGTCATCGAGCGCTGCTCCCGAAGGCGTCGGTCCAGGGCTGGTTCCCGATGGCGCCGGGCAACGGGTAGGGATCGTTGCGCAGACCAGGCACAAGCACGCCCGGGTTGTGGTTGACGCTGGTGGCGCCGGCCTGGATGTGGCCTCGCGCATAGTGGCCGTTGGCGTCGTAGTTGGCGAAGGCCGACCCCCACTGGCCGAGGAAGGACACCGCCTCCGGCGTGTACGGGCGCAGGAAGGCGAACGCCGGCTGCAGGTAGTCCAGCGCGGCGGTGGTCCCGGGCACGGCCGCGTGCGCCTGGTCGAGCAGCCCGGGTGTGATGTCCAGCAGCTCGTCCGCGGCCACCAGCGTCGGGCGCAGGTCGGCGATGACCGGGCGCAGGTCCGCGAGCAGCGGCCGGAGGTTGCGCGACACCGACGGCAGCTTCTCGGCCGCGGGGCGCAGGTCGTTCAGCAGTGGCACGGCCTTGTCCGCGACCCCGGGCACCACGGCCAGCGTGCTGTTCGCCTGGTCCAGCGTGCCGGGCAGTTTCTGCAACGACGTCGACAGCTGCTGGCGCTGCCCGGCCACCACCGAGGTCAGGTGCGTCAGGTCGTTGATGATGCCGCGCAGGTTGCCGTCACGGGCCGCGAGCGTGCTGGTCAACTGGTTCAGGGTGACGACCAGGTTCTTGATCGCCGGACCGTCGGTGCCGATCCCCTTGAGCACCTGGCCCACGGCGGACAGCGCGGGGCCGGCCGACTGCAGGGTGGCCCTGACGTCCTGCTCGTTGCCCTGCAGCGTGCCGTCGAGCTCACGTACCAGCGACGACAGGTGGGTGCGTGTCGTGGGATCGAGCGCGTTGAGGACCTGGTCCAGCTCGGTCGGCTGGTCCATCGTCCCCTCGAGCATTCCCCCGGACGGGATCCGCGGGTTGCTCGTCGGCCCGTCGTGGACCTCCACCAGCCGCTCCCCCAGCAACGCCTTCCAGGCAACGGAGACGGTCGCGCCGGAATGCAGCGGCGCATGGTCGGAGTCGAGGGTCAGCTCGAGATACGCCTTGCCGTCCTTGACCCTGATACCGGAGACGGACCCGGCCTCGAAGCCGTTCACCATCACCGAGCCACCCTTGACAATGTTGGTCGCCGACCCCAGCAGCACCCCGACCCGGTAGTCGTTGCCGAACAGCGTCCAACCGCTCGCGACCAGCACGACCACGGCGGCCAGCGCGACCAGCCCGATCCTTCTCATCCTCTGTCAGTCCATCCCCAGTGGCCCGGCCGATTCGCCGGACAGGAACTGCCGGACAAACGGGTTGTCGGAGTTGAATGCCTCTTCGGCCTCGCCGTAGTGCACGACCTTGCCCTTCCAGATCACACCCACGTAGTCGCTGACCTTGCGCGCCGTGCGGATGTCGTGGGTCACCAGCATGTAGGTACCCTTGTGCCGGCTGTGCATTTCCAGGATCAGGTCGTTGAGCAGGCTCGTGCGTACCGGGTCCAGACCGGAGTCCGGCTCGTCGAACAGCACGATGTCCGGGTTCAGCACCAGTGCCCGCGCGAAACCGGCGCGCTTGCGCATACCACCGGAGACCTCGCTCGGATATTTGGTCAGTGACTTCTCCAGGCCCACCTCGGTGAGCCTCTCCAGCACGATGTCGGAGATCTCGGACTCGGACATGTCGGTGTGCTTGCGCAGCGGGAAGGCCGTGTTGTCGTAGATGTTCATCGAACCGAACAGCGCGCCGTCCTGGAACAGCACGCCGAACCGCTTGCGTATTTCGTAGCGTTCGCGCTCGGAGATCTTCCAGATGTCCCTGCCGAAGATGAGGACCTCACCGGCGTCGGGCGCGAGCAGTCCGACAAGATGCTTGATCATAACGCTCTTGCCGGTACCGGACGGGCCGAGGATCGTGGTGATCGCGTCGTCCACGAAGTTCAGGTTCAGCCCCTGGAGCACGCGGAAGTCACCGAACGTCTTGTGCACGTTGCGTACTTCCATGCTGTGCACGCGGCCGTTGGTGTCCAACAGCCGCGGCTCGGGCAGGGTCATCCCCGGGATGATCTCGGCGGAATTCTGGGTGGGCACTTGTCCTCCTGACGGCTACCAGTCGGCGCTAGTTCGCGATCGGGGCGTTGGGGCTGAGCCCCCAGAAAAGCTGCGTGGTGAGCAGCCCAATGACATGGATCAACACCATGTTCAGCATCATCGATTTCGCGGTGTTCTTGCCGACCCCGACGGATCCACCGCTGGCGGTGTAGCCGTAGTAACAACTGACGAACACGATCGTCGTGCCCATCGACAACATCTTGATCATTGAGAAGAGAAAGTCGAGCGGATTCTGGTAGAGCCAGAAGATGTAGTTGTAGCCACCGGCGGACACCCCGCCCAGCTGCACGACGGTCACCAGGTACATCGATATGTACATGAGCCCGAGCCCGACCGTGAACAGGAACGGCATCGCTATCCAGGCGGCCATGATCCGGGTACCGACCAGATAGCTGCGCGACCTGACGCCCATGACCTCCATGGCGTCGATCTCGTCGGCGATCCGCATCGAACCGATCTCGGCGACCAGCCCGCAGCCGACCTTCGCCGCGAAGATGTAGCCGTACATGTACGGCGCCATCTCACGCAGCGAACAGTAGGCGTTGAAAATACCCGAGTACAGCGGGGCGCCGATCTGCTTGAGGGTGTAGCTGGCCTCCAGCCCGCACTGCATCCCCATGATGAACTGCATCGACCAGATGATCAGGCCGCTGGACAGGATCAGGATGCCGGCCTGGTGGAAGACCTCCGAGGCGTAGTGACGGATGTCGCCGAAGTCACGAATGGTCCGGGCAGAGAACTGGGCGATCTCGCCACCGGTGGTGACGGCCTGTTTCACCCCACGCTGCATACCGCCCAGCGTGATCACAGTATCCTGCGGCTTCGGCGCCGCGACCCGCGGCTGCCCGNGACCCGCGGCTGCCGGAGCCGGTCGAACTCGTCCACGGGCGTGGTCATGGCTTGTCCACTGGGGTGGTCATGGTCGCTCTCGGCCCTTACTTGAAGACCTGCATGTCGGGGTTGAGCCCGAGCAAGATGGTTGTGAAGACGTAGTTGAAGATCCAGATGGCGGCGAAGGAGATGACCACGGCCTGGTTGACCGCGCGTCCCACACCGATCGGCCCACCCTGGGTGCGCAGGCCCTTGTAGCAGCACACGACTCCGATGAGCAGGCCGAAGATCGTCGTTTTCGCGACGCTGGCCCACACGTCGGTGACGGTGGCATTGGCGAAGAAGTTCTCAAAGAACGCGCTGCTGTTGGCGCCGAGCACCCACACCGAGGCCATGTAACCGCCGAGCACACCGAACGCGAGCGCGACCAGGTCGAGCAGTCCGGTCATGAGCGTGATCGCCAGTACCCGTGGGACGATCAGGGTGCGGATGGGATCGACGCCGAGCACCTCCATCGCGTCGATCTCCTCACGGATCCGGCGCGCGCCGAGGTCCGCTGTCATCGCGGTGCCCATGACACCGGCGACCACCATCGCGTTGATCCACGGAGCGAACTCGCGGACGCTGGCCATGATGAAGAAGGAGCCGAGACGTTCGGGGATGCCGAAGAGCAGGAAGAGGTTGCCGCCCTGCAGGCCCGGCGCGCCGAAACCGAACGCCGTACAGGACACCATCATCGGTATCCAGCACAGCTTGAGGATCTCGAACATCTGGTCGCGCACTTCACCCCAGTAGCCGACAGGGTGGCGGATCGCGCTGCCGAAAACCTGCCCGGCCAGCTGCACCATCTCCCCGCCCTGCTGGAGCGGTCGCCGTATGGCGTCAACCCATTTCGGCGCCTTGTTCCTGCGCACCCGGCGGCGGCTGCCAGGAACCGACGGGGCGGTCACAGCCGGTACGCTCATGCGCGCTCACCCGCCGACCGCACGCCGACGCGGCCACCGCGGCCGCGGCCGGCGGCAGCGCCGCGACTGCTGACGCCACCATGCCTGGCGGCACCACCATGTCTGGCGGCACCACCGCGGCTGTTGGCGGCACCACGGTTGGCGGCACCGCTGTGGCTACCAGCGCCACCACGGCGGCCAGCGGCACTGTGGCTGTTACCGCCACTGCGGCCGCTGCCGGGCGACCGCCGCCGGGTAGCCACCGAGCCGGCCACGAACCCCACGATCACCGCGGCCGCGAGAGTCATCGAGATCTGCACCGGATTCCGTCCAGCCTGTGCCAGCAGTACCAGCGGAAGCACCAGCAGATAGGCGCCGACCGCGGCCAGCGCACCGTGCCGCCCACCATCGGTGGTCGTTCCCTGACGCAGAGCTGCCACCACGAAAGCGGCCGCGGCCGAGCCGGTGAGGACCAGCGCGCCAAGCGCCCCGGACACCGTCGCCACGGCGGGGGCAACGAGCCCGCCNNGCGGGGGCAACGAGCCCGCCGAGGACGAGCACGGTGAACCCGCGCGAACTCCCGCGCACCACGGCGACCATGTCCACGCCGTCGAGCCAGCCGCCCACCGGGGAACTTGTCATGCCCATGCCTCCTTTCGTCGACGCACCGAGTCGGCCGGCGATATGACTGCCGCACGCGGCGGACCGCGGGCGCGTCACGGTTCATCACGGCCGCCGTCCCGGCAAGCAGGTAATCCAGGGCGAAAAGCGGGCGCGAGCATTCACGCCCGCTCTGGCCAGGCTCACCAACCACCGGCGGAGATCCTCGGCGAGATGGCCGCGGACAATACCTGTCCCAGCACGCGTCCGAAGGTCTACCAGCACGGCAGCATCTCCTCCTGTGATGCCATCGCCGACCGGGATTGTTGCGGTATTCGCGTTGCCGGGAAAAGTTCGGCGAGGCAACGCGCCAGGAACGAACGGTACCGTTTTGTGTGCCGGATCACATCTCCCAGTGGGGGGGTAGTTGCCCCTCCAAAGAGAGGCTTTCCCCCGACGGCAACGAGCTCACGACGACAGGTGGGCCACCAGGTAGGTCATCGGATAGGCCATGGCCCACCCGGAGAACGGCTTTCCCGCCGGCGGCAGGCCC
>NZ_JWIO01000017.1:111055-111399 GCF_001017755.1 Protofrankia coriariae
CCCGCCGGCGGCAGGCCCGGGTTCCCCGGGAACCGGGAGAACGCGCGGGAAGCATGATCATACGCTACTTGTTCGGCCGGTGTTTCGCGTTGATATTTTGTTGATGTCGGCCGGTAAGAACATCCGGGCCTCCCGCGGGCGCGCCCGGGGCGGACGAGGGCCGGGCGCGCCCAGGGCGGATCAGGCTGGCGCGTGCTCGAGCAGGTACCGCTTCACCTCGGCCGTGTACTCGACGCTGGCCTCCCAGCTCGTGCTGGTCGCCACCAGTGTGAAGTGCTCGCAGCCGGCCTCGAGGTAGGGCAGCAGCCACTCCCCCACCTGTTCCGGCGTGCCGGCGGGCGCCA
>NZ_JWIO01000017.1:111419-117392 GCF_001017755.1 Protofrankia coriariae
GCGGGCGCCAGCCGCTCGAACTTCTCGTAGGGCAGGTGGTAGAGCCGCTCCATCCGCTCGGCCACCAGCTGTCTGGCCCTGCTCGCCTGGGTGTCGATCCCGCACCAGAGGTTCAGTCCGTACCAGGACGGCAGCGGCCTGCCCTCCTGCTGGGCCACCTCGGCGATCTGCTCGCGGGTCGCGGCGAAGCGCCGGGCGGAGCAGAAGATCCCCAGCCAGCCGTCGCCGAAGCGCACGGTCCGCCGTACCGCGGCCGCCGACGAGCCGCCGATCACGATCGGGATCCTGGGCGTCGGAGCCGGCAGCACCCGCGCGTCCTTGAGCTCGAAGAACTCCCCGCTGTGATCGACCGCATCGCCCAAGGCGAGCGCACGCAGCACGCGCAGGCTCTCGTCGAGGCGGCGTCCCCGGGTCGACGGGTCGACGCCGCAGTTGAGCGGCTCGGAGCGGTCCTCCCCACCCACGCCGACCCCGAGGATCAGCCGGCCCGGCGCCAGTTGGGAGACCGAGGCGAGCTGGCGGGCGACGGTGGTCGGATGCCGCAGCGCGAGCTGGTAGACGCCCAGCAGCACGGGCAGATCGTCGTTGCTGGTCAGGGCCGCGGTGGCGGACACCAGCCCGTCGAAGCCCCGGCCGCCGTGGAAGCTGACATGATCGGCGACGACCACGTGGTCGAGCCCCGCGGCATGGACACGACCGAGCAGATCACGCCGCTGCTGTGGGCTCGTCGAGAGAATCGACTCGTGCACGTCCAGCCCGACCGTGATCATTTCCCGTGCCTCCCACCCAGAACGTCCTTGGCGATAATGCGCTTCTGGATCTCTGCCGTGCCGTCCGCGACCAGATAGGCCATGACATCACGAAATCTCTGCTGCAACGGGAACTCGGTCGCGTAGCCGAGGTTACCGTAGATCTTCATGGCCGCCTCGATCGCGTCCTTGGCGACAATTGGCGGCCACCACTTGCTCATGGAGGCATGCGCGGTGTGCGGCCGGCCGGCATGGCGCAGCCACAACGCCCGATAGCACAGCCACCGTGCGGCCTCCAGATAGGTGGCCTGCTCGGCAAGAAGAAAAGATATGCCCTGGTACTCGGCGATCGGACGGCCAAAAGCCTCCCGCTGCAGGGCATAGTCAGCGGCTTCGTCGAGGCTGGCCCGGGCCGCGCCGAGACACATCAGGCCCAGCGCGGCACGGCTGAAATCAAAGTGGCTCATGACACTGTGGAAGCCCCGGCCGTACTCACCGATGAGGTTCTCCGTCGGCACGAACACCTCGTCGAAGTGGATCGATCCCCAGCCCAGCGGCAGGCAGCCCATCCCCGGCATGTGGCTGACGGTCACGCCCGGAGTATCGGTCGGGACGACGAAACAGCTCACCCCCTTCGAGCGCGCGGACCCCGGCTCGCGGGCGTAGACGAGCGTCGCGGTGGCGTTGCAGGCCCACGAGATGGCGGTCTTCTCACCGCGCAGCCGCCAGCCGCCGGCCACCGGCTCGGCGACCGTGCGCAGCGCGCCTGCGTCGGAGCCGGAGCCGGGCTCGGTGAGCGCGATCGCCACCGTGATCTCACCGGCGATCAGCCGCGGCAGGTACTCCTTCTGCACGGCCGTGGTGCCGTGTGCCAGCTGAGATCCCACAAGCCCGACCTGCACCGGCGCGGACGCGATGTTCACGTCGCCGTAGGCCAGCGTCTCCGCCGCGAGCCCGAGCGTGATCGGATCCTCGACGCCGGTGCCGCCGAACTGCTCGGGCAGGCCGATGCCGAGCACACCGAGATCGGCGAGCTGACGCTGGATGTCGAACGGGTAGTCCGTACGGGCCGCCCGGTCCCGATAACCGGGCAGTAGTACATTCTCAGCGAACTGGACGAGCGCACGCCGGAAGTCCTCCTGTTCCTCGGAGAATTCGAAAGAAATCATTTTATTCCGCCTTAGAATAAGGTGCGGAACGCGACAACCACGATCGCGTTGGCCGCTATGCCTGTCCCATTCCCGAGATGACACCGCACCGGCACGCCGTCACAAAGGATGATTGCCTCGTCACGGTCGCGCACAGTCGGCTACCAGCAGGGCGCGTCGGCGATGCCGCGTCACCGACGACACCAACGCCGGAGCATGGCCACCAACGGCGGAACACCGGGATCCCGATCGAATCGGGGCCAACGGTGCCCAGCCTGGTCACACCACAACAGCCGCAAGATCGCCACATGCGGCCTTTTCAGCATCATGACCCAACCAGGGCCGACCGGCAACGGGTCAACACCTCCGTCCAACATCCCGTACCGACGATCACGGACTCGGCTTCGCGGGACGGCTCCAGCCGCCGGCGCGGAGGGAGGCCGATACGGGGGCGCTGGTACGAGGAGCTCCACCGGGCCGGTCGAAAGCCTGGCGGAGCGTGACCGCTATCCGCCCCGAAGGGATCAACAGTGATCGCCGACAGGGCATACCGGACAACCCGCACCGGGCGCCGCGCCAAACGGATGTACGCTGACGACCAGCGCCGGAGCAGGCACCACAAAACTTCTCAGCACCCCCTCAGCACCCCCCTCAACATCCCTCAGCGCCCCTTCGGAACGCCCCTCGGAACCCGGTACCTGCTGGCCCGGAGCCCGTCGTCGTCCTACTATTCAATCTTGGACAGGCAGCACCTTTCCGCGTCAGGCGGACCGGCCCGCGCGTCGCCCCGGCGGCACCGACCGCGATTCGTGTTCCGGACGGCTCTCGATGACGAGGAAACGGAGGCCATCATGTCCACTACCAGCTCCGGTGATGGTGGCGGACGCTCGCGCGCGGCGCGGGGCGAGAACTGGTTCCTCCGCCGTCCCGAGCTGCCACGCAACGAGCTCGAACGTGTGCGTTCCATTCTCCAGCTGGTAGCCAGGCTGACCGGCTGGGACTGTGCGCCGCTGAGCATCACCCCGTTGGACGCGCACACCGCGGAGATGTCCCTGGCGGCGGCCCAGGACGCCATTACCGAACGGCTGGCCGCCGGCGTGGAGCAGACCGGCGGCCAGGCGCACGCGGAACTGATCGCGGCGCTCACCCGGCTCTGCCAGATCCGGATATCCCTGCGTGACGCGATGCTGGCCCAGCGAACGTCGACGCTGGCCGACGTACGCAATACGTTGAGCCGGTTGCGGGATCTCTCCACGGTCCAGGACCTGATAACCAGAGCTCCCGCCGAGGTCGAAAAACTCGGTTTCGGACGTGCTCTGCTGTCCCAGATCCAGAACTCCCGCTGGGTGGCGAGGTCGGCCTACGTCCGAGGCGATCCGGATCTTGCCGCACTGATGGTGAAGGCCGGCAGCACGGACCCGGTCCTGCTGGACCAGCAGGTGCTGGAGACCGACATGGTCCACCGGCGGCAGCCGATCCTGATCAGGGATGCCCAGGCAAACCCGCAGGTACATCCCCTGCTCAAGATTGTAACTGGCTCACGTTCCTACGTCGCCGCACCGATCGTGTCGATGTCGTCGGTGATCGGCTTCATGCACGCCGACGCGTACACCGACCGGCGGCACGTGGACACTCTGGACCGCGAGGCCATCGGGCTGTTCATGGAGGGCCTGGGCTACGCGATCGAGCGTGCCGTGTTCGCCGACCGGATGCTGGCCCTTCGCGACCAGTTGTGTACCTATACGGCGGGTATATCCGACCTGATGGCATCCTTCACGGCGGACGACATGTCCCTGAAACCCGCCGGCGCCCCCGCCGAGCCCGTTCCGGTTATCGGGACGAACGTGCTGGTCAGGGCGATCGAGGACGTTGTGGACTCGCCTCTGACCCGTCGGGAGATCGAAGTTCTGCGGCATATGGCCGACGGCGCCACCAATGCGCGGATCGCCACCCGCCTGATGGTTTCCGAGGGCACCGTGAAAGTGCACGTGAAACACATTCTGCGCAAGCTCGGAGCCACCAACCGGGCAGAGGCCGTCTCACGCTATCTGAACACAATGCAACGCCGCCGGCCGGAACCCGCCAGTTCTTTCGGAAAAAAATCCCTCTGGAACAACTAGGCGTCTTCTCCCGGCGCGCACCGTTACCGGCGCCTCCCGGACGGCGGGTCCTGTCAGAACAGTTCCCGCCGGTCCGGAAAAGCGTCACCCCCGCAGCTCCGGAAACTCCTCGTCGCGGTATTCACGGACGGCCGCCCCACTGCCCGCCACAGCGGCCGCGGCGGCGCCGAGCGGATGCAGTTCCTCCTCCCGACGGCGAAGTTCCACCCGCCGGATCTTGCCGGATATCGTCTTGGGCAGCTCGGCGAATTCAAGGCGGCGTATCCGCTTGTACGGCGCGAGCTGCTGGCGGGCGTGGCGCAGAATCGACAGCGCGGTGTCCCGGTCGGGCGCGTGACCGTCGGTGAGTACCACGTACGCCTTCGGGACCGCCAGCCGGATTGCGTCCGGTGACGGGACAACGGCGGCCTCGGCGACGGCGGGATGCTCGATCAGCACGCTCTCCAGCTCGAACGGCGAGATCCGGTAGTCCGACGCCTTGAACACGTCGTCCGCGCGGCCGATGTAGGTGATGTACCCGTCGGCGTCACGCGAGGCCACGTCACCGGTGTGGTAGTAGCCACCCGCCATCGCCTCGGCGTTGCGTACGGCGTCGTCCCGGTAGCCGACCATCAGCCCCAGCGGACGCTGGGCGAGGTCCAGGCAGATCTCACCCTCCTGCGCCGGCTTACCGGTGGTGACGTCGACCAGCGTGACGTGGTATCCGGGCACCGGGCGTCCCATGGAGCCCGGCTTGACGAGCTGGCCCGGCGAGTTGGCGATCTGCACGGTGGTCTCAGTCTGCCCGAAGCCGTCCCGGATGCGCACCCCCCAGGCCTTCTCCACCTGCTCGATGACCTCGGGGTTGAGCGGCTCGCCCGCACCGACGATCTTGCGTGGCGGGTTGCGCACCACCGTGAGGTCGGCCTGGATCAGCATCCGCCACACCGTCGGGGGCGCGCAGAAGCTGTCCACCCCGCACCGGTCGATCTGCGCCAGCAGCGCGGCGGCGTCGAACCGGCTGTAGTTGTAGATCAACACCGTGGCCCCGGCGTTCCAGGGAGCGAAGACGTTGCTCCACGCGTGCTTGGCCCAGCCCGGCGAGGAGATGTTCAGATGCACGTCACCGGGTGTGAGCCCGATCCAGTACATCGTCGACAGATGCCCGGCCGGGTAGGAGGCGTGGGTGTGCTCGACGAGCTTCGGGGCCGCGGTGGTGCCCGAGGTGAAGTAGAGCAGCAACGGGTCGCTGGCCCGGGTCACACCATCCGGGACGAACGCGGCGGGCGCCTGGGCCGCGTCGGCGTAGGAGGCCCAGCCCGCCACCGGCGCTCCGACCGCGATCCGGTCGTACTCGCCGGGCACGTCGGCGAACTTGTCGGTGTCGGCCGCGCCGACAACGACGTAGCGGGCCTGGCCACGGGTGATCCGGTCCCGCAGGTCGGCGGACGCGAGCAGCGTGGTCGCCGGGATGACGACCGCGCCGAGCTTGATCGCCGCGAGCAGCGTCTCCCACAGCTCGACCTGGTTGCCCAGCATGAGCACGATACGGTCACCGCGCGTCACGCCCCGCCCGCGCAGCCAGTTGGCCACCTGGTTCGAGCGGGCGGACAGCTGCGCGAAGGTCTGACGCCGCTCCGAGCCGTCCTGTTCGACGATCCATAACGCGGTCCGGCCGGAGCTGTCCGGGTCGGCACCGAGATGGTCGAACCACTCCAACGCCCAGTTGAACTCCGTCAGCTCCGGCCAGTGGAACCCGGCGTACGCGCTGTCGTAGTCCTCCCGGTGGGCGAGCAGGAAGTCCCGCGCCGCGCGGAACGCGGCCAGACCACCTGCACCCGGCGCCTGTGATGTCAACTGTCCTCCCTGAGTGGTAACCCCGTGAGCGCTGGGACTCCCGGCTGTGCGGCCCTCAGCTGTGCGGTCAGCGACTGTACGACCAGTATCCGTACGACCGGCGGCCGGTGCGCGGCAGCC
>NZ_JWIO01000017.1:117424-126116 GCF_001017755.1 Protofrankia coriariae
CCGGCAGGGACGGCGCCGGCAGGGACGGCGCCGGCAGGGACGGCGCCACCGCCGACAGCGCCGGCCAGGACGGCGTCGTTGCCGCCAACGCCGGTGGGAACCGCGCCGCCCCGGGCGGCGCCGGCCGCGACGAGGTCGAGCGCGACGTCGACGATCATGTCCTCCTGGCCGCCGACGAGGCCGCGGCGGCCCACCTCCACCAGGATGTCGCGGGTGTCCAGCCCGTGCTCACGGGCCGCCCGCTCGGCGTGCCGCAGGAAGCTGGAATAGACACCGGCGTAGCCGAGGGTCAGCGTCTCCCGGTCCACCCGCACCGGCCGGTCCTGCAGTGGGCGGACGATGTCGTCGGCGGCGTCCTGGAGCGCGAACAGGTCGCAGCCGTGCTGCCAGCCCAGCAGGTTCGCCACCGCGATGAACGCCTCGATCGGGCAGTTGCCGGCGCCGGCGCCCTGGCCGGCGAGCGACGCGTCGACCCGGGTGACACCTTCCTCGACGGCCACCACCGAGTTGGCCACGGACAGCGACAGGTTCTCGTGGGCGTGCACACCGATCTGGGTGGCCGGGTCGAGGACGTCCCGGTAGGCGCGGACCCGGTCGCGGACGTCGCCCATCGTCAGGCGCCCGCCGGAGTCGGTCACGTACACGCAGTGCGCGCCGGCGTCCTCCATGATCTTCGCCTGCCGCGCCAGCTCGGCCGGAGGTGCCAGGTGGCTCATCATCAGGAAGCCGGAGACGTCCATACCGAGCTCGCGGGCCCGGGTGATGTGCTGCGGGCTGATGTCGGCCTCGGTGGCGTGGGTGGCCACCCGCACGGACCTGACGCCGAGGTCGAAGGCCCGTTCAAGATGGTGGATGGTGCCGATGCCGGGCAGCAGGAGGGTGGTGAGCACGGCGTTGGTGATCACCTCGGTGGCCGCGGAGATCCACTCCCAGTCGCTGTTGCTGCCCGGCCCGTAGGTCAGGCTGGCGCCCGCCAGGCCGTCGCCGTGGGCGACCTCAATGGCGTCCACACCGGCGGCGTCCAGCGCGGCGGCGATCGTGCGTACCCGCTCCGGGGCGAGGCGATGACGGATGGCGTGCATCCCGTCCCGAAGGGTCACATCCTGGATGTAGAGCCTGGGCGGGGTCACAGGGCCACCTCCGAGCTGACTGGAACGGCTGACACCGCCGGTGACGCTGCCGGCTCCCCCACCGTCGCGGGCCACGCGACGGCCGGCGACCCCGCGGCGGACAGTCGTTCAGCGGTTTGTAGCGCGGCCGAGGTCATGATGTCGAGGTTCCCGGCGTATGCCGGCAGGTAGTGGGCGGCTCCCTCGACCTCCAGGAAGACCGACACCTTCCAGGCCGGCCGCGGGCCGGCGTCGCCGATCAGGGTTCGCAGCGGCTCGTCCGGGTCGACAGGGGCGATCTGGACCTGCTGCTTGAGCCGGTATCCGGGCACGTAACGGGCCACCTCGGCGGCCATCGCGGCGATGCTGGCGCGGATGTCGTCGGGGTCGGCGTCGTCCGCCAGGCACAGCACGGTGTCACGCATGATCATCGGCGGTTCGGCCGGGTTGAGGACGATGATCGCTTTCCCGACGTCCGCGCCGCCGACGACCTCGATGGCGCGCGCGGTGGTCTCGGTGAACTCGTCGATGTTCGCGCGGGTGCCCGGGCCGGCCGACTTCGAGGCGATCGACGCCACGATCTCCCCGTAGCGGACGCGGGTCACCCGGGACACCGCGGCGATCATCGGGATGGTGGCCTGCCCGCCGCAGGTCACCATGTTCACGTTGGGCGCGTCGAGGTGCTGGGAGAGGTTGACCGCCGGGACGACGTACGGCCCGATCGCGGCGGGGGTCAGGTCAACCAGCCGCTTGCCGTACCCGGCCAGCGCGCGCGCGTTCGCCACGTGGGCCTTGGCCGACGTCGCGTCGAACACGACGCCGATCTCGTCGAAGCCCGGCAGGTCGATCAGGCCCTGGACCCCGTTCGCCGTGGTCGGCACCTTCAGGCGGGCCGCGCGGGCCAGCCCGTCCGAGGCGGGATCGATGCCCACCATGGCCGCTATCTCCAGCGTGGACGAGAGCCGCATGATTTTGATCATCAGATCGGTGCCGATGTTCCCCGAGCCGATGACCGCGACCTTGGTGGTGCTCATGAAAGATCCTTCCGGAAGGATGCGGTGACGGTGCCAAGCCCGGTGATGGTCGCCCGGTAGGTGGTGCCGGGCGTCACGGGGACCATCGGGCCGAGCGCGCCGGAGAGGACCAGATCGCCCGCGCGCAGCGGGGATCCGAACTCCCGGGCGGTGCGTGCCAACCACAGCAGCGCCTGGCACGGATCCCCGAGGCAGGCCGCGCCGACACCCTCGGAGACCACCCGCTCGTCGGCGGTCATGGCCATGGTCAGGGTGGTCAGGTCCAGATCGCCGAGCGGCTGGCGGTGGGCGCCGAGGACGAACAGGCCGCAGGAGGCGTTGTCCGCGACCGTGTCGACGATGCTGATGTCCCAGTTCGCGATCCTGCTGTCGACGATCTCCAGCGCCGGCAGGACCTGGGCCACCGAGGCCCGCGCCGTTTCAAGATCAAGATTGGGTTGGTCGAGGTCGGCGCCGAGGACGAACGCCACCTCGGCCTCGATCCGCGGCTGGAGCAGGTCCGCCGGGTCGATCGGGGAGCCCTCGGCCCTGGCCATGTCGGCGAAGAGCACACCGCTGTCGGGCTGGTCGACGCCGAGCTGTCGCTGGACCGCGGGGGAGGTCAGTCCGATCTTGTGCCCGACGAGGCTGCGGTGGGAGCCCACCGCCGCCCTGGTGAGCAGCTGCTGCACCGCGTACGCGGCGGCGATGTCCGACTCGCCCAGCAGGTCCCGCACGGGCGGACAGGGTGTGCGCTGCCGGGTCGCCGCCGTCAGCCGGTCGGCTGCCTGCCGGTACCGCTCCAGGTCGGGCACGGTGCCGGCGGATGTGGGTGAGCTCGTCATGGTGACACGTACTCCCGATGTGCTGAAGCTTCCTGCCCTGAGGATCTTCCTGTCCGAAGCTTCCCGCCGGCGGTACGGCCGTGCCGTCGCCGGCAGGGCCGCGCCGCCGGCACGGCCGCCGGTCAGCCCATGCTGCTGCCGCCGTTGACGCTGAGGACCTGCCCGGTGACGAACCCCGAGTCCTGACGGGCCAGGTATGCCACGGCCGCGGCGACGTCGTCCACGTCGCCGGGCCGGTTCAGCGGGATCAGCTCGACGGCGCGGTCGATGACGTGCACCAGCCGGTCCGACAGCGAGCCCGCGCGCAGGCCCGCGTCAAGCTCCGGAGTGCGCACGTAGGACGGGGCGACGACGTTGACGGTGATCCCGGCGGTGGCGAACTCACGCGCCAGGCCGGTGGTCAGGGCGTGCACCCCGCCCTTGGCGGCGTTGTACACGGCATGGTCCACCAGCCCGTTGCGCACCGACTCGGCACCGATGCTGATGATCCGGCCGTACCCCCGGGCGGCCATGTGCGGCAGCACCGCCAGCGTGCAGCGCAGCACCGTCCACAGGTTGTTGTCGATCGTCGCCCGCAGGGTCTGCTCGGTGTGTTCCAGCGTCGGCCTGATCACCCCGCCGCCGGCGTTGTTGACCAGGATGTCGACGCCGCCGAAGGCGTCGACCGCCGCCCGCAGCAGCTCCTCGCCCGCGCCTGGCCGGGACAGATCCCCGACGTGCCCGGCCAGGTCCACACCGGTGCGGTGGTCGCCCAGCTCGCCGTAGGCGCGCTTGAGCTCCTCGGTGTGCAGGGCCGCGACCAGCACACGGGCCCCGTCGGCGAGCAGCCGGCGCGTGATCCCCAGCCCGATCCCGGTCGCCCCGCCGGTGACCACCGCAGTGCGGCCCTGCAGCGGGGCAGTCACAGGATGATCGCCAGGTCGCCGGCCGGGCGCAGGGTCGTCATGTCCAGGACCACGCGCTTGGACCGGATCCGCAGCCGCCCGTCGATCGCGACGAACCGGTAGTGGTACTTCCCCACGTAGTAGGACGCCTTGCCGTTGCGGAACCGCCACACCGTGAAGGACGCCACGACCGGCAGCTCGTCGCCCTCCCGCACGCCCACCACGACGTTGCTGAACTGGTGGTTCGTGCGCGAGTGCGGGTACTCGCGGTGCGCCCGGCGGCTGTTGAGGCGCTCCACCCGCAGCCGCAGGCGCAGTTCGTCGTCGTCGATGAGGACGAGGTCCCGGGCGGGGTCGCCGTCCGGGCTGTCGTTGCACGGCACGACATAGGACGCCTCGGGCGCGAACAGCGTGAGCCAGGTGTCGAGATCCCAGGCGTCGAGTAACTGGGCCTCCAGGCAGAGGAAGTCCTCGATCCGCGACCGACCGAGCGCGTCCAGGTCGACGACCTCGTCGGGTCGGACCGGCCAGGTCGGCCAGGTGGGTTGGGCCGGCTGCGCGGTCTGGGCCGCCTCGGCGGGCCGGGCGGCCGGACTGGCCGGGGCACCTGTGGTCGTGGTCATCGGGACTCCCTCTCCCCGTAGCCGGCCGTGCCCATCTGCTGGCTCCAGCGTCGCCAGAAGGCGCGCATCTGCGCCTCGTCGTTGGCCGCGGGGGTGCGGGCCATCCCGCGGGAGATGTCGTTCCACTCCACGCCGCCGCTGGTGAACCCCTGCTGGCAGGACTCCAGCGCCTCCAGGTCGTCCGGGGTGGCGAAACCGGCCGGGCCGAGGAAGGTCAGGAAGCTGTCGAGCCGGCGCTGGCGCAGCTGGGCGAGCTCGTCGCGGGGCGCGAGCTCCCACGCGGTGACGTCCATCCGGTTGGGTGCCAGCGGCATGAAGGTACGCACCGTGATCGCCATGATGTCGTTGACGACCAGGTTCGGGTAGATCAGCAGGTTGCGGTTGGTGTCGGCCATCCGGCTGCCGCGCACCTCGCCGTGCCGGGAGATCAGGTCGGCGCGCATGCGGGCGATCTCCTCCCGGGAGTCCTCGCCGAACAGCGGCTCCCACTTGGCGATCGGCCGCCCCCAGGGGGCCCGGTACTCCAGCACGGCGTGCCCGTTGCCCAGGTCGTAGGAGGTGCCGTTCACTCCGCCGGCGAGGTCGGTGCCCAGCGCCAGCAGGTACTTGAAGTAGGTGTCGTGGGTGGAGACGGCGTGGTAGCCGTCGATGCTGTTCTCGGCGAGCAGCTTCCAGTTCGCCTCGATGCAGTACTCGTTGGTCCCCTTGATGATCTCCATTTCCCCGTCGGTGGAGTCGATCACCAGGTCCAGGTACTCGATCGCGCCGGCGAGGTAGCTGACCAGGTCCTCGATGTCCGGGTCGAAGCTGGCGAACACGAACCCCCGGTAGCTTTCCACCCGGGCCACCGGCCTGAGGGACAGCGCGGCCAGATCGAGCTCCCCGCCGTACGCGTCCCGGTCGGGGATCCCCATCAGGCGTCCTTCGGAGTCGAAGGTCCAGGCGTGGTAGAAGCACGAGAACGCCTTGGCGTTGCCGGCCGGCTGCCGGCAGACCACCGCGCCCCGATGGGTGCAGGTGTTGTGGAAGACGTTTATCCGGCCGCTCTTCGCCCCACGGACCATGAACACCGGCCGGCCGCCGATCGGCCGGNNCCGCCGATCGGCCGGCGGACATAGTCTCCCGGCCTGGACACCTCGGACTCGTGGCCGACGTAGAGCCACGAGTGGCTGAACACCCGGTCCAGCTCCGCGCGGAACACCTCCGGTGAGGTCATCGTCGAGCGATGGACGCGGAACCGGTGCTGGTCGGTGTCCTCGTCGACCAGCGGAAATCGGTTGTCGGTAGCGGGCGCCGCGTCGAGCAGCGCCGTCGACACTCTTGGTAATTCTGATGTTCTCGATATGGAAGTCACGGGATCATCTCCGCGGGAAGATCACGAACGGACGGCGGACGGGCGCGCCAGGAAACGGCGCACGATCTCGGAGAAGTCGTCGGCACGCTCGATCTGCGTCCAGTGCCCGCAGCGGGCGAAGACCGCCAGGTCGGCGTCGGGCAGCAGGCGGACCATGTTCCAGGCGACCTCGACCGGGACGACCTTGTCCTCCCGTCCGTGCACCAGCAGTGTCGGGGTGGTGATGGTGACGACCTCGTCCGCCTCGATGGCGAGCTGGCTGCCGGCGTGGCGGGGGCTGAAGAACATGTCGCGGTAGGCCTCGAAGGCGCCCGGGGCGACGCTGGCCTCGTGCCGGATCCGCACCAGGTCGTCGGTGATGATGGTCGGGTCGACCGCGAAGCAGTCGAGCAGCAGCCGGCGCATGTTCTCCAGCGACGGCTCGTACTCCCGCAGCGCGCGCAGACCCTCGGTGGGCGTCATCCCCACGCCGGGGACACCCATCAGCACCATCCGGCCCAGCCGTTCGGGGTGCTGCGAGGCCATCCCCAGCGCGATCCGCCCGCCAAGCGAGTTGCCGACCACCGACACCCGCTCGAGCTCGAGCGCGTCCAGCAGCGCCCAGGTGTGGTCGATCCAGGTGGCCAGCGAGTAGTGGATGTCGGCGGGCCGTTCGGTGTGGCCGAAGCCGACGATGTCGGGGGCGATCACCCGGAACTGCTGTGCCAGCACGGGGATCGTCAGACGCCAGTTCGCCCACGCCGAGACCCCGGGCCCGGATCCGTGCAGCAGCAGCACCGGGTCCCCGGAGCCGAGGTCGTGGTAGTGCGTCGGGATGCCACCGGCGTCGACCGTCCGCCCGGTGGCCTCGTCGGTGACCGTCGTTGCGCTCACAGACCGGCCTTTCCCTCGAAGATCGCGAAACACTTGTTGGAGTTGAAGACGTCGGTGACCACGAAGGTGGACCAGCTCAGCGGCATGCCGAGCTCGTCCATGGCGCCGGCCAGGCAGAACCAGTTGAGCATCTCGTGCTGTCCGGCCCGCACGATCTGAGCACTGGTGACGCTGGTCCACGTCGCGTAGTCGCCCCGCACGAACGCCTCGTACAGCCGCAGGTCGGCCGCGGTGTCGGGGCGCAGGTGCCAGGAGGCGTCGGTGAGGAACGCGTGCGACCAGCTGGACGAGGCCACCAGGGCGATCCGCTTGTTGCCGTGGTTCAGCGCGCGCGCCACCGCCCGCCCGAGGTCGAAGCAGCGCGCCGGGGACGGGCCGACCGGGTCCAGCTGCTCGTCGCGGATCTCGGCGAACCGGGCCAGCGCGCCCCGGCGGGCGATCGCGTGCTGGCCGTAGCAGTTCACCGTGATCGGCAACAACCGGTAGGGGAACTCGGTACCGGCGTGGTCGTAGTCCAGGAACAGCTGGGTGTTGACGATCGCGTGGGGGAAGTGGGCACCGACCCGCTTCCGGTAGGAGTAGGCGACGTCGAAACCGTCCTGGAGCAGGTCGTCGGTGAGCGCCCGGGCCGCGGCGGCGTCGGAGCGCAGGGCGAACGTCATGTCGTCCGGCCGGCCCCAGGCGTTCGGGCTGCCCCGTTCGTTCATCAGCGCGAACGGGTGCACCTCGGTGTCGTCGTAGGCCAGCACGCAGAAGGGCGGTATCACCTCCTCCCGGAAGTTCTCGTACTGGTCGTCGCCCCACACCACGAGCAGGTCCGGCTGGAAGGCGTCGAGCGCGGCCCGGCACCGGGCAAGGCCCGCGCGCAGCTCGCGGCGGTGCTCGGCGGCGGCCGCGACTCCCTGGTCGTCAGCCCACTCCCGGCGCATCAGCTCCGGCCAGGACGCCGGATCCTTCTCCGCCTCGGGGATGTCGGGATCCTGCAACGTCCACCGCAGCAGCCCGGCCATGTGCTCGTCGGTGCCGGCGAGTAACGGATAATGGGTCAGCCCGAGCCCGAGAAACTCCGCCATGTCTCACTCCTTTGGTTCGCCCGGACGGCCCGTTGGCACGAGCCGTCTGTCCAGGCCGATGAGCTCGAGCGCGTTCTGCCGGCCGATGGCGGCCCGCAGGCCGGCGGTCAGCCGCTCGTGCGGCCCGGCGAGCACCGCGCCCGCCGGGCTCTCCCGCGCTGCGAAGGGATAGTCGGTACCGAGCAGGACGTGCTCGGCGCCGAAGCGCGCCACCGCCAGCAGCAGGCTGTCCACGTCGTAGGTCAGCGAGTCGCTGTAGAACGAACGGGCCAGCGCGCTCGGTAACTGGTCCGCTGGCAGCGCCGGATCGCTGATGAGCCGGCCCCGGTCCAGCCGGGGCAGCAGCCACGGCAGGCAGCCACCGCCGTGCGCCAGGCACAGCCGCAGCCCCGGCCGGCGTGCGGGGGCACCGCCGGCCAGCAGGCCTGCGATCGCGATCCCGGTCTCGGACGGCATGCCGGCGCCGAAACCCACCCCGAGCCGGGCCAGCCGCGGATCCAGCGTCGAGTCGGCGGGATGCACCAGCACCAGGGCGCCGAGCTCCCCGGCGGCGGCGAAGAACGGGTCGAACTCGGGGTCACCCAGCTCGGCCTGGCCGACCCGGGTGCCGATCTCGACACCGAGGAAGCCCAGCTCCCGCACGCACCGGTACAGCTCGGTGACGGCCGCGGCGGGATCCTGCAACGGCACCGCGCCCAGGGCGCGGAAACGCCGGGGGTACTCGGCGACCAGCGAGGCGAGGAAGTCGTTCTGCGACCGCGCGAGGACCGCCGCGCCGCCGGCCGGGGCGTCATGACAGAAAGTGATCGGGATCGGGGACAGCACCTGCACCGCGACGCCTTCGGCGTCCATGTCGGCCAGCCGGCGCCGCGCCGACCAGCAGCGGTCGTCGATGTCGCGGTACGGCCGCCCGCCGAC
>NZ_JWIO01000017.1:126160-126785 GCF_001017755.1 Protofrankia coriariae
CCAGGCCCGCGTCGGGCGGCCGCTCGCCGACCGGCACGTCGCCGGCCACCGCTTCCCCTGCCGCCACCTCGCCTGTCATGGCGCTACCCGCCGCAGGCGTCGTCGGCGGGCGAGGACGGCGTGTTCACGGACGTCCGCTCAGGGGCCGGTCGATAGATGATCAATTGGCACCAGTCCTTCTCCGGGACCGCCAAGGTCTGCCATCCGACTGGCGCAACCATAACTATTCTGCATACATGTTTCAAGCATATATCTGAAGATCAGATCTGCAACGTCCGACTGTGCCCTTATGAACAGCTACTATCAGTGGAGTCTGCCGACAGGAGGCAGCATAATCTTGTTACAAGATTCGGTGATGATCGGATATTCGTCCGATCCATGGGCAGGCCCCTGCCGACCGGAGCACCGCCGGCCGGAGCACCGCCGGCCGGAATGCCACCGGCCGGAGTACCGCCAGCCGGAGTACCGCCAGCCGGGGTACCGATGTGGACCGGGATGTGGACCAGTGGGACGCGGACCAGTAAGGAGCGCGGACGATGCCAGCTGACGCGACGCCTCGAAGTTCTCGCGCGCAGCAGGTCGCGGCGGAGATCGAGGCCTGGATCCTCGCCGAGCGGCTGCCCGC
>NZ_JWIO01000017.1:126794-131635 GCF_001017755.1 Protofrankia coriariae
GCCCGCCGGCAGCCGGCTCGGGCTGCGCACCGAACTGATCAGCCGTTTCGAGGTCAGCCCCTCGGTGATGAACGAGGCCCTGGGCATCCTGCGCGAACGCGACCTGATCACGGTCCGGCCCGGGCCCAACGGCGGGGTGTTCGTGGCCAACCCACCGCCCCAGGTCCGTCTCGGCGGTGTCGACCTGTGGCACCAGGGGCTGACCGTCGACCCCGAGCATCTCTTCGAGGCACGCGCCTACCTGGACACGCTCTTCCCACCAGTGGCGCTGCGGCGCGCCTCGCCCGAGGACGTGCGGGCGATGGAATGGGCCCTGCACGACATGCAGGCTGCGACGGACGACCCGCACGCCTATCTGGCCGCGAACATGCGCCTGCACCTGGCCATCGCGCGGGCGTCCCGGATCGAGGTCCTGGTCGGGCTCTACCAGACGATCGTGTCGATCCTCAGCGCCACGCTCACGAAGGCGACGTACGTGGAGGGCAGTGAGGAGCTGCGCCGCCACAACCTGGAGGTGCACGGCAACCTCGTCGCCGCGATCCGGGAGCAGGACATGGTCGCAATGGAGAAGATCGTCGCGCTGCACCGCCAGGACATGGTCCGCATCACCTGACCGGGCGGGCGGACGGGCGCGGCCGGCCAGCGTCCGCGGCATCGCCGCCGGCCGGCCGGCGCCCGGCACGGCGAGGCGTACGACCGGGGCGGAGCGGCATCCGCCCCGTGCCGTCGCGACTGTCCGGTTACGCGAGGTCCGCACCTGTCCATGCCCCCGCGCCAGGTACGTCCGGTAACCGGGGAACCGGAGATGACGGAGCTCGTAGCCGCCGACGTGGCGATCGTCGTGGCCCGCCCCCGCTCTCCCGTCTCCCCTGTGCCGGGCCTGTCCTGGCTTTCGTTTCAGGCGAGCCCGAGCTGACGGGCCAGCGTCGTGACGTCCCAGTAGGCGTGGATGGCGGTCGCGCGGCCTTCGGGGTCGACGGTGAAGACGTCGGTGCCCGCCAGGTCGAACGCCCGGCCGGTGGGTGGCACCCCGGGCGGGAAGCCCTCACCGGTGTGAGTCCCGATCATGCGCCATTCCTGGGCGACACGACCGGTGATCTCGTCGACAAGGGGATCGCCCACCGCTTCGAAACGCAGGTCGGGAAACCCCTGCCAGGCCGCCTGGAAGAACCCGTGTGCCCCTTCGAGATCGGTGATGTCGGCCGGCAGCGACGGGTCGACCCACCTGAAACGGCCTGCCAGCAGACCGGGGACAACTTCCAGATCCCGCCCGTTCCAGGCGGCGAAGTAGCGTCCCGGATACGTGGTCAGGGACTCGCGTATCGAGATTCCCATGATCCCTCCTCGTTGACTGGTCATGGCACCACCGCTGTCCGCCCGTCCCAGCGGCATTCCCGTCGCGCGGGGCCGGCGGTAACCGGCCCCGCGCGACGGGAGACCTGCGAGCCATGGACGTCGGACGGCTCACTGACGACCAGCGCCCCAACCGGCCGGCAGGAACATCCGTCCCGTCCGCGCGCACACGTCACATGGCGCTCGGGGTCAGCTGCTGGACGCGTCGAGATAGATCGTCTTGAGGACCTGGAAGGCGTGCAGCCCCTCCGGGCCGAGTTCGCGGCCGATCCCGCTCGACTTGATCCCGCCGAACGGCGCGGTGGGGTCGTTGACGTAGGCGTTGATCCCGATCGTGCCGGACTGGACCTTCCGGGCGAGCGCGGTGCCGCGTTCCGGATCAGCCGTCCACACCGATCCGCCGAGGCCGTAGTCGGTGTCGTTCGCGATGGCGACGGCCTCCTCCTCGGAGGAGTACGGGATCACCGCCAGCACCGGCCCGAAGATCTCCTCCTGGGCGATGGTCTGCTTGTTGTCCACGTCCGCGAAGACCGTGGGCTCGACGTACCATCCCCTGTCGAGGTCCTTGGGCCGCTTGCCGCCGGTGGTCAGCCGGGCCCCTTCGCTCTCGCCCTTGGCGATGTAGGACTCCACCCGCTCCCGCTGCCGGGACGACACCAGCGGACCCAGCTGGGTCGCCGGGTCGAGCGGGTCCCCCACCGCCAGCGAGCTGGCGAGCCCGGTGATGGTGTCGACGACCTCCTGGTATCGGCGCTGGGGGGCGAGGATCCGCGTGCCGAGCCAGCAGATCTGGCCGTTGTTGAGCAGGGTCGAGGCGAAGAAGCTCTGGATGTTGGCCGCCAGGTCGGCGTCGTCGAGCACGATGGCGGCCGACTTGCCACCCAGCTCAAGGGTCACCGGCCGCAGCAGCCGGCCGCAGGTCTCGGCGATCGCGCGCCCGGCGGCGGTCGACCCGGTGAAGGAGACCTTGTCGACCCCGGGATGGGAGACGAGGTAGGCACCGACCTCGCGGCCGCCGGGGACGATGTTGAGCACGCCCGGGGGCAGCCCGGCCTCCAGCGCGGCCTCACCCACGAGGAAGGCGTCCAGCACGGTCTCCGGCGCAGGCTTGATCACGACGGTGGAGCCGCTGGCCAGCGCCGGCGCGATCTTCAGGAAGGAGATCGCCTGCGGCACGTTCCACGGAACCACGGCGCCGACCACACCGACGGGCTCACGGATGACCAGGGAGCGGCCGCCCAGAATGCCGGGGCGTATCTCCTCCAGGCCGCTCTCCGCGACCAGACCGCTGTAGTAGCGCAGCAGCAACGGCGGGAAGCCCGCTTCGAACTGGTTGGCTAACCAGATCGGCATCCCGTTCTGGACGCTGACCCGGCGCGCGGTCTCCGCGCCGCGTGCCTCCAGCGCGGCCGCGAACCGCTCCAGCGCCTCCGCGCGGCGCGCCGGTGACCACCTGGACCATCCGTCCGGATCGTCGAAGGCGCGGCGCGCCGCCGCCACCGCCAGGTCGATGTCCCGTTCGGTCCCCTCCGGGACGCTGCCCACCCGCTCCTCGGTGCTGGCCGAGTGCACGGGGATACTGCCGTTCGAGGCCGGCGCCTGCCAGCCGCCGTCGATGTAGAACTGGTCGTAGTCGATCGTCGTCGTCATTGCATTCTCCTCACGAGAACGGAATCCTGTGCGGGCCGCCGCGCTTACTCCCGCCACGTTCACTCGTGGACAAGAACGATCTTCACCGCCTCGCCGCGGTGCTGCGCCGCCACGGCTTCGTTGATCTGTGTGAACGGCACCGTGGTGATCAGCTTGTCGAAGGGGAACTTCCCGGCCTGGTGCAGCGCGAGCAGCTCGGGGATGAACCGGTCCGGGTCGCTGTCGCCCTCCACGATCCCGTAGATGGTCACTCCCAGCACCTGGGCCTGAATCAGGTTGAGCGACAGCGCGGCCGTCGGGTCGGACGGGACGCCGAGAATCCCCAGGGACGCGTGGGGCGCCAACGACAGCAACGTCTGCTCGAGAACGGACACAATCGCGGTCGTGTCGACCGCGTAGTCCACGCCGCCAGGGATGATCGCGCGAACCTGCTCGGACAGCGGCCCGGCCGCCGGGTCGATCACATGGGTCGCGCCCAGGGAGAGCGCGAGATCCCGGCGGGACTGGATCGGCTCGACGACAATGATCACCGAGAGCTCGCGGACGACTGCGGCGAGCACAGCGGACAGGCCGACAGAGCCGCCGCCGAGGACCAGCAGCGAGGAGCCGGCCTCGGCGTCGAGCGAGTTCAGCACCGCGCCGGCACCCGTCTGAATGCCGCATCCCAGCGGCCCCAGCAGGGCCAGCGGAGCGGTGGGGTCGGTGACCCTGACCACGTTCCGTTCGTGCGCGAGGGCATGTGTCCCGAACGACGACTGCCCGAAGAAGTTGCTGCCCGCCGTGGTCCCGGCAATGCTCAGCGCGCTGGTCCCGTCGGGCCGGACACCGCTGAAGTTGAAGGCCATGAAATTGTGGCAGTAGGCCGGCGAGTCCTTCTTGCACTGCGGGCACGTCCCGCAGCTGTTGAAGCTCAGGACCACCCTGTCACCTTTCTGGACCTTGGTGACGGCGCTGCCCACCTCGACGACCACGCCGCTGCCCTCGTGGCCGAGAACGCCGGGCAGTGGGAAGGGCAGATGCCCCTCCTTGACCGCCAGGTCGGTGTGGCACAGCCCGACCCCGGCGATCTCGACGAGTACCTCGTCCGCCGCCGGCCCGTCGAGGGAGAGCTTGTCCAGCAAAAACTCTCCACCGACCGCTGTCACCACCGCAGCAGTGATGTCCACCATGCCCGCTCCCTCGTCTGTTCCGCTGATTGCATGTTGTTGACCGCCGAACTGCCGGCCAGCCGAGCTACCGGAGGCGAGCCGGTCGGCCAGGGCTCCGATGTGTCACCGCCGGCCGGCGGGCATCCCGCCGGNNGGCCGGCGGGCATCCCGCCGGCCGGCGTCCCGGAAGGATCCGGATCAGCCGTTCTCGGCCGACACCGTCACCCGGACCCCTTCACATTCGCCGGTGATGACGAGCTGGCAGGACAGCCGGGAGTTGTCCTGCGCGCCGTCGGAGAACTCCAGCAGCTCGCGTTCCTCGTCGGTCATCTCGTCGAAGAACGCCTGCGACTCCGGATCGACGTAGACGTGGCACGTCGCGCACGAGCAGCTACCGCCGCACTCGGCGACGATTCCCGGCAGGTTGTTGCGAACCGAACCATCCATCACGGTCTGCCCAGGTGGGACGTCGACCGCGCGTTCGGAGCCGTCGGGCAGAACATAGGTGACTACGGGCATTGCGCGCTCCGTGCTCATCCGATTGTTTCATATGGCTTGCTGACGGCCTGACGTAGTGACAGCTTGTTCTGGTTATGGTTTGTCTGGTAATGGTCTGTCTGGTGGCGGTTTATTTGATGGCGGTTTATTTGATGACAGCGTTGCGAAGCGGCACGGCGGGGTCGGCCAGCC
>NZ_JWIO01000017.1:131641-139492 GCF_001017755.1 Protofrankia coriariae
GCGGGGTCGGCCAGCCGCACCGGGTCGACCCGCTCGCCACCGGCGATGAACTTCTTGCCGGCCATGAAGTCGCCCGGCGAGTTCGCGGACTCCACCGCCGTGATCCTGCCGTCCGTGTGATGGAACAGGGCGAAGCGCCCCGATGCCGGGTCACCGCGCAGGACGGTACCGGGCGGCGCGGACACGACCCCGGCTATCTTGAGCTTCAGGTCGAACTGGTCGGACCAGAACCAGGGCACCTCCGCGTGGGGGGGCGCCGCGCCGACGATCGCGGCCGCGGCCTGCTTGGCCTGCTCCACCGCGCTGGGGATGCTCTCCAGCCGCAGCAGCCCGTCGATGCCCGGCAGTGGCCGGCGGGTTACGTCCCCGATCGCGAAGATCGCCGGATCGCTGGTGCGTGCCTGGTCGTCGACCAGGATCCCCTGGTCGACGACCAGGCCGGCCGCCGCCGCGAGCTCGTCGCGCGGGACGGCGCCGATGCCCACCAGGGCGATGTCGCACGGCACTCGCGTCCCGTCGCCGAGAAGCACGTCCCTGACCCGGCCGTCCTCGCCGGACAGGCCGACGACCTGCGCCCCGGTGATGATCGTCGTGCCGCGCTCCCGGTGGTACGCCTGCATGATCTCCGACAGCCGGCGGCTCGCCACTCTCGCGAGCACCCGCTCCTCGCGTTCGATGACCGTCACCTCGACGCCGCCCGCCCGCGCCACCGCCGCGACCTCCAGGCCGACGTACCCACCACCGATGATCGCGATCCGGCTCCCGCTGATGACGGCCTTACGCAGGACACGGGCATCAGCGAGGGTGCGCAGGGTGAGAACGCCGGCAAGATCGGACCCGGGCGTCGGCAGCCGCCGGGGCTCGGCCCCGGTGGCGAGGACGAGCACGTCGTAGTCGAGGGCCTGCGCGCTGCTCGTGTGCACGCGGCGCGCCGCGGGATCGATCGACTCGACCGACTCGCCCAGCCGGACGGAGATGCCCTGCTCCTGGTAGAACTCCGGCGCGCGCAGCCACTGCTCGAGATCGCCGTCGATGAACTTCTTGGACAGGGGCGGGCGGTGGTACGGCAGCTCCGTCTCCTGACCGAACAGCACGATCTCACCGGCGAAGCCGGCCTGCCGGAGCAGCCCGACCAGCGTGCCACCCGCATGACCTCCTCCGACGACCACCACCCGGCGGTCGTCGGAGGAAACCTGCTGGTGGGTCACCGCAGCTCCAGACTTACCGGCAGTTTCTTCAGCCCGCCGACGAAGTTCGTCTGGACGACCTTGCGCTCACCGATCAGGCTGACCTTCCTGATACGCGGCAGCAGCTCCTCGAACATGATCTTCAGCTCGAGCTTGGCCACGTGCTGGCCGATGCACATGTGGGGGCCGTAGCCAAAGGCGATGTGCTTGTTCGGCCGGCGGTCGATCCGGAACGAGCCGGGATCGTCGAATATGTCGCTGTCGCGGTTGGCCGACTGGTACAGCAGCATCAGCCGGTCACCCTTCCTGATCTCGCTTCCGTTCAGCGTGTAGTCCTGGGTGGCCTGCCGGGTGAACTGCTTGACCGGGGACGCCCAGCGCAGCGCCTCGTTGACCAGGTGCGGGACGAGCGACAGATCCTCCTGGACCCTTTGCAGCTGGTCGGGATGGAGCGCGAGCTGTTCGAGCGCGCCCGAGAGCGTGCTCGACGTCGTGTCGTGACCGGCCGTGGCGATCGCGATGAACCAGCCGTAGGCGAACTCCTTCGGGTAGAACTCGCCGTCCTCCCCCTTCGCGAGCGCGATGATCGTGGCGAGGTCGTCCCTGGGCTCCTTCCGCCGGTTCTCCACCAGCACGTCGAAGTAGGCGTAGAAGTCCCTGATCGCCGCGGACCACTGCTGCGCGGCCGCCTCCGGGGTGAGCGCCTCGACATCCGCCCGGCGCGCCTCGGGGTCCTCCGTGCCGAAGAACTCCTGGCTCAGCGCCATCATCCTCGGCTCGTCCTCCTCGGGCACGCCGAAGAGGGTCATGATGACGTGCAGCGGATAGAAGAGCGCGAACTCCTTGACGAAGTCGATATTGTTCTCGCCTTCGTGCAGGAACTTGCCGATGGCCTCCCGGGCAAGCTCCCGGATGGTGTCCTCCCACTTCTTCAGGTTCGCGGGACGGAACCACTCGACCGCGACGTCCTTGACCGCGGTGTGCTCCGGCGGGTCAAGGTAGGGGAGGGCGTCGAGAATGCGCAGGCTGCCACCGGTGAGGCTCCTGGTGAACTCGTCACCGGCCTGGTTCTGCAGAATCGGGTTGTGGGAGCCCGGCTGGGCACCACCACCGCTGCTGAAAATGTCCGGCTGCCGCTCGATCTCCATGATGTCGGCATGCTTGGTGACCAGCCAGACCGGATCGTAGCCTTCCACCCTGACCTGGCCGAGCGGATTGTTCTCGCGCAGCCACTGGTAGGCGGCAAACAACCGGTCCTCGTCGGCGTGCCCCTCAGGTAAGACGATCTGACGAGCGATCTCGTCCGGTATCGGGCGGGCGTTCACAGGTGCGATCGCGACCACGAGCTCTCCTTGTACATGATCTTGAATCCAGGTCCACCGAAGGTGGGAGGATGATCAACGGCCCCCTCTCCTGTCGATGTTGCCCAGAGGCGAACCGCAGGCGACGACGCTGGCGTCTGGTCGGGTCAACGGTAGGCGGCAGAACTGTGTCCTGCATCACCCATAGGGGAAATCCTCGTACCCCTTGCGGATACATGAGGTACCACCTTAGAAACACGATGTAATCACAATCTCTCCCTACGCTACCAAAAGCTCTGCCGAGGACCACCGACCCATGGCGAGGAAGCCCGCGGCCAGGGAGGCAGTCCCGGCCAGCCCGACAGACCCGGGGGAGTTCTCCCCCGCCGACCGGCGCGCACGAGCGGCGCGACGAGGCTCCGTCGACCGGCTGGTCGACCTTGCCACCGGACCCGTCCGACGACGATCCATCACCTTCGGTGAGGGTGACACCCGCCCGAACCACAGCTCCGGTCCCCCTTTGGAGGTAATTCCCGTCTCCCGTCAGTGGTATTCAAATACCCGGCCCGACGCCGCCTTGAAAAAGGCCGTTCGTGCCAGTACATTTGCCCTCCGGCGCGCCGGCGTTTTCCGGGCGGGCAGCCAGGAAGATCCTGTCATCTACTCCCTGACGAGCAGCGGCCCTGCTCGCTTCCTGATCGAAGAGGGTCATCGGTTCAATGGACGACCAGTTCACTGACGTGACGTACAAGGTCGAGAACGGCCTGGCCTGGATCACCATCAATCGACCGGAACGTTACAATTCGTTCCGGGCCCGCACCGTCGACGAGCTGATCAAGAGCTTCAAGCGCGCCTGGGCCAGCGATGAGGTGGGCGTCATCGCCCTCACCGGCGCCGGCGAGAAGGCCTTCTGCACCGGCGGTGACCAGAAACAGCGTCTGGAGACCGGCGACTACGGGCCGTCGGACAGCGGTCTGTTCGAGGTGGACGCCCTGCACCGGGTCATTCGTGACGTGCCCAAGCCTGTCATCGCGGCGGTGAACGGTTTCGCCATCGGCGGCGGCCACGTTCTGCACCTGTTGTGCGACCTCAGTATCGCGTCCGAGACCGCTCGTTTCGGCCAGAACGGCCCGCGGGTCGGGTCGTTCGACGCCGGTTTCGGCACCGGCTATCTCGCCCGCGTGATCGGTGAGAAACGCGCCCGCGAGATCTGGTTCCTCTGCCGCCAGTACAGCGCCCAGCAGGCCGCGGACTGGGGCCTGGTCAACAAGGTGGTTCCGGCCGACCAGTTGCGGGCGGAGGTCCGCGCCTGGGCGGATGAGATCCTCCTGCTGTCACCCACCTCGCTCAAGGTGCTCAAGCAGTCGCTGAACACCGACACCGAGCACTTCGCGGGAATCGGGCAGCTGGCGTACTCCAACCTCAAGCTGTTCGGTGAGTCCCCCGAGGCCAGGGAAGGTATCACCGCCTTCAACGAGAAGCGCCCGCCGGACTTCTCCGTGTACCGGGGTAACTGAAGTCCCGTCCGCGGCACCGCGGCAAAGCACAGGAACACGACAGCGGTGCCGCGGACGCGGCTTACGGCCCTCATGACCGCGGGCGCGCAGCGGACAGCAGCGCCAACACGGACAAGGCCACCAGAAGCCCCCGAAGCAACCAGAAAAAGCCCCAGGGGGCTCCACCAGGGCCGACAGGACCCCACTAGAGGGCCAACAGAGTCGGCAGAGCCGACAAGGGACACCCATGGCTGACAGCTCGAAGTCCATCTACTCACCCGACGTGCTGCAGGGAAAGCGGATTCTCATCACCGGCGGTGGGACCGGCCTCGGCCGGGGAGTGGCGGCTCACCTGGTGCAGCACGGCGCCGAGGTCCACCTGTGGGGACGCAGGCAGGCCGTCCTGGAGGATGCCGCCGCGCAGGCGTCGGCCTCCCGGCCGGGCAGCGTCCAGGTGCAGACGGTCGACGTGCGCAGGGCAGATCTCGTCGACGTGGCCATCGCCGAGATCTGGGCCCGGTACGGGCCGTTGACCAGCGTCGTCAACAATGCCGCGGCGAACTTCATCGCGCCGACCGCCAGCCTGAGCGCGCGCGCCTTCGAGGCTGTCAGCTCGACCGTGATGAACGGCTCCTTCAACACCACCCACGCCGCCGGCCGCCGGTGGATCGCCGAGGGGCTGCCAGGAGCGGTGCTGTCCATGCTCACCACCTGGATCTGGACCGGCTCCGCGTTCGTGGTCCCCTCCGCGATGGGCAAGGCCGCCGTGCACGCCATGACCATGTCGCTGGCGGTCGAGTGGGCCCGCTACGGCATCCGCGTCAACGCCCTCGCGCCCGGGCCCATCCCGACGGACTACGCCTGGGAGATGCTCAACCCCACGGACAGGAGCTCGGTCGGGGCGACCCAGGCCGACCAGATCCCGATGCGCCGCGTGGGCACCGTCGAGGAACTGGCAAACCTCGTGATCTTCCTCCTGTCGGACGCCTGCGACTACCTCACCGGCGAGACGATCGCGATGGACGGGGGGCAGAAGCTGGCCGGCCCGGGCACGTTCGCGGGCCTGACCACCCTGAGCGACCAGGACTGGGCGGACATTCGCGAGCGCAGCCAGCTGGCGAGCGCGCAGAGCAAGGCCCAGCGCAACGTCTGACGGGTGCCTCCCCTCCTGTCCCTCCTCGAACCTGAAAGAATGCCCCCGGACGGCGATTTTCCGGGGGCGTTCTTTCGTTTTCTCGGCTTCTCGAACTCGCTTTCCCGCTGAAACCTCCCCGTTTTTCGCGCCGCCGGTCCGCCTGCCGGCCAGGCGTCCGACGGCGTGTCCTTCCGACCGTCTCCCTCGGCTGTCCCCTACCGGCCGGTGAACCGTGGCGGCCGGCGTGTCCTGAACGCCGTCAGGGCCTCGGTCATGTCCTCGCCGCGCGTCAGCAGCGCCTGGCCGCGGTTCTCCAGCTCAAGTGCCGCCGCGAAGGAGGCGTTCTCCAGGTTGTGCTGCAGCGCGCGCTTGGACATGCGAATACCGGCGGGCGAGTTGCTGGCGATCTGCCTCGCCACCGTGAACGCCTCCTCCAACAGCGTCTCCGACGGCACGAGCCGGTTCGCCAGCCCGATGCGGACCGCCTCCTCGGCCTCGACGGTACGCACGGTGTAGGCGATCTCAGCCGCCCGGCCGGGCCCGACCAGCCGCGTCAGCTGCCACGAGGTGCCCAGGTCCCCGATGGACAGCCCGAGCCGGACGAACGGGGCGTTGAACTTGGCGGTCGGCGCGACCAGGCGGATGTCCGCGGCGAGCGCGAGGGCCAGCCCGCCTCCCGAGGCCGCCCCGTGGATGGCCGCGATCACGGGGAAGGGAAGGCCGCGGATCGCCGCGAAACCTCCGGCGGCCACCTCCTGGAAACGCAGGAACTCACGCACGCCCATGGTGGCGATGACGCCGATCTCGTCCAGGTCGAAACCCGCGCAGAACGCGCGGTCGCCCGACCCGGTGAGGATCAGCGCCCTGGCGTCGGTGTCCCGCAGCGCGTAGGCGACGGTGTTGAACTCCTCGAACATCTTGACCGTCAGCGAGTTCATCCGGGTGGGACGGTTGACCGTCAACAACACGCTGCCGCCCTCAAGGGGCTCGAGTGTCAGCGTCTCCAACTTCGGTGGCTCGAACTGGAGCATGAAACCGCCTTCCCCACTGTTGGTCCGATCCGTCGTCACCGGCCTGGAAACGGCCGGCCCGGCAACAGCTGGCCCGGCAGCGGCTGGCCCGGGAACAGGAGCGCCGGTGTGCCCCAGCGCGTCGGCGTACTCCTGCCTGAGAGCCTCGAGGGCCGCCGGGATATCGATCTCCTCGTCCCTGGTGAGCACCACCTGGCCGCGGTTCTCCAGCTCCAGGGCGGCCGGGTACGAGGACACCTCCATGTTGGCCTGCAGCGACCGTTTGGACAGCTGTATGCCGCCGGCCGGGTTGGCGCGGATGAGCTCGGCCATGGCGATGGCCTCGGCCAGCAGGCTGTCCGCCGGGACGATCCTGTTGACGAGACCGATCTCCTCGGCCTCCTCCGCTCCGACGAAACGCGCGGTAAAGGCGATGTCGGCGCTGCGTCCGGGGCCGACGATGCGCGGCAGCAGCCAGGAGGAGCCCATGTCCCCGGCGGACAGGCCGATGCGCACGAAGGCGGCGTTGAACTTGGCCGACGGCGTGGCCAGCCGGATGTCGGCGACGAGCACGAGTGACATCCCGCCGCCCGCGGCGGTGCCGTTGATCGCCGCGATCACCGGGATCCGGATCGAGCGGACCGTCGCCAGCGCCCGGGCGGCACGCTCCTGGCGTACGAGCATGCCCATGGGCGACAGGCTCGACAGCTCCTCGGCGTCGTCGAGGTCGTAGCCGGCGCAGAAGGCCCGGTCCCCCGCGCCCGTGATGATCAGGACGCGCGCGTCGAGGTCGCTGTCCACCGCCAGGGCCAGGTCCTCGAGTTCCTCGAACATGCGCACCGTCATCGCGTTCAGCCGCTCCGGACGGTTCAGTGTGGCGACGACGATGCCGTCCGTGGGACGTTCGATCCGGATGGTCTCGAACGCCGTCTCCTCGAGGCTCCCCACAGTTCTTCCCCTCAACTGTTCGTGTGCATCTCGCCACGCGGTAAACGCTGGAACCGGTCGGCAGCGGCGCTGTCCGGCGCCCGCGGGCCCGGGCCGGCCGGCAGCCTGAAGGTTCCCGTCCGATACGGCTGAAGATTGTTCTCCCGCCAGAGGTCGGCGATGAAGGTGTGTGACACCGCGACTCCCTCGGAGCGCTGCAGATACCGCGCCATCGCACGGCTCGACCAGCGCCGCAGCCCGGTCTCCGCGGGAGGTGACTGCCGGGTCAGCGCGAGAATCCTCGCACGCACCCGCCCGTCATGAACAGGCGGCGGCGCGGGCCGCGGCGCGTCGTAAAGTCCCTCGATCCCGAGCCTGGCGAAACGGGCCGGCCACAGGTACACGGTGGGTGGCGACACATGCAGCAGAGCGGCTATCGCGCGGGCCGACATACCTTCGTCCCACCACAGAACCATCCGCGCCCGGTCGGCAACCGCCCGTTCCTCGACCGAACCGCGAACCAGCATAATCAGCTCTGATCGCTGTTCGTCGGTCAACGTATAACGATTCACTGCCATGGAAAAAATCCCGTCAGAATCCGAGGAGCAAATCCACTGCCGTTACGGATACCGGCCCACCCCGACGGCGGGCTGACCGGTCGACCGGGCCGGCTGTCAGACGAATTTCGGCGGACGCTTCTCCAGGAACGCCGCCAGCCCCTCTTTTGCTTCGCCCGACTCGAACAGCTCCTGTTCCTGGGCGACTTCGTAGGCGAAGCCCGCCGGCAGCGGCAGG
>NZ_JWIO01000017.1:139502-153009 GCF_001017755.1 Protofrankia coriariae
CCCGCCGGCAGCGGCAGGTCGAACGCGGCGTCGACCGTCCGGACCACGGCGTGCAGGGCGGGCTGTGACAGTCGGCGCAGTTCGGCAGCGAGTTTGAGCGCCTCCTGCTCGGCCTGCCCGTCCGCGACGAGCCGGTCGACGAGGCCGATCGCGTGGGCTTCCGGCGCGGGCACCTGCCTGGCCGTCAGCATGATGTCGAGGGCCCGGCCACGGCCGACGAGCCGAGGCAGCCGCTGGGTGCCGCCCGCGCCGGGGATCAGGCCGAGCCTGGCCTCGGGCAGACCGAGGCGCGCCCCGGCCCCGGCAATCCGCAGCGTGCACGCCATCGCGAGCTCAAGCCCACCGCCAAGGGCCAGCCCGTCAATGGCCGCGATCGTGACGCGGTTCGGCGCGGCAAGTCGGTCGAGCACGCCACGCAGCTCGTTGCCATAGGCCAGGAAGGACTCGGCGTCCACCCCGGACATGTGCTTGATATCCGCGCCGGCGGCGAAGAAACCCGGAATGGCGGACGTGACGACGGTTATGACGTTGCCCGCCGCGTCCAGCTCGTCCAGCGCGGCGGCCAGCCCTTCGATAATGGGTTTGCCGAGCGCGTTCGCGGGCGGCCGCTCCAGCGTCACACGCAGAACGCCGTCCGCCACGCGATCCCATCTGACGGCCGTGTTACCAACGTCGGGCCTACCAGCGTCGGGCCTACCAGGGTCGGGCATTGTGCCATCCTCATCAACAGCTCGTGGATCCGCGGTGGCCACGGACACGACCCGTGAAACGGGTGCCGGCCGCCGCCTGCCATCCTGTGTGGATATCTTTCCGGGTGGAACGTCTTCGGCCGGGCCGGCGGGCCGGTCAGGCCATCGTGAGCCCGCCGCTGACCGACAGCGTCTGACCGGTGATGTAGCCGCTGTCGTCGGAGGCGAAGAACGCGACGGCCGCTGCCACGTCGCTCGGCTGCGCCAGGCGGCGCAGGGGCACCGACCGCGTCATTCCGGCGATGACCTTCTCGGCGTCCTGGCCGGCGTTGTCGGCGAACTTGCGCAGGGCGGGCGTGTCGGTGGGGCCGGGGCAGACGGTGTTCGCGGTGACCCCCCTGGTGGCCACCTCGCGGGCGAGCGTCTTGGTGAAGGCGATGATGCCGCCCTTGGCGCCGGAGTACACCGCCTCGAGCGAGGAGCCGACCCGGCCCGCGTCGGAGCCGATGTTGATGATGCGCCCCCAGCCCCGCTCCAGCATGCCGGGTACCACGGTCTTGGTGACCCGCAGCGCCCCCTTGAAGTTGATTTCCAGGATGCGGTCCCAGAACTCCTCGGTGGTGTCGACGAACTTGAGGAAGTCGTCCCAGCCGGCGTTGTTCACGGCGATCTCGACCGGGCCGAGCTCGCCGGTCACCGCCTTCACCCCGGCCTGGACGGAGGCGGTGTCCGTCACGTCCACGTGGACGGCGATGGCCTTGCCGCCGGCAGCGTTGACGGCCGCGGCGGTGGCCGTCGCCGCCTCGAAGTTGAGGTCGGCGACGGCGACCTGGAAACCCCTGGCCCCGAGCGTCCGCGAGATGCCCTCGCCGATGCCCTGCGCGCCGCCGGTGACGAAGGCGACCCGATTGCTCATGTTTGTCTCCGCTGTGCTCGTCGTGTCGTGTGTTCGTCGTGTCGGTGGAAAAGCCGTGCCGCCGGGAAAACCGTGCCGGCGGAAAAGCCGTCAGGCGGCGCTGGACGGCCAGTTGACCGGCCCGGCAATGAGCGAGTGGCTGGTGAGGGTGCGGCCGAGCACCGACTGCGCCTCGCGGGCCGCCTCGATGATCGCGGGCAGCGACAGGCCGGTGGCCACGCCCATCTCGTGGAACATGCTCACCAGGTCCTCGGTGGCGATGTTGCCGGTCGACCCGGCCGGGACGGGGCAGCCACCGAGCTCACCGAAGCTCGACTCGAAGCTGGAGCAGCCGGCTTCCAGCGCGGCGAACGCGTTGGCCAGCCCCTGCCCTCGCGTGTTGTGGAAGTGGGCGGTGACCTCGACGCCGGGCAGCCGTTCGAGCGCCGCGGTGAAGAACTCGCCGGCGTACGCGGGGTTGGCCATCCCGGTGGTGTCACCGAAGCCGACCTCGGTCGCCCCCGCCTCGGCGAACCGCTCCGCGATGTCCAGCACCCGCTTCAGCTCGATCCTGCCCTCGTACGGGCAGCCGAAGGACGTCGCGATGACGGCGGCGCAGCGCAGCCCCTCCGCCCGGATCCGGCCGACCATGACGTCGTTGTCGGCCATCGTCTCGTCGACGGTGCGGTTGACGTTCTTCTTGTTGTGCGTCTCCGACGCGGACACGAAGACCGCGACCTCGTGGAAGAGGTGGCGCACCTTCAGCGCGTTGTCCAGCCCCTTGCTGTTCGGGACGAGGACCATGAGCGACACGTCGTCGGGCACGTCGATGCGCTCAAGTACCTGCACGCCGTCGGCAAGCTGTGGGATCACGTCCGGGCGGACGAAGCTGGCCACCTCGATTCGTTTGAAACCGGCTCGGCCCAGGGCGTTGATGAGCCGGACCTTGTTGTCGGTGGCGATGCGTTCCGGCTCGTTCTGGAAACCGTCCCGTGGGCCGACCTCCCGGATGTGCACACGGTCGGGGCGGTGCGTGCTCATTGTTCGGGCTCCTCTCCGTTCTCCGTGGATCTGTTCCGCCGCGGGCCTGACCGGGCTGCTCAGGATCTGTCCGAGGTAGCCCGCTCGAGGGCTTCCTGATGCTCCGGCGCGGCGATGGCGATCAGGCGCCGGGCACGTTCCACAAGGTCACAGCCACGCAGGTGTGCGGCGCCGTACTCCGTCACGACCACGTCCACGTCCGACCGGGACGTCGTCACCACGCCTGCCTCGAGAGCCGGCCTGATCGTGGACTGAGCCCCGGAACGCGCGCGCAGCGCGATGATGGAACGGGTCCCGGTCAGTGCCGCCGCCCGCGAGAAGTCGACCTGGCCGCCGACCGCCCCGATCAGGACGCCGCGCCGTACCTCGGCTCCGACCTGCCCGGTCAGGTCGACCTCGATGGCCGAGTTGATCGACACCAGCGAACGCAGGTGGGACAGTGTCGCCGGGGCGTGCGTGTAGCTGGCGGGGCGGAACTCGACCGGCAGCTCGACCAGCCGTTCGTACAGTTCGGTGCTGCCGAGCGCCGCGCCGGTGACGATGACGCCCCGGTCGATCTCCTTGCGTGCCCCGGTCAGCACGCCCTTGTCGACCAGGCGCAGGATGCCATCGGAGATCATCCCGGAGTGGAAGCCGAGATCCCGGTGGCCGACGAGACAGTCGAGGACCGCGGATGGAAGCGGACCGACACCCATCTGGAGGGTGTTCCCGTCCTCGACGAGCTGCGCAACGTTGCGCGCGATGGCCTGGTCCGTGCTGTCCGGCGGACGTTCGGGTGCCTGCCGCAGCGGGCGGTCGGTCTCCACCACGGCCGCGAACCGGCTCAGCGGGATCCGTGGCGTGCCGACGGTCGCCGGCATCCGCTGGTTGATCTCGGCGATCAGCACGGGGGTGTGCCGCACGGCGTCGGCGGCGTAGTCCACGCCGACACCGAGCGAGCAGGTGCCGTCGGCGTCCGGCGGCGAGACCTGGACGAAGCCGACGTCACGGGGCAGATGCCCCTCGGCGAACATCCGCGGCAGCGCGGAGTAGTGGCACGGCAGCACGTCGAGGCGCCCGGCGCGGCTGAGCACCCGTAACTCGCCCAGGCCGCCGTAGGAGACCAGACGAAGCGTCTCGGGCAGCTCCCGGGTGAGCCGCTTGTCCCAGCTCAGCCCGCAGAAGGCGCGCCGCGGGCCGAGCCGGTCGATCTGGTCGAGCAGCGCGTGCACCAGCGGCTGCGGTTCCGCGCTCGCCTGGCCCCACCAGACACCGGCACCCGGCGCCAGGTACCTCGTGAGATCGATCATCCGTCGAGCCGCTGCACCAGAGTGGCGGTGCCGAGCCCGCCGCCGCAGCACATCGTGATCAGGCCGAGCTCGGCGTCGCGCCGTTGCATCTCGGCGAGGATCGTGGCAGTCAGGCGCGAGCCGGTGGCGCCGACGGGATGCCCGAGCGCGATGGCCCCGCCGTTGACGTTGACCCGGTCCATGTCGGGCTTGAGCTCGCGTTCCCAGGCGAGTACCACGGAGCTGAACGCCTCGTTGATCTCGATCAGGTCGATGTCGTCGATCGTGAGCCCGTTGCGCTCGAGCAGCTTGCGCGTCGCGGGGATGGGGCCGGTCAACATGATGATCGGGTCGACCCCGACCGTGGTCTGGTCGAGGACGCGGGCCCGGACCTTCAGGCCGTAGCGCTGCGCGGCCGGGCGGGAGGCGAGCAGCACGGCGGCGGCGCCGTCGGAGATCGGTGACGAGCTGCCGGCCGTGATGCGCCCGTCCTCCGGGCGGAAGGAGGGCTTCAGGCCGGCCAGCGTCTCCAGGTTGGTGCCCGGCCGGATGCTCTGGTCGCTGCTACGGGTCTCCCCCGCCAGTTCCAGGGGCACCATCTCGGCGGCGAAGCGGCCCTCGTCGACCGCCGCGACGGCCAGCTGGTGCGAGCGCACCGCGAACTCGTCCATCTCCGTGCGGCTGATCTGCCAGCGGTCCGCGATCAGCTCGGCGCTCTCGCCCTGGTGGACGAAGGAGTACCGGTCGCGCAGCTCCCGCGGCCACGGGTCGCCGTACAGCTCGGAGATCTTGCCCGGCGAGTTGATGGGGACGTGCCCCATGTGCTCGACGCCGCCGGCGATGACCACGTCGTGCGTGCCGGAGCCGATCAGCGCGGCCGCCATGGCGAGCGCGGTCTGCGCCGACCCGCAGCGCCGGTCGAGGGTGACGGCGGGTACCTCGGGCGGGTAGCCGGCCTGCAGCCAGGCGTTGCGCCCGATGTTGCGCGACTGCTCGCCGAAGGGCGCCGTACAGCCGATGACGAGGTCCTCGACCACGTCGGGAGCGATACCGCCGCGGGCGATCAGCTCGGTGTAACAGGCGGCGAGAATCGCGTTGGGGTGGGTGTCGCGGTACCAGCCCCGCTCCGGGTGCGACCTGCCGATGGGTGTGCGGACGGCCTCCGCTATCAGCACCTCGCGGCCGGTGCGCAGGAAGGGGCTCGTGGTCGCCCTGGTCATCACATCACCGTTCCACCGTCGACGGGCAGCACCTGGCCCGTGATGTACGCGGCCGCGTCGGAGGCGAAGAACACGAAACAGCCGGCGATCTCCGCCGGCTGCGCCCAGCGGCCGAGCGGGATTCTCGCCAGCGTCTTCTGCGCCAGCTTCTCGTTGCTGCGGATGTTCTGCGTCATGGGTGTGGCCGCCAGCGGGGCCAGCGCGTTGACCGTGACGTTGCGCCGCGCGAGTTCCTTGGCCAGCGACTTCGTCAGGCCGATGATGCCGGCCTTCGCCGCCCCGTAGTTGGCCTGCCCGATCGTGCCCTGCAGCCCCGCGGCCGAGGTCACGTTGATGATGCGCCCGCTGCCGTCCTCGGGCAGGTACGGCAGGGCGGCCTGGCTGCACACGAAGCTGCCGACCAGGTGGATGTCGATGATCCGGCGGAACGCCTCCTGGGTGAGGTCGGGGAACATCGCCGGTGCGATCGCGCCGGCGTTGTTGACCAGGATGTGCAGGGTGCCGTCGGCGAGCGCCGCCGCGCGCCGGGCGGCCTCGGCGGCGGCCGTGCCGTCGCGGACGTCGAGGGCGAAGGAGTCCGTCGTACCCCCGGTGGCGCGGATCCGTTCCGCCACCGACTTCGCCGCCTGTTCGTCGATGTCGGAGACGAGGACCGCGGCACCCGCGGCCGCGAACGCCTCCGCGACCGCCGCCCCGATCCCGCTGCCCGCCCCCGTCACCAGTGCCGAGCGGCCGTGCAAACCGAACATCAGTAGCTCCTGGGCAGACCGAGAACGTGTGGGCCGAGATAGTTCAGGACCATTTCCTGGCTGATCGGGGCGATCCGCAGCAGCCGCGCCTCCCGGAAGTAGCGCGCGACGGGGTACTCCTCGGAGTAGCCCATTCCGCCGTGCGTCTGCAGCGCCCGGTCGGCCGCCTGGAAACCGGCGTCGGCGCACAGGTACTTGGCGGTGTTCGCCTCCCGGGCGCAGGGCTTGCCCTGGTCGTAGAGCCAGGTCGCCTTGCGCAGCACCAGTTCGGCCGCGTCGAGGTGGGCCAGCGAGTCGGCCAGCGGGAACTGCAGGCCCTGGTTCTTGCCGATGGGACGGCCGAACACCTCGCGCTCGTTGCCGTAGCGGACGGCCTGCCGCAGCGCGGCGCGGCCCAGCCCGAGCGCCTCGGCGGCTATCAGCATCCGCTCCGGGTTCAGCCCGTCCAGCAGGTACCGGAACCCCGCGCCCTCCTCGCCGACCCGGTCCTCCACCGGAATGCGCAGGTCGTCGATGAAGAGCTCGTTCGAGCTGACCGCGTTGCGCCCCATCTTCCTGATCGGCCGGATGTCGACCGCGTTGCGGTCGAGGTTGGTCAGGAAGAGGGTCATGCCGTCGGTCTTCTTCTTCACGTCCTCGTACTTGGTCGTCCTGGTGAGCAGGAGGACCTTCTCGGACTCCAGCGCCTTGGAGATCCACACCTTGCGCCCGTTGACCACGTAGTGGTCGCCGTCCCGGCGGGCGAACGTGGTGATGCGCGTGGTGTCGAGCCCCGCGCCCGGCTCGGTGACCCCGAAGCACACGTGCAGGTCGCCGTTGACGATGCGGGGCAGGTTGCGCTGCTTGAGCTCTTCCGAGCCGTGGACGATGACCGGGTGCATCCCGAAGATCGACAGGTGCATCGAGCTCGCGGCGTTCATGCCGCCGCCGGACGCCGACACCTCTTCGAGCAGGATCGACGCCTCGGTGATACCGAAGCCGTGACCGCCGTACTCCTCGGGCGTGGTGATCCCCAACCAGCCGCCCCTGGCGAACGCGTCGTAGAACTCGGTCGGGAACTCGTGTGCGGAGTCCTTCTCTAACCAGTACTGATCGTCAAACTTGCTCGCGAGTTCGGCGACAGCTTTGCGGATCGTCGCCTGGTCCTCTGTCAGGTCGAAGTCCACGGCAGGTCTCCTGTTCGGCCAGGCACGACAGCTTTTGGATGGAGCGTATCAAAGGACAGACCAAAAAGTCTGTATCAGCTGACGGGCAGCAGAGGCAGTGCCGCGGCCAGCCGCTCGTTCCACACGCCCGGCGCGCCGAAGAGCCGTTTGTTCAGCTTTGCCCGCTTGTAGGCGAGCTGCAGTTCGTGCTCCCAGGTGTAGCCGATGGCGCCGTGCATGGTCAGCGCACTGTCGGCCGCCTGCTCACCAGCGGCCGTGACCTGCGCCTTCGCGGTCGCCGCGTGCAGCGCCGCATCCTCGTTCCCCTGGTCCACGGACGCGGCGGCGAAGTAGACGATGGACCGGGCTGCCTCGACCGAGACCAGGATGGAGGCAGCCGCGTGCTTCACCGCCTGGAACGAGCCGATCGGGACCCCGAACTGCCGCCGCTGCTTGCTGTACTCCACCGCGAGACGCAGCATGCGCTCCGCGGCCCCGAGACTGTCGGCAGCGACGAGAACGGCCGCCCGCAGCGCGGCCTGGGCGAGCACCCGCTCGGCGTCGACGTCCAGCCGCCGGGCGGGAACGTCGGCGAGATCCACATCCGCCACCGAGCGGCTGCGGTCCAGCAGTTCGCGAGCTCTGATCCCCACACCCTCGGTGTCGACGTCGACCAGGAACAACGCCCGCCCCGCGGCCGTGCTCGCCGGAACGACCAGGTACCGGGCGCGGTCCGCGCCGAGGACCGACCGTACGGTGCCGCGCAGGACTCCGATCTCCTGGCCGTCCAGGCCGTCCAGGCCGACCCGGTCGGCCTCCACCTGGACAACCGGGCCGGGCTCGTCCGGCGGCCTGTCGGCGTCCACGGCGAGAGCCGCGAAGCTACCGTCGGTGAGCACCGCGGCGGCCCGCCCCGGCAGGCCGGTCAACGCCTCGACGGCGAGCACCGACGCCGTCCACGCGCTGGACGGGGCGCTGTGACGCCCCAGCCGCTCGGCCGTGAGCGCGAGCTCCAACAGGCCGCCGCCCTGGCCGCCGTACTCCTCCGCGAACCCCACGGCCAGCCAGCCCTCCGAGACGAACAGCCCCTCGAAGGTGGCGGCGTCACCGGCGCCGAGCCAGTTGTGCACGGTCTCGGCGGGGGCAAAACGGTCCAGCCACTCGCCCAACGAGTCCCGGAACATCTCCTGCTCGTCGGCCAGATCCCACCGCATGCCCGCTCCTGTCATGCTCGTCCATGATTGCCCTGCGCACGATGTTCGGATGGTAACTTAGGTCTGACCAATAGACCATCGATAGAGAGAATCACATGGCCGACGCGTTGAAGAAGGATCGATCGGCGATCCGGCTCGCTCCCATGGAGGTCCCCAAGGCATCGGACGTGCTGGCGAACGAGCTTCGCGAGCGCATCCTCACCGGCGAGTTCACCGAGGACACACCGCTTCCACCAGAGCGTGAGCTGGTCACGCAGACCCGGATGAGCCGTTCAACCGTCCGGGAGGCCCTGCGCATCCTTGAGGTTCAGGGCCTGGTCCGGATCAAGGCCGGTCGGGCCGGTGGCGCCTTTGTCCAGCGGCCGAGCAAGGACGCGGTCGAGACCTCGGTGAGCCTGGTGATCAGAGGCCAGCAGATCCGGCTGGCCGCGCTGCTGGAGACCCGCGAGGCCATCGAGCCGTTCTGCGCCCAGCTCGCCGCCCGGTACCGCACGGAGGACGACCTGAAGGTGCTCGATGCCGCCAACGAGGCCATCGCCGACACCGGCAGCACGCTGGCGGCGTTCCTGCAGGCCAACGTCGACTGGCACGTGGGCGTGGCCACCGCCAGCCACAACGAGTTGCTGATCGGCCTCATGACCGCCCTGTCGCGGGCGATCTACACGGCCACCGAGAACGAGCGGTTCATCAACGACGAGGTGCGACGGCTGGCGGCGAAGGCGCACGTGTCCATCACCAGGGCCATTCGCGCGCGGGACCCCGAGGCCGCGGTACGCCGGATGAACCGTCACGTCCACTCCTACGCCCAGGCGGTCCTCGAGGTCGAGGAACGCACCGAGATATCGGTTCCCAACAACGGGGCGTGACAGGCTCTCGTCAGCCTGCCACGGCCCCGTCGTCACACGCCGGTCCATACCGGGCTCAGGCGTCCAGCCCGACCGCCGCGCGGATCTCCTCCACCGCGTCCGGGTTCTCCGCGCCGGAGAGGTCCCCGGGATCCCGGCCCAGGGCCGCCGCCCGCACCGCGCGCCGCAGTATCTTCGCCGACCGCGTCTTGGGCAGTTGCGACACCCGCCGGACCAGCCCCGGGGCGAAGGGCTTGCCGAGCTCGGCCGCGACCATCTCCCGCAGCTGCGCCGAGACGTCCTCCGTCGCGTCCGGACGGGGAACCCAGAACGCCCAGACGGCCTCGCCCTTCTTCGGGTCCGGGACGCCGACCGCCGCCGCCTCGGCCACCGCCGGATGGGTGATCATGACAGATTCGACCTCGGCCGGTGCCAGGCGCTTGCCCGCCACGTTCATGACGTCATCGGAGCGGCCCAGGATGAACCACTGCCCGTCCTTGTCGACCAGGGCGAAGTCGCCGTGGCGCCACAGGCCGGGGAAGGTCGACCAGTACGCCTCAAGATAGCGGGCCTCGTCCCGCCACACCCCGCGCGTCATCGCCGGCCAGGGCTGACGGCACACCAGCTCGCCGACCTCACCGCGCACCGGCTGTGCCCGGTCGTCCACCACGTCGACGTCCATGCCCAGCGACGGGCCGCCCAGCGAGCAGCTGCGGATGGGCTCGACCGGGTACGGCGCGAGGAAGGATCCGCCGACCTCGGTGCCGCCCGAGAAATTGATGATCGGGACCCGCCCTCCGAAGACGTCCCTGGCCAGCCATTCGTAGGAGTCGGGGTCCCATGGCTCGCCCGTCGAGCCGAGCACGCGCACCGACGACAGGTCGAAGTCGTCCAGCGAGATCTTCTCGCTGGAGCGCAGCGTGCGGATCAGCGTCGGCGAGACCCCGAGCATGGTGACGCGGTGCCGGTCCACCAGGTCCCACAGGCGGTTGGTGTCGGGCACGTCGGGCGAGCCCTCGTAGAGCAGCAGCGTCGCGCCGTTGGCGTGCGTCCCGAAGATCGACAATGGGCCCATGATCCAGCCCATGTCCGTCACCCAGCAGAACACGCCTCCCGGGCCGACGTCGAAGGAGTAGGCGACCTCGCTGGCCACCTTCACCAGGAAGCCTGCGTGAGTGTGGACGGCGCCCTTGGGCCGGCCCGTCGTCCCGGAGGTGTACGCCAGCAGCAGGGTGTCGGTCGCACGCAGCGCCTCGGCCTCGCCAGCGCCATCCGGGCCGGCGTTACCCGGGCCGGCGTCATCCGGGCCGGTGAGCAGGTCGCTCCACTGGACATCCCTGGTCGCGGAGGTCTCCGGGGCGTCGTCGAGGTTGCCGACGACGACGACGTGCTCCACCGTCGGGCAGGACCGCAACGCCTCGTCGAGCAGCGGTTTCATGGCCACCGCGCGGCGGCGCCGGATGGTGCCGTCGGCGACGACGACCGCCCTGGCGTCGGCGTCCTGGATACGGGAGGCGATGGCGGAGGGTGCGAACCCGGAGAACAGCGGCACCAGGACCGCGCCGATGCGGGCGACCGCGTAGGAGGCGACGACGGCCTCGGGGATCATCGGCAGGAACAGGGCGACCGCGTCGCCCCTGCCGATCCCGAGCCGGCGCAGGCCGGCGCTGACCCGCTCCACCTGCCGGGTGAGCTCACGGTAGGTCACCGTCGTGGTCGTGCCGTCCTCGGCCGTGTGGATGACGGCCGGCCGGTTCGCGACCGAGGCGTCACCGTCCCAGCGCCCCAGGCAGGCGTCGACGATGTTGAGCTCGCCGCCCACGAACCAGTCGGGATGCTCGATACCCGCGGAGATGTCGACCACCTGCGAGTACGGCGTGCGGAAGGGCAGGCCCAGGTCCTTGACCACGGCGTCCCAGTACCAGCCGATGTCGCGCACCGAGCGCTCGCGCAGCTCGGCCAGCGATGACAGGCCGTGCGCCCGCGCCAGCCGGGTGACGTTGGCGTTCTCGATGTACTCCGAGGTGGGGGTCCAGGTGTACCCGGCCCCGGCGTGTTCGGTCCCGGTGTGCCCGGTCCCGGTGTGCTCGGTCCCAGTATGCTCGGTCACGGTCAGCTCCGGGGCATGTCGAGGATACGCTCAGCGACGATGTTGCGCTGGATGAAGGTGGATCCGCCGGCGATCGCGGTGCCGCGGGCCTGGTAGGCCAGCCGGAGCCAGCGCGTGCTGTCCAACTGCCTGTCATCCGGGGAGAACTGGCCGCCCAGCGGCTCCAGCGAGAGCCGGAAGTCGGCCAGATCCTCGACGAGCGGGCAGAAGTAGAGCTTGCCGATCGAGGTGACCGGCCCGGGCGGGCCGTCGGCGGCGGCGAGCGTGACCACCCGCTGGCCGATGAGATAGTGGATCAAGGCGCGCCCGTAGAGGTCGGCGACCTTCTGGCGGATCGCCGGGTCCTCCCCCAGCGGGCGCCCGTCGTCGCCGGTGCGCCGGCTGATGTCGGCGATGATGGTGTCGACGGCGCGCTTGGTGTTCACCCGGCCGGTGGCGATGGCGACCCGCTCGTAGGACAGCGTGGCCATCGCGACCCGCCAGCCGCCGTCCACCTCGCCGACGACCCTGTCGTCCGGGACGAAGACGTCGTCGAGGAAGACCTCGTTGAACTCGGCCTCACCCAGCATGTGCGCGAGCGGACGGATGGTGACGCCGTCGGCGTCCATCGGCAGCAGGAAGTAGGTGATCCCCTTGTGGCGCGGCCCGCCGCCGGTGCGCGCGAGCAGGATGCCGTTGGCGGCGAGGTGCGCCCGGCTGGTCCAGATCTTCTGGCCCTGGAGCAGCCAGCCGCCGTCGACCCTGGTCGCCCTGGTCCGCAACGACGCCAGGTCCGAGCCTGCCTCCGGCTCGGAGAAGAGCTGGCACCAGATCTCCTCGCCGGTGAGGATCGGCCGCAGGAAGCGCTCCTTCTGCTCGTCCGTGCCGAACTCGATGATCGTCGGACCCGCGAGGTCCTCACCGATGATGTTCAGCCGTTCGGGGACGCCGGCGCGGTCGGTCTCCTCGGCGAAGACCGCGCGTATTTTCGCGTCGGCGCCACCGCCGCCGTACTCCTTCGGCCACGACAGCCCGGCATAACCGGCGTCGAACAACAGACGTTGCCACTGCCGCCAGAACGGCAGCTTTTCGACCAGATCGGCCGGCTCCGGCCAGGGAAGGCGCGGAAGTGCCGTCGCCAGCCATTCCCGGACCTCGGCGCGGAAGTGTCGTTCCCCTGGCGAGTCCGCAAGATCCATACTTGCACCCCTCATCCGCGATTGATGCGATGGTACTATAGGTCAGACCGAAAAGGGGTTTTCGCGGTGACCACATGCACGGTGACCACATGCACGGTGGCTACTTACATGGTGACCACTTGCACAGCGGCCGCTGGCACGGGGAGGACTTGCGCGGTGGCGGCTTTCACGGTGGCGAGGAACAACGGGTGAGCGACGGGAAACTCATCGGCACGGTCGTGGACGAGATCGCCTTCGACGTCGAGCGCGGCAAGATCTGGGAGTTCGCCCGGGCGACGTTCACCACGGACCCCGTGCACACGGACGCGGACGCCGCGCGCGCCGCGGGTTTCGACGATCTGCCGGCCACCCCGACCCACGTCGTCGTCGTCGGGCACTGGCGTGACCAGCGCGCCTTCGTCGACAGGCTCGGCCTGGCCCTCGAGCGTGTGGTCGTGGGCTCGGTGCGCTGGCAGTACCTGCGCCCGCTGCGGGCCGGGGACTCGCTGCGCGCCGTGCGCCGCGTCGTCGGCGACGAACGCCGCGACGGGAAACGCGGCGGCTCCATGCGCGTCGTGACACTGGAAACCGAGTATGTCGACGCCACGGGAGCACCGGTCGTCCGGCAGCGGGATGTGCTCATCGAGCGAGGAAAGAGCGCATGAGTCACCCTGTTCGGGCCAGGCAACCCATTCGGGCCGCGGTCGGGGACACCCATCCGGCCCGGGAGATCGGGCCGCTCACGCAGACCGACATCGTGCGTTTCGCCGGCGCGGGCGGCGATTTCAACCCGTTGCACCACGATCCCGAGTTCGTGCGCTCGAGCGGCTTTCCCGGTGTCATCTCGATGGGGCAGCTGCAGGCCGGGATGCTGGCCGGCTGGCTGTCGGACTGGCTGGGCGTGGAGCACCTGCGGGAATTCGAGGTGCGTTTCGTCGCCCCGGTTTTCCTCGGCGACGTACTGCGCCTGTCCGGTGAAATCGTCGCGGTCGACGGGCCGGGCCCCGCCTCGGCCGCCGCGCCGGTCACGGAGTCGGTCGCCGAGATCGCCCTGTCGGTGCGCCGGGGCGACGACACGGTGGTACGGGCCAGCGCGAAGGCCGTCGTCGCCTCGTCCTGAGGTCGCCGCGGCCCGCGCCGGCCCACCACTCCCCACACCGGCGGCCACCGCCGG
>NZ_JWIO01000017.1:153030-172803 GCF_001017755.1 Protofrankia coriariae
TGGGGCGTCCCCCGCGGAGCTCCGCTCGGCGCTGAGCGGGATCCGCGGGAGACGCCCCGGCTCACGCCCCGAGCTTCTCGGCCCTGAGCTTCTCGGCGATGTCGGCGCGCAGGACGTGTTTCTGGACCTTGCCCGTCGCGGTCATCGGCAGCCGCGAGACGATCTCCAGGCGCTCGGGCACCTTCTGGATGGCCAGCCCCCGGCCGAGCAGGTAGGCCCGCACGTCCTCCAGCGTCAGCGGCTCGTGCCCCGCGGCGAGCACGAGGTAGCCGCACAGCCGCTCCCCCAGCCGCTCGTCCGGCATCCCGACGACCGCGACATCGCCGATGGCCGGGTGGGCGGTGAGCAGGTCCTCGACCTGGCGGACGCTGATGTTCATGCCGCCGCGGATGACGATGTCCTTCAGCCGGCCGGTCACCCGGACGTAGCCGTCGGCGTCCATGACCCCCAGGTCGCCGGAGCGCGAGTAGCCGTCCGGGGTGAACAGGGCGGCGGTCTCCGGTGGGTTGTTGATGTACTCGAGCATGTGGCTGGGCCCGCGGAAGGCGATGTCGCCCTCCTGGCCACGCGGCACCTCGTGGCCCGCCTCGTCGACGATCCTGATCGAGGTGCCGGGCAGCGCCGACCCGTCGGAGGTGATCGAACGGGTCGGGTCGTCCTCCACCGTGCACATGGTGCTCACGGCGTTCTCCGTACGGCCGTAGAGGCTCAGTATCTGGCAGTTCGGCAGCAGGTCACGGGCCCGTTCCACGAAGGAGCCCGGTATGGGCGCGCCCGCGGAGACCCAGATCCGCAGACTGCTGGAATCGTGCTGGTCGGGGTCGTAGACGTCGATGAGCATCTGCAGGAACGTCGTCGCGGTCACCGAGACGGTGCAGCGGAACTTACCGATCTGCTGCAGCCCCGCGCGGGGCTCCCACACGTCCATCAGGTGGGAGGCGGCTCCGTGGATCAACGGTATGAGGAGGCTGGTGATGAACCCGGTGGTGTGCGTGATGGGCGACGGGCCGAACTGGACGTCGGACTGGCGGTAGCCGAGACCCTTGCCGAGCAGCCGCGAACCGCCAGCGAAGGTGTTGAAGGTGTGCAGGCAGCCCTTGGGGTTGGACGTCGTGCCCGAGCTGTAGACGATCACGAAGGGGTCGTCGGCGCCGACACCCGCGCCGAGTTCCTCGGCCGTGGGCACCGGGCCGGTGGCCGCCAGCAGCGACTCGAAGGGGATCACCGTGTCGCGCTCGTCGGAGGAGCTCCCCCGCACCACGACGATCTTCTCCAGGCTCGGGCTGTCGGCCTGGAGCTTGGTGTACATGTCGAGGTAGTCGAAGTTGCGGAACTTCTCGCTGGTGACGGCCAGCCGGACGCCACCGTCGCGCAGGATGTAGCCGACCTCCTCGTTCCGGTAGATCGGCATGATCGGTATCGCGATGGCGCCGAGCCGTGACAGCGCCACCACGACCTGCACGAATTCCGTCCAGTTGGGGAGCTGGACGCTGACGCGGTCCCCCCTGCCGACGCCGAGGCGCCGCAGGCTGGCCGCGAGGCGTAACCCGGTGTCCCGCAGTTCCTGGTAGCTCAGGGACGCGCTGTTGTCCGTGACGAACACTTTGTCGGGCTGCTGGGAGGCCTGCGCCTCCAGGACGTCGAACAGGGTTTCCGCACGCCATACACCGGTGGCGTAGTAGGTGGCGATGTCGTCGTGCGAGTAGCGGTCCGTCACCGTTGTGAACATCATCGTGATCTTCCTCGTCGTCAACAGCTACCGTGCCCCAGGTCACACCATTTCAGTCAACCTTAGAATGGTTAGACCAAAAAGGCAACGAGTTGGAGCCGAACGCCGACGACGGGTCAGAACTGGACGATCTCGGAGTCAGACGATCACCGCATCTTCCACTCGGGAGCCCGCTTCTCCCGGAACGCCCGCACCCCCTCGACGAGGTCCTCGGTGGTGAAGGCCAGCGCGAGCTGGGCCTGCAGCACGTCCAGTGCCTCGCCGAGCGCGAGGTCCCGGGTGGCGTTGATGGCGTCCTTACCGAGCCTGATCAGCAGCGGCGACTTCGACGCCAGCTTGCGCGCCCAGGCCCGGACGGTGTCGTCGAACTCGGCGTCGGGCACCACCGTGTTCACAATGCCCAGGTCACGGGCTTCCGAAGCGCTGATGAGCTCACCGAGCAGCATCAGCTCGTTGGCCTTGAGCCGACCGACGTTGCGGTAGATGAGAGCCGAGATCATGAAGGGGAACGCGCCCACGTTGATCTCCGGGCAGCCGAACCGGACCGACTCCTTCGCGATCACCAGGTCGCAGGCCAGCGCCAGCCCGAACGCCCCCGCGAGCACGTCGCCGTTGGCGGCGCAGATCACCGGCTTGCCCAGGGCCCCGATCAGCTTGAACAGGCGCGGGAAGCGGTCGAGCCCGGTGTACTTGGTGATCGTCGGACGGTCGTCGGCGAACGCCTTGAGGTTGCCGCCCGCGGAGAAGATCCGCTCATGCGACGAGGTGAGCACCGCGACCCGCACGCCAGTGTCGGTCTTTGCCTCCTCCAGCGCGCCCAGGAGATCATCGAGGAGCTCGTCGCTGAGCGCGTTGCGGGTCTGCGGGTGATCCAGTGTCACGAGGGCGACGCCGTGGTCATCGACCTCGTAGCGGACGAGCTTGTCTGTCATCGGCGTTGTCCCTTCCCGGTACGGGGTGTTCAGTCCTGTGTCAGGACGATCTTTCCGAACCCGCCACCCCGCTCGAGGTACTGATGCGCCTGGTCGGCCTGGTCGAGCGGAAAGACCCGGTCGATGACCGGGGGCGCCACCCGCCGGGACGTCAGTAGCTCCAGCAGCCCGGCGAAGTCGCGGGGACCACCCATTGTGGTACCGAGCAGGTCGAACTGCCCGAAATAGAAGTGCCGTACGTCGATGCGCGCCTCCTGCGCGCGCGACGCGCCGAGAACCACCAGCCGGCCGCCCGGCCGCAACGCCTGGATCGACTCCTGCCAGGTGCCCACCGAATCCAGCACGAGGTCGAAGCCCCTTCCCCCGGGTGAGAGCTCCCTGGCCGCCTGTGGCCAGTCGGGATCGGTGTAGAGCACGCCGCCGCCGGCTCCGAGCCCACGAGCAGACTCGATCTTGCCGACCGAGGACGAGGTGACCGCCACCGAGGCGCCGATGCCGACCGCGAGGCTGACCGCCATCGTGGCGACGCCGCCACCGGCGCCGAGCACCAGGGCGGACTCCCCGGCACGCAGCCGGCCGCGGGTGAACAGCGCGCGATAGGTGGTCAGCCCCACCAGCGGCAGGGCAGCCGCCTGCGGCCAGCTGAGCCCGGCGGGCTTCGGCACCACACATTCGACGGGCACCCGCACCAGTTCGGCATAGGTGCCCGGCCGGTGGTCGCCGAGGATCTCCCAGGACGCGCCCGGCGCGCTGTCGTCCCCACCCCACCACAGCGAGGGCACGATCACCACTTCCTCGCCGGTGTCCACCCGTACGCCCGCGCCGTCCGCGCCGAGCACGTGCGGCAGCGGGGAGTGGTACCTGCCCTGCCGGACCAGCACGTCGTGCCAGTTCAGGGCGCTGGCCCGCAGCCGCACCGTGGCCCACCCGGGCTCCGGCCGCGGGTCGGGGAAGTCGGCGAACCGCAGGTTGCCCGCCGGGCCGAACTCGTCGAGGACAACCGCGCGCACCCTACCTCCAGAACCCCAACTAAAGGTCTGACCATTGGACCCTAGTGCTGGCGGGCGCGGGGGTGCAAGCGGCCCCGCTACAGGTGGTTCTGGCCGATCGTCAGGCGCAGGTACTGGGAGATGGCCTCCGCGCGGTTCTCCGCGCCCAGCTTGCGCAGGATGCGCTTCACGTGCGACTTCACGGTACCGTTGGTGATCACGAGTTTCTCGGCGATCCTGTTGTTCGTCGCGCCCGTCGCCATCAGCGTCAGTACCTCGAGCTCGCGGCCCGTGAGCGACTCCATCTTCGACGAGCGCGTGGTGTGCAGCAGCCGGGTGGGCCGGGTGGCGGCGAGCGCGGTGGCGTGCTCCCGGCTGGCGAGGTCGATCTCGGCGCCGGCGAGGTCGTCCAGCACCGACTCGACGGTCTGCATCGCGCTGCGCACCTGCTCGCGCTGGTCACGCAGCCGCCCCAGCAGCACGGCACGCTCGAAGATCTGCCCGAAACCCTCGGCGAAGGCCCACAGGATGTCCCGGTCGAGAGCGGACACCTGCTCGGACTTGTAGTCCGCGTGCAGGAAACCGATCACCCGGCCGGTCGGCATGAGCGGCGCCGCGACGTAGGAACGCAGCTCGGAGGCGTCCAGGAGCGGGCGGTAGACCCGCCGGTCGTGCGCGCCGTCGGTGACCAGCGCCGGTTCACACCGCCGCACCATCTCGCTCTCGAGTAGCAGATGATCGAGGTGGATCTCCGGGATGGCGCTGATCCACTTCCGGAAGGTCCGCTCCACCTCCTGGTCTGTGACCGCGTAGCTCTTCCACGGCCGCCACACCGAGCCCTCGACCCGGGAGAGCATCACCCGGTCGAAACCGCAGCTGTGCACGACCGACTCGCACACACGGTTCAGCAGCTCGTCCGATTCATGTACTTTTCGCAGCTGGGCCAGGCCGGCGTCGAGCATGTCCAGGCGTTGTAGGCGCTCGTGGACGAGGAAGTCGTGGATCTCGTAGCGGATGGTGTGCAGTCCCGCCAGCGCCGTGCTCACGTTGACGAGCGAAGCACCGTCCGGGTACTTCGCGGGTGAGACGAGCCGGTCGCGGAGCAGGCCACTCATGACCGCGAGTTGCCCGTCGACAGCGCTGAGGTCGTCCGCGGGCCTGCGGGCGATGTCCCGTCCGGCGCCACCGACCAGCTGATCGGCGGTCACCAGCAGTTCACGCGCACAACGCATCAGGTCAGGCCGCCGACGCGTCCCGACCGGAACCATCGCATCCGCGGCGTCCCGGGGGTCTCTTCCCTTCGGTGGAGTCATCGCTGCCAGATCCAGTTCGTAAGGGCGTACCGCACCGGCCTGCGCACCGAACCGGTGTGGCGTGTGGCATGTAAGTCTAGGCCCGACCGATCGGTTTAGGCCTGACCAATCCCGGATTAGGTCTGACCAATCTTCACGGCTGACGAACCCCCGAGGTGGCCCGCCCCACCCCGCCAGCGCCGGCTCATCGCCGGCCCGTTCCGGCCAGCGATGGCGTGCGCGGCTCTGCCGCCAGGGGCTTCCGACGGCGAGAACAAGCCCGTCGATGTACACGATCGTGGACTTGCGGTGACAAAAAGGGCGGGCCGCGAGGGGCGACGGGAGAACCGCCGATGGGGACGGCAGTGGCGGCGCTTCGCGGGACCGGTCCGCGGGCGGGGCCTCGAGCGGCGCAAAGACGCAGGTCAGGGCCGTGTGAACAGGCTGCGGGGCCACGACGCGCGCACCCCGCTCCGGTACGGACGGGCTTTTCCGAAGGAGAAACCCGGGAGAAGGCATCATGAATGTCTCCGTGAACCGCGACCCGCGTGCCGGGCATGGGTAGTAGTTGCTTGCTGCATGCTTGCTACTTGCTTGCTCTACCCGCGGTCTTCGACCTTGCGGATGACGCCGACCAGGTGACATTGTTGTATAGCCGACCGGATGACGGCCTGCGTTCTTCCGTGCAACGCGCGACATCGATGTGCCCGATGTCCGCCATCGTGATCGAGGAGTGAACAGGTGCGCCCTGCCGTTGCCGAAGCGGTTCCGGCCGGCCCGTCCATGGTGGTGTCCCCACTCGCGACCCAAAGCCGGGCCTGACGAAAAAGGATGTACGCTGTGCGAAGCACGATGCAGGACTTCCCTCTGACGGTGCGTTCGATAGTGGCGCACGGTGTCTCGGTCCACGGCGATCACGATGCGCGGACCGTGATCGCACCAGGCCAGGTCAGCCGTGTCACGTATGCCGAGATCGGTGCGCGAGCCGCCCGGCTGGCAGGTGCCCTGCGCCGGCTCGGCATCGTCGGGGACCAGCGGGTGGCGACCTTCCAGTGGAGCAACCAGCAGCACCTCGAGGCGTACGCGGCCGTACCGGCGATGGGAGCCGTGCTGCACACGCTGAACATCCGCCTGGCCGCCGAGCAGGTGGCCTACATCGCCAACCACGCCGAGGACCAGGTCATCATCGTCGACGATTCCCTGATCCCATTGCTGGCCGGGGCCCTGCCGAAGATAGACAGCGTGCACACGGTGCTGGTGAACGGCGACGGGGACACCTCCGCCCTGGAGGATGCCGGCAAGCAGATTCTCCGGTACGAGGAGGTCCTTGCCGCCGAGCCCGAGGAATTCGACTGGCCGGCCGTTGACGAACGCGACGCGGCTTCGATGTGCTACACCAGCGGCACGACGGGCAACCCCAAAGGAGTGGTTTACAGCCACCGGTCGCTGTGGTTACATTCGCAGGCTGCCTGCACCGCGCAGGGTTTCAGCATCAACGCTGACGACACGATTCTCACCATCGTGCCGATGTTTCACGCCAACGCCTGGGGCCTGCCGTACGCCGCTCTGATGAGTGGTGCCAATCTGCTGCTGCCCGGGCCCTTCCTGCAGGCCCAGACGCTGGTCGGGACCATCGATCAGGAACGCCCGACCGTGTCGGGAGCCGTTCCCACCATCTGGAACGACATCCTGAACCACCTGCGGAACAACCCCGGACCCGACCTGTCCTCGTTGCGTCTGGTGCTGTGCGGCGGATCGGCGGTGCCGCGCTCGTTGATGGAGGCCTTCGACAAGGAGTTCGGCGTCCGGATCCTGCATGCCTGGGGGATGACGGAGACCTCTCCGCTGGCGGCGATCGCCCGGCCGCCGGCCGGCCTCGACGAGGAGGAGACGATGCGCTTCCGGGTCACCCAGGGCAGGCCGATCGCGGGTGTAGATCTTCGCATCGTCGACGACAACGGCATCGAACTGCCCGCGGACGGGAAGTCGATCGGCGAGCTCGAGGTCCGCGGGCCCTGGGTCACCGGAGGCTACTACCGCGACGACGACCCGGAGAAGTTCCACGACGGCTGGCTGCGTACCGGCGACATCGGCAGAGTCGACCCCCTGCACTACGTCACGCTGACCGACCGGACGAAGGACGTCATCAAGTCGGGTGGCGAGTGGATCTCCTCGGTCGAGCTGGAGAACACGATCATCGGCCATCCGGGCGTGCTCCAGGCCGCCGTCATCGGCGTGCCCGACGAGCGGTGGCAGGAGCGTCCGCTCGCGGTCGTGGTGCTGCGGGACGGAGCGAGCGTGACGGCCGAGGAGCTGCGGACGTGGCTGACGGGCAGGGTCGCGAAGTGGTGGCTGCCGGAGAACTGGTCGTTCGTGGACGCGGTCCCGCTGACGGCGACCGGCAAGTACGACAAGAAGGTGCTGCGCCGCCAGCACGCGGACCAGCTTCTGACAGTACAGACCATCTGACGCCGCCAGGGCGACGGACAGGCGACGTGCACCGGTACACCGCGAGGTAGCGGGACGGCTGTGGGAACCCGGGGGCCGTGATGCGGACGGCCGCACCCCGGGCCATGGGGTACGCGGTGCCAGGGATCATCCCTGACACCGCGACCCTGTTTGTTTGTCCGCTCGTCCGCCGCCCGCAGGACGCCGGGACGCCGGGACGCCGGGACGCCGGGACGCCGGGACGCCGGCTCTACCGCAACGGGAAGCCGAACCGGACCGCCAGCCCGCCCCCGCATCGAGGCGATGACCGGAACCCGTACGGTCACGGCGACACGACGCCCGGTGCGGGCCAGTACGATGCGGACCCAGTGCGGGGCCGGCCGAGCGGCACCTCCGCGCGGCCGGGTCCGCAAGGGCCATCGTTGGCACACCTGTACGCTTCTGGACCTCCCTGTGCCCTGCCACGATGTGCGGGTGCCCCAAGGCGAGAGGCAGCGGTGCGCGCTACTGCCCGGGCGCGGCCCTGGCGCGCACCATGCTGAAGCACCTGCCGACCGAGGTCGGCCCCGGATTCCGGACGTTCCCGTCCCGAGCCGAACTTCCCGGTCGCCAACCTCATCAACGGGATCAGGAGCCTCCCCGCGACGCGGACCCCTGAGAAGCGCTGATCGCAGGCACGTTCACAAGGCCACCACCCGGGCATCGGCGCAACCGGGCAGCCGCCTCGCTCGCTTACGGGAGCCGCTGCAGGTGGCCACGAAGGCGTTAAGGATCTTCAAAGTGGAACAGTCAGGCGCCCAGGCCACATCGACGATCACAGCACGACGTCAACAAGATGTTACTTTAAGTAAGTAAATCAACTTAATAAGTAATATTATTGATATTGTCAGCCGTCGATTCGACAGGATCCGCTACGAATCAGTGCTTCTGTGTACGGCACGCACGCTACCCTCTTCGAAAAAGAAGCTCGGTCGTGCTCACGTGGGTGACCCAGCGGGTCAGTCAGCCGTATGGTTTGGCGCGTCCACAACGCGGTCGAGTGACAGAGATCGACAGAACGTGACAAGGCCGGACTTTGACTTCTGATCCGCCAGGCGTCCAGCGCTGGACGCCTGCGCCAGTCGAGGAGGCTCATCGTGTCCACCGGGGACATCAGGTGCCACGGGAGAAACCACAGACCGATGATCGGCGACCGCATGCACCAGCGGTCGATCTCCGACCGGACGGTGAGCGAGGTGCTCACCATCATCGGCAAGGCTCAGGCACTCCTGTGCTCCCAGCAACTGCCCGACACCACGGAGATCGACGACTTACCCGCCGCCAGCAGCGCGTTGGAGGCCGTCTGGCACGGCGTGTGCGCGGCCGCGGCCGGTGACCACGCCACCGCCGACCGCCTGGCCGGTGCCGACGACCTGCTTCCACTGCTCATCCAGTTGAAGAGCACCGACGACGACGTACGCGAGGAGCACGCCCACCACCATTCCAGCACGATCCGTAACGTTCAGAACGCTCTCAGTCGATTACACCAGATGTCCTCGGTATCCGAACTGATCGAGGCAACCCCGGGCATCGCGTGCACGATCGGGTTCGACCGGGTGATCATGTCACGCATCCACGAGTCGATCTGGGTACCCGAGACGATGTACGTCGAGGGGGACCGGGAATGGGCCCAGGTCATCGTGCGAGCCGGGCAGGACAATCCGCAGAAGCTCGTACCCCCCCTGTTCGAGACGGAGATCGTACGACGGCGGCGACCGCTCATCGTCACCAACGTCCAGGATGAGACACGGGTCCATCGGGCGATGGCCGAGGCGGCCCGGGTCAGAAGCTACGTCGCGGTACCGATCACGACCTCCTCCCAGGTGATCGGTTTCCTGCACGCCGACCGCTACTACCACCGCGGCGAGCTCGCCGAGTTCGACCGGGACATCCTGGCGGTCTTCGCCGAAGGCCTGGGCTATGCGCTGGAGCGCGCGGTCCTCCTCGACCGCCTGGCCCAGATGCGCACCGAGATGCTGCGCTACACCGCCGGGCTGGCCGCGACGATGAACGACATCGAGGAGCCGATCAGGTTTGGCGCATACGGGATGAACCACGGGTTCGCCCGGCCCGTACGCCCGTTCCACGACACCCCCTGGCCCACGGACTCCCGCCTGACCAGGCGCGAGATCGACGTGCTCAGGCTGATGGCCGCCGGCAACACCAACGCGCGCATCGCCGACCGGCTGATCATCTCTGAGGGAACCGTGAAGTCCCACGTCAAGCACATCCTGCGCAAGCTGAACGCGGCCAGCCGTACCGAAGCGGTGTCGATCTGGCTGCACAGCGAGCGGGAGGCGTCATGAGCCGCCGGGAACAGCCCCGCGCCAGCGACAAACAGACGACCGACAACGAACAGACGATGTCCGTCCGACGACACACCGGAGCACGGACGGGTTGACACCGTTCACGACACCACCCCGATCATCACCCTCCTGACCATCACCCTCCTGACCATCAGGTCAGATCGGTGGGTGGTTCGCCCAGGCGACCGGCAGCATCCCTCCCGCACCTGGAATCCCGGCGTGGGAGGGACGGGATGCTACAGGCAAAAATATCACTGTCAGTGATGGCGGCGGGCCGCTGGAACACAGACAGGCGCCGACGGGAGTAACTCCCGGTGACGTCCTACCGGGCCGTCATGACCGTGCCGCCGAGTCTGCCGCGGCGTCGAGCGAGGTACGCGAGAGGACCGGGGCGTCACGTCCCGTCCCGAGGGAGCCGCCGGGCCGGCCGGCCGGGGAGCCCGCGCTCTCCTCGTGGTACTCCTCCTCGACGTTGACCGACCAGACGTCGTGGGTCGTGCCGGTGGCGATGTTCTCGGCGGTGAGCATCGCGGTGAGCATCGAATGGTCCTGGTTGTTGTACCGGAACATGCCGTTGCGGCCGACCGGGTGGACGTTGGTGGCGTGCTCGGCGAGCCAGCCGCGTATCACGTCGACGTTCGCCCGGTAACGGTCGTCGTAGATGGGATAGGCCTTGCCCTGGCGGACCACATATCCCGCCTCGACGTCGTCGTAGTCGACGAGGCCGAGCTTGGCCAGCTCCCGCCTGCCCTGCTCGATGAGCTCGTCGTCGGGAGCCGTCCAGGCAGCGTCGCTCTCGAAGACCGTGTACTCCAGGCCGAGCACGTTACGGCCGTCCTTGACCAGGAACGGCGACCAGGAACCGAAGTTCTGGATGCGCATGGTCCGCACCTGCGGGTCGTGAATGTAGATCCAGTTGTCGTTCCAGGGCACCTTGTCGGCGGGCACCACGAGCGCGACGGTGATGAAGTCCCGGTAGCGCAGGTCGCGCGCGGCCTGCGCCACAGCGGCCGGGACGGGCGGGTCCATCGCCGTGATCAGCTCGGAGATCGGCATGGACGACACGACGTCGGTACAGGGGTAGACGGTGGTCCCCCCGTCGCCGTCGCGCGCGACGACCGCCGTCGCGCGGCCGTCGGCATGCCTGATGCCCGCCACGGTCGTGTTCATCACCACCTTGCTGCCGGCCGCGGTGACCTTGTCACGGCAGACCTCCCACATCATCCCGGGGCCGTACTTGGGATACTGGAACTCCTCAATCAACGAGGTGATCTTCTTTTGGTTACGGCGCGGCGAGACCGCGTTGACGATGGCGTTCGCCAGCGACAGGCTCTTCACCCGCTGGGCAGCCCAGTCCGCCGGCATCTCGCTGACCGGCACCCCCCAGACCTTCTCGGTATAGGTCTTGAAGAAGGTGCGGTAGAGGCGCCAGCCGAACCGGGCGACCAGCCAGCTTTCGTAGTCCGTCTGGTCCTTCGGCGGCCGGGCCCTGGCCCACAGGTACGAGCCGACGCACCGGGCGGCCTCGGCCGGGCCGAGGTTGCGCAACGCGTTCCCGGCGTTGATCGGATAGTCGTAGTAGGCGCCGTTGTAGAAGATCCGGCTCTTGCGCGGCCGCAGCAGGAAGTCGGCGTCGTCGAGAATCTCGTGCCAGAGCTCCTCGACCGCCCGGACCTTGGTGAAGAACCGGTGGCCGCCGATGTCGAACCGCCAGCCGTCGCGCTCGACCGTCCGGGAGATGCCGCCGACCTGACTGTCCGCCTCGAGGACGGTGGAGGCGATCCCGTACTTGTGCAGTTGGAAGGCCGCGCTCAGACCCGCTGGACCGGCGCCTATCACCAGGATCTCGCGACCGGGTTCCGCGGGCGGCGTTGAAAGCTCGGTCATGGGATGCAACGGCTCCTTGATGGCTGAAGGGGACGATTCCTGCGGCTGACTACCCGGCGGTGCCGGTCACCCTGCGCTGGCCAGCCCGCGGTGGCTACGTGGTGTGACATAGCGGTCACGACCCGATCGGAGATCGTCATCTTCGATGACCGTTCCCGCGTCGCCCGCAATGATCACGCTTTCCATCTTCACCAGAGTAGAGAGTAGATAGTCCGCGAGGGCGGGGGGACGGCGGGTCTCACCACAGCCGTCCGAGTGGCCGTCTGCTGGCCGTTCGGGTGACGGCTCAGGCGTCGGATGCTCCGGCCGCCGCGGCGAAGCCGGNNGGCCGCCGCGGCGAAGCCGGTGCGCAGGTCGGCAAGGATGTCGTCGATCCCCTCCAGGCCGACCGAGAGCCGGACCAGCTCGCCGCTGACCCCGCTCGCGGCCTGCTCGGCCGCGGTGAGCTGGGCGTGGGTGGTCGTGGCGGGATGAATGGCCAGCGAGCGCACGTCACCGACGTTGGCCAGATGGCTGTGCAGCGCAAGGGCCTCGACGAAGGCCCGGCCCGCCGCCGCGCCGCCGCGGATCCCGAAGGCCAGCACGGCGCCGGCGCCGGCCGGCAGGTAGCGCGTCGCCGCCGCGTGCCAGCGGCTGCTCTCCAGCCCCGGGTAGGCGACCCACAGCACGTCGTCGCGGCCCTCAAGCCAGCGCGCCACCGCCAGCGCGTTCTCCGAGTGCCGCTGTACCCGCAGCGACAGCGTCTCCAGCCCCTGCAGCAGCAGGAAGGCGTTGACCGGCGACAGCGCCGGGCCGAGGTCGCGCAGCAGCTTCGCCCGGGCCCGCACGATGTAGGCGAGCTCCGGGAAGGCCTCGAGGAACACCAGCCCGTTGTAGGACGGATCCGGTCTGGTGAACCGTGGGTAACGCCCGTTGCCCCAGTCGAACCGGCCGCCATCGACGATGACCCCGCCGATGGACGTGCCGTGCCCGCCGATGAACTTCGTCGCCGAGTGCACGATCACGTCGGCGCCGTGCTCAAGCGGGCGGGACAGATACGGGGAGGCCAGGGTGTTGTCGACGATGAGCGGCGCGCCCGCCTCGTGCGCGACCTCGGCCACCCCGGCGATATCGAGGACGTTCCCGCGCGGATTGCCGATCGTCTCCCCGTAGAAGGCGGCGGTGTTCGGGCGCGCGGCGGCCTTCCAGGCGCCCAGGTCGTCGGGGTCGTCGATGAAGGTCGTCTCGATGCCGAACTCGGACAGCGTGTGGGCGAACAGCGCATACGTCCCGCCGTACAGCGACGACGACGAGACCAGATGATCGCCGGCGGAGGCGATGGTGAGGATCGCCAGCGCCTGCGCGGCCTGCCCGCTGGCCGTCGCCAGCGCCGCGACACCGCCTTCGAGGTCCGCGACCCGCTGCTCCAGGACGTCCTGGGTCGGGTTGACCACCCGGGTGTAGGTGAACCCGAACTCGGCGAGCGAGAACAGGTCCGCCGCATGGCGGGTGTCCTCGAAGACGAACGACGTGCTCTGGTAGATCGGCACCGCGCGGGCGCCCGTCGCCGGATCCGGCTGGGCGCCGGCATGGACCTGCCGGGTCTCGAAGCTGTACGTCGTGGACTCGCTCGTCACGGGTTTCCTCTCACTGCTCGCTACCTGGTCGGTTCACTGCCTGGCCGCCGTCTGTCACCGCTCACTGTCCGGCCGCCGTCCGGCCGCCGTCCGGCCGCTGTCGGCTCACCTGCCCACAACCGGCGGGCCGGGCGGCATGATCAGTATGCTCCTCGGCCGGCGGGCGCCTCGACGTCGGAGTAGTACCGCCGGGCCACCTCGGGATGGCTGCGCAGCCAGCTCTTGAGGGTGTTGACGCCGTGCTCGGCAAAGATCGGGTTGCGCGGGTCGGGAGGCGCGGACGGCGGTAGCTGCCGGCGCAGCTCCTCCGGCAGCGGCAGGGGTGCCAGCGTCGCCGACAGGTGCGGGCCGAAGAAGAAGGCCGCCGACACCCGCTCCGTCCCGGCCGGTGGGCTGACGACCCGGTGCACGGTCGCCCGGTAGTAACGCTGGGTCGCCAGTTCGAACATCTCGCCGATGTTGACCACGAAGGTCCCCGGTACCGGGGTGACGTCGATCCAGCCGTCGGCCGGCACGTCCGTACCCGCCTGCGGGCTGCGCGCGACCTGCAGGCCGCCGGTGTCGTCCTGCAGGACGAACGTGACGAAACCGCCGTCCTTGTGCGCGCCGACGCCCTGGTCGTAGTCGGCCGCGAAGCCCGCCGGCGCGGGCAGGTAGCGGATCAGCTTCAGATGCGAGCGAGGGTCGACGGCGAACCTCGGGTCCAGCTGGTCGGCGGCCAGGCCGAGCGATTCGGCGAACGCGTGGACCAGCGTGCGGGCGAGCCGTCCCAGCTCGGCCATGTAGGCATCGACGATCTCCCGCATCCGCGGGAGCGCGGCCGGCCACTGGTTGGGGCCGTCGAGGCGCAGGTAGGGCGGGTCGTGCGGACCGAGCTGGCGGACGGGGCGCTCGTCGCCGACGTCGATCTGCTCACGGATGTCGGGGTTGTCCCGGGTGATCTCGTGGCCGAGTCGGGTGTAGCCGCGGAAGTGCGGCGAGTGGACGTTTTCGATCTCGAGCTTGACGTCCTCGGGCAGGTGGAAGAACTCCCGGCTGACCGCCAGCACGGCGGCGGTGGTGGCCGGCGGGATCCCGTGCCCGGTGAGGTAGAAGAAGCCCAGCCCGTGGCAGGCCGCGCGCAACGCCGCCAGGAACGCCGCCCGCCCGGGGCCGCCCGTGCGGTAGGGGCCGATGTCCAGCGTGGGCAGGGCGGCCACCGGCCCGGCAGGCCCCGGCCCGTCCGGGCCGATGCCGTCAGCGTCGGAGTTGGAGTCGGCGCTTTCGACACCGATGCCGATGCCGATGCCGCCGGCGCTGGCGTTGTCGGTGTGGGTCGTCTCGGTCATCGTCGGCCTCCTTGTCGGTCGTGGGCCGGAAGTGACGGCGGTCGGTGACCGCCGTTCGGTCGGATGCGCCTGGCAGCGGTCACGCGCTGTGCCGATCACGGGCGTACCGGCTGGCCGGGCGGGGCAGTCCCAGGTTCTCGCGCAGGGTCCGGCCCTCGTAGGAGGTCCGGAACAGGCCACGGCGTCGCAGGTGCGGGATGACCAGGTCCGCGAAGTCGTCGAGCGTCTCCGGCAGATACGGGAAGATCACGTTGAAACCGTCCGCGGCCTGCGTCTCGAACCACTCCTGGATGTGGTCGGCGATCGTCTCGGGGGTGCCGACGATGGTCCGCTCGTCACGGGCCAGCCCCCTGGCGAGCTCGCGGATGGTCAGGTTGCGGGCGCGGGCCCGGTCCACGATGAGCCGCTGGGCGCTGCGGCTCTGGTTCGAGGGGGGCAGCTCCGGCAGCGGCCCGTCCAACGGGTACGTCGACAGGTCGACGCCGCCGAGCCAGTAGGCGAGATCGGCCAGCGCCACCCGCGGGTCGAGCAGCGCGTACAGCCGCTCGGCCTTGTCCTCGGCCTCGGTGAGGGTGCGGCCGACGATCGTGGACAGCGCCGGCAGGACGAGGACATGCTCCGGGTTGCGGCCGGCCGCGGCCGCCCGNCCGCCCGCGCCTTGATCTCGGCGTAGAAGGCCCGGGCGGCGGCGCTGTCGGGATGGTGGGTGAAGACGACGTCCGCGACCGCCGCCGCCAGCGACCTGCCGGCCTCGGAGGAGCCGGCCTGGACGATCACCGGCCGGCCCTGCGGCGGCCGGGGGATGTTCAACGGCCCGGTCACCGAGAAATACCTGCCCCGGTGGTCGAGCCGGTGCACCTTGTCGTCGTCGAAGTAGATCCCGGACGCCTGGTCGTGGCGGAACGCGTCGTCGTCGAAGCTGTCCCACAGGCCGGTCACCACCTGATGGAACTCCGCGGCCCGCCGGTAGCGCTCGGCGTGCTCGACGTGCTCGGGCAGGCCGAAGTTGCGTGCCTCGGCGTCGTTGAGCGAGGTGACCAGGTTCCAGCCGGCCCGCCCCCGGCTGAGGTGGTCCAGCGAGGCGAACGTGCGCGCCAGGTGGTAGGGCTCGTTGTAGGTGGTGGACGCGGTGGCGATGAGCCCGATCCGGCTGGTGGCGGTGGACAGCGCTGCGAGCAGGGTCGTCGGCTCGAAGGAGTCGTTGACCACCGAGACCCGGCGCAGCACCTCCTGGTCGGCGAAGGGCACCCCGACGAGGTCGGCGAAGAAGAGCGCGTCGAAGCGGGCCCGCTCGGCGGTCCGCGCCAGGTCGATCAGGTGCCGGATGTTCACGCCCGCGTCCGGGACGGCGCCCGGGTGCCGCCAGGCGGCCAGGAACTCCCCCGGCGGCTTGAGGAAGGCGTTGAGATGCAGCCGTCGCCGGCCGCCGTGCTCGGTGACGCCGGCTGCGCCGGTCGCGCCGGTCGTGCCGGGTGCCACGTCAGATGCCATAAGTCACCGGCTTCCCTCCGCCGTCCCTGCCCCGTCCCGCCGCCTCGCGCCCACCGGCCGTGGCCCGGCGCCCCCGCCGCCGCCGATACCCGCGCTGTCCCCGATGTTCGCGCTGCCCACGATCGCGGCGTCCCTGACGCCCACGGCATCCTCGGTGTCGGCCCACGGACGTGCGCCGGCCCGGGGGCGCGGCAGCCCGAGGTGGCCGCGCAGCGTCGTCGTCTCGTAGGCGTGGCGGAACAGCCCGCGGCGGCGCAGCTCGGGGACGACGTGGTCGACGAAGTCCTCGGCGGCGCCGGGCAGGTAGGGAAAACTAACGTTGAAACCGTCGGCGGCGCGGGTGGTGAACCACTCCTCGATGTGGTCGGCGACATCCTCCGGGGTGCCGACCACGGCACCCGCGGTGGTGAACCGCAGCGCCAGCTGGCGGATCGTGAGGTGCTCGCGGCGGGCCAGGTCGAGCATCAGCTCCTGCCGGCTCCTGCTCCGGTTGGTCGCGCCGATGGGCGGCAGCGGCCCGTCCAACGGGTACCCGGACAGGTCGAGATCCCCGATGTTGTCCTGGACGAGCCGGCGCGCCACGTCGTCGTGGACCAGTTCCTGTAGTTCGGCCAGGCGGGCCCGGGCCCGCTCCCGGGTGCTCGCGACGAACGGTGAGAGCAGCGGCCAGACCAACAGGTGGTCGCTGTCGCGGCCGTACGCCGCCGCGCGTGCCTTGATGTCGGCGTAGAACGCCTGGGCGCCGGCCAGCGTGGTCTGGGCGGTGAACACCACCTCGCCGTGGCGGGCCNTGGCGGGCCGCGAACGCCAGGCCGGTCTCCGACGAGCCGGCCTGGAAGATCACCGGATGGCCCTGCGGCGGCCGGGAGATGTTCAGCGGCCCGCGCACCGTGAAATGCGGGCCGGCATGGTGCGGGGTGCGCAGACCGGCCGGGTCGTAGTAGTGCCCGGCCGCGGCATCCCGGACGACCGAGCCGTCGTCGAAACTGTCCCACAGCTTCCGGACGACCTCGACGAACTCCTCGGCCCGCAGATAGCGCGCGCTGTGGTCGAGATGGGTGTCCCGGCCGAAGTTGCCGGCCTCCAGCGGGACCACCGACGTCACCACGTTCCAACCGGCCCGACCGGCGGAGAGATGATCCAGGGAGGCGAACCTGCGCGCGATGTGGAACGGCTCGTTGTACGTCGTCGTCGCGGTGGCGACCAGGCCGATCCGTTCGGTCACGGTGGACAGCGCGGCCAGCAGGGTCAACGGCTCGAAGTGGTCGGCGCGGGCGGTGCGCCGCAACGAGTCGTACTGGTGTCCCCAGATGGCCACGACGTCGGCGACGAACAGCGCGTCGAACGTCCCCCGCTCCAGCGTTCTGGCCAGCTGGATGTGATGGTCGAGGTCGAGCTGGCCGCCCGGCGGCGAGGAGGGGTGCCGCCAGCCGGCGATGTGCCCGCCGGAGCCGTGCAGGATCGTGCCCAGGGTCAGCTGGCGCCGGGAGCGGCCCGGTGCCGGCGCCACGTCCGTGACGGAGGTCATGTCGGGGTCCTCTCCACCGCCGGCGCGACGGCCGGGGCGTGCCGAGGCGGTGGGACGGGTCGATCGGTGCGTCGCGTCGTTGTCTGGCGTGTCGTTGCCTGGCGTGTCGTGATGCGCCGTGGCCGCGGGTGGCCGGCGGCGCGACCAGCTCACCGTCGCCGAGAATTGATCATCAATTGATCATCGTGGCCGGGCGGACCGCACAGGGTGCGTCACCACACGAGGCCACGAGCCCGCAGGACACGAGATGATGTTGACGGTGGACGGCGGATCCCGCGACTGTCGGGCCGGATCAACGGCGGCTCTGGTCGACGTCAACAGATCTGGTCGAAATGATGCGCGCGGCGGGAGGCCCAGAACGGATCGAGCATCACCGTCCAGGACGCGGATCCGGCACGCATCGTCCGAATGTAACCGCACCGGTGGCCAGGGGTCCAGCATCACCGCGCGGGCAGCAGCGGGCCAGCGAACGCTACGCGGCCGGTATCCATCGGATACGGCCAGGGATACCGCCGGTATCCATCGGATACGGCCAGAGATACCGCCGGGATCCGAGGGATACCGGCCGGGAATACGGCCGGACACAGGCCGTGGCAGGCCACCGGGCGAGATCGGGCGAACTCGGGGGATCCCGGCGGGCCGGCGAACAGGAGGGCCGGGACAACAGGGCCGGGGCAACGATGAGGCCGGCTGGTTTGGGTAGGGTGTGGCGGTCCCGGTTCGCCCGCGGTCGCGGGGGGAGGACGGGGGTGAGATGGACGGCGAGGGAGCACAGGGCATCACGCCCGGAGATCTTTTCGACGATCTCCCCATGAACCGCACGGTAACGGTCAGCGTGGACCCGCACGGTGTCGTCACCGCGTGCGGCTCGTACGCCCACCAGCCGCTCGGATACCCTCCGGCCGAGCTCGTCGGACGGCCAGCGGCCGACCTTCTTGCCGCTCCGCTCCCGCAACCGGCCCGATGCCACCTGACGGACGGGCGAAGCTGGAGCGGGACTGTCACCCTGCGCCACCGCGACGGGCACGGCCTGGACGTGTGGCTGCACGCCCAGCCACTGCTGGCCGGTAACGGGACGGTGGCCCAGTGGTTCGTGACCGCCGTCACCGTCGAGGACCTGCGCAACCACCAGCGTGAGCGCCAGGCTGAGCTGACGCTGGTGAACTGGGCGTTCACCCAGGCCCCGGTCGGTCTGGCGATCTTCGATACCGAGGTGCGGGTCTGCCGGCTGAACGACGAGTCAGCCCACATGATCGGCCTGCGGGAGCAGGACGCGCGCGGACGTCCGGCGGCGGAGGTGTTCCCCGCCCCCGGACATCAGCCCTCCGGCCTGGTCGAGCGGGCCCGCCAGGTGGTGCGGACCGGTGAGCCGGCGTACTACGAGGCCTTCCGCCGGGCACCGGCCGACTCCCACGAACGTGCCTGGGCGATCACCCTGTCACCGGTGCGGGACCCGGCCGGCCAGGTCCGAGGGGTGCTCAGCGCGTCGCTCGACATCAGCGAGCGGTACTGGGCCCGGCAGCGGCTGACCCTGCTCAACGAGGCCAACGCCGCCATCGGCAGCACCCTCGAGGTCACCCGCACCGCCCAGGAGTTCGCCGACATCGCCGTCCCCCGTCTCGCCGACTGGGCCAGCGTCGACCTCCTCGACACCGTCTACCAAGGTGACGAGCCGCCGTCAGGACCGATCACCACCCCGGTGGTGCTGCGCCGCACCGCCCACCAGTCCGTCTTCGCGGGGCAGCCGGAAGCCGTCGTCGCGCTGGGCCAGACCGACACCTACCCTCCGAACTCCCCCATCGCCATCGCCCTCGCCAGCGGACAGAGCGTCTCCTACCCGATCTCCGATCCGCGTGTGGCACGGTGGGTGGCGGGCAGCCCGCCGCGGGCCGCCCGGATCCGCGAGTACGGATTCCATTCCGTCATGATTATTCCGTTACGTGCCCGGGGAAGCATTCTCGGCGTCGCCGTCTTCATTCGTCACCAGCACCATCCCGAGCCCTTCACCCCCGACGACCTCGTCCTGGCCGACGATCTCGGTGCCCGCACCGCCGTCTGTCTCGACAACGCCCGCCGCTACACCCGCGAACGCACCACCGCCCTCACCCTCCAGCACAGCCTGCTCCCCCACCACCTGCCGCGGCACACCGCCGTGGAGGTCGCCTCCCGCTACCTGCCCGCCGGCGCC
>NZ_JWIO01000016.1:0-5529 GCF_001017755.1 Protofrankia coriariae
CGCCGGCCGCGTGGATGACGGCGGTCAGCGGATGCTCCGCCGGCACGTCCGCCAGCGCCGCCGCGAGCGCGGCGCGGTCGGCGGTGTCCGCCGCGGCGACGGTCACCGTAGCGCCGCGCTCGGTGAGGTCGGCCACCAGCTGGCCCACTCCGGGGGTGTCGGCGCCGCGGCGGCCGACCAGCAGCAGCCGGCGGGCACCGCCGGTGACGAGATGCCGGGCGACCAGGGCGCCCAGCCCGCTGGTCCCGCCGGTGATCAGTATTGTGCCGGCCGCGTCCCACACCGGCTCGGCGGGGCCGGGGACGGCTTCCGCCCGGGAGATCCGCGGGACGTACGCCGTCCCGTCCCGCAGCGCCACCTGCTCCGGCCCGCCCGGGGTGAGCCCGGTGAGCGCGGCCGTCCACCACCTGGCGGGACCGTCCGTTGCCGTTGCCGGCTGGTCCGCCGGGGCGGTGGCCGCGGTGGGCCCGGCGGGCTCGGCGGGCACCGCGGGCTCGTCGATGTCGACGAGCCCGAACCGGCCCGGATGCTCGGTCTGCGCGGTGCGTACCAGCCCCCACACGGCGGCGTTGACGAGGTCGGTCACCACGTCGCCCGGGCGGGCGGCGACCGCGCCCCGGGTGACGAACACCAGCCGCCGGGTGCCGTCCGGGTCGGCGGTGAGCCAGTCGCGGACCAGCCGCAGCGCCCGCGTCGCGGCTCCGCGCGCCGCCGCCGGCAGGTCCGCGCCGGGCTCGGCCGGCGGTACCGGCGGCACGACGACGTCCCCCTCGCCGGGGAACGCCACCTCGGCCGCCGCGGCCAGGTCGTCGGGAGACGCCAGGCCGTCGAGCAGGGCGAAGCGCGGCGTGTCCGTGTCCGTGTCGGCCGAGCCAGCGGCGTCCGCCGTGTCCGCGGAGCCGGCTGAGGAGGCGGCGCCGAGGCTGGCACCGGCGCCGGGGAGGTCCGCTGTACGCCAGGTCAGCGTGTGCAGCGCGGAGGCCGGGTCGAGCCCGGACCGGCCGAGCCGCTGCCGGGACACCGGGCGCAGCACGACCGAGGCGATCTCGCCGACGGGCGCGCCGTCCTGGTCGAACAGCGCGAGCGCGAACGCGTCCGGCCGGATCCGCGTTGCCGTCACGCGGAGCACATTCGGTGCCACGGCGGGCAGCCGGGCTCCGCTCCAGGAGAAGGGCAGGGCGATATCGCTGCCCACCTGCTGTGGCGCGAGCTCGAGCACCAGCGGGTGCAGGGCCGCGTCGAGCAGCGCCGGGTGGACACCGAACCCGTCGCTGTCCGCCGTCGCCGCATCGGGCAGCGCGACCTCGAAGCGCAGCGTGTCCCCGTCCCGCGCCAGCCGGCGCAGGCCGGTGAACGCCGGCCCGTACTCGTAGCCGTGCTCGGCGAGGCGCCGGTAGGCGGCGTCCAGCACCGCGCCGTCCGGCTCCGGCCAGTCCGCCCCGGCAGGGGGCGTCGTAGCGGACAGGCTGTCGTCCGCTACGACGGCGGTGAGCACTCCGGAGGCGTGCCGGGTCCAGGCGGAGGCACCGGCCGGCGCCGGCCCGGTGCCGGTGGCGCCGTCCGCGCCGGCGCTGCCGCCGGCACCGGTGGACGGCGTGGGGCCGTCCACCCGGGCGTGGATGTCGACGGGGCGGCGGCCGGCCGAGTCCGGACGGCCGACGACGACCTGCAGGCGCACGGCGGCGTCGGCCGGCAGCGCGAGCGGCTCCTCCAGGGCCAGGTCGGCCACGACGGGGTGGCCCACCCGGGCGCCCGCGGCCAGGGCCAGGTCGAGCAGGGCGGTCCCGGGCAGCAGTACCCGGCCGTCGATGACGTGGTCGGCCAGCCACGGCCGGGCCGCGCGCGAGACCCGGCCGGAGAACACCGCCTCGTCCCGGTCCGCGAGGTCGAGGCGCAGGTCGAGCAGCGGGTGCCCGGCCGCGTCCGGGCCGGCTGTCGCGGTGGGGGCGGTCAGCCAGTACCGCTGCCGGGTGAACGGGTAGGTCGGCAGGTCGACCCGGCGGGCGCCGGGGAAAACCGCCCGCCAGTCCGGCGCGGTTCCGTTCGCCCACAGCGTGCCCAGGGCGGCGGTGACCGTCGCGTCCGCCGGACGGTCGGGGCGCAGCAGCGGGACGGCCACGGCGTCGGCGGCCGTGGCGCTGATGGCCTGCCGGGCGGCGGCGGTCAGCGTCGCGTCCGGCCCCAGCTCCAGGTAGGTTCGCACGCCGCGGGCGTCGAGGTCGCGGACGGCGTCGTGGAAGCGCACGGTGCCGCGCAGCTGGGCGACCCAGTAGTCCGGCGAGGTGAGCTCCTCGTCGGTGGCGAGGGTGCCGGTGGCGGTGGAGACGATCGGGATACGCGGCGGGTGGAAGCTCAGAGCGGCGGCGACGGCGCGGAACTCGGCCAGGACCGGGTCCATGTGCCCCGAGTGGAAGGCGTGGCTGACCCGTAGCCGGCCGGTCCGCCGGCCCTGTTCCCGCCAGTGCGCGGCGACCCGTTCGACCGCGTCGGCGTCACCGGAGACGACGACGGCGTTCGGCCCGTTCACGGCGGCCAGGTCGACGACCGCCCTGGCGCCGGTCCCGGCGTCACGGCCAGGGTCCGAGCTGGCGTCCGAGCTGGCGTCCGGGTCGGCGGCAGCGTCGGTGTCCGACCTGGTGGCACCGTCAGCGTCCGACCTGGTGGCATGTTCGGCGTCCAGTTCGGCGCGCAGGGCTGCGATGCTGTCGCGCACCTCCCGCTCGGTCGCGGCGATAGCGATCATCACACCACCCGGCTGGCCGGACTGCATCAGCCGGCCCCGGGCGACGACCAGCGTCGCGGCGTCGGGCAGGGACAGCACACCGGCGACGTGGGCGGCGGCCAGCTCCCCGATGGAGTGCCCGACGAGCAGGTCGGGCCGCAGCCCCAGCCCTTCGGCGAGCCGGAACAGCGCCACCTCCAGCGCGAACAGCGCCGGCTGGGTGTAGGCGGTCCGGTTCAGCAGTGCTGCTTCCGGGGTGTCGGGGGCCGCGAGGATCAGCTCCGCCAGCGGCCGGTCGAGATGCCGGTCGAGCGCGGCGAGGACCTCGGCCAGCGCGTCGGCGAAGACCGGTGAGCGCTCCCACAGCTCCCGGCCCATGCCGGGACGCTGGGAGCCCTGGCCGGCGAAGAGGAACGCGGTCGGGCCGGTGGCGTCGGGGACCCGGCCACGGATCACCCCCGCGTCGGCGCTGTCGCGGGCGAGCGCGTCGAGGCCGGCGAGCAGCGTTGCGCGGTCGGCGCCCGGCACCGCGGCGCGCACCGGCAGGCCGGCCCGGGAGGTGGCCAACGAGAAGGCGATGTCGTCGACCGGTGTCGCCGGGTTCGCCGTGGCGAAGGCGTGCAGGCTGCGGGCCTGCGCCCGCAGCCCGGCCTCGTCACGGGCCGACAGCGGCCACAGCGACGGGGACGGGGTGGCCGGGCCGCGGGTGTCCGTGACCCCGTCCGGGGCCGCGTCTGTGGCCGCGTCCGGGGCCGGTTGGCCCGACTCGGCAGCGGCGGCCGGGGGCTGGCCTAGCACCGGCGCGGGCACCGGTTCGGGGGCACCCGGCGCCTCCTCGATGATGACGTGCGCGTTGGTGCCGCTGATCCCGAAGGACGACACCGCNGCCGGCCGGCCAGGCGACCGGCTCCGTCAGCAGCCGTACGTCACCCGACGACCAGTCCACGTGCGGGGACGGGGCGTCCACGTGCAGGGTGCGCGGCAGCTCACCGCGCCGGAGCGCACCGATCACCTTGATCACGCCGCCGATGCCGGCCGCCGCCTGGGTGTGCCCGATGTTCGACTTCAGCGAGCCCAGCAGCAGTGGCCCGCGCTCCCCCCGGTCCCGGCCGTAGGTCGCGAGGATCGCCCCGGCCTCGATCGGGTCGCCGAGGGTCGTCCCGGTGCCGTGTGCCTCGACCGCGTCGACCTGGGACGGGGTGAGGCCCGCGCCGGCGAGCGCGGTCCGGATCACCCGTTCCTGCGCCGGCCCGCTGGGGGCGGTCAGCCCGTTGCTCGCCCCGTCCGAGTTCACCGCCGACCCCCGCAGGACGGCGAGCACCGGGTGGCCGAGCCGGGTCGCGTCGGAGAGGCGTTCGAGCACCACGATGCCGACGCCCTCGGCCCAGCCGGTGCCGTCGGCCGCGGCGGCGAACGCCTTGCAGCGCCCGTCGGCGGCCAGCCCCCGCTGGCGGCTGAACTCGACGAACATCCCCGGGGTGGACATCACCGCCACCCCGCCGGCCAGCGCCAGCGAGCACTCGCCCAGCCGTAGCGCTCCCGCGGCCAGGTGCAGCGCGACAAGCGACGACGAGCAGGCGGTGTCGACGGTCACCGCGGGGCCTTCCAGGCCCAGGGTGTAGGCGACCCGGCCGGAGATCACGCTGGTGGCCCCGCCGGTGAGCAGGTAGCCGGCGGAGCCGTCCGCCGGCTGGTGCAGGCGCGGCCCGTAGTCCACGGGGGAGGCGCCGACGAACACGCCGGTGCGGCTGCCACGCAGCGAGACCGGGTCGATGCCGGCGCGTTCCACCGCCTCCCAGGACGTTTCCAGTACCAGCCGCTGCTGTGGGTCCATGGCGGCGGCCTCGCGTGGCCCGACGCCGAAGAAGGCGGCGTCGAACCGGTCGGCGTCGGCCAGGAAGCCACCGGCGCGCACGTAGGAGCTGCCCGGCTGGTCGGGGTCGGGGCCGAACAGGGCGGCGAGGTCCCAGCCCCGGTCGGTCGGGAAGCCGGAGATGGCGTCGGTGCCGGCCGTCACGAGGTCCCAGAGGTCCTCCGGCGTGGCGACCGCGCCCGGATAGCGGCAGCCGATGCCCACGATCGCGATCGGTTCGTCCGCGGGCCCGGGTTCGCCCGGCCCGTCGGTGGGCGGCGTCGCCGTGCCGGTGGCACCGGTGGCGCTGTCGCCGGCGAGCGCGTCGGAGAGATGGCGGGCCAGCGCCGCCGGGGTCGCGTGGTTGAAGGTGACGGCGCTGTCCAGCCGCAGCCCGGTCGCCGCGGCCAGCCGGTCGCGCAGTTCGACGGCGCCGAGCGAGTCGAAGCCGAGCTCCCGGAAGGTGTGGCGCGCGTCGATCTCGTCCGTCCCGACGTGGCCGAGCACCAGGGCGACGGTGGTACGGACCAGGTCGAGCAGGCGCCGTTCCCGCTCGGCGCCGGCGAGCCCGGCCAGCCGGGCGGCCCGGTCGGCGGCCGGCGTCGCCGTGGTCNACGCCGGTGGTGACGTCCGCGGCGCTCCCGGCGTCCGTGCCGTGCGTGGCCGCCGCGGCGGTGATGCCGGCCACGGGCGCCTCGACGGTCGGCCCGGTGGGGGGCCCGGCAGCGGACACAGTGGTGGGCCCGGCGGTGGGCGTGCTGATCCAGTGCCGGCGCCGCTGGAAGGGGTAGGTCGGCAGCTCCACCCGCCTGGCCGGGTGGCCGCGCCGGCCGGCCACCGCCGGCCAGTCCACCGCGGTGCCGGCGGTGAAGACGGTCGCCACCGCGGTCACCAGCGACTCCGGCTCACCGCGGCCCCGGCGCAGGGCAGCGGCCAGTACCGGCTCGTCCGCCGG
>NZ_JWIO01000016.1:5534-25186 GCF_001017755.1 Protofrankia coriariae
TCGTCCGCCGGCCCGTCCGCGGCGTCCCGCAGCACCTCGCGGGTGAGTGCGGTGAGGGCGGCGCCGGGACCCAGCTCCAGGAACGTGGTCACGCCCTCGGCGGCGAGGGCGCGGATGCCGTCGCCGAACCGGACCGGCTGCCGGACGTGGTCGACCCAGTAACCGGCCGTGGTCAGGTCACCGGAGCCGGCCAGCCTGCCTGCGACGTTGGAGATCACTGGCAGGGTGGGCTCCGCGAACGTCAGCTCGGAGGCGACCTGCCGGAACGCCGGCAGCATCGGTTCCATCAGCGGCGAGTGGAACGCGTGGCTGACGGTGAGCCTGCTGGTACGCCGGCCCTGGGCCCGGAAGTGCTCCGCGATCGCGGTGACGGCGTCCTGCTCGCCGGAGACGACCACCGCGCGGGGGCCGTTGAGGGCGCCGAAGCCGACCGTCCCGGACAGCAGCGGCGCGACCTCCTCCTCGGAGGCCTCCACCGCGACCATGGCGCCGCCGGGCGGCAGATCCCGCATCAGCGTGCCGCGCGCCACCACCAGGGCGGCCGCGTCGGGCAGCGACAGCACCCCGGCGACGTGTGCCGCGGCGAGCTCGCCCACCGAGTGCCCGGCCAGCAGGTCCGGGCGGATCCCCCAGCTCTCGACCAGCCGGTACAGCGCGACCTCGATCGCGAACAGCGCCGGCTGGGTGTACGCGGTGACGGCGAGCGTCTCCGCCGGGCCGTCGAACACCAGCTCGCCCAGGGGACGGTCCAGGTGCCGGTCCAGGTGCGCGACCACCTCGTCGAAGGCGGCGGCGAAGGCGGGGAACGCGGCGTGCAGCCCTCGGCCCATGCCCGGGTACTGGCTGCCCTGCCCGGAGAACAGCACGGCCAGCTTTGCCGGCCCGCCGTCGGCGGTACGCCGGATCCGGCCGCGGATCACGCCTGCGGCCGGCTGGTTGTCCGCGAGCGCGCGCAGGCCGGCCCGCAGTGCGCCGCCGGTGCGCCCGATGACGACCGCGCGTTCCTCGAACGCCGTCCTGGTGGTCGCCAGCGCCACGGCCACGTCCACCGGATCCACCGTGCCCGCTGGATTGCCCGCTGGATTGCCCACTGGATTGCCCACCGGATTGCCCACCGGATTGCCCGCTGGATCCGTGCCCGCCGGCTCCGCAGGGGCATCCGCTGACTCCGCCGGACCGGGCTGCTCCGGGCGCGCGCTGTCGGGGCCGGCGTCGTCACCGCGCTGGTCGTCGACAGGCTGGTCCTCGGCGAGCTGGTCGGCAAGCTGGTCCGCGAGGCGCCCGGCGGCGGCGCGCAGGGCGTCCGTGCCCCGGGCGGAGACCACCCAGGGCACCACGGCGGAAACCGGCCGCGACACCACGGCCGGTTCTGAGGCGGTGTCCGTTTCCGCGGTGTCCGTTTCCGCAGTGGCGGCTTCCGCAGTGGCGGCCGGCTGTGAGGAGATAGCCGGTTGTGAGATGACGGTCGGTGGTGAGCTGACAGAGGGTGAGCTGCCAGAGCCGGCCGGACGGGCGGTCGGACGCCGCCCGGGCGCCGTCTCGGCGGGGTGGCCCGTTGCCGCAGGCGGCGCGGACACCACGACGTGGCAGTTCGTCCCGCCCATGCCGAAGGAGCTGACACCGGCGAGCGCCGGTCTGTCCCCGGCGGCCCGCGGCCACTCGGTCAGGGCGGTCTGCACCCGCAGGTTCAGCTCGTCGAGTGGGATGCGCGGATTCGGCCGGACGAAGTTCAGGTTCGGCGGGATCTCGCCGTGGCGCAGGCTCAGCGCCACCTTGAGCAGCCCGACGATGCCGGCGGCACCCTCGAGGTGGCCGACGTTCGTCTTGGCCGAGCCGACCAGCAGCGGCGAGCCGGCGGGCNGGCCGGCCGCGGCCGAGCACAGCGGCGAGGGCCGCCGCCTCGATCGGGTCACCCGCCGCCGTGCCGGTGCCGTGCAGCTCCACGTAGTCGACCGTGCGGGGGTCGACGCCGGCCTGCCGGTACGCCTCGCGCAGCGTCTCCGTCTGCCCCTTCAGCCCGGGGACCGTCAGACCCTCGGTGGCCCCGTCGTTGACGACGGCGCCGCCGCGGATGACGCAGTAGATCGGGTTGCCGGCCGCGAGCGCGCTGCGCAGCGGGCGCAGCACGACCACCCCGCCGCCCTCGCCGCGGACGTAGCCGTTGGCCCGCTCGTCGAAGGTGTAGGACCGGCCGTCCGGTGACAGCGCGCCGAAGCGCCAGGCGGCCAGGGTGCCCTCGGCGGTCAGGGCGAGGTTCACCCCGCCGGCCAGGGCGAGGTCGCTCTCGCCGCGGCGCAGGCTCTCCACGGCCAGGTGCACGGCGACTAGCGCGGACGACTGCGCCGAGTCGACCACCAGGCTCGGCCCGTGCAGGCCCAGCAGGTAGGACAGGTGGTTGGCGATGACGCCCCGGTTGATTCCGGTGATGCTGTGCCGGTTGAGAGCACCCGGCCCGCCGCGGTCCACCAGCGCCGCGTAGTCGTTCCAGGTGGCGCCGATGAACACCCCGGCACGGCTGCCGGCGAGCTGGCCTGGCACGATCCCGGCGTCCTCCAGCGCCTCCCAGCCGAGTTCCAGCGTCAGCCGCTGCTGCGGGTCCATCGCGGCGGCCTGGGCCGGGGAGAGCTCGAAGAAGGGCGCGTCGAAGGCGTCCACCCGGTCGAGGAAGCCACCGCGGCGGGGCATCCCGTCGAAGGCGGGGTCGGCCGGGATGGTCCACCGGCCGTCCGGGACGTCGGTGATCGCGTCCCGGCCCTCGCGCAGCAGCCGCCACAGCGCCGCGGGGTCGGGTGCCTGCGGCAGCCGACAGGCCAGGCCGACGACGGCGATGTCGTCCACGATGCCGTTCACGGCGCCGTCCACAGGGGCACCTCCGAGGTCACCCGCGGGGGCGTTCCGGCTGACGGAGCCGGTCTCGGCGGGGACGGCGGGGGGACGCCGGTGTCGAGGCCGGCGCCGTCGGCGGCGCCGTTGGGGGCACCCGTGGGAACGGGGCGGATCTGCTGGCGGTGCTCGGTACTCATCGGTGGGATCGCCTCTTGGATCGGTGGGATCGCCTCTTGAAGGGTGGGACGGCGAGGCCGGACACGTCGGCGCCGCCCGGCTCGGGGCGGCGCTGCGCGGCGTGTGCTACGGGGCGGAGCTACGGGGCGGAGCTACGTGGTGGAGCACGGGGCGGGATCGTGTGTTACGGAGTGGAGTCGAGGAGGTCCCGCAGCGCCTGCACCGTCCAGGCACGGGTCTCGGCGGCGTGCTGGGGGGCGCCGTGGACGTCGTCGTGTTCGAGGACCGCCAGGTCGCTCAGGTGCGTCCGCAGGAGCTGGACGTCGTGCGCCGGGATGATCTCGTCACGGGTGCTGGCCACGTAGCGTACGGGGACGTTGACGGCGGCAAGCTTCTGGTCGGACAGCGCGAATCCGGGCAGCAGGTCGGGCAGCCGCTCGACGTCGACGCCGGCCAGGTGGGCGAGGGTGTCGCGGGTCACGGGGGGCAGGGCGTTCTGCCAGGCCCGGTCGGTGAACAGGTGCCGTACCGGGGCGCCGGCGGTGACGATCCCGCGCAGGCGGGGATCCTCGACAGCCCAGCGCAGCGCGAGATGCCCGCTGAAGCTCAGGGCCAGCGCGAACGTCCGGGACACGTCGGCGGAGTCGGCCAGCGCGTCGAGGATCGCCGGGAATATCCGCCAGCTCTCCGGCGTGTACCGCAGGGTGTTCTCGCCCACGCCGGGCAGCTCGGTGACGACCGCGGCCAGGCCCAGCTCGGCCGCTGTGAGCAGGACGGTAACCCACTGTTCCTTGATGCTGACGATACCGCCAGTGATGATCAGTAACGGTCGTCGCTGGCCGCCGGCCAGGCTGTCGGGGCCGACCAGGCCGGTGGTCCAGGCACCGACGGTGCCGTTGCCGATCTTCAGGTCGAGGCGTTCCACGGCGGGCACCTCGTACCGCCACTCCTCGATGGTGCGCACGCAGTTCTCCAGGGCGTCCAGACGCGCGTTGCCGTCCACGAAGGGGAACCGGGCGAAGTTGTAGAAGGCGGCGGCGGTCAGCAGCTCACCTTCCGCCTCCCGCTCCTCGGCGGCCCGCGACCATTCGTAGACCCAGGACCCCGGGCCGACCCCGTCGTGGGAGATGCCGGCGGTCAGCGCCTGGTACTCCTGCGGGCCGATGCCCAGGGTCGCCGCGTGTGCGGCGACATGCCTTTTGAGCTCGTCGACGTCGCTCATCTATGCATCCCCTCCGCCTGACTGCTGTGCCTGCTGCGTGTGTGCCTGCTGCGTGGCCACACCGACGGGCGTGCGCCCGCCGGCTGGCTCGGNNNNGTGCGCCCGCCGGCTGGCTCGGTGCTCGTGGGCTCCGCGGTGTTCGTGGGCTGAGTGTTCGCGGGCCGCGTGGCGGCCGCGGGCCGCGAGGCGGCCGGGGCCACGGCCCACGGGAAGGTCTCCAGCCCCTCCTTGATCTCGGCGAGCACGTCCGCGGCCTCGGCGCCGTCGATCACCCGATGGTCGAAGGCCAGGCTGAGCCGCAGCACCGGGGCCACCACGACCCGGCCGTCGCGCGCGACCGGGCGATCGACGGTCCGGCCCAGCCCGAGGGTGATGGTGGTGCCGCCGACCGAGTGGAAGCTGTCCACCGGACGGTGGCCGAGGGAGGTGACGGCGACGGTGCCCCACACCGTCGGCCGGGTTTCCAGCGGCCGGACCACCCGGCGGAACGCCCGGGCCGCCTTCGTCCAGCTCCTGGCGGCGTGCAGCCGCCGCACCCCGCCGAACTCGGGCATCGTCGCCGGGTCGCCGTCCCGGAACCGTTCGACGTGCTGCTGGATCTCCGCCAGGCTGCGGCGCTCCAGGTCCGGCACGACGGTGGCCAGCACCACCCGGTGCCCGTCGATGGTCTTGTCCAGGGTGACCTTGCCGTGCACGGCCGGGTAGCGCGCCGTGCGGGGCCGGCGTCCGTCGAGGATCGCCGCGTTGGCCTCCGGATGGTTCGCCAGGACCCGCCCTGCGACGTAGAGCACGTAGGTCACCGTCGAGTGGCGGGCCTGTGAGTCCTGTGAGCGCAGCGCCCGCAGGCGGCTCATGTCCACCTCGGTGTCGAGGAAGACGGGCGCGAACCCGCGGGTCTCCCGCAGGAAGAAGAGGGTGTGCCGGCGCTGCCGGGCCAGCTCGGTGATGGTCATCGGCGTCACACCTTCTCCAGGGCGAATCCGGCCTGGATCCACTTGCTGGACTCGACGGCGATGCCGAGCACCCGGTCGCCGTCGGCGAGCTGGGGCAGCACCCGCTCGAGCTGCTGGAAGGGCAGGGCGTTGGCGTTGTTGCCGGTCTCGTTGACGCAGGTGACCTCGTGCATCCCGGGCACGTCGAGCCGGGCCATGATCCGGGCGGTCATGGTGCCGGACAGCTGCGGTGGCAGCACGTAGTCGACCTCGTCGGAGGACCAGCCGAGCTGCTTGAGCAGCTCGGCCAGGATCTCCTCGGCCATCACGGGCACCGACGCCTCGATGGCCTTGTAGTCCTCCCGCGCGCCGGTGCCCCCCGGCTGGCGCTGTGCCGGGCCGAACCACTCCAGGATCTGGCCGGGCGCGCGGCGCAGCCCGGTCAGCCGGGTGAACACGGTGCGCAGCGCGGTGGAGTCGCCGCGCGGCTCGGTGGTCAGCACGACGGCGCCGGCGCCGTCACCGAAGAGCGCGACGTTGACCATCTCGGCCGGTGGCAGGCTGCGCAGGTCGAGCTCCAGGTCGTAGTGTTTGGCGATCACGTCGCCGCCGAGGACCAGGGCGGTGCGGTGCCGGCCGGTGAGCAGCATCTGGCGGGCGACGTCGAGCGCCTGGAAGGCGCCGGCGCACCCGGACTGGAGCTGGTAGGTGGAGACACCGTCGATGCCGAGCCGGTCGGCGACCACGTTCACGGTGGCGGGCATCAGGTGGTCCGGGGTCGCCGTGCCCATCACCACGAGGTCGATGTCCTCGGCGGTGAACCCGGAGGTCTCCAGCGCCTGCCGGCCGGCGGTCTCGCCCAGGTCGGCCAGCGAGTACCGGACCTCGCCGGTGTCCAGGTCGACCGCGAGATGGCGGGTGCGGGTGCCGATGAAGGTGTCGACCCACTCCTCCCAGATCGGGTCCATCCCGAAGCGGCGGGCCAGGGCCGCGTTGTCGACAGGAGGGCCGGGCAGCGCCGTGCCGACGGCGGCGAGGTGGACATCGGGCGGGGTCATCGGGTTCCTTCCGGGTTGCTACGGCACAGCCGGGTCGAGGGTGGCGGGTGCGGTTCTGGCTCCCTCCGGTTCCGGGATGATGGCCGCCGGCGGTGGGACGGCATCGACGGCGTCGACGGCATCGACGGCGTCGGCGTCCGCGGCGCCGAACCAGCGGGTGAGCGCCGTGCGCAGGCCCGCGCCGTCGGGCGGGTCGCCGCGCCGCGCCACCCACGCCACCTGCCCGTCCGGCCGGACGAGGACGGCCGCCAGCCGCGCGAGCTCGTCGCCGGAACGGGCACCGTCGGCGGCCTCCGTGAGCCTGGCGACGACGGTGTCGACCCGGCCGGCCCAGCCTGCGCCGAGCCGGCTCGGTGAGAAGCCCACGGCGAGGTCCGCGCCGAAATCCGGGTCGAGGCCGGTGGCGGCGTCGAGGTGTGAGTCGGGGTCCGCGCTGAGGTCGAGCAGCACCCCGCGGGCCGGGTGCAGCAGGCGGGACGTGCTGGTCAGAGCCCCGTCCGCGGTGCGCAGCGCCCGGTCGGGCAGCCGCCGGCCCACCAGCGGGTGGTCGTCGCCAAGGTCGTAGCGCAGCCCCAGGCCGGTCACCTCCGCGGCCATCAGCCGGTTCGCGTCGGGCTCGGCGAAGACCCGCGTGAGCACCTCCCGCAGGGCGTCGACCGCGGGCCCGCCACTCATCAGCACGTCCTGTGCCTGGGTGAGACGCAGGACCGCGGCCACGGCCGGGTAGCGCTCGGCGTGGTAGGTGTCCAGCAGGCCGGCCGGTGCCCGGCCCCGCACCGTCGCGGCCAGCTTCCAGCCCAGGTTCACCGCGTCGGCGATGCCCAGTCCGAGCCCCTGCCCGCCGAACGGCGGGTGCACGTGGGCCGCGTCCCCGGCGAGCACGACCCGGCCGCGGACGCTCTCGGTCGCCTGCCGGGTGGCGTTGCCGAACCGGCTGACCCATATCGGGACGCCGCCGGACAGGTCGAGCCCGGCGACGCGGGCCGCGCCGTCGCGGATCTCCTCGAAGGCCGGCGCGGCCCCGCCCGGGGCGGGGACCCGGGCGAAGTCGCAGACGAACACCCGGGTGGTGTCCGCGTCCAGCAGCGTGAGCCCGACCCAGCCGCGCTCGTTGCGCACGAACGGGAACGGGGCGCGGGGCAGGGTCAGCAGCTGGCTGGCGGGCACCCCGCGGACGTCGGCGAGCAGCACCTCGGTGGTCGCCGGCGTGCCGGGGAAGGCGAAGTCGGCGGCCCGGCGGACCGTGCTGCGACCGCCGTCGCAGCCGACCAGGTAGTCGGCGTCGAGCTGGTAGGTGCCCGCCGGCCCGGCGACGAGCGCCCGCACGCCGCCCGGCGCCCGGGTGATCCCGACGACACGGTGCCCGCGCCGGATCCACGCGCCGAGCCCGGCCGCCCACTCGGCCAGCACCTGCTCGACCTCGGCCTGTCCGATCAGGGCGGCCGGCCGGTCGGTGTCGAGCGGGCGCAGGTCCAGCCCGCCGGCCAGCAGGGCGAAGTGCCCGGCGGCCGCCGGGCGCAGGCGGTCCCCGAACAGCTCCAGCAGGCCCCGCTGGTGCCACGCCGCCAGGGTGGCGGCGTAGACACCGGGCGCCCGGGACTGCCCGGTCGGTCGCTCGAGCGCTTCGAGGACGACGACCTCGACGCCGGCGAGGCGCAGCTCGCCGGCGAGCATGAGGCCGGTGGGGCCGGCACCGACGATGACGACGTCGGTACGCGCCACCCCGTCCGCCGCGGGGACGGGNCCCCGTCCGCCGCGGGGACGGGTGGGAAGGATGCGGTGGCGGTCGCCATCGTCTCAGACGGGTTGGGCCAGCGGCGCCGGCCGGACGGGTGCCACCTCTGCGAGCGCCGGGAGCACCTCCGCGGCGAACAGCTTCGCCGAGGCGAACGCGGCGTCGGACGGCAGCGCGCCGAACTGGAAGGCGGCGTTGACGTAGCTGACCCCGGCCTCGGCGAACTCGACGAACTGGGCCAGTACCTCCTGCGGGCTGCCGCCGACGAGACGGTCGCGGGCCAGCGCCTCGTCCGCCGGGTCGACCGTGCCCAGCAGCCCGGGGACGACCCCGTCGACGGGCACCCCGCCCTGCGCCAGCGCGCGGGACGCGCCGAGCTGGCGGGCCACCTCGCGGACGGCCGCCCGGTGGGCGTCCGGGTCCGTGCCGACGAACACGAACCGGTTCGCGGAGAACTCCGTGTCGGTGGCGCCCGGCGGTGCCTGGTCCGCCAGGCTGTCGATGAACCGCCGCCGCTGGGCGAGGTCGGCCGGCGACGACAGCGCGAGCCCGAGGTGGTGGAAGCCGTGCCGGACCGCGAAGGNGGTCTGCACCGGCCGCGGCAGCACCGTGACGGTGGTGTCGATGTGGTAGTGCCGGCCGGTGAAGCTCGTCTCCGAGCGGGTCAGCAGCTGCAGGATGAGCTCGACCGACTCTTCGAAGACCTCACGGCTGTCGGCGAGGTCCCGGCCGAAGCCGTGGAACTCGTGCGGCTGGTAGCCGCGCCCGATGCCGAGGTCGACCCGGCCGTCGCTGACGGCGTCCAGCGTGGACACGTCGGCGACGAGACGCACCGGATCCCACAGCGGAAGCACGAGGATGCCGGTGCCCAGCCGCAGGTCGGGGGCGATCGCAGCCGCCTTGGTGAGCAGCAGCAACGGCGAGGCGCTCAGGCTGTAGCTGGAGAAGTGGTGCTCCGTGATCCAGATACCGGTGAAGCCTTTGTCGTTGGCCCATTCGACCTGGTCGAAGAAGTCCCGGTACTTCTCCCGGGTCGACTCCTGGTCAATGGCGGTCGAGGGGCTGAGGTAGTTGATGCCAACGCGCACTTCCGGCTCCGTTTCGGCAGGGGGAGGGGTCGGCCGTGAGACCTATCATCACGGCGTTTCCTAGTGGCTTCCTTGCCGGCTTCTAAAGTGAGTGGGCCGCCTCCGTGATTGTGCTGGGGGAGGCACGGAAACGCGATTCTGAAGCGCCGGCAAAAGCTGGCGAAGGTCGTTCTTAAGTGTTCTTGTGGACGGTTCGGGGAAACATTACCGTTGCTTCCGTTCTACTGTCCCGGACCGTTCGACCACAGTCGACCGCCGTGTTGGAGGCCGTCTTGTCTGTTGATCTTGAAGATGCCCCGTCTTTTCCGGTGCCCCGGACCGTCCCCTACCAGCCGCCGGAGTCCTACCGTCAGATCAGCAGCCGCGGCCCGTTGAACAAGGTCACGTTGTGGGACAAGCGCAGGGTGTGGCTGGTGACCGGGTACGCGCAGGGCCGTCGGCTGCTCAGCGACCCGAAGCTGTCCGCGGACCGCACCCGCCAGGAGTACCCCACGATGGCGCCGCACCTGGGGGCCCAGGCCGCCCGGAAGCTGGTGCTGGTGGGGGAGGACCCGCCGATCCACGACATCCACCGCCGCCTGCTCAACCCCGAGTTCAGCCTCAAGAAGGCGCGGGCGCTGGCACCGCGCATCCAGGAGCTGGTGGACGGGCTCATCGACGACATGCTCGCCGCCGGCCCGACAGCCGACCTGGTCCAGAGCTACGCGCTGCCGATCCCGTCGCTGGTGATGTCCGAGCTGGTCGGGGTGCCCTACGAGGACCACAAGTTCTTCCAGGCCGCCACCGCCGGGGTGATGCAGGCCCGGGAACCGGCCGAGACCGAGGCGGCCGGCGCCCAGCTCGCGCAGTACCTGGGCACGCTGGTCGAGCGCAACCTCACCGAGCCCGGTGACGGGGTGATCGGCCGGCTGGTCCACTATGTGCAGGCCGGCACCATCACCGCCGCGGAACTGACCCAGCTTTCCATGGTGCTGATGATCGCCGGGCTGGAGACGACATCGTCGATGATTCCGCTCGGGGTGGTCACCCTGTTCGCCCATCCCGAGCAGCTGGCCGCTTTCATCTCCGGCGAGGTGCCGGTACAGACAGCGGTGGAGGAACTGCTGCGCTACCTGGCCGTCACCGACTTTGCCGCGGTCCGTTGGGTCACCGACGACATCGAGATCGACGACGTCGTGATCCGGGCCGGTGACGGCATCGTGGTGTCCTCGACAATGGTGAACCGGGACGAGTCGGTGCACGCCGACCCGCACGTCTTCGACATCTCCCGGGGCAACCGTCAGCACCTCACCTTCGGCTACGGCATTCACCAGTGCCTGGGCCAGAACCTGGCCCGGCTGCAGCTGGAGACCGCCTATCGCACGCTGTTCGCCCGTATTCCGGGGCTGCGGCTGGCCGTGCCGTTCGAAGACCTGCGGATGCGCTCCTCCGGCACCATGCAGGGACTCGAGTCGCTGCCGGTCACGTGGTGACCAGGGCGGCCGACGGCCCCGCCCCGGTCCCGTCGCCCGACAACGGGCGGATACGGGTGCGCGCCGACCGGGAGCGCTGCATCGGCGCCGGGCTGTGCGTGCTGACCGCCCCGGAGGTGTTCGAGCACGACGACGACGAAGGTCTCGTGATCATCCTGGAGGCGACGCCCGCGGCGCACCACCGGGACAACGTCGAGCTGGCCCGCAGGCTGTGCCCGGCGGGTGTGATCTCTGTCGAACCGGCCTGAGCGCAAGCACGGCCGGGCCGGCCAGATCGGCCGCCGCCCGCCCTGGACGGACCTGACGCAGGCTGTAATGGAATGGGCGACCGAACAAGCCTGCCGTCGCCCGCCCGGGGCGAGCCGGCGGCCCCTGGGGCAGGACCCGTTTCCTTCGGAGGGAGGAACCTGCCCCAGCCCGCGGGGCGCCTGTCGGTGCTGGTAGTGATGCCGGCGCCGCGGGCACTCCGCGGGCGCTCCGCGGCCCCGCGCAGGGTGTCGTATGCGGATCGCGTGTTGTCAGCCGCTGTTTCTCATACGCCGTCGGCGTCCCGCTCCGCCGTGACCTCCCGCTCCGCTGTGACGTCGCCGAGCTGCGACATCAGCCGGGCCAGGGCTGCCCGGGAGGGGATCCCGAGCTTGCGGTAGATACGGGTCAGGTGCAGTTCGACGGTCCGCGGGCTGAGGTTCAGCTCGTCGGCGATCTCCTTGTTCTTCCGGCCGGTGCCGGCGACGTACGCGATCTCGCGTTCGCGGCCGGTGAGTGAGGCGAGCAGCGGGTGTGCCGGCCCGTCCGCGGGCCGGTGTGGGGTGGTGGGCCGAGGCCGTTGCCCCATCGCCGTCGGCAGCCACGCCAGCCCCCGTCCCAGCAGGAGGAACGGCGGCAGCACGGTCCGGCCGGTGGGTACGGCCAGCGCGGCGCCCCGGTCGCAGTGACGCTCGGCGTCATAGCGACACCCCAGGCATGCCTCCACCCAGGCCAGCAGCGGGACGATCTCCAGGCAGGTGGCGAGTTCAGCGTCGCTCAGCCTGTCCACCGCGGTGGCGGACGCGCAGGCCCAGGTCCGGGCGGTGGTGGTCTCGGCGGCGAAAACGGCCCGCTGCGCGTGTACCGCGTGTAATCCAGCCACCGCCAAGGTGTCACCATCGGTGATCGCTCGGGCGACGAGATCGACCTGGTCCGCCGAGGGCGGCTTCTCACCGACCATCGCCAGCAGCCCCAACGTCGCGAGCAACGAGACCTTTTCCACCGTTGGCGCGGCCAGGGAAGCCGTCAGCGCCCGCGCGAGCAGGTCGCCGCCCGCCGCCCGTCGTCCCAGCAGACATTCCCGCAGGGCGGCGGATCGATTTTCCCGGAAACGTTCCTGTCGCTGCCGTGACGACCAGTCAGCCCCACCGGTCGGCGTGCCGGCCATCACTCCGCTGATCATTGTGACCTGCTTCCGTCCATGTTGCCGCGGCCGGATGTATCCCACCGCGTTCGGACTTCCACCCCGAACCCCGTGCGGAGCCGTGGATCAATGGTCGGACCGGAGCGCTGATTTTGGTGAAACGACCCCGGTTCTGTCTGGGCGGTCGGGCCCGATCCCGGACCGGGGCCGACACTTCGGTGCGCCTTGCTCCGTCCCCTCGGGTAACGGAGAATAACGACCGACGATGTTCGTACGCGATCCGATGCTGAGAACCGGTTTCCCCGGCCCGGTATCGGGCACCTGGATCGGCGTCACGGCGGACCGCCACAGCATCGTGTCACCACTGACACGGAGTTATGGTGCCCGGAATTCTGGTCGACTGCCATCCGGTCTGCCCGGATGTGTCGAGTAAAACAATTAGTTGCCTACAAACAGCCAATGTCGAGCCTACCAGCCGTCATGACGGCGTCAAGTGAATGCGGGCAGTAACTACTGGCAGGTCCGGACGCCGGGACGGCAACGGCTCCGGAGGGGGCCGACAGGGGCGAAGACGCCGCCTGTGCGGGTCGAAGTTCATAGGCTAAGGAGTCTGGTCGAGGCAGGGAGGTTTCGCATGGGTGGCGGCGCGCATGAGTGACCTGGCGGAGGCCACCGGGCGGCCGATGCGCTCCCACGCACGGCGCAATCGGGAGCGGATCCTCGCCGTGGCCAGGGAGGCCATGACCAGCCAGGACGACGAGATATCCCTCAACGAGGTGGCTCGGCGCGCGGGTGTCGGCATCGGCACGCTGTTCCGGCATTTCGCCAGCCGGGAGGCGCTGTTGGAGGCGCTGGTGCACGACCGCACCACCGCCATCTGCGCAGAGGCGGACCGGCTGCTGGAGTCCGAGGCCCCGGGTACCGCCCTGATCACCTGGCTGTCCGATCTGATGGCGTACGTGGCTACCTATCGTGGTGTCGCAGCCGCCCTGCTCAACGGACCCCGCGACGCGCGGTCCGCGCTGCACCGCTCCTGCAAGAACGTGGACAACGCCGCCGCGGCGCTGCTCACCCGGGCCCAGCACGCCGGGGAGGTCCGCGCGGACATCGGGGTCGACGAGGTGATCGCCCTGGTCAGCGCCATTGCCTGGGTCCGGGAGCAGGCACCGGAGCGCGCCGGTCAACTGGAGGCGCTGATGTCGATTATTGCCACCGGCCTCCGGTCACCCAGTGTTATTGCTTTCTGACTCACTCGGCTCTTGCAAACTGGAGCATCACACCGGTACGGTGCGGACGTCGACACACCGGGCTGGGCTGGGAGGACGCGGCGGATGAGGTGCGGCGTCACAGCCCGTTTCCGCCGGTGTAATGCCGGCCATTCGTACGCCGTCCCGCGGTCGCAGGCCGCAAATCTGTTCCGGCGTCGCCACGTCGACTTCGGCACAGTGGTGAGTGCTTCCTGTCCGGCGGCACACCTCCCCTTGTCGCCGAGCCGCTCCTTCGGCTCCCACCGATAATCCAGCCCCTTCAGCGGCGGACCCATGCCGTGGGTCCGTTCCCCGTGTGCCGAACGGGTGTGGAGTGTTTGGCGTCTGATTCCAGATCCGTTGCTTTTTTGTGTCGTTCTGCGGAACAACAGGGGAATTTTCACCACGATGCCCGGTGATCATCTCTTCCTGCCCGCCGAGGTGTTCCGGTCCGTCTGGGGGCCGTTGCCCCGCCGGTCCAGGTGCGCGGCGCATCCCGGGCGCCGCGAGGTGCGCCCGGGTACAGGTGTGCCCGGACACAGGCGTGTTCGGGCCCGCGGGCGCGCTCGGGTGTACAGAGCGTGCCTGGGGTATCGCTGTGACGCCGAGCGTCACCGCGACCGGGGCGCCGCGCTGGCCGTACCCACCGGCCGGACCGTGCTGCCGCCGTTCCTCCTGCTGGGACGGGGGCTGGCGTGGTTGCCGACGGCCTGGCCACCGACAGGGTGGCTGCCGACGGCGTGGCCGCCGACGGCGATGGGGCAACGGCCTCGGCCCACCACCCCACACCGGCCCGCGGACGGGCCGGCACACCCGCTGCCCGCCTCACTTACCGGCTACCTCGCTCATCGGCCGCGAATGCGAGATCGCGTACGTCGCCGGCACCGGCCGGAAGAACAAGGAGATCGCCGACGAGCCGAATCCCAGCCCGCGGACCGTCCAGCTGCGCCTGGCCCGTATCCACCGCACGCTCGCAGGTCCCCTCCCGGGCGGCTCTGGCCCGGCTGATGTCGCGTCGGCGGCGTCACAGCGGTGCAGAACTTCAGACATGAATAAGAAACAATGTGTCCTCCGTTACCACTTCCAGGCCGAGAATTCGTGAACGGATATGGGGTTCCTCCGATGCCGGGAGTGGATGAGTATGTGAGACTGGGCGGAACGGGGGCCAGTCGACTGCGGTCGACGAAATCCACTCGTCTGCGGAGGTCTGATCCCATGTTCCAGTTGCTGGGCCCGTTGCGGATAATTGAGAACGATCGGGTGGCGTCTATCAACGCTCGGAAGGTGGCGACGCTTCTTGCGGTTTTTCTCATAAAGGCGAACGAGGTGGTCTCGACGGAACAGCTCGTCGCGGAACTGTGGGGTTACTCACCTCCGCGCCGGGCTGTCGCCGGACTACACGTCTATGTTTCGCAGCTGCGCAAGTTCCTCGCCGCCAACGGTCGGGACTGCTCCGACCTGGTGACCCGTTCACCGGGCTATCTCATGCGGGTCGGCCCGGACGAGCTGGATCTGCTGGAGTTCCTGCGGCTGCTCGACGAGGGACGGGCGGCCTTCCGGGTGGGTGACTACGAGTCGGCCTCCACGTCCCTGACCGGCGGGCTGGAGCTGTGGCGCGGCCGGGTCCTGGAGGACCAGCGCGGGGGCGAGATCGTCGACGGTTTCGTCGCCTGGCTCGACGAACTGCGGCTGGAATGCTACGAGAATCTGGTCGAATGCGACTTCCGGCTCGGCCGGCACCGGGAACTGGTCGGCCTCCTGCGGAATCTGGTCGCCGAATACCCGCTGCACGAGGTGTTCTATCGCCAGCTCATGCTGGCCCTGCACCGCAGCGGCCGGCGGGCCNGCCGGCGGGCCGCCGCGCTGCAGGTCTACCAGCGTGCCCGGCACACCATTGTCGCCGAACTTGGCCTTGAGCCGGGCCGCGCCGTACGCGAACTGCACCAGGCCATCCTGGTGGACGACTGATGCCTGGTGGACGACTGATGCCTGGTGGACGATCGAGGCCTGATGGACGACCGAGGCGGGAACAGTGGTCATGGTCCCCGACCGTGTCACAGGTCGACGAACTGAAGGCTGAAATCGGTGAGCTTCGTGCCCCGTACCTCCTCCGGCGGAATGGCCGCCTCGATCGCGGCCAGTTCCTCGTCGGTCAGGGTGATGCTGACGGCGGCGAGGTTCTCCAGCAGATGGTCCTGCCGGCGGGTACCCGGGATCGGCACCACGTCCGGGCCTCGGTGGGCGAGCCAGGCCAGCGCGAGCTGACCGGCGGTGACCCCTCGCTCGGTGGCGATCGCGGCCAGCCGGTCCACCAGGGCGAGATTGTGCGGCAGGTTCTCGGCGGTCAGCCGCGGCTGCGCGAGAAAGCGGAAGTCGTCCGGCCCGAACACGTCGCGGCTGCGGTACCGGCCGGTGAGGAAACCCCGGCCCAGCGGGGCGTTGGCGACGATGCCGATGCCCAGCTCGCGGGCGGTCGGAGCGACATCCTCCTCGATACCGCGGGTCCACACCGACCATTCGCTCTGCAGCGCCGTGATCGGATGCACCGCGTGCGCCCGCCGCAGCGTCCCCGCACCCACCTCGGACAGCCCCAGATAGCGGACCTTGCCGGCCTCGACCAGCTCGGCCAGCGCGCCAACAGTGTCCTCGATCGGCACCTTGGGGTCCAACCGGGCCAGGTAGTAAAGATCGACGTGGTCGACGCCGAGCCGGGTCAGTGACGCGTCGATCGCCTCCCGCACGTACTCCCGGTCACCCCGCACCTCCTGGCCGATGCCGTTGTCCGCTCGGCGGACCCCGAACTTCGTCGCCACCGCCACCTCGCCACGCCGGCCGGCGATGGCCTGGCCGATCAGCCGCTCGCTGTGGCCGTGGCCGTAGACGTCGGCCGTGTCGAGCAGGGTCACGCCGAGATCGAGTGCGCGCCGGATGGTCGCCAGCGACTCGGCGTCGTCGGTCGGCCCGTAGAACTCGCTGATGCCCAGGCCACCCAGCCCCTGTGCGCTTACCTCGAGCTTGCCGAGATAGCGGGTGGGCAGATCCGCCATGTTGTGTGCTCCGTTCTGTCCTGAACGCTGTCCGGAACCGTTTCGTCAGATTCGCCGGGCCCGGCTTCCGTGGTGCTTTCTGCTCCGCACAGCCAGCGTGGTCCCAGCTGCTTAAGCACTCCCAAACCGCGGGGGATGCCACCGGTCCGGATACGCGGGCCGGCCCGGAAGACAGCCCGGGAGACGATGTGACGGACAGCGATATCGATATTCAGCCGTCTCCGCGGGCCGCGGCCCTGTCACCCGCCACTTCGTACCGGCGGTCACCGATATGGGCCGTCGGATGCTTCCGGGTGGACCGGGAAAGGATCGGGAATGTCGTCGAGTCCGCGCCACAGCCCGCGTTCGGCCGGGCTGGGGACGCGCTCGGCCGGTACCCGCTCGGGATGGCCGGGCGGGGTCGACGGGCAGGGCCGGTTCTCGACGGGCCCGACCGGCGGCCGGACCGGGCATCCCGTCCAGACGAACACGGCCGTCTCGCCCACCAGCACCAGCGTCGAGCCGGTCCAGCGCAGGGCTGCCCGCGCACCGGTGAGCAGCCGCCGCAGGTGGCGTCCGAACAGCCACGTCGAGTCCGCCTGGCGGGAGACAGCAGGCGGGTGGACGGGCAGCCGCCGCTGGCGGCCGGNNGCCGCCGCTGGCGGCCGGACGGCGTGCGTGGGCTGGTCATGGCAGGGTTTTCCGCCCTCTTCTCCGGGCGACGAAGCGTGGCCGCCGCGCCGTACACAACCGATCGTGACCTGACCGATCATGCGGCAGCGCGCTGAAGCCCGGCTTGACCGCCCGCGGGTCCCGGCGCCCGCCCTGCTCTCCGGGCCGCCCGACCGCGGCGACCGTGTGCCTGTGATCGTCGGCCCGCTGCTGTGGTCTCGGCTCCTGGTTCGACACCCGGCCGCACCGACAGAGCCCTGTCGTGCGGGCCTGCGACCGGCGCCGGCGGACCGGACACCCACGGTGTTCCTGCCGCACCGATCCGGTTCCTTCTCGAGGGGACCAGCCGTAGTCTCTTCTGCACGTATGGTTGGCGGCGGCCCGCTCGGGTGATCCGTACGGTACGGGCCCGCATCTCGTGGGCCAGACGTGTCGGGGGATGTCGGATCCGTCCGATAGAAACGTCCTGTCCGTGACGGGTGCCTGCGCGTGGGGAGACACAGTGGTCGGGTACGACGAAAAGGTGAAGGCGCGGTCGCTGCACCTTTTGGACTACCTGGCCGCGCTCGCGCTGGAGCTGTCGACGAAACCGAAACGGCGGCTGACGGATTACGACTCGCCGCTGACCCGGCCGCGTGACGTCCCGACGCACCCGGCGGTCGCCCTGGGCCCGAGCGCGACCCGGTCGTCCTGGCTGCGGGTGGGCAAGGCGGTGGAGCCGCCACCGCCGGTGCTACCGGCCCGGCTGGCGGACCACCTGCCGGGTGTCACGGTCGATCTGCCCGACCCGCCGGCGCTGCCAGCGGATTTCGAGGAGGCCTGCGCACGTGACGGTGAGGACCCACAGCGCCTGCGGGCCGAGCTTTCCACCTGGATAACGCAGCAGTGGGAGCCATGGGCGAACACCGCCCGTCCCGCGCGGTCCGCCCGGCTGCTCTACCAGCGGCTGTACGACCTGCGGCTGCGGCTGGCCCGGGACAGCGCCACCCACGAACTGGTGTGGGGGCACGGCGTTCTGTCCTGGGCGCCGGGTGAGCACCTTATCGATCATCCGCTGCTCGTCACCCCCCTGGCGATCGAGCTGGATCCCGACAACGGGGACCTGAGCGTGCTGCCGGACGGCTATCCCGGTGTCGAGACCGACCCGTTGCACGGGCTGGGGATCGCCGCGCTCGAGGAGCTGGGCGCGCTGCGCGACGCCGTCCGGGCGAGCCCGCCGGACCTGTGGAGCGAGGACGGGCTGACCGAGGTGTACCGGCAGATCGTCGCCCCGCTGGGCCTCGACGCCGAGCTTCTCCTCGGCCGGCGGGGCCCGTTGGCCGACCATGTCCCGCCGCCGGCGGCCTCGCCCGTGCTGGTGGACACCTGGGTGCTGTTCGTCCGTCCCCGTCCAGCGCTCTACCAGCGGTTCTACGCCGAGCTCCGGCAGGTTCTCACCGAGCGTGACGTGCTGCCGGAAGCGCTTGCCGCGGTCGTGGACAACGAGAACGCCGGCCGGCTCCCGGGCGCAACCGCGACAGCCGACGACGATGCCGGTGCCGCCGCCGGTCCGCTTGGGCGGCGGCTGCTGATGCCGCTGCCCACCAACGACGAGCAGGAACGCATCGCCAGCCAGCTCGAACGGTCCCGTGGGGTGACGGTGCAGGGCCCGCCGGGCACGGGCAAGAGCCACACGATCGCGAACCTCGTGAGCCATCTCGTCGCCCATGGCAGGCGGGTGCTGGTCACGGCACACAACGAGCAGGCCCTTGCCGTGCTCCGGGACAAGATCCCGGCCGAGCTGCGTGACCTGTCGATCGCGGTGCTCGGCTCCACCTCCGCGGCCCTCGGCGAGCTCCGCGCCTCCGCGCAGATGATTATGGACGCGGTGTCGAGCATCGACGAGGGGGTCGAGCGTGCGACGGTCGACGCGCTGCTGACGGACCTCGACGCCGCGCACGCCGAACGGCGCGGGCTGGAGCTGCGGCTGGTCGACCTGCTCGCGGCCGAGGCCGCGGAGTTTCCCCTCGCCGACGGGCCGGCGAAGGCCGCCCGGGTGGCCGACTGGCTCGCCAGCCANCCGACTGGCTCGCCAGCCACGAAACCGAGTGGGACCGCATACCGGACCGGCTCACCGAACATCAGCGTCCCCCGCTGTCGGTGGCCGAACTCGACGAACTGATCCGGTGCGCCGCCATCCCCGCGGCGGACGCGGCCGCGGCCCGCCACGACCTGCCGGCCCGGGGAAGCCTGCCGTCAGCCGGCCAGCTCGCCGAGCAGTACCGGCGGCTCGACAAGCTGCGCGACGACCTCGCCGACCTGGAGGCCCAGGGCGCCTCCTTCACCGCGGTGGACACGTTGGGCGGCGACGCTCTCGCCGACCTTCTCGCCGCGGTCCGCGCGGCGACGGCCCGTGTCACCGCCGCCGAGCAACCGTGGCTGGCGGCCGTGCGCGCGCAGGTCGCGCAGTCGCGGGCATACGCGGGCCTCTGGGCGGAGCAGGCCGAACAGCTCGCTACCGAGACCCGGACGATCGTGGAGCTGCGCCGGGCGACCTTCGGCCGGACGGTCGTCGTCGCGGAGGGTGATCCCCGCGTCCAGGAGGCGACGCTCAACGATCTTGCCGAGAGGTTCGCCGCCGGCCGGGGCGTGCCCCGGGTGGGCGGTCGGGAGCTGCGGGCCTTTCACGCAGCCACCCGCGTCGACGGCTTCGAGCTGCGCACGGTCGACGACGTCGAGACGGTCCGGGCGAAGATCCGCGAGCGGACAACCGTCACCGCCGCCGGACGTCGTTACCACGATCTGGTCGGTACGGTCGGCGGGCCGCC
>NZ_JWIO01000016.1:25195-81736 GCF_001017755.1 Protofrankia coriariae
GCGGGCCGCCGCTGTCGGCCGACGACCCCGCGTTCGTACCGAGCCTGGAACACCACGTCGACCTGCTGCGCGACGCGATCGCATGGGAGATCACCGATGGGCCGGCGCTGCTGGACCGGCTACGCGCCGTCCTGCCCGGCACGCCCGCCCGGCCGACCGCCGCGCAGTTGGCCGCCGCGGGAGACATCCTGGAGGCGGCCGCGAAACGCGGGGAGGAGCGCCAGCTCACGGCATGGTTCGACAGATGGCGCGAATATCTCGGCGGCGGCGGTGGGCAGCCGGACCCGGGACCGTTGTGGGGGACGCTGCGCGACGTCCTCGACCGGCGTGACCGGCACGACCTCTCTGCCTGGACGGCCACGTGTGACGAGATCGAACGGCTCACCGAGCTGCGGCCGGCGCTGGACCGCCGCGACGCGCTCGCCGGCCGGCTCNNNGCGCTCGCCGGCCGGCTCGCCGCTGTCGCTCCCCTGTGGGCCGCAAAGATCATCGGCAGCGGTGGGGACACGGCCGTGTGCGGCTCGGCGCCGGACCTGCCCGAGCTGTGGCGCTGGCGTCAGGCCCAGACCTGGCTGGACGCCCTGCTCGAACGCGGTGACGCCGCCGTCCTCCAACGGCGGATCATCGAGGCGACGGCCGCTGTCCGCAGGCTCGTCCTCGACGTCGCCGTCCGCTCCGCCCGGCTCGGCATGAAGGCCAACCTGCGCGAGGAGCAGCGTCGCGCGCTGATGGGCTGGCTGCAGGCGCTGGCGAGGATCGGCAGGGGAACCGGCAAGTTCGCCCGCAGGTGGGAGGCGGACGCGCGCGAGCAGATGCCCGCCGCGATGGGCGCCGTCCCCGTCTGGATCATGCCGATCCACCGTGTGCTGCAGAGCTTCGACCCACGCCGGACGGATCTCTTCGACGTCGTCATCGTCGACGAGTCCAGCCAGTGCGACGTGCTGTCCATGGGAGTGCTGGCGCTGGGCCGCAAGGTCGTCGTCGTCGGGGACGACAAGCAGATCAGTCCGGCGGCGGTCGGTGTCGACCGGTCCCGGGTGTTCCAGCTGATCGAGACGCATCTTCCCGACCTCCAGCAGCGTTCCCTCCTGGATGTCGAGGCCAGCCTCTACGACACCGCCACCAGGGTGTTTCCCGACGTGGTGCTGCTACGCGAGCACTTCCGCTGCATGCCGGACATCATCGAGTTCTCGAACCGCTTCTACGCCGGCAGAATCCTCCCCCTGCGGGAGGGCACCGACCTCGGGATCGGCTCGNCACCCCGTCCGCGTGCCCGACGGGGTCCGTACCCGCGGACAGTACGGGGACGTCAACGAGCCCGAGGCGTCCGCCGTGGTCCAGCGGATTCTCGGCTGCCGGGACGACCCGGCGTACGACGGGATGACATTCGGCGTCGTCACACTGCTCGGGAACGCGCAGGGCCGCCTGATCGAACAGAAACTGCTCGCCGTGCTCGGCGGCGACGAATACGAACAACGGCGAATCCGGGTAGGTGACCCGTACAATTTCCAGGGCGACGAGCGGGACGTCATCTTCATTTCCGTCGTCGCCGACGACAACCGGTCGGCCGCGACGAAAAAGGCCGACCAGCAGCGGATCAACGTGGCGGCCAGCCGGGCCCGCAACCAGCTCTGGATCTTCCACAGCGTCGACCCGGGCGCGCTGCACGCCGACGACGTGCGTGGACACCTGCTCACCTACGCATACGCCGTCAACGACCCGCAGGCGCAGGCCGCCACCCTCGAGGAAAAATGCGAGAGCGATTTCGAGAAACGTGTCCTGCGGGATCTGCTGCGCCGAGGCTACCGGGTACGCCCGCAGCACGAGGCCGGCGGCTGCCGCATCGATTTCGTCGTGCAGGGTGAGCACGACCGGCTGGCCGTCGAATGCGACGGTGAGAAGTTCCACGGTCCGCAGCGGTGGGAGGCCGACCTCCGCCGCCAGCGAATGCTCCAGGATCAGGGATGGAAATTCTGGCGGGTCCGCGGCTCGGCCTACTACCGGCACCCGGAAGCTGCGCTCGCCTCCCTGTGGGAACGACTCGACGAACTCGGCATCCGCCCCGCCGTGACCGCCGCGGTACCCGAGCAGCAGTCCGCGTCACCCGTCATGTCCCCCCTGGAGTGATCGCCGGACCCGCGTCGTCACACCACCCGGTCGTCCCACTTTTTCGCGGTGCCGGCGCCGGGGGTGCTGAAGACCTCGCCGGCGGGTCGGGAGCCGAAGTGTCCGTCGAGGATCTCGAAGGAGTCGAGGGTGACCAGGGCCGGATGGCTGACCGCGCAGGCGTGCGCGAGCCGCAGCAGGTCGTGCCGCAGCCCACCGACGTAGTTGGCGACCCGGGCGGCCTTGTCCTGGGGGTCGAGCCCGCGGGTCAGCCAGCGGGACTGGGTGGCCACCCCGGTGGGGCAGCGGCCGGTGTGGCAGCGCTGCGCCTGGATGCAGCCCAGGGCCAGCATCGCCTCCCGGCCGACGTTGACCAGGTCGCAGCCCATGGCCATGGCCAGCAGCGCGGTCTCGGGGAAGCCGAGTTTGGCCGAGCCGACGAAGACGATCCGCTCATCGAGCCCGGCGGCGGCGAAGATACGGTGCACCCGGCTGAAGCCGAGCTTGAACGGGAGCGCGACATGGTCGCTGAAGGCCAGCGGTGCCGCGCCGGTGCCGCCCTCGCCCCCGTCGATGGTGATGAAGTCGACCCCACGGCCGGTGGACACCATCCGGTTGGCAAGGTCCTCCCAGAAGCCCAGCTCGCCCACGGCCGACTTGATCCCGACCGGTAGCCCGGTCGCCGCGGCGATCTCCTCGACGGTGTCGAGCAGGCTGTCCACGTCGCTGAACGCGGAATGGGTGGACGGGCTGACGCAGGTCTGCCCGACCGGCACCCCCCGGATGCGGGCGATCTCGGGCGTGACCTTCGCCGCGGGCAGGACACCGCCGAGGCCGGGTTTCGCCCCCTGGCTGAGTTTGATCTCCACCGCGCGGATCGGATGCCGGTCGACAAGCTCCACCAGGCGTTCGAGACTGAACCGGCCGTCGGGTGTGCGGCAGCCGAAATAGCCCGTGCCGATCTGGAAGACCAGGTCACCGCCGTGTAGGTGGTGTTCGGAGACGCCTCCTTCGCCGGTGTTGTGCAGGCAGCCAGCGATGGCGGCGCCCTTGTTGAGGGAGGCGATCGCCGGCGCGCTCAGCGCGCCGAAGCTCATCCCCGAGATGTTCACCACCGACGCCGGCCGGAACGCGCGGGCCCGGCCGCTCGCCGCGCCGAGCACCTTGCGGCATTCCAGCCGGTCGTCGTCGGGCGCGGGCGCCGGCAGCGGGAAGACCGCCGGTTTGACGATGAGGTAGTTCGCCGACAGCTCCAGGTCGTTGTCGGTGCCGAAGCCGAAGCTGGCGTTGGCCCGTTTGGCCGTGGCGTACACCCAGCGGCGCTGGTCGCGGCTGAACGGCCGCTCCTCGTCGTTGCCGGTCACGATGTACTGGCGCAGCTCCGGGCCGACATCCTCCAGCAGGAAGCGCAGATGCCCGATGACGGGAAAGGTGCGCAGGATCGAGTGCCGGCGCTGCAGGACGTCGTACAGCGCCACCACGCACACCAACAGGAGAATTCCGAACGCCACCCAGCCGACTACTGCCATACCCCTATTGAACCCACAACCGTTGCCTGTTTGGCCCAGCCCGGGGCACTCGCGCGTGGCGGTCACGGCTTCGTCAGCCATACCGGACCGTGCCAGCGCCACATCGGTGGGGGATGCAGTACACACCCGCGAAAGACAGCGCCCGCAACCGGGTGCGGAGTCCGCCCGGCCGACGGCTCCCAGCCCGGCATGTTTCCCAGTCCGACCGGTGTCATCGACCGTTGCCACTGACCGTTGTCCGTCAGGCCGGCCAGCGCGACGCGGCCCTTACCCGGTGCCTTTCCCACCCTTCGGGCCGGTCCGGACGGGCGGCCTGGTCGCCAGGACGGCTTCGAGACGGGAGGAACGCAGCGCCCAGGCGTGCACGTCGGGGTCGATCCAGCCGAGCAGGCGGTGGATGGTCTCCGTGTCCGCGCGGAGGTCGCGGCGGTGGACGGGCTCATGGTGGGCGATCCGGTTGCGTAACGTGTGCAGCCTGTCGACCGCCTGGTAGACATCGCCGCGGCGCTGACGCTTCATGTGCGGGAAGGCGTGCCGCAGGTGCCCGCTCCACAGGGTCGTCTCGTGGCGTTTCGCGAGCGGGAATTTCCAGAAGCCGAAGTTGAGCCCGGCCACCACGCGGTCGGGTGTCTCCGGTTGGCGCATCTCGCGGATCTGCGCTCGTACGGCTCCGATGTCCCTGCGGGCCCTCTCCGACAGGATGCCCACGGGGTCGTCGTACCAGTGGCCGGGCCGGGCGGCGTGGTAGTCGGTGAGCCTGTCGTGGAGCGCGTTGCGCAGGACGACCTCGACGATCCCGAGGGCCTCGTGGAAGGCACCCGAGACGGCGATGTTCCACTCGTACAGCTCGATGCCCGCGGCGAGATCCCTGTCGCGGGCCCGCAGATAGGAGGTGAGGCGTGCGGACGAGAGTGCGTCGGCGACCGGCGGCAGGTGCGCGTCGGTGCTCATGAGTGGCTTCGTGGTAGGATGACTGACGAAGACCCCGGAAGACCTCTGCCACGGCATGCCTCCGGGGTTACTGTTTTCGAAGTCGCTTTTTCCGGGACGACTGTTTCCGAGATTGTCGTTCCCGGAGTCGTTGTTCCCGGGGCCACTGCTTTCGGAGCTGTTGTCCTCCTGCTGTTTCCCGGTTTCGGTACCCCCGGCAGGCCGGCTGGCAGGCTCACGGCAGTGCCCGGGCCGGGAACCTTCTTTTTCATCCTGTTCTCCCCTGTGATTTTTATGCCGGTCACGACGAATTATCCTGAACGACGTGTCAGAGCAGTGATCCGTGCTGGCACGGTGGATTTTTTCTTGTTTTCTGACAGCTTCGTCCGATGGCCATGGTGGAATACGTGCGGCCGCGGCCCGTACCACAACGGCCGGGGATCGAAGAAAGCATGGATCCGGCGGCTGACCGACATACGGATATGAAGCTGCCGGCTGATGACGGTGGAGATCGCCCACGCCTCGGCCTGTTGTCCGGGGGCTGGTGTCTCGGGGGCGTAGCCGGCCTGGTCGACCAGGCCGGCCAACGGCCGCAGGCGGGGCAGGTGGTCCGCCAATTGGACCACCTCACCGGTGGTGAGCAGCGGTGTCGCCGGAATCCCCGCTTCGCGCAGCCGGTCCAGCGTTTCCCACCACGCGCCCAGCACGACACGGCGCGCTGAAGGATCCCGGCGTCGGCGGGCTCTGCGCAATGCTTTCGCGACCGGCACCACCGTGGGTATGAGAAGTACCAGAAGCACGACGGCGATGCTCGTCAGCACCGCGCGAAGAAGGGACGAGGGGCGGGCCGGGGCTGTCGCCGGCTTCTTGGCAAGGTCCGTCCCGCCTGTCGCGGAGGGTGGTGGCGCCGTCGCGCCGGCTTTTTTCAGGGGATCGTCCGCCTGCGGATTCTGCCCACTGAGTGGAGCCGGGTCCTGCCGGCTCCCGATCGGGTTGTCCCGTGGGCTCGGGTCCAGCGTGACCCAGCCGAGCCGGGCGAAACGGACCTCCACCCAGGCGTCGACGTCGCGTCCGGTGGCGACGAAGGAATTTCCGTCGTATTCGGGTCGGAATCCCATCACGACACGGGCGTCGAAGCCGAGCCAGCGGGCCATCGCGGCGTATGCGCTGGCGTATTGTTCGCTTGTTCCGCGACGGTCCTCAAGCAGGCGCTGGATCTGATAATATCCGTGCCCACCCGCCACTTTCTCGGCCTGATCATAACTGAACTTACGTCCACCGGCGAGCTCGCTGTTATTGGTGAACTGCTGGTAGAGCGCCAGGAGCTGTGCCGAACCCCGTGGTTTCCCGGCGATGGTGTTGTCGATGAAGGTGCGGACCAGTTGTGGTGGATCGGGGATGCGCGGCTCGGGCGCCGCCGCCGGTTCGTCCGTCAGAACCTCGTCCGCCCGGGCGTCGAGGATCGTGGATGTCGCGGAGTAGTCGCGCGGTGCTGTCCCCCCGGTGGGGACGGCCAGATCCCCGGTCGTCCCGTCCACCGCCAGCCCGGTGACGCTCATCCGGGTGGGCCGGCCGGCGACGGGCAGCCAGTCGGGATCACCGACGGCCAGATGGATCTGTTGCGTCACGGCGATCCTGCGTGTCGTGTCGGGCTCCGCGCTGTCGGCTCTGTCGCTGAGGGTGGTGCCAGCTCGGCGGAAGTCGCCGTCGACCGTCCAGTACCGGCCGTTGAAACGGGTCAGGGTGGCCATCCGCAGGAGGCTGCCGGGTCGGCTGACCGTGCCGGTGATCCTGAGCGGCCGGCTGTCGTCACGCAGGGCGAGGTACTGCTGCAACGGGCTGACCCCGCTACGGGGCTGGACCGGCGCCTGGACGAACGCCTGTGCCTCCAGCGGTTCCCGCAACCGGGCACCTGGGGCGTGCGGCCCGAGCGTGACGGCCGCCAGGACTGCGAGAACCACCGGCACCACGGCCAGGATGAGCCCGCCCGGCCGTGGCCGGCGGCCGGTGAGCACGAGCACACCGCCGAGCCCCACCAGCACCGGCCCGTACCAGGCCGGCAGCGGTTCGACCGAGGCGCCCAGGGCCAGCGCGGCGAGCAGCGTCACCAGGGGTGGCACGGCGCGGACAAGCGGGCCGGCGTTGTACGCGGCCAGCAGGCAGGCCGCGAGCGTGGTCCAGCCGGTCAGCAGGGCCACCGAGGCGAGCGCGGGGCCGCCGGGATCGGCCGGCAGCGCGGCGGTGAGCAGGTCCCACGGGCCGTGGACGACGCCGGCGCCGGTGCCGGTGGCCAGCGCCGCGGTGAGCGCCACGGCGGCGCTGCCCGCGAGCCCCGCCGTGGCGGCGGACAAGCGCGGCCGCAGCAGCACCGCGAGGGCGGCCAGGAAGGCCACCGTCGTCGAGCTGCCCACCGCGAGCAGGAAGGCGGCAGAACCGGGCACGCCACCGAAAACCGGCCCGAAGCCCCCACCGGCGAGGGTGCCGATGAGCCAGGTCAGCACCATCCCATACGGATTCGGTGATGTCCCGCGACGGGGGGTGCGCAGGCCGTGTCGCTCTGACGCCGAGGATTCCGGGCGGTGCCCCGGATATCCTGGGCGCCCCGGCGCGGTGCCGGCCGTTCGGGCGCCCGCTGGATGCCGGCCCTGGACAGGTGACCGCCGGGTACGCGGGCCGGTGCTCCGGCTGCCCTTCATGCCGTGCCCCCCGTGACCATCCTGTTCCAGGCGGCGGCCGCCTCGACGGCGGTGCGCGCGGTCAACGTCGTCATCCCCAGCTGGCGGCGGATACCGGGCCGGCCGGGCGTGCCGTCGCCAGGCAGCGAGACCACCACCACCGGGCTGAACCGGCGGCGTTGTCGGGCGAGCCGGGCCAGCACCGCAGTGTCCACCGCGCCGGTGACGACGACCAGGGCGCCTCCGGCGGACAGCCGTTCGAGGTCGCCGAACATGCCGACGGCCGCGGTGTCCTCGGTGCGCTGGGCAAGGGAGAGCCGGTCCAGCGTCGATGTCGCCCCGGCGGTCAGGATCTCGTCGAGGCGTTCACCGACGACGCGCAGCACGACAGGTCGGCCGAGACCGGCGACGCTGCCGACGACCGAGGCGGTGATTTCGACGGCCTCTTCGAAGGCCGCCGGGTCATATCTGTCCGCCCGCGTGTCGAGGAGCACGCTGGTGGCCGGCTCGGTCGTGTCGATGTACTCGCGGACGACCAGAGTCCCCAGCCTGGCCGTGGACCGCCAGTGGATGCGACGGGGGTCGTCACCAGGGACGTATTCCCGCAGGGCCGCGAAAGTGATCGTGCCGAGCCGGGCGTTGTCGTCGGTCCGGCCTTCGTGATCGAGTACCGTCCCGGCCGGAAGCGGGCGCAGGGGATGGGTCCGTGGATGCACCCACAGCACGCCGTCGGCGGTCTGCCGCTGGGCCCAGAGGAACAGCCCGAGCGGGTCCCGGCGTTCGACGGTCAGCGGTCCCAGCCGCATCCGCCCGCGGTGTTCGGTCGGTACGGCGTAGGACAGCGCGCGGGTCCGCCCTCGTGGGACGGGCGCCACGGACAGCTCCACGGCGACGTCGCCGACGTGGTCGACGGCGGTGAACGCGGGTGCGGGCCGCCGGGAGGGATTGCGCACCTCGATGCTGCCCTCGACCGGCTCACCCACGCTGACCCGTTCCCGGGGCAGCTTCCTGGACAGCACCACCACTGGCCGGACCAGTACGGCCGTCATCCCCCCGAGGAGCAGCGTGCATGTACCGACGGCGATCGTGGTGAGCAGCGGGTAGCCCAGTGCCACACCCGCCAGATAGGTGAGTACGGCGCCCCCGGCGAGGGCACGGCCGGTACGGGTGACGGAGAACCGTTGCACACCGTTGCGGCGGAAGGCTCCTCGCGCCGATTTCGTCACGGACCACGCGGCGGGGAACCGTATGGCAGGGAGCCGTTTCATGCCGTCGTGGCTGAGAGAGCGGGCACCCGGACGCTGTCCAGGACCTCGGCGAGGACACCGGCTGCCGTGTTGCCGTGCACCTCGGCATGGGCCGACAGCACGAGCCGGTGGGCGAGTACCGCCACCGCGGTGGCCCTGACGTCGTCCGGTGTCACGAAATGGCGCCCCAGGCAGGCGGCGTGCGCCTGGGCCGCGCGGACGAGGGCGAGGCTTCCCCGGGTGCTGATCCCCAGGTGCAGCGCCTCGTGCTCGCGGGTGGCGAAGGCCACCAACGCGATGTAGCGGGCGATCTCCGGGGAGACATGGACCGACGTCGTGATCTCCTGTCGCAGCCAGGAGACCTGTTCGAGACGGACGACCGGGTGCAGCGTCGGCGGCGCCGAGCGGGCTCGCCCGAGCAGGATCTTCTCCTCGACCGCCACGTCGGGGTGGCCGAGCGAGATCCGCATGAGGAAGCGGTCGAGCTGCGCCTCCGGCAGCCGGTAGGTCCCCTCCAGGTCGACGGGGTTCTGGGTGGCCACCACGAGGAACGGCGTGGGCACCGGGTAGGTGGTCCCGTCGACGGTCACCTGCCCCTCCTCCATCACCTCCAGCAGCGCCGACTGCGTCTTGGGGGAGGCCCGGTTGATCTCGTCGGCGATGACGACGTTGGTGAACACCGGGCCCTGGCGGAACCGGAAGGCCGCCGAACGCTCCTCCCAGACGGACACGCCGGTGATGTCGGTGGGCAGCAGGTCGGGGGTGAACTGGATGCGCTGGCAGTCGCCGCCGATGCTCGCGGCGAGCGCCTTGACCAGGGAGGTCTTGCCGGTGCCGGGCACGTCCTCGACGAGCAGGTGCCCGCCGGCGAACAGGCATGCCACCGCCAGGCGGGCCGCCTCTGTCTTGCCGTGCAGCACCTGCTCGATGTTGGCTACGACGGCGTCGGCGGCGGACCGCGCGCCATCGACGCCGGCCGGCGTCGGGGCGGCCGCCGGCTGGTGGGGCATCTGGTAGGGGCTGGTCACAGGTGTGTCCTCACGGTGTGGTGGGCGGGGCGATACAGGCCGGCTGCGGCAGTGGGGTCGGTGGCGGCGCGGTGACGCCGAAAGCGATCACCTGGAAACACGTCCGTCCGCCGGCCGGCACGGTGACGGAGAAGGAGGTCTGGCCCGCGGGTAGCAGTGACGGAACCGTGACCGGCTGATACTCCTGGCCGTCGCTCGAGCGAAGGACGAGATATCCCTCGAGGCCGGGCAGCCCCTCGGCGTCCCGTGCCCAGGTAACGGTGGCGGTACTGTTCTGCCCAGCGCTGATGGAGGTGGCAACGGGGTACTGCTGGGGGCCGGCTGGCGAGACGGTGGATCCGGGCGGGGAAGCGCGATGCTGGAGCAGCGCCACGCCGACGCCGACAGCCAGGCCGAGCAGGACCAGCGTCCCCGTGGCGGCCAGCGGCCCCCTGCCACGCCGCCGCGGCGCGGATTCTTCCGGACGCACCGGCAGCCGGCGGCTGCTCTCCCGCGTCTCCAGTTCGCCGCCACCAGCGCCTGCGCTGACGCCGGGACCGAGGAGGTCATCGGCATCGGACCTGTACCCGCTGTGCTCGTCCCCGGACGGGCGGCCGCTCGTCACCGGGACGACGGGCGCGATCAGCTCCGGCGCGTCGGTGAACTCGGCCCACCGGCGTGCCACCTCCACGGCGGTGGGCCGTGCGGCCGGACGATCGTCCAGACATGCCGCGAGCAGTTCCCAGATCTGTCCGTCGACCCCGTCCGGGTGAGGGAGCGGCCGTTGACGGGATCGGCGCCGGCCTGGAGCGCCCGGGGGCCCGCTGTCCGGTCGCCGGCCGATGAGCAGTTCGCAGGCGGTGACGCCGAGCGCGTAGATGTCCGCGGGCGTGCCCATCTCCTGGCCGGCGGGCGCCTCAGGGGCGATGTAGCCCGCGGTGCCCAGCGATGTGGTGTGCACCAGTCCGGCGATGTCACGGGCGATCCCGAAGTCGGCGAGCAGGGCCGCGGGCCGGCCTGCCCGCTCGGTGACGAGGATGTTCTCCGGTTTGATGTCGCGGTGCACCACCCCGGCGGCGTGCACCGCGCTGAGCGCGCTCGCGGTCTGGGCCATCAGACGGGCCACATCGCCCGCGGGGAGACGCGGCCCGTCAACCAGTCGCCGCAGGTTCCCCCCGGGGACGAAGTCCATCACGATGGCCCGTACCTCGCCCTCCGCCACCAGGTCGTGTACCCGGAGCAGATGATCATGCTGTAGGCGGGTCAGCGTCTCGTGCTCGCGCAGGAACCGTGCGGCGGTGCGGGACCGGTCGCCCGGGACGACCCGGAGCAGCTTCGCCGCCACGCGGCTGCCGTCGTCCACCCGACGGGCGGCCCACACGGTGCCGGCTGCGCCGCTGCCGATCTCCTCCTCCAGCAGGTAGCGACTGCCCAGCTGGCGGACGCCGGTACGGACGGGAACGGGTGCGGCTGGTGGCACCAGCGTGTCGTTGCCGGCGTCGGGCCGGGCCGCGTCCGCGAGCGCGTCGGCAAGGTCGTCCAGAGTGGCAGGGCGCCGTGCCGGGTCGGCGGCCATGGCATCCCGTAGAGCGGCGTGTAACCGGATCGGGATGCGTGGAGCGTGACCACCGGCGGGTGCCTGCCCGGCGGCCGCGTCCGCCAGGGCGGACCAGCCGGCCAGCAGGGACGCGTACGCATACACCCGCGCCCTGGCGGTCCAGACCGCCGGCGTGCGACCGGCTCGGATGATCTCAGGTGGTTCGTGGCCGAGCCACGGGCCCGACGCGGTGCGCAGACCGGCGAGGGTGGGGGGCAGCGGCGTGGCGAGGACGAATCCGCCGGTGGCCGTGATCCCGAGTTCCGGGGGTGCTCCGACGAAGCCCGCGGTGGTCAGCGCGCGCAGTCCGTCCGCGATCGTCCGGGCGGCTCGGGCGATCCGCTCGGCGTCGAGCCGGGCGGCCACGGCCGGCTCCGTGACCGGCCGCGCGTCCATCTGCCCCAACAGCAGGTACGGCCGGCCCTCCGCGTCCACGCCATGATCGATCAGCGGCTGGACGACGGTTTCGTCGACATCGGCGAGGATGGCCTCCAGTTCCGCGCACTCCACCCGGATCCGCCGCAGCCGCGCGGGGTCGAGCGTGGCCGTGACCAGCAGCAGTTCGACCCGCTGACCGTCGCGTTCACATACCGCGGGAATGCTGAGCAGCGGCCCGCCGGCAGGTACCGACGCGAGCAGCCGAAGGCCGGGAACTCCTGGCAGTGTCATGACCCGCGAATCCACTCCAACACGGTAAATATTCAAATGACGAACATCCGGCAATGGCGTGTGCGTATGTACACGCCGCCGGGCCCGCCGTATTCAGGCACGAAGGTCTCCCGCCCGGCTGGCCGTCTCCTGGTCCGTGGGACCGATCCGTGGAATTCTGTCGGCCGGGAAAGGCCGCCGATCCGGGTGCCCCCGGAGCCTAGCGAGCCGGCCGGCACGGCGGAACCGGAAGGTCTCCCCATACGACCTGCCGGATACACCTGACCGGACATGGCGGACCTGGAACCCGGCCCGAACCCGGCCCGCGGTGGCGGGAACGACGGCCAGGCCGGCGGCCGACAGCCTGGCCAGGCCCGGTCAGGTGGAATCCGGCCCAGGTTCCTGGCCGATGAGACGCAGATCCGCCGGGGTGATCAGGCCGGTGGTGAGCACGTACTCGGCGAGCGCCGACAGCGCGTTCCAGCCCTGAAGATTCGGTACGCCGTCGTCGGTTAGCCGGGTTCGCAGATATTCGATCCGCTTTATCAACGTGGTGCGGTTCCAGCCCAGTCGGGCGGCCGCCGCGGCGTACGACCGAGGGGCCGGATCGTAGCGGTCCCCGTCCTGGAGATAGCCCGCGAAGAGCGCGACCAGAGCGAGCCGGTCGGCGTCCTTGATCGTCACCTTCAGGCCGGCGGAGGTGGGTATCCCGGTGGGCGCCTTGGGCTGTCGGCCAGCGGCTGGCGGACCGTACATGATCAGTTCATGGCTGCGGGCCGCGCCGTCGACAATCACCCGGAGGCGTCCCTCGACCGGATCCCGCTTGCCAGGCCCGACCACCCTGCGTAGCCCGAACGGGTCGACGGTCGCGAAGTGCCGCGTCGCGCTGGGATTCGACAGCATCCACACCTCGCCGATCCATTCCACCAACCCGGCCAGTCTGGAGATCGCCTTGTCCTCGGGATCGAGACAGACGGTGCATCCGTCGTCCCGGCCGAATGTGAAGGTCTCACCGGGCACTGTCCGATGCTCCAGGCCATCTGTGACGACACGTAGGTCCACCCCGTCCACCTCGCGCTGCCTCCGCACCCGAACGTCGTTGGGGAAGCCTCCCCGTTTCCACCTTCTGTGGCGTTTTGTAGCCTAACGGACGCGCCAATCCATCGAGAGAGGAGCCAGGGTGAGCCGAGCCGGGCGTTTCGCGCCGCCACGCCTGTTCAGGAGACCTGCGAACCGGGCAGTCGGCGCGGTAACCGTGGTCTGTGTACTGGCCGCCGTCCTCGCCGTCGCCGTTGGTGTCGGATACACCGCCACCCGGCCCTTTCTTGATGACGGATCCACATATGCCGCGAATGGTTACACGCTCACCCATCTCAACGGTGAGACCGGCCAGGCGGACGCGACGGCACGACAGCCGATCGCCACCGGGCAGGAAAAGGTGCAGGTGATCCCCTCTCCGGACGGGCAGGTGATCGTGCACAACAGGAACACTGACACGGTCCAGTCCTTCGACGGCGCGACCCTGACGCCGAACGCGCCGCCGGTCAGCATTCCACGCGGCAGCGCGTTCGACAGCGTGGAGGTGGGTGTCACGCGGTCGGGAGGCTACGTCGTCAACCGGAAAACGGACAGCGTCGAGACGATCGGCACCCCGCAACGCGGGCCGACGCGTATCGCCATCCCGGACGGTATCCTCGCCCAGGCCGAGGCCAGCGGCTCGGTGCAGGTTCCGGTCGACGACTCGGTGTGGGTGCTCACCAAGAAGAACAGCGTCGCCGAGGTGACCGGCGGCCGGGTCGCGCGGACCGTGCCATTCGATGGCTCACCGGTCGGTCTCACCGTCGCGGACGGCCATCCCGTCGTGGTGGTCGCCGACGGCCGGGCATACGCCGTGGACGGCCGGGCCCCGCGCCAGCTCGGCAAGCTGTCCCTCGCCGGGTCGAATGGGTCGAATGTGGTGCTGGGCTCATGGCGGGGCGCCGGCCGTTACGTCGTGGCTGTCGACAAGGTCAAGGGAAACGTCGCGATCCTCGACCCGCGTGTCGGCACCGAGCGGGCCGTCCAGCTTACCGGCCCGACCCCGACCGACCTGGACTCGCCGGCCACGCTCGGTAGCTGGATCTATGTGCCGGACCGTAATGATCATAATGAGCGCGGCGGGCAGCGGCAGGGTGGGGACGCCAGGCCGAGGCTGTGGCGGATCAACCTTTCGACCGGTCTGGCTGAGGGCCGTCCCTTCGATGTGCCCGGTCAGCACGGCCCCTTCGATCTGTGGGTCGACGGCGGCCGGGTATGGGCCGGCCAGCAGTATGATCAGCGGACGCTCGTGGTGGACGCCGACGGGCACGAGCGGGACGCCGACAAGGGCGCTAGGTCCGAGGTGGTCGACAGCGAGTCACGCACCGGAACCGAAGGTCCGCGAGGTGCCCAGCCCACGCCGTCGGCACCACCACCTGTAGCGCCGTCGGCGCCGGCCGCACCGCCCACGGCCGTGCCGCGCCCGCCCGCGGACGCCGCGCCGCCGGCCCGGCGGGTCACCGTGCCGTCGTTCCCGAAGGGCACTCTCCACCAGCAGGCGTGTGACCGTCTCGAACAGAGCGGCCTGCGCTGCCAGCCGCTCCCCGCGGGAGACCAGGACGGCCTCGCGGCTGACGAAGTGATCAACACGAGTCCGCGGGCCGGCGCCTTGGTGCCCGAGGGCAGCCCGGTGACGGTCAGCTATGTCGGGCCGTTGCGGACCCCGAACGTGCTCGGACAGCCCGTGGACAGCGCCTGTGACTACCTGCGACAGGCGGGGCTGCTGTGCACGACGAAGCAGCCCAGCGGCACCCTGGCGCTGTCTCCCGAGCAACTCGGCCAGGTGTCCGGCCAGAGCCCCCGGGCCGGCGCGTCGGTCGCCAAGGGCAGCACGGTCACGCTCACCTACTACGACAGCATCGCCCTGCCCTCCTTCATTGGTCAGCCGCAGGGCACGGCCTGCGCCACCCTCGCCACCTATGGGCTGAAGTGTGACCCGAAGGAAGGCGGCACCGCTGTCGGCACCGGCCAGGCGCCCGGCACCGTTGGCGCGCAGGACCCGCCGCCGTCGACGGTGGTGAAAGCCGGCAGCACGGTCACCGTGACGTACTACTCCGGCCAGAACACCGTGGGGGACTATGTCAACCCGGTGCCGCAGACCTACCAGGACGCCTGCGCCAAGGTACGGGCCGCCGGTTTCACATGCACTCCTGTCGAAGGCGTGACCGCGGCCGGAACAGGCCAGCAGTCCGGCACGGTCTACGCCCAGAGTCTGGGGCCCGGGACCAAGGCGAAAATCGGCTCGACCATCGACATCACTTATTACAGTCCGAACAACACCCTATCAACAAGCTATGTCGGATGGGACATCAACGCAGCGTGCGCCGACATCAGCGCCCACGGGTTCACGTGCAATCCCGTACCGGATCTTTTCCCTGTCGCCAACCAGGTGGGGGCGCAGGACACGCCGGTTGGTAAGCAGCCGATAGGCTCACCCGTCACGCTGCGCTATTCCCCCTGGCAGCCCGTCGAGTACACGCTGTACCAGCACAACACCCTCGACGTCTGGGCGTTGCGGAAGACCCCTGACGGCCCACCCGACGGTTACGGCCGGCGATCCGTGCCGATCGGCCGCGCGTACGCGCCCCCAGGATCAGAGAACCTGCCGGGCGCACGGAATATCAACGGCTTCTACTGCACGGCTGGCAAAGGTCGGTGCAACGGGCTCGACGTCAATCACTTCTACTCGTACTCGCAGATTGGCAGCTATTCGCCTGCCGATTCAGGACCATGGAACGGGCCGAACCTGATAGCGAGGTTCATGCCGTGCGGCCTCGGCAGGGGGGAGCGGCCGGTCTGGCGCACCTGGACCGCCGGTACGCCGCGGTACTACAACCTCACCACGACCCAGCCCGCGGGGTCGACGAACGAGCTCCTCGGCTGTGTCTGGTGAGCCCACGTGGTGGGCCGGCTGTCACGCGACCCGGCCCACCACGAAACCGCTCCCGCTAGGCGACGTCGAGCCAGGCGCGCAGCGCCTGACGGATCACCTCGCTGGCGTTGGTGTGGTCGGCGTCCGCGCGGGCGGCCAGGGCCGCCCGCATGTCCGGGTCCAGCCGCACCGGTACGACCTCTCCCGGCGCCGATCCGATCGGACGCCGCCCGCCCCGGCGGCNCCCGGCGGCGCAGGAGTTCGACGTCATAGCCGGCCTCGGCCTCCGCTGCGAGCGTTGTCACGAGCTCGTCGGTCACCAGGACGCCTCCCGACGTACGGGTGTGCTCTGTCTCGCCGGTCATCTCGTCCCTCCTTGTCACGGCAGGAGACTGCGGTACTTCGGACGCATCCGCATCGCATGAATGATCAATTCGGTCCCGTCGTCGAGGAGCAGTACGACGATCTCCAGGAAGTTGCCTGCCCGGTCCGGCCCCAGCCGAAGCTCTCGCGGCGGCTTCTCACCGTCGAGGGGGTAGGCAACCAGGTAGCCCACGGCAGCGTGGGTGATGTCCCCGTCGGCCACGCCGTGCTTGCGGGCCGAACGGTGGATCTTCACGGCTACTATCGTAATACGAAACTTTGCGGCCGTCGTCGGGCCACTCGTCTCCGCCACCCGAAGCCGCTTCGTTCGTCCCGCCTCGCCTCACACCGCCCATCTCGAAGACCAGCCCGATGCGAGGGCCGATGGAGGGCATCACGGAACGCCGTCCCAAAGCGCTCACGCATGGTGGATGCTGGTGAACTCCCTGATGGCGGCGTCGACCCCGGCTGCCGAGACCGGGTCGGCGACCATCGTCAGCGCGGCGTTCCCATCAGCGGCGTCGGCGTCCTCGCAGTGCCCCAGCCAGAGCTCGCCCGGGCCGCCGTCGAAGACGGCCAGCAGCCCGTCGACCCGCGCGTCGTCCCCGGCGTCGTCGGTGCGGGCGAGCACGGTGACCCGCCGCCAGCCGTCCGCCGGTGCGGGGAGGGCGTCCGCCAGCCGGCGCTCCGTGGCCCGCAGCCTGCGCCGGCCAGGCCGCCCGGTGCCCGGGGAGGGATTGACAAGATCACTGAGTGTCACGCGTAGGCGAACGTCCAGCGCGTGTGTGTCAGGGTCGTGCTCGAGATCGTGCAGCGGCCCGTCGCTCCAGTGCCGTACCAGTCCGCGGTCACCCGCGACGAGGGCGCAGGCCCGTGTCGTACCGGGGTCACCGGCCGGCCTGATCTGCTCGACGGCGATGTGGACGCGGCCGGCCGCCACGGCGCCGACCACCGAGGCAAGCGGTCCCGCGAGCCGGAGCTCGCCGTCGGCATGGACGTCCACCAGACCACGAGCGGCCAGCCCGGCAAGCAATTCGTCGTCCAGGAGGGGGTGCAGCTCCTCGTCGATCTCGTTGTAGCCGCTGTACGGCACATGGGGAAACCGCCGGGCCCCGAGGCAACGGGCAATGGCGGTCAGCTCGTCACCGGTGAGCCGGACAGCGGTCGGTGGTTTCTTCGTCACAAGATTGACTCGAATATTTTTTTGGCGCTATTGCCAGCGGATTTGAGGCCGTTGCCCACGGCTTTGACGCCGTCGCCCACCGCGTCGGCGGCGTCGTCGACATGGTCGCCGACGAATTTGCCGCCGTCCAGACCGTAACCGATCCCCTCGCCGAGGATGACAGTCGGCGGGGTCGGAATGTTACCGATCAGGTGCGCTGTGTTGGCCGCGAAATCGACGGTATTACCAAGGCTCGGATCGTCCCAGAGTTTCTTGCCAGCCATGAAGGTGCTACTGGCATCGACGATGACGCCGGCCACCGGTATGGCACCGGCTGCCCGTCGGCTACCGGGGCTGTCCAGCAGCCGCCGGGCGTGCCCGGCCAGATTATCGGCCGTGGTCGCCCGTTTGGGGAAAAATGGGAGTATTTTTTCCGGCGTGTCACGGCCAGTCGGTATCCGACGGCTCTCGAAACGGCCGAGCGCTTGTTTCCCGAGCGCCTTCGGAAGGCTGTCCGCCTTGCGTATCGACTCGTGCCACTCCCTGGCAGTGAGAATATCTGCACTCACTTTCATACCGAGCGCACCCGACAGCTCCTTCAGTGCACGCAGGGAACGCTCATCCCATTTTGTGATATATCCCGCCGCTTGTAGCTCCCGGACATCCCGCCGCGTCAACCGCAGATCCTTCTCTGCCTTCCTCAGCAGCTTTCTGCGGGTCCTGATGTCACGTTGGAGACGTTGCGCCAGCGCGCTGTCACCGGCCCGGTGGGCGGCCTCCTGCCTGTTCTCCAGGTCCATCAGCAGCCGCGAGCTGCGACGTACGTCGTTCCGTAGCCGGAAGACGCGTCGCCTGCCCTGTCGACGGAGGAGTATCTCTGGGGCCTCGCCGAGGGCGATGGCGGAGAACGCCTTGACGCGGTCCAGCCAGCCGGGGGTGTCCGCCCGTTTCGCGTCGGCGCCGATCTGGCCGAAAGCCGTGGCCGCCGCGGTCAGGTCGTCAGCGGCGCGCTCGAGCCGGTCGCGCAGTGTTGCCAGCCCTGCGACGACTGTCTGTGCCTCCGGGGGCAGCCCGCCGGCGTCGATGGTCAGGGCGTTGGCCGCCTCGCGTACCAGGCGTGCCTGAGCGCGCAGGTCATGGTCGGTGTCGAAGAGTTCGGCGAAGACGAAGACGAACAGGCCCGCGAATCCCGTCACGGCCCCACCACGGACTGTTTCGTGACCGCCATGGCAAGCCGGCTCGTCGCCACTGTGAGGTCCGCCCGCGCCGCGTCGGCTTTCCGCTCGTACCTGCGGGCGATGTTCTGGAGTTCGTCCACCATGTCGGACACGTTGGCCCGGGCCGAGCCGACCGCGTTCCTGGCCGACTCGGCCCTCGTCCGGGCCCGGTCGATCCGTGCGGATTTCGAGCGCATGCCACGCACATCGATCGTCACGTCGGACAACCTGTCCAGCGGGGCCCGCAACCGGGCCGCCACGGCGCGGCACTCCCGCGCGTAACGATCGGCCTCGTCCAAGCTGTCCTGGAGCGCATCGGCCCTTGCCCGGAGGATGTCCACCTCACTCATGCTCATCAGCTTGGGGGAATGCTGCCTCCAGACGGTATCGGGAGCCCTTCCCAATAGGCTGGGGAGGGCTCCCGATGTCATTGTCGCTGTGCCACCCGTAGCGTTGGTCGTGATTTCAGTTGGCGACCGTGGCCATGGCTGTGATCGATGGCCGGTGACGGGACGATCGAATCGAACGGAGATGACGATGTATCAGCTCGACCCTGCCCAGGCACATGACCTGGGGCGTAAGTTCGGGCAGCAGGCGGACGTGGAGACCACCGCGCTCGTCCACGATATGAACAGCAGCGTCCACCGTATGCAAGGCATGATCAGCGTGCTCACCACCGGAGTGAAGAGCATGGACTGGAAAGGCCGGCGGGCGACGTCGTTCGACAATCTGTGGGAGAGCGAGTTCCGGCCGAACATGACACGCATGCAGCATGCGATCGAAGAATTCGTCCCCGTCCTGGAACGTATGAAAATGGCGCTGAAGGACGCGGAGGCCGCCATGCACGCGCACGCCCGCGACACCGAGGCCATCGACCACGCGGTCTGAACACGAAATACGCGGCCCGACACGAAGTGCGCCGACCCGAGGCGCTCCGACGCGAAGTACGAGGTCAGACGTGGAGTACGAGGTCACGGTCGTCGGCCCACGGGGCCGTGTGACACCGCTGCTGATCGAAGCGGACGCGACGGCCACCGTGGGCGAACTGCGTACCGCCGTTGCCGAGCTGCTCGCCGGCCACGCTGACACGACAGCCGGCCGGCCCGGTACGGCACGCGCCGATACGGCGGAGGGCGGCACGGCAAAAGCCGGTATCGCGGGCATCGGCGTCGCAAACGCTGATTCGGCGAATACCGATATGGCAGGCGCTGCCATGGCGGGTGGCGTGCTCTTCATCGACGGTGAGCTGGTCCCCGCCGGCCGGCGGCTGGCCGACATCGTCATGACTGCGGGTACCGCGTTCTCGTTCGCCCGTCCGGAGGATGTCCGGCTACCGGGAAAGTCAGTCTCACGGGACATTCCGGCCGAGCGTTCCAGCGCGGGAAACACGCCGGATCCGGGCCGCGAGGTGGCGGTGGTGGGCGGCCCGGTGGCGGGCGCCAGTGCGGCGCTGGCAGGCGAGGGCCACGCCGGCACACTTGTGCTCGGCCGTACCGCCGGCTGCGACCTGGTTCTCGACGATCCCGAGGTCAGCCGTAGACACGCCGAGATACGCACCGACCGCACCGGCGCCGTGCTGCTCGCCGACACCGGATCACGTAACGGTGTCGGGTGGCGCGGCTACCGGGCCACCGCCGACATCCGGCTTCGGGACGGCGACGTGGCGCAGCTCGGTGAGAGCATGATCACCGTCCGGCCGTACGCCGGAGCCGACGCCCGGCTGGAAGCCGACGCGGCGCACGGCGTGCGCCGGTTCAACCGGCCACCGAGGATCGTGCCACCGCGGCGTCGGCCCGAGATCGCCGTGCCGGCCGAGCCGGAGAAGCCGCGGGGCTTCCGTTTCCCGCTCGTTACGGTGTTGCTTCCTCTGCTGTTCGCGGCTGTGCTCTACGCGCTGCTGCCGAACGCCGGCTACTACCTGCTCTTCATGCTGCTCTCCCCGGTGATGGCCGTCGCCCACGCCATCACCGAACGGCGTGGCGGACACCGGGAGTATCGCCAGAAACTACGCGAGTACCAGGCCGAACTGGACGCGGTACGTACCCGGCTGGCCACTGCCGCGCTCGAGGAGGAACAGGCCGCCCGCGATGCGCTGCCCGACCCCGCGATGCTGGTGCGTTACGCGACCGGCCCGACCGGACGCCTGTTCGAGCGCCGCCCCACCGACGAGGACTTCGGACGGCTGCGCGTGGGGCTGACCGACCGCCCCGTCGACGTACGCCTGAGCGGCCCCGGCGCCGAGAACGAAGAACTTCCGACCGCGTACGCGGTGCCGGTGACGGTGGAGCTGACGCGTGCCGGTGTGCTCGGCGTCGCCGGACCCCGGAAGGCGGTCCTGCCCGTCACGCGGGCGCTGCTGGCCCAGGTGGCCACCCTGCACGCGCCGCACGACTTCGGGATCGTGCTGTTCACCGGCCAGGACGAGGCCGCGGACTGGGAGTGGGTGAGCTGGCTGCCGCACACCCTGCCGCACCGGACGGACCTGGCCTGCCGGCGGATGGTGGCCACCGACCGCGAGCAGGCCGAGGCCCGCATCGCCGAGCTGCGGCGCATCATGGACGAGCGCCGGGCGGATCAGCATGCCGGGCTGCGCGACCAGGCTCCACCGGGGCGCCGTCTGCTGCTCCTCCTCGACGGGGCACACCGGCTGCGCACCCTGCCGGGACTTGCCGACCTGCTTGCCGACGGGCCCGGGCTCGGCGTGTACGCGCTGTGCCTGGACAACACCGAGTCGAGCCTGCCGGACGAGTGCCGCGCCACCGTCGTGGTCACCAACGACTCCGGGAGCCGGGTCCGGGTGACCCATCCGCACCGGGACGCCGAGGCCGAGGTGCTCGTGGACGGCCTGCGGCATTCCCTGGCCGAGCGGGTCGCCCGCGCACTGGCCCCGGTCCGGGTGCTCGGGGCCCGTTTCGGCGACGACGGCGACCTGCCCGATCACGTACGTTTCCTCGACATCTGCGGGCTCGGCGCGGATCCCGGAGCCTGCGACATCGCCGCGCGTTGGGCCGCCGAACCCGGCGGACGCAGCACCCGGATACTGCTCGGCGCCGACGCGTCCGGCCCGGTCGCCGTGGACCTGCGCCGGGACGGGCCGCACGCGCTGATCGCCGGCACCAGCGGCGCGGGCAAGTCGGAGCTGCTGCAGACCCTGGTCGCGTCCCTTGCGCTCGGCAACACCCCCGAGGCGCTCACCATGGTCCTGGTCGACTACAAGGGCGGCAGCGCGTTCGCGGACTGCCGCGACCTGCCGCACTGTGTGGGTATGGTGACCGACCTGGACGGCCACCTGGCGGACCGCGCGCTCGCCTCGCTGTCGGCCGAGCTGCGCCGCCGGGAGACGATTCTCGCCGCGGCCGGTGCCAAGGAGATCGAGGACTACTGGGCGGGCGGCGGCAGCGGCCTGCCTCGGCTGGTCATCGTGGTCGACGAGTTCGCCACCCTGGTCGAGGAGGTGCCGCGGTTCGTCGACGGCGTGGTCGGCATCGGTATGCGGGGGCGCAGCCTCGGCGTCCACGTCGTCCTGGCCACCCAGCGGCCCGCCGGCGTGGTGAACGCCGAGATCCGGGCCAACGTCAACCTGCGGCTGTGCCTGCGGGTGACCCGTGCGGAGGAGAGCGCCGACGTGATCGAGGCGCCGGACGCGGCGCGCATCTCCCGGCTGCACCCCGGCCGCGCGTACCTGCGGACCGGGCACAGCGAGCTGACGGCCGTACAGTGCGCCCGGATCGGCTGGCCTCGTCCCGACACGGCAGCCGCATCGTCCACCGGCGAGACGGTGACGGTGACCCGACGCCGGATCACCGACCTCGGCCGGCCCCGGCGGGCGCGGACGGATCGGGCCACGGCCGCCCCCGGAGTGGGCCATGCGGGTGCCACCGACCTGACCGTCGTAGTGGCGGCCGTGCGGGCCGCGGCGGAGCGGATGGAGCTCCGCGCGCCGGCAAGCCCATGGCTGCCGCCCCTGCCGGAACGGATCACTATCTCCGATCTCGACATGATGCCGGCCGCGCCAACGCCGCCGGTCGGGTCCCCGGTGGCCGTGCGGCTCGGGCTGGCCGACCATCCGGCCCGACAGGCGCAGGAGCCGTTTGTGATCGACCTCGAACAGAGCGGACCGCTGCTGGTCGCCGGAATGGCGCGCAGCGGTCGTTCGACCCTCCTGCGTACCCTGGCGGCTTCCCTCGCCACCCACGCCAGCCCCGCCGACGTGCACCTGTACGCGCTGGACTACGGAAGCCGGGCGCTGGCCCCGCTGGCGTCGCTGCCGCACTGCGGTGCCTGGGTGACCGGTGACGAACCCGACCGCGTTGACCGGCTGCTGGACATGCTCACCACCGAGGTTTCCCGCCGTACCCGCCTGCTCGCCGCCGGCAGCCATGCATCGCTGGGCGAGCAGCGTGCCGCGGCGGCACCGGCGGACCGGCTGCCGTACCTNACCGGCTGCCGTACCTGGTCCTGCTGGTGGACCGGTACGAGACGTTTCTGGCCCGGCACGCCGAGACCGACGGCGGACGGCTGGTGGAGACACTGGACGGACTGCTCGGCCGCGGCCCCGCCGCCGGCATCCTGCCGGTGCTGGCCACCGACCGGACCGGCTTCACCCGTCGCCTTGCCAGCGCGGTCGCCACCCGTCTGGTGCTGCGCCAGGCCGAGCCCGACGACGTGACCGTCTTCGGGCTCAGCCCGCGAGATGTACCGCGAGCCATGCCAGCCGGCCGGATCGTGGCCGTACCGCACGCGGTGGAGGCACAGATCGCCCTACTGGCGGCGGATCCCGAGGGCGCGGCCCAGGCCGCGGCGGTCGAGGAGTTGGCCGACACGCTCACTTCCCGCTGGAAGGCTGTTGACAATGAACGCCTGCCACACCGGATCGACCCGCTACCAGATCTGATCACCGTGACCGACCTCGCGCGGCTGCGAACCGGACCGTCACCGAGCCTCCCGACGGTCTGCACGGTGGGTGTCGGCGGTGACCACCTCGCCCCGATCGACGTGGATCTCACCGGCACCGGTTCGGCGTTCCTCGTCAGCGGCCCACCGCGTTCGGGGCGCAGCACAGCCCTGGCCGCTGTCGTCACCTCGCTGACCGGCCGCGGCACCGGCGAGATGCCGGTGGTGATCTGCTGCCCACGCCCGTCGCCGTTGACGGGCCTCGGCAGCCTGCCCGGGGTGGCGCGGGTCCTGCACGGCACAGAGCTCGGCATGGAACTCGACGACATGATCGCCGAGCTGCCCGGCCCGGTGGCGGTTATCGTCGACGACGCCGAGCTGCTCGCCGACGGTCTCGCCGCCGACGTGCTCGAACGAGTGGTCCGCGGCGCCCGCGACGAAGGCAACCTGGTCGTCGCCGCCGGAACCACCGAGGATTTGGGGACTCAGCGTTACCGGGGCTGGCTCGCCATGCTCAGGCGCGACAGGCATGGCCTGCTGCTCAACCCGTCGTCGCACGTCGACGGTGAGGTCCTCGACGTCAAGCTGCCTCGGTCGACCAGGGGCGGCTGGCCGGCCGGGCGGGCCCTGCTGGTCGAAGGCGGCGTCACCGTGCCGGTGCAGATACCGTTGTACGATAAACCGGTTCGACCGGTCCGTCAGGAATCCCGGATCGCGGCCCGAATACCGTCATTCTGATCCGTCATCACCCTGATCAAATATCGTCATCCGGCGATATTGTCTTCTTGTCTGGCCGCCCGGGCTCCTTTCTTGTTTCCTGGCGGCTGTGCCGCCATGGTGCTTGCTTTGTTCGCCGACGCCGACGCCGACGCCGACGCCGCCGACGTGTCACAGGGATAACCGGGAGGCCGTCACAGGGGGATGTTGCCGTGGCGGCCGCGGCGGGCGGGCGCGTCGGCGAGGACCTGCGCGATGCGCCGGCGGGTGTCGGCGGGATCGATGACGGCGTCGATGACACCGAGGGCCAGCCCCCGGTCGACCCCGCCGGCGGTGCGGGCGTGGTCGTCGACGAGCCGGGCGAGCAGCGCCGGCCGCTCGTCGTCGGACACCGCCGCCAGGGCCCGGCGGTGCAGGATGCCGACCGCGGCCTCGGCACCCATGACGGCGACCTCCGCCTCGGGCCAGGCCAGGACGGCGGTGGCGCCCAGCGAGCGGGAGTTCATCGCGATGTACGCCCCGCCGAAGGACTTCCGGGTGACGAGCGTGACGCGCGGCACCGTGGCCTCCGCGAACGCGTAGAGCAGTTTGGCGCCGCGGCGCACCACCCCGTCCCATTCCTGGCGGACGCCCGGCAGGTAGCCGGGAACGTCGACGACCACGACCAGCGGGATACCGAAGGAGTCGCACATGCGGACGAACCGGGCGGCCTTCTCGGCGCTCAGCGAGTCCAGGCAGCCGCCCTTGCGCAGTGGGTTGTTCGCGATGACGCCGACGCTGTGGCCGTAGAGACGGCCGAGCCCGACGACGATGTTGGGCGCCCAGCGGGGCTGCAGCTCCTCGAAACCGTCGCCGGTGGGGTCGTCGTCGACGAGCCGGCGCACCAGCGGCCGGACGTCGTAGGCCCGCCGCGGCCGGTCCGGCAGCAGCGCCCGCAGATCCTCACCGACGTCGCTGGCACCCACCTCGGCGGTGCCGACCGTGCCGGTGCCGGGGCCGCTGACACTGAGCGTGCTGGCGCCGACCTCGATGGTGCTGACCTCTGTGGTGGAGCTGATCTCGTCGGCGCCGGGCTCGGTCCTGGGCCCGGGGAGGGCGGCGGCCAGGCCCCGGCCGACGCCAAGGTCGAAACGGCCCGGGTCGGCGAGCAGGGAGGTGATCCGGCGGGCCCGCTGGTAGGCGTCCCGCTCGGAACGGGCCAGCACGTGGACGACACCGGAGCGGCGGCCGTGCGCGTCGGCGCCGCCGAGCCCCTCCATGTCGATCTGCTCTCCGGTCACGCTGCGCACGACGTCGGGACCGGTCACGAACACGCGACCGGCCGGCGCCATGATCACGACGTCGGTCAGCGCCGGCCCGTACGCCGCGCCGCCCGCGGCCGGCCCGAGCACCACCGAGATCTGCGGCACCCGGCCGGAAGCGTGGATCATGGCGGCGAAGATCTGGCCGATGCCGTCGAGCGCTTCGACACCCTCGGCGAGGCTCGCCCCACCGGAGTGCCACAGCCCGATGACCGGGCTTGCGGTGCGGACCGCCTCCTCGATGGCGGCCACGACGTGCCTGGAACCCTCGGAACCGAGCGCCCCGCCCATCCGGCTGCCGTCCGTACAGTAGCCGATGACCGGGATGCCGCCTATCCGGCCCCGCCCGGCGAGTACCCGGCCGCTGCCGGTGGAGGGGAACGGGGCGAACGAATCGGGGTCGAACAGGTGGGACAGTCTGCGGCGGGGATCGCGGACGTCCTGCTCGGGGATACTGATACCGATACTGACGCCGGCCCGCGTGCCGTTGGCTACCTCCGTCATTCTTGCAAGGATGCCGGCCTGTTCTAAAGTTTTCCTGTACACCACTGTGACCGGTATCCACCGGCCATCCAGGTGCGGCTCGGGGAAGGTCACGCGGTCTTTGTCGGTAATCTCCGGAGCAAGGTCGTGGCGGTCCACGGAAACCCATGAACGTAACCGTCCGTCACGGCGTTTCCGGTCGGAGCTGGTTTGTGACAACAGTGTCCGTCCCGGTTGGCGGACGGCTCGCGCCCACCGTCAAAGCCCGACACAGGACCAGGCGGACCGCGGTACGCGGGCAACGGCGCCGCCTGACGCGGCCGGCGTGCCGGTGGGGTCCGGTGGGCCGGGGATCCCGGTTGAACCGCGGATCCGCGGTTCCGGTGAACCGTGGGACGCGCGGGCCTATCGGCCGGTGGTCAGCGCGTAGAGTCGCTCCAGGCTCGTCGCCTCCAGGACGTCCGGCAGGGACAGTCGCTGCCCGGTCGTCCGTTCCAGAATGGTCGCGAGGGTGAGCAGGTGCACCGAGTCCCAGCCGGGTATCTCGTCGAGTTCTCGACCGGCGTCGGTGGCCGACACCGGCAGGCCCAGTTCGTCGCGGACGAGCGTGACCAGATCCTCGATGCTGTCCATCCGTCGTCTCCATTCGTTGTGGTCATTCGTCGTGATCATTCATTGTGATTCTCGTCGCGGTCACCTTCATGACCATGCCTGTGGCCGTGCTGGGAGCGCGTCGTCGGTGCCGGGAGACCGTGGCCGGACCGCATCGGCCGTGGACGGTAAAAACCGCGTCCTACATCCTGCGGGACGCGCCTTGGACGGCGCTAATTCCGGCCCTGGGCCCGACCGGCAACGAAGCCGTACGGCATCACACCCGTACGACGTCGGCGATCACAACACTAGCGGAACTTTAGTCCCCGCTTTAGTCGCCGTCCGGATGATTTGACTGTGTGGCCGTGGCGTTCGGATGGCGTTCGGCTGGCATTCGGACGGCATTCGGACGATCCGAGGGCGGTCACGACGGTTGGCGAATTCCGCCCGTGGATCGACGTCGATCCACTCTTGAGAAAGGTCCCGGCGATGACGGTCTCCAGCACCACCGGTTCCGCGCGGCCCGCCCCCGGCGTTTCCCCGGCACCCGCCGACGGCCGGCGGGCCGNGGCCGCCACCGACCTGCTCGGCCTGCACCGTGACGGCCGGATAGCCGCCGAGTTCCCCCGGGTCCGCCAACTGCTGGCGGACGCCTCCGCGGAGGAACTGGCGCGGGCGGGGCGCCTGCTCGTCCAGGTCGACCCGGACGAGGTGCTGCGGGAGCATCCGTCGACCCCGGTCGTGCGGATCGCCGTCACCGCGCACGGCACGGTCTCCGCGCTGCTGCCGGCCCTGGCCGGGGAACTCGGCCGGCACGGTCTGCTGCTGCGCTCCCACCTGGGGACCTTCGACAGCTACGTGTTCGAGCTCACCGATCCCGGCAGCTCCCTGCACGCCCATGGAGCCGATCTCGTCCTGGCCCTGCTCGACCCGACGATCGTCTTCGACGAGGTGCCGCTCCCGTGGGATCCCGACGCGGTCGAACGGGTCCTGGACGCCAAGATCTCCCTGCTCGAGACGCTGGTCACCCGCTTCACCGAGATCAGCCGGGGAACCCTGGTGCTCAACACGCTGCCGTTGCCACGCCGGTTCACCGCCCAGCTCGTCGACCATCGGTCGCGGGCCCGGCTGGGGGCGGTGTGGCGACGGGCGAACGCCCGGCTGCTCGGCCTCACCGAACGCTTTCCCGCGCTGGTGGTGCTCGACCTGGACCCGCTCGTCGCCGAGGGCGTGCCGGTCACCGACTCCCGGCTGACGGTCTACGCCAAGGCCCACCTGTCCGCCGGCCTGCTCGCCGCCTACGCCCGGGAGGTCGGCCACCTCGCCCGCAACATCACCGGGCGCACCAGCAAGGCCCTGGTGCTCGACCTGGACAACACCCTGTGGGGCGGGATCGTCGGTGACGACGGGGTGGAGGGTATCGAGGTCGCAGGCTCCTACCGGGGTGAGGCGTTCCGGGCCGTGCAGAAGGTCGTGAAGCAGATCGGGGCGCAGGGCGTGCTGCTCGCCGCGGTCAGCAAGAACGAGGCCGACGTGGTGCGCGACGCGCTCGCCGGGCATCCGGAGATGACGCTGCGCCCGGACGACTTCGTGCGGGTCATCGCCAACTGGCGGCCCAAGCACGAGAACCTCCTCGACCTTGCCAGCTCGCTCAACCTCGGGGTCGACAGCTTCGTCTTCGTCGACGACTCCGCCTACGAGCGCGGCCTCGTCCGGGCCGAACTGCCCGACGTCGCCGTGGTCGCGGTCGACGAGGACCCCGCCGGTCACCTGGACGCGGTGCTGCGCGACGGATGGTTCGACACCCGGGAGCTGACCGCCGAGGACCGTGTCCGGGTGCGTCGCTACCGGGAGGAACTCGACCGCCGAGACTTTCAGGAGGGCTTCGCCTCGATCGAGGAGTACCTCAGCGGCCTGGGGATCGTGGTGCGGCTGGGGGTGGCCCGGGAGGCCGATGTGCCCCGGGTCAGCCAGCTCACCCTGCGGACGAACCAGTTCAACACCACGACCCGCCGGCTGCCCGCGCCGGACCTGCGTGATCTGCTCGACCGGCCGGAGCACACGGTGCTCACGATCCGTTCCGAGGACCGTTTCGGTGACAACGGCCTGGTCGGCGCGGTTTTCCTGCGCCGGCTGGAGGAGGTCGTGCACATCGACAACTTCCTGCTGAGCTGCCGGGTGTTCTCCCGGGGGATCGAGCAGGCCTGCCTGGCGACCGTGCTCGAACGTGCCCGTGACACGGGTGCGCACGCCGTCGCCGCCACCTACCGGCCGACGGCGAAGAACCGCATCGTGGCCGACTTCTACCCCCGGCACGGGTTCGTCCCGGCCGAGCCGGGCCCCGCGGACGGGCGGGACGGCGGCGAGGATGTGACGGCGTTCCGGCACGACCTGACGTCGGTCACGCAGGTGCCCGCGTACGTCACCCTGCTCGACGAGACCCTGGTGGCTGGCTCATAGGTGGCTGGCTCGTAACGGGTGGCCGGCAGGTACAGACAGCTACCAACAGCTACCAACAGCTACACAGGCTACTGCAGACAGCAGTACGGCCCGCCGTGACCGTGACGGCGGGCCGTATTCGCGTGGCGCGAACTGTAGCTGGTGGGCAGGAGCGGGAGCAGGTGGCGGGCGGGGGCAGGGCCCGCTCACACGACCGGATGCGGTCCAGCAGGATGATCGGCACGAGGATGCCGGTGGCGTAGCCGCTGTCGTTGCCGAGACGGCTGAGCCAGAACAGCGCCAGGGCCATCACTGTTGCGGGCACGTCAGCACCGGGGGTCATCTGCTCTCCTTGTCGGGTGACGTCTTGTCCGGTGACGGCAGGGGGTTTCCCGCCTGTGTCGCGGGCTTCCCAGCCACGGCACAAGGTTCGGTTCAGCGGCTCTTCCTACCGTCGAAGACGGATCCCGATCCCGGTCCCATCCGTCCGAACAGCAGCGAGGAGAACCGCCATGCCCTCTCTCCGTCCCCCGCAGGGACTCCGTCTCCCGTCGGCCGGCCGTCTCCCGTCGGCGCTCGCTCCGGTGCGGACGGCCGTGACGTCCGGGGTGCTCGCGACTCTCGCGGTGCCGCCGCTCGCGCCTCCTCGGGGCACGACCATCGCTGACCCGAAGAACGCCCTGCTGCTGTTCGACCTGGTGGAGAAGGTACTGGCCTACGACTCCAACAACGAGGACCCGAACGGGGAGAACCCGACCCTGGACGACGTGGCCGAGGTCGCCTACGAGTTCGTCGGCGCCGACGGCAGGACGATCGGGACGACCAAGGGCTACGGCCGGATGTTGTACCAGCGTCCGGACGGTGGCTTCGTGGCCTACTTCTCGGAGGAGATAAAGCTCCAGGACGGCAACGTCATCCGCACGGGCGGGCTCGTCGACGACAGCCGGCTGACCGCGGGGGAGCAGGCGACGATCAACGCCGTCGGTGTCGCGGGCCCGTTCCGGGGCGCCGTGGGCTTCCGGCAGTTCCGACCGGTCGTCCCGCACAAGGAGTACCAGTCCAACATCGTGCTCTACCGGCGGTAGACCGCCCGCGGGCCTGCCCCGCGCGGCCGTCCGCGATCCGGGGTTACCGGCCTTGGCCGGCCACGTTGTTCCCGGGCCCCGGCCGGGCCGTGGCCGGGCCGAGGTCACGGCCGTCGCGCTCGGAGCCGTCGCGCTCGGGGCCGTCGTGGTCACGGCCGGGGCCGTGGTCGGCGCCGGCGCCCGAGCCAGGGTCGCGGGCCGTACGCGGGCTGGATGCGATGAGTAGCTGGGTGTACGGGTGCGCGGGTGCCGCGAACACCCGCGCGGTCGGCCCCTCCTCGACGATCCGGCCGTTGTGGAGGACCGCGACCCGGTCCGCGACGTCCGCCATGCTCGCGAGGTCGTGCGAGATGATCAGCATGGCTATCGCCTGGTCGTCGCGCAGCCGCGCGAGCAGCCGCAGGATGTGCGTGCGGTTCGCGGCGTCCAGGGCGCTGACCGGTTCGTCGCAGATCAGCAGCCGGGGGTGGGTGACGATCCCGCGGGCGATCGCGACCCGCTGGCGCTGGCCGCCGGAGATCTCGCCGGGCAGACGGTCGAGGAACTCCGGGCCGAGGCCGACGGCGACGAGGGCCTCGGCGGCGCGCTGACGGCGTCCCGCGGGATCGAGCTCCCGACGGATCGCGAGCCCTTCCGTGACGATGTCGGTGACCCGCTGGTCGGGGTCGAGCGAGCGCAGCGGGTCCTGGAAGATGAACTGGATCCGGCCGCGGCGGCGCAGCGCCCGCCGGTGCCGACCGCGCAGGCCCTGGATCTGCGCCCCCTCGAACCGGATCGTGCCAGCGGTGGGGCGCACGAGGCCGACGATGGCCCGGCCCAGGGTCGTCTTGCCCGATCCCGTCTCCCCGATCAGCCCGACGATCTCGCCGGGGGAGATCGTGAGGTCGACGCCGTCGAGGACGGTGTGGGTGATCCCGTCCGGGCCGTGGAAACCGGCCCGCAGGCCGGCCACCCGCAGCAACGGCTCGTCGTCCGCGAGAGACAGGTCGTGGGACGGGCCGGTGCTGGCCGCTGGGCCGGCGTCGGCCGGCAGCTGGGCGGTGATCGGTTCGCCGGCCGCGTCGGAGTGCTTGCGGGCGGCGGGCACGAGCTCAGACCCGGACAACTGGCACCTCCTGAGCGGACCCGGGAGAGGCGGCCGGCACAGCGCCTGCCGAGGCCGCCGCGACCAGGGAACGGGTGTAGGGGTGGGAAGGCCGGTGGACGATCTCGTCGGCCGGCCCGGTCTCGACGATGCGGCCGCGGTGGAACACGGCGATCCGGTCGCACACGCCCGCCACGATGTCGAGGTCGTGGGTGACGAACAGCAGGGACATGTTCAGCCGTGCCCGCAGGGCCGCCAGCAACGCCAGTACCTCGGCCTGGGTGCGCACGTCGAGCGCCGTGGTCGGCTCGTCGGCGACGAGCAGGTCCGGCTCGCACGAGACAGCGACGGCGAGCATGACCCGCTGCTGCATCCCGCCGGAGAGCCGGCTGGGGATCTGCCGGGCGACCTTCGCCGGATCCCGGATCTCCACCGCGGAGAGCAGTTCGAGGGCCCGCTGCCGGGCCTCCTGTCGGCCCAGCCCGCCGTGGCGGCGCAGGACCTCGGTGAGCTGCCGGCCGACGGTGAGCGACGGGTTGAGGTAGGACGCCGGATCCTGGAACACCGTCCCGATCCGGGCGCCACGCAGTGGGCGCCACTGCTTCTCGGTCAGCGCGGTCACGTCCTGGCCGTCGAAGACGATCGTTCCGCCGCTGACGGCGCAGCCTTCCGGCAGGGCGCCGAGCAGCGCGCGGCAGGTGAGGGTCTTCCCGCTGCCGGACTCGCCGACGAGCCCGAGAGCCTCACCACGGCCAAGGGTGAAGCTGACCGCGCGCACCACACCGCCCCGGTGGCCAGTGGCCGTGTCGCCATGATGGCCGGTGGCCGTGTGGGTGGGCGCGGTCACCCACAGGTCCGTCACCCGCAGCAGCACGGCGCCGGAGCCTTCCTGGAACGACGGGTCGTCAGGAATATCCGCAACGTTCCTGACACCCGTGCTGTCAGCTGTGTCCGCACCCGGTGTGTCCGCATCCGTTATATCCGTATCCGGCAGATTTGTATCCGGCACATCTGAATCCGGCACATCTGAATCCAGCACATCTGAATCCAGCGCGCCTGTATCCGGTACGTCCGCGGTTGCCGGGCCGGACGGGCCGGCCTGGTCAGCCGGCCCGTCCGCCGGGCTGGCGGGGTCGGGGCCAGTCGTGGTGAGGCCCACCAGCAGGCTCCCCGGCCCTGTCCCGACCTGTTCGGGCAAGGCGGGCGAGGTGACGGGGGAGGGCGTGGCGGTGCGGGACGGGCTGGGGCGCGAGTGCCTCGGATTCCTCGCGTTCCTCGGGTTCCTTGCGTCAAGGCCCTCGCGTAGCCCGTCCGCGAGGGTGTGGAACGACCAGATCGTCAGGACGATGATCAGCCCGGGCCACAGCGGCGCGAGCGGGTCCTCCCACAGATGGCTGGTTGTCACCGCGAGCATGCCGCCCCAGGTCGGCGCGGGAGGCTGGCTGCCCAGGCCGATGAAGTTCAGGCTCGAGCTGGTGAACACCGCGCCGCCCAGCGTGATCGAGGTGGTGACAGCGATCGTCGGCAGGACCTTGCGCCCGACATGCCGGCGGATGATCCACCATCGAGAGGCGCCCAGCAGGGCGGCCGACTCGACGTACTGGGTGCGGCTGAAACCGAGCGCCTCGGCCCGGACGATGCGGAAGAAGCGTGGCGCCATCAGGAACCCGATCGCGATGACCAGGGCGGCCGGGCCGTTCGAGAACAGCCCGCCGACCGCGACCGCGAAGATCACGGTGGGCAGTGTGAGCAGCGCGTCGACCGTCCGCAGGGCGGCGAACGCGGACCAGCGGCCGAGCAGTGCGGAGGCGATGCCCGGCAGCACGCCGAGCAGGGCGCCGAGGGCCGTCATCGCCACGGCGCTTAAGATCGTCTCGCGGGTGCCAGCGACGAGCCGGCTGAGGGTGTCCCGTCCCAGGTAGTCGGTTCCCAGCCAGTGGCTTCCGCCGGGAGCGGCCAGGGCCGAGTCGAGGTCCTGGGCCAGGGGGTCGTGGGGGGCCAGCGTCTCACCGGTCACCGCGACCGTGAGGATCACGATGATGAACAGGCCCGCCGCCCGGGTGGGCAGCGAGGAGAAGACGGCCCGCAGGGCGTGTCTCATCGGTGCTCCTCCCTGGTGGCCGGCCGCAGCCGGGACAGCAGCGTGTCGACGGTGATGTTGGAGATCAGGACGAACGCGACCGTCACCAGCAGCACTCCCTGAATGACTGGCACGTCATGGCTGGTGGCGCCCTGCAACGCGTATCGTCCGATCCCCGGCAGGCCGAACACCGTCTCCACGACGACGGCCCCGCCGAGCAGGTCGGGCAGTTCGAGGCCGAGCGTGGCCAGGGCGGGCCCGGCGGCGTTGCGCAACGTGTGGCCGAACAGGATGTGGGCCGGGGACAGCCCGCGCAGCCTTGCCCCGACGACGTAGTTCTCCCCGAGCGAGCTCACCAGGGAGGTGCGCAGCTGCCGGGCCACGACGGCGCCGGGCAGCAGGCTGAGCGTGAATCCCGGCATGATCACATGGCGGAGCCAGTCGAGGGGATCCTTCGCGATCGGCACGTACCCGCTCGCCGGCAGCCATCGCCAGGTCACCGCGAACAGGACGACCAGCATGACCCCGACCAGGAACACCGGGACGGTGAGCGCGAGCGAGGACACCGCCGTCACCAGTCGGTCGACGACGCTTCCCCGCCACACCGCCGCCGCGATACCGGCCGCGGCGCCGAACAGCACGGCCAGCACCACGGCGACGCTCACGATCGACAGGTCGACCGCGAGCCGCTGCCCCAGGCTCTGGGCGACCGGGATGTCGGAGAAGTACGACCTGCCGAGATCCCCGCTGACGGCGTCGCCCAGCCAGCTGAAGTACTGGACGACGAAGGGGCGGTCGAGTCCCCACAGGTGCCGCAGCTCGACGACCTGTTCCAGGGTCGCGTTCTGGCCGAGTTTCTGCGCGGCCGGGTCGCTGGGCGACAGGAAGGTCAGGGCGAAGATGACCAGGCTGCTGATCAGTGCCACGATCAGCGCCGTGGCCAGCAACGCCGCCACGCGGCGGACGGCGGGCAGGAGGACCCTGGTCGCTCCCGCCCGCCGGCCCCGCGGGCCGAGTGTGATCTCGGTCATGGGATAGCGGGTCCGCCTACGCGGCCAGCCGGACGCCCTCGAGCCGTGGCGAGGTGAGATACCCGACCAGGCCCGTCAGCTTCTTCGAATGGGCGAGCAGCCAGGGCTGGGAGAACACCAGGACGTCCGAGCCCTTTGTAGCGGCTATCTTCGTGGCCTCCTGCAGGGCGGGGGCGTAGCCCGGGTCGTCGATCGGGAACCGGGCGACGTTCTTCAGCGCTTCGGTGAGTGCCGCCGGGTCGTAGCTGCTGTACTGCGTGGCGGTGGTCGCGAGCTGCTGGGCCGGGGCCTCGCGGCCGAAGGTCCCGCTCAGCAGCAGGCCGACCTCACGCTTGACGTAGAAGCGTTCGGCGACCTGCCCGAACGGGATCTTTTCCAGTTTGACCGTCAGCCCGATCGCCTCGAACTGGGCCTGCAACAGCTGGGCCTCCACCTCGCGGTCCACCCCGCCCGGGCTGGTGAAGTAGCTGATGACGACCGGTGTGCCGTCGTATCCCGCCTCGGTCAGCAGCGCCTTGGCCTTCGCCGGATCGTGAGCATAGAGGTTCTCAAGGGACGGGTTGTAACCGACATAGCCGCGGGGGAAGGGCTGGTAGACCACTTCGCCGTGGCCGGCGTTGAGCTTGTCCAGCAGTTCCTGCCGGTTGACGGCGTGGTTCAGCGCTTCGACAATCTTCGGATTGTCGAACGGCTTGATCGTCCGGTTGATGGCGAGGTTGGAGATCTGCAGGCTGCGGAACTCCTCCACCTGGAGGCCCGCCGCGGTCAGCGCCTTGGCCTGCGGTGGGGAGATGTAGTTGGCCAGCTGTATCTCGTCGCTCTGCAGCGCCGCCGCGATGGTGGCCGGGTCGGAGAGGAACTTCAGGGTCACCCCGGCGAGGTGGATGTTCGCCGCGTCCCAGTAGGTGGGGTTGCGCGCCAGCTCGGCCTGGCCGTCCGGCACGTAGTTGGTGAGGGAGAACGGACCGGCTCCCACGGGCTTCGTGGCCAGCGCCTTCACGTCACCGGCCAGCGCCCGGGGGCTTACGATCATGCCGCTGCGCCCGCCGAGGACGAGGGGCAGTGCGTAGTCCTGGCGGCTGAGGTGGAAGACGGCCTCGGTCGGGGTGGTCGCGTCCACCGAGGCGATCGCGGCGAGGGACGGCGCGACCTGCGAGCCCGTCTGGCTCTTGCCCCGTTCCACGTTCTGTTTGATCGCCGTGGCGTCGACCGGTGCGCCGTCGGAGAACGTCTGGCCGGGGCGGAGGGTGAAGGTGAGCGTGAGTCCGTCAGGGGAGAACTTCCACTCGGTCGCAAGTCCCGGCCCGGCATCACCGTTGGGCATCAGCCGTGTCAGAGAGGCGTAGGCGAGGCTCAGCGGGGTGACGTCGATACCGGAGTTGGAGGCGACGGGATCCCAGGTTGACAGTGGCGGTATCGACCAGCTCAGCACACCGCTGGCGGCGGAGGGGTCCGAGGACGCCGTGTCGTCGCTGCCGCAGGCGGCGGCGGTCAGCGCGACCGCCGCTACTACGACGGCGGCGAGAACGGGGCGTCGACCGCGCCGGTGGCGGCGCCGACGGCTGACAGCGGATAAGACGTTCTGCACCGTGTTCCATTCATACGGGTACGGCGGGCCGCGAGCGGCGTNGGCGGGCCGCGAGCGGCGTCCGCCGAATCTTGTGATGACCGGATTCTTTTGTGGTGTGTCGTATAATTGTGTGTCTGTTGCCGTGTCGACGTGGATGCCGTGTCGACACGGATGAAGTGTCGGCATGGACGACGTGCCGCCGTGACATTCCTGAGGTGGACGCCTCGGCGTTTGTTTGTGAGATGTCGAGGCGAAGGGACTGTTACGGTGGGTACGCAAAATCGTCGGAACCGCGGGTCCGGCGGGTCCGGGAACAGTGGAACATCGAGAACATGACCGGCGCTGGGCCACGACTGGCACAGACGTGACCGGGCCGTGACGATTTCATCGGTCGGTACGGAAGATGGGGCAGGAGAGCTTCCGTCGCGGAGGACATGGGGCGGTTTCTGGAAACGTCCGGCGATACGGGAGCGGAGGGTACCGGATGGCTGGTGCCAGAGTCCCTGACTCGTCGTCCCTGATCTGTTCGGAAACGACTACCGACTGTTCGGCCTGTGGCGGGCCGAGATTTCACGGGATGTCCGGTTGAACGATCCGCCCGGACCCGGACAGGATGCGGTCACAACGACACCGAAGTCGACATGGCGCCGACGGAAGAAGATCATCCGCCGAATCCTCACGCCCCTGTACACACCGTCGAGGGTAACCAGAGCGGGACACACGGGAACGCGGTCGTCCATTGTGCCCCTTCCTCTGAGATCATCATATGTCGCATCCGACACCGTACCGGCACGGTACTCCGGTTAGCAAGGCCCCCACCAGGAGCTCGCTCCTCGCAGGCGTGCGCTGCCCACCAGTTCCCATGGTCAGCGATGTGGCCGGTGGCGCGGAGCGCTCACCCGGTTACATTGTCGGCCGTCGGCGCCTTCACCGGCTTCGCCTTCGGCGGCTTCGCCACGACCAGCGCCCACGGCGCCTGACCCAGGAAACGGGCCCGCGGCCGTACCCCCGACACGAACCGGGCAGCCTTCTTCGGCAGGGGGAATTCCGGCACGAACTTGTGTCCCGGATAAACGACATCACGCCTGGCGGCTTCCGGCTTCCGGCCGACGCCGAGTGCGCTCTCGTCCGCGTAGAACCGAATCGTGCTATTCGCAATAGGGGGCCGCTCTGGTTCTCGGGGCCGCACCGAACGTCGAGGTCCAAGCGGAAAACCAGTCGATTCACATACGGGTCGGCTGTGAGATCATGGTGAGGTGACCGCACCCGCCCTCATCCTGTGGGACATAGACTGCACCCTCGTCACCATTGACCTGGTCAGCCGGGAGATCTACGCCCGCGCCTTCCAGTTCGTGACCGGCCGTCCCCTGCGGGAGCTGGCCGACATGACCGGCCGCACCGAGCGCGCGATCCTGCTGGACACGCTCCGGCTCAACGGCGTGCCGGACGACGAGCCGACCTTTGACGCCTTCTACGAGGCTCTTGGTCAGGCCGCCCACCAGCTCGAAGGCCGGATGAAGGAGTCCGGCCGTCGCCTGCCCGGTGCGAAGGAGGCTGTCGCGAGCCTGGTGGCCAAGGACACGGTGCAGTCCGTGGTGACCGGCAACATCCGCTCCATCGCGGCCACCAAACTTCACGCCTTCGACCTGGAAGACCACGTTGACCTGGAAGTTGGCGGCTTCGGGGATGACGACAGCGACCGAACCGTACTGGTACGGCTCGCGATCAAGCGGGCCGAGGCCAAGTACGGCGTGACCTTCCCACCGAACCGGACCGTCGTCATCGGTGACACGCCGCACGACGTGAAAGGCGCCCACGATGCTGGCGTGCGGGCGGTGGGAGTTGCCACCGGCAGTAGTACCGCGGTGGATCTTGAGGCTTCCGGGGCTGATGCTGTCCTGCCAGATCTCACCCGGCCCCGCGCCCTACGGGCGGCTGTCTTCGGCCTCGTTGGTTAAAGCCGCTGGGTCAGGTCGTCGCCAGGCGGAACCGCTCTGCGAAGTCCCGGGCCGCGGGCACTGCGCCGAACGGCGCCAAGCCGTCTGCAAACTCTTTCAGGCGCAGGGCCACCCGGGTGGATCCGATGGCTTCGCTCACCTCCAGGGCGTTGCCGGCTGTCTGGCAGGCCTGCTCGACGTTGCCAGCCAGCAACTGGCACTTGGCCAGCCGGGACAGGTAGTGCACCCGGTCCCGCACCCGGTAGGGCGCCCGTCGGGTGAGCAGATCAATGGCTTCCGTCAGCGCCGTCGAGGCCTCGGTCGTCAAGCCCAGTTCGAGGAAGCAGGCACCCTCCTGGGCCGCTACTTCCACCTCGTCGACGTAGGATACCCACAGTGGTTCATCGCGGTGGCCGGCGCGCTCAAAGTCGGCGCGGGCTGTGTCAAGGCTTCGCAGACAGCCGTCCTGGTCACCCACCCCGGCTTGGGCACGGGCCAGGCGGGTGCCCAGCATCGTCCTGGTCAGCGGCGTGAGGTTCGTGGTCCCCGAGGCCAGCGCGGTTTGCGCCAGTGACAGTGCCGGCCCTCGCCGCCCCCGGTAGGTCTCCTGCAAGCTCATGTACGCTAGGGCGCTGGCGGCCAAGCCCGGTTCGTCGCCCTCGTGCGCTACGTAGATCGTGGTGGTGAAGTAGCGGCGGGCCGTCCCGTGGTGGTCGGCGTCGAGCGCCAGCCAGCCGGCCATCTGGGACAACTGTCCGAAGGGCACGAGCCCGTCGCCCGAGTCCTGCTCTACGGTCACTGCCATCCGGGCGACGTAACGAGACAAGGGCAGATACAGACTGTCACCACCTAGTTCGTCGTCGAGCTGCAAGAACAACTTCAGCAGCAACTCGGCACTCTGGCCGTTGGTCATGCCGTCGAAGGCCGAGATCCCGATGGTGGGTGTGCGTCTCTCGCCAGCGGCCAGGGGCAGCCGGCCAGATGTCAGGCTTCCGAGTAAGGCGGGCAGATCCGGCCCCACGGGCACGGCCGCCGCCGCCGGGGCGGACTCGACCGGTTCGCTGCGCTGCTCGGGGAGCTGAAACCACAGGAAGCGTCCCGGGATGCGCAGGGTCCGTGCCCACATCACAAGCCGGTCCAGGTCCTTGATCGGCGGGCCCGACTCGATGCGGGACAGCTGCACCTGGGAGATACCGACCCATCCTCCGACCAGCTCCTGGGACAGCACCCGGCCGTGCCACGGATTGCGTCGGTAGGCGGCGACGACCCGGCCGATATGCCAGCTGGCCAAGGCATCGCGCAGCTCGTCCGTCTGCCAGAAATGATCTGGCACCACCGGGGCTTGGAGACGCAGTTCCTGCCGTTTGCGCTGGCACGCCGCACAGGATCCGGTGGCGTTGTAGCGGGCCAGTCGGCTCCCGCAGGAACGGCAGTACCGGCCCGGTGCGACGTTCATATTTTCCCCGACCTGTCCCCATTCGCGGCCGTCCCGGCGCGCTCGGCAACAGTGTAAACACACGCCCGTCACCCCGGGTCAAATCCTGGAAACATCACGTATAGGCGTCATACATCCCTGGGCATGGTGGGGTCCGGGATGCTCGTTCACGCTTGAGCCCAGGCGCCCGGGGCCGGGTCGAGGTACGGCTCCCCGGTTCCGGGCGTTGTCCACATCGGGTGATCTTCATATCAGGACGGGAGGGCCGGTGGACGCAAACACCGGAGGGCAGGACTCCGCACTGGGACCGCCGGGCGCTGCGGCGTTGCACCGCATCGCCGCTGGGTTCGCGGCCGCGTGGGGACATCTGGAAGCCATTGGCGTCGCCCTCGCTTGCGCCGTAGACGAGCTACCCACCACGGCCGTGGGGCAGGCGGTCATCGAAGAGCGGACGGAAGCGGTTGCGGCCGAGCTACGCCGCTTGGGCGGTTCAGCCGGCATGAACCTGCCGTCCGCAGTGGCTCCGCAGCCAGCCGCCCATCTGCGGTCGAGCGTCCATCAGTTCGCCGCGACCACCACGGCCCCGGCGCTGACCCGACATGAGGTAGCCCAGTTACTCCAGACCCGGGGACTTGGGGATCTCATCGACACCGCCGGTCTCTTGGTTTCGGAGCTCATCACGAATGCGGTCCGGGCCACCCAGGCGCTGGACAGTAATCCGAAATCCATCGTGACCATGCGCCTCAGCTGGGCCGCCGCAAGCCTCATCATCGAAGTCTGGGACCGCAGTCCACAACTGCCCGTACTCCAAGATCAATGCCTCGATGGCGAGGGTGGTCGGGGCCTTCACATCGTGGAAGCCCTGAGCCTCGCTGCAGCCTATTACCCGTCGCCCACCGGCCAGGGCAAAGTCACCTGGTGCCAGATCGAGGCGCCGATACCCGCTGAAGCTGAGGCGCCAACACCTCTTCTTCCATACCGCCGGCCGAGTGTCGCCCGCACCGATCCCGGTCTGGTTTTCGATGATCTAGTGGTATTACGGCGAGTCCTGGACGGCCTGCGCGCCCTTGACACCAGTCTGCCTCGGGGTGACGCTGTGAGATACTAGCGTTCCACTTTTCGCCCACGCATACCGTAACCCGGAGTTTTACTCATGCCGCTTGTCGCAGATAGCTGGATGACCGAACACCCCGCCTGGCTCCCCACCGAAAAAGGGGCGCGCCGCGTATTTGCATTGCCGGGTGGCCCGGTCCTGGCAGAGGTGGAAGGCGACAGCCTCACCCTCACCGCGCTCGGTGGAGACGACACCGAGCCGGCGGCAGACGTCTTCAGCCTGCCGGACGGTGCCGCCGCCGAGGTGCCGCAGTTGGCGAAGGAACTGTCCGGACTTGGGCGGGTGGGGCGCTTCCGCAACCCGTCGCTGTGGGAAGCGCTGGGTACTGCCATCCTGCGCCAGGTCATCCGGGCGGGGCAGTCCAAGAGGCTCTTCCGCGAGCTGTGCGCGGCTCACGGGGAGCAGGTACCGCTGCCGGATGGTGACGCTTACGCGCTGTTTCCTACGCCGGAGACCATCCTTGCTCTGACGGATGAGCGGTTCGCCGAACTTGGCCTTGCCTTCAAACGGGCTGCCTTGCGGGCTGCCGCCACGGCATATCTGAAGCATGGTGTCGGCTGGAGCCGTCTTTCCCTCCCCGTCCTCGTCGACGAGTTGCAAGGCGTTCAGCGCATCGGCCCGTGGACGGCCGGCGCGGCGATCGCTGACTACACAAATGACTGGAGCCTGTATCCCTACGCCGACCTGGCGGTGCGGACCTGGGCGGGACGGGCCGCCCCGTCACACCTTTGGCTCCACCACGAGCGCGCTTTCGGCGCCCAGTGGCGCCATCTAGCCAGCGAACACCTTTCTACGCTCACCCTTCTGACCCTTGCTTGGGGATCGCAGTATGGAGATATCGGATGACGGCGCCGTTCGGGGCGCCGACCTGAGCCGTCCGCTCGACGCGGTATTTGTCAATGCCCCGCTGCGGGACTATAGTCTGCGGCCCCGGGTCAATGATTTCACCCTGCCGGTTCTGGGCATGGCCTACATCGCCACGTATGCGGCAGCGCAAGGCTTCAACGTCGGGATTGTCGACGCCGAAGCCCTCGGGCTTGGCGTCAAGGAAACCTGCCAGCTTGTGAACCGCCTCGGTCCACGCTGGGCCGGCTTCAACCTGCTGGCACCGACGTACGAGATCAGCGCGGAGATCGCCTCCGGTCTGGACCGGGACATCTACGTCATGGTGGGCGGCCATCAGGCCAAAGCCATGCCCGAGACCATCATCACCGACCCCCGCTTCGGGGCTCTCGAAGCTTTGGTGCTCGGCGAGGGCGAGACCCGGGTGGCGGAGCTGCTGAGAGACAGGCGCGCACGGGCCGACCTGCCCGGTGTCATGTGGCTCGACCCAATTCTGCACCAGCCCGTCACCGGCGGCAGGCCAGGCGCGGGCCACCACCTGGCACCCGACGTGGACCGCCTGCCCTTCGTCGACCGCCGCTTCCTGGCGAACGACCCGTACGAGGCGCCGGACGGCCGGATAGAGGCCAACATGGTCGGCGCCCGCGGCTGCCCCTACGATTGCTCCTTCTGCGGCGCCGCCGTCAGCGCCAACCCCGACATCACCATCCGCACCCGCACACCTGCGGGGATCATCGCCGAGATGGAGGCGCTGCACGAGGCCTACGGCGTAACCGCCTTCCGCTTCGTCGACGATCTCTTTCTGGGCTACGAACGATTCATCCGCCGCTGCATGGACGCCTTCACAGCCCACGGCATCGGTGGCCGCTATGTCTGGGACGCCACCGGCCGTATCAACATTCTGCACCGGGCCGACGACGCCTTGCTCGATCTGCTCGCAGCCAACGGCCTGCGCGAGGTGGCTCTGGGCGTCGAGTCCGGCAGCGAACGGCTCCTCGGGTACATGGGCAAACGCATCATGCCGGACATGACCCGCTCCGCGGTCCGCCGCCTCACCGAGCGCGGCATCTCGGTGAAGGGCTACTTCATCCTCGGCTTCCCCACCGAGACGCGCGACGAGTTGGCCGCCACCGTCCGTCATGTCAGGGAGCTGTGGGAAGTGGCCGATCCACATCCGGGGAGCTTCCGGGCCTCCGTCTTCGAGTTCCGGCCGTATCCGGGCACACCGGAGTGGAGCCGGCTGTTGGCCACCGGCCGCTACCAGCCGTCACAGTTGCTGGCCTACACCGCCGTGGACCTCACCAAAGGCGGCGTCGACGAAGCCATGCGGGGGCGCGATGAATTCAACTTCTCGGTGAATATTCAGTTCGGGGAGGCCAATGTGGAGGAGGTACGAGCCGCCCTCATCGAGCTATCCCGCGAGCAGCACGCCCGTTCCAGCATCCGCCGATGAACAGGGGCTTTTTCGTCGCCATCGACGGCCCCAGCGGCATCGGTAAGAGCACGGTCACCGCGGCCCTGGCCCGGCAGTTCGCGGGACAGGGCCTGCCTGTGCTGGCTACCAAAGAACCCACGGCCAGTCCCCTGGGTAGCCTCACGCGTTTTGGCACGGACGACTACGAGGGTCTGGCTCTGGCCTGCCTCGTGGCCGCCGACCGCTACCAGCACCTCGAAACCGAGATCCGTCCCGCCCTCGCCAGCGGCACCGTGGTGGTCTGCGACCGCTACGTCGCTTCATCCCTCGTGTTGCAACGCCTCGACGGTGTACCAGCCAAGTTTCTATGGACGCTAACCGAGCAAGCCGACCGGCCCGACCTGACCGTCATCCTCACCGGCGATCCCATCCGCTCCCGCGAGCGGGCGGCCCGGCGCGGCCTCTACAGCCGCTTCCACCGCGGCGGCCCGGAAGCCGGTGCAGCCGAGGCCGAGGCATACCGGGCCGTCGCCGCCGAACTCCAAGCCGCCGGCTACGCCGTCGTGGTACACGACATCGGGACTCAGACGGCCGAAGAGGTGGCCGCCGTACTGGCAGCTTCGGTGCTCTCCCGGCGGGAAGGTAGCCGGACCACCGCTCCTTCCTGAGCCGCCCGCACGAGGGAGTCATACGTCTCGGTCGTGCGGGCGGCCGGGACACCCAGCGCCGTGACGAAGGCTGCCAGCTCCTCTTGGATCTGGGCGGCGGGCTCGTCGTCGGGCACCATCCGTTCGAGTTCCAGGAAGGTCCCGACCCCTTCCAACTCGTCCAGGCACAGCGACACGTCGCCGTGCTGGCCGGTGCGCCGCGTCTTCGCCACGCGGACGGTCGCGCGGTACCCCATACGCAGGATGGCCTCGTGCATCTGCCGGCGGTCCGCGACCTCCGTCTCGTATTCCAAGCAGTCCTGAGCATTGACGCCCGGCTCCTTCAGCGTGAGCCAGTGGCGCCCGTCCACTGTGCGAAGCCGCAGGAACGAAACTCCAAGCCTGCTGTCCCCGAAGGACCAGCCCACCGGGGCAAATGCCTGGTCATCCTGGTAGGCCGGTTTGCCAACATGAATACCCCGCGCCCTGAGGGCGACGAGCAGCGCCTCCGGGTCTGCCACGGAATACTTGACCTCGACCTCGCGCACCGGCTACCTCCATAGTTGGAACGACTGCAACCAGTTTAGCGAGACGTCATCCAGGCGCGAGAGCGGGGTTGTCCCCGCATGTCCACCACGAAGGAAAAAATCTGTTACGCATGACATAACGAGCGTTATTCATAGCCCATTGACCAGGAGGCATGGACTTCCTCAGTCGCAAAAACGCGCGCGATGGTCATGGCGGCGGTCCGGTATGTTGTCAGTCGGCTGGGAGATACAGGTCGGCGTCTATCATGTCGTTCATGGCGGTGGCCAGTGCTCGACGCCGTTTCGTCTTTCGCGCCGCATACTCCTCCAGATCGGCCACTGCGACCCGCCGGTGGCGACTGCCGGGAAGGGCCCGGGCCGGAATGGTCCCGTCGTCGAGAAGTTTCAGCAGCAACGGGCGTGAGATCCCCAGGTAGGCCGCTGCCTGGTTCGGAGTCAGTTCGCCGGTGGAGTCGGGGGAGAGGATCCGCACGCGATGCCCGGCCGCCTGCTCATAAGCCGTGTGGAGCAGGGCGCGCAGCACGGCCACGGGCGCGTCGACCTGTACGCCGCCCACGACGAGCACCACCGACCCGGAGTCTGATGACGCGATCGCCTGTTCCACGGCCGATGCGAGGTCCGACGACGCCCGTCGGGTCGGGGCGTCCGGGCTGTTCAGCTCAAGAACCGCCGGATGGGACGTCATGCTTCCTCCCGCGTCACCGGTTCCACTATCGATGATCATAGTAGCTTCTATCTGAAGCATCTGTAAATCTACTCGATCTCGATCTCGATCGCGGGACGCAGTCGGATCATTGGGATCTCTCGAGCCCGGAAGCCGGTCGGCAGGGGAGTCTCGACGAACTCGCCTCACTGGTGGGTGGACGGCGATGAATTCCGCGCCGCAGCCCGGCTTGCGGTGAACCGGCTCGCGGGCCGTGACAGTATCCGGTATGTAACGCTATGCGCTGCCCGGCCGCATAGCGGACCTGTCGGGCCCGATCGCTACGCTGTGCTGGTTGTCCGTCCGGCCATGCTGTCGTTACCCGGGGCAGGGTGGTCGGCCGGCATGTGTCGGCCGGGCGCTGCCTGGCCAGTGGGGGCAGGCCAGGCGCTGCCTGGCCAGTGGGGGGAGGTGACACCGTCGTCATGAGTGCGGTGATCGAAAATCCGATCATCAACTCGCCGTACGCCGAGCCGAGACGGCACTGGCAGTTCGACGAGCAGGGCCTGATCACCGACGAGCTCGCCGCCGTCCGGCGGCCCAGCGAGTCGTGGATCCCGGTTCCCACCCCTCGCAAGGGCCGGGGGAAGGCGGTGCAGACCGAGCTCGACATCCTCGACGTGGCGGAACGGCGCCGTCGTAACGAGCAGGTCGACCAGATCCGGGACCGGGTCGCCATCTGGCGGCAGCGGCGTTATCCGAACGTCACCCCGACGACCCGCCGTCTGCTGGAGTACTGGTCGGACGAGGAGCGGGAGAACCGCGTCCTGTTCTGCCAGCGGGAGGCGGCCGAGACGGCCGTCTTCATCGCCGAGGCCGCGCCGAAGCAGGGCGACGAGTGGGTCCGCAACGCCCTGGCCGAGCAGAATCTCGACCACAATGACGGGCTGCCGCGGGTCGCGTTCAAGATGGCGACCGGCGCGGGCAAGACGGTCGTGATGGCGATGCTGATCGCCTGGCAGACCCTGAACAAGGTCGCGAGCCCGAACGACGCCCGTTTCACCCGACGCTTTCTGATCGTGACACCCGGCGTCACGATCAGGGACCGGCTGCGGGTGCTGCTCCCCGCGGACGAGGAGAACTACTACAAGCAGCGCGATCTCGTCCCGGCAGATCTGTGGGGCCCGCTGCGCCAGGCCGAGATCGTCGTCACGAACTTCCACTCCTTCCTGCCGCGCGCGACGAAGGAGGGCAGGGGGATCTCGGCCAACACCAAGCTTCTGCTGACCGCGGGCGGGGCGGACGACCCGTTCGTCGAGACCCCGGACCAGATGGTCAACCGGGTGCTGCGGGAGTTCTCCAGCTCCCGCTCCTCCGAGATCATCGTGCTCAACGACGAGGCGCACCACTGCTACCGGGGCCGGGCGGCCGCGGTCGGCGAGAACGCCACGACCGAGGACGACCTGGCCGGAGAGGAGAAGAAGGAGGCGCACAGCCGCAACGCCGAGGCCGGGGTGTGGTTCTCCGGGCTGCGCCACATCGCCCGCAAGATCGGTATCAAGACGGTGTACGACCTGTCCGCGACACCGTTCTTCCTCAAGGGATCCGGTTATCCGGAGGGCTACCTGTTCCCCTGGGTCGTCAGCGACTTCTCCCTGATGGACGCGATCGAAGCCGGCATTGTCAAGATCCCACGGGTGCCGGTGGACGATGACGCCATCGGTGACGAGGTGGCCTACCTGCACCTGTGGTCGAAGGTCGGCACCGAGCTGCCGAAACGGCTCCCGAAGGGCACGACGCTGGCCGGCCAGGGCCTGCCCGGCGCGCTGGAGGGGGCGCTGCGCAGCCTGTACGGCAACTACGCCAAGGCGTTCGCCCGCTGGGAGTCCTCCGACGCGGCCGCCCGCGGTGAGACGCCGCCGGTGTTCATCGTGGTCTGCAACAACACGACCGTCTCCAAGCTGGTCTACGACTTCGTCTCGGGTTTCGAGCAGGCCATGGGCCGGGTGAGCGCCCTGGTGCCGGGGGCACTGCCGTTGTTCTCGAACGTCGGGGACGGGCATTGGCTCGCGCGTCCCCGCACGATCCTGGTCGACTCCATCCAGTTGGAGTCCGGCGAGGGCCTGAAGGAGGACTTCAAGAAGATCGCGGCCGCGGAGATCGAGGCGTTCAGGGCCGAGCACGCCGCCCGCACCGGCCGGCCGGGCGAGGAGCTGGACGACGCCACCATCCTGCGCGAGGTCATGAACACCGTCGGCAAGGCGGGCCGGCTCGGTGAAGGCGTGCGCTGCGTCGTGTCGGTGTCGATGCTCACCGAAGGATGGGACGCGAACACGGTCACGCACATCCTCGGGGTGCGCGCGTTCGGGTCGCAGCTGCTGTGCGAGCAGGTGGTCGGGCGCGGCCTGCGTCGACGCTCGTACACGGTGAACGAGGACGGGATGTTCGAGCCGGAATACGCCGAGGTCTACGGCGTGCCGTTCTCCTTCATCCGGGTCTCACCGGAGAACGCCGACCCGCGGCCGCGCCGGCCGCAGACGCAGGTGAAGGCGGTCGAGGACCGGGCGGACGCGCGGATCGTCTTCCCGAAACTCGACGGCTACCGGATCGAGATCCCCGACGGTCGGCTCACCGCCGACTTCGGCAGGGAGCACCATTTCGAGGTGCCGTTCGACATCGCGAGCTGGACGGAGATCCGTGGGGTCGTCGGCGAGCAGGAGGTCCACGATCTCAGCGAGCTGGCCGGGAAACGACCGCAGGAGGTCGCCTTCCGGCTCGCGCACACGATGCTCAACCGCTTCTTCAATGACGCCGGCGGGCAGCCCCGGCGCTGGCTGTTCCCGGATCTCGTCCGGATCGCCCGGCAGTGGCTGGACGAGTGCGTGACCTACGCGCCGGGAGCGCGCGTCGGTCATCTCACGCTCGCCGAGCTGCGGGAGATCGCGGCCGAGCAGATCTGGCACGCGATCACCCCGGAAAGCGGCCCCGGGGAGGAACGGGTCACCCCGATCTTCCGCCGGTACGACCCGTGGGGCTCGACCGATGCCGTCGACTTCTTCACCACGAAGCGGACGATGCGGACCGACCCGCGGAAGTGCCACGTCAACCATGTCGTGCTCGACGGCTTCGACGGCAACACCTGGGAGCAGATCATGGCCCAGACGCTGGAGTCCCTGCCGCGGGTCGCGGCCTACGTGAAGAACGACCATCTGGAGTTCGACATCCCCTACGTGCACGGCGCGCGGACCCGCCGCTATCTGCCGGACTTCCTGGTGCGGCTGGTCCGACGGGACGGCGACGTGCCTCGGCACCTGATCGTGGAGGTGTCCGGCTCGTTCAAGACGCACAACGCCGCGATGCGGGCGATGACCTCCAGCAAGGCGGACACCGCCCGCAACCTGTGGTGCGCCGCGGTGAACAACCACGGTGGGTACGGCCGCTGGGGCTATATCGAGATCACCGATCCGGTGACCACCCGGGAGAAGCTCGACGAGGCGATCGACCTGCTCCACGCGGACGCGCCGATCACCGGGCTGCCGACATGACCGTTCCCAGCGGTGTGACCGGTTCCAGGAGAGGGGAAGACAAGCATGCCGCCGCGTAGGAAGGCGCCCGCGCCGGCGGGCCCGGTTCCGGTGACGTCGATCCGCCACGACGACAAGCGGGTCAACATCCCCACCGCGGACGCGCACGACTTCGTCCCCGACGAGGTCGAGCAGCCGGTCACCGTCGTGTACCAGCGGGATCCGTCACTCGACCCGCAGCTGGTCTGGAAGGGCAAGGACGCGCAGGACTCGGCCGACCTCGCGGTGACCGCCCCGCCCGTCTACATCCAGGAGAAGATCGACCCGCTGGTGCTGGTCGAGGAGGTCCGCAAGGCGTCCGCCCGGGGTGCCCGGCAGGATGAGCTCGACCTGTTCGCCGACTTCGACGGCCTGGACGACTTCGACGCGGTCGACTACTACCGGCACGCGGCGAACTGGTCCAACCGGATGATCCTCGGGGATTCGCTTGAGGTCATGGCGTCGCTCGCCGAGCGCGAGGACCTCCGCGGCAAGGTTCAGATGATCTATCTGGACCCCCCCTACGGCATCAGGTTCGGCTCGAACTGGCAGGTCTCCACCCGCAAACGGGACGTCAAGGACGGCAAGCTGGAGGACGCCACCCGCGAGGTCGAGCAGATCAAGGCGTTCCGCGATACCTGGGAGCTGGGCATCCACTCCTACCTGTCGTACCTGCGCGACCGCCTGACGGTCGCCCGCGACCTGCTCACCGACTCCGGCAGCATCTTCGTCCAGATCGGCGACGAAAACGTCCACCTCGTCCGCAGCCTGCTGGATGAGGTATTTGGCAGTGAGAATTTTATTTCCATGATTACCTATGGAAAAACATCGGGGCAAACGGCCGACTTTATCTCAGCCACGAACGATTTTCTGCTTTGGTATGTTCGCGACACAAGTAAGGCAAAGTTTCGAAGGCTTTACCTTCGGCGCGATCTCGGGGCGTGGGATCCGACAAGTATGATCAAGTTGAGCTCGGGAGTGGCAGAAGAATCAGTGCTTCTGAAGCTGTCCGCGAAGAGCTACATGGTCGAGCATTTCGACTGGATAACCTTACAAGTCAGAGTGTGGGGCGTGCAAAAGGTGAGGGTGCATCCTCCTGGTTTCCGGTAAGGGTCGGCGAACGGGAATTTCGTCCGACGTTGCAGTCGCGATGGAAAACCAACGAAAGAGGAATGAAGCTACTACAAATTGCGGGTAGAGTTCAGCCTACGCGCAATACTCTTGCATACGTTCGCTATCATGACGATTTCCCTGCTTATCCATTGTCTTCAAGTTGGACGGACATCGGCGGAATCCAAAGTCGGGTAGATCCAAAGATCTACGTTGTTCAAACTGCTACGCGTGCAATCGAACGCTGCATGTTGATGGCCACCGATCCGGGGGATCTGGTGCTCGATCCGACGTGCGGGTCGGGGACGACGGCACTGGTCGCTGAGCAGTGGGGGCGGCGGTGGATCACTATTGACACGTCCCGGGTGGCGATCGCGTTGGCGCGGCAGCGGGTGATGGGGGCGAAGCTGCCCTACTATCTGCTCGCGGACTCCCCGGAGGGACGGGCGAAGGATGCCGAGGTCACCGGGACGCCCCGGCCCATCGGCGGCACGAAGGGGGACATCCGCAAGGGTTTCGTCTACGAGCGGGTCCCGCACGTCACCTTGAAGTCGATCGCGAACAACCCGGACATCGTCGAGGGCATGACCCGCGACGAGATCGACGCGGCGATCAGACGGCATGCCGAGAGCGAGCTGCTCTACGACCGTCCGTACGAGGACAGGCGGAAGATCCGGGTGTCCGGCCGGTTCACGGTGGAGAGCCTGTCACCGCATCGGGCCCTCGGCCTCGAGGTGGACCTGCCCCGCACCGAGCGAGCGGCGGCGGAGTCCTCGGAGGCCGCCTCGTACGAGTCAACGATCCTGGAGAACCTGCGGGCCGCGGGCGTCCAGAACGGGCTGCGGCGGGAACGGCTCGTCTTCGACACCCTCGAGCCGCACGCCGGCCGGTACGTGCAGGCCGTCGGCACCCGCCGGGACGCCGACGCCGGCACCCCGCAGCACGTCGCCGTCGCGATCGGCCCGCAGTACGGCACGGTCAGCCCGGCGCTGATCAAGGACGCCGCCCGGGAGGCGCTGCGCGGCCAGGGCCATGACCTGCTGCTCGTCCTCGGGTTCGCCTTCGACGCCCAGGCAGGCGAGGTGGTCGGGGAGTTCCGCCCGTCCAACGGCGCGGACTTCGCCTCCGTCACCGCCGAACGCCAGCTCGGACGGCTGCCGATCCTGCTGGTCCGCATGAACCCGGATCTGGCCATGGGCGACGAACTGCTGAAGAAAACCGGCGCGGCGAACCTGTTCACCGTGTTCGGCGAGCCGGACATCGACATCGAGCACACCCCCGACGGGCTCGTGATCGACATCCGGGGCATCGACGTGTACGACCCGACCACCGGCCAGATCCGCTCGCACGACCCGTCCAGCATCGCGCTGTGGATGGTGGACACGGCGTACAACGGGGAGTCGTTCTTCGTCCGCCACTGCTACTTCTCCGGGGCTGGCAACGACCCCTACGCCCGGCTGAAGAAGGCGCTGAAGGCCGATATCGACGAGGCCGCCTGGGCGACTCTCTACACGACCCGTTCCCGGCCGTTCCCCAAACCCGACACGGGCCGGATCGCGGTCAAGGCCATCAACCACTACGGCGACGAAGTCCTCAAAATCTACGAAGTGTGACGGGACTGAACGGGGGACCGGCAATGGACTACACGGCCGCGCAGCGGGCAGCGATCAGCACCCTGGACGACCCGCTGCTCATCATCGCGTGCGCCGGGTCCGGCAAGACGCAGGTCATCTCCCAGCGGATCGTCGAAATCCTGCGCCGGCCGGGCGTCCGCCCGGAGAACGTGGTGGCGTTCACCTTCACCGAGAAGGCCGCCGCCGAGCTGAAGAACCGGACCCTCGAGCTGATCGAGCACGACCTCGGCCCGATCCACGGCCTGGCCGACATGTACATCGGCACGATGCACGGCTTCGCCCGGTCGGTGTTACAGACCTGGGTTCCCGAAACCTTCAAGTACGCGGTCCTGAACGAGATCCAGAACCGGCTGCTGGTCGACCGCAACAGCAACAAGTGCGGGCTGACCACGGCGAAGGCCATGGTCAAGGGGACATCGAGACCGCTGTGGAGGTACAAGGAGTCGGGACTGTTCATGCAGGTGGTCGGCATCCTGCGTGAGGACGACATCGACCAGGAAAAAATCCCCGAGGACCTCGACGAGGCGCTTGGGATGTACCGCACGGTGCTGCACAGCCTCCGGTATTTCGACTACACCGAACTGCTCCGCACCACGGTCGACATGCTCGAGTCCGATCCGGGCGACTCCATGGCCGGCCCGCTGGTCCGTCATGTCCGGGACGCGGTGCGCTATGTCGTCGTCGACGAGTACCAGGACACCAACCACATCCAGGAACGGATGATTCAGGGCCTGTGCCGGTTCGGGGCGAACCTGTGCGTGGTCGGCGACGACGACCAGACGATCTACCAGTGGCGCGGCAGCGCGGTCAGGAACATCCAGACCTTCACCCGCCGTTACCCCGGGGTCCGCAGCGTCACCCTGGATGACAACTTCCGGTCCAGCCCCGCGGTGGTGTCGCTGGCGCAGACGGTCGCCGAGACCCTTGTCGACGACAGGCTGGCCAAGAACATGGTCGCGTCCGGCCACCAGGAGTTCGACCGCGGCGATCTGCTCGCGGTCGAGTTCAGCGGCGCCGACGACGAGGCGGTGTGGATATGCGACCGGATCGCAGCCCTGCGGGGAACCCCTTTCCGGGACGACCGGGACGAGGCGCCGCGCGGCCTGAGCTGGTCGGACATGGCCGTCCTGTTCCGCAGCGTCGCCAAGGACGCCGACCCACTCGTCGCCGAACTGAAACGGCGGGACATTCCCTACGTCATCAAAGGTCTCGCCCGGCTGTTCGACGCGCCGGAGATCCAGGCCTGTGTGACGGCGTTCAGCTACATCATCGGTGAATCCGGCGCGGACGATGTGCGCGATTCCTGGAATGCCGCTGATATCGGTCTCGACGCCGCGGATCTGACCGCCGGGCTGAAAGTTCTCGACGAGGCGAAGAACTGGCAGCCGGGCGCCCGCTGGGGTTCCTACACCCTGCAGCGGACCTACCTCGACTTCCTCGAGGCCGTCGGCCTGCGGGAGGACACCGTCCCGTCGGCGGACGGCACGGTGCGCGGCGAGCTGGTGTTCTACAACCTCGGCAAGTTCAGCCAGGCGATCTCGGACTTCGAGCAGATCCACTTCCAGTCCGACCCGGCCAGGAAATACGAGGGCTTCGTGCGGTGGCTGACCCACCATGCCCCCGGCTACTACGCGGAAAGCGACGCCGACGTCGGATACGCCACCCCCGACGCGGTGACCATCGCCACCGTCCACCAGGCCAAGGGGATGCAGTGGCCGGCGGTGTTCGTCCCCGCCCTGCGGAAGAACCGCTTTCCGTCGAAGCGGCAGGGCGGGATAAACGTCTTCCACGTCATACCCGAGAACGCGGTGCCGGACGCGGAACGCTACCGGGGCACCGAAGCCGACGAGGCCCGGCTGTTCTATGTTGCCGTCACCCGGGCGCAGAAATACCTGGCGCTGTCCTTCTCGCCCGGAGGGTCATCCATGTACGCCAGGCGATCGGTGTTCTTCGATCTGGCGACCCGCAACCCGAACGTGCTCACCGCGGCACCCCCGGTGCGGACGGTCGCGCGGCTGGAACCGCGCCCGCGGCACGAGCTGCCGGATGTCACCCTGAGCTTCAGCGAGCTGAAATATCTGTTCGAGTGCCCGTACCAGTTCAAGTTGCGTTTCCTCTATGGATTCAACCCGCCGATCCATGAGGCGCTCGGCTACGGCAAGTCCGTCCACGACGTCATGGCGGAAATCCACAAGCGGGCCATCGACGGTGATCTGGCCTCGGCCGCCGAGGTCGCGGACCTGGTTGACCGGCACCTGAACGTCCCGTTCGCCTATCCGGCGCTGCGGGAGCAGCTCCGCGATGCCGCCCGCAAGGCCGTCAGCCGCTACCTCGCCGAGAACCGGGGAATCCTCGGGCAGACCCTGCACAGCGAGCAGCAGGTACAGGTACGGGTCGCCCCGGGCATCACGGTGGACGGCCGGATCGACCTCATCCGCCGCCTGGACACCAACGAGACCTCGATCGTGGACTTCAAGTCCACCGAGCGGGCCCAGGCCGAGGAGGTCACCCGCGACCAGCTGCACGTCTACGTCCTCGGCTACCAGGAGCTCACCGGCCGGCGGGCCGACCTGGTGGAGGTGCTCAACCTCGACGAGCGTTCCCGGAGCACCCGCGAAGTCGTCGACGAGTCCCTGCTCGGCGACATCCAGAACAAGATCCGGAACGCGGGGGAGGCGCTGCGCGCCAACGACCTGCCACGCCACCGGCACTGGTGCAAGGCATGCGCTACCTGCGACCTCGCCGGCATCTGCCGCGACAAGCCTGCCTGACGGAGGCCGGACAAGAATCAGTAAAATCATCTGTACCTTCTGGTATCCAGATATGTCCAGATATCGCGAGTGACGATTCCGAGAGATGACGGGGGCGGGATGGCACTGTCCAGGGCTGCGGCACGGCTGTACGCGGAGATCGGCCCCACCTGGTCCAACTGCGGTCCGTTGCAGAACCGCCTGAAGATACGGGGTGACACGCAGTTCGCCGCCGTCGTGGAGGAGCTTGTCACGGCCGGGCTGGCGGTCCTGGAGGGACGGCGGATTCGCCGAGCGGACGCCGGCGACGGCAACGCCCGCCTCCAGCCGGAGATGTCCGCCGACGCACAGCAGATCTTCGACCGGCTTCCGCCGGACGGCAGCGCCATCGGTGGTCTGCAGCTCCGCGGCCTGGTCAGGCTTACCAACGATCGTTATCGGGCGGCCGTGGAGGAGCTCAAGGCCGCTGGCCTCGTCCGCCCGGGACGGGGCCGTGGCGGCACGCTCGCCCGCGCGGACGACGCGCTCCAGTCACCGGACGCCGAGGTGCCCGCAACCTCGCTGGACGACGCCAGGCTCACGCCCGCGGGCCCCGGGCAGCTGGTTCACCGGGAGTCCGAGCTGTACCAGCCGTTCGTCGACTGGTACCGGAGCGACCTCGACACCAGAACGCTCACGTTCGGCCACGTGCGCGAGACCGCGACCGCGCGTGGCCGGGCCCGGGCCAGCGGTCAGTGGTCCCGGCCCGACGTGGCCGCGGTTGAGGTGTGGAGCTCACCCCTGCTGCCCGACGTCGAACTCACGATCTCGTCCTTCGAGATCAAAAGGGCGTCGGAGGCCAACCGGCTGGAATCGCTCTATGAGGCGGCGGCGCACGGCCGGTGGGCGCACTACCCGAGTCTCGTCGTCGAAACGGCTTCTCCCGAGGCTGAACTGGCACTACGCGAGGACATCTGGCCGGAACTCGACAGGCTGAAGCTGGGTCTGTACACGATGTACAACCTTGGCGACGGGACCTTCCAGATAGAGAAGCACCTCTTTCCGCCGCGGCAGACGCCCGAGCTAGGTTACCTGGATGAGTTGCTGGAGCATTTCTTCTCGGAGGACAAAGCGTTGCGGGAGAAGTACCAGCAGGCGATCGGACGGTAGCCGGCCGCCTAAGAAGATCGGCACGAGTTTGTCGCTGTGTACGCTGACACAGCCAAAAAGCGTACACAGCGACAAACTCGTGCCAATCATGGTCTGCGTGGGTGGTTATCTCGCCTCGTCAAGCGGGGAAAGGGCCGTGGGCGGAGCCGTGACGGGGAAACGTGAAGTGCGAGAGGTCGGAAAGTACGTCACCGCTCCGTTCACGTACTTGTCCGGCCGTTCGATGGTGCTGCCGCGGATGGTACGGACAGGCTGGACGGCGTGGGGGCGGATGGATCGGATGCGGCGGGGGCGGCCGGTAGCGGTATCGCCGGAGGTGTTGTGGCCGGGTGGGATCTGTCCGGGGGGGCGGTGCGGGGGGNNNNGGGGGTGGGTACGGGGGGAGGCGGCGGGGCGAGGTCGGCCAGGGCGGCTGGCAGGGCGCGGCTGAGGCCGGTGATGTCCGGCTGGATGGTCGGATCGCTGTACAGGGCGACGCCGATGAAGTCGCGGCTGCTGGTCACGGCGACGCTGAGCCCGTGCCCGCGGGCGAGCGGCACGATGCCGTAGAGCTCCCGCATCGGGGCACCGGCCAGCCGCGGGGTTCTGTTCGATCCCGGGATGTTGCTCACCACGATGTCGAACAGCAGGTTGGCGCCGCGTCCGGCCAGCGGCGCGACGAGATGGTGCACCGCGGCGGGCAGCGAATGGGCCAGCAGCGGGAAGGCGCCGGCTCCGCGGTACGGGCCGGCGGCCTTGTTGCGTTCCATGGCGACGCGGACGGCCCGCAGCCGCCGTACCGGGTCCGGTTCGGACACCGGCAGATCACACAGGTATCCGGACAGGTTGTTGCCCTGCCCCAGCCCCGCGGTGTCGACACGCAGAGCGACCGGGATGAGCGCCCGCGGCACGGCCCCGCCGAGCCCACGGTCGCCGGAGTCCAGCCAGTCCCGCAACGCGCCGGCGAGCACGGCGAGCACGACCTCGTGGGCCATGACCCGGTGCCGCTGCCGGATCCGCCGGACCGCGCCCGCATCCAGCTGGACGAGGGTCAGCCGCCGTTGCGGTGGCGTTCCCGGCTGCTTCCCTGGCAGGGACAGCACCCCCGGCAGGGACGGCTTTCCCGTCAGGGTGGACACCGCGGACAGACGTGTCCTGCGCAGTACCGACGCCGCGATGCCCAGTTCGCGTGTGGTCCGGCGGCCGGTCTCGATCAGTTGTCCGGTGATCAGGGAGGGGCCGGCGACCAGCGTGGGGATCGCGTTGAGCCACTGGTCCGGCCGGAGCACCGAGCGCCATGCCCCACCCCCACCCGCCCCCGGCCCGCCCGCGACCGCCGGTTCGGCCGCGGAGGAGCCAGCCGCGAAGGATGTGGAGGACACGGAGGAACTGGTCGTGGAGGAGGGGCTGGCCGTGGCTGGCGGAGCCGTTGCGGCGTTGCCGGCCGGAATGTTCCCGCCGCGGCGGCCGGGCACGGTGAACTCGTCGTATATCGCGGAGAAGAGGCGGACGCCGCTCTGGCCGTCGGTGAAGGCGTGGTGTGCTTTGAGCAGGAGCGCGAAACGCCCGTCGGACAACCCGGTGATCACATGCGCTTCCCACAGCGGCCGGACGGGATTGAGCTGGGACGCCATCGCGCCCGCGGCGTACTCGGTGAGCTGGTCGTGGGTGCCGGGGGGCGGCAGACAGCAGACCCGGATATGTGCCTCCACCTGGAACTGCGGGTCCCCGACCCATTCCGCGGCGGCGGGCGGTAGCGTCGTCGACCGGAGGCGCTGCCGGAACTGAGGGAAAGCGCCCATCCGCTCGCTGAGCAGACGGACCAGTTGCTCGATACCGACGGGGTGGGCCGGCTCGAATATCATCAGCGCGCCGATGTTCATCGGGGCCGCCGGGTCGTCCAGTTTCAGAAATGCCACGTCCAGTCCGCTCAACCGCTCGCCGGCCATCCGGCCTTCCTCTCCGTATCTTGTTTGTCTCGGTTCCGTGTCTTGTCTCGGTGTCTCGTCCGTCGTGTCCCGATGTCGGTTCCGTGTCCGTGGATCGGTCGTGCGGCGGCTGCCGCCGTCTG
>NZ_JWIO01000016.1:81749-97686 GCF_001017755.1 Protofrankia coriariae
CGCCGTCTGCCGGCAGCCGCCGTGCGCGTTTTCTGACGTGCGCCGTATGGGATAAAACCTCCACCATTCCACCGGACATCACGTGCCCATCGAAATGTTAGCCGATGATCGGCGCTCCATCCGGGGCCCGGCGAAACAGATCTGTTTGTCCGATGGCATACCGGTGTCCTTCTTTCTGGATCGTTTCCGGGTCGGGTTCCGGTCGTTCTCGACTGTCGTGAGTACGGGTGTTTGTCCATCGTGCCGTCGCGTCGGTCGATCACGCTGTGTCGATATACCATGCCGCTAGGGTTGCAGGATGTCGTGAATGTCCGGTATTACTGTCACGTTGCGTTACTATCATCCAGTCGACTGATCCGGTCGGGGCGGTGCGACGGTGAATCCGCCGGCGGGTTACCGGTGACGCGAGCGTGTTCGTTCCACCGGCTTGCCGCCGGCCCGGAACGGGCGCGCCGGGAAAACATGACGAGAAAAAGGAAGAAAAAGGATGCGAGCCACGACCGGGAATCTGAAGACCACGGTGGGCCGGGAGGAACTGCGTGCCCTCGTCGCGGATGCCCTCGAACGGTCGCCGGCCGAGGTGACCGACGAGGCCGACCTCGTCGGCGAGTTCGGCCTCGACTCGCTCGCGGCGCTGGAGATCGTGGTGCGTCTTGAGAAGCTCTACCGCATCCGGGTGAAGGACGAGGAATTCGCCGGCATCACCTCGCTGGACAGGATCCACGACCTGCTGACAGCCAAACTCAAGGAAAGCTGACACCACTCGGGACTCGAGGAGATCTGGAGAGCTGACACTGCCCGGGCGATATCCGTCCGGCCGTCGTGGCGTGGTGACCGGACGGACGGACGGGCGGGGCCCGGCCTGCCGGACCGGTCACAGCGGGAGGACCGGTTACAGCAGGCGGACCGGGGCACCGTCGTGCCAGGCGAGGATGTTCTCGACGATCTGTTCGTAGAACGTCCGGTAGCTGTCGGTGGTGACGTAGCCGATGTGGGGGAGCAGCAGGGTGTTGCGCAGCGTCCGCAGCGGGTGGTCGACCGGGAGGGGCTCGACGTCGTAGACGTCCAGGCCGGCGCCGGCGATGCGCCGCTCGCGCAGGGCGGCCAGGAGCGCCTCCTCGTCGACGATGGGCCCGCGGGAGGTGTTGACCAGGTAGGCCGACGGCTTCATCAGGGCGAGATCGGCGGCGCCGACCAGGCCGCGGGTCGTCTCCGACAGCGGCATGTGGATGGTGATCACATCGGAGTCGGTGAACAGTTCCTGTTTGCTGACGGCACGCACGCCGTGCGGGGCGGCGCGTTGCGGGGTCAGGTGCGGTGACCAGGCGATGACCGACATCTCGAATGCCTGCGCCAGCCTGGCGACCGGTGTGCCGAGACGGCCGAGGCCGACGACACCGAGGGTGTGCCCGGCCAGGCCGGGGCCGATGGTGTGCTGCCAGCCGCCGGCCCGGACGGCGGCGTCCTCCTGCGCGAAGTTCCGGGTGAGCGCGATGATCATTCCGATGGTGAGTTCGGGCATCGCGTTGCCCCACCCGGTGGTCCCGCAGACGGTGACGCCCTGTTGCCGGGCCGCGTCGAGGTCGATCGCCGCGTTGACCATCCCGGTGGTGACCAGCAGCCGCAGCGCGGGCAGCGCACGCAGCAGGTCGGCCGGGAACCGGGTCCGTTCGCGCATCGCGACGACTATTTCGCTGTCGCGCAGGCGCCGAACCAGCATGTCGCGGTCGGGGATGTGTTCGTCGACCACCTCTATCGGGTAGCGGTCGCGCACCGCGGACCAGTCGGCGCTGCTGAGCGCCACCCGCTGGTAGTCGTCCAGGATCGTCACCGTCGGCATGGAAGTCAGCCCACCACCCGGCCGTGCCGCTCGCCGCCCGACCGGCAGCCGGCTATGCCGCCGCCTGACCGGGAACCGCTCGGCCCGAGGCCTGACAGGTATCCGCTCGGCCCGAGGCCTGACCGGGAACCGCGTGGACGACCGACCGACCGGGCTGCCATGACCTTCGCCGGCGTCGGGCGGCCACGGTACGCCACCACGCTCGCCGCGGTCGCTGTCGCCGCGGTCGCTACGGAACGGGCTTCGCTCATGGCTGCTCCTGGTACGACCCGGCCGGAGGACTGGAGGATGTTCGTTACGTTACGGCTCCGGGACAGGGCGGGTACCGCGGGCCCCACCGGTCCGCTGATCGGGCCTGGCGCCCTCTCGGTGGCCCGGGGCCTCGGCCACCTCGGGCCGTGGCCGGGAAAATGCCTTGACCTGAAGTCAGGTTCAGCTCGTAGTGTTCTTGTGCGTCGGCGGGGTGGTGACCGTTCGTCGCCCGTGCGGTCACCGGCCCACCGGTCGGTCCGGTCGGTCCGGGTACGCCGATCGGTCCGGGGACGTACGGGTCGAACGGGGTGAGCGGGGCGGGCGGCGGTGCGGGGCGGTGCCGCCCCGGTCGTGCGGATGGCACCGCGGCACGCCGCTGCCCGGCACGCCGGTATGACAGCGTTGCCACCGTTCGGACTATCGTTCCGCTTCGCCTCGCCCTGCCGCGGAGAGAGACTGCATGCTGATCCGACTTCTGCGGGCCCGCCTGGGCCCCTATGCCCGGCCGATCGAGATCCTGGTCGGCCTGCAACTGGTGGCGACCATCGCCATGCTGTACCTGCCGACGCTGAACGCCGACATCATCGACCACGGGGTGGTCGTCGGCGACACCGGTTACATCCTGCGCACCGGCGGGATCATGCTTGGCGTCACCGTCGTGCAGATCCTCTGCTCCGGTACCGCGGTGTACTTCGGCGCCCGGACCGCCATGGGGTTCGGCCGGGACGTCCGGGCGGCCGTGTTCGACCGGGTGCAGTCGTTCTCCGCCCGCGAGATCGGCCGGTTCGGCGCACCGTCCCTGATCACCCGGGCCACGAACGACGTCCAGCAGCTCCAGATGCTGGTACTGATGATCTTTACGTTGATGGTGTCCGCGCCCATCATGTGCCTGGGCGGTATCGCGCTGGCCCTGCACCAGGACGTCGGGCTGTCCGTCCTGCTCGTCGTGATCGTGCCGGTCCTCGGTGTGATTATCAGCCTGGTGGTGCGCCGGATGCGGCCGCTGGGCCGGGCGATGCAGGAACGCCTCGACACCGTCAACCGGATCCTGCGGGAGCAGATCAGCGGGTTGCGGGTGATCCGCGCGTTCGTCCGGGACGACCACGAGCAGCGGCGGTTCGGGGTGGCCAACGCCGAGCTGACCGACGTCGCGCTGCGGTTCGGCCGGTTGATGGCGCTGATGTTCCCGCTGGTGCTCATGGTGGTCAACCTCGCCAGCGTGGCCGTGCTGTGGTTCGGCGCGCACCGTATCGACGCCGGCCACATGCAGATCGGTGCGCTCACCGCGTTCCTCAGCTATCTCATGCAGATCCTCATGTCGGTGATGATGGCCACCTTCATGTTCATGATGATTCCCCGTGCCGAGGTGTGCGCGGAACGTATCCAGGAGGTGCTGGAGGCCGACTCCAGCCTGCTGCCGCCGGTGAACCCGGTGCGTTCCTTCGACCGGCACGGTGAGCTGGAGCTGCGCGGCGTCGGGTTCCACTATCCGGGAGCGGAGGCGGCGGTGCTGCGCGGGATCGCCCTGCGGGCCCGGCCCGGCCGGACCACCGCGATCATCGGCAGCACCGGCAGCGGCAAGACGACGCTGCTCGGCCTGATCCCGCGGCTGGCCGACGCCACCGAGGGCGCGGTGCTCGTCGACGGAGTCGACGTCCGGGACCTCGACCCGGCGCTGCTCGCCACCACCGTCGGGCTGGTCCCGCAGAAGCCGTACCTGTTCTCCGGCACCATCGCGACCAACCTGCGCTACGGCGACCCGGACGCCACCGACGACCAGTTGTGGCAGGCCCTGGAGATCGCGCAGGCGAAGGAGTTCGTCGAGGCCATGCCCGACGGCCTGGACACCGTGATCGCCCAGGGCGGGACGAACGTCTCCGGCGGGCAGCGGCAGCGCCTGGCGATCGCCCGGGTGCTGGTCCGCCGTCCGGAGATCTACCTGTTCGACGACTCGTTCTCGGCCCTCGACTACGCCACGGACGCGCGCCTGCGGGCCGCGCTCGCCCAGGAGACCGCCGGCGCGACCGTTGTGATCGTCGCCCAGCGGGTCGCCACCATCCGCGACGCCGACCAGATCATCGTGCTGGACGCCGGCGAGATTGTCGGTACCGGCAGCCACCATCAGCTGATGGCGGGCAACACCACCTACCGGGAGATCGTTCTCTCCCAGCTCACCGAGGAGGAGGCCGCGTGACCAGTCCGGCACCAGCGGCACCAGCGGCGGCGGCGGCGCCGCGCCGGGGTCCGGCGCCGATGGGCGGTCCGGGCCGCTTCTTCATGGGTCATGGCGCGGCGGAGAAGTCGATGGACTTCTCCGGGTCGAGTCGCCGGCTCCTCGGCCTGCTGCGCCCGCAGTCCCACCTGTTCGTCGCGGTGATCGTACTGGCGACGATGAGCGTCGGGCTCACCGTGCTCGGCCCGCGGCTGCTCGGGCAGGCCACTGACCTGGTGTTCGCCGGGATCTTCAGCCGGCAGCTGCCGGCCGGCACGTCGAAGGCCGAGGCCGTCGCCAACCTGCGCGCCACCGGCCACGGCACCCAGGCCGACCTGCTCGCCTCGCTCGACGTCACTCCCGGCCAGGGGATGGACTTCGGCGCCATCGGCTCCGTGCTGCTGTGGGTGCTCGTCGTCTACGTGCTGGCCGGGCTGTGCGGCGTCGGGCAGGCCAGGCTCACGAACCTGGGGCTACAGCAGGTGATCGGCACGCTGCGCGCGGACGTACAGGCCAAGATCTCCCGGTTGCCGCTGCGCTACTTCGACCGCCAGCCCCGGGGTGAGGTGCTCAGCCGGGTCACCAACGACATCGACAACCTGCAGCAGAGCCTGCAGCAGAGCCTGTCGCAGATCATCGCGTCCGTGCTGACCATCGTCGGCGTCCTGTCGATGATGATCTGGATCTCCTGGGTGCTCGCGTTGATCGCGGTGGTCGCGGTACCAGTGTCGATCATCGCCGCGACGCGGATCGGGAAGCTGGCTCAACCGCAGTTCGTCACCCAGTGGAAGGTCACCGGCCGGCTCAACGCGCACATCGAGGAGATGTACACCGGGCACGCGCTGGTCCGGGCCTTCGGCCGCCAGCAGGAGTCCGCGCAGACCTTCCGCGACTTCAACGAGCAGCTCTACGCCGCCAGCTGGCGCGCACAGTTCATCTCCGGGCTCATGCAGCCGGCGATGATGTTCATCGGGAACCTCAACTATGTGCTGGTGGCGGTCGTCGGCGGGCTGCGGGTTGCCTCCGGTTCGCTGTCGATCGGCGAGGTGCAGGCGTTCGTCCAGTACTCCCGGCAGTTCAGCCAGCCGCTGTCCCAGGTCGCCAGCATGGCGAACATGGTGCAGTCCGGGGTCGCCTCGGCGGAGCGGGTGTTCGACCTGCTCGACACCGCCGAGCAGGCACCCGACCCGGTCGTCCCGGCACACCCGGGGCGGCTGCGTGGCCGGATCGCCTTCGAGCACGTCGCGTTCCGCTACGAGCCGGACAAGCCGCTGATCGAGGACCTGTCGCTGATCGCGGAACCCGGGCACACCGTCGCGATAGTCGGCCCGACCGGCGCCGGCAAGACCACCCTGATCAACCTGCTGATGCGCTTCTACGAGGTCACCGGCGGCCGGATCACCCTGGACGGCGTCGACATCGCCACCATGTCGCGCGAGGAGCTGCGGGCGAGCATCGGCATGGTGCTCCAGGACACCTGGCTCTTCGGCGGCACCATCGCCGAGAACATCGCCTACGGCGCCGAGGGCGCCACCCGGGAGCAGATCGTCGCCGCGGCCACCGCCGCGCACGTCGACCGCTTCGTGCGCACCCTGCCGGACGGTTACGACACGGTGCTCGACGACGAGGGCGCCGGCGTCAGCGGCGGGGAACGGCAGTTGATCACCATCGCCCGGGCGTTCCTCGCCGAGCCCCTGATCCTCGTCCTGGACGAGGCGACCAGCTCGGTGGACACCCGCACCGAGGTCCTGATCCAACGGGCCATGTCCACCCTGCGGGCCGGGCGTACCGCGTTCGTGATCGCGCACCGGCTGTCGACGATCCGGGACGCGGACACCATCCTGGTGATGGACAACGGCGCGATCGTCGAACAGGGCGACCACACCAGCCTGCTCGCCGCGGGCGGCGCCTACGCCCGCCTCTACCAGGCCCAGTTCGCCCAGGCCGTCGCCGAGGTCTGAGCTGTTCAGGGTGTGGCCGCCGAGGTATCGTGCCGCTGCGATGTGAACTGCCGAGACGGTGCGCCGTCGGCGCAGCGGGCCGAGACTGGCCCCGGCCCTGGCAGGTGCCGAGTGACGCAGGCGATCAGCGTAGCGGACAACAGCAGGACACGATCCGTGCCTCATCTGATGGGACAGGCTGTCCCATCAGATGAGGCACGCCTGTCCCATCAGATGAGGCACGGGCCGTAAAGTCGCCGCTGGCGGCCCTTGTCCCGAGGCAGTGGAAGGCCCTGCTCCGAGGCCGTGGGGAGGGTGGTGGCCGGTGCGGCGGTTCAACACGGCGGGCCCCTGCCTGCCGGAGTACCACTACATGGTGCCGGCGTTGTCACGGCTGCCGGAGGCGCCCGGGCTGGTCGAGCAGTCGGGATATTTCGTGGTGCACGCCCCGCGGCAGACGGGGAAGACGACGGCGTTGCGGGCGCTGGCGCGGGAGCTGACCACCGTCGGCCGGTACGCGGCGCTGCACTTCTCCTGCGAGCTGGGTGAGGCCGTCGGCGACGACTACGGCGCGGCGCAGCTCGGCATCCTCGGTGAGATCCGTCGGCGTGCCGAGCTTGCTCTGCCAGCGGAACTGCATCCGCCGGTGTGGCCGCAGGCATCCGAGGCGGACCTGCTCGCTGCCGCGCTCGCGGCGTGGGCACGGGTGTGTCCGCGGCCGTTGGTGTTGTTCTTCGACGAGATCGACGCGTTGCGCGGGCAGAGCCTGATCAGTGTGCTGCGGCAGCTGCGGGCCGGGTTCGCCGATCGTCCGGCGGCATTCCCGGCATCGGTGGCGCTGTGCGGGCTACGCGACGTCCGCGATTATAAAGCCGCCTCTGGCGGCGATCCCTCGCGATTGGGCACGTCCAGCCCGTTCAACATCAAGCTGGAGTCGTTGCGGCTCGGGGACTTCACCCCGGACGAGGTCGCCGAGCTCTACGCCCAGCACACCGCCGACACCGGCCAGGAATTCACCCCTGCCGCCGTCGACCGGGCAATCGAACTCACCGCCGGCCAACCCTGGCTCGTCAACGCCCTCGCCCGCGAAATCATCGAGAAGATCCCCGTCTCGGCCTCCGAAACGATCACTGTCGACCATGTGGACCAGGCCAAGGAACGCCTCATCCTCACCCGCGCCACCCACCTCGACTCCCTCGCCGCGAAACTCGCCGAGCCCCGCGTCCGCCGCATCCTCGAACCCGTCCTCGCCGGCACCGTGACCAACCTCGACACCTACGACGACGACCTCACCTACACCCGCGACCTCGGACTGATCGCACCACGCAACCCCGTCCGCGTCGCCAACCCCATCTACCAGGAAGTCATCGCCCGGGTCCTCACCGACGGCGTCGAAGCCGTCGTCTTCGCCGACCCCCGCACCTTCGTCCTGCCCGACGGCCGCTTCGACCTGGCGAAAATGCTCGACGAATTCACCGAGTTCTGGACAGAAAGCGGCGAGATCCTCGCCTCCGGCCGGCGTTACCCCGAAGCCGCCCCCCAGTTCGTCCTCATGGGTTTCCTCCAACGCGTCGTCAACGGCGGCGGCTACGTCACCCGCGAATACGGCATCGGCCGCGGCCGCATCGACCTGCTCATCCGCTGGCCCTACACCACCCCCGACGGCAAACGCCACTGGCAACGCGAAGCCCTCGAACTCAAGGTCCGCCGCGCGGGCGAGGCCGACCCGCTGCGCCGCGGCCTGATCCAGCTCGACGGCTACCTCGACCGCATCCACCTCGACTACGGCGTCCTCGTCCTCTTCGACACCCGCCCCGACGCCCCACCCATCACCGACAGAACCACCATCACCACCATCCCCAGCCCCGCCGGCCGCACCATCACCCTCCTGCGCGCCTGACATCCCGGTCCGTGACGCGGGAAGACAATCAGGAGACCGTCGTGAGGGGCGCGCCGGAATGTCATTCGGATGGTGCGCGTCAACGGGCTATCGGCCCGGGAAGCGGGGCGGGGTGGTCGGCCGCACACGGCCGGCCAGCGAGGCCCTGACACGGTCGATCAGGATCTTTTCGGCTTCCTCTTTTGCAAGGCCGACGAGGTCGATGTAGACGATGCCGCCGAGGAGGCCTTCCGGGGCGCAGCGCTCCACACGAACCGGCAGGACCCTCCGTTTCTCGCCATCCGGATCCCCCCGCCAGAACGCCTGCCATTCGGCGGTACCGAACTTCGAGTTCTCCAGGTAGTCGGGGGAGAGCACCGCAAGCACCCGGGCTGCCTTGGTCACCCCTTTCTGCATTTCGTTCACCCAGTTCGCCCCGGGCACAAAGTCCCACGCCTGGACGAGGATCCGGTAGCCGGCCTCCTCCAGCGCCCACGAGATCCACTCGGCCCATTCCCGGTCCGCGCCGGTGTAACTCACGAAGAAATCATAGTCATATGCTGGCACCGCATCTCCTGATCTTCGCAGAACCGACGAACCTGCTGATAAGATACGACAATCGTGACGGTCACACATGCAGCGGGTGTTCGGGAGGATTGCTACTCCTGCGTGCGCAACGCGTCGCTGGACGCTCTGCCGCCGCGGGAGCGGATCCTGCTCGGGCCCGGCTGGCGGGTGGTGCACGCGATCCGGGCTGCGCTGCCCGGCTGGCTGGTGGTCGTCGCGCGCCGGCATGTCACCTCGCCGGCCGAACTGACCGCGGCGGAGGCATCCGAACTCGGTCTGGTGACGTGGCGTCTCAGCCGTGCCCTGATCGACGTGACCGGGTGTGCGAAGACGTATGTGGCCGCGTTCTCGGAGGCCGAGGGCTTTACTCATCTGCATGTCCATGTCATTCCGCGGTCGGCGGACCTGCCTGCCGCCGACCGTGGCCCCGCCGTCTTCTCCTACCTGCGCCGGCCACCGGCCGAATGGGTTTCGCCTGACGCGATGGACAGCCTTGCGCAGGCCCTTACGGCATCCCTCACGTCCATTTCACAGCGCTGATGCGGCCGTTGACGCTACCCTTCGCTGGCCGTTAGTCAGAGTCACCGATCTCGATCTGGAAGAGTCGGGACAGGGATATGCCGGAGGATCAGGGCGATGTCGGACCGGGTTCTGCCGACAGCCCCGCGGAGTTCCTGGGGATGGTGACCGGCAACGTATGCGTTCGAGTGCGGCGCGGGCCTGGGCCTGCCGTTCGGGGTTGGCCAAATCGGGGTGGCGTCGGTACGCCTCGGCTTTGACATCCTGCCAGCGCCGTCCAGCACTCACGGGCCTGTCTCCCTGTCCTTTGCCGCCCTTCTTACCGGGTTGTGTCGTCGTTCCACGGGTTGATCAGTGGGATTCCCAGGTGGGCGAAATCCCGGGTGTTACGGGTGGCGAGAGCCAGGTCGTGCGCCGTGGCCGTCGCGGCGAGGAAGCCGTCGATGACCGGCACCGGTCTACCGTTACGGTCGCCGTCCGCCATGAGCATTCCCCAGGCGTCGGCTATCGGGATGTCGACGGTGAGGATGCGGTCCGCGAAACGGGGTACCAGGTCCGCGTCCAGCCATGCAGCCAGGTGCGTCCGCCGGTTGCCGGCCGAGAGGCGTTCGATCCCTCGGCGGATCTCCGCCAGCGAGAGGACGCTGATGAACGCACGGTCTTCGTCCAACTCGTCGATCCAGCGGACGAGGGCGGGGTCAGGGCGTGGCCGCGCCCGTTCCGACAGGACGTTGGTGTCGAGAAGGACGTTCACAGGCCGATGCCAGGGGAGGTTTCCCGTGGGCGCTGGATGAGGTCGGCCACCTCGCCGAGCGGTGATGCGGCGAGGAAGTCGCCCAGGGTGCCGCGGCGGCGTGTTCTGCGTTCCCATTCCTCGATGGACACCACGACCGCTGTCCGGTGCCCGTTACGGGTAATTGTCTGGGGTCCTTCGGAGGCGGCCCGGTCGAGCATCTCGCTGAAGTGTGCCTTGGCGGACGCGGCCGTCCACTGGCTCGCTGGTTCGGTCATGGCGAACCTCCGGTCAAGTAGGTCAGACTAGTCATAGTAGTCATGCAGCGGGCATGCCGCCAGGCCCGGACCGTCCCGTGGGATAGGTGTCGTGTGAGTGCTGGTCGCGATCTTGGCTGGGACGGCTGTCTCAACGTTCGTGACCTCGGCGGTCTCCCCACCCAGGATGATCGCCGGTTGCGCCGCGGGGCGCTCGTCCGTTCGGGCAGCATCGACCGGCTGAGCACGGCAGGCTGGTCCGCGCTGTGCTCGCACGACATCCGTACGATCATCGACCTGCGCAACGACGACGAGATCGTGCCATCCGGCAGGTCCTCGCGGCGAGGAAGACGTCCACACGCGAGGCCGTTCTCGCCACGCTGGCCGCCGTCGACGTCCCCGTCTACCTGCGCTCCGCCGGCGTCCCCGCCGATATCTGTCTTCGGTGATATCGCTGTTTACGGATAGCGGCGTAGTACTGGTCAATGGTGATACCGCCGGGTGAGTACCAGGTGGTCGCGGCGCGGGACCTCGGCGCGGCGATCAAGCACTTCCGAACCTCCGCCGGGGTGACGCAGGTGGCCGCGGCCGAGGCGATGGGGGTCGGACAGTCCTATATCTCGTCGCTGGAGGCGGGCAGGTTCGGCAGTTCGCTGACCCACGCGTTGCGGCTGTTGCGGTTCGTCGGGTGCGAGGTCGTCGTCCGGCCGCGGCGGGCCCGTGGCTGATCACCTGGTGGCCTGGCTCTACGGGACTCCTACGGCGGTCCTGACGCCTGGACCGGAGTTCCGGATCACGCTGGAGTGGCGGGCCGAGGCGGTGGAGCGGTGGGGAGCGGGCAGCCCGGCGCTGTCGGTCGGGCTACCCATCGGGGCGGTGATCGGCCCTCGGGACACGCGGGGTCTGGACTTCTTCGAGAACATCCTGCCTGAGGGGCCGACGCTGCAACGGATGGCGGCTATGGCCGGGGTACGCCCAGCCGACACCTACGGGATCCTGAAAGCGTTCGGCCGCGACTGCGCTGGCGCGATCCAGGTGCTACCCGAGGGCGAGGAGCCGGGCGACGTTCACCACGGCCGTGGGCAACGCCGACGCGCATGCCAAGAACTTCTCGATCCTGCACGAGGCTGACGAACCGACCGTCCGCCTCGCCCCGTTGTATTCAGTGAGCATCTTCCGGAGTGGATATTCTTAAATCCCTTCCGCTGGCCGCAGTCGTTCACCGGGTTGGCGGGGTACTCCCATCCGATCGTCGATCGGCGTTTTTGATCTAGGTCTTCTTTGCGTGGGCAGGGGTGGGCCCTATCGCATTCATGGTTCTACCAGACCCTGCCGCGGCATCTGCCGTGCACGCCGACCAGCATGTCAATCCTGTGGTACCGGCCAACTCAATGATCGATGAGTGTGAGGTTCTGGCCCCGCCAGCGACCGCACTACGCGGGACGAGCCCCTGTGGATGTACGAGCCCTTGTGGGATGATGTACGGGTGCGTTGCGTGGCATACTCCGCGACTATGGGTGATAGGGGGATGCGACCGGCGGCGATCCGGTGACGGGCGGGCAGCAGGAAGAGGAACCGACGCCGCGGTGGGATTTCTTCATCTCCTACACCGGTGTCGACCGAGGCTGGGCGGAGTGGGTGGCCTGGCAGCTGGAGGCCGCCGGGCTACGGGTGCTGATCCAGGCGTGGGACTTCATTCCGGGTTCGAACTGGGCAGTGCGGATGCAGCAGGGGGTCAGCCAGGCGGACCGCACCATAGCTTTGCTGTCTGAGGCCTATCTGACGTCGATCTACGGCCAGGCGGAGTGGCAGGCCGCGCAGGCCGCGGATCCACTGGGCTTCGCCAGCAGGCTGGTCCCGATCCGGATCACGGACTGCCCCCGGCCGGGGCTACTGGGGCAGATCGTGTCGTTCGATCTGTTCGATGTGCCCGCGGCGACCGCTGCCGCCCGGCTGCTCGAGCAGGTGAGGATTCTGCGGGCAGGACGGGCGAAACCCCCTGCCGCCCCGGTTTTTCCCGGCCTCGCCGATACGCCCGGCAGTACTACCGTGCTCACGTCCCCGCCGAGGACGCCGGGAGGGAGACAGTCCGTTCCGCCGCGGGCACCTGGCCAGCTCGCACGTGGGACACCGGTCCGCCGCGCGGTGCTTCACCACGGCAGCCAGCTCTCCCGCGCGCTCGGCGCTCCCGGGATCCGCGCGGTGATGTGGTCGCCGAACGACCGGCTGCTGGCCGCTGGCAGCGACGACAGCACCGTGACTGTGTGGGACGTGGCCAACCCCGTGAACACCTGCTTGCCACCGGCAGCGTGGACAGCACGGTGACCGTGTGGGAGGTGACCAGCATCGCGGCCCCCACCCGCCGCGCCACCCTCACCGACCACCGAGACTGGGTGGAGGCGGTGGCATGGTCACCGGACGGCCACCTGCTTGCCACCGGCAGCGCGGACAGCACGGTACAGCTGTGGGGGATGGCCGACCCCGCGAGCCCCGCCCGTCGCGCCACCCTCACCGACCACCGCGGTCCGGTGGAGGCGGTGGCATGGTCACCGGACGGCCGCCTGCTCGCCACCGGCGGTGCCGACTGGACGGTGATCGTGTGGGAGCTGCCCGATGCCCGGTAAATGGTCGTTGTACAGGGTGAGTGCGGCCGGGCAGGCCGTAACCGTGAGGCCGGAGTGTTGGAGATCCGGCCACGCGACGCCCGGATAGCTCTCCCCACGGGCAGTGATGTCGAGATCGCCTTCGGGATGAGCACGTCCAATCCGGCCGCCGTGGTGGCCGCTGTGGTGGCGGCACAGGAGCAGTCCGAGATCGCGAAGGACTGCCGTCGAGACCGGCCGCGGGCAGGCACGGCCGGCTGTCGGCGGCTTGGCCGTCGGTAGTCCGTGGTCAGGGCTTCCAGGGGCCGATGCCGCCGACGCGTTCCGGGGTGATCCGCAGGACGTAGCCGGGGGGTGGGTCGGGGATCGGTGACGGAGGGGCGTCCGGCCCAAGGTAGATCCTGGTGAGTTTCGCGAGCAGTTCGGGCGCGCCGCCTTCGGTGACCTTCGCGCGCCCGTGGACGACCAGGTAGTGGTCGAGGCCGCCGTCCTCGCTCCCTTCGGCCTCGATCGACAGCGCCACCCGTGGGTCCCGCTGGAGGTTGCGGAGCTTCTGGTACAGCCCCAGGTGGGCGGTGACGATCTCGTCGCCATCGACGCCCACCCACACCAGGGTGATCTGAGGGCTGCCGTCCGGGTTCAGGGTGACGAGATGGGCCAGCCGCCCGGCCGTCAGTGCGGCCCGCACGGGGTCGGTCAGCAGAGTCATGTGTTCCACGTCCTCCGGATGGGAGAAGGCGCGGCACGGGTCGAGCCGCTGGTTGTGACTGCAACAGTTGTATATCAAAACCGACCTGGCTGTTCCCGGGAGAGTCGGTCGTCTGCCGGCCTCCCCTGTCGGCGTCTCCGTCAGAGAAGGGTCCGCCGGAGAAGCAGGGAGACGCCCGGTCGGGAGCCGCGCGTGCCGTATCCTCCCGGTACCTCCGCCGCCGGACTTCCCGCCCCGTCGGCGCGTGTGTCCTGGCCGACGACCGGCTGCCGGCAGGTCGCCACCGGCCGGTCGTCGAATGGCGCCGTCGGTTTCGAGGCCTGTCCGAATCCGTTGTGGATCTTGAAAGTCCTGTCTGCCGTGGGCAGACCCGCGGCTTCCGGCGGTTTCGCGGTGGAAAACTGTGTGTGGTCGGCACGCCGGGGTCGGCAGCCGATTCCGCCCAGGTGGGAAAATGCATTCCGTACGAGGAGGAAAATCCGCATGGAACGCCCACGAATGCAGTCGGGAAATGGCTACCAGGTTGACGACGCGGTGTTCAACCGCCTGCTGCGCAGCCGTATCGTCTTCCTCGGGTCGGTGGTCGAGGACGCTGTCGCCAACGAGATCTGCGCCAAACTGCTGCTGCTGTCCGCGGAGGACCGCGAACGCGACATCCAGCTCTACATCAACTCACCGGGCGGCTCGGTGAGCGCGGGGATGGCCATATACGACACCATGCAGTACGTCACCAACGACGTGGTGACGGTGGCGCTCGGCTTCGCCGGGTCGATGGGGCAGTTCCTGCTCTGCGCGGGCGCGGCCGGCAAACGATACGCGCTCGCGCACGCCCAGGTGATGATGCACCAGCCGTCCGGTGGGCTCGGTGGGACGGCGAGCGACATCGCCATCCAGCTCGAGCAGACGCTTTACACGAAACGGACGATCCAGGAACGCATCGCCTTCCACACGGGGCACACCGTCGAACAGATCGAGCGTGACTCCGACCGGGACCGCTGGTTCACCGCGCGGGAGGCCAGGGACTACGGGTTCGTGGACCACGTGGTGACGGCGGCGACGGATCTGCCACGCCCGCGGTCAACGGGCTGAGTGGGCCGTCCGCGCCGGAGCCGACACCGACAGCCGTCGTTGCCGGGTGTACGTCGGGACACATCGGCCCGTCCGTGTGATCCATCGGGGTCCCCGGCGGCCGCGCGGGGATCCGCCGGAGCACCCCGTTGCCAGGCACTGCGGCGTACGCACGGTGACGTTGGGGGGAGCACCGGGCAGGTCGGGGGGAGCGCTGCGCACGGTGACGGGTACCGTCTCGGACTCGAGGTGGCGCAGATCGTCCAGAACCTCGTCAAGCAGGTCGCTGAGACGGATGTCGAGGGCCCGGCACAGCGCAGCCAGCACCTCTGAGGAAACCTCTTTCCGGCCACGTTCGATTTCGGACAGATACGGAACCGACACGTTCGCGGTCCGCGCAACCTCACGCAGGGTGCGTCCCTGCCGTAGGCGGGCGCGACGCAGGATGACGCCTATCAGACGGCGCAGCAGAAGCATCGAGCCTCCCGCTCCCGGTGATCCCCGTGACGATGATCCGACAGATGATGATCCGACAACGACGGGCCACGGGCCGTGGCCGTGATCCGCCACCATCGAAGCACATCTCCGGCGCCCCCGGCGTGCCGAGGCCGTGCCCGTTGAGCTGTTCGTCCGTCGAGTTGTTCGGTTCGGATGAGCTGTTCGGCTCAGATGAGTTGTTCGGCCCAGATGGTTTTGCCGGTGCGGTTGTAGCGGGTGCCCCAGTGGTGGGTGAGCTGGGCGATGAGGAACAGGCCGCGGCCGTTTTCGTCGAGGGTGCGGGCGCGGCGCAGGTGGGGGGCGGTGTTGCTGGTGTCGGAGACTTCGCAGATGAGGGTGCCGCGGTCGCGGATGAGGCGGAGGTGGATGGGGCCGGTGGTGTGGCGGATGGCGTTGGTGACCAGTTCGCTGACGACGAGGGTGGTGGTGGGGATGGCGTCGGGGAGGTTCCAGGTGGTGAGTTGGCCGGTGGTGAGGGTGCGGGCGTGGGCGACGACGGCGGGGTCGGCGGGTAGGTCCCAGGAGGCGACCTGGCCGGTGGTGAGGGTGTGGGTGCGGGCGAGCAGGACGGCGATGTCGTCGTCGGCGGGCCGGTCGGGCAGCAGGGTCTTGAGGATGTGATCACACGTGGCCTCGAGAGTAGGGGCCGGTGTGGACAGGGCGTGGCGGAGCATGTCGAGGCCGGTGTCGATGTCGCGGTCGCGGGATTCGATCAGGCCGTCGGTGTAGAGGGCGAGCAGGCTGCCGTCGGGGAGGTGGTGGTCGGTGGCTTCGAAGGGGAGGCCGCCGAGGCCGAGGGGGGGTCCGGGGGGGATGTCGAGGTAGGTGACGGTGCCGTCGGGGGTGACGAGGGCGGGTGG
>NZ_JWIO01000018.1:0-21774 GCF_001017755.1 Protofrankia coriariae
GGCGGGTGGCCGGTCGGCGCTGCGCGAGCGGCTCACCGGCCTGTCCGGGGCCGAACGTGACGCGGTCATACTCGAGCTTGTGCGTAGCGAAACCGCGAATGCTCTCGGCTACGCCGACGCCGACCCGGTCTCCGCCGCCGGCGCCTTCGTCGAGCTGGGGCTGGACTCGCTCACCGCGGTCGAGCTGCGCAACCGGCTGGAGGCGCACACCGGCCTGCGGCTGCCGGCAACGCTCACCTTCGACCATCCGTCCCCGGCCGACGTCGCCGAGCTCATCGCCGGCCGGCTCGACTCCGCCGGGCCCGATTCCGCCGGGCGGGGGACGCCGTCGGCGCCGGCGGCGGGCGCGGGCAGCGGCGGGCCGTCAGCCGACGCCGTCGCCGCTGTCGGCGGGGGCATCGGCGGGCTGTACCGGCGGCTGTTCGACGCCGGGCAGATGAACGCCGCCGCGCAGCTGCTGGTCGTGGCGTCCAGCCTGCGTTCGACGTTCGACGAGGCGGACCGCCACGAGCACACCCCGCCCCCGCTGACCCTGGTGACCGGGCCGTCCCGGCCGAACATCGTCTGCTTCCCGGCGCTGTCGGCGCTGTCCGGCCCGCACGAGTACTCCCGGTTCGGCAGCCTGTTCCGCGACGAGCGGGACGTCCATGTGGTGCCGGCCCCGGGGCTGCCCACAGGCGACCTGCTCCCGGGCTCGGCCGCCACGCTGATCCAGATGCACGTGGACGCGGTCAGGCAGGTCGTCGGGGACGAGCCGTTCGTGGTCCTCGGCCGTTCGATGGGCGGCTGCGTGGCGAACTCGGTCGTCGCCGGCCTGGAGGCGGAGGGGATCTTCCCGGCCGGGCTGATCCTGGTCGACTCCTACCCGATCGACACCCCCTCCCGGCCGGGGATGGAATGGTGGAACGCCGCCATGATCACCGCGCTGGTGGAGCGGTTCGACCGCTTCGACCTGTCGACGCTGGACTCCCGGCTGTCCACCATGGGCACCTACAACCGGATCTTCGGGGACTGGCAGCCGTCCGAGGTCCGTGCCCGCACCCTGCTCATCCGTGCGGAACAGCCGCTGGCCGGCACCCCCGCCNNNNCGCTGGCCGGCACCCCCGCCGAGACGGCGGGCCGGCCGGACTGGCGGGCGTACTGGACACTCCCGCACGAGATCATCGACGTCCCCGGTGACCACTTCACCATCCTTGAGGAGGACACCGGGACGACCGCCGCCGCGGTGGCCAAGTGGCTGGCGTCGCTTGCCCAGGCGACCTGACCGGCCCATGAGCGCGGATCCAGCCCGCGCACCGGGGCCCGGCCCGCGCGTCCCACACCGCGCGTCAGCCGGGCACCGGACGGGCATCAGCCAGGCAGCGCGCGGGCACCGGCCGGGCATCGGGATCGGCCTCGCGGCGGACACCCCGGACGACCCACCCGGCGGACCAGAAGCAGCGTGATCATTTTTCGCGCCGCCGACGGCCCCGGGTCACCAGTAGATAACCAGCAGAGGGGACAAGCATGACACTTCCGGCAGTCGTCGTGACCGGCGCCGCCGCCGGGATCGGCCGGGCGACCGTGGAGCTGTTCGCCGAACGAGGCTACGGTGTCGTCGCCGTGGACCCCGACACGGCCGGCCTCGCCGAGCTCGAGGGCATCAAGAACGTCGTGACGCTCGAGGGCGACGTCTCCACCGAGAAGGCGAACGTCGAGGCGGTGCGGCTGGCCCTCGAGCACTTCGACCGCCTCGACGCCGCTGTCCTCAACGCCGGCATCGGCGGCGCGCNNNTCGGCGGCGCGCCGCCGATCGAGGCCCCCGGGGCGATCGAACAGCTCGACCGGGTCCACGCGGTCAACGTGCGCGGCGCGGCGCTCGGCATCCGGGCCGCCGCTCCGGCGCTGCGGGCCGCCGGCGGCGGTGCCATCGTCGTGACGGCCTCCGGCGCCGGGCTGCGCGGCGACCCCTACACCTGGGCGTACAACGCCACCAAGGCGGCGGCGATCAACCTGGTGCGGTCGGCCGCGCTCGACTACGGCTACCAGGGCATCCGGATCAACGCGATCGCACCGGGCATCACCCTCACCCCGCGCACGGCGCCGGTGAAGCACGATCCCCGGCTGTTCGCGAACATCAACCGGCGGATCCCGCTGCGCCGGTGGGGCGACCCGCGCGAGCAGGCCCAGGTGATCTGGTTTCTCGCGACCCCCGAGTCCTCCTACATCACCGGCGCGGTGATCCCCAGCGACGGCGGCCTCAGCGCGAGCAACGGCTTCCTGCTGCCGCCGACGTACGACGGTGAGCCGATGCAGTGACACCCGGTGCGGGGACACCCGGTGCGCCCGCGGCCGGTGCCGGGACACGCGTCCCTGGTGGCTTCACCCCCGGCGGATCCGCCGGGGGTTCCCGCCCACCGCTGCCCGGTGGATTCACGCCCGGCGGATTCACGTCCGCCGCGTTCGTGCCGGCCGCACGGGCGTCCGTCGCGGTCCCGATATGTACGATATTCGCAGCCTTTACGATGTTCACGGCATTTACGGCCTTCACGGCATTTATGAGAGGGAACGATTTATGACCACCACCGACCAGCACGCCGGGACGGCGACGGCCGTCGCGGCGGACAGCCCGGACAGGCTCCAGGCGAACAAGACGATCGCCCGGCGCCTGTACGAGGAGATCGTCAACGAGGGCCGGCTGGAGCTGCTCGACGACTTCCTCGCCGAGGACGCCAGCCGGAGCACCGGCAGCGGCACGTTCGGCCGCGACAGCTTCGCCAGCCACGTCATCGACCTGCGGAAGAACGTCACCGACCTGAAGACCACCGTCACCGACATCGTGGCCGAGGGTGACCGGGTCGTGGTCTTCTGGCGCATCCAGGGCGTCCACTCCGGCGAGGTCTGGGGTGTGCCCGGCACCGGGAACACCATCGACGGCACCAGCATCAGCCTGGTCACGTTCCGTGATGGCAAGGTCGTCGACTACGTCGTCACCCCGGACCGGCTCACCATCCTCCAGCAACTCGGCGCGATCCCGGCATGAGCCGCAAACTGTCGGCCGCCGACGTCGCCGAGATCCACCAGACCATCGCGCTGATCGCGCACGTGTACGACAGCCGCGAGCTCGACGCCCTGCCCCTGCTCTTCACCGACGACGTCGAGATCGAGCTCGGCTACGGCGATGGCGTCCACCTGCACGGGATCGACGCCGTCCGGGAGCTGTTCGACCAGCGGCAGCCGGACGGGGCGGACCACCAGACGGTGAACACGCTGATCCTGACCGACCCGGACGGGACCGTGCGGACCCACAGCCGCTACATCGCGCTCCGGTCGGACGGGACGACCACCAACGGCGACTACCTGAGCGTCGTCGTACACACCGAGCGGGGCTGGCGGATCGCATACTTCCGCAGCGTGCTGCGCTACCCCCTCGAGCCCGAGGCCGGCCCCCGGCCGACGGCGGTCACGGACGAGTGGCGGCCGACCGCCGACCGTCTCCCGGTGATCGTCGACTGATCCTCGCGGATCCCGTCCAGCACGCTCCGCGCGGCCGGGCCCGGCCCCGGCGGCGAGCCGCCCGGTCCGGCCCGTGCCGGGAGCGGGCACCCGAGCCCCGCGGGGCGTGCTGGTCATGTTCGTCGTTCGTCGTCGTACGTCGTCGTACGTCGTGCTTCGTCGCGTTCACCGTTCGTTGCTGTCCACCATCAATCGGCTGTCCGCCAATCACTGGCTGCCCGCCGTTGGTCGTTAGTCGTTGTTCGTCATTCATCGTTGTTCGTCGAACCCGTCGGATGCGCCGGGGTTCGCCAGGAGGAGGCTGGAGATGACAGGGTTGACGGCTCGTCCCGAGGACGCCGTTGCCAGGATCGCTCTTCCCAGGCCCGCCGCCGACGACATCCAGGCCGATCGGCGAGCCCCCGCGGCACGCCTGTCCCACCTGCTGGACACCGGCTCCGTGACCGCCCTGCACCCCGACGACGACACCGGCGTGCTCGCCGTGCGCGGCCGGATCGACGGCGCCCCCGTCGTCGCCTACTGCACCGACGCGACGGTGATGGGCGGCGCCCTCGGCCTCGGCGGCGCCCGGCACATCGTCGACGCCATCGACACGGCGGTGCGCGACGGCCAGCCGGNCAGCCGGTGATCGGGCTGTGGCACTCGGGCGGCGCCCGGCTCGCGGACGGGGTCGAGTCCCTCGACGGCGCCGGCCGGATGTTCGCGGCCATGACCCGGGCCTCGGGCCGGGTGCCGCAGATATCGGTGGTGCTCGGCCCGGCGGCCGGCGCCGCCGCCTACGGCCCCGCGCTGACCGACATCGTGATCATGTCGACGTCCGGCCGGATCTTCGTGACCGGGCCCGACGTCGTACGCAGCGTGACCGGCGAACAGATCGACATGGCGGGTCTCGGCGGCGTCGACGCGCACGGCCGCCGCTCCGGGGTCGTCCACGTCACCGTCGACACCGAGGACGACGCGTTCACCCGGGCCCGCCGGATCACCGGGCTGCTCACCAGGCCCGGCCGTTTCGACCCGGACACGGTGGACGACAGCCGGGACCTGCGCGAGCTGCTGCCCGCGACGGCGCGGCGCGCCTACGACGTCCGCCCGCTGCTGCTGGAGATCCTCGACAGCGCCGGGCCGTGGAACGCCTTCGAGGAGCTGCAGCCCCGGTGGGCGCCCAACATCGTCATCGGTCTCGGCCGTCTCGGCGGGCACACGGTCGGGGTCATCGCCAACAACCCGATCCGCAAGGGCGGCTGCCTGGACTCGCTGAGCGCGGAGAAGGCAGCCCGGTTCGTGCGCATGTGCGACGCGTTCGGCGTGCCGCTGCTGGTCGTCGTCGACGTGCCCGGCTACCTGCCCGGCGTCGGGCAGGAGTGGGACGGTGTGGTCCGCCGGGGCGCGAAGCTGCTGCACGCCTTCGCCGAGGCGGTGGTGCCCCGCGTCACCCTGATCACGCGGAAGTCCTACGGCGGGGCGTACATCGCCATGAACTCCCGCTCGCTGGGCGCCACCGCCGTCTACGCCTGGCCGCAGGCCGAGGTCGCCGTCATGGGGGCGGAGGCCGCCGTCGGGATCCTGCACCGCAGGAAGCTGGCCGCCGCCGCGGACGACGAGCGGCGCGAGGAGCTGCGCGTCCAGCTCGTCGCCGAGCACCAGCGGGTCGCCGGGGGCGTCGACCGCGCCCTGTCCATCGGCGTCGTCGACGAGGTCATCGACCCGGCCCGCACCCGCCGCACCCTCGTGCGGACCTTCGCCTCCGCGGACGAACGTCCCGCCGTGGACGAACGCCCCGCCGCGGTCGGGCGCCGCGGCGGCCACAACAACATCCCGCTGTAGCCCGCGCCAGCCTGCCTGAGAAGAGGCGTGACACCCTTCACCCGCTCCCGGGGAATCCTCTGTGCCGCTGGCAGGAATCCCCGCCGGAAGCCCCCGGCAGGAGTGTTCCCGGCGAGCGGACCGCCGGGAACACTCCTCGGGGCGAAAACCCGGAATCACCAGCCCGGGTCCAACTGGTCCGGGCTCAGTCCGGGAAAATCAGCCGAAGAAGTCCGGACGCCGGTTTTGTCACTGGTCTCAGTACCGGCCCCACCACTGGTTTTACGACTCTTGCTGCGGATCCTCCGACCCGCCGAACGGTTGTCGTGGCCCACCAAGCGGTTCGGAGGGCTGGCTGAAATCCCCTGCCTCACCACCCTGCTCCGCCTCGGCGCCCGGCTGCCCGCCTGCCTCCGCCGTGGCCGGCCGGGCGCCCTCGCCCTCGGCGCCCGGCCGCGTCCCCTCACCCCCGCTCTCGGCCTGCCCGGCCTGCTCCCCGGGCTGCTCAGGCCCAGCCTGCCCGGCTGACACCGTGGCGGCGACGAGTTCGCGCAACCGCGTCTCGACGTAGGGCTCGGTGTGGTGTGACCTGTCGGCGATCCGCCGTACGAGATCGTTGACGCTGGCGGCGGCGTCCAGATCCGCGGTGCTGACCTGGACGAACTGATCGAGAATCTGATGGCGAATCCGGTCCCAGTCCTCCCGCAGCCGCTGCTCCAGCTCCTGCGCCTGCTGCTGCTCCATACGATCGCCTCCAGCTCGAGCCAGCTATTTGTAGGAATAAAACTACTTCGCTACCGTGCAGCGTCAACTCGAGACAACAGACGCATCAGCGCACTGTTCCCGGCGCGCCAAACTGCCTATTCCGCCGGAACACCCCGGTCAGGTCGATATCCGCCGCGACGGATTTTCGGGAACAACTCAGTCGTTTTTCAGAACAAAAGGGCCAGCCTGTCATCGGCGACACGCCGGCAACACCCACCACCGGCCGTCCGATCCTCGCCACAAGGCCTTCCTGATTTTATGGGATGTTCCCGTTTTTACCGGCTCGCGCCCGGCGGCCGGGCGCACGGCCGCCGCGACAGCGGCCCCCGGACCGGCTCCCGCCNCAGCGACAGCGACAGCGACAGCGACAGCGACAGCGACAGCGACAGCGACAGCGACAGCGTGAGTTGACAAGGTTAAGTTGACGCTGGCAACCTTCGTCCATGGTGTCAGCCGGGCGGACGAGGGCGCGCCGGGGTGAGGGCGGCCGACTGGCCGAGGAGATCCTGTTCGCGGCCGAGGCCCTGCTGGTCGAAACCGGGGACGAACAGGCCGTCACCGTGCGTGCGGTCGCCCGCCGGGTCGGTGTGACGACGCCATCGGTCTACCTGCACTATGCCGACAAGGCCGCGCTCCTCGACGCCGTCTGCCTGAAGGTCTGGGGTGACCTGGACGAGCGGCTGACCGCCGCCACCGTCGGCGTGACGGACCCGTTGGACGCCCTGCGCCGGTGCGGCATGGCGTACGTCCGGTTCGGGCTCGACCATCCCGTCCAGTACCGGCTGCTGATGATGGGCCGACCCCTCACCCATGGTGAGAGGTGTGCGGCCGCGGCGACGACGGCCGCCCGAGCGGCACTCAGGCAGATGAGCCGGGCCGTCCAGGACTGCGTGGACGCCGGGGTGTTCCGCGGGGAGACGCGCCCGCTCGCGCTGAGCCTGTGGGCCGCCATCCACGGCTGCGTGTCGCTGCTGCTGAGCAAACCCGAGCTGGACTGGCCGCCGGTCGAGGACTTCGTCGACCACACCGTGCGAATGGCCGGGCTCGGCACCGCGCTGATCAGCCGTGTCGCTGTTCCCGGCGGCAGCTACGGCAGCGCGGCCATCACCACCGAACTCGACAGGACCGTCGACCGCCTCCACCACCGGCAGGAGCAACAGTGAGCAACCCAGCGGTACCGACCACTACCGACGAGGCAGCGGCCGAGCCACCAACCGGGTCGCAGGCCGAGGCAGCGGCCGGATCGCCAACCGGATCGCCAGCCGAGGCAGCGGCCGGGCCGCCAACCGGATCGCAGGCCGAGACAGCGGCCGGATCGCCGGCCGAACCGGCGGCCGAGCCATCGGTGACGTCACCCGCCGAGCCACCCAGTCCGCCCGGCGGGTCGTCAGNGTGACGTTACCGTCCGAGCCAGCCGCCGAGCCAGCCCCCAAGCCGCCGGCCGCGCCACGGAGCGGGCCGGCGGCCGGGCCAGCGACCACGCCGTCAGCGGCCCCCGGCGGGAAAGCGGCACCGGGCGGGAAAGCGGCGCCGGCGCCCACCGACGAGCGGCGGGCGCCGAGGAGCGGGCGCGCCCGCGCGGTTCTCGCCATCTCCTCGATCGGGGTGTTCGTCGTCTTCCTGGACGCGACGATCGTCAACGTCGCGTTCGAGTCGATCACCAGGAGCTTCCACACCACGACCGCGGGCCTGGCCTGGGTCCTCAACGCCTACGCGCTGGTCCTCACCGCGCTGCTCGTCCTCGCCGGGCGGCTGGCCGACCAGTTCGGCCGCAAACGGCTGTTCCAGATCGGGCTGATCGGGTTCGCGGTCACCTCCGCCGCCTGCGGGCTGGCGTCCGGCACCGCTGTGCTCATCGCCGCCCGGGCGCTGCAGGCGGTGTTCGCCGCGATCCTGGTGCCGTCGTCGCTGGCTCTGCTGCTCCCCGAATTCCCGCCCCACAAGCGCTCGGCCGCGATCGGGATCTGGGGCGCGATGGGTGGGCTCGCCGCGGCCAGCGGACCGGTCCTGGGCTCGGTGCTCGTCCAGTATCTGTCCTGGCGCTGGGTGTTCCTGGTCAACCTGCCGATCTGTCTGCTGGCCGCGCTGGTCGGCGCGCGGGTGCTGCGGGAAAGCCGGGACACCGGCGCCACCGGCATCCCCGACCCGTTCGGCATCCTTTTCGTGACGCTGGCGCTCAGCGCTGTCGCGTTCGGCATCATCGAGGGGCCGGACTGGGGCTGGGACGACCCCCGCGTCATCGGCGCGTTCCTCGTCGCCGCGGTCGGTCTGCCGCTGTTCGTCGTCCGGACCCGGCATGCCGCCCGGCCAGCCGTCGACCTCAGCCTGTTCCGGGTCCGCGCCTACAGCGTGGCGAACGCCGGGATGCTGACGTTCGCCACCGCCTTCTTCGCCGTCACTCTGGCGAACATCATCTTCCTGCAGACGGTGTGGCACTGGTCGGTGCTGCGCAGCGCCCTCGCGGTGACCCCGAGCCCGCTGCTCGCCGGTGTCGCCGCCCCGCTGGCCGGCGCGCTGGCCGACCGTTTCGGGCACCGCGCGGTCCTCGTCCCCGGCGCGCTGTCCTTCACCGCGGCGATGCTGCTGTTCGCCACCCAGATCGATGCCACCCCGCACTACGTCACCGACTGGCTGCCGGCGGCCCTGCTCACCGGTGCCGGCATCGGGCTGACCCTCCCCACGCTCGGCAGCGCGGCCGCCGCGTCGCTGCCACCGGCCCGGTTCGGGATCGGCAGCGCCATCAACTCCTCGTTCCGGCAGCTCGGCGCCGTGCTCGGGGTGTCGGTGTTCGTCGCCGTCCTCGGCACGCCGTCCCCCGCCTCCGCGCTCGACGCCTTCCAGCGCGTCTGGTACGTGATGGCAGGCGTCGCGGCCCTCTCAGCCCTGCTCTGCGCCGCCGTCCGCACCCGCTCCCACCGCCCACAGGCGGCGCGCCAGTCACAGTCAGCACAGCAGCCACAGCCGGCGTAGCCGAACGGATCACGATAGATTCGTGACCGCTTCAGCCCTGCCCCCGTGTCCACCGCTACCTCGGGAGCGTCGGGAACGGGGAGCACCGACGGTCTGACGAGAACTTCACCGAAGCGTTCCACCGCGCGAAATCTTCTTCTGTCGTCCGAGATTCCTGGAATTCCTGGAGATGCGTGTGGCCGAGCCTGGCGTCCCATTCCCCGACGTTCCCGCCGGCGTGGAGATCACTGGCCCTGTCGGGGAACGCTTCGAGGAGATCCTGACCCTCCCGGCGCTGGCGCTGGTCGCCGATCTGGAGCGCCGCTTCGGCCCACGGCGGGGTGAGCTGCTGGCCCGGCGCGGCGAGGTGCAGGCCCATCTGTCCGCCGGCGCGAACCTGGACTTCCTCCCCCACACCAGGGACGTCCGCGAGGGTGACTGGCAGGTCGCCCCGCCCCCGCCGGGCCTTCTCGACCGCCGGGTCGAGATCACCGGGCCGACCGACCGCAAGATGACGATCAACGTGCTGAACTCGGGCGCGAAGGTCTGGCTGGCCGACTTCGAGGACGCCAACACCCCCTGTGGGAGAACATGGTCACCGGCCAGCTCAACCCGCGGGACGCCCTGGACCGCACCATCGACTTCACCAGCGGGGACGGCCGGCGCTACGCCCTCGCCGACACCCTGGCCACGATCGTGGCCAGGCCCCGGGGCTGGCACCTGACCGAAAAGCACCTGCTCGTCGACGGCCGGCCCGTCTCCGCCGGCCTGTTCGACTTCGGGCTGTACTTCTCCACTGCGCGCAACGGCAGCTCGACGCGGGCAGGGGCCCGTACTTCTACCTCCCGAAGCTGGAAAGCCATCTTGAGGCGCGGCTGTGGAACGACGTCTTCGTCCACACCGAGGACGCCCTCGGTTTTCCCCGGGGCACAATCCGCGCCACCGTGCTCATCGAGACGATCCCGGCGGCATTCGAAATGGAGGAGATCCTCTACGAGCTGCGTGAACATTCCGCCGGGCTGAACGCGGGCCGCTGGGACTACCTGTTCAGCATCATCAAGAAGTTCCGCGACCGGGGTGAGCGGTTCACCCTGCCCGACCGCAACGCGGTGACGATGACCGCCCCCGTCATGCGCGCCTATACCGACCTGCTGGTGCGCACCTGCCACCGGCGCGGCGCCCACGCGGTCGGCGGCATGGCCGCCTTCATCCCCAGCCGCCGGGACGCCGAGGTCAACGCCACCGCCCTGGCCAGGGTGCGCGCGGACAAGACCCGCGAGGCCGAGGCCGGCTGCGACGGATCCTGGGTCGCCCACCCCGACCTGGTGGCGCCGTGCCGGGAGGTCTTCGACGGCGTGCTCGGCGAGCGCCCCAACCAGCTCACCCGCATCCGCGAGGACGTTCGGGTCAGCGCCGCGGACCTCCTCGACGTCGTCTCCGCGCCCGGCGAGCGGACACTGGCGGGCCTGCGCAACAACGTCAGCGTCGCCCTCCAGTACCTGCGCGCCTGGCTGCGGGGCACCGGCGCCGTCGCGATCTTCAACCTGATGGAAGACGCGGCCACCGCCGAGATCGCCCGCTCCCAGGTGTGGCAGTGGCTGCGCGGCGGCGTCGTCCTCGACGGCGGCACACCGGTGACCCGCGAGCTGGTCGAACGCCTCGTCGAGGAGGAACTGGCCGTGATCCGGCAGTCCCCCGGCGACGGCTACGACGCGGCCGGCTTCGAGCAGGCCCGCGCGCTGTTCGTCGAGCTCGCCCTCGCCGACGACTTCACCGACTTCCTGACCCTCGCCGCCTACGACCGGCTGCCGTAAGAGATGCCGTAGGTGGAAACCGCTACTGACACAACGTTTTTTCACCTACGGGCGCGAAGTCCGTAGGTGAAAAACGTTGCCGCCACGACACTTTCCACCTACATCTGGGGCGGAAACCCCGCGACCAGTCCGGTGGCTTTCGCGGGCGGTCGGTCGCGGGGAACCCCACGGGCGCGGGAAGCCTACGGGCGTGGGAAGCCTGTGGACCTACGGACCTACGGAGAGGCGCGGGTTCCGGTGCGGCGGGCGGCGCGTTCGTAGAGGTGGGCGGCGCGCAGCGGGTCGCCGTTGCGTTCGTGGAGCTCCGCGGCTCGGACCCAGTCGTCCGCAAATTCTGCCGCAAGGGCATCATCCAGCCAGGTACGCGGCGCTGGAGGCGCCTCTGGGGCGTGGTTGCGCAGCCTCTTCCACAGCCCCCGGGCGCGTTGCCGGCCGTCGGCGGACGGCTGCGGCGCCAGGTCGGACCCCGGCTCCGGTGGCCGGGGGGTGACCTGCGCGTCGACATCCGCCAGCGCCGCCTCGATCTCCGGGGGAAGCTGGAGGTCCAGCTGTGGGCCGGGGCCGGCCCACAGCGTCCACACCGGATGGCGAGTACCCAGGTCGAAGGCGACGGCCCGGTCCGGCAACGCCACCACGGCGATGTCGTCCCCGGCGCCGAACAGGGCCCGGCGGGCGCTCGGGGGCAGCCGCGGGCGCGNTCCGGTAGCCGACCGGCAGGAACAGCGGGCCGGGCCCGAGGCAGTACAGCGGCTCACCGACCGGCAGCCGTTCGAGCAGACCTCCGGGGGCCAGCAGCAGATGCCGGTCCCGGCCTCGGACGACGAACGCGGTCTCGGCGAGCGGATGCCCTTCCAGCAGCAGCGGGACGGCCGCGAGGTCGTCGTCGTCGAGCAGCGCCGCGTCGGTGTCGGCCTCGCCGGTACGGCCCGGGACGATCGCGACCGGCCGCCCCGCCAGCCGCGGCGATGCGCCGGCCGCTGCCAGGGAGGTGCCGTCCACCGCCGATGTGGTCGGGTCCGGCGTCTCCAGCGGGTAGTCGTCGGCGAGCCGGACGAGCGTGGCCGCGTCCGTGGGCGCACCGAGGCCGACCAGCCGCCAGCAGCCGAAGGAGGCGTCGGCCAGCACCCACGTACCGGCGTCCACCAGATCGGCGAGCAACGGATCGGGCAGGGCGGACGCCATGGCGTGCTGGACCAGCAGAGTGCCTCCGGTGACCCGGCAGGCCAGCACGAACGGGTCGTGATCGAGCGCCGTCAGCAACGACGCGAGCAGCGGCTCCCCCCGCGCCGATGCCGAAGTCGAACTCGCAGTCGATGCTGGGAAAGGCGCCCCGGTGCTCTGCCCGTATGCCCAGGAGACCCTGGGATCCGTCACAGAAAGTCGTAGTTCGATGATGATTCGCCCGCCGCCGGACGCCCCGGCGACGGGCTCTCCCGTCCCTCGCCCGCCGACGGCGGACCATGACGGCTCGACGGCGGCGCCGGGCCCCGCGCCCGTGGCAGTGCCGGACGGCGTGGTGTCGTCGAACAGCGGGACGAGCCGGACAGGCCGGTACCGCACGTCCAGCCCCAGCTCCAGGGCGCGTTGGACGACCCCACCGGCCTGCGAGCCCGGTACCAGTACCACCGCCTCGGCGGACGGGCCAGCCGCCACCGGATGGAGCCCGGCCGTCCGCACAACCTCGACGACGCTCACCGGACGAAGCCCGGACACCAGCACCGACCCACGATCGTCGCCCGCCGTGGCCGGCGTTGCCGCTGGTGGCGCGCCTGGCGACCGGGCCGGTGACACAGGCGGTGACGCGGCCGGTGACGCGGTCGGCGGGGCGTCCCAGCCGCGGTCGGGCAGGAAGCGTTCGCCGGCACGGACGTACAGCCGGCCGCGTGCGGTCGACACCAGCTCCCGGCCCAGGTCGAGGGCCACGTCAGCGGCGACCCACCAGTCCCCGGCCGGCCCGGATCCGCCAGCCCCGGCCGCGGCCGGAGCGGATCCGCCAGCCCCGGCCGGGCCGGCTGCTCTGGTCAGGGCAGATCCACCGGCGCCGGGCGGGCCGGCTGTCCCGGTCGGAGCGGGCGTCCCGGTCGGGGCCGCTCCGTCGGCCCGGAGGAACTGGATGCTCTCGCCATGCCCGGTTGCCACGAGTGAACCAGCGAACACAAGCGCCGCGGAGGCGGAGCCGAACCTGCCGGCAAGGAACACCGCCGGCCCCGGGCCAGCCGGCCCGGGCAAGCCGGCCACCGCTGCCGGCGGGATCTCCCGCCCGGCGAAAGGACGCGGACGCCGCCCCTGGCCGGACGCCGGACTGCCAGGTCCCAGAGCCATCGACTACCTCGCGGACGGGCTGGTCGCGGACCATGCGGCGACCGACCCCGCGACGACGGACGGCCTACCAGGAGCAGATGACCCGACAGGAGCGGACGGCCCGCCGGGAGAGAACGGCCCGGCAGCGGAGGGTCCGGAGCTGGTCACCCCGGCCTCGGTCGGCGCGGCGAGGGCCGGCGTGGTGGTGACGGGCGGCAGGACAAGCTCGGTGTGCAGGACCCGCAGCGACCATTCGGCCCACCGTTGCTCCGCGCCGGTACGCCGTCCCCGCACAGCCGCGGCAAAGACGAGCGCGACCTGGTCGTAGCGGTGCGCGGCCTCGGCCAGCGCGACCGCCCACCGTTCGATCCGCAGGTCGGCCGCGGCCACGGGCCAGGTGGGCTCGCCGGCCAGCGGCTCGGCCAGGATCGCCTGGACGTCGGCGAGCACGGGCAGGATGCGCCGGGCGGGCAGCCCTTCGGCGATGTCGCAACGGGCCAGCACCAGCCGTCGCGACATGACGTTGAGCACCGGCGGAACCGCCGGTCCCCCCATCGTCCCGGCAACGCCGGGCACCGGTCCGACGGCGGAACCGGACATCGGCTCGACGGCACCGGCCACCGATCCAAGGGAACCAGCCACCATGCCGGCCGAACCAGCCGGCACGTTCGACGGCGTGACAGCCGGATCGGCCGTGAGCCCGACCGACGGCTCGAACGAATCATGATCAGGGTTGGGGCCAGGAGCGGCTGGCAGGGACGCGCGGGCGGCGGCCGGGTCGTCCAGGTTGTGGACGAGCAGCCACGCGGCGACGTGGAGGAGACCGGCCGCGGTGTAGTCGGCGACCGCGTCCCGGTACCGGCCGATCCGGATGGCCAGCTCCGCCGCCCGCTGGAAGGAGCCGGCGTCCCGGTAGCAGCGCGCGGCCTCGACGATCTGCCCCGCCCGCAGGTAGCAGCTCGCGGCCCGCTCGAGCAGCACACGGTCAGTCATGGAGCCGTTGCCCTCGTTCGGCCCGTCCGGTCGACGGCTCCCGCTCGCCGGGCCGCTGCCCGGCCTGCCGCTCCTGGACCAGCGGTACCGGCCGCGGGGCCTCCTGCCCGACGGGGGCCTCCTGCTCGATGAGGGCCTCCTGCTCGATGAGAGCGTTGTTCTCGACGATGCGGGCGACGTCGGCGGTGATCCGGTCGTGGCGGGCGTCGTGGTCGGCCACGGGCACACCTTCGCCGGTGTCCTCGACGCGGAACACCTCGACCTCACCGCTGTCGGCGCGGTAACGGAACTTCACCCGGACCCGCATGCCCCACCCCCGAATCCCGTAATCCGTGTCCCGAAATCATTTTTCGTCGGTCGTGGTCTGTCGTGGCCGTGCTTCATAGTCCGGAGCCCAGAACCTGAAATCGAGAATCGAAGGCTGCGATCCGTGGCCTGGCGGCCGGAATCCGGCCGGGCCATCAGATCCGCAGCTCGAACTCGATGTCGAGGACACCGTCGTTCTCCGACCAGGTGATGCCCTCGGCGTGCCGGGCCCGGGCGTAGGCCAGGATCGCGTCCCGGTAGGCCCCGGCCAGCGCCTGGTGGAAGATGTTGCGCCCCTGAATACCGACGGTGACCAGCCGTTTCGCTGCCTCCCGGCGCAGCGCCTCGGCGCGGGCGGCGGCGGCCTCGGCCAGGGCGGCGTCCGCGCGGGCCGCGGCGGCGGCCTTCACGGCGGTGCCCTCGGCACTGTCGGCCTGCTGCCGGGCGGCGGCGAGCAGCGCCTCGACCTGGGCGTCGACGGCCCGCTCGGCGTTGCGCGCGGCCTCCCGGCGGGCGTACCGCTGCGTCCGGCCGCCGTAGTTGTCGTCGTAGTAGATGCCCTCGCCCTCGGCCTCGACGGTTTCGGCGAGCTGCCCGCGGACGACCGCGCTGGCCTCGCCGGAGGCCGTCACCTCGGCGACGGCCTCCGCGACGATCTCCAGTTCGCGGGTGGCGGGGTGGTAGCTCAGCCAGCCACCGTCGAGGGCGTGCCGGAACGACTCGCCGTCACGTTCCCACCCGGCGGTGCGGGCGAGGACTCCGGTCAGCGCGGCCAGGGTGGGCGCGCCGATGCCGGCGGTCAGCGGCTCGCGGATCCGGGCGTCGCCGGTGGCCTGCCCGCGCCGGGTCACCTGGCGGCGGACCTCCTGCTCCCAGGCGTCGCTGAGGTCACGGGTGGCGCGGACGCGGACCCGGCGCGGGTTACACATCGACCAGTTCCTCCTCGGCGAACCGTTCCCGGTAGATGGCGATCGTCTCCCGCTGGTGGCGTTGGACGTCGGCGAGCAGGTCGCGGGCGTCGGGATGGTCGCGGCGCAGCTCCAGGACGAGCCGCTGGCCGCGTCGCAGCAGCTCCCGGAACTCCTCGGCGCCGGCCACCCGCGCACGCTGGCCGGCCAGCTCGGCGAGGTCGATCCGCAGCTCGCCGAAGCTGCGCACGGTACGGCCGGGCCGGTCGACGGGCACGCCGGCGTCGGCGACGATCCGGCGTATCGTCTGCTCGTCCCGTGGGTTGGTCCACAGGTGGACGAGCGGGGCGAGGTCGGCGAGTTCGGCGGCGGCGCGGCCGGCGAGCAGCGCGCGGGCCGCGAACGTCTTCTGCGCCTTCACCGCCCGCCGGTCGGAGAAGACGACGCCTTCGGCGCGCAGGGAGCGCACGATCCGGGCGAACGGCCCGCGCACGGCGGTCAGGTCGATGTCGGCGACGGCGCGCTGGAGCCGGCCGAGATCGGCGAGGCCGAACCCGACCCGGGTGCGCCCGGCCGGGCCGCCTGCCCCGGCCGCCGCCGGATTGATCAGTTCCTGTTCGCCGCGCCAGCCGAGGGTGAGGACGTCCTCGATGTCGTCGTCGGGGACGTAGTCGAGCCGGCAGCGCAGCAGGAACCGGTCGCTGAACGCGGCCAGCACCGGATCGTCCGGAATGTCGTTGGACGCGCCGAGCAGCGTAATCAGACTGGTGTCGACCATGCGGGTGCCGTTGTGGAAGGTCCGTTCGTTGATGAGGGTGAGCAGGGTGTTGAGGATCGCCGAGCTGCCCTGGAACACCTCGTCGAGCAGGGCTATGTCGGCCTCGGGCAGCATGCCGGCGGTGTTCACCTGGTAGACGCCCTCGGTCTGCAGCCGCCGGATGTCGATCGGCCCGAACAGCTCGGCCGGTTCGGTGAACCGGGTCAGCAGATAGCTGAAGCAGCAGGCGTCGAGCGTGCGGCGGAAGCGTTCCAGCAGGCTGCTCTTGGCGGTTCCCGGCGGCCCGACGAGCAGGACGTGCTCGCGGCACAGGACGGCCAGAGCGAGCAGGTCGACCGCTTCGTCCCGGTCCACGAAGTCCTGCCGGACGTCGCGGAGCCGGGTGGCGAACGTGCGCGCCAGCACCCTGGTCGGCTGGTCCAGCGCTGGTGTGGTCATGGCGCGGTGCTCTCTCCCCGGCCGGGCCTGGTACCGGTGGCACGGGACGTCCCGGCCCGGGAGTTCCCGTCCGTGTCCGTGGTGAATTCTTCCCCATCGGTGACGATCGGGAGCGTATCCGTGATGTCACGACGTATGGCGTCCTCGGTGCGCCGGTCCGACGGCGGGCTCTTCGCCAGCTCCCGCTGCTGTCGGGCTGCCCGCAACGCCCCGATCAGCTCGCCGAGCCGGCGGGCGTCAGCAGGCCGCCGCGGGTCGCCGACCAGCTCGTCGGCGCGGCCGTCGCGGAACACCGAGCGGATCTCGTCGCCGTTGAACCCCTCGGTCGCCCGCGCGATGGCGTCCACCAGCGCGGGGCCGACCGGGATGCCGAAATGCTCGGCGTGCACCCGGACGATCTCCCGGCGGGCGTCCTCGTCCGGCAGGCCGATCCTGATCGGGCGGAATCGGCTCGGCCGCAGCAGCGCGTCGTCGATCAGGTCGATCCGGTTGGTCGTACCGATGATCAGAACCGGCACCTCGGGGCGGAAGCCGTCCAGCTCGGTGAGCAGCTGGGCGACGATCGCGTTGCCCGCCCGGCTGCCGCCGTCGCCCCGGCCGGTGCGGCTGGCCGCGATCGAGTCGAACTCGTCGAAGACCACCACGGCCGGGGCGTTGCGCCGCGCCTCGGCGAAAAGATCGCGGATCTTGCGTTCGCTCTCCCCGACGTACATGTCGGTGACCTCCGGCCCACTGACCACGAGGATCGTCGCGGCCAGCCGGGCGGCCACCGCCTTGGCGAACAGCGTCTTGCCGGTGCCCGGCGGGCCGTGGAAGATGAACCCCCGCGGCACCAGGTCGTGGCGGAGATGGGCGGGCAGGTCGACGGCGCCGCCGATGATGGTCAGCGCCCGCGCCAGCTCGGCCTTGACCTCCGCGTAGCCGCCGATCGCCGAGAACGGCACGTTCGGCACCTCGAACGAGCTGGACGTACGGGCCTTGAACACCCGCAGCTCGTGACGCAGGTCGGCGAAGGTGGGCCGCCGGTCGCCCTCGCGGAGCGCCGGGCGGTGCTGGTGGTAGGCGAACCGCAGGGCGTTGCGCAGCCGGACGGCGTTCATCCCGGCCACGTACTTGTACAGGTCGGCCGCGTCGAAGCCGTCGAAGAGCCCGGCCTCCTCGCGGGTGACCAGCGCCCGCCCCACCGGCACCCGCGCGCCGGAGCCGGTCGTCACCTCCCGGGGCAGGATCTCGATCGACAGCCGGACCGCGAACCGGTTGGCCAGCACCTCGGGGATCACCAGGGACGGGTCGGTGAACGCCAGCAGCACGCACGCGCTGCGCTCGTAGAGGACGTCGGCGAGCTCCCGGGCCTCGCTCGTCAGCGCCGCGTCGCTGCCGCCGGCGAGCAGGTCCAGATGCGGGACGACCACCACGTCACCGGGCTTGGCGTCGGCGACCGCGGCCTGCAACGCGGCCAGCAGCTCGGCGCGGCGCCCGCCACCGAGCGGGGTCGCCTCCCCCGGCCCGGACGGCGTCCCCGGCACCGCGGTCGCGGCGCCGCCGGCGGGCCANCCGCCGGCGGGCCGCGGCGTCCGCTGGGGCCGTCCGGAGCGGCCGGCGATCTCGTGGGCCAGGTGCTCGACGAGCAGCTTCTCGCAGCGCACCAGGACCGACAGGCCGCTCTCCAGGTACGCGGCGGCCCGGTTGATCTCCGTGTCGTGCGCGATCAGCACGGCTTCCCGCTCGCTCAGCGTCTCCGGATACCCGGACTCCGCGGCCGCGGCCGGGCCGGCCGCGTCGGCGTCCCGCCCGGCTGTGTCACCGCCCTGCCCGGGCAGGGGGGTGTTCCGCCCGGTGCTGCTGACGTGGGTGTCCACGTCCGCGCCAATCCCGCTGCCAATCCCGCTGCCGGGGCCGCTGCCAGCGCCGGCAGCGGGATTGGCAGCCGAGTTGTCCGCGGCGTCGGTGCCGGCCGCCGGCCCGCCGTCGCGCGGGGAGCCGGCCGCGGCGAGGGCCGTCAGGTCCAGGCCGGGCGGGAGGTGGAGCGGGGTCGACGGGTCGGGTTCGGCCAGCTCCAGGACGAGCCGCCGGACCGGTACGTCCAGGTAGGCCGGATCCAGCGGGGTGAGGCTGAACGCCGGCAGGTCGGCCAACAGCTCACCGAGCGTGAGCTCCGGTTCGTCGGTCTCGGCCAACACGTAGCGATCGTGAAACGCCGTCGGGTCGAGGGGGACGAGCCGCAACATGCGTACACCCGCACTCATGCCGCACCTGCCACCGACACGGCGAGCCGATACCGCCGGACGAGGGTCAGCGCGTCGCGGTGGCCGTCCAGGAACATCCGGGAGCGGATCAGCTCCGGGTCGCGCTGGTCCAGCACGGCCAGCGGCGCCCAGAACCGGATGGTGGCAACAGGCAGGTCGTCGGGCGGCCCGGTGCCGGCGAGCGCCCGGGCCGCCGCGCCCAGCCGCCCGTCCCAGTCGGCGCCGTGGCGCAGCCGGGCCAGCAGATAGACGTCGAGCACGACATCGGGATGATCGTTGGACAGCCGGGTCAGCAGCTCCGCGCGCCAGGCGAGCACCGCCGGGTCGGACGACCAGGCGGCCAGCGCCGCGGTCAGCACGGCACGCCCACGCGGCCGGCCGAGCAGGCCGACGGCGGCCGCGGCCTGCGTCGCGGTGGCACCGCGGGCCAACCGGGCCAGCGGCGGCCGGTACAACACCGCGGTCAGGGGAGACGCCCGCAGCAGCGCGTCGGCCAGCTCGGCGTCGATCGTCCGCTCCGCCGCCGGCCCGACCGGCGTGGCCAGCCCGACCGGTGTGGCCGGTGTGGCTGGCCCGGGCACCCCTGCTGGCCCGGGCGGCCCGGGCGGCCCGGATGCCGCGGCCGGCCCGGAGTCCGCCGTCCGCCCGGGTGTTGCTGCCCGCCCGGCTGTTGCTGCCTGTTCGGATATCGCTGCCTGTTCGGATGTTGCCGTCCGTTCGGGCGTTGGCGTGCGGGGTACCGTCCGGCAGGCCAGCAGGGCCGGAGCGACCACGGCGTGCCGGGCGAGCGCGTCGGCCCAGCCACCGGCGGGCAGCCCCACGGCGGGAGACGCCTCGGCGAGGGCCCGCGCCGGCACGGGCTCGGCCCGCCCGCCGACCGCGGCGGCCAGCAGCAGCGCCCCCGGGCCGACCGGCACCGGGTCGGCGAACGGAGGCGATCCCGTCCCGAGCCGGGCGGCCGTGCCGCGGATCAGCTCCCGCAGCGCCGTCACGGTGGCCGCACCGGGACGACCGAGCCCGCCGACGTCCCGCAGCGGGCCGACCGGTGGCGGCCCCGGCCCTCTCGCCGCGTCACCACCCGCCGGCCGGTCGGCGCCAGCGGCTCCAGCGGCCTCGGTGGCCCAGGCGAGCACCCGCCGCACGGTCGTCTCCGCGTTCATCCGGCGGTCCCCCAACAGGGGGTGATCACCATGCTCTCAGCACCGTCCCGGGCACCTCTCACCTCCTGTGCGCGCCACCTCTTGCGAGCGTCACCTCTTGTGCGCGCGCCGTGGCCGTAAGCACGGCGTCAGCATCAACAGCGACGTCTCGAAGAAGATCGGACTCTCCCGTTGTTCCGGGCGGCTGCCCTGGATCCGGCCAGGAACGACGCAGGCTGCGTCCCCCGTCGTGCGGACCACCGCGCGTTCGTCCCGGAGGTCATCTCAGCCGTCCCGGCTCAGGCGGGCGGAGCCGGCGATCTCGAGTACGAGCTTGCCGGTGTTGCCGCCGGAGAAGAGCAGGAGCAGCGTCTCGGGGAAACACCCGATCCCGCCGGTGACGACGTCCTCGCGGGCCCGCAGCGAACCGTCCGCCAGCCAGCTGGCCAGCTCCGCCGTCGCCTCCGGATAGCGGTCGGCGTAGTCGGAGACCAGCATCCCCGTCATGGACGCGCGCTGGATCAGCAGCCACCAGTAGTTCCGCGGTCCGCTGACCCGCGTGGTCGCGTTGTACCGCGAGATGGCGCCGCAGATGACCACCCGCGCGCCGAGGGCCAGGTGGACGAGGACGCCGTCGAGGATGTCACCGCCGACATTGTCGAAATAGATGTCGACGCCGTCGGGGGCGTACTTGTGCAGCGCGTCCTCGACATTCTGCTCCTTGTAGTCGATGGCCGCGTCGAAACCGAGCTCGTCGACCAGCCAGCCGCACTTGCGTGCGCCACCTGCTATACCGATGACACGGCATCCCAGCCGTTTGGCGATCTGGCCGACCACGCTGCCGACGGCACCGGCAGCCGCCGAGACCACCACGGTGTCACCCGGCCGGGGGCGGCCGATGTCGAGCAGCCCGAAGTAGGCGGTCAGGCCCGGCATCCCGAGCGCGCCGAGGTAGGTCGGCAGCGGCGCCCGGCCGGTGTCGACCGTGACGACGCCCCGGCCGTCGGAGACCGCGTACTCCTGAACCCCGAACGGCCCGGTGACATGGTCACCCACGGCGAACCCGGGATTCCTGGAGGCGACGACGCGGCCGGCCGCATAGGCGCGCATGACCTCCCCCAGCGGCACCGGCGGGACATAGGAGCGCGCCTGGTTCATCCAGCCCCGCATGGCCGGGTCGAGGGAGACATAGCTGATCTCGACGAGGAACTCCCCCTCACCCGGGGTGGGAACCACTGTCTCGACCTGCTCCCAGTCGCCGGAGGCGGGCAGGCCCACCGGACGGGCCGCGAGACGGATCTGCCGGTTGACGGCCTTCAAGGTCCACCCTCCACGGGACAACGGCGCTTGGTACGGCGGCTGCCCCTGCCAGGGGAGCCCTTACGGAGGCGGCCCTGGCAGGAACAGCCCTGATACGGCGGATGCCGCGTGCCGGATGCCGGGCGCCGGGCAGCCACCGCCGACGGTAGCGCGGCTACGGCCCGGCGGAGAGCCGCTCGCCGAGGTAGCCGTTGCGTTCCAGGAAGGCCAGCAGCGCGTCGGCCGCGCCGGCGGCGTCCACGGGGCCGACGATGGTGGGCGGTTCGTGCGCGACCAGCACGCCGGTCAGCTCCATCAGGCGCTGCCGTGGGGTGCCTGACGGCGGCGGGACGACCCTGGTCCGCGGCCGGAACGGACGCGCCGAGCGGACCGTGACGGCGGCCGCCAGGTCGTCGCCGGCGACGGTTTCCGCGTCCAGCACGGCTATCTCGGCACGCTCCGCCGCCAGGACCGCCGGCAGGGACGCCCGTCGCGGCCGGACGCCGGCGCCCTCGACCGAGCACACCGCCGGCGGGCGCA
>NZ_JWIO01000018.1:21779-27042 GCF_001017755.1 Protofrankia coriariae
GCGGGCGCACCCGCAACCGTTCCCGCCGGCCGCCGTCGAGACGGCGCTCGGCCAGCAGCGACCCGCCGTCGACACGCAGGTCGACCAGCCCGAGCGCCTGGGCGGCGCCGAGTTCGTGCGCCAGCAGCGCGGGCAGCGCGCCCGTGCCCCGGTCCGGGGAGCGGTCGCCGCAGAGCACCAGCGCCGGCTCCCCGACGGTACGGATCGCGGCGAGCAGGTTCTGGGCCAGGGCGCGCTCGTCCCGGCCGAGATCGTCGAGGTAGTGCCGGGCGGAGCCGAGCGGATCGCCGAGGTGCCGGGGATCGTCACCGTGGCGCGGGCCGCCGGTGTGCGACGCCGGCCCCGCCCCCGATGCCGGCCCCGCCCCCGATGCCGACGCCGCCCCCGATGCCGGCGCCGACGCCGGCCATGGGACCCGCAGCACTCGCGCGCCGAGCGCGGCCGCGGCGCGCAGGGTCTCGCCGGCGGCGGGTGGACCGGCGGCCACGGCCAGCACCGCCCCACCCCAGGCGTCGGCGATCCGCAGCGCGTGCTCGAGGGCGGCCTGCTCGGCCGGGGCGATCCCGGCGCCGCGCAGGTCCCGGGTGACGGCCCCGGTCAGCGGGTCGACATCCGGCCGCAGGTCGGTGTGGCACAGGCACACGGCAACGAGCGGCGCGACCACCGCCCCGGCCACGGCCCCGGTAGCGGCCGCTGCCCCGGTGTCGGCCGGGGTCTCGGCCGACGTCCCGAGCGGGGTCCCGGCCGACGTCCTGGTATCGGTTGCTGTTTCGGCCACGGCCCCGGCTGGTGTCTCGGCCGCTGTCGTGAGCGTCGGTCCGGACGGCTGTGACGTCATGGCGCCGTCACCCCCGCCGGAAGACGACGCCCTGCCCGCCGTCCGGGTAGGTCCATCTGATCGCGTTCTCGCCGTTACAGATCATGTAGCAGGTCCCGCACTCGAAGCACTGCTCGTAGTTGAACAGGATGCCGCCGTCGGAGGTCGGGGCGAACAGGTTGGCCGGGCAGGCGGTCACGCACGCCTTCGTGGTGCACGAACGGCAGACGTCGGAGTCGACCATGATGTGGGCCCGCTCGCCGACCCGGAAGTCGACGGTGGCCATCCGGTCGTCGAAGGAGATGTCGTGCCAGCGTTCGCCCGTGGCGGCCCCGGCCGCATCGCCCGAGCCGGCCGGGCGAGCCGAGCCAGCTGTGACCGCCGGGTCTGCCGGCAGGCCCGTGGCCGCCGGGCCGGTCCTGGCCGGTGCGGCCGCCGGGGCTGCCCGACCGGCCCGGCGACGATCCCGGCTGCGGTCCCTGACGAGGCCGAGCGGCAGGCGGCTCATCGGAACACCCGGCCGATCCGGGCCGCGTCGGCGGCCAGCTCGCGCAGGCTCACGCCGTTGCGCCTCGCCGCCCGCCGCAGCAGCCGGGTGAGCCCGGGCTTGGGCGTCGGGTTCGTCACGGTGAACACCCCTTCGGCGATGTCGGTGATCAGGCCGGGATACCGCTGCTGGATCCGTTCGGAGAGGATCACCCCGGGCGCGCCGCGCAGCCGTCTGTGGTCGGCCAGCACGAACTGTCCCTCCAGGTCGGACCGGTAGGAGGCGAGCCCGGCCGAGGAGACGTCACCGACGGTGATCGCCCGGGCGGCGGCCCGGCCCGCGGCCAGCCCCGAGCCGATGGCGAAGTTGACCCCCTCCAGCCAGATGCCGGCGGCGAGCGTCATGCCGGCGGCATCGCCGGCGAGGAGCAGCCCGTCGGCGTGCAGCCGCGGCATCGCGTCGTAGCCGCCTTCGGGGATCAGATGGGCGGAGTACTCCTTGACCGTCGACCCGCGCAGGTAGGGCGCGACGGCCGGGTGCGCCTTCACATCGGCGATGATCTCTTCGGGACGCACCTTCGCCGCCGCCAGGTGGGGCAGGGAGAGCACCACGCCGACGCTGACCGTGTCCGCGTTGGTGTAGAGGAAGCCGCCGCCGGGGATGCCGCGGGTGCAGCCGATCATCTCGATGTCCACGCCCTCGGTGCGGCGCACCCCGAAACGTTCGTCGATCACCTCCGCCGGCAGCGACAGCACCTCCTTGACGCCGAGGGTGTGGTGCGCGGCGTCGGCCCGCGGCAGCAGGCCGGCCTCCTTCGCCAGGAACGAGTTCACCCCGTCACAGGCGATCACGACCTGGGCGCGCAGGTCGCCGTCCGCCCGGTCGGTGCGCACACCGACGACCCGGCCGGCGGCGTCGCGCAGCAGCCCGGTGGCCACGGTCGAGGTGACCAGCCGGGCGCCCGCGGCCACGGCCCTGCCCGCCAGCCAGCTGTCGAAGTCCGCCCGGTAGGTGGTCATCCCGTTGTAGGGGGCGGCGCCCCAGGCCTCGCTGCGGTAGTCGATGGACAGCGACCGCGCCGGCGTCATGATCATCGTCGACCGGCGTACCACCCAGCGCTCCACCGGCACCTCCTCCCACCAGGCGGGGAGGACCTCGTCGAGGACCCGGCCGTAGATCACGCCACCGTAGACGTTCTTCGACCCGGGAAACGGCCCCCGCTCGACGAGCGCGACGGACCGGCCCGCCCGGGCCAGCTCGAGCGCGGCGGCCGACCCCGCCNGCGCGGCGGCCGACCCCGCCGGGCCGGCACCGACGACGACCGCGTCGAAGAGCAACGTCGCCCGGCCGGATGACGCCGGTGACGCCGGTGACGCCGACGGCGGGGACGAGGCCGACGCCGACGGTGCGGGCGCCGCGGGCGTTGCCGACGACGCGGCGGGCGTTGCCGTCACGGCCGGACCTCCTCGGGGACGGGGACACCGAACCGCCGGGCCAGCTCCACCAGCAGCGCACGGGCGTCGGTGACCAGGCCGAGATCGGCCATCGCGGTCATCGGGCAGGACGGGTCGACGTTGACGCTCACCACGTGCCGGGGCGAGCCCAGCCCGCCGACGTGCTGGCTCGCGCCGGAGATCCCGAACGCGACGTAGAGCTCGGGGTCGACCGTCACCCCGGTCGTGCCGATCTGGCGGTCGTAGCCGATCCAGCCGGCGTCGCTGGCGACCCTGGTCGCCCCCGTCGAGGCGTCGAGCGCCGCCGACACGGCGGCGAGCAGGTCGAACAGCGCCCGCGCCTGATCCGCGCCGGACCCGGGGGGCACCAGCCCGGCGCCGCCGCCGACGACCCGGCCGGCCTCGGCAAGATCCATCGTCGCCGGATCCGGCTCGACCACCTCGATGACGTCGACATCGCGCGCCCAGACCGGCGAGGACCGCGAAGGTGACAGCGGCGGCAGGGGCAGCTCGCGCGGATCCGGACGCGGCCCGGCCGTGGGCACGGAGCGCACGCCCGGCAGCAGGGTCGCCACCGCGGGCCGCACGCACTCGACCGTGAGCAGCAGCCGGTCGTCCAGCCTCGACAGCTCCGCCCGCACCACCCCGTCGGCGTCCCGCCGGACCGCGACGGCGCCGGCAAGCAGCGGACGGTCGAGCGCGGCGGCCAGCCGCGGAGCAAGGTCACGGCCGTCCGGGGACGCCGGCAACAGCAGCAGCGGGACGTCGGCGAGCACGTCGGCGAGCACCCGGGCGAGCGCGCCGGCGCGCAGCCCGGGGCCGGTGTCGCTCCACCACAGCGCCGACGCGCCGGTGACCGCCTGCGCCGCCTCCTTGGCCCCGCCACCGATGACCAACACCTGCCCGTCGGCCTCGGCGATGCTCTCCTCGGCGCCCAGCGGCAGCACCCCACCACGCGCCACCACCACGGCAAGCACCGCCCCACCCGGAACGAACCGGCCGTCTCCCACACCCCCCGCGCTCACAGCTTCCGGTTCGCTCCGTCGGACACTCCCTCCGCGGCCGCCCTCGTCCCGATGACGACCACTCCACTCGCGCCCTCCTGCGCTCACAGGGACACCGCCACGCGTTGGCCTTCGACGACCGCGGCGTGCGCGCGGCGGGGGGCAAGGCAGTCACCGACCCGGTGGACGGAGAACGGCAGCGCCGGCAGATCCTCGCGCAGGCCGCGCCAGAGCGTGTCCTCCGCCTGCTGCTGGACGGCGCAGACCACCCAGTCCACGGCGCGCTGGGCGTCGGTGCCGGTGGGATGGTGCTGGAGGGCGAGCAGCACACCGCCGTCCGCGCCGGGTGTCACCCCCATCGGCACCAGGTCGGTGCTCTGGGCGATGCCCCTGGCCGCCGCCCGGACGTTCCAGGTCTCCAGGTCCAGCGTCACCCCGAGGTCCTGGCCCACGACCATGCCGTTGGTGACGACCTCGACCTGGCAGCCCCGGTCGGCCAGCAGCTCCGCGACGGAGGTGGCCTGGTGGAACCCCAGCTCGTCCACGACCACGACGGTGCCGCTCGGTTCCGCCCGCCCCTCCAGCACGTCGCGCACGTCTACCACCCGGGGATGCCCCGCCGCCCACCAGGGGGGATTCGGTCGGGCACCCGTGGCCAGCACCACCGCGTCCGGGGCCTGCGCGCGCAGGAAGTCCGCGTCCACCTCGACGGAGGTCCTCACGTCGACGCCGGTCCGCCGCACGTGCGCGATCAGGTTGCGCGCGATGTCGAGGAACTCCGCCCGGCTGGGCACGGCCGCCGCCACCGGCACCTGGCCGCCCAGCCGCGACGACCGCTCGAACAGGGTGACATGGTGCCCGCGCTGGGCGGCGGTGACAGCGGCCTGCATGCCGCCGGGGCCGCCGCCGACGACGTGGACCCGCCGCCCACGGCGGCGCGGCGGTGGCAGCGGCACCGACTCCCGGCCGGTGCGCGGGTTCTCGATGCAGCCCAGCCAGCGGTTGAGCCCCATCCGTCCCACGCACTCCTGGTTGCAGGACAGGCAGGTGCGGATCTCGGTGGCGTGCCCGGCCCGCGCCTTGGCCACGAAGTCCGGGTCGGCGATCTGCCCGCGCACCACCCCGATGAGGTCGGCGTGCCCCGCGGCCAGGGCCCGGTCGGCCTGCAGCGGGTCCTTGAACCGGCCGACGCCGACGACGGGCAGGCTCACCGCCTGCCGGATCGCGCTCGGGATGAACATCGCGTAGCCCGGCGGCACCTGCATGCTCGCCTCGATCATGTAGAGGGTGGCGGTGGCGACACCGATCGAGGTGTTGATGTAGTCGACCTTGCCGGTGGCCTCCACCAGCCGGGCCACGGCGACGGCCTCCTCGATCGTCGTCCCGCCCTCGATCAGCTCGTCGCCGCAGATCCGCACGCCGAGGGCGCGCCGCGGGCCGAGGGCCGCCCGGACCACGTCGACGATCTCCAGCAGCAGGCGGGCCCGGTTCGCCAGCGTCC
>NZ_JWIO01000018.1:27062-27861 GCF_001017755.1 Protofrankia coriariae
CGCCGTAGGCGTCGGTGCGCCGGTTGGTCGCCGGGGAGAGGAAGCCGCGCACGATGGACGAGTGCGAGCACTGCAGTTCGACGCCGTCGAAGCCGCCGGCGACGCAGTGCTCGGCGACCAGCCCGTAGCCGTCGACCACTTCCCGGATCTCGTGAAGCTCGACGGCCTTGGGGACCTCGCGGAACAGCGGGTCGGGCACCGGGCTGGGCGCCCACACCGGCAGCCGCGAGTACATCGACGATGCCTGGCCGCCGTTGTGGTTGATCTGGGCGAGGATCGGCACGCCGTGCGCGTGCACCGCGTCGGTGATCCGCCGGTAGCCGGGGATCACCTGCGGGTTGAACCCGTGGATGAGCTTCTCGTACGGCCAGTCCGTGGGATGCGTCGAGTGCTCCTCGGTGATGATCATCCCTGCGCCGCCCGCCGCCCGGGCCGCGTAGTAGGCCACGTGCTGCTCGGAGGGCAGGCCGGCCCGCGCGTAGTTGGTCAGGTGCGCCGAGAAGACCACCCGGTTGTCGACGGTGAGCGGCCCGACGCGTAACGGGCTGAACAGGTACCGGTAACGGCTGGTGGCACTCATGTCGCCTTCCTGGGTGCGGGCTGCCGGCTGGGCGCGGGCGGCCGTCCGGGCCCCGGTCCGTACGGCCGCGTAGCCGCCGGGCGAGGAGCCGCCGGACATGCGGCCAGCGGACGAGGAGCCGCCAGGCGGGAAGCCGCTGAATGAAGGTCCATCGGAGGTGGCCTAACCGCGGCGTGCCCCGGCGAGCGGCCGGGACGCCGGCGGGCTCGTACGGCCGCC
>NZ_JWIO01000018.1:27866-47424 GCF_001017755.1 Protofrankia coriariae
CCGGCGGGCTCGTACGGCCGCCGATCTCGAGTGCGCGGCGGCGGCCCTCCAGGACCGCTTCGAGAACCGTCCGCGGCGCCACGCAGTCGCCGGCCCGGGGCGTGCCCGGCCGGGCCGTGTACAGGGCCTCCTCGGGGAGACGGTGACCACAGTCGACGAGCACCGCGCACGGCAGCGTGCGGCGCTCGCCCGTCCAGACGTCCTCCAGCACGACCCGCCCGCCGCCGGCCTCGCGCAGCAGCACCCGCAGCCGGCGGCGCACACCCGCCCGCTGGAGCCGGGTGTTGGCCGGTGCGAGATCACCGGTGAGGGAGAGCAGCGTGCCCGCCACCGTGTCAGGGGTGCCCAGGGTCACCTCGCGCCCGGCGTCGGCGAGCCATTCGGCGACCCCGACCGCCACCGGCCCCCCGACCGGGTCGTGGACGAACACCGGGCCGGCCGGAACGGCGTCCAGGCCGCCGCGCAGCACGTCGAGCACGTCGAGCACGGTCGTCTCGCCGGCGCCGGGACGGTCCTCGGCGGCGCCCCCCTCAGCAGCGCCGCCGCCTTCGTCACCAGCACCAGCACCAGCGACGGTGACGGTGACGGTGACGGCTTCACTATCGGCTCTGTCTTCCTCGCCGAGAGCACTCTTGTTACCGACATCGCTTTTGTTGCCGCTGTCATCGGCGGCACCGCCCTCACCGTCGGCGGCGGCACCGGCACCGGCGGCGAGAGCGGCGGCATCATCGGCGCCAGCCGGTCCGTAACGGCCAGGCACGGGCCGGGAGCCGGTGGCGAGCAGGACGTCCCAGCCGTCCGCGACAGCCGCGTCGAGATCGTCGACGGTCACCTCGGCCCCGAGGTCGACCCGCACCCCGAGCCGGTGGCACTGCGCCGCCAGCCAGTCGGTGAGCAGGGCCAGCCGGGTGCGGCCCGGCCCGACCGCGGCGGCCCGCAGCGCGCCGCCGAGCACACCGGTGCGTTCGGCCAGCCGGACCGGGTGCCCGCGCAGCGCCAGCACCCGGGCGGCCTCCAGCCCGGCGGGCCCACCGCCGACCACCAGCACACCGCGGGCCCGCGGGTCGGTGCCCCTGACCGGTCCTTCGGCGGTCTCGTGCCCGCTGTACGGCTCGCCGACGCAGCTCACGACCGGGTTGCGGTTGTCACGCACCCGGCAGGCCTGGTTGCACAGGACGCACGGCCGGACCTGGTCGGCCGCGCCCGCGCGCACGAGACGCACCAGGTCGGGTTCGGCGATCTGTGCCCGGGTCATCTCGACCATGTCGGCGACGCCGTCGGCCAGGGCGGCCTCGGCCTCGGCCACGTCCACGACGCTGCCCTGCAGCACCACGGGGACGCCCCCGGTGGCGGCCCGCATCCGCCGGCACAGCTCCAGGTTGAACATCGGTGGCGTGTGCGCGGTGGGCCGGTAGGCGGAGGTGGAGAACGGCCCGCCGCGGACCACGACGAGCAGGTCGATGTCGCCGGCGAGGGCGGCGACCTGCTCGGCCGCCTGCTCGGGCGTCACCCCGGCCCAGGGCGCGAGCTCGTCGCAGGACAGCCGCAGCGCGAGGATGCCCTCGGCCCCCAGCGCGCCGCGCACCGCGGCGATCACCTCGCGGGTCAGGCGCAACCGGTCGCTGCCGTAGCCGTCCTGACGCTGGTTGGTCAGCCCGGAGTGGAACTGGCGCAGCAGCGAGACGACCCCGGCGTCGATCTCCACCCCGTCGGTGCCAGCCGCCGTGGCCAGCCGGGCGGCGGCGGCGAAACCCTCGATCACCGCGTCGATCTCGGGCTGTTCCATCTCCGCGGGCAGTTCGCGGCTGGCCGCGTCGGCCACCGGCGACGGCGCCCACAGCACCGACTGGGAGAACGCGCTCGAGCCCTGCCCGCCGGCGTGGCCGAGACCGGCGAGCACCAGGGTGCCGTGTTCCCGGCAGGCGTCGGCCACCGCGGACCAGCCGGGGGCGCAGTCGGCGGCCAGCGGTGCCCGTTCGTAGGGCCAGTCGTCGGCGGTGACCGACGCCGTCTCGGTGACGATGATCCCGGCGCCGCCGGCGGCCCGCCGGGCGNCGCCGGCGGCCCGCCGGGCGTAGTAGGCCACCTGCCGGGGGCTCAACGAGCGCCGCTGGCCGAGGTTGGTCTCGTGCGGCCCGAACAGCACCCGGGATGACGCCTGCCGTGCCCCCAGTAACAGGGGGTCGGCCAGTTGTGGGGCGGGCATGTCAGTGCCCCACGGCGGTGGGCGCGAACCCGGCCAGCGGGTCCTGCTGACAGGCACTCACCGGTGCGGCACTCACCGGCGCGCGGCCGATGACCACCGGGACCGGCCCCGGCCCGCCGCGCCCCGACCCCCCGTGCCGCGGCGGCTTCCCGGCGGCGGCCCGGGCGTGGGAGTGGTCGCCGGAGGGCTTCGGGACGCCGGCGTCGCCGCGGGCGAGCAGGGCGTCGACCCCGTAGCCCTGGACGCACTCGGGATCCGGGCCGTCCAGCGGCAGGCCGGTGAAGAACTTCGCGGCCATGCAGCCGCCCCGGCAGGAGTCGAAGTGCGCGCAGGACGCGCACGCGCCCCCGCTCTGCGGCGCCCGCAGCTCGGTGAACAGCTCCGAGGAGCGCCAGACCCGCTCGAAGCCACCGGGCTCGCGGACGTTGCCGGCGAGGAAGGAGTCGTGGATGGCGAACGGGCAGGCGTAGACGTCCCCGACCGGGTCGATCAGGCAGACCACCCGGCCGGCGCCGCACAGGTTCAGTCCGGGCAGCGCCTGGCCGTAGGCGGACAGGTGGAAGAAGGAGTCCCCGGTGAGCACCTGCTCGCCGTGGGCCACCAGCCAGTTGTAGAGCTCGCGCTGCTGGGCGGCGGTGGGGTGCAGCTCGTCCCAGACGTCGGCGCCGCGGCCGGACGGGCGCAGCCGGGTCAGCCGCAGCTGGGCGCCGTACCGGTCGGCGAGGGCCTTGAACGCGTCGAGCTGGCCGGCGTTGTGCCGGGTGACGACGACGGAGAGTTTGAAGCCCGAGAACCCGGCGTCGGCGAGGTTCTCCATGGCGCGCACGGCGGTGGCGTGGGAGCCCTCGCCGCGGACCGCGTCGTTGATCTCGGCGGTGGCGCCGTCCAGGGAGATCTGCACGTCGACGTAGTCGCTGCCGGCGAGCCGGGCTGCGACGTCCCTGGTGATGCGCACCCCGTTGGTGGAGAACTTCACCCCGACGTGGTGGGCGACGGCGTAGTCGACGATCTCCCAGAAGTCCGGGCGGACGGTCGGTTCGCCACCGCCGATGTTGACGTAGAAGACCTGCATGCGCTCGAGCTCGTCGATGACCGCCCTGCACTCCGCGGTGCTCAGCTCGCGCGGGTCGCGCCGCCCCGAGCTGGACAGGCAGTGCACGCAGGCCAGGTTGCAGGCGTAGGTGAGTTCCCAGGTCAGGCAGATCGGGGCGGCCAGGCCGTGCTGGAAGTGGTCGACCAGGCGGGCCGGTGCCGCGGCGACACTCACGGCAGGCTCCTTTCGACGATCATGGATGTTGCCGCCAGCGTGGCAAGGGCACGGTGGTAGCGCGGCAGGTCGGCCTCGGTGAGGCCGACCGCGGTGGCGGCGTCCCGCGCGCGGGGGTGCTCCGGCAGTGCCTGGACCAGGCGCAGCAGCGTCGGGTCCTTCAGGAAGGACAGCCGGCGCGTCCCGAAGTGGTAGACCAGCGCTCCGAAGGGCTCCGGCCGCACCGAGACCTGGGGATGCAGCTGCCAGGGGGCGTCGAGGGCGAAGTCGGGGACGGCCCGCGCCGCCGCGGTGGGCTCGCTCGTCCGGGCCGCGCGGGCCGCGCGGGCCGGTGCCGCGTCAGCCACTGTCTGCGCTGGCCGTCCGGGCGCGGCGGACGGGGTGAACGATGGCTGACGCGGCACGGGACGCGGCACTAGTAGACCCCGCACATCCCGTCGATGGAGACGTCCTCGACGAGGAACTCCTCCTGGATGACGTCGACATCGCCGTCGACGGCCTGTGCCGCGCCAGCGGTGTCCTCGTCGAGGATGGTCAGCGTTTCGCCTGCGTGGTTGCCCATGGCCGCTCCCTTGTCGCTTCCCTGTGTCGGTCGGGTGGTTTCGTGTGCGAAGTCACAGTAGTGGCACTCAGTGCCGAGTCACAGTAGTGGCACTTGGTGCCGAAAGGAAGCCCCTGAACCGTTTCCACCCAGATCTCCGGCCGAATCTTCCGTCCAGATCGTCCGTCCGGCCAGGTCTTCCGTCTGCCTTCCGCCTGTCTTCCGTCTGGATGCCCTGGCCGGCGAGCGGCCGGGCGCGTCGGCTCCCGCGCGGCGCGGATCGCAACGGATCTTCGGGGCGGTCGCCGACTGGTGCCAGTCGGTACCGATTGGTATCGATTGGTGTCGATCAGAATCGATTGGTATCGATTACCATCGATTGGTATCGTCGGCGGGCGAAGCGACACTGCCCATGATCCGGGAGCTCACGCCCCGGCGATGTCGCGGGAGGGCGGCACAGCGATGGCGCGACCGAAGGTTCCGCTGATCTCCAGACAACGGGCACTGGAGGTCGCGCTGGAGATCATAGACACGGAGGGTATCGACTCGCTGAGCATCCGGCGGCTCGCCGAACGACTCAGGGTCAACGGCGCCTCCCTGTACCACCACTTCCAGAACAAGGACGAGATCGTCGTCGGCGCGGCAAAACTGGCGCTCGAAGGTGTCCGCACCCCGCAGGCCCACGACGAGCCCTGGCGGGCGTGGATCCTGCGCAGTGCCCGCCGGCTGCGGCAGGCACTGCGCGAACATCCCGACCTCGTGCCCGTGATGCTGCGCCGCCAGCCGCTGAGCATCGGCTTCATGCAGCTGGAGGCCACCGCCGCGCTGCTGGCTGAGGAAGGTGTGCCGGTCGGGGCGATCGCGCCGATGCTGGAGGCGCTCGAGCTTGCCGCGATCGGCAGCGCCCTGCACGAGGCGCGCGGCGGCGACGACCGCGCCGGGGTGGATCACGACGCCGAGCGGACGCCGTATCTCAGCCAGGCGTTCGAACAGCGTTCCCTGTCCGCCGACGAGATCTTCGACAGGCTGTGCGGACAGCTCGTCGACACGGTCGTGGCCACGGCTGCCGAGCGGGCGGCGGGGACGCCCGCCACGCGGGCGCTTCCCCCTCCCCAGCGACGGGCCCGGTCGCCCCAGAGCTCCTCGGCGAAGGCCACCGCCTGACCCTCCGGCAGGGTGATCGGCAGGATCCGGCCCGTGGCACGATCCGGCCCGCGTGGTGAACGTACGTTCACTGCGCCGGGCCGCCGCGGACCCGGCGCCACACCGGCTGTGACGGGATGTGCCATTGGATGAGCGGACGTTCCCTACCTGTTTAGGCTGAGGCCGCACGAGCCAGGATGACGGCTGCTCACCCGATCGAGGCCGGAGGCGGTATGACGGACAGCGGGATGGCCGACGGGACAACCGACGAGACGGCCACTGGCGCGTCCGGGCCGCTGCGCGGGCTGCGCGTCGTCGAGCTCGCCGGTATCGGCCCCGGGCCCTTCGCCGCGATGCTGCTCGCCGACCTGGGCGCGGACGTGATCCGGGTGGACCGCCCGGGTGAGGCGAACGACATCGTGCCGCCCGCGGTGGACGTGCTGCGGCGCGGCCGTCGTTCGGTTGCCATCGACCTGCGCTCCCCCGACGGTGTACGGGCGGTGCTGGACCTGGCCGAGCGGGCGGACGTGCTGATCGAGGGCTACCGGCCGGGGGTCGCCGAACGCCTCGGGGTCGGCCCGCGGGACTGCTGGGCCCGCAATCCCCGTCTCGTCTACGGCCGGATGACCGGCTGGGGCCAGGACGGCCCGCTGGCCCCCACCGCCGGGCACGACATCGGCTACATCGCGATCACCGGGGCGCTGCACGCGCTGGGCCGCCAGGGCGAGGAGCCCGCCGTGCCGGTCAACTTCCTCGGCGACTTCGGGGGCGGCTCCCTGTACCTGGTCGTCGGCGTGCTCGCCGCGGTCTTCGAGGCGGCCCGGTCCGGCCGCGGCCAGGTGGTCGACGCCGCCATCGTCGACGGTGCGGCGTCGCTGACAGCCATGGTGTACGGCCTGCTCGCCGCCGGGCAGTGGCGCGACGAGCGGGGCGTCAACCTACTCGACACCGGGCGCCCCTGGTACGACGTCTACCGGACCGCCGATGACAACTGGGTCGCTGTCGGGCCGCTGGAGCCGAAGTTCTACGCGCAGTTCATGACGCTGCTCGGTCTGGCGCCCGACGAGGCGGAGCGTGCCGACCCCGCGGCCTGGCCCGCGCTGCGGGAGCGGATCGCCGCGGCGTTCGCCCAGCGCACCCGGGACGAGTGGGCGAAGGTCTTCGAGGGCACCGACGCCTGCGTCGCCCCCGTCCTGAACCTGACGGAGGCCGCGGGTCACCCACACCTGGCGGCCCGCGGCACGTTCATCGAGGTGGACGGGGTGCGCCAGCCCGCTCCCGCGCCCCGTTTCAGCCGGACGCCCCCTGCCGTCCCGGGCCCTCCCGCGCGGCCCGGCGCGCACACCCGACAGGCGCTGACCGACTGGGGTGTGCGCGACGTGGACGCGCTGCTCGCCTCCGGCGCGGCGGTCCAGGCTGCGGTCCAGGCGTAGGCCGTGTCCGACGGCCTGGCCCGACGATCCGGGAAGGCCGTCAGCGGCGGCCCGTAGCTGTCACGTCATTAGGTGAGGGGTTTGCCGCAGCGCGGGCTGGGCGGCAGCGGTACGAACTGGCTGCCGTCGTCGCTGACCTGGACGAAGGTGAAGCAGTCGCTGAGCTGCTCGAAGTTGGTGCTGAGGTCGAGGGGCCGGGGCAGCAGACCATCGGCGTTGTAGTCGTGGACCTTGCGCAGGCCGTCGATGAACGACTGGCGGGTCGGGCAGGGCCCGGCCTCCCGCAACCCGCGGACGAACATGTCAGCGGACAGCCACCCGAAGACGGCACCCTCCTGCGTCGGGCTCTGGTTCTCCGGCGTGTAGGCGGACATCGCACCGAGCATCCGCGTGTAGGCCTGCGGGTTCTGCTCGTACGGGACGAAGTTGACGTACACGACGACCCCGGCCAGCAGCGGGCCCAACTGCCGTAGCAGCGTCTGGTCGTAACCGGCCGGGATGAGCACGGTCCTGAGGTCGACGCCAGCGGCCCGCACCGCCGGGATCAGCTTCGCCAGGACGTCCGGGAAGACCGCGCCGGCGATCGTGTCGATGCGCGCCGCCTTCATCTGCCGGGCCAGCGCGTCGAAGCTGGTCGTGCCGGCGGTCACCTCGTATTCCATGTCAACGCTGATGCCGGTGCGCCGCAGGCTCTCGACGACCTGCTGGTGGTATTTCCGGGTCGAGTCGCTCAACGCCATGTCCACCATGGCGGCGCGGGTGCCACCCCGGCTGCTGGCGAAATCCCCCCAGACCGTGGACGACCCGTTCGCAGCCGTGTAATAGTGCCAGGAGAACATGTTCTGGTGCTGTGACCAGACCGTCTCGGCGGCGAACCCGGTGACCGGGACCGTATGGTCGCCGAGATACTGTGCGGAGCCGGCCGCCACCTGTAGCCCCTGCATGATGCCGAAGGCCTTTTCGTCCTCGACGAGCTGACGGGCTCCGACCAGGTTCAGCGCGGGATCCGTCGCGTCGTCCCGCCAGACGTAGCTGAGCTTCCGGCCGTTGACACCGCCTTCGGCGTTGGCCAGGTCGAAACGGGCCTGAACGCCGGAGCGGAATCCGTGCGCCGGGGACGCCCCGGGCCCGGAATTGCTGTACAGCAGGCCGGCTTTGACCTCGGTGCTGGTCACTCCCGGCGCCGTACAGCTCTCCGCCTGCACGGATCGGCTGGTATCCCCGCTGCCGCATGCGACCAGCAAACCGCTCAGGCCGCCCGATGCGACGACCAGAGCGGTGAAACGTAAGTGCCAACGTCTGCAGACCAATGACATGTTGACCCGTCTCTTGTCCCAAGTGTGAGATGGAGCACAGGCCAGTGTAGGAGTATGCGGTGCGCAGTCGGACGGCCACCAGACTTTGGCCTTCCGTTGATGTGAAGAGTCACCAGGTGGCAACCAGGAGCAGTGCTCGGCGGAGATCACGAGCCACCGGCCACCCTCGCGGCACGCCTGGACAGGGCTGGCCCGATGCCGCATGAGACGCGGGCCGTGGCCGTACCTGTCAGGTCAGTGGCCTGCCGCGGGGCGGGGCGCGACGGCCGCCGCGCGGCAGTCCTCGTCGAGGCGGGTGGACGCTCCCGCGCCGGCAGGCCTCTTTTCTTCTCGTGTTCTCTTCTCGTGCCGGCGGCGGCCGGGCAGAACCTGCCACCCGGCCGCCGCCGGCACGACACCGCGAACCCGATCCCGCCTGTTCACACTGGCTGTTTGCACGGAAACAGCCAGTCACACGGAAACAGCCAGCGGTGGTCCGTAACCGCCCGCTCAGGGGAGCAGGCTGCCGCAGCGCGGGGTGGGTGCCAGCGGCAGGAACCGGCTGCCGTCGTCACTGACCTGGACGAAGGCGTAGCAGTCACCCAGCCGTCCGGAGTTGGTGGCGAAGTCGACCTTCTGCAGCAGCAGACCGCCGCCGTCGTAGTCGTGAACCTTGCGCAGGCCGTCGATGAACGACTGGCGGGTCGGGCAGGGCCCGGCCTCCTGCAGACCACGGATGAACATGTCGGCGGACAACCATCCGAAGACGGTGCTCTCCTGCGCTGGCACCTGGTTCTCCGGAGCGTAGGCGGTCATCGCGTCGAACAGCCGCTTGTGCGCCTCGGTGTTCAGCTCGAACGGGACGAAGTCGGTGTAGATGACGACCCCGGGCAGCGCCGGGCCGACCTGTTGCAGCAGCGTCGGGTCGTAGCCGACCGGGATGAGCACGGTCTTGAGGTCGATCCCGGCGGCCCGCACCGCCGGGAGGAGCTTGATCAGCACGTCCGGGAAGATGACCCCGGCGATGGTGTCGACCTGCGCCGCCTTCATCTGCCGGACCAGCGCGTCGAAGCTGGTCGTGTTGGCCGTCACCTCGAAGGTCATGTCGGTGTTGACGCCGGCGGCGTTCAGGCTCCGGGCGAGCTGCCGGTGGAACTTCTTGGTGGCCTCGCTCAACGCCATGTCCACCATGACGGCACGGGTGCCGCCCCGGCTGCGGACGAAGTCTCCCCAGACGGTGGACGAACCCTTTTCCGTGGTGTAATAGTGCCAGGAGAACATGTTCTTGTACTGCGCCCAGACGGTCTCGCCGGCGGATCCGACAACCGGGATCCCCCGCTCGCTCAGATAGGGCGCGGAACCGGCCGCCACGTGCGGTCCCTGAATGATTCCGAAGACCCCTTCGTCCTCGACGAGATCGCGGGAACCGACCAGGTTCAACGCGGGATCGGTGGCGTCGTCCCGCCAGGCATAGGTGAGCTTCCGGCCGTTGACACCACCCTCAGCGTTGACCACCCCGAGGCGGGCGTCGATACCGGACCGGAACCCGCGTAGCGGGGACGCCCCCGGCCCAGACGTACTGAACACCAGACCTGCTTTGACCTCGGTATCAGTTACTCCCGGCGTCGTACAGGCCGATCGGGTGGGCCGCCCGGCAACATCATTGTTACCGCATCCGAGCACCAGCCCGCCCAGGGTGGCCAATGCGAGAACCAGGGTGATGAAATGTAAGCGTCGACGTCTTCTGATCACTGTCATGTTGACCCGTCTCTCCGTACCCACGAGATGAAACAGGGCCATTCTAGGAGTGCACGGTAGGTAGTCACCCGTCCCCTGGTATTCCAATGTCGATTGGAATACCAGGACGCGACACCCGGCCGACGGGAGAACAACCGCGAACCGGATCCGGAAAATCCGGCCCGGTTGTCACGGTACGACCGGCCGGACGCGCGGTCACGGTTTTCTCCCGGCCGCCGACTCCCGGCCCGCGGCATCCCGACAGCCTGCCCGAAAGCCGGCAGCCGGGAGAAGGAACCACCCGGACACAGCGGGACGCCCGTCCCAGGGCCTGTCTCGGCGGTGGTAAGGAAGACTGCTGGCCACCTCCTACCCGGGCCGCCGGCGCCGTGCTCGTCCCGGCCGGGAAGGGCTTCTGGCACCGTGTGTCTGACGAAGCCGTCAGCCCTGCCCAGCCTGGCTGTGGTCCCGCTCACCCGCCGCCGTCGACGGCGGCGGAAAGCCGTCTCGGACTCCCGTCGCAGGCCGGAGCCGCCGCGGGGCCCGTCGACATCGAAAGATCGTCCCCTGCCGCGGATCCCCGCCGGGCGGCCAGCCCCGCCAACTGGCCGCTCCGGCGGGCCTACAGCCGTCCCGGGCCGCCGAAGCGTGTTCCGGCGTTCCGTTTCGGTAGAAACAACCGACAGAAAGACCATGCGGTATCGACGGCGACGCGAAACCGGTGTCGTCACGCGACAGACGTCATCGCGAAACCAGCGTCGTCGCGCGGCGGACCTCCTCGCGCCGCCGTCAGCCGTCGGAGCTAGCCCTTCAGGGCCTGCACCAGCTGCGTGGCCTGGGTTTCGGTCAGACATTTCGTCGCGCCCTTGTTGAGGCTAACTACCTTGTCACCCTGAATAGCTGCCTGGAAATAGCAGGTGGGGAAGGCCGGCTGACCCTCCGTGAAGGTCGTCGGTGGAATGATGCCACCCAGCGTCTCGTCCTTCAGCGCGTACAGCCCCTTCTTGACGTCGGCCGATGTCGAGTCGGGCCCGAGGTTACCCGCTTTGGCCGCCGCTTCGAACAGTTTGCCGCTGGCCCACGGATAGATCGTGTCATAGGTGAACTGCTGGCTCTTGCGCAGGTCCGGGTAGTACGTGTCCAGCGCGTCGAGGAACTCCTTCACCGCCGGCACGGACTCGTCGGTGTAAAGGACGGTCGGGGACGACAGGAGAGCCCCGTCAAAACCCTTGTGCCCCAGCCAGGACGGCCCGAGGGTCGGGGTCTGGCTGATCACGGTCGGGGTGAATCCCTGCTGGGCACACGAGTCCGTGACCCGCGGCACGACCTCGGAGTTGTGCGCCACGAACAGCGCGTCCACGCCCTCGTCCTTCAGCGCCAGGCAGGGCGCGGTGTAGTCGGGCGCGGTCGCCGCGATCTTCCCGGTGGCGATCCCGACGTCACCGACGATGGCGGAAGCCGCCTTGCCCAGGCCCTCGAGCTGGGCGCAGACGGGTGTCTCGGAGCAGTACAACAGGCCGACCTTCTTCTTGCCGGCCGCCTTCGCCGCCTCCCAGATACTCACCGTGGTCACCGGGACCGGCGCACCCGTTATGAAGAAGTCCGGGTGGGTCAGGAAGGGCGACTCGACGGAGAGCCCGCCGACGACCGGAATGCCCTTCTCGGTCACGTAGTCGGCCCAGGTCGCGTCGACCAGGCTGCTGTCGCCGACAATGGCCACGACCTCGTCCTGCTCGACCAGTTTCTTGACGGCCCGCAGCGACTTCGCCGGGTCACCGCCGTCATCCTCGATGATCACTTTCACCGGATAGCCGTTGGCGCCGCCCCGCGCGTTGACAGATTTGGCCCAGGTGTCGAAAACGTCCTTGAGCCGGCCGAGGGTGGCCGACTGCGCACCCGAACAACTGCAGATCGCGCCGAGGACGATTGGCTTGCCCGACAGCGCCTCCGCGTCCGTCCCCGAATTGGAATCCGAGGAGCTACAGGCAGCTACCGCCACCAACACGGCGGTCAGTAAGGCCCACAACGCGGCGCCGCGTCTTTTCCCGTTCATCCTTCTCCTTCTGGTGTTCCGGTCGTCATACCGGCGGACCATCGCGAAAAAAGCATCACTGTCCGGTGTCGGTCGGGTCGGCTCCGTGCGCCGATGCCGCGGCGGCGCCCGGGGCCATAGCCCGCGGCACGCCCCGGGCCATGCCCCGGGCCATAGCCCGCCGACAGGTATCCGCGTACGAGTTCGTCCTCGTCCAGCTCGGACGGCGCCCCGGTGAAGCCGACGCGGCCGCGCCCCAGCAGACAGACCACGTCGGCCATCTCCAGAGCGCGGCTGACGTACTGCTCGACGAGCAGCAGCGACACGCCGCTGGCGGCGAGCCCCCGCAGCGACTCGAAGATCTGGTCGATGACGCGCGGGGCGAGCCCCATGGAGACCTCGTCGAGCAGCACCACGGCGGGGTCCGACAGGTAGCAGCGCGCCAGCGCGAGCATCTGCTGCTGGCCGCCGGACAGCGTGCCCGCCACCTGGCGCAGCCGGTCACGCAGCACCGGGAAGGCGTCCAACGCGGCATCCACACCGCTGTTCCCGCGGCCGCTGTCGTCCCTGCCGCTGTCGTCCCCGTGACCACTGTCCCTACCGCGGCCACCGCTCCCGCGGATGCCGCCACCGCGGCCGCGGCCGCCGTGCCCGCGCCAGGACGGCAGTTGGAGCTGGAGGTTCTCCTGGACGGTCAGGCTCGGGAAGATCCCGCGGCCCTCCGGGACCAGACACAGCCCGGCCCGGGCCCGCTGGTGCGGGCTGCTCCTGGTCACGTCACGGCCTGTGACGGTGACCGTTCCGGCGGATGGCCGCAGCAGGCCGGCGGCCGCCCGCAGCAGCGTCGTCTTGCCGGCGCCGTTGGGCCCGAGCAGGGCGACGACGGATCCCGCCGGCACCGTCAGGGTGACCTCGCGCAGTACGGTCGAACGCCCGTAACCTGCTGTCACCGAACATAGCTGGAGTGCGTCGGCCCGCTCGGTCACGGCCGGCCCGGCGTTCATACGGTCACCTCCTCGTCCGCCGCCTCGTCCGCTGTCCTGTCCGCCGCCGCGCTGCCCGCGGCCGTGCCGCCCGCGGCGGTCTCGACCAGCGCGTCACCGAGGTAGGCCGCCCGCACGATCGGTGACCCGACGACTTCGCGCGCGCTCCCCTCGAAGACCAGCCGGCCGAAATCGAGGACGTAGACCGCCTCGCAGACGTCGAGCACGAGCGACATGTCGTGCTCGACGAGCAGGATGCCGACCCCGCGCTCGTCGACGACGCGCCGCAGGATCGCGCCGAAACGCCGTGTCTCCGCCCGGTCGAGGCCGGCGGAGGGCTCGTCGAGCAGCAGGATCCGGAAGGGCCCGGCCAGGCAGCGGGCCAGCTCCACCAGCCGCCGCTGGCCGGTCGAGAGGTTTGCCGCGGGCACGCCGGCAAGATCGCCCAGGTCACAGAGCTCAAGCGCGCGGTCGGTGGCGACGCGCACCGCCGACCGGTCCGCCGGCCACCCGGCCAGGTGCGACAGCGGATTGCCGCCGGCGAGCGTCCCCTCCGCACCGACCGCGACGTTGTCCCGGACGCTGAGGGTGTCGAACAGCTCCATCCGCTGGAAGGTGCGCCCCAGGCCGCGCCGTGCCCGCGCCGCCGGACCGGCGCGCGAGACGTCACGGTCGTCGAGCAGGACGCTCCCCCGGCTCGGGCGTACCAGGCCGGAGCAGGCGTTGAAGGTCGTGGTCTTGCCGGCACCGTTCGGGCCGATCAGCCCGGTGACCCGTCCGGTCGGCGCGACCAGGTTGAGCTCGTCCACCGCGACCAGACCGCCGTACCGTACCCGCAGGCCGCGCACGGTGAGCGCGCCCGGCCGCACCCGGCCCGCACCGGCCGCCGGCCGGGTCGGCACCGGGGCCGCGGCGGCCGCCTCCCCGGCCTGGGATGCGGCCTGGGATGCGGCCTGGTCGTCCGTGACGGCAGCCTGCGGGCTGTCCGCGGCGGGCTGTGGGGCGGGCAGCGGGGCGGGCAGCGGGGCGGCCGCCGCGGTGGCGCGCGCGGCGCGACGGCGGCCACCGAGGACGGTGCCGATCGCCTGCCGCACCGCCGGTGGAACCAGGGCCGTCGAATGGGCGGTGACCGCGGCCGCGATCGCCGCCAGGCCGAAGACGAGCTGCAGGATCGTCGCGGTGTTCTCACCCGAGGAGTAGGACGGGACCAGGACGAGGGCGCCAGCCGCCGTCAGCGCATACCACGGGTTGCCGCCCAGCACGATGACGATCAGAGCGAAGTACGTCAGTGACAGCAGCGGATGATACGAGTCGGCGGAGACGGTGCTCTGCGCGACCGCGCCCAGCGCCCCGCCGACGGCGGCCATGAACGCCGAGACGCAGAAGACGAGCACCCGGGTGACGCTCACCGTCACGCCGCTGGTCTCCAGCGCGGTGGGCGAGTCACCCAGCCCGCGTAGCAGCCGGCCGAGCCGGCCGCGGTCGAGCACGGCCAGGACTCCCGCGGCGATGACGGTCATCGCCAGCACGAGGAAGTAGTAGCCCCGGTCGTCGTCGATCTCCAGCCAGGACAGGTGGGGACGCGGCTGGTCCAGGCCGGCGCCGGTGGGCCCGAACATGTAGTCCTGCGCGTAGAACATGTACTGCAGGAAGATGCCGAAGCCGAAGGTCGCCAGGGCCAGGTAGAGCCCGGTGAGCCGGATCGCCGGGATCGCGAGGATCGCCCCGACCGGCACTGCGACCAGCCCCGCCAGCAGCAGCGCGACGAGCCACGGCAGGCCGTGGTCGACGCTCAGGTGGGAGAACCCGGCGGCACCGATCGCCATGAAGCTGACCTGGCAGAGCGAGACCTGCCCGCAGTTGCGGACGAGCAGGCCGAGCGAGAGGAAGACGATGCTCGTCGCCAGCGCCACGGTCCAGTCGGTGAGGTGGATGCCGGCGAACGAGGGCACGGTCGCCAGCACGGCCAGCAGCGCCGCGCCCGCGACGAGCTGGAGGACGGGTGGCACCGTCCACGACGGCCGGCGGCGGGCGACGGCCCGCGACGGGCCGATGAGGTAGCGGCGGGGGAAGACCAGCAGCACGACGAACAGCACGGTGAACGGCAGCGCCGGCGGCAGCCCCGCCAGCGCGCCGGNGGCAGCCCCGCCAGCGCGCCGGTGGTGAAGTACTTCGTCGACAGGGAGGCCAGCACGCCGATGGCCAGCCCACCGGCGAAGGTCAGCGGCAGGTTCGTGAACCCGCCGACCGCCGCCGCGCCGAACGCGGCCACGACCAGCAGGGTCAGCTGCACCGGATCCAGCGGCAGCAGCGGCGCGAACAGCACGCCGGAGGCCGCGGCCAGGGTGGCGCCGATGGACCAGGCGAAACGCCGCGTCGTCGCCGGGCTGTTCCCTGTGAGGGCCAGCAGGCTGGGGTCGTCGACGACGGCGCGCATCGCCGTCCCCAGCCGGGTCGTGCGGAACATCACCGACAGCCCCGCCGTGGTGAGCAGCGCGAAGGCGAAGGTCACGATGTCGGTCCAGCGGACGTTCGTCCCGAGCAGCCGCACGTCGCCCGAGGCGAGGAAGACCGGGACCGTCCGTAGCTCCAGCGTCCCGTAGGAAAGGACGATGACGGCCTGGATCACGAGCAGGAGCCCGACCGTGCTCGCCACCTGCAGGGCCAGGCTCGCCGTCTGGATCGACCGCGCGAGAAGTTCGAGGACCAGGCCCAGCAGCGGCCCCGCCAGCAGCACCGCGACCACCGCCGCCATCGGCCAGGACCAGCCCTGCCCGATGTGCAGGGAGTAGAAGAGGTATGCCGCGACAGCCGCCAGCGCGCCGTGCGCGAAGTTGAAGACGCCCGACGTCTTATAGGTCAGTACCAGGCCGGTGCCGGCGAGACCGTAGACCGCGCCGGTCGTCAGCCCGGTGACGACAAAGGGCAGAACCTGGGACATGTCTCCCCAAACTGGGCCAGCGGCCGTCGTAGCCGTGGCGGGTCACTTCTCCGGCGACGGGCCGGGGGACGGGCGCGCGATGCCGTGCCGCCACCCTGGGCATGGTGCGGCAAGGGGGCCGATGGTGACCTGCAGACGGATGCGCGACAGAGGGCCGTCTGGCTGATCGGAACATGGGCATTGATCAACACGTCGGCGCGGCCGACTGGCACGGATGGGATCGCACCGGCGGCCGTCGTCGCGAGGCCCCGCGCCAGCGGGCCGCCCCGGTGTCCCGGTGTCGGCACCGGTCATCGTGACACTTCGCCCGCTCGGCCACTCCCAGCCGTGATAGGCATCGCTCTCTGTCACCGCGTACGCCGTCTCGGCCTTCGCGGCAACTGTCACATCCCTGCGCCTCCTCCGCCGGCCCCCGACTTCGGCTGTTCCTTTTCTCTGCTGGTGCCTGGACGGGCGCCCGACCGCTGGGAGAGCGACGGAAACCGCTAACGATCGTTTGCAACCTAGCCGTGCGATCATCCCTGGTCAAGCCTTGACCACGTTCCGGATACAAGGGAAAACCCCTACCTACGCCACCATTCCAGCACCACGGTGGATCCCGTACCGAACCGGCCCACGACACGCGGCGCCGGATGCCTCCCACGGCCACCTACCGCACCCACCATCGGGACGCACCGTAACCGTCACCGCCCACGGCCCCGCCGGCACGAACAGGTGACACGGACGCTGGGAGCACGCGGACAACCGTGGGCGACCGACGGCCCGGCACCGGCCCGCCCCCTGCCACCGACCGTCGCGGCGCCACCGGGGCCACCGGGGCCACCGGGGCCACCGGGCCACCGGGCCACCGACTTACGGGCCGGATGCGACCGGCCCGGAGCAAGCGCGTACTCACGACACACCGCGACGGTTCAGCCACGGCCGATCAGGGAGCGCCCGGAAACCCCGCACCCCCGAGATATCACGCAAGGACACCCGGAAAGCCGCGCAGCGCCACCCGCCGCCATCCGGCGGCCCGACGCCGACAGTCCGGCGCAGAACCAGGACCATGGCCGCGCAAAAGGCGTTAACAGTAGCGGGAAAAGACGACCGCCGCAACTTCCGGGCGAGCCCGGACAGCTTCAGGGAAAGGCTGGCGGCCGTTGCGACACGGAGCGTGATCAACTGACTCGAAATTTCACTCTTGCGGGGGTTCGACATCCCCCACTAGGGTGACGATCGCTCGGAACAACTGCCACCATCCGTGACTTTTCAGCCAGTCGAGGAAAAGAGTGGGCATGAGTTTGTCCGCACGCGGTCCGCCGTTCGACCCCATACCGTCCGATGCCATCTCGCAGGTGCCGCCCGTATTCCCGTGGGCGCCGCCCGAATCGCGGTGGCCGCCGCACGGATTCAACCTCTTCCAGCACGTCCGAACAGTGCTGCCCAGTTCATGAAAGGGCGTTCATGAATTTTTATCGACGGCGCCGCCCGCAGCTCATGTTAGCTGTCACCACAGCGGCGGCCGCGACCTTCTTAGCCACGGCCGCGCCAGCCGGGGCGAGTGGAGTCATAACCGAGTCCGCTCCGATGCCCACCCCGGTGGCCGGTCCATGCGAGATAAAGTTCGACGCGAACGGCATTGGCTGGGTAGAAGAGATCACCGCGGGGAAGATCGCGCGCTACGACCCGGTTACCGGCGACGTCTACGAGGTGCCGGTACCGACCCCGGCATCGGTGCCTGGCGGCCTTGACGTCGGCCCGGACGGCGGTGTCTGGTTCACCGAGGTGGCGGGCAACAAGATCGCACGCCTCGACCCGAACACCCTGGCCTTCCAGGAGTTCACCATACCGACCCCGCTCGCGCTGGCGTCGATCATAATACCGCAGCTGGGGGTCGCCGTTTCGGACGACATCATCGCCGGCCCGGACAACGCGATGTGGTTCACCGAGGTCGGGGCGAACGCGATCGGCCGTATCGACCTGAGCACACATGTGATCACCGAATACCCGATCCCGACTCCGCTCGCCGGCCCGCTCATCATCGACCACGGGCCCAACAACACGCTCATCTTCCCGGAGTCGACAGCGAACAAAATCGGCCAGATCAATCCGTTCACCGGCGTGATCACCGAGTACACCGTGCCGACACCGGCATCCGTGCCCCAGGGCGTCACCACCGGGCCGGACGGTGCCATCTGGTTCACCGAAACCGTGGGGCAGAAAATCGGGCGAATAGACCCGGTGACCCACGCGATCACAGAGAAGTCAATAGTTTCGCTGTTCAATCTGCGTCCGCTGCCGGGCCCCATTGTGACAGGTAGCGACGGAAACCTGTACGTGGCCGAAGGCGGCCTGGTTCTCGGCAGCAATGTCGGACGTTACAACCCGGTCACCAATACCTACACCCCGATCCCGCTGCCCACGCCGCTGGGCGGGCCGTGCGATCTCACGGTGCGGGGCAACAGCATCTACTTCGGCGAGTTCACCGGTAACCGCATCGGAAAACTCACCGTTTAGGAGCGCTCCGGTCCCTGGCCACAGCCAGGGGATCATGGTCAGAAGACCACGGCCAGGAGGGCATGACCAGAAGGGCATGGTCGCCCGTTCCCGCCGGATCAGCTCCACCGGTCCGGCGGGAACGGGCGACCGTCACCCGCCTCGAACCCGGCTGCCCGGTCACGCACCGTCTCGCACAGGCACCGTCTCGCGCGAGCCGCGCCCGCGGTACCGACGGCCGGTTCCAGCCACACGGACCTGACGGCGCATGCCGGCCGCCGACTGGCCGCCGGGCGAATCCCCGGCCGCTGCCCGGCCGGACACGCCGTACGGCGCCCAAGCGGCCGGGCGGCACGAGAACTGTCAGCGTTCGTTCACGCCCGCTCGCTCGCCACACGCTCACGGGCCCGGATCGGTGGTGAGCACCCGGCCGGATGCCGCGGACAGCTCACCCGCGAGGAAGCGGACCAGCATCTCGGTGGCGTCGTCCGTCTCCCGCTCGGTACCGACGATCGCGGAGAACAGACCCATGCCGCACAGGATCGCGACGAGCATGTCGCCGACCACCCGCGAATTCACGTCCGAGGGCAACTCGCCACGCGCGATCGCGCGATCGACACTGACGAGGAAGAAGTCGCGCATCTCGCCGATCTGCTCGCGGGCCTGGTTGGTGAGCTCCGGATAACGCAGTCCGTCGACCAGCGAGGTGATGGCGAACCTGGCGTACGTCGGGTCCTCGTGGTTGAGCGCCGCGCACACGCGGAAGACGATCGCCACCTGGTCGACGAGGGCGGTGTGGGCGGACGCCTGTGTCCTCATCCGGTCGATCACACTGGGGTACATCGATTCGAAGGCTGCGGCGTAGAGGTCCGACTTCGACGGGAAGTACCGGTAGATGGTCGACCGCGTGACCCCCGCGTCCTCGGCGATCTCCGCCGGGGTCGCGTCCCGGTAGCCAACAGTGCTGAAGAGCACCCGGGCGCTGCGGAGGATGCGCCCCCGGGTCACCGCCCCGTTCGATCCTGGCGGGCGGCCGAGCTTCCGCGCGCTGGGTTTGGACATCTTCTCCTTCACCGGAAACCACCGGTTCTCCGTCACCGCGGACGCCTACCGGCGCGCTGCCCGCTGATCCGGCGGAGCGGCGTCGTCAGTGCGGACAGCGTCGTCAGTGGAGACAATGGTCGGCTGCCGCGGTGGTAGTAGCAACGGATGTCCCGGAAACCGGGTTCCCGGGATCGCCGTCCGCCCGGCGACACGCCACCCGTACGGCCCGCAGGCCGGCCGATCACCGTGCGCCGGGCCGTCCGCCGTCTCCGGCGAGCCCCGGCCGCCACCAGCGCCGATCCGCACGAGCGAAGATCCACCGGATACGACCTGCCCGCCGGCCGTGACCAGCGGCTGGAGTAGCCTGACCGCCCGATGTCACCAAATCATCATGAACTCGCCAAACCATCCCGAACCCACCATCGGGAGGGCCCAGCGGCGGCGGGCGGCCACCCGCC
>NZ_JWIO01000018.1:47448-55867 GCF_001017755.1 Protofrankia coriariae
CCGCGACAGCGGCGCCCGCGGCTCGCACGGACGCCCCGGCGCGGACGGACAACTGAAAACGTCGGCCAGCGGCCCCGACATGGCCCCGGATCCCTCTCGACACCGGCTTCGCGAGGAATACACAGTTTCGCAAGGAAGCCCGCCCTCCACCCATCGAGCCCCCTGGAGCAGTGATGTCCCCGGTGCCAGCCGCGCCCGAACGGCCAGACGCCCCCGTCCACGTCCTCCCGCTCGCGTCCTGCGCCGATGACGACGTCGCGGCCCTGGTCGGCGGGAAGGCCAGCGGCCTGGGCAGACTGATCAGCCAGGGCCTGCCGGTCCCCCCGGGCTTCGTCGTCACCACGGACGCCTACCGGGCCGGCGTCGCCGCCGCCGGCCTGGGCCCGCGGATCGACCAGTTGCTGGCCGGGGCCGGGACCCCGTCGGGCGACCACGAGGTCTCCGAGCGGATCCGCGCGCTGTTCGTCGACACGGTCATGACGTCCGACGTCGCCGCCGCGGTGCGGGCGGCCTACGCCGGACTTGGTCACGCGTCGGCCGCCGCCGATGGTGATCATGAGCAGGGCATCCCCGTCGCGGTCCGCTCGAGCGCCACCGCGGAGGACACCGCCGACGCCTCGTTCGCCGGTCAGCAGGAGACCTACCTGTGGATCCGCGGCGCCGACGACGTCGTCGCCAAGGTGCTCGACTGCTGGGCGAGCCTGTTCACCGCGCAGGCGATCGGCTATCGCGCCCGGTTGGGGGTGCCCGTCGAGGACGTCGCGATGGCGGTGGTCGTGCAGACGATGGTGCCCGCCGAAGCCGCCGGCGTCCTGATGACCCTGGAGCCGACGACCGGCGACCGGTCACGCGTCTACATCGAGTCCGCGTTCGGCCTCGGGGAGGCCGTCGTGCGCGGGGACGTCACCGCCGACCGCTACTGGGTCGCCAAGGAGACCCTCACCCTCACCGCCGAGCAGATCAACCCCAAGGAGAAGGCCTGGCGGTTCGACGCGCAGGCCGACGCGCTGCTCTTCACCGACGTCCCCGCCGAGCTGCAGAAGACGCCGTCGCTGCGCACGGAGGAGGCCGTCGCGCTCGCGGGCGTCGGCCGGCGCGTCGAGGAGGCGTTCGGGTTCCCGGTGGACATCGAGTGGGCCTTCGGTCCCGCCGACGCCGACGGGCAGCGGGAGCTGTTCACCCTGCAGGCAAGGCCCGAAACGGTCTGGAGCCGCCGGCCGGCGCCACCCGCCACGGCCGCCCAGCCCGCCGAAACAGCGCCGACGGCCACCGCGCCGGTGGCCGACCCGTATGACGACTGGGACCCGCTGCACGACCCCAGCGCCCCGGAGCTGCACTGGTCGACGTCCAACCTCGGGGAGGCGATGCCCGGGGTGCTGACCCCGCTGAGCTGGTCGTTGTGGTCCCCCGTGGTCGAACACGCGCCGCGGGAGGCCGCCCGCGCGATCGGCGGGCTGACCAGGGCCGAGAGCCGGGTACCGGCGGACGTCTCGCAGCGGTACATCCGTATCTTCTACGGCAGGCCCGCCATGCAGGCCGAGTTCCTCGCCCTGCTCGGGGACCGGATGCCCGGCACGACCGGGCCGGACGCGGTGGCGAGCATCCTCGGCCGGGTTCCCGAGGACATCGCCTTCGCTCCGACGGCACGGCGCTACCCGTCCGTGGCCTGGCGGCTTCCCGTGACCTTCGCGACGGCGCCGAAGAAGGCGCGGCAACTCGCGCGGGAGACCGACGAGTGGTGGCGCGCCAGCCTGGCGCGGGTGGACCAGCTCGGGCACGCCGACCTGATCGCCCTGCTCCAGGACGCCGCCCGCCGGCACGACTACGCCGTCACCCTCCAGTCGATCCTGATCCTGAGCACGATGCAGCCGCTCTACGACACGCTGCGGAAGATCGTCGAACGGGCCGGGGTCGGGGACATCGCCACGCTGGGCGGCGTCGGCGGCGCCGAGATGGCGGTCGTCGCCGACATCTGGCGGGCCTCCCGCGGCGAGCTGACCGTCGAGGACGTGGTCGGTCGGCACGGTTTCCACGGACCGTTCGAGGGCGAGCTGTCCAGCCGGGTGTGGCGCGAGGACGACTCCCCGCTGCGGAAGATCATCGAGGACTACGCCAGGCGGGACGACTCCGCGGATCCGGTTGCCCGGGAGCAGGCCCGCCGCCTTCAGCTCGCCGAGGCGCAGCGGGAGGTCGTCGCGGCGCTGCCCGTCACCGGCCGGCCGGCCGCGCGGACGGCGTTGCGGCTGGCCGCCGCCCGGCTGNGCTGCCGCTGCGGGGCGTGCCGAAACGGTCGTTTCTCCAGGCCTTCGACGTCGCTCGGGCCTGCGCTCGGCGGATCGGCGCGCTGCTCGCCGCGGACGGGCGGCTGGCGGACCCGGAGGAGGTCTTCCACCTGACCGTGGACGAACTCACCGGCGACCTGCCGGCGGACACCACCGCGCTGGTGGCCCGCCGCCGGGAGNCGCCGGGAGCGCCGCGCCCAGTACCAGCAGGTGACCATTCCGGGTGAGTGGAAGGGGTCGCCACAGCCCTCCCTCGTCACGGCGGCGGACCCCGCGACGGACCCGTCGGGGGAACGGGTGATCAGCGGGATCGGGGTGAGCAGCGGCGTGGTCGAGGGCGTCGCCCGGGTGGTGACCGACCCCGCCTTCGCCGACGTCGAACCCGACGAGATCCTGGTGGCCCCGACCACCGACCCGAGCTGGTCGTCGATCATGTTCATCTCCGCGGGTCTGGTGGTCGACATCGGCGGCGCGCTCAGTCACGCCGCCGTCGTGGCACGCGAGCTCGGTATCCCGTGCGTGGTGAACACCCGGACCGGCACCCGCGTCGTGCGGACCGGCGACCGGGTACGGGTCGACGGCACCGCCGGCACGGTCGAGATCCTCTCGAGCGCGCACGGCGACGCCGAAGGGTCAGACGCCGAAGAAGCGGAGATCGAAGGAGCGGCGGCCACCCGATGAGTACGGGCCGTCCGGCCGGGCGGGAACGTCGGCCCGCCCGACACCACCCGGCCGGGCGGCCCATGACCACAGCAGATCGCCAGGAGACCCCGCGGGCGCCCGTNGCCCGCGGGCACGTCCCGCTCCATGCTCCCCGGCCCCGTACGCAGGACGGCCCCGGCATGGCTTCCAGAGCATGCCGGGGCCGTCCGCGACACCCCGTACCGGTTTCCCGCGCCAGCGCGCCGCATGTGCCGCACGCGCGATCCGGCGCGCGCCGCCCGGTCTGCCCTTCGGTGTGAGGCAGCCGACCGGCCTACCGGTACCGCGGGGAACGTCGCGACCAACTCGACGTCGCCACGTCCCCGCCGCGTTCCCACCGGGCCTTCGCCGGAGGAGATCGTTCCTACCGGACGAGCTCGGCGGGTACGTCGATGTGGCGAGAACGCACGTACTCGCCGAAACCCTTCGCCTGCGGGTCGGGGCGGGTCGCCGAGGCGACCCCCTCCCCCAGCAGCCCGACGACGACGAAGTTGAGCGCGCGCAGGTTCGCCAGCTCATACCTGCGGATCTCCAGGCTGGCGGCCTCCGGTACCAGTTCGGCGAACTTCCGCGTGGTCAGCTCGGCGGCGAGCCAGGCGTAGGTGGCGTCGTCCCGGGCCCAGATACCCACGTTCGCGTTGCCGCCCTTGTCCCCGGAGCGGGCGCCGGCCAGACGCCCGAGCGGGACCCGCACCCGTTCGCCCGTGCCCACCGGCGGGGTGGTCGTCACGCCCACGGGCTCCTCCGCGGCGGCCGGAGGCTGCGGCGCCGACGGGCTGTGCTCGATGACGAACTCGGAGCCGTCGTCGAGCACGACCCGCTGGGTGACGACGTCCCGGGCGACGAGCGTGGGCCAGTAGACGCCGTACGCGCTCTCGCTGGTGGGTGGTGTCGTGGTGTGGAAGCCGGCATAACCCCCCAGCGGGAGGGCCATGGTCGCGTTCGAGAAGGACCGGCCGACACGCGCGGGATCACGGTCCTTGACCGTGACCTGCAGGTGCGCGGTCGCCAGCGCGTTGATCTCGGCGTTGTCGTGGTCGAAACGCAGCAGCCGCACGTCGACGGCGTCGAAGGAGTCCTCGCCGCCGAGGATGTCGAACAGCTCCTGGCGGGCCCACGCGGCCTTCTCCTCGATGTCGAGGCCGGTGATGACCAGGGTCATCGTGTTGCGGTAGCCGCCGAGGTAGTTCACGGCGACCTTCAGCTTGTCCGACGGGGCGCTGCCGCGGGTGCCGCTCAGCAGCACCCGGTCCGGGCCCTCCTGCGTCAGCTCGGCGGTGTCGAAATGGGCGACGACGTCGGGGTTGGCGTACGCGGGGCCGGCGATCTCGTAGAGCAGCTGGGCCGTGACCGTGCCGACCGAGACCAGGCCGCCGGTGTCGGGGTGCTTGGTGATGACGCTGCTGCCGTCGGCGGCCACCTCCGCGATGGGGAACCCCGGGTAGCGCCGGTCGGTGACCTCCGACAGGAACGCGTAGTTGCCGCCGCAGGCCTGCGGGCCGCACTCGATCACGTGGCCCGCCGCGACCGCTCCGGCGAGCTGGTCCCAGTCGGTCCGTTCCCAGCGGTGCCACCAGGCCGCGGGGCCGACCACGAGGGACGCGTCGGTCACCCGGGGCGTCACGACGATGTCGGCGCCCGCCTCCAGCGCGGCGGCGATGCCCCATCCGCCGAGATAGGCGTTGGCGGTCACCGGCTGCACGCCCAGCTCGGCGAGCTTGCGTCCGGTGTCGAGGTTGACGAACGGCTCGCCGGCCGCCTGNNNNTGGCTCGCCGGCCGCCTGCAGCTCGTCGATGCGGCCCACGAGATCGTCACCGGTGACGTAGGCGACGCGGGGGGAGAGCCCAAGGCCCGCGGCGAGCTTGGTCACCTGCTCGGCCAGGCCACGGGGGTTGAGGCCGCCGGCGTTGGCAACGATCTTGATGCCGCGCTCCAGGCTGGTCGCGAGCACCTGCTCGAGCTGGGTGAGGAAGGTGCGGGCGTACCCGGCCTCGGGGTCGCGACGCCGGGCCTTCCACAGGATCAGCATCGTCAGCTCGGCGAGGTAGTCGCCGGTCAGCACGTCGATCGGGCCGCCGTCGACCATCTGCTTCGCGGCGTCGATACGGTCCCCGTAGAAACCCGAGCAGTTGGCGATGCGTATCGGACGCCGCTGTGCGGCCGGTGTGGTCACGTGCGGCACCATCCTTCCTGCGAGGCCGATGGGACGGCCGACGAGGGGGTTGCTGAGGGGATCGCTGTCACGGGTGCTGCCCACCGGGGGGACGCCCCGGGCCCGGCGGCCCGGCGAAGACCTGGGCGATCTCGAGGAAGCGGGCCGCGGTGGCCCCGGTGGCCCGCAGGCCGAGGTCCGCGTGGTGGCGACGCTGGGTGACGAGCAGGCAGAAGTCGAGCGCCGGGCCGGTGATGACGTCGGCCGCGTCCGGCGGCCCCCACTGCCACAGCGAGCCGTCGGGGGCGGTGAGGCTGATCCGGATCGGGCTGTCGGGCGGGGGCAGCTGCCGGACGACGAAGCTCCAGCGGACCGTCGCGACGCCGAGGTGCGCGATGTGGCGCAGCCGGGCGGTCGGCTCACGCCGCACCCCCAGGGCGTCGGCGACGTCCTGCCCGTGCGCCCAGGTCTCCATCAGCCGGGCGGTGGCGGAGCTCGGGGCGCTCATCGGCGGGCCGAACCAGGGCAGCTTCGTCCCGGGCTCGATCGCCCTCAGCGTGTCCAGCAGTGTGCCGCGCGCCTGCTCGAACCATGTGAGCAGCTGGCTGCCCGAGCGGTCCCGGTACCACAGGGCGACCTGCGCGGCGAAGTCCCCACCGAGGGCGGTCAGCTTCTTCGCCTCGATGTCGAAGCAGTCCGGGTTGGTCGCGGCGAGCGTTGTCACGTCGTCGAAGTAGGCCAGGTGGCTGACCTGGTCCTTGATGTCCCAGCCGGCGGCCGGTGTCGGCGTGAGCCAGTCGGGCTCGTCAAGGCCGCGCAGCGCAGCCGTCAGCTCCTCGGTCTCGGCTGCCAGGTCGGCCAGCAGCGGGCCGATGTCGGCGGCCATCAGCGTCCGCTCCAGACCGGCGTGCGCTTCTCCCGGAAGGCCCGGGGGCCTTCCGGGGTGCCCTCACCGTCACGCGGCCCCTGCCTGACGCCGGCCGACAGCGCGTTGCGCGTCCGCGGCCGGTCGATGGTCGGCCAGGCCACCGGTCCGTCCAGGACACAGGTGACCGGTGCCGTCATGACTGCTCACCGTCGGCGGCGAGCACGGCCAGGACATGGCCGCCGTCGACGGTCTGGCCCTGGCGCGCGTTGATCTCCACCACCACGCCGTCCTGGGGGGCGGTGACGGTGTGCTCCATCTTCATCGCCTCCAGGACCAGCACCACGTCACCGGTGGTGACGGTCGCGCCCTCCTCCACGACGACCCGGACGACTGTGCCCGGCATGGGCGCGACCAGCGAGCCCGGGGCGACGTTCGCGCCCGGTTCGACGAACCGTGGGACCTCCCGTGCCACGGTCGAGGCGCCGCGGCCGTCGAGGTGGAAGACCGCCCCGTCACGGGTCACGTACACGGTCGCGCGGACACCGTCGACGGTGATGTCGACCAGGCCGGCGTCGACGCGGTGGACCAGCGCCTCCAGCGCGCGGCCGTCCACGCTGGCCTCGACCCGGTTGCCATACTGGCGGTAGCGGACCTCGATCGCCCTGCCAGCCACCTCCAGCACGGTGCGCTGGGCCTCGGTCGGGACGTTGCGCCACCCCGGCGGCAGTGTCGGCAGCACCGCGTTCGCCTGGCGCCGGGTGGCGGCGGTGAGCGTGGCCGCCAGCAGATGGGTCGCCAGGACGTCGTCGGGCAGGGCCGGGGTGCTCAGCGCCACCGGGTCGTGCCGGTTGAGATACCCGGTGTCGATGCTGCCGGCGCGGAACTCCTCCTCGCGCAGGATGCCCACCAGCAGCTCACGGTTGGTGGTCACGCCGTCCACCCGGGTGCGGGCGAGAGCCCGGCCGAGGCGGCGGATGGCGTCCGCCCGGGTCGGGCCATGTGCGATGATCTTGGCGAGCATCGGGTCGTAGTGCACGCCGATCACCGACCCGTCGGCGATCCCGCTGTCGACGCGGATCCCCGTCAGCGCCGGCACCTCGAAGTGGTGCACCGTCCCGGTCGCCGGCAGGAAGCCGGCCGGGACGTCCTCGGCGTACAGCCGGACCTCGATGGCGTGCCCGTTGATGCGCGCCTGGCGCAGCTCGTCGGGCAGGGGCGCGCCCTCGGCCACCAGGAGTTGGGCGCGGACGAGGTCGAGGCCGGTTATCTCCTCGGTGACCGGGTGCTCGACCTGCAGCCGCGTGTTCACCTCGAGGAAGAAGAACTGCCCCTGCTGGTCGAGGACGAACTCCACCGTTCCGGCACCGACATAGCCGATCGCGTTCGCGGCCGCGACCGCGGCCGAGCCGAGGCGCTCGCGCAGCTCGTCGTCGACGGCGACCGAGGGGGCCTCCTCGATGATCTTCTGGTAGCGGCGCTGGATGGAGCACTCCCGCTCGAACAGGTGCACCGCGTTGCCGTGCTGGTCGGCGAAGATCTGCACCTCGATGTGCCGGGGACGCTCGACATAGTGCTCCAGGAACACCGTCGCGTTCCCGAACGCCGAGGCCGCCTCGCGCTGCGCACCGGCGACCGCCTCCGCGAGCTCGTCGACCTGGCGGACGATGCGCATGCCGCGTCCACCACCGCCGTAGGCGGCCTTGACCAGCAGCGGGAACGCCAGGTCCGCGGCGGCCTGGGAGAGCTGGCCACCGTCGGCGAGCAGGTCGGCGTCGATGACCAGGCCGGGCAGGACGGGCACCCCGGCCTTGTCCATCAGTTCCTTCGCCCTGGTCTTCGACCCCATCGCGTCGATGGCGTCCGGGGGCGGCCCGACGAAGGTGATGCCGGCGTCGGCGCAGGCCCTGGCGAAGTCGGCGTTCTCCGACAGGAAGCCGTAGCCGGGGTGGATCGCGTCGGCCCCGGTGCGCTGGGCGGCGGCGATCACCAGGTCGCCCCGCAGGTACGTCTCGGTCGGGGTCGCGCCGGGCAGCCGGACCGCCTCGTCGGCCTCGCGGGCGAACGGGGCGTCGGCGTCCGGGTCGGAGAAGACCGCCACCGTGGCGATGTCCAGCTCGTGGGCGGTGCGGATGATCCTTGAGGCGATCTCACCGCGGTTGGCAATCAGCAGCTTGGTGACCACAGCACTCACATCCTGAAGACGCCGTAGCCGCGGCGCCCCTCGATCGGGCCCGAATGAGCGGCGGACAGGGCGATACCGAGCACGGTGCGGGTGTCACGAGGGTCGAGGACACCGTCGTCGTAGAGCTTGCCGCTCATGAAGAACGAGTGTGACTCGGCGCTGATCTGACCTTCGATCTCCTCGCGGCGCCGGTCGTCGGCCTCCTGGTCGAACGGCCGGCCGGCCGCGGCGG
>NZ_JWIO01000018.1:55881-79946 GCF_001017755.1 Protofrankia coriariae
CGGCCGCGGCGGCCGCGGCCTTGCCGACGATCGACAGCACGCCGGCGAGCTGGGCGGCGCCCATGACGGCGCACTTGGCGCCCACCCAGGCGAACATCAGCCGCGGGTCGTACGCCCGGCCGGACATGCCGTAGTTGCCGGCGCCGAACGAGGCGGCCATGTTGACGGTCAGATGCGGCACCTTGCTGTTGGTGACGGCATTGATCATCTTGGCGCCGTCCTTGATGATGCCGCCCTGCTCGTAGGCCGCGCCGACCATGTATCCGGTGGTGTTCTGCAGGAACACCAGCGGCGTGTCGGCCTGGTTGGCCAGCAGGATGAACTCCGAGGCCTTCTTGGCCTCCTCGCTGAACAGCACGCCGTTGGCGTTGGCCAGCACCCCGACCGGGAAGCCGTGGATGGAGGCCCAGCCGGTCACGATGCTCGTGCCGTAGTCGGGCTTGTACTCACCGAAGCGGGAGCCGTCGACGACCCGGGCGAGCACCTCGCGTGGGTCGAAGGGAACACGGAAGTCCGACGGCGCGATCCCGAGCAGCTCGTCGGGATCGTAGAGGGGCGGGTCGGGCGGCAGGCTCGGGCCGGGGCCGAGCTTCCGCCAGTTGATCTCGGAGAGGATGCGCCGGCCGATGCGGATCGCGTCCTGCTCGTCGACGGCGAAGTGGTCGGCGAGCCCGGAGACCCGGGCGTGCATCGCGGCGCCGCCGAGGTCCTCGTCGTTCGACTCCTCGCCGGTGGCCATCTTCACCAGCGGGGGGCCGCCGAGGAACACCTTGGCCTGCTGGTCCACGAGCACGGTGTAGTCACACATGCCCGGTACGTACGCACCGCCCGCGGTGGAGTTACCGAACACGAGCGCGATGGTGGGGATGCCCAGTGCCGAGAGCTCGGACAGGTCATGGAAGATCTTCCCGGCCTGGACGAACAGGTCGGCCTGGTTCGGCAGGTCGGCGCCACCGGACTCGACGAGGTTCACCACCGGCAGCCGGTTGCGCCGGGCGATCTCGAGCGCACGTAGCGTCTTCTTCAACGAGTAGGGGTTCATCGCGCCGCCACGCACGGTCGGATCATGCGCGAGGATCACGACCTCGACACCGGAGACCACTCCGATGCCGCTGACGACGCTTGCCCCGACAGCGAACTCACTCCCCCACGCGGCGAGCGTGGACAGCTCCAGGAACGGTGCGTCGCGGTCGAGCAACAGCTCGATCCGCTCACGTACCAGCAGCCGGCCCCTGTCGTGGTGCCGCTGCCGGTAGCGTTGTCCACCGCCTGCCCGCGCGAGATCCAACTGGTCGTCGAGCTCGGCCAGAAACTTCAACTGGGCCGCACGGTTGGTGCGGTACAGCTCCGAGGCTGTGTCGAGGCGGGACCGCAACGGGGTGCCTTCAACTGCCCTGGGGTGGGTGGCGACGATCGTCATGTACATCCCCTCAGTACGACCGAGGAAGGCCGAGGCTGTGCTGCGCGACGTAATTGAGAATCATTTCCCGGTTGACTGGCGCGATGCGCAGTATCCGGGCCAGCCCCCACAGCGGCACCAGACCGTACTCGACGGACATGCCGTTGCCACCATGGGTCTGAATAGCCTGGTCCACCGCGGCGAGCGCGGCCTCCGCGGCGGCGTACTTCGCTATGTTCGACGGCTCGCCCGCGGGCAGGCCGTGGTCGTGTGCCCAGGCCGCCTTGTGGGTCATCAACGCGGCCAGGTCGGTTTCGATCTTTGCTTTCGCCAGCGGATGTGAAATCCCCTGGTAGGTACCGATCGGCTGGTCCCACACCTGCNATCGGCTGGTCCCACACCTGCCGGTTGCGCGCGTAGTCGACGGCTTTGCCCAGCGCGTACCGGGCAATCCCCACGCACAGCGCGGCACCGGTGATCCGCTCCGGGTTCAGGCCGTGGAAAACCTGCCGGAACCCGTCCCCCTCGTCGCCGACAAGCGCGTCGGATGCGACCCGGGCGCTGTCGAAGAAGAGGGTGAACTGCCGCTCGGGAACCTGCGCGGCAACCGGCAGCGGGTGGGCGGTCAGACCAGGGGTGTCGGTCGGCACGACGAACAGCGACAGGCGCGCCCTGCCACTGGCCTCGTCAGTACCGGTACGGGCCACCACCAGGACGGCGGCGGCGTCGTCAAAACCGGAAATGTAGTACTTCTGGCCGGTGAGAAGCCAGTCGTCACCATCCCGGACGGCCCGTGTCGAGATCCGGTGGGTGTTCGAGCCCGCGTCGGGCTCGGTGATGGCGAAGACAATCTTGTGAGCACCGGAGGACAGGCCCGGCAACCAGCGCTGCTTCTGGTCGGCGCTGCCGAAACGGGCGATCACCTCGCCGGAGATCGCCGACGAGACGAGCAGGAGCAGCAGCGGGCAGCCCGCCGCCGCGCTCTCCTCGGTGACGGCGGCGAGTTCGACGATGCCGCCGCCCCCGCCGCCGTACTCCTCGGGGAGGTTCACGCCTATGAAGCCCGCTTCGGCAAGCGCCGCCCATATCTCACTGGTCGGCTTTCTGGCCTCCGAGCGCTCGGTGTAGTAGGCGCCACCGAACGGTTTGGAGATCGCCGCGACCGTCTCCCGCAGAGCCCGCAGCTCCGCGTCCTCACCGAAGTCCACACCGTCTCCAAGGATTGTTCATCAGCTCGTGAGCCAGGGGCAGCGCGGTCATATCCCCTGGGTCACGGACTCGTCGGCCGCTGTCACCCGCCAGCCTTCCCCGGGCAGCTGTTGTGACGGACACGAGCTTTCCCGGTAGCGCCGATAGTACGTGGACCGGGAGCGGCCGACCGCGGCGCAGGCCGCCGTCACACCGATCTGGGGCACCAGTACGGCCATTGCGTCCGCTATCAGCCGTTCTGCTTCTGTGAGAAGGTCGGCACACCGACGTCGCTGGGCGCGCTCCTGGACAACGTCGCCAAGAGCGCGTGCAGTTTTCCCTGGACGTCGATCACGAGCCGGGCCTTCGCCAACTCCTTCTCCAACCGCCCGTTCTTCGCACGCAGTTCGGCCAGTTCGGTGTCCCGGGCGTCCGCCGGCGGCCGGCCGATCNGGCGGCCGGCCGATCGGCCGGGACAGCTCCGCCAGCGCGCCGGCGTCCCGGGCCCGGCGCCACACCGCGATATGCGCGGCGTAGAGCTGCTCCCGGCGCAGAATGGCGCCCTTCGCACCCGGTGTTGTCGCCGCCTCGTACTCCGCCAGGATCGCCAGTTTGTAATCGGCACTGAACGAGCGCTTACGCGCCCTCCCCTGTGCCTGCGGACCAGGCCGACCCACCCGGTCACCATCGGGCGGCCGGCCGTCATCGACTACAGCTGGCCTGATGCTCAGCCCCACGGACACCGACATCCGCTCCCTTCCACCTGGCTGTTTTCCCTCAAGGCTTCCGGCTGTGCGACACAAGCATCGCACAGCCTTCAGCCGGCGTTTCCCCCGCGGCTTCCAACCGTGAGGCACAAGGGCCGCACGGCCTTCAACCAGTACTCCTTGAGGGCCTCCGGCCGTGCGACACGAAAAACATGACGGACATTGATCCACCGTATGTGGCGGCGCAATATCCTGCTGTACGCACAACGACGCTGTCGCACGTACAGCGGTCTTTCCGGTGCCGGTCCCTCCCTATGCGTACGACGCGCCCGCGGCCGCCGCCCGCACCAGGGAATCCGGCGGGGTGAACCGTTCGCCGTAACGCTCGGCCAGCTCGTTCGCTCGCGCCACGAATCCGGCTGTTCCGCCCTTGTACTGGTCGATGTACTGGAACACTCCACCGGTCCACGAGGGGAAACCGATGCCGAACAACGAGCCGATGTTGGCATCGGGTATCGAGGTGATGACCCCCTCGTCCCGCGCGCGGACGGCCTCCAGCGTCTCGGCGAACAGCAGCCGCTCCTTGAGATCCTCGAACGGGATCGTGCGGCCCGGTACCCGGAACGCCTCATGAAGGCCCGGCCACAGCCCCTGCCGGCGGCCGGAGTCGTCGTATTCGTAGAAACCGGCGCCGCCGGAACGGCCCGGCCGCCCGAACTCGTCGATCAGCCGGTCGATGACCGCCTCCGCCGCGTGCTCCTTCCAGACGCCGCCGGCGGCCTCGACCGCGGCCCTGGCCTCCTGGCGGATCTTCCTCGGCAGGGTCAGCGTGAGCTCGTCGATGAGCTGCAGCGCGCCGGCGGGATAGCCGGCCTGCAACGCGGCCTGCTCGATGCTGGCGGGCGCGATGCCGTCACCGACGGCCGCGACCGCCTCGTTGAGGAAGGCGATGATGACCCGGCTGGTGAAGAACCCGCGGCTGTCGTTGACGACGATGGGCGTCTTGCGGATCTGCTGCACGAAGTCGAAGACCCTGGCCAGGGTGCGCTCCGAGGTGCGCTCACCCTTGATGATCTCGACCAGGGCCATCCGGTCGACCGGCGAGAAGAAGTGGATGCCGATGAAGTCCTCCGGCCGCTGGACCCCCTGCGCCAGCAGGGTGATCGGCAGGGTCGAGGTGTTCGACCCGAGCACCGCGTCCGGATCGACGATCTCCTCGATCTCGCCGAAGACCTTGCGCTTGAGCTCGACGCTCTCGAAGACCGCCTCGACGACGAAGTCGACCCCGGCGAAGTCGGCCGGATCCTCCGTCGGCAGGATTCGGCCGAGTATCGCGTCCGCCTCTGCCTGCGGCGTCCTCCCCTTGGCCACCGCCCTGGAGAGGGTCTTCTCGACACCGGCCTTGCCACGCTCGGCGGCAGCGAGGCTGACGTCCTTCAGGACCACCTCGATCCCGACCTTCGCCGCCGCGTAGGCGATACCCGCGCCCATCATCCCGGCCCCGAGAACACCGACCTTGCGCGCCTGGAAGCGGTCGAACCCGGCCGGCCGGCTACCACCGGCCTTGATGTGCTGGGTGTCGAAGAAGAACGCCTGGATCAGGTTCTTGGCCACCTGGCCGGTGGCCAGGTGGATCAGGTACCGGGTCTCGATCAGCGACGCCGTGTCGGCGTCGACCTGCGCGCCCTCCACGGCGGCGGCGACGATGGCCCGCGGCGCCTGCAGCGGCGAGCCGCCGAGCTGGGCGCGCAGCTTGGCCGTCAGGCTGGGCAGGACCGGCGCCAGCGAGGGGGAGGCCGGTGTCCCGCCGGGTATCTGGAAGCCCTTGACGTCCCATGGCTGGCGCGCCTCGGGGTTCTTCTGGATCCACTCCTTGGCCCGGGGTACCAGCTCGGGGATGGTCGCCACGATCTCGTCGACCAGGCCGACCTCGACCGCGTCGGCCGGGCTGAACCGGGTGCCGGGCAGCAGCACCTTGTTCAGGGCGTCGATGACGCCGAGGATGCGCACGGTCCGCACCACCCCGCCGCAGCCGGGCAGCAGCCCGAGCCCGACCTCCGGCAGACCGATCTGGTTGCCCGGGACGTCGGCGGCGATCCGGTGGTGGGTGGCCAGCCCGAGCTCGAGACCGCCGCCGAGGGCCGCGCCGTTGAAGGCGGCCACGACCGGCCGGTCGAAGGTCTCCAGGGCGCGCAGCAGCCCCTTGATCCGGTTGAGGTGCGCCGTGAACTCCGCGGCGTCCTCCTTGCGCAGCGCCCTGAGCTCGTTCAGGTTACCGCCGGCGAAGAAGGTCTTCTTCGCCGACGTGAGAACGACGCCGGTGATCGCCTCCTTCTCCCGGTTGAGCCTGTCGACGGCTGCCTGCAACGACTCGACGAAATCCCGGTTGAGGGTGTTCGCCGAAGCCTGTGGATCATCCAGGGTCAGCACGACGACGCCGTCGGCGTCGTGCGCCCACTGGATGGTCTCTGTGTACGCCATAGTCGATCCACCCGTATCCGTCGACATGTTCACACGCGCTCGATGATCGTGGCCACGCCCATACCGCCGCCGATGCACAGCGTGATGAGCCCCCGGCGCTGCCCCCGGCGCTCGAGCTCGTCGAGCACGGTGGAGACCAGCATCCCGCCGGTGGCGCCGAGCGGGTGCCCCATCGCGATCGCCCCGCCGTTGACGTTCACGTTCTCTTCGGGGATCTTCAGATCACTGATCCACTTGAGCACCACCGACGCGAACGCCTCGTTGAGCTCGAAGATGTCGATGTCGTCCAGGGTCAGCCCGGCGGTGGCGAGCACCTTCTCCGTCGCCGGCTTCGGCCCGGTCAGCATGATGGTCGGGTCGGCCCCGCTGATCGCCGTGGCGACAACCCTGCCGCGCGGTGTCAGGCCGAGGTCCCTGCCCGCCTGCTCCCCACCGATGAGCAGCAGCGACGCGCCGTCGACGATGCCCGAGGAGTTCCCCCCGGTGTGGACGTGGGTGATCTTCTCGACCTCGTGGTACTTCTGCAGCGCGACGGCGTCGAACCCGCCCGAGCGGCCGAGACCTTCGAAGGACGGCTTCAGCCCGCCGAGGGACTCCACTGTCGAGCCGGGCCGGCGGTGCTCGTCGTGGTCCAGGATCACGACCCCGTTGACGTCCCTGACCGGTACCACCGAACGCGCGAAGTAGCCGTTGCGCCAGGCCGCGTCCGCGCGCTCCTGCGAACGCACGGCGTACGCGTCCACGTCCTCGCGGCTGAAGCCCTCGATCGTGGCGATGAGGTCGGCGCCGATGCCCTGCGGGACGAAGTAGTGGTCATAGGTCGTGACCGGGTCGTTGAACAGCGGTCCGCCGTCGGAGAGTATCCCCACCCGCGACATCGACTCGACGCCGCCGGCGAAGACCAGCCGGTCCCACCCCGAGCGCACCTTCTGGGCCGCGATGTTGGTCGCTTCCAGGCCCGAGGCGCAGAAACGGTTGACCTGTATTCCGCCCACCGTGTCGGGCAGGCCGGCCGCGATCGCCGCCGCCTTTGCGATGTCACCGCCCTGGTCCCCGATCGGGGAGACAACTCCCAGGACCACGTCATCGACGTATGCCGGATCCAGTTGCGGAAGCCGCTGTTTCACCTCGTCTATGAGGCCCACCACGAGGTCCAGCGGCTTCGTGCCATGCAGCGCCCCTTTCTTTCCCTTTCCTCGAGGGGTCCGAACCGCCTCGTAGATGTACGCCTCGGCTGACACGATCAGGTTCCCTTTCTGGGATGTCGCCGACACCGGCGACGGCAGTCGTTCATGCCCGGCTCACGCCGGATGGACGCGCTGTCGGCATCGGCGCGCGGTGCCGACAGGGTGTCGGCACCGCGCTGTTTCCTTCAGGCCCGTCACTTATGCGGGCGGCGTCCCCAGTACCAGGGCGAACGCCGCCCGGTTCTCCAGTCCGCCGCTGCGGTCGACCGCGATGTACTTCTGCTCGGTGTAGGCGTCGAGCGCGTTCGGGCCGCCCTCGCGCCCCAGGCCGCTCTGCTTGTAGCCGCCGAACGGGTAGGCCGGGTTGATCACGTGCCAGTCGTTGACGTAGACCATGCCGGCGTCCAGCTGTCGGGCCACGTCCAGCGCCCGCGCCTCGTCACGTCCCCACACCCCGGCCGACAGGCCGTAGTTCGTGTCGTTGGCAATCTTGATCGCCTCGTCCACGGAGTCGTAGGTCAGCACGGTCAGCACCGGGCCGAAGACCTCTTCCCGGGCGATGCGCTGGTCGTTGGTGACGTCCGTGACGATGGTCGGCTCCACCCAGTTCCCGGTGGCGAACTCCGGCCCCTGCGGCACCCCGCCGCCGAGCGCGATGGTGGCGCCGTCCGCCCGGGCGGACTCGATGTAGCCCAGGATGCGGTCCCGCTGCCCGGGGCTGATCACCGGGCCGACGTCGGTGGCGAGGTCCAGCGGGTTGCCGAGCTTGAGGGTCTTCGCCCGCTCCACCAGCCTGGTGAGGAACTCCTCCTTCAGGCTGTTCGGCACCAGCAGCCTGGTTCCCGCCTCGCAGGCCTGCCCGTTGTTGGCCAGGGCCGCGAACAGCGCTCCGTCGACGGCCAGTGGCACGTCCGCGTCGTCGAGGACGACGTTCGGCCCCTTGCCGCCGAGCTCGAGGGTGACCCGCTTGACTGTGTCGGCGGACTTGCTCAGGATGCTCTTGCCCACCTCGGTCGACCCGGTGAAGGCCACCTTGCGGACGTCCGGGTGGCCGCTGAGGTAGGCGCCCACCGGGTCGCCGTCACCGGTGACGAGGTTCAGCACACCCTTGGGCAGACCGGCGGCCTCGAACTCCTTGGCCAGCTCGAGCGCGACCAGCGGCGAGTGCTCGTCGGGCTTGAGCACGACGGTGTTGCCCGCGGCCAGCGCCGGGCCGACCTTCCAGACGATGACCAGCAGCGGGATGTTCCACGGCACGATCGCGGCCACCACGCCCAGCGGCTCGCGGCGCAGCACACCCACGGCCGGGATCGGCCCGATCTCGGGCCCGTTCTTCTCGAACTCGTAGGTCGTCGCGAGGTCGGCGATGTAACGCAGCTGGGCGATGGACAGGCCGAGGTGCAGGGCCCCGGTGACGCGGATCGTCGCGCCGTTCTCCCGGGTCTGCAGGGCCGCCAGCTCCTGCAGCCGCTTCTCCAGGCGGTCCGCGACCGCGTGCAGCACCGCGGCACGCTCCTGCGGCGGGGTACGCCGCCACTGCCCNCGGGGTACGCCGCCACTGCCCCGCCTCGTGCGCGGCCTTGGCGGCGGCAACCGCCCGGTCCACGTCGGCAGTCCCGCCCTTGGCGACCGTTGCCACCAGCTCGTCCGTCGCGGGACTGCGAATCTCGTACTTCTCGGCGGAGTCGACCCATTCTCCGTCGATGAACAACCCGTAATGCGGTACGGACACCTTGTCCTCCTTTGGACGCGGATGGCTTGTGATGCCGGCCAGCCAGGCTAGTCCAGCGACCGGATACGCCGATACTTGCTCCGGTAGTAGAGGAGCGGATCGCGCTCCCCGGGGGTCTGGAGGGACTCCACGTGACAGGTGACGATGTGGTGGTCGCCCCCGTCGTAGACCGTGGCTATCCGGGCGCCGATGTGGGCGACGGCGCTGTCCAGCGCCGGCGCGCCGTTGGGCAGCAGCGTCCAGCCGACGCCGGCGAACTTGTCCGCGCCGCTGCGCGCGAACCCGTTGCTGACCTCGTCCTGCCCCTCGCTCAGGATGTTGATGCACAGGCTGTCCGCCGCCGCCACCGAAGGCCACGACGTGGACGACTTGGCCGGGCAGAACAGCACCAGCGGCGGCTGCAGGGACAGTGACGTGAACGACTGGCAGGTCAGGCCGGCCGGCCTGTCCCCGACTATCGCCGTCACGACGACGACCCCGCTCGCGAAACGCGAAAGGACGTCGCGAAAATGGGCGGGATCCACCACGGAAGTCTCCGGGCCGGGATGGCCGGTACTGCTTTGAGCACTCATCGTCATTCCCATGGCTTGGGGGTTCTTCCTCGTCTCGCGCCGATCGGCCTGGTGTTCACCCTGGTCAGACGGCCAGGGTGAACACCAGCCGAGGGGCGGCGGAGCTATCCGATCTGACGGGTCCGGCCGGCCCAGTAGGGCGCGCGAATCGTTTTCTTGTCGACCTTCCCGGCCGGGTTGACCGGCAGCTGGTCGGTGAATTCTATCGACTTGGGCGCGGGCACACTGCCCAGCTCGCGCTTGACGTGGTTTATCAGCTCGCTCTCGTCGACCTGCTGCCCGGACCGGGTGACCACGACGGCGTGCACGGCCTCGCCCCACTTCGGGTGCGGAATGCCGAAAACAGCCGCCTGGGCGACCGCCGGGTGGGTCAGCAGCACGTCCTCCACCTGCCGTGGGAAGACGTTGAACCCACCGCTGACCACCAGGTCCTTCTTGCGGTCGACGATGTAGAGGAAGCCGTCCTCGTCGAGGTGACCGATGTCCCCGGTGTGTACCCAGCCGTCGCGCAGCGCCTCCGCGTTACGCGAGGCGTCGACGTAGGTGAGCATCTGGCCGAGCTGCTTGGAGGTGATCTCGCCGACCTCGCCGACGGGCAGCGGGCGGTCGTCGTCGTCCTGGATGGTCACCGCCACGTACGGCAGGGGCCGGCCGGCCGACGCCAGCCGCTTGATGTCCTTTTCGGTGTCCACTCGGTGGTCCTGCTTGCGCAGGCTGGAGACGTATCCCGGTTCGGTGCCGGCGTAGGCCTGGATGAAGATCGGGCCGAACACGTCGAGCGCCTCACGCAGTCGCTCCGGAGCGATCGGGGCCCCCGCGTAGATGATGGTGTTGAGCGACGAGAGGTCGAACTTCTTCCGGTCGGGGTGGTCGAGCAGCAGGTAGATGATCGTCGGGACCAGGGCCGTGGCCGTCACCTTCTCCTTCTCGATCTTCTCGAGGAGGGTGTTGACGTCCAGTCCCGGCAGCATCACGTTCGTGCCGCCGCGCAGGAAGGTCGGCAGCACGAAGATCTGGGTGAAGTGGGTCAGCGGCGCGCCGTGGGCGAAGATTTCACCGGGTCGGATGTCACCGATCTCCAGACCGGCGGTGATGCTGTAGTGCGCCCAGGTGAAGTGAGAGTTGATCACGCCCTTCGGCTCACCGGTGCTGCCGGAGGTGAACAGCACGTACGCCTCGTCGTGCTCGTCGATGTCCACCGAGGGGGCCGTGTCCGACTGCGACTCGAAGTGCTTCGCGTAGTCGACGACACCGGCGACGGTGGTCTCCGCGGGCCCGCGCCCGTCGTCGAGCCGGATGACGTGGCGCAGGTTGGGCAGCCCGGCCACCACCTCGGCGACGGTCGAGTCGAACTGCGCGTGGTAGATGAGCGTGGTCGCCTCGGCCTGCTTGAGGTTGCTGCGGTGGCCGGACGCGGAGGCCCGGGTCGGCAGCTGCACCAGCACCGCGCCGGCCTTCCAGATGCCGTGCTGGGACGGGATGAACTCCAGGACGTTGGGCAGCAACAGGCCGACCCGCTCCCCCTTGGCGACCCCTAACGCGATGAGCCCGTTCGCGACCCGGTTGGCCCATTGCCGCGTCTGCCGGTATGTCAGCCGGCGATCACCGTCGATGATCGCCGTTGAATCGGCGTAGTACAGGGTGACCCGATCGAAAACCGTTGGCAGCGTGCCCCACATGCGTGCTCTACCTCCACCTTCTGGAAATGCCGTTCGCTGCGGCCGGTAGCAGCAGGTCCTGGGCCTGCTGGTATTCGCGGGCAAGCCGCTCCGCCAGCTTCGGAATGTCGAGAACCTCGTCGATGCCGGATACCGAGTGGCCAGCCGCCCAGACGTTCTGTTGGGCGAGCAGCCGGTCCTGGGCGAAGCCGGGAGAAGCGTCGCCGGCCCCCCCGGCGGGCGGGGTCGGCGTGATGTCCTGGGCTTCGAGCCAGCTTCTGAGTACGTTCGCTGGTAGGCCGCTGACCTGCACCGATGCGGCGATGTCGTCGAGGGTGGCCTCGACGACGGCCTGCCGGTACGCGTCGGAGGCCAGGCTTTCGGTGGTGGCGATGAAGCGGGTGCCGAGATAGGCCAGGTCGGCACCGGCGGCGCGGGCGGCCAACACGCCGTAACCGTCGCTGATGCCGCCGGCCAGGACCAGGATCCCGTCGTAGTCGTCCCGCAGGGCCCGTACGAAGGAGATCGGGTTGGCCCACCCGGTCTGTCCGCCGGCGCCGGCGGACAGCAGCACCAGGCCGTCCACCCCGGCTTCGATCGCCTTGTGGGCATGGCGTATGCTTGCCACGTCCGCCAGTACCAGGATGCCGGCGTCGTGCAGCGGCCCGACCACCGCCGCGGGAGAACCCACGCTGGTAATGACGATTTCCAGACGATGCCGCAGCAGGCTGTCCAGGTCGCTGGCGAGCCGCGTGTTGGACCGGTGCACGACGAGGTTGGCGCCCACCGGGGCGGCCTGCGCGGACCCGGGGGGCCCTGTCGCCGCGGTAATGCGCGACAGCCATTCCTCCAGTTCGTCGGCACTTTTCGCGTTATGGGTGGGAAAAGTGCCGATGATGCCGTTCACGGCGGCGGCGATCACGAGATCGGGGCCTGACACGTCGGTCATCGGCGCCGCCACCGCCGGCAGCCTCAGCCGTTGGTGCCATGCGTGCGGTAATGTCACCGGTACCTCCACGATCGGCGGAGTGGTGTCACCTTCGGTCCGCCTGTTCAGACCGGCGAACCGGGGTCGGCATCCTTCTCCCAGGAGTGCGGGGTGGGGACCGGCGGCCCGATTCGCTGAAATACCGGGGCGTCGTTCCAGGTGGTCGGCTCACGGTCAATTCTGCCGTCGGCGTCGGCCAACCACCAGGTTTGGTCCCGAACGGAAGGGTTCTCGTCGCCGGTTGACGGGTTCTGGTATCCGGCACGCTGCTCGCCGTTTTGGTGCCACAGGACAGTTACGGAACGCGATCCGCTTCCCCCGGTGGTCGTGATCGCCTCAAGCACCTCGAAACGAGGAGCTTCCGGGTCGTTGTCGGTCTCCCGGTCCGGGTACGCGGCGAACCGCTCGCGAAGGCCCGCGACGTCGGCGGCCGGGCCGCGCTCCTGGCCGGCCGCCGAGTGCCCGTCGTACCGGACGTCGTCCGTGTACAGCGAGATCGCCACATCGGTGTCACTCGTGATCCCCTGCGCCCAGTGTTCGGCGTGTTCGGTGACTCGGCTCATCGACGCGCTCCGTTCCGATCCCGGTTGGCCCGACCAGGGTCAGGCGACGGTCACACCCACGAGCGACGGTCCGGCGGAGCCGCGGTGGGTCGGCTCCGCCGGACCGACGGGTATGATCAAGCTTTTCCTGCGTACCCGCGGTCCCGGAAAATCCGGGAAAACTCAAGAAAGACACCGCCGGCCCGATCGGCGGGTAGGTGTCCCAACGGTAGAACCAGTTCACGGCCGGCGCCTCATCCCCCAGGGGTAAAGACGCTGCTCCTTCGGGTGAACCGGTGCTCCTTCGCGTGAACCAGCAGGCCGGCGGCGGCGCACACCGCCACGATAGCCTGATCGCGGACGATCATCCGCCGGTCGGCGATGGCCAGCTTACCGTGCCCGGGTAATGACGGAAGGGCCGGTAATGACGGAAGGGCCGATGCCGATAATGACGGAAGCCGGGCAGCCGTGGTCGCGGACCGCACCCGGCCCGGGGCGGCACGCGCGCGGCCGGCTCCCGAATCCCCCGGGAGGAGGCGGTTCCCAGCGGGTGTCACCCCGTTGAAGGGCAGAATCTCTCCCGCAGGGAGATTCCGGCCGGCGGCGGCGCGATTACGCTCGCAACGGCTTCGCAAGCACATGGTCGTCGATGGTTGGGAGTGAGTTGCGGTATGGGGAAGCACGACGTGGAAATAACCCCGGCCGAACAAGCCGAGGTGATACAGATAGCCCGTTCGGTGGCGAAGCACTTTGCCGAGGCCGGAGCACGGGCTGATGCCGAGAACCGCTTTCCGACCGAGCTCGTGCCGATCTACAAGGAGAGCGGCCTGCCCGCTCTGGCCGTCCCGAAGAAGTACGGTGGCCTCGGCGCCGACATCTGGACCACCGCTCTGGTGTCCAGGGAGCTCGCCAAGGGTGACCCGCCCATCGCGCTGGCGTTCAACATGCACCAGACCATGGTCGGTATCTTCCGTGGCCTGTTGAACGAGGAGACCCGGCAGCGGGTCTTCTCCGAGGTCGTCAACGAGCGTAAGATCATCTGTGGGCCCTTCAGCGAGGACCGGGCCGGGCTGACCGGTCTCGCCGACACCGTGGCGGTCCCCGACGGTGAGGGCGGCTGGCACGTCAGCGGCAAGAAGACCTGGGCCACCCTCTGTCAGGGCGCCGACATCGTCGCCTTCAACGCCACCATCACCGACCCCTCCGGGGAGCTGCCCGAGGACTTCCAGGAGCACGCGTCCCGCGAGGCCGTCTTCGTCATCCCGATCGACACGCCCGGGGTCAGCATCGTCGAGACCTGGGACACCCTGGGGATGCGCGCGACCGGCACTCACACGCTCGTCTTCGACAAGGTCTACGTGCCGGCCTCGGCGTACGGCGGCAACTTCCGCAACGGCCTCTTCGGCGAGTTCGAGTGGGCGTCACTGAGCTTCTCCGGCGTCTACCTCGGCCTCGCGGAGAAGGCCTACCTGGAGACCCGGGAGATCCTCAAGAAGAAGTCCCTCGGCGCGACGCAGGAGGGCAAGGACGTCGCCCTGAAGGGGATCGGCTACGTCCAGTACGGGCTCGGCAAGATCCTGGTCGAGACGGAGGCTGCGGCCCGGGCGCTGGAGACGACCGCCCGGATCCTCATCGAGGGCCGTGACGCCGAGTGGAACCCGGTCGCGCGGGCAGCCTGGACCGACGTTACCAAGGTCGCCACGACCGAGACGGCGATCAAGGTGACGGACGCCGCGCTCCGCCTGGTCGGCGGCTCGGCCTTCCGGCGCGGGCACATCCTGGAACGGCTCTACCGGGACGCCCGTGGTGGCCCCTTCCACCCGCTGACCACCGACCAGGTCTACGACCTGCTCGGCCGGTCCGAGCTCGGTCTGTTCGGCTGACCACCGACCAGGTCCCTGGCCTGCTTCACGCTCCGTAGCCGCTGCTCGCGTTGCCTCCGGCGAACAGGATGCCGGCGGCAACGCGAGACGGTGGGCGTCACTGGCGACCCAAGCCACGATGCCCTACCTGCGGGGACCGCGGCCACCGTGGCCGCGGTCCCCATCGAGGAGCGGGGTTCCCTGTCGGGGGCTGTGGTTCCAGGTGCTAGAAAAGTCAATACGCATCGCAACTTTTTGTTACGTTGCGTATTGATTTTTCGGCTGTGACCAGTTTTCAGGCCTCTATCTCACGCATGGTCATCCCCAGGGAGCCCGCGATCGCCTGGGAGCGGTTCACCGCGCCGAGCTTGCGCAGGATGTGCTTCACATGCGACTTCACGGTCTCCTCGGCGATGACCAGGGTTTCCGCGATGACGCTGTTCGTGGCACCCGCCACCATCAGCTCCAGAACCTCCGACTCCCGCGCGGTGAGATCCCCGCCGGTGTGCGCGGTGGCGATCGGGGCGGGCCGCGCGCCGTCGCCGGGCATGGCTCCGATACCCGCGTACCGGGAGAGATCGATGCCCGCGTCGCAGAAGTCGTTCATCATCTCCACTGCCGACGACAGGATCTCCCGCACGTGGTTGCGCTGGGTACGCAGGCGTTCGGCCAGCACGGCTCGTTCGTAGATGTGGCTGAACCCGTCCGCGAACATCCAGAGAACGTCCCGGTCGACCTCGTCCACCCGGCGCGAGGACGGATGGTGGTCCGCGTGCAGGAAACCCACGACCTCCGTCCCGCGCATCACCGGGGCGACGACGTAGGACTTGGAACGCCCGGACTCCACGATGATCGGCCGGTGGACGGGCGCGTTCGCGGTGTCGTACACGACCGCGGGCCGGCAGTCGGTCAGCAGCCTGGTCTCGGGCGTCATGCCCTCCAACGGGATCGGCCGGTCGACCCAGCGCGCGAACCATGACTCGAACTCGTCACTGTTGCTGAAATAGGCCATCCACGGATGCCAGGCGCTGTCCTCCACCCGAGAGAGCACCGCGCGCCCGAACCCGCACCGGTGGACGAGCTCCTCGCACACCTGGTCGAGCAGGTCGACCGAGCTCGGCAGCGTCCGCAGGCGCTGCAGCCCCGCGGCGCAGTCGGCGAACCGCCGGGTGCACAGGTTCAGGTCGTGCTGGTAGAGGTCGAACGAGAGCTCCTGGAGATCCAGGATGAGATGGCACAGCTGCAGGCTGGTGTCGCCGTCCGCGGCGGTGATGCCGTCGGTGCCGGCGGTGGCCCGCAGCTGGTCGATGCAGCGCCCGGCCAGAGTCGAGACGACCTCGGCCGACGTCGCCAGATCGTCGGGGATGACGGATGCCGTCGGCTCCGTGTGGAGGGCGGCCCGGACCTCGTCGTGCATGAGGTCGATGCGGGCCGCGAGATCGCGTTGGCGGCGTCGCCATCCTCGGGCGCCGGCGGGCGCCGGGAACATGCCGGGCTTCCGGTCCGGGTCGGCGGTCATAAGGCACGATCCTGACTGCGCGCAAGGTACAGATACCGGGCGATCGCCTCGGCGCGGTTCGACGCGTGCAGCTTGCGCAGGATGTGTTTCACGTGTGATTTCACCGTGGTTTCGGAGACGGTCAGACGATCGGCGATCTGTGCGTTGGTTGCTCCGCTGGCCAGCAGGGCGAGCACCTCCCGCTCCCGCGGGGTCAGCCCGTCCGGGAGACGAGGTGCGGAGGCCGCGAGCATACTCGGCAGCGACACCGGCGGCTTGGACTCGGTCGCCGGGGTGCTCTGCCGCACGAGCCGGACCGGGGCGGCGCTGAGCCCTTCGGTCATCATCCGGGCGGTGCAGAACGCCTTCGCGATCCGTTCCCGCTGCAGGGCGAGGCGTTCGAGCAGCACCGTGCGCTCGAGAATCAGACCGAAGCCGTCGGCGAAGATCTGGATACGCTCCCGGTCGTAACCGGTGAGGCGACGCCCGGAGGAATAGGCGTCCGCGTGCAGGTAGCCGACGACCGAACCACTCGCCAGGATCGGCGCGACGACATACTCCCGGGTCTGGGACACCTCGACCAACGGGCGGAAGAGCCTGGGCTCGGACTGCGCGTGCTGGATCAGCGCGGGTACCCTGCGCCGGACGAGTTCGGCTTCCGGCATGGCGGAGGTCAACGGAATCCGCAGGTCCTGGATGAAGTCCCGGAACGCCACGTTGACCGCGCTGTCGGCGTCGGCCCCGACGTGCAGCCCGGCGGGCAGCCAGGTCGAGCCGCGCAGGCTGGAAATCATCGCCCGGTCGAATCCACCGGCCGCGCACAGGGCTGCCGGAGCGGACGCGATGGCCTCCGCGGAAGTCGTGGCCCGGCGTATCCGGGCGAGCTCCTCCCGGATGCGGCTCAGCACCCGGAACGGCATACCGAACATGTGCTCGCGCAGATCGTTCTGCACGGCACTGATCTCGGCGAGCAGCGCGCCGGCCCGGGCCGCTTCCCCGCCCCGGACCTCCGCGTCGATGGATTCACCGTCGATCCGCTCGAGTCTCGCGGTGAGCGCCGCGGCCGAACGGCTGCCGGGTTCGACCGGAGCCGCGTCCACCGCCGTGTGTAATGCCGTGACCAGCTTCTTCTGACGAATCTGAAGATCCGCCTGGGCTAACGCAGTGGTGGAATATGGTGACGCCACTGTCCCTTGTCCTCCACGTCCGAAGTGGACCGATCGCGACGACGGCGCGGCCCCCAGGGCCCAGCGCCCCTCGCGGGGGCCGGACAACAGCTCCAGAGACCGGATCTATGTGTTGCCACATTTACTTCGGGACAGAACGTAGGTGATTCAGGTCACTTCGTCAAGGCTTCTCCGGATACGACTCTCGGGTCGGCCTCGGGCACGGCCCGTCGCCACGGCCGCCCGCCCGCGACGGAGGCCGGCGGCCACCGTCGACACAGTGTTAACTGTGCAAGATATGAGCGGCTACCAAACGAAGTTTTTCTGTTACTCCTGGCTGGCTTCGCAGGTGAGCGGTGCGCGCTACGTCGTTGACCACCATCAACACGGCGTGGATGCGGAAAAGCGCCGCGGTCCGGTCCAGATCCGGGCGCGTGGCCGCCATCAGGGACACCCATTCCGCGACGTAGTCGTGCTGCGCCTTACGAATTCTGTGACGGTTCCAATACGGAAGGTTCATCACCTCGGCGACCAGCACGTTGACCAGATCGGTGTGCGCCATCGCGAAGTCGATGTAGGCCGCCACCACGTTCTCCAGGCCGGCCTGCGGGGTCGTGGCGGCCGCCAGCGCCCGGGCGATGCCCAGCTGCAGGGACTCGGCCGCACGCGCGACAATCGCCATCAGCAGGTCGGCCTTGGCGGTGAAGTGCCGGTAGACGCCGGCGCTGGTCACCCCGACCTCGGCACCGACCTCCTCCATGGTCACCGTCTGGTAACCACGGATGCTGAACAATCGGGCCGCCGCCACCAACAGCGCCTCCCGCCGCCCCTGCGGTGACAGCCCGGTCTCGGTGGTGACCGGCTCCGGAGCCGGCTGCCCGGACAGACCGGCGATGTCAACGGTGCACACCGACAGGGCCATCCTGCGCAGCAGGGCGACCATCGTCTCCGGGGCGGCCGGGACCCGGTGGTAGGAGGGGCTGGTGAGCACGGCGAGCGCGCACCATGCCAGCAGTTCCGCGTCGTCCCGGCTCAGCTCGTCACGCACGTCGTTCAGGGCGACGACGAAGCCCGCCAGGAAGGCGAAGAACCTCTCCCGCATCCGCTGCCGCTGCTCGTCGTTGAGATGGCGGCTCTCCCGACTCCACAGCACCCCGAGGTCGCGTCGCCGGCCCGCGGTCTCGGCCAGGTCCTGCACCATGGCTGTGAGCTGGCCATCGTGATGCCGGTCGACGACGGACGCCGCCAGGTCGAAGCTGTCGGTCAGCGCGCACACCAGCAGCTCCTCCTTGCTGCGGAAGTGCCGGTAGAGCGCACCGGCGGTGATCCCGACCGCGCCGGCGATGTCCTCGGTGCCCACGTTGTGATAACCGAAACGATAGAACAGCTCACTGGCAGCAGTGATGATCTGAGCTCTGCGGTTGCGTGGACGCGGAGTTCTCGCGATCGTCCCTCTACCGCCATGCTCACTCACTGTCCGCTCCCACCATGCCGTCTCACGCGGATACCGGTCCCACTCAAACTTCCCCACCACCGACAGCAGCTGACGGCACGATCCGACGGCAACGCCCCCAGCCAGGCGTCCAGCCCGCGTCCGGGGAGCGCTGTGTGCCGCTTCGCGCACCGCCTCGCGCATCGCCGGACGAGGTGGAGTTGTTGACCCATTAAGTTACTCCTGATTTACTTCTCGCCATCGGAGCCAATTCTCCACGATCGTCCGCCCGTCGGCCCCGTCCTGATCGCGACGGCGGCCCTCACCCCGTCCGCCGAGACGCCGGTCGACCTTTCACGGCCAGGCAGGCCGACCAGGAGAAGAAAATGATCTTCGCTGGTACCCGCGACCGGCCGGCCCGTCGGTGGACAGCCGGGCCGTCAGGGCACGGCAGTCGACCCGGGCGGGGCGCGTCGACCCCGTAGCAGGCCTGAAACTGTCGTCGTGGCGATCAGGAGGAGCTGACAGTGCTGGTTGACGGATTCATTGGTGGCGGATCCTCGGACGGGACCAGCGGCGCGAATATCGCTGGCATCTCGGCCCAGGTCGCGGCGGCCGAACGGATCGGATACGACGGGGTGTGGGCGACCGAGGTCGGCCGCGACCCTTTTTTACCATTGCTGCTGGCCGCGGACCGCTCACCGCGGCTACAAATCGGTACCGCCATAGCCGTGGCATTCGCCCGCAACCCGATGACCATGGCGTCGACAGCGAACGACCTCCAGACATTCAGTTCCGGCCGGTTCGTGCTGGGGCTTGGCTCTCAGATCAAACCACATATTCAGCGCCGTTTCAGCATGCCGTGGTCCGCGCCGAACGAGCGGATGCGGGAGTTCGTCCTGGCCATGCGGGCGATATGGCGTAGCTGGCACCACGGGGAACCGCTCGACTTCCGCGGCGACATATACCAGCACACATTGATGACACCGCTGTTCAATCCCGGCCCCAACCCCTACGGCCCGCCACCGGTTCTGATAGCCGCGGTCGGAACGAAGATGGCCTCGGTCGCCGCGGAGGTCGCCGACGGCATACTCGTGCACTCTTTCACCACGGAACGCTACCTGCGGGAGGTCACGCTCCCCATCGTGGAATCGGTGCTCCGTGACAACGGCCGGCGGCGGGAACAGTTCACCCTGTCCTACCCGGGGCTGGTGGCCACCGGAATCGACGAGAAAAGCTATGACGAGGCCGTGCGGACGGTGCGCGAGCGCATCGCCTTCTACGGGGCCACCCCGGCCTACCGCGGCGTCCTGGAACTGCACGGCTGGGGCGACCTGCACACGGAGCTGCACCGGTTGTCCAGGCAGAACGAGTGGGACGTCATGACCAAGCTCGTGGACGACACCGTGCTGCACACGTTCGCGGTGGTGGGCGAGCCGGCCGCGGTCGTCACGGAGCTCCGGCGCCGCTTCGACGACCTGATCAACCGGTTCACCCTGTTCGTGCCCTACCCGCTGGCCGACGAGGCCCGGCAGATCATCGTCACCGGGCTGCAGCGGAACTGACCGAGAAGAGCCGGCCGGGCCACCACGGCGGCGGGAGCTGACCGCCGGCGGACGATCCGGCCGCCGCTCCCCCGCCCCGCGGCACTCCCCCGCTCCCTGGTCAGCTGGGCAGCACCGGCCCGACCACGCCGAGCACGACGAAGAACACAGCGATGATCTTGCAGGAACGCGCCCCCCGGCGCAGGGACCGCTCCCTCTTCGCCCGTCCCTCCGGAGAAAGGGAGGCGGGGACGAGGGTGGGGGCGTGCCGCTGCCCCCACCGTCCGATGGCGAAGAACGCGGCGGCGAACGCGAACTGCACCAGCGCCGCGGCAATCATCGCACCGAGCCGATCATCGCGTCGAGGAGAGGGACAGCGGCGGCGGGGCCGACAGCGACGGCGGGGCGGAGGCGGGCGGCAGGGACAGCAGGGACGACGAGAGAGGCGCCGCGGGTGCCGGGCTGCCGGTCACGCCCGGCTGCGGAAGCGTCGCGGAGTCGTCGGACGGCGGCGCGTCGGGATCCGCGGGCCGGTAGTCGTCGGCGTACTCCACGTCCGCCGCCCTGATCCGGTCGGCGAGCCACGTCCGCCAGGTCGCGACCGCGCGCTCGGAGCGCAGCGCCTCCCGCACCTCGTCCCTGGCCTGCTCGAAAGACGGCTGGCTGGCCGGCCTGTCCTCGAGAACCTGACCGACGTTCCAGCCGTAACGGGTCTGCACCGGGCCGAACACGGAGCCCACGGGGGCGGCGAAGGCGGCTTTGGCGTACTCGGCATCCAGCTGCGAGGCGGTGACAAACCCCAGATCGCCCTGGCTGCTCCGGGTCGACTCGTCCAGCGACGTCTCACCGGCGAGGGCGGCGAAGTCCGCGCCATCCCTGGTGCGCTGCACCGCCTGGTCCGCCTCCTCCCTGGTGGCGACCACGATGTTGCGCAGGTGGCGCTGCGCGGGAACGGCGAAGTCCGCCCGGTGGCCCTCGTAGTACGAGGGCAGCTGGTCGTCGGCGACGGTCGCGACCGCCGGCGCCGTCACCTCCTGGAACAGCCTGGCCGTGCGCTGCTGGCGTCCGACCTCGTCGAGGACGTCGTTCTCGGACACCTTCAGCTTGGCCAGCAGGTCGGTGAAGGCACGCTGCCCGTCCGACCCCATCTGTTCGTCGATCATTTTGCTGAGGGTGTCCCGGACCGACTTGTCCGCGATGACGATCTTGCGCTCGGCGGCGGCGTTGTCCAGGATCATGCTCACCGCGACCGCTTTGGCGATGTCCCGCCGGAACTGCTCCAGCTCGCTGCCGCCGACCGGCTCGCGGATCCCGTAGAGCGCGCTGAGCACCTCGACCCGGTCGTGCAACTGGTCCTTGGTCACCACGGTGTCGCCCACGCGGAAGGCGGCGTTGCCGGGCAGCCCGGTCACCAGCGGCACGACGAGCAGCGCAAGCCCGGCGATGACCAGCGGTACCAGCACCACCAGAACCGCGCGCGCCCATGACCGGCCCAGCGGGCCCGGTAGCGTGATCCTCACACCTTCACCTCCGTCCGCGCTGCGCTGGGTGTGCCGTCCGGCGCTGGCGCGTCATGCTCGCTGTCGGACGCCGGTACGCCGCGCCCGTCGTCCGGCACCGCCACGCCGGGCACGGCATCCGGCACCGCTGCGCCGCCGGCACCGTCGGCCCGCGGCCCGGCCGCGGGCCGAACGGGGAACAGCCGGACGACGACAAACGCCGCCAGCAGCGACAGGCCGACCGTGGCCGCCAGGAAGATACCGAACTGCCGGATGAGCGACAGGCCGGACGCCGCCAGCGCGAGGTAGCCGGCGGACGCGGCCAGCGCCGCCACCGCCACCGACCGGCGCAGGTGTGGTGACCGGCGCGCGTACCCCTGGCCGAGCAGCACGCTGAACTCGCACGCGGTGGCGGTGGCCAGCGAGCCCAGCGTGACGGTCAGCGGGGTGAGCGCGATGCCGCACAGCCACGCCCCGGCCAGCCCCCACCCGGTGGCCAGCGCCGCGGCCAGCACGGCACGCGCCGCCTCGGAACGGCGGGGCAGGCCCACCAGCAGCACCAGCCCCGCCGCCACGATCCCGAGCAGGCTCGCCGGGTAGCGATCGCCGGACACCAGCTCGTATCCTCGCGCGGCCACCACCGGCAGCCCGACCAGCTCGGCGGTCAGCCCCTCCGGTGGCCTGGGCAGCGCGGCCCGCACGTCCCGCAGCAGGGCCTGCTGGCGCGCGACGTCCTCCAGCTCGACGCCAAAGCTGATCACCGCCTGCCGGCCGTCGTTGCGCACGACCGCGGTGGCGAGGTAGGGCGGGAGCTGCTGAAGCCCGGCCGCGATCTGGTCGGGTGTCGGCGAGTCCCCCAGGAAGGCCAGCAGGCCGGGAAGGCTCACGATGGGATGCAGGTCGCCCCCGAACCGGCGGATGGTGGTGTCCTCGGCCTGCCGCATCCAGGCCAGCGCCTGCGGTGTGATCACGTTTGTGCCGCTGACCAGGATCTGGACCTCACCGGCCGATCCGAGCACGTTCTCGGCGTGCTGCGCGTCGGCCAGTGTGGACACACCGTTGGCGAGCCGGTCCGGCCGGGCTTCGATGTCGAGGAACGCCAGCGCCGACCAGCCCGCTCCCGCGACGGCGACGAGCATGACCAGCACGATCGCCCGGCGCGCCCGCGACATCGTCGGCACCGGCCTGTCCTCGTTCACCTCATGGCTTACCTCGTGGCTCACCGCATCGCCCACCGCCCGCTCGGCCGCGGCCTGGGCGACCCGGCGCCGGGTGAGGAAGCCCAACCCGACGGCGAGCAGGACACCGGCCGCGAGCGCCCATCCGAGGTCCTGGACGAACGGCACCGGTGAGAGTCCCAGCGAGGCGAAGCCCGCGGCGCTGGCCAGCGCCGCCACGATCACCCGCCGCCGTTCGGCGCCCCGGATCAGGTAGGCGGGGAAGTCGCTGCCGATCCCGACCAGGATGGGCAGGAACGCCACGACGCCGAGGGAGAGCGGATGCCCCAGCCAGCCGAGGGCCGCGAGCGTGAGCGCTGTCGCGCCGAGCGTCGCGGCCAGCGGCAGCAGCCGGNGCGGCAGCAGCCGGTGACGGGGGCGCACCCAGGGCACCAGCAGATAACAGGCGGCGATCAGCCCGAGGGCCAGCGCGCCGAGCAGCGGGATCTCGCGCCGTACCTGCCCGCCGAGATCGGCGGCGATCGCGGGCATGCCGGTGATGGTCAGCCTGCTCGTGCGCAGCCCGGCGCCGTCGGCGACCTTCCTCGTGGCGGCGACCAGCCGCTCGGTTCCCGCCTGGTCCAGCCCCTCCCGGGGACGGACCAGGATGGCGACGGCGTTCGGCGCCGGAACCACGAACCGCCACTGCTGGCGGGGAGTGCCGTCCTGGTCGAACACCACGGCGCTGACGAAGGACGGGTTGCGCAGCGTGGGCAGGCCGGCGGGCAGGCCACGCACGAGCAGACTGCCGTAACGCAGGTCGAACTCGGCGACAGCCGCGTCCGCGGCCTGGGTGACCTCGGCGTCGGAACGGCCGGCGGCACGCGCCTGCTGCTCGGCCTCGGCCCGCAGGGCGTCCCGTTTGCCGGAGATGGTCGCGAGCAGGTTCTGTGCCGCACCGGCGATCTGGTTCAGCACGGTCGCCGGGCCATAGACCACGGCGACGTCGGGCAACTGCGCGAGGTTGCCCTCCAACGCCATCAGCTTGGTGATCTCCTCGGCGCCCAGCAGCTCACGATCGCCCGCCGACTCCGCGAGGATGACGATCGGGTCGCCGCCGAAGGAACGCGCGGACTCCTGTAACGCGCGCTGCGCCGGATCCCCGGCGGGCAGGAAGGACGTCGTCGTGGTGTCCGACCTGACCCGGCTGAGCCCCACCCCCGCCGCCAGCGCCACCACCAGCACGACGGCGAACCCGGCGCAGGCCCGCGCGGACGGGCGCCGCCGCCTCAGCCGCGCCCACAGCCACCTCAGTCCCCGGACCGGGGAGGCCAGCAGTCGGCGCGGCGCGCCCGGCCGGCGCGGGGGACGGGTCCCCCGCGCCGCCAGGCGCCGGACGGCAGGTCCACGCAACCTCATCCGTCGCTGCGCTCCACCCGCGGGTACGGCCCGG
>NZ_JWIO01000018.1:79954-83081 GCF_001017755.1 Protofrankia coriariae
CCCGCGGGTACGGCCCGGTGAACGGCCCGGGCTTCGCGCCCGTGCCTGGTGCCGGGAACGGGTTGGTGTAGGTCAGGATGTGGTACGGGATGGGTGTCTGAACGGACTGGTCACTGACCAGCGGGACCAGCCGCAGGTAGTGGGCCCCGGACTCGTCGGTGTACTGCAGGACCGCGTTGAAGTTGGCGAAGTAGGCCGCCAGCTCGGGCCCGTAGGGCTTGATGTACGACAGCATCGGGTTGACGTCCCGCAGGAGTGTCTGTACCGGCGGGATGGCGCCGCGGACATCGGTGCCCAGGGTGGGCACGCGGTCGAGCGTGGCGGGTGCCAGGTCCAGCGCGCCCGACAGCGGGGGCAGCAGCCCGTGCAGGTCCGCCGAGGTGTCGGGCAGTTGCTGCAGTGCATTGCTCAGCAGCGGGGAGGCCGTCTTCAGGTCGGCCGCGACCGGTGCCAGCGCCCCGGAGAGCTTCGTCAGGGTGCCCGACGCGGCCTTGGCGCTGTCGAGCACGCCGGGTGTCTGCTTCAGCACGTCCTCGACGGCCTGCCGCTGGCCGGCGGTGGCCTGGGTCAGCCGGTTGGCGTTGTCCACCAGGGCTGCGATCTGCCCCTGCCCGGTGTCGAGGGCCCGTAGCACGACGGCGGTCTGCTGTGCCAGTGCCTTGAGGTCCTCGGACTGGGCCGCGATGGCGTCCAGGGCGGTGTGCCCCTCCCGGCCGAGATCGCCCAGCCCGTCGAGGGTCGCGGAGACGTCCTGCTGACGGCCCTCGGTGCCCTGGCCCAACGACCGCACCAGGGTGCCCAGTTCCGCGCGGGTGTCCGTGTCCAGGCTGGCGAGCACGTCGCGCAGCTGCACGCTGGGCTTCACCGCGTCGATGGGGATGGTGCTGCCGGAGGGCAGCGCGCGGCCGTTGCCATCGGTGATGTCCAGGTAGCCCTCGCCGACGAGGGAGCGTTCGCCGAGACGCACGCTCACCCCCTCGTGCAGCGGGGCGACCTTCTTGTCCAGCGAGAACTCGACCCGCAGCCCGTTCGACTGCCGGGTGACCTCGCGGACCTCGCCGACCTGCACGCCCGCGATCTGCACCCGGCCCGCCTTCACCAGGTTGTCGACGTCCGTCAACACCGCGGAGGAGGTGTACTCATCACGGTCGATCAGCGGGATCTGCGTCCCGGTGCCCCTGAGCAGGAAGGTCAGGATCCCGAGGCTCGCGGCGAGGAACAGCAGGACGATGACCAGCCGGCCCACCGTCCCGGTCAGTGCTCTCATCGGCTCTGGCCTCCCTGCTGCGGGTTGATGGGCAGGCCGTTCTCCGGTCCGGGGAAGTAGCCGTTCGGCGGCTGCTTCGGCAGTACTCCGGCGGCGGGCAGCGGCACGACCAGGTGCCCGCGGATGATGCTGCCCTGCGCGTCTCCCGCGCCGAACACCGACGAGGTGTTGTACACGAACGCCTGGATGTCGGTGAGGTAGGACACCACCGTCTGGGTGTCGCGGTCGAGGTTACGACTGATCGGCCGAAGGTTGATCAGAGAGTTGTCGATGTCGTCGGCCATCGGACGCAGGTCGGCGACCACCGGCCGGGCCTTGCTGACCACCGGCTTCGCCGCGTCGACGGTGTTCCCCAGCTCGTCGACGGTGCTTTCCAGCCGCTCCAGCGTCTTCGGCAGTTCGCCGGAGGCGCTGTGGAGGTTGTCCAGCGTCGGGTCGAGCTGTTCGGTCAGCGCCTGGGTGCTGGTCAACGTCCTGCGGAGCTGGTCGGTCAGGCCGGGCAGCTGCGCGAGGCTGTCGCGCAGCTGCCCGTCGTTGCCCGCCAGTGTCTCCAGCGTCTGCTGGGTCGCCGTCGCGAGCTGGGCGACCCGCTGGTCGTTGCCGCCGACCGCGGTGGAGATCTGCGACAGCGCGGTCACGAGCTGGCTGATCTTCTCCCGGCGGGTCTGCAGCGCCTCGACCACCGGCTGCAGCTGGGTGACCGTGCCGTCCGTCGCCGCCAGGCCAGGGGGCAGCTCCTTCTCGGACCGTGCCAACGCGACGTCGGACTCGACGAGGAGGTCGGTGAGGGCCAGCTGGGTGCGGTCGTCAAGATGGCTGAGGACCTCGTCGGCCTGTATCGGCCGGGACGTCTGCTTCAGCGGGATGAGCCCGCCGGACGGCAGCACCCGGCCGGGCGGCCCCCCGGGGTTGATCTCCACCGACATCTCGTTGAGCGCGTTCTTCGGGCGCACCACCGCACGGGCGTTGTCGTACACGGGATGCCCGGGCTCGATCTCCAGCGTGAGGATGGCCGTCGCATGGTCGCTGACCGACCAGTCAGCGATCTTCCCGACCTTCACGCCCGCGATCGTGACCTGGTTGGAACTCGTCGGGTTCACGCCGGGCACCGAGGCGAACTCGGCCTTGACGATCGACCGGTTCGCCCACGGCGGCGTCGAGGACAGCTGGGACTGGATGATCACGGCGGCCACCAGGCCGAGCACGACGAGGACCGCCAACGCGGTCATGTCACGGCCCAGCCCGGGTACCGTCCGGATCCGCTCCCAGCGACGACGCAGGGATGCACTCATTGGAAACTCCTCGACACCAGCGGAAGGTCCAGCGAGGTCACCAGCTGGCCTAGCGCGCCCGCGTCAGGCCCCGCCCCCGGCGGCGGGATCAGACCCGGCGCACCCTGCCGGGTGCCCTCCTGCGGGCCCGCGGGCTGTTGCAGACCGAGGGACTCCAGGTACTTCTCCAGCGGCAGTATTGTCGCGGTCCCACCGAGGGAGTTGACCCCGACTCCGGCCATCAGCCGGCCCGCCGCGCCGTTGCTGTCATGGAACTTGAACACCTCATCACCATGCGTGAACAGGTAGGCGAGCTCCTGGTACAGGAGATGATCGTTACCGCCACCGTCGTAGATTCCGGTGCCGTGCCAGGGGGAGAGCACAGCCTGGGTGACCGGGCCGTTGAGCCGCTCCAGCACCGGGCCGCGCACGTCGGTCAGGACCCCGTTGGCGTTCTGCGCGGTGGGCACCAGCCGGTCGACCAGCGGCCGGGCGTCCTGCAGGAGGATCCGCAGGTCGGTCGCTACCGGCAGGGTGCGCTCCAGCACCGGGTCGAGCTTGGCCAGCACCGGGTCGAGCTGGCGGGCCG
>NZ_JWIO01000018.1:83087-89595 GCF_001017755.1 Protofrankia coriariae
CCGGGTCGAGCTGGCGGGCCGCCGGCCGGAACTCCTGCGCGGTCGTGGTCAGCTTGTCCAGGGTGGGGTTGAGGTCGGCAAGGCCGGCGCGGGTGGTCCGCAGCGTCTGCGGCAGGTCCGCCACCGTCTGGGCCAGCGGGCGACGCTCGTCCGCGAGCGCCTCCGATGTCGTCGCCAACGAGGTAATGATCGAGTCGAGCTGGCCGTCCTGCTTGGTCAGCGCCGCCGCCGCGTGCTGCAGGCCGGTGACCACCCCGGTCAGGTCGGTGTCCGGACGGGTGCCGCGGGCGGCGCTGAGCACCACCCCGGCCGGTTCGAGGGTGTCCGGCGCGTCCGCGATGAGCTTGCGCAACTCCTCCTGCCCGTCGTTACGCAACGTCGCGTCCAGCCGCTCAACCGTGCGCGGGATGGACTTCTGCGCGTCCGGATCGATGGCGCTGAGGACCTGGTCGAGCTCGACCGGAACGCTGGTGCGTTCCAGCGGGATCGTCTGCCCGGTGCGGAAGCCGCTGCCCGAGCCCCCGTGGGCGAGCTCGACATAGTAGGAGCCACCCACCACGAGCGCGGGCCGCACCGTCGCGGTCGGCTGGTCCCCGAGCTTCCGCAGCACCGACCCGTCGATCTTCAGCGATACCAGGGCGGTGTGCTGGTCGCTCTCCTTCACCCCCGTGACGTCACCGACCTTGACGCCGGCGACCTTCACGACGCTCTTGAACGGTTCCAGTTTGTAGTCCCGCGCGAACTCCGCCCTGATCGTCTCGCCGGAGCCCACCGTGATCAGGATGCGGGCCCGGTTGAAGGCGAAGAAACCGACCAGGGCCAGCACGGCCAGCACCACCAGGCCGAGCGCCTTGGTGGGTATCCGCTGTCCGAGGTGGGCGAGGCTCGCCCGCTGACGCCGCAGCACACTCATCGAGCCGTCCCCCCCACCAGCGGGATGCCCGCCGGAAGTCCCTGCGCGCGGTCCCGCTGCGCCTCACCGGGCCGCGGGTACTGGTTCAGATAGAAGTTCCCGGACGGCAGCAGACCGCTGGTGACGGTCCCCAGACCGGGGTTGAGCCCCAGCCGGGCGTAGCGCATCCCCGGCGCGCCTCCCTCGGAGACGAAGCTCTGGCCGCGGACGAACAGCTGCCCGAGCTCAGGCGCGTACGGCGCCAGCACCCGCAGCGGGGTGAGCAGGTCACCGACCGCCTGGCGCACCGGCGACGCCAACGGCCGGGCGTCCGAGACCGTGCGCGTCAGGTCCTCGACGGCGGGGATGGCCTGCCCGGCCACCGGGGGGACCTTGCCCGCGACCGGCACCCCGTCCACCAGCACGCCACGCAGGTCGGTTTCCGAGTCGGCGAGCGCGCCCGCGCCCGGTTCGAGGTCCCGCACCGCCGAGGCGGTGTCGGCCAGTGGCGTGTTCAGCGAGTCCAGCGCGTGCTTGGCCGTGTCCAGGGTGCCTGGCAGCCGTTCCAGCGTGCCGGCCAGCGGCTTGCCGCCGTCCACCGACACCGCCCGCAGCGTCTGGTCGGACTGGTCGACGAGGGAGGCGATCTGCTGCTGGTGGTCGTCGAGCCGGCCCGCCAGCCGGTCGATGTCCGTCAGCAACGTGGGCAGGTCCGTCTGCGCGGACGCGAGCGCCTGGGAGACAGTGCCGATGTCCGCAAGCAGGCTGGGCGCGGTCTTCAGCAGATCCTGCAGGTCGTCGCTGTGCCCGGCCGCCCCACCGCCGAGAACGCGCACCGTCCGGGTGGCGGCGTCCCGGGTCGGCTGGTCGAGCACGTCGAGCAGCTGGTAGAGGTCCGCCGAGTTGACGTTGCGGGTCGCCTCGATGGTCTGGTCGCCGAGTTTGCCGGCCGCCGAAGTACCCAGGTCGAGCTCGACGAACTTCGTCGCCAGCGCCGAGACGTCCCAGATCTCCGCGTGCGAGTCCCGGTAGACGTCAACGTTGCCGTCGAGCTGCATGGTCACCACCGCGGCACCGTTGACGTAGTCGATCGCGCTGACCCGGCCGATGCGCTTGCTCATCTCCCGGACACCGTCGTTGACCCGCAGCGAGTGGACGTTGTCGAACGCCGCGCGCACCGTCGTCGTCGGCGCGAACGGCAGCCCGGTCTGCGCCTTGAACGTCAGGTACAGGATCGCCGCCAGGACGGCCAGCACGATGCCGCCGGCGCGGAAGGAGCGCGACCGCGCGCGGAACTCCGGCGTTGTCATGACAGCACCCCTCCCAGCAGTTGCCCCAGCAAAGAGTTCTCCTGCCGTTCGGTCAGCCCGGTCGCACTGCCGCCGGCCGGGGCGGAGGTGCCGCCGCCGGCGGTGGCCGGCGCGGAACCGGTCCGCCCGCCGCTGGCGGGCGNCGCCGCTGGCGGGCGTGGACGCCGCCGGCGCGTTGGTCTTGCCCGGCAGCGGCAGCTCCGGCGGCGCGGGCAGCGGCAGGCTGGGGACCGGCGCGTCCGGCAGGCCGGGCACGAGCCCGCCGACGGTCTGCCCCAGGACCTTCGGCGACAGCGGAAGCATCGCCTTGAAGTAGTGGCTGATGGCGTCGTAGTCGCTGGTCGCCATCGACCAGCCCTTGACGAACTCCATCAGGTTCGTCAGCCGCAGGCTCAGCGCCTGCTCCGAGAGCGTCCGCGCCGACACCGACACCCCGAGCAGGTCCGGCGTGGCCGGGCGCAGCGCCTTCACCAGCGGCGCCGCCTCGTCCAGCAGCGTGTTGGCCCGGTCGAGGACCGGCGGCAGCGACGCCAGCGCGGGATCGGCCGCATCGGCGAACCGGTGCAGCTCACCGGTGATGTCGCTGAGATCGTCGGTGACCGGGCGCAGCGACGCCAGCGTGCGGGTCGCCGGGTCGGCGACACCGGCCAGCTGCGCGAGAGTGCTGCGCGCGCTGGCTATGGTCCCCGGGAGGCGGACGAGGGAGTCCTGCAGGGCCTTGCGGTTGGCCGCCACGGTCGCGAGTGTGTCCGTGGCCGACCCGACCAGCCGGTCGAGGCTCTGCCCGTTGTCGGTGGCCAGCGCGCTCGCCACCGGCTGGGCGTCGTCCACCAGCTTGGTCAGCAGTTCGTTCTGCTGGTCGAGGATCGCGGCGAGGTCCTTGGCCTGCGTCATCGCCGGCTCCAACGCGGTGATCGCGTCCGCGGCCTGCTTGCCCTGCCCCTTGAAGCCCTCACCCGCGGTGGTCAGCAGCGCGCCGAGAGCGGACGCGGTCGGCGTGTCCACGGCGTTGAGCACGTCCTGGAGGTCCACCACCCGGTTGGTCTGGGTCTGCGGGATCACCACGGGTTCCGAGAGCACCGGCGCCGACGGCGACCCGCGCTCCAGCAGGATGAACCGCTCACCGAGCAGGTCCTGCGTGGTGATGGTCGCCCGCACGTCGTTGTGCAGCGGCAGCACGCTGCGGTCCACCGTCATCCGCACCCGCGCCCGGCCACCGGCCAGGCTGATGGACTGCACGATGCCGACGTCCACCCCGGACGCCTTGACCGTGTTGCCGGGCACCAGCGGGCTGGCGTCGTCGAACACCGCGGTCACCTCGACGGCGTCGTCGCCCCGCGAGGTCCACAGGATGCCGCCCAACACCAGCGCCGCCACGACCACCAGCGCGATGATCACGGGCCGTCTGCGGCCTAATCCACCAGTACTCATCGGATTCCGCTCCCGGTCGCGTCCACCCACGGCTGCCCGACCGGCTGGCCGGGATACGGCTCAGGATCACGGCGTGACCCTGGCAGCTGCACCGGGCTCTCGTTGATCATGTTGGTGCCCGGGGCAAGCAGGCCCGACCACAGGTGCCCCTGCCCGTCGTAGTGCGCGAACGCCTGCCCCCAGTTGTGGAACCACCCGACCGCTTCAGGGGTGTACGGACGCAGGAAGGCGACCGCGGGCTGCAGGCTGTTCACCAGTTGCGTGACGGGCGGGACGACCTCGTGGGAGGTGTCGATCAGACCGGGTGTCTCCTGCAGCAGCGCCTGCGCCGACACCACCGTGGGACGCAGCTGGGCGAGGCTGGGGCGCAGTTCGGTGAGCACCGGGCTGAGGTTCTTCGCCACCGACGGCAACCGGCTGGTCGCCGGCCTGAGATCCTGGAGCAACGCGATGGTCGGCTCCCCCGCCGTGGGAACCCGGTCCAGGGTGCCCTTCGCGGTCTGCAACGTCGACGGCAGTTCCCTGAGCCCCTCGGAGAGCTGCTGCTGCTGGCCCGCGACCGCGCCGGTCGCGCTGGTCAGGTCGCTCACCACGGAGGCGAGCTCCTGGCGGTGGTCGGCGCCTATCGCCATCATCTGCTGGAGCTGGGTGACCAGCGCGCGGATCGCCGGGCCGTCGCGCCCGACCGCCTCCAGGATCTCCCCGAGCGCCTGCACGCTCGACCCGGCGCTCCTGATCGTCGCGTTGAGGTCCGGCTCCCGGCCGTCCACCGTCTGGTTCAGCTCGGTCAGCAACGAGCTGACCCTGTCCCGGGTCGGCTTGTCCAGGGCGGCGAGCACCTGGTCGACCTCGATCTGCTTGGACTCGCTCTCGATGAGGCCGTGCTCCGGGATCCGCGCGTTCGTGGCCGGTCCCGGGTACAGCGTCAACATGCGTTCACCGATGGCGGAGTTCCATTCCACCCGCGAGGTCGTGCCGTCATGCAGGGGCGCGTATTTCTTGTTCAGGGCGATGGTGACGAGCGCCTTGCCGTTCTTGGTCTCCAGCTCCTTGACCGAACCCGCGCCGAAACCGTTGATCCACACCGGTGAACGGTCGGCGAGCTGTGCCGCCGACGGCATCACCACCGTCACTTCGTAGTTGTCGTCGGCGCGCCAGAGCAGGGCGCCGACGACAACAGCGGCCACCAGCGCCGCGCTGACGACCAGTCGTCGGGATCTCATTCAGTCCATCCCCAGGGGGCCCACCGAGTCGCCGGACAGGAACTGGCGAACGAAGGGCAGGTCGGAGTTGAACGCCTCTTCGGTCTCGCCGTAGTGGATGAGCTTCCCCTTCCACACCACGCCCACGTAGTCGCTCACCTTGCGCGCGGTCCGGATGTCGTGGGTGACCAGTATGTAGGTACCGCCGTGCTCCGCGTGCAGCTTGAGGATCAGGTCGTTCAACAGGCTCGTGCGCACCGGGTCCAGACCCGAGTCCGGCTCGTCGAACATGACGACGCTCGGGTTGAGCACCAGCGCGCGGGCGAAACCCGCGCGCTTCTTCATACCACCGGAGACCTCGCCCGGAGCCTTGTTGACCGCCCGTGTCAGGCCGACTTCCTCAAGCCGCGCCATCACGATCTTGCGAATTTCCGACTCGCTCTTGTCCGTGTGCTTGCGTAACGGGAAGGCGACGTTGTCGTAGATGTTCATCGACCCGAACAGGGCACCGTCCTGGAACAGCACACCGAACCGCTTGCGGATCTCCTGCCGCTCCCGCTCGCTGACGTTCCAGATGTTCTGCCCGAAGACGACGACCTCTCCGTGGTCGGGCTCGAGCAGGCCCACGATGTGCTTCAGCAGCACGCTCTTACCGGTGCCGGAGGGCCCGAGGATCGTGGTGACAGCGTTGTCCACGAAGTTCAGGTTGAGTCCGGTCAGCACGTGGAACGAACCAAACGCCTTCCGCACGTCACGGATCTGCACGCTGTGCGTGAGATCCGACTCGTGACCCGGCGGGTCCGGCTGATACGGCTCACTCACCGACAGCCACGGATCGACGTTCCCACCGACAAGGTCGTCACTCGTGGACATTCACCGCTCCTTTCCTCCAGGAATCCCGGGCGTAAAAGAACCCGGCGCGCGTTGCCGCCAGCCGGTTGGGCCATGCCTGATGAATGCCGGTCCGCTGGGTACCGGCCCGCTGGACACCAGCCAGACGGATGTTGGTCGAGGTGGGCGCCACCCACACGGTCGGACATCTGCCGGGCCCGGCCTAGTACCCGATGGGCGCGCGTGTCAGCGACCCGAAGAACATCTGCTGGAACACCGCCCCGACCACGCTGACGATGACCAGATTGATCACCATGGACTTCGCCGTGTTCTTGCCGACCCCGACCGGCCCACCGCTGGCCGTGTACCCGTAGTAACAGCCGACAAGGACGATCATGATTCCCATCATCGCGCCCATGAGCAGCGACAGCAGCAGGTCCTGCTGGGTCTGGAAGGCCCAGAAGACGGAGAGATACCCACCCGCGGACACACTGTGGAACACGTGCACGTTCAGCACGTAGTTGACGTAGTACATGATCCCGGTGCCCGCGATGAACATGAACGGCGTGACGACGATGGTTGCGAGCAGCCGGGTGCTGATGAGATACGAGTGCGAGTCGAGGCCCATGACCTCAAGCGCGTCTATCTCCTCGCTGATCCGCATCGAGCCGAGCTCGGCGACCAGCCCGCAGGCGACCTTCGCCGAGAGAATCCACCCCCACATCTCGGGGGCGACCGTGTAGTCACCGGTCGAGGTGAACACCGCCGTGTAACCACCGGCGCCCAGCTGGCCGAGGAGGTAGTGGCCTTCCAGCGAGATCTCCGCGGCCAGCATGGCCATC
>NZ_JWIO01000019.1:0-3886 GCF_001017755.1 Protofrankia coriariae
TCACCCCCACCAACCACCCCAACCACGCCGGCTTGCTGTCCAACCTCGGCCTTGCCTTGCGAACCCGGTTCGAACGGGTCGGAGAACTAGCGGACCTCGACGCCGCGATCACCACCGTCCGAGAAGCAGTCACAGCCACCCCCACCAACCACCCCCACCAACCACCCCGACCGCGCCATGTACCTGTCCAACCTTGGCGCCGCACTGCAGACCCGGTTCGAGCGGGTCGGGGAGATGACAGACCTCGACGACGCGATCACCACCAGCCAGGAAGCGGTCGCGGTCGCGGTGGCGCCACCGCGGATACGCGCGGGCGCGGCCCGCGGCTGGGGGCGGTCGGCGGCTGCCGGGGGGCGGTGGGAGCAGGCGACGGCCGGGTTCACCGCGGCGATCGACCTGCTCTCCCCGCTCATCCCCCGCAGCCTGGCTCGGACCGACCAGGAGGGGCTGCTCGCAGAACTCGGCAGCCTGGGGGCGGACGCCGCCGCCTGCGCGCTGCGCGCCGGGCAGCCCGCCCGGGCCGTCGAGCTGTTCGAGCAGGGCCGGGGGGTGCTGCTGGGGCAGGCGTTGGACACCCGGACCGACCTGACCGCTTTGGCCGCCCGTCATCCGGAACTGGCCGGCCGGTTCACCGACCTGTGCGCCCAGCTCGACCAGCCCACGCCCGCCGCCGGGCCTGTCGCGGTCGATACGGCCGGCGCAATCGGCCATCCCGGCTGCCAATCTCACCGACGGTGAGCGGGAGCGGCGTCGACGGGCCGCTGACGCCCTTGAAGCCACGATCGGGCGGATCCGCGGGCTGCCCGGCTTCGAGGACTTCCTACGCCCACCCCGGCTGGCCGACCTGCTGCCCGCCGCCACCGCCGGACCGATCATCCTGGTGATCGTGTCCGAGTTCGGGTCGTCCGCGCTGATCCTGACCGCCGACGGGCTGCTCGACCCCGTCGACCTCCCCGCACTCACCCCCGCCGCGGTCTACGAGCAGACCGTCGCGTTCCTGACCGCGCTGGCCAGCCCCCACACACCGGACAACAGACAACAACTGACCGACACCCTTGGCTGGCTGTGGGACAACCTGGCCGGCCCGGTCCTCGACCGGCTCGGGATCACCGGCCGGCCCCCACCGGCACCCCGGGAGTCGTCCCGCCGGAGAGGACCGGCCCCACCGGACCGGGCCCGGCCGCTGTGCGGCGGCCGGAGGACGCGGGCGGGCTGCGGGTGTGGTGGTGTGTCTCCGGGCTGCTGGCGTTCCTGCCGGTCCACGCCGCCGGCCACCACCACACCCGGCACGACCCGGCCCCGGTGACCGTGCTGGACCGGGTGATCAGCTCGACCACCCCCACGATCCGCGCTCTCATCCACGCCCGCCGCCCTCTCCCCGGCGCGGAGGGTGGACGGATCGTGGCGGTCGGGATGCCCCGTACCCCTGGCGCGTCCGACCTGCCCGGCACCGCGGAGGAGATTCGTCAGCTGCGGGAGCGGTTCCCCGAGCGGGTCCAACCGCTGGGCGGGGATGACGCCACCCGGGGCACGGTGACGGCGGCGCTGCCGGCCGCCCGGTGGGCGCACTTCGCCTGCCACGGCCAAGCCGACCTGGCCAACCCCTCGGCCAGCCGGCTGCTACTCGCCGACCATCAGCAGCGGCCGCTGACGGTCGTGGATGTCGCCCGGCTGCGCCTGGACAGCGCCCAGCTGGCGTTCCTGTCCGCCTGCGAGACCGCCCGCCCCGGCGGTCGGCTGGCCGACGAGGTGATCAATCTGGCGGCGGCGTTCCAACTCGCCGGCTACCGGCATGTCATCGGGACGCTGTGGCCGATCGGCGACCAGCACGCCGTGGAGATCGCCGACCACATCTACACCCTCCTCGGCACCAACGGCGCCGACGCGGACAATGTGGCCGTCGCGGTGCATACGGCGACCCGGCGGCTACGTGACCGGTGGCCACACGAGCCGTCGGTGTGGGCGCCGCACATCCACGCCGGCGCCTGACACCCCGCACCCACTCGGGTGGCACGCACCCGGGCCGGCACCCGGTATGGACGACGCACGGTACGACGAGGAGAACCGATGGGCACCGACGACGGCGAAGTGAACGAGATCAAGGGGGTGCTGGAGGCTGCTCGGGCGATCCGCCCCTATCTGGACGAGCTGGTCGGCCCGGCCGCCCCCGATCTGGACCGCAGCCTCGCCAACCAGCTCACCGCCGTCACCGCCACCGCCATCACCCCCACCGACCACGCGGCGGCTGCCCGCCAGCTCCGCGCGCTGCTCGACGGCAACGAGACCACCGCATGGTTCCTCAGGACGGTTCTGGAGGACGCGCCGCGTTACCGACCGCCCTACCATCAGCCCCGCTACCTGTACCGGCAGACCGGCGGCGCGCTCGTCCTGCCGGGCGATCCCGGCCCGGTCGAGGCCGGCCGCTACGTCTGCCCGCGCGGTGACTACACCTGGTACCGGCCCGAAGTCGGCGTCGCGATCCCGGACTGTCCCACCCATCAGGTCCGCCTGGTGCGAGGCTGACCTGATGCTGGGGGCGTTCTGGGAGGCGGTCGGGGGGAAACTCGCCGACCGCTGGGCCACCGTCACCGCCCCCGCCCTGATCTTCTGGCTGGCCGGGCTCGCCGCCTGGACCCACCACCGCGGCGGCCTGCACACACTGAGCGAACAGGCCGACTGGCTGGACCGGCAGACCCCGGCCGTGCAGACCGCCGCCATCCTCACCGTCCTGCTCGCCGTGCTCGCCTCCGGCATCCTCGTCGCCCGCGCCGCCACCCCGGTGCTGCGGCTGCTGGAGGGCTACTGGCCCGCCTGGACCGCACCCGTCCGCCGCCGGCTGGCCGGCCGGCTCGCGGCCCGCGCCGNGGCTCGCGGCCCGCGCCGCCGCCGACCAGACCGCCTGGCAGGCCGCCTACGACCGCGTCCGCCCACCGAGCACCCCCACCACCGACGAACTCGCCGCCTACACCCGGCTGGAACGCTGCCGCCGGCGCCGCCCGGCTACTTCCTGCCCACCCCGATCGGGAACATCCTGCGCGCCGCCGAAGGCCGCCCGCTGGACAAGTACGGCCTGGACGCGATCATCCTGTGGCCGCGGCTGTGGCCGGCGCTGCCCGAGACCACCCGCGCCGACCTGCTCGCAGCCCGCGCCAGCCTGGACGCGGCGGTCACCACCGCGGTGTGGGGGCTGCTGTTCTGCGCGTTCACCCCGTTCACCTGGCTGGCGCTGCCCGTCGGGCTCGCCGTCGCCGTCGGCAGCGTGACGCTGATGGTCCCGGCCCGGGCGCAGACGTTCGGTGACCTGGTCGAGGCCGCCTACGACCAGCACCGCGTCCTGCTCTACACCTAGCTGCGCTGGCCGCCGCCGGCCAACCCGGCCGCCGAACGTGCCGAGGGCGCCAGGCTGACCGCCTACCTGTGGCGGGGCTCCGACGACACCCACCCCACGTTCACCCCACCCCCCGGCTGACCCACCACCCCCGGCGGCAGCCACCCCGAGTCACCACCGCCGGGCCTGTCGCCTGCCCGAGCCTGCCACCGGCATCACGGCTCGCCACGGAATATCAGATCAGTGACGGCGACCGGGTGGATGGATCACGATACGGTGCGGGCCGAGCCCGCCGGGGACCAGCGGCCATCTACTGAAGGTAACGACCACAGGACGTGAGGTCGCGTGTCGTGAACTGGACAGGCCGTTCCCCGATGGCCCCTGGCAGGCCGCCCGACGGCAGGATCGATCATCAATATGATCTAGATCATGCATCACTGCAGGTCAAAGCACTGTCACAAATCTTGGTTGAAAATTTTCAAGTAACCGGCCGCAGCAACACAAACCTCTTTCGGTTACAACCTCTGTGCCGTCGTATTCATCGGCGGCTTCCTGCCA
>NZ_JWIO01000019.1:3892-56898 GCF_001017755.1 Protofrankia coriariae
GGCGGCTTCCTGCCAATGGGCAACCACCCTGGGCAGGTGGATGATGTCATCGGGTCAGCAACAACTCGTCCGTAATGCCGCTGACAGCGGGAAACCGTCATCAGGGGGTCGACATGCCCGTTCCCACGGATGTCCGGCTGAACGTCCGGATCCTGCTCGACACCGGTGGCTACCTGGTCGCGCACTATCGGTCCGACGTGTCCGCCTACCTCCTGCCCGGCGGCGACGTCGAGCCCGCCGAGGGGATCGCCTCGGCCGCGGCCCGCTACGTCCACACCCTGACCGGTTCCCCGGCCGTCCCGACCGAGTTCGTCGGCTGCGTCGAGCACCACGGGCCGGACGCGGAGCACACGGTCACCGCACTGTTCGCCGCCGACCTGCCCGACGGTGCCGCCGCCCCGGTCACCCACGCGGGCGCCGCGCTCGTCCCGCTGGCCCTGGAGGACTTCAACGAACGGTCGCTGACACCCGCCGCCGTCTCGGTCGCGGTGGTCCGCTGGCTGGAGGACCACTGGCCGGTGTGGCAGGGGCTGCCGGTGCACGAGCCCGACGCGTGGTGGAACCATCTCAGCCAGTCCGTGCACGTGCTGCGGGCCCAACTGCACGCCCGGCGGCACGAGCTCGACGACGCCGCGTTCCGGGACGCCGCGGTCGCCATCTGCGCGCTCGTCGCCGCCGCCGACGGCACGATCGACGCGCGGGAGCGGGACGCCATGGCGCACATCGTCACCACCGACCGGACGCTCAGCGCCTTCCCGCCCAACGAGCTCGTCCACCTGTTCGACGCCCATGTGGACGCGCTGCGCGCGGACGCCGCCGGCGGCCGGGCCGCGGCGCTGCGCGAGATCGCCAAGGTGCGGGGCAACCGGGCGCGGGCCCGGTCGGTCGTGCAGTTCGGCGCGGTGATCGGACGCTCGGACGGCACGTTCGACCCCGCCGAGCGGGCCGTCGTTCAGGAAGCGATGGACATCCTCGGGCTCGACCCGTCCTCGCTGGCGGTCCAGCGGGTCAGGAGCACCCACGGATAGACCGCCTGGCCGCCGCCGCGGGAACCGGCAGCCAGGCCGAACCGGGGCCTGACACCGGAAAAAGGCCGAGCCGGGCGCTGTCCGCGGTGCCGTCCGGTGCTGTCAGACGCCGCCAGTACGCCGAAGGCCCGCCAGGAACCGGCCGCGGACACCTCGAAGACGCGACACCCACCGACCCAACATCCCCCGAGCAGCAACATCACCGAGCAGCAACATCACCGGAGCAGCCCCGAAGTACCCGAAGCAGCCGAATCAGCCGAACGTGGTCGATCCAGCCCGCCTTCACCCGTGAGGAAAGCCATGCTCAAGAACAACGACGCAACATCCCACCAGGCAGCCCGACCGTTACCGCGTCCCGGCAGGGACGCTTCCTGGGCCGCCGACCCGACGATCGCCGTGGACCCGACAGTCGCCGACCTGGAACGCCCTGCCGCCGCGGGCGGCCCGTACGGCCTGGGCGGCCCGGCCCACGACGCCATCCCGGTACTGAGCGCCCGCATGCTCTTCATCTCCGGTGAGCGGGTACTCATCGCCAACCGGCGCGGGCGGTCCTGGTTCTACCTGCCGGGCGGGAACGTGGAGCCCGGCGAGAGTGTGGAGGCGGCGCTGCGCCGCACGATCCGGGAGAAGGCCGGACTCGCGACCCACGCGCTGGACTTCGTCGGATGCGTGGAGCACACGTTCGTCGAATCCGGTCAGAGCTGGCACGAGATCAACGTCGTGTTCGCCGCGGCGCTGCCCGCGTTCGCACAGATCGGCAGCCGGGAGGAGGCGATCGACATCAGTTCGGTCTCGGTGTCCACGCTCCACACGTTCGAGTTCCGGCCGACGTACCTGCGGACGGCCATCCTGCGCTGGCTGCGCACTCACCGGCCGTCCTGGTACGGCCCGGACGGGCTCCCCCGGACGACCGCCGGACCGCACTGAGAAAGAGCCGGGCCGAGTGAGTAACCGCAACGCCCCCACGACCAGCACCGGACCGGAACCAGGGGCGGGGCGGGCCTGGCCGGAAGCAGAAACAGGACAGAGCCACAACCGGGAGCGGAGGCCGAGGCCAGGGACAGGGGCCAGGGCCGAAAGGGGAATCAGGCGGGCAGAACCGCCTCGATCGCCTGGCGCAGCGCCGGGTCGTGCGGCTCCGTGCGCGGGCCGAAGCGGGCGGCGACCCTGCCGTCCGACGCGACCACGAACTTCTCGAAGTTCCAGGCGATGTCGCCGGTCCGCCCCTCCGCGTCGGCGGCCTGGGTCAGCTCGGCGTACACCGGGTCACGGCCTTCGCCGTTGACCTCGATCTTCGCGCTCAGCGGGAACGTCACCCCGTAGGTCGTCGAGCAGAAGGTCGCGATCTCCTCCGCGGTGCCCGGCTCCTGCCTACCGAACTGGTTGCTCGGAAAACCGATCACGGTGAATCCGCGGCCGGCGAGCTCCTCGTGCAGTTTCTCCAGACCGGCGTACTGCGGGGTGAGGCCGCACCGGCTTGCCACGTTGACGACGAGCGCGGCACGCCCGTCCGCCAACGCACCAAAGGTCGTCTTCTCACCGGCAAGGGTCGTTACCGGTAGGTCACGCAGATCTGTCACGGTCCTGCCTTTCCTCGGATGCTGAAGGTTTCGCTGGGTTCTGTGATCCCGGTCACCCGGCGGCGGATTACCGGTGCACGTCATTTTCGGGCGACATGACGTACCTCTGCGTGCAAGCCGGCCGCCGCCGGTTCTGTTCCGTACCGGCATGAAACGGCCTCCTGGCCAATCGGTGCCATCCCTCGCCCGACGGGGCAGGTAGAAGAAGATCCCATCACAGGATGTACGTTGTTCAGCATCCGTTATGAATTCCGATCTACTGTTGGCGCCATGACGCCCAGCCGGGCAGCTACCGCGACGGCAGCCCCCGCAAGGGCGACGGTCGACGGCAGCGCCGTCGCCACCGCACAGCCAGCAGCTATCTCACCACGGCAGGTCACACGCCCGCCGCTGTCAGGCCTGCCTGATGAGCAGATGGTGAGCCCACTCGCACTTTCCGGAACGCTGCGCCCCCGTCTGCGGATGGGCTGGCTGCGCCATCCCTGGACGCTGGTCGTGGTCGCCCTCGCCGTTCCGACGGCCGTCATGCTGGTCATGCGGTTCCGGACGGAGGTCGGGGCGAGACTGTCGAGCGTCCCCGTGCCGACCTGGCCATGGCTGGTGGCGTGCGGGCTTGCCTCGTCCTGCTTCTTCCTGGCCAACGGTCTGGCCCTGCGGGCGGCCAGTGGGCTGCCCCTGCGGCTGCGCACGGCGGTGGCGGTGCAACTGGCCGCGGCGGCGGCCAACCGGGTGCTGCCGGCGGGCCTGGGCGCGATCGCCGTGAACATCCGCTATCTGGAACGTCAGAAGCTGACCTGCTCGGCCTGCCTGAGCGCGGTGGCCGCAGTCAAGATTGTTTTCGCCCTGGCCCACGTGGGCGGGATCGCGCTCACCGCCGCGCTGGTCGGCGGTTCGGGCACGCAGGACGCGGTGATCGCGCCCATCAGGTCGGTCACGGCGAGCGTCGGCTCCGGACCCGCCCTCGGCGGTGTCGCGCTGTGCCTGGTCGGCTGTGTCGTGGCCGGCCTGCACCCCCGCATCCGCGGCCGGCTCNNNCCCCCGCATCCGCGGCCGGCTCGGGCCGGCGCTGCGCGGCGCGGGCCAGCATCTGGCGCTGCTCGCACGCTCCCCCCGGCGCACCGCCGTGCTGCTGCTGTCGGCCGCTGCCACCAAGGTGACACAGATCGTGGCGCTGGCCACCTGCGTCTGGGCCTTCGGCGGCTCCGTATCGCTACTGTCGGTAGCGACCATCTATCTGGTGGGCGCGGTGGTGGCCGGCGCGGTACCCACCGCGGGCAACATCGGAGCGCTCGAGCCCGCCCTCGCCATCGGCCTCGCCGCCGCCGGCGGCGACGCCGTGTCCATGTTCGCGGCCGTCCTGGTGTACCGGCTGATCAGCTACTGGCTCCCCGTCCTCCCCGGCATCGCCGCCCTGACCGTCCTGCGCCGCCGCGGCATCCTGTAGACCGATGCCCGCGCAGCACGGCTCTGCCCGGGAGGGCCGCAGGCCGGGCCGTCGGATGAGGCCCGGCCTGCGAGTAGGAAACGCGTAGGAAAAGGGCTGGTCAGCCGGTGCCGAGGCCCTTGGCGACGCGGGCGCCGAGGTCCGGGTCGACCTGGCGCCAGTACTCGACCACCCGGCGCTGGACCTCCGACGTGACGTCCTGGGACGCGTGGCCGACGATGTTCGAGACCAGATGTTCCCGATCGGTATCGGACATCACGTCGCGGTACAGCGACCCGGCCTGGCCGAAGTCGTCGTCGTCGCGGCGCGGCGTGTACGCCGCCCGGACGAAGTCGCCGTCGGCCCGCCAGACCGCGTCCTCGCCGTACCGGGCCGTGTCCGCCCTGGGGCCGCCGTAGCTGTTCGGCGCGTACACCGGGTCGTGGGACGGCTGGTAGCGCATGGCGCCGTCCTTGTTGTAGGAGTGCACCGGCACCTTCGGGCGGTTGATCGGTAGCTGCAGGTAGTTCGGGCCGATCCGGTAACGATGCGTGTCCGGGTAGGAGAACAGCCGGCCGAGCAGCATCTTGTCCGGGCTCGCGCCGATGCCGGGCACCAGGTTCGCCGGCTCGAACGCCGCCTGCTCGACCTCGGCGAAGTAGTCCTCGGGGTTGCGGTCGAGGACCATCCGCCCGATCGTGATCGGCGGGTAGTCCCCGTGCGGCCAGACCTTGGTCAGGTCGAACGGGTTGAACCGGTAGGTGGCGGCGTCCGCGAACGGCATGATCTGTACCTCCAGCCGCCAGGCCGGATGGTCGCCCCGCTGGATCGACGACGCCAGGTCCCGGAGGTGGAAGTCCGGGTCCACGGAGACGACCGCCTTCGCCTCGGCGTCGGTGAAGTTGTCGATGCCCTGCTCGGTCTTGAAGTGGTATTTCACCCAGAACCGCTCGTGCGCCTCGTTCACCCACATGAACGTGTGGCTGCCGTAACCGTTCATGTTCCGCCAGCTGCGCGGCGTCCCGCGGTCGCTCATCAGGATGAGCACCTGATGGGCGGACTCGGGGGACAACGTCCAGAAATCCCACTGCATGTTGTTGTCGCGCAGGTGGGTGTCGGACCGCCGCTTCTGGGAGTGGATGAAGTCGGAGAACTTGCTCGGGTCCCGAACGAAGAAGATCGGCGTGTTGTTGCCGACCAGGTCGTAGTTGCCGTCCTCGGTGTAGAACTTGATGGCGAAACCACGCGGATCACGAACCGTGTCGGCGCTGCCGAGCTCACCCGCGACGGTGGAGAACCGGATGAACACGTCGGTGCGCCTGCCCACCTCGGAAAGAAAGGCCGCCTTCGTGTACGGGGTGACGTCCGCGGTCACCTCGAAATAGCCGTGCGCACCGCCGCCCTTGGCGTGAACGACCCGTTCCGGCACCCGTTCCCGGTTGAACTGGGCCATCTTCTGGATCAGGTAGTGATCCTGGAGCAGCAACGGACCGTTCGGGCCGACAGACAGGGAGTGTTCGTCGCTCGGTGCCGGGATACCCGCGTCGGTCGTGGTTACAGGTGGTCGAGAGTCAGTCATCAAAAACTCACTCCTGTTGTCTTCTGTCGTCGCGTCCCGACCGTCGGTGGGACGGGTCCCTGCCGACGGCCGGGCGGCTCGCGCCGGATTCGGACTCCCGGGGTCCTACCCGCCCGTGCCCGCCGGAAAGTCGACGGATGTCAGCTGTCGGTTCTCCCGGCGTGGCCGGGACATCAGCCGCGTGGCCGGGAGGTCAGCTCTCCCGCACGCTCGGAACGGCCCGCCGCGGCCGCGCCCCGGCAGGCGCACTGCCGTCGGCACCGGCGTCACCAGCGGTGCCAGCATCGGCGTTGGCCCTGGCATCGGCATTGACGTCGGCCCTGGCTCCGGAGCCGGCGCCGCCCCCAACGTCGGCGATGGCCCTGGCCTGGCAGTCGGCGCAGATCCCCCAGAAGGTCACCTCGGCCTCGTCGATGACGAAACCATGGTCGTCCGACGGCGACAGGCACGGCCGCGCGCCGATCACGCAGTCGACGTCGTAGACGGCCGTGCACACCCGGCAGACGAGATGGTGATGGTTGTCACCGACCCGCAGTTCGAACCGGGCCGGGTGGCCCGCCGGTTCGAACCGGCGCACCAGCCCGGCGGCGGCGAGCACGTCCAGGTTGTCGTACACGGCCTGCAGCGACAGCGAGCCGAGCCGGGCACGGGCGCCCTGAGCGATCGTCTCCACGCTCAGGTGCGCGCCTTCGGCCAGGGACGCGAGCACCGCCAGCCGAGGCGCGGTCACCCGCAGCCCGGCCGAGCGCAGTTGCCCGGCGGCATCCTCACTGTTCACACCGGCCAGCCTTCGCCGCTGTCTGGAACAAGTCAAGTCTACGAATGCGTCAAAGCCGGGTCCCCGAACTGGACGGGCATTCCGTCGCCCACCGGTCGCCGGCTGGGTACAAGCGGCGAAAATCTCGGGCAACGTGGGCGGCCGACCATCCATATATGAGATCCCACAAGCATGGACGGTACCGGTGAACAAAGCGGCGGGCGACGGCTCGTCGAAAGCACGGACGGCCGGAAACCCCCGGCCAGCAGGCACCACGACGACAGCGGGAAGCGCGGGAACTCGGGCGGGCCGGCAACCCGGACGGCGCGGGAGGACGCGCTCGGGGCGGGCGGACACGAAGCACAGCGGTCCGCACAGAACGGCCGGCACGGAGAACCGGCCCAGAACAGTCGGCACAGCACGGCTTCAGGCCCGCACTGGCCGTCACCCGGCCGGTACGGTCGCTATCGGCGGAATATTGCCAGAAACAGGCGGAAGTCCGCTTTTCTGGCACTGGATGGCATTACGGAACTACAGCATTACGTCATACGACAAGAGCGGGCCTGCCCGGCCCTCGCGGAATGCCGTAGAACGTCACAGAACGCGGGCGCGGCGGCGCCTGCGGCGGCGAACGCTGACGAACAGCACCAGCACGCCGCTCCCGACGGCGGCCACCCTGTCCCATCGGACGACGCGCTGCACGACCGGACCCGTGTCAAGCCCGGCGACCAGCTCACGCCTGTCGGCCGGCGTGCCGTAACCGTTGCCGGCGACGCTGGAGTCCGCGGTGATGGCGGGCGGGCCACCGAAGCCGCTCGTGATCATCTTCTGGCGCAGCTCGGCGACCCTGCCTCTGATCTGCTCGCCAGTCCGCTCCGCGACCCTTCTGGGGCTCACGATCTCGGCGATGGCGTCCAAGGTGACCGCGAGCTCGGCGCGGGTATTCTCGATCTGCTGCTGAATCGCAGCCGGGTCCTGCGGCACCGATGTCGCCCTTTCCTCCACGCGCGATGACTGCCTGGGTATATCTGTTGGATCTTCACCGGCGCTTCCTGAACGTACCACGTCGGCTTCGCCGGACCGGCAACGCTGTCGTCAGCAGCACGGCGTTGTGGTCAATGGCGTTGTCGTCGACCCGAACAGAACGCCACCGTCGAGACCTCCTCCACATCCCAGGATGGCCGTTCAGGCGTACCAGAATATCCACCGGAACATGCCGGATATAACATGAATCACACTATATGACGACCATGAGCGACGACATCGACGTCGGATGACGCCGGGATCTACGACAGGATCTGATGACAATCGTGCCAGAAGGGCCGCCCGGACGCGCGGCAAAACAGCGGTCGAGCGGCCGAGCTCACCCGCGCCGGGCCACCGTCCCCACGTCATCGGAGATCGTTGCCGAAGAAGCCGGTCGCGTACCTTCGTAGACGACTGTCCCGCGTCACCGAAGATCGCGACAGGGCTCGGCCGGGCAGCGGTCACGCCGGCAGGCACGGGCGGATGCCAGCGGATACCGGTGACTCGCGGGTGACTCACCGCCAGGAGCGCCCGCTCCCGGCGGGACCGGCACATGCGATTGTTCCACTGATGGCCCACTGTTCCACTGATGGCCCACGGTGATGGCCCACGGCCCGGGCGTCCGACACGGCCGGAGGTGGAACCGAGCCGTAGGGCTTATCCGTCAGTCCACACAAGGAGCCGTCCGGCGGTAAGGGTACGGATCGAGGAGCGAGGCCCGGGTGCGTACATCGCAAGATGCAGGAGAAGCCGTCAGCGAAGCTGTCGGCGAAGCTGTCGGCGACGACGCCGACAGTACGGCGGGTGCCCGCCCTGGTACCGATCCGCCTGGCCGAGGATCCGGCGGGGGCCGTCCGCGTCCTCCTGCCCGCCGCCGCCTGTTCGCGGTACCGCTGGTGATGGCGTTCGCGCTCCTCCTGGCCGGGTGTGCGTCCGGTACCGAGTCCGCGGTCACGATCGTGGACGACTCCGGGGCAACCAACGAGCTGCGTGGCACGGCGCTCGCGCAACCGGTCGACAAACCCGCGCTGAACCTGGTCGACACCGCCGGCGCCCCGTTCGACCTGCGTTCCCGGACAGCAGGGAAGGTCACCCTGCTGTTCTTCGGCTACACCAACTGCCCGGACGTCTGCCCGACGACGATGGCCGACATCGCGGCGGCCCTCGACACGGTGCCGGCATCCGTCCGGTCGCGGATCGCCACGGTGTTCGTCACCACCGACCCCGAGCGGGACACCGGCGAGGTGCTCAGCCGCTGGCTGAACCAGTTCGACCCGTCCTTCATCGGTGTGCGGGGCACCCTGGCACAGATACGCGCGCAGGCGGACGCGCTCGGCATCCCGCTGGAGGATCCGGTACGTCAGCCCAACGGGATCTTCACCGTCACGCATGGCACACAGGTCATGGCCTTCACCACGGACGACCGGGCCAGGGTCGTCTACCTGGCGGGCACCCAGGTCGCCGACTACGCCCATGACCTCCCGATCCTGGTCAATACCGGAAAGACCACATGAAACAATGACGAATCAGCGGACAACGGCCGGAAGGACGATCGCCGGGGCCGCTGCGGCCAGCTCACGGGTACCGCTGGTGCTGGCCACCGTCTCCACGCTTCTACGCCTCGGGCTGGCGGGGCTCTGGCTCGCCGCCGGCCTGGTCAAGATCGGCGACCCGCAGGGGATGGTGCGGTCGGTCCGGGCCTTCCGCATCCTGCCCGAGGCGCTCGTGCACCCGTTCGCCTACGCCGTCCCGTTCGTGGAGATCGCGCTCGGCCTGCTGCTGCTCGTCGGGCTGGCGGTGCGGGTGAGCGCCGCCGTCTCCACGCTGCTGCTCGCCGTCTACATCGCGGCGATCGCCTCGGCCGCCGCGCGGGGCCTGCGCATCGACTGCGGCTGCTTCTCCACCGGCGGGGACCTCACCGCCNCGCCGGCGCGCCCACCCACTACACCGGGGAGATCATCCGGGACGGTCTGCTGCTCGCCGCGAGCGTCCTGGTGGTCTGCCTGCCAGCCGGTGCGCTCACCGTCGACCGCCTCCTCGAACGAGGCACGCGCCCACCGGCCGTCGAGGGGCCGCAGACAGTGCGTCCATGATCGAAATATGCCGCCGCAGGCCCATGTCATCGAGCCGTCGCAGGACTTCGGAGAGCTGATGAGTACCGCGTCCAGAAAGAGCAGGAAGAACCGGTCAGGCGGGAAGCGGAGCGGAAACCCGGCCGGGAGGCCGGCCGGCGCGCGGTCGGCCTCCCGGCCGGGTGGCTCCGCCGCGCAGCAGCCCGGGCCCACCCAGGACGACACAGGGCGGGACGAGGCCCAGGACGACACGAGGCAGGCCGGAAACGACGTCCGCCGGAACCGGAACGACACCCGGCGGGAGGACCCCCGGCTGGAGAAGTCCCCGCGGGACGATCGCCGGCGGGAGAAGGCGGCCCAGGCCCGGGCAGCCGAAGCCGCCCGCGCGCGGCGGCGGCAACGGGCCATCGTCGGATCGGTGGTCGTGGCCCTGCTCGCGGTGGCCGCGCTGATCGGCGTCGCCGTCCAGAGCAACCGGACGGAATCCGCGCCGGTGGTGCTGCCGGTGACCGCGACCGGCACCGACAACGGAATCGTCGTCGGCCGGGCGGACGCCCCCGTCACCGTGGACTTCTACGAGGACTTCCAGTGCCCGATCTGCCAGGAGCTGGAGAGCACGCTCGGCCCGAACATCCAGCAAATGATCAGCGACGGACGGATCAGGGCCGTCTATCACATGATGTCCTTCCTCGGGCCGGAGTCCGTCCGGGCGGCGAACGCCGCCGCGGCCGCCGCGCAGGAAGGAAAATTCAAGGAGTACCATGACATTCTCTACGCCAACCAGCCGCCCGAGCACAGCGGCGGATATCAGAACGACGCGCTGACGGCATTCGGCGCCAGGGTGGGCCTGACATCCCCCGCGTTCGTCGAGGCGGTGCGTAACGGCACCTACAACGGCTATGTCGCGAAAGTCGAGGACGACGCGTCCAAACGCGGTGTGACCGGCACCCCGACCGTGCTCGTCAACGGCCGGCAACTGTCCCCGCAGGCTCTGACCCCTCAGGGCTTCACCGCCGCGGTGACCAGCGCCGCCGCCGCTCCCGCACCGGCAGCCACCGGCTGACCGATCCTCGGGTGGCCACGATGCGGCAGATCGTGGCCACCCGAGGTGAGATAGCGACTATGAATGCCGCCCAGTGGGACCGCCGGCATGCCGGTACCGGCCTGCTGTGGACCGCCGAGCCGAACCAGGTCGTGATCGAACATCTCGCCGGGCTCACCCCGGGACGCGCCCTGGACCTCGCCTGCGGCGAGGGCCGCAACGCCGTCTGGCTCGCCACCCAGGGCTGGCGGGTCACCGGCGTGGACTTCTCCCAGGTCGCGATCCGCAAGGCACGTGAGCTCTCCCGCCGCTTCGACGTGACACCGGAGTGGATCCACGCCGACGTCATGGTCTGGACGCCGCGACCGGCGTCCTACGAGCTGGTCACCATCTGCTACCTACACCTGGAGCCCGAGCAGCGGCGGGACGTGCTGCGCTGCGCGGTCGACGCGATCGTCCCGGGCGGGACGCTGCTGGTCATCGGACACGACCGGGCGAACCTGCGGCACGAGAACGTCACCCCCGCCGACCCCGAGCTCCTGTTCGACGCCGACGAGCTGCTGACGGAGCTGGCCGCCGGCCCGCCCCTGCGGATCAGCCGGGCCGGCCGCGTCCGCAGCCCGCTGCGGACCGACGATCGCGGACACCCGGCGGTCGACACCCTGCTGGTGGGGCGTCGGCCCGGCCCGGTGTCCACCCATCCGGCGCTCGTCGAGCCGGCGGCGGGGGCGGCGGGCGCGAGCGCGAACGGTTCTGCCGCGCACGCCCTGTCACTGTCGGTGGGCGGCTTCATCGTCGTCCACCGGATGCCGACGGTGGCGGAGCTGCGCCGGCTGCGTACCGCCGGCGGTCTGCCCGACCCCGGCCCCGAGGCGGCGGAGGACGCCATCGACGGCAGCCTCGCCGGCCTGTGCGTGGAGGCCGCGGACGAGCCGGGCCGGGCGGTGGGCTGCGGCCGGATCGTCGGGGACGGCCGGACCTTCCTGGTCATCATGGACGTCGTGATCGACCCGATGGTGTACGCCGACGCAGACGCCGACGCGGACGTCGACCTGGCCATTCTGATCATAAACGAGCTGCGCAGATGGGCCGCCGGCCAGGTGGATCCGGCCGCGTTCGTGGGTGTGGCCACGCTCGCGGGCGTCGAGCCGCTGGGCAGCCCGCCCTGACAGCCTGCCCTGCGGCCCTCCCCGCCGCGACCAGCTGGCCGGGCAGCGACGCCAGGGGACAACGTGCGAAAAAGGCACACCGGGTTGGTTTCGGAGGGGTGGGGTTTGCGGTGCCGGACCCGTCCAGCTACCTTCCGGCCATGACCGAGACCGCCGCTGCTGCCCGTCTCACCTCCGGTGACAGCGCCCCCGACTTCACCCTCCCCGACGCTGACGGCAACGAGGTGTCGCTGTCGTCCTACCGGGGACGACGGGTCGTCGTGTACTTCTACCCGGCCGCCTCCACGCCCGGGTGCACCAAGCAGGCCTGTGACTTCCGGGACAGTCTCGCGCTGCTGAACGACGCCGGCATCGACGTGCTCGGGATCTCCCCCGACAAGCCGGCGAAACTCGTGAAGTTCCACGACAACGAGAAACTGACCTTCCCGCTGCTGTCGGATCCGGACCGGGCCGTGCTCGCCGCCTACGGCGCATACGGTGAGAAGACGCTCTACGGCAAGAAGACCGTGGGCGTGATCCGCTCGACCTTCGTCCTGGACGCCGACGGCAGGATCGAGAAGGCGCTCTACAACGTCAAGGCGACCGGCCACGTCGCCAAAATCATCCGCGACCTCGGCCTGTCGTCCATCTGACCAGCCACCCCGCCGGTGCGGTGACCACCCAACCCGCGTCAGCCTCGGCCAGCGGCATGATCGTTGTAATTTCAGCGCTGTTCCCACAGCATCAGAATCACAACGATCATGCTGCGCGCACCCGGCCGACGTCGATGATCGCTGTGGTGGCGGGGCAGCCGAAACCGGGACATGCCTGCTCATCACCGGTCTTCAGGTATCTTTGCCGGCCGCGAGCAGAACAACGGCCCCGTGACAGTCGCCAAAGTGACATGGCGCACGTGCCGTAGGCCCCTTCACACACGGCAGCCGGTCAGGCAGCCTGGGTATGGGAAACCTCGGGTGCGCCGGAGCAGGCTGTGGCAGGCGGCGTACGGCGCATCCGATCCGACGACGGTCCGGGCCGTGGGTGGCCCCGGCCGTCCCGGGATACCTGTCGACGTGACCGCGATCAACGGGCGGGACCGCGGTCACCGATGACAGCCCCGCCCCACCGGGTGCCACCCGACCGGGCGAGCCCACGTCCACCGGGAACCGGCAAACGTATTCTGATTGCCATGAGCCGCGCGGTGCACATCCCCTACACGGTGGAACAGGACGAGGACGGCGTCTGGTGCGCCCACGCCTACGTCGGCCGCGTTGGGTGCAACGGCAACGGAGACACCCGCGAAGAGGCCCTGGCAGATCTTCGGGACTCCGTCGTCATGGTCCTCGAAGACGACGGCGCCCCCGAAGAGATCACCATCATGCTCGACGTCGCCTGAGCGGACGCATGCCACCAACATTGTCTGGTGGGCCGGGGGGATCGACCAGCAGGCTCATCAGACGCTCCAGTTCGGCGGCCGGATCGTGGGTGAGGCCGCTGTGTACGGGTGAGGTCTGGACGGTTGTGCTGCGCGGCGATGTCAGCCAGCGGAACCGTTCACCGGCTGACAGCGACCCTGGCGCGCCCGCCTGCGCGCCGCCGGCACAGACCCGTCGCAGCGCGTCCAGGTGGGCCGCGATGACGGTACGGTCCACATAGGGGTCGAGCGCGGTGAGCCGGTCGACGTCCAGCGCGTACCTGGACGCCAGATAACCGGCCCGCTGGCACCACAGCACGACACCGACGTTGACGTATTCGCCGCGCTCGACCCGGGGCACGACCCGGATGACCGCGTACTCGAACAGATCAGCCACGGCTGTCCCCGGCCCTGTCGTCCCCGGCTCTGCCATCCGCTGTCCTACCGTCCCCGGCTGTGTTGTCCGTGGCCCTGTCGTCCGCGGAACGGCGCCCATCCTCACAGCCATTGCTCCCATGGTCGCCGTCCCTGTGGCGGCCGGGGGCTGGCGGGCTGGTGGTGGGAGCGTGAGCGGGCCGTGACGGTAGCCGGCGTCGGAGCCACTCCGGCGGTCCCGTCCCACGATCCGCCGACCGGGTTGGACGGTCCGTTGCCAGCATCGCGGTGACCCACGGGCGGCTGCCGCTGACCCGGGTGTGCAGCCAGTCGACATAGCGCGCGGCATCAGCGTCGGCATTGGCGTCGATGCCGAACCAGGCGTCGGGCACCAGCGCAAGCACGTCGCGCAACAGCTCCTCGGTCACCGCGGGGGCAAGAGCCGCGTCGGCGGCCGGCAGACTGACCGCCAGCTCCCCGGCGGCCGGAAGCAGGACATGCTGGTTCCACTGGGGCAGGGCACGGTCGAGCGTGCCCTTCGCCCGCGTCCAGTCGTGGTGCGGGTAGAGCGCGGCGCCATGGTCGATCAGCCACAGCCGGCCACCCCACAGCAGCAGGTTCGGGTTCCGCCAGGATCGGTCGACGTTGAGGACGAGCGCGTCCAGCCACAGGACGCGGGCTGCGAGGCCGGCGTCCACCGTGAACGCCAGCGGATCGTAGGTGATCGAGCCCGGCAGGTAGTCCATCCCGAGGTTCGCTCCGGGGCTCGCGCGCAGCAGCTCCTGGATCTCCTGGTCGGGCTCGACCCGGCCGAGCTCGGGATCGACGTCGATGACGACCAGTTCCGGCACGGCGAAGCCGAGGGCGCGGGCCAGCTCCCCGGCAACGACCTCGGCGAGCAGCGCCTTGACCCCCTGACCGGCGCCGTGGAACTTCACGACCCAGGTCCCGAGATCGTCGGCCTCCATGAGACCGGGCAGGCTCCCGCCCTCACGCAGCGGCGTCGCATACCGGGTGGCGGTCACATTCCGAAGCACACCCGCCAGTCTTCCACCCGGCCGTCCACCTGCCGTGACGCGAACCAGGGCCCGATCTGATGGATCACCACCGCCTTCCGCGCCCTCGCCCGCACCGTCCAGCCCATGGGCTGAGCTGGGCGGCTGGACGGTTCGTGGCCAGCGATCGCTACCCTGTAGCTGGCGGTACGTGATACCTGCGGCACCTACCTTGTGGTACGCCGTACCTGGCAGCACGTGCGCGGGAGTGGCGGAATGGCAGACGCAGCAGACTTAGGATCTGCCGCCTTCGGGCGTGGGGGTTCAAGTCCCCCCTCCCGCACACAGCATCTCCGGCAGGCGCTTGCACGCATCGACGATCGGTAGCGAGCCTCGCCGATTGATCCGTGTGGAATACGTCGTGGCGTATGGGCCGGTGACTCAGCAACGCCCCGTCCGTGAACACGGCGGCAGCCTGACCAGAAGAGTCACGTGGAGCGGCTCCCCAGCGAGTCGTTCCGGGTCGCGGTTTTCGCCGGCTATAACCCGGCGGCCGGCAAGCCGATCCAGCTCCAGGAGACGACCAGGCGGGCAGCCGACGTCGAGGCCATCCGCTATTGCCGGGTCGTCCTCACCGCCCGCCGAGCTACTGGCACCCGGGAAGTGGGCGGGCCTCTCGGGTGCCAGCCCGTTCGGCTGTCCGGTACGCGTCTGGGTTGCGACGGTTCGTGGCTACTGTGGCAGGCTATGCGGCTATGGGCACAGGGGTCCCGACGTCAGGCGGCGGCGCTGTGCAGGGCCTGGCGAGGTCGCCATTGTCGGGGGTGGATTTCTTCGTCTCCTACACCAGAGCCGATCAGGGGTGGGCGGAGTGGATCGCCTGGGTGTTGGAGGACGCCGGCTACCGGGTGCGGATCCAGGCCTGGGACTTCTCCGCAGGTAGTCATTTCGTCACCGAGATGCATCAGGCGGCACAGGTCGCGGCTCGCACGATCGCTGTGCTGTCGACGGCCTACCTGTCCTCGGCGTTCACGGAGGCGGAGTGGCAGGCCGCATGGGCCGCCGACCCGTCCGGGCGGGCGCGCAAGCTGCTGGTGTTCCGGGTGGAGGAGTGTGATCGGCCGGGGCTGCTGGGTCAGCTGGTCAGCGTGGACCTGTTCGGCCTCGACCGGGACATCGCGGCCGGGCGGCTGGTGACCGCAGCACGTGGGGAGCGGAGTAAGCCGGCGGTGGAGCCGATCTTTCCCGGCGGGCCCGCCCAACCGACGGTCACCGCGACGGGGATGGAGCCGATGTTCCCCGGGCGGCTGCCCGATGTGTGGAACGTGCCGAGTCGCAACCGGCATTTCACCGGCCGCCAGTCCCAACTCGACCGGATCCGTACCGAACTGGAGTCGGGGCCGGTGGCGGTGACCGCCCTGCACGGCATGGGCGGGGTGGGCAAGAGCCAGTTGGCCGTCGAGTACGCCCATCGGCATGCCGCCGAATACACACTGGTCTGGTGGATCGACGCGGAACAGACTCTCCTGGTCGGCGAGAAGTTCGCCGCGCTCGCGGGCCCGCTGGGTCTGTCGACCGATGGAGTGGTATCCGACATCGCGGCCGTCGTGCTCGCCGCCCTGGGCCGTCGGGTGGGATGGCTGGTGGTGTTCGACAACGCCGAGGATCCCGTCACCTTGCGGGACTGGCTGCCGAGCGGACCGGGCCATGTGCTGATCACATCCCGGAATCCAGGCTGGGAGGCACTCGCCGCCGGGGTCGACGTGGATGTGTTTGAACGGGCTGAGGCGGTGGCGTTCCTGACCCGCCGTCTTCCCGGCCTGGACGCGGCAGTAGCCGACGCGCTGGCCGCCGAGTTGGGTGATCTGCCCCTGGCGTTGGCGCAGGCCGCCGGCTACCTCACCACGACCCGGATGGATCCCGCCGGTTACCTTACGAAGTTCCGTACCCGGCGTACGACGCTGCTGGGCAAGGGGGGCGATCCCTTCTATGCCGGCACCATCGCCACCGCATGGTCCATGGCGCTGGAACGGCTGCAGGCCGACACCCCGGCCACCGTGCAGCTGCTGACACTGTGTGCGCTGCTGGCTCCCGAACCGATCCCGTTGGCCCTGTTCGATGACCATCCCGATCTTCTCGACGGCCCGTTGGCGCAGGCGTGCACCGGTACCCATCCCCGGCTCGACCTCGACGATGTGGTCGGTGACGCGCTGGCCTACTCCCTGGCCCGCCGTAGCGGGGACACGGTTCAGCTGCACCGCCTCGTCGGGGCGGTCATCGCCGGTCAGCTGCCCGAAGAACGTCGCGACGTCCTGCGCGGCGTGGTGGCGGCCTTGGTGGAGGCCGCGCTGCCGGATGAACCCCACCGGTCCAGGACGTGGCCTGCCTACGCCATGCTGGCTCCCCACGCACGTACCGTGTTCAGTCCGGACCGTCCCGGCGTCCTGAAACTCCTCGAGTATCTCGACGCCAGTGGCGACTACCGGACGGCGAAAATCGTGCAGGAGGACGTCCACAACGACACCGTGAGACGGCTGGGCGCCGAACATCCTGCCGCTCTGCGTACGCGTGCCGCCGTCGCCAACTGGACCGGGAAGGCCGGGGATCCGGGGGGCGCGCGCGACATGCTCGCGGCGCTGCTGCCCGTCTGCAGCAGGGCCCTAGGCGCTGACGACCTGCGGACTCTGCTGGTCGCGGCCCGTCTCGCGGACTGGACCGGGCAGGCCGGCGACTGGCCCGGCGCGCGCGACCTGTGCCTGTCCATCCTGCCCCGGTGGCGACGCGTCGCGGGTGAGGATGATCCGGACACCCTGTATGTCTGGGCGAATCTCGGGTTCTGGACCGGGCAGGCTGGCGATGTGGCGGGCGCGTGCACTCACTACGCCGCGTTTCTGCCGATCAGGGAACGGGTTCTGGGATCGGAACACCCAGATGTTCTCGAATCCCGTGATCAGTATGCCCGTTGGATCGGGGAGGCTGGGGACCCCGTGGCCGCGCGCGACATGTGCTCGGCACTGCTCACCGTCCACGAGCGGGTGTCCGGCGCGGAGCATCACGGCACGCTGTGGGTCCGCACCAACCTCGCCTGGTGGACCGGCAAGGCGGGTGACCCTGCCGCCGCCCGCGATCAGTACGCACAGTTACTACCGATCCGTGAGCGGGTCTCGGGTCCTGAGCATCCCGCAACCTTGGTCGCCCGGGGTAACTTCGCCTATTGGGTGGGTCAGGCGGGAGACCCCGCGATGGCCCGCGACCAGTACGCTGTCCTGCTCCTGATCCACCAGCGGGTCCTCGGCCCCAACCATCCGGACACGTTGCTCGACCAGCGCAACCTCGCCCACTGGACCGGTGAGGCGGGGGATCCCGCGGGTGCCCGGGACCAGTTCGCCGCGGTATTGGCGCTGTTCGAACAGGCGTTGGGACCCGAGCACCGCGAGACCGTGGCCGCCCGCACCGAGCTCGCCGTCTGGACGGCCCGCTGCCAGCCGTCGTGAGGGGCCACGACGGCCACAAGCCCGCCTTCCCCCGATGTCGCACGTGAAAGACTGCCACGTCCTGTTATCCCAGCGGTATACGAGGTTCAGCGGGGCGACCGGAATACGGCCGGAAGCCGCCACGGCGATTATCCGGCAGGCTGTCGGTCGTCGGTGATCAGGTGGTCGAGGACATGCCACGCCGTCCTGGTTCCGGTTCTGAGCGAAGAGCACCACCACCCAGACAGCACTCGACCGAGTACCCGTCGACCTCGGCTCTTACCTGCGGGTGGAGACGGAGCTGCTCGGCGATGCCCTCGATGCGCATGGCAGTCTGATCGTGCTGGCGACCAGGCCGGTCGGCTCCGGACCACAAGATGCGGCCCTGGCCGTCGCTGATGGTGGTGGTCTTGATGGTGTTCTGCTTCCTCCTGCCGGAGACGAACGCCCTGTGTCCCGGGCGGTGGGTCACCGGACGGCGCCCCTGCAGCTCGGTGCCGTCGATCCGCAGGGTCCCCCCTCGGCGTCGGCGAAGATATCCGCCAGCGTGCGCAGCCGCACCTCGGGCCGACGTCACAGTCCACCCACCCCGTGCGATCCTCCTCAAGTCACGCCCTGCGACGCGTCGCGGTCCTCCTACGCTGACACCCATGCGTGCACGTCTTGACCAGATCGTCGTGGACTGCTGCGATCCCAGGTCGCTGGTCTGTTTCTGGGCTGGGCTGCTCGGCGGCGAGCCGGTCGACCGCGCCCTGGGCTGGTCGCACGTCGAGCCTCCCGGCTTCGTCCGCTTGGCCTTTCAGCCGGTCCCCGAGGAGAAGGGGGTGAAGAACCGGCTCCACCTCGACATCGAGGTCGACGAGATCGCCCCCGCCGTCACCGAAGCAGAACGTCTGGGTGCGGTCAGGGTTGGCAAGACCGTCACGACCCAGCTGGGCTCCTACCAGGTCACGATCGATTCGGAAGGCAACGAGTTCTGCCTCTTCTGCGACTGACTGCCCGACACCCCTCTATCGCGCACCAGGTCGTAAGGGCTGTCGCACGGTCCTGGTGAAGCACCGAGCGCGGACCTGCCGCGGTGAAGAGGCGTCACATCATGGCAACGACGTGCAGTGGCCCGGCGTAGTGGGTCACGGACATCTCTCGGGCCGAAGCCGCCGTCCGGCCCACTCCTCGACCGGGAGTCTGCTCCACTTCTCAGCCAGGATCCGAATGGCTGCGCGGTCCGACCCTCCGGCGGGATCCGGATGGCTGGTGGTCAGTCCTCGACCGGTTGGAGCAGTTCCGCGTCGGCCCAGCGGCTGCCGCGACCGGACAGCGGCTCGATCAGCACCTGGGTACGGCCGTAGGCCACCCGCGTGTCGCGCACGGTCACCCCGACCAGCATCTTGCCGGTGCCGGGTACGAGCCACAGCAGATCGCTGCCGACCAGGCCGCGCGCATCCTCGAGATTCATCCCGTGACCTCCAGGTCCGATACGGACGGCCAGCTCGGCGTGGGCCTACCAACGGATGCCGACTATCGGAAAGATCGGCGCGTACTTGTCGTTGTGTACGCTATTTCGGCCGAAAAGCGTACACAACGACAAACTTGCGCCGATCATGCTCCACACGAGCGGACGCGGGCTGTGGCCGTCACGGGGCTGGGCTGTAGGACCAGCCGGACCAGTGGTGGACGTCGATCAGGATGACCGGGCCGGTTGGTCGATGCCGCTGGTACTGGTGGTACTTCGCCGCCAGCCGGTCGATCGCGCCATGCCAGACGGCACTCTCCCCCACCGAGGCGTTCCCGACGGTTCCAGCACAGGCGGGTTCTCCGGTGACTGTTCCGACGATGCGGGCGGGTCCGGCGGCAGTCCTGGCGGTGCGGGCGGGCTCGGGTGCGGTGGCGGGGGGTTCGGCGGGGATGACGCGGGCGAGGCCGTCGGCGCGGGCCCACCACAGGGTCCGCCAGTCCTCGTCGTAGTGGTCGGCGATCAGGGCGACCCGCGGGTTGGCCGCGATGTTGGCCAGGCGCCTGAGGGCCGTCGACCGTTTGGGCTTGTGATCCACCGCGGTGACGATCGCGTTGTCCTGGAGCGCGAAGGTCACCGGCACCAGGTGTGGCTGCCCGGCCGCGTCCACGGTGGCGAGCCGGGCGACCCTGGCGGCGGCGAACCGGCGGCGTGCCTCACCGGCGTCCAGGTTCACCGGTATCTGACCGAGCCCGGGTTCATCGTGGCTCCGGGTTCATCGTGGCTCCGGTGCGTCTTGAATCCTGGGTTTGTCCTGGATCCGGCTTCGTCCGGGCAGGGTGCACCGCGAGCCCCGACTCCTTCACGTTCAGAAAGCAGTACACCCCGTCCGCGTTACCGTCGGGCGGAGCGAGACAATGGAAACATGGCTGATACGGACGTGCCGGCCTCGCTGGACGGGCTGCGGATCCGAGTGGACAAGACGGGGTCCGCGGTGCACGCCGCGCTGGACGCCGACCAGCGGGCCGTGTTCGAAGCGGAGTTCCGGGCGGCGCTGGCCCATGTCGACGACCAGTTCGGTCTGGACGCCGTCCAGGACGTGGTCGAACGATGGTGGCCGGCCGCGGTGCTGTGCGCGAATCCGGAGATCCGACAACGGGCGGCTCCGGGGATCCGACAGGAGATCGACATAGACAACCACCACTGACCGGCGGGCGCTGAGCAGCCGGGGCCCGTCGGCAGCGCTGGCGCCACCGGGCGGCCTGCGACCAACTGACGCCCGACAACCCAGGGTGATCGAGGACGCGACTGGGGTGTCACGAGTCGGGGACGGATGGAACGACCCGGACACCTCAGCCGCGTCCTTAACCTACCCTGCCGATAGCAAATAGTCACTGATCGATTACAGGTGGTTCCAGCTTACACGGCGATTGGCATCCATGTACCCGGTTTGATGCGCTCTACCGCCTCATCTTTTGCCGGATTTCGCCGCTGCCCGCTCAGTGTTGACAACCCGGTAACAGAAAGTGCCCGGATACCGGGTATCGAATGATCCCGTGAAACTCTCCGGACATAACCGACGGCTGCCCGACGCAAGACGGATCAGAGACAACACGAACACACGACGCAACCACATGACACAGCGCAGGCAAACAGAGGACGCAGGCAGGCACGGCGACCCAGGCGGGACGGCACGTGCGGAACGACCCGGGCGAACAGGGACGGGACAGCTCGAACGGACGAAGCGACGCGAACGGACGGCCCTCGGCCGACAGCAGCCGTCAGAGGGCCAGCAGCTCCCGCAGGACGGCCGCGAGCTGGCCGAAGGCATGTCCTCGATGGCTGATGGCGTCCTTTTCCGCCGGGCGCAGCTGCGCGCTGGTCCGGTTCTGCCCGTCGGGGAGGAACAGCGGGTCATAGCCGAAACCGCCGTCCCCGCGGGGCTCCCGCAGCAGTCGCCCGCGCATCTCCCCGTGCACGACCCGTTCGGCGCCCGCCGGCGTCACCACCGCGGCCGCGCACACGAAGGCCGAGCCACGGCGCTCCTCGGGGACGTCGGTGAGCTGGGCGAGTACGAGCGCGTTGTTGGCGGCGTCCCGCTCGGCCCGGCTGGCGCCGGGCAACGGCCCGGACCAGCGGGCGGACAGGACGCCGGGCATGCCGCCGAGCGCGTCGACGGTCAGGCCCGAGTCGTCCGCGACCGCGGGCAGGCCGGTCACCCGCACCGCGTCCCGCGCCTTGATCAGGGCGTTCTCGGCGAAGGTGGCGCCGGTCTCGGGGACGTCGGGGCCGTCCGGCAACGCCACGAGTTCGACGTCGAGACCGGCCAGCGCGAGGATGCGGCGCAGTTCGACGAGCTTGGCGTCGTTACGACTGGCCAGCACCACCCGCCGGGGCCGCTGCCGGCTCTCGACGGGCCCGCTCCCGCCCAGCACCTCCGCGCCAGGGCCAGGGCCGCCGGGGCCGCTGCCCACGGGACGCCCGTGGCCGGGGCCGCTCACCGCGCTTCCTTCATCGGGGAGGGTGGTCACCGGGTACCCGGTCGCGCTCCGCCGGCGGGTACCGGGCGCGGGCCCNCGGGTACCGGGCGCGGGCCCGCCAGCGCCGCCCGCTGGACCTCGGTCAGCCGCGCGCAACCACCGACGGCCAGATCGAGCAGCTGGTCGAGCATCGCGCGGTCGAACGGCAGGCCCTCGGCCGTCCCCTGCACCTCGACGAAGCCGCCGTCACCGGTGCAGATCACGTTCATGTCGGTGTCGGCGCCGGAGTCCTCGTCGTAGGCGAGATCCAGCAGCGGCCGGCCGGCGACGACCCCGACGCTGACCGCCGCCACGCTGCGGATCAGGGCGTCCGGACGGCCGAGCCAGCCGCACGCGTCCGACAGCGCGACATACGCGCCGGTGATCGACGCGGTGCGGGTGCCGCCGTCGGCCACCAGGACGTCACAGTCGATCGCGATCGTGTTCTCGCCCAGGATCTTCAGATCGATGCAGGTACGCAGGCTGCGGCCGATGAGCCGGGAGATCTCGTGCGTGCGGCCACCGATGCGCCCGCGCACGGACTCGCGATCGTTGCGGGTGTTCGTCGCCCGCGGCAGCATCGAGTACTCCGCGGTCACCCAGCCCAGCCCGCTGCCCTTGCGCCAGCGCGGGACGCCTTCGGTGACCGACGCCGCGCACAGCACCCGCGTCCGCCCGAACTCGATCAGCGCCGAGCCCTCGGCGTGGTCCTGCCAGCCACGGGTGATGTTCACCGGGCGGAGTTCCCCGGATGTCCTGCCGTCGGAACGTCTCACGACGACTGACCCTACCGGGCGGACGCAACTCGACACCGGTCGAATCCAACCGGACATCATTGGCGACAGTACGAAAAACCCGCCAACGGGCGTCCCACCGACGGGCCCGGGCCAGCGGACATGTCCGGGCCGGCAGGTGCCCGGATTGACAGGCGTGCCCGGCGCCTGCACCGGGCACGCCGGCCCCTGCCCAGACCGGCCGGTCGCGACATCGCGACCAGTGGTGCCAGGAACCAGATCCTCCAGATCCGCGCCCGCGGCTGCACAGGCAACCGGCGTCCAGCGTCCGCGGAGTCAGGCATACCAGGCTGAATCCGGCCTGCTACGCCTGCCAGCCCGGGTCGCGTCCGAGCCTGGCGCCGGCTCCCGACGGGCCGCCCGCGACGGCTCTTCGGCCGCGCGGACGACGCGCTCAGGCAACCAGCGGCCAGCCGGTCCGGCAGCCGGTCCGGACGGGGATGGCCCGGATGCCGTGGCTAGATCTCGTAGATGGCGCCGGTCTCGGCCAGGGTCAGCGGGCCGTCGAAGGCGCCGGCCGCCTCCTCGCGGCTGCGCTCGGCGTCTCCCCACGGCACCAGATGGGTGAGCACGAGACGGCCCACGCCCGCCTTGGTGGCGTGCTCGCCGGCCTCCCGCCCCGACAGGTGCACGCCGGGGGGGTTGTCCGGGACGTCCAGGAAGGCCGACTCGCAGAGGAACAGGTCGGTGTCCCGAGCCAGCTGGACCAGCTCGTCGCAGGCGCTGGTGTCACCGGAGTACGTCAGGGAGCGCCCCTCGGCAGTCACCCGCATCCCGAACGCCTCGACCGGGTGCGCCACCCGCTCCAGATCGATCCGGAACGGGCCCACGTCCAGCCGACCAGGGCTGATCGTCCGGAAGTCGTAGATGTCGGCGAGGGAGTCCTCCGGCCAGCGCTCGAACGCCGAGCACAGCCTTTCCTGGGTGTTGATGGGCCCGTAGACGGGCAGCTTGGGCGGCATTCCCTCCGGGTGGTAGCGGCGGGCGTAGGAGCTCACCACCAGGTCAAGACAGTGGTCACCGTGCAGGTGGGAGACGAGCAGCGCGTCGACGTCCCGCAGGTCGCAGTGCCGCTGCAGCTCGCCCATGGAGCCGTTTCCGGCGTCGAGTACCAGCCGGAAGCCGTCGGACTCCACCAGGTAGGACGAACACGCCGACCGGGGTCCCGGGTAGGTTCCCGAACATCCCAGAATCGTGAGCTTCATCGGGCCACCGCCAATGCCGTCAGTACCGATACCGTCCGGGCTGGTGTCGCCGGTACTGATGTTGTCAGTGCCGGTACCGCCCGCGCGGGGCGCGGGCTGGCCGCCGCGCGCCGGTGGAGGACCGGTCCGGGCCGGCCCGGATCATCGAGTGCTCCGCGCCGACCAGGTTGTTGGTGATCGTTCATCGCGGTTTCTGCGCTACTCGCCAATGTGACGCCCTCTCCCCTGACAAAGCCGATGACGCCGGTCAACAAAAGGTGGCAGATGGTATAGCCCGGGATCAATGAGTACGCATCGACTTCTCGACACAGCGCCGAACAGGCCCTGATCCGGTCGAGGGCGTCCGGCTCCTCGAACCACGATCTCGCTCCTGACCTCCAGGGGTGGGCCGGCAGCCGGCCGCGTCCTGGAGAGCCGGCGGATGGGGAGACGTCGTAAGGCGCGCCGCCCACGGGGGCACCGCGGGCGGCATGGGCGGTCACGACCGCGACCGCGTCGGTTCCGCCAGCGCCGTCGGGGCGGCCGGCGGACGCGAAGATCGCCTCAGCGCCCCGGACGGGGTGACGCGCCCCGGACACGCGCGGCCGGGACGGGCCCGCGGGATGGCTCGCGGCGCGGGCGGATGTGGCGATCACAGATACTGACCGTGATCGTCCTGACACGCCTCGTCGGCGGGCGGGGACGTGGCGGGGCCCGATCGGGATCCGATCGGGGTTCATCGGGAGCTGATCGGAGATCACGGTCGCGACGGCATGACTGCCATCCGCGCTACCGAATACCCCGATGGGCGCGCCGCTCATGAGCGATCAGACTAAGCCCGAAATCCCGTTCCGACTCTGTGGCAGTGGTCACGAAACCCATGTCGAATTTTGGACAGCCCGGACGAGTCGGTATCAGAGTGCATCCGGGCACATCAGGGACCATCCTGAGACGTGGGAGGAAAATCGTGATCATTGCCGTGCCGCGGCCGGGTACACCGACTCCGACCGCGCCCGCCGGCTTGCCCGTCACGCCCAGAGCTGACCCTCAAGTGCGGCTTCGGCCTCCTCCAGCGTCCCCGCGTATGCGCCGGTGGACAGGTATTTCCAGCCCCCGTCGCAGACGATGATGGCGATGTCCGCGCGCTGCCCGGCGCGCACGCATCTGTCCGCTTCGATCAGTGCCGCGTGCAGGATGCAGCCGCTCGAGATCCCGGCAAAGATCCCCTCCTCCTCGACCATCTGCCGGGTCCGCCGTAGCGACTCCTTCGGCCCCACCGAGATACGGGTGGTGAGCACACTGCCGTCATAGAGCTCGGGGATGAAGCCCTCGTCGATGTTGCGAAGGCCATACACGATCTCGCCGTACCGGGGCTCCGCCGCGATGATCCGAATACCCGGAACCCGTTCGCGCAGGAAACGCCCGGTGCCCATCAGTGTCCCGGTGGTACCGAGCCCCGCGACGAAATGGGTGATGGACGGAAGATCCTCGAGGATCTCCGGACCGGTCGTCTCGTAGTGCGCCTGCGCGTTCGCCGGGTTGCCGTACTGGTAGAGCATCACCCAGTCGGGATGATCGGCCGCCAGCCGCTTGGCCACGGCAACGGCCTCGTTGGAGCCGCCGCTCGCGGACGAGTACACGATCTCGGCGCCCCACATCGCGAGCAGTTGCCGCCGCTCCGCCGAGGTGTTCTCCGGCATCACGCAGATCAGCCGGTAACCCCGCTGGCGACAGACCATCGCCAGCGAGATACCGGTGTTCCCCGACGTCGGTTCGAGAACGGTGGCGCCAGGGGTGAGCAGGCCGCGCTTCTCCCCGTCCGCGATCATCCACAGCGCGGCCCGGTCCTTGATCGAACCGGTGGGGTTGTCCTGTTCCAGCTTGGCCCACAACCGGACGTCCGGGGATGGCGAGAGCCTGGGCAGACCGACCAGGGGGGTACGGCCAACCGAGTCCACCAGGGAGTCGAAACGCATGAGCTCTTCCGGCCTACCCGTCTCAGATATCTGCTGTCGCCGGCGTCGTGGCACCGCCAGCGACGGCGGGGAGAATAGTCACAGTGTCACCATCGGAAATTTTCGCGTCGAGACCGCCGAGAAAACGAACATCTTCATCATTGATGTAGATGTTCACAAAGCGGTGCAGCTCACCGGCGTCCTCGGAGACGAGCCGGCCTCGCAGCCCCGGGAAGTGGCTGTCGATGTCGATGAACAACGCCGCGAGCGTGTCTCCCACACCCTCGACGACCTTGGACCCGCCCGTGTAGCTGCGCAGGATCGTCGGCACGCGGACCTGGACTGCCATGCTGCTCCTCTTCGTCGTGCTCTGTCCGTGTTGCTGTTCGGTCTTCGATCTTCGATCTTCGGGTCCTGCTCCGGCAGCCGTCCGGTCACGCTCCGGCCTTCGGTCCCGCCCTGGCCGTCAGCCGTACTCCGGCCTTCGGACGCCGCCCGAGGGCCGGAGCGCGGTCGAACTGTCCGCCATCGTCCCTGGTGGTGCATCGTCCCTGGTACGACAGCATGTGAACAGGCCACCAGCCCACCGCCCGGCCGCTGGTGCCGTGCCCTGAGGGATCCCCGCCCTGCCCCGGATCCCTCATCCCGAGGATGCGCGCCCGGCTCCGCGCGACACCCGACACAACGTCGTGAACGGTCAGACGATTTCCACCGGCTCCTCCGTCACGGCTGCGTCGATGATGCGGTACGAACGGAACTCGATCTTCTCCGGGTCGCGGGTCGAGACCAGGACATAGTGGGCGCCGGGTTCCTGGGCCAGCGGGATGTCCGTGCGGGACGGGTAGGCCTCGGTGGCGGTATGTGAATGATAGATCACTACTGGCTCTTCGTCCCGGTCGTCCATCTCGTTCCAGACCCGCAGCTGCTCCATGGAGTCGAACCGGTAGAACGTCGGTGACCGCTCCGCGTTCTCCATGGCCACGAAGCGCTCCGGCCGGTCCGACCCGATCGGGCCCGCGACGATCCCGCAGGCCTCGTCGGGATGGTCCCGCCGGGCATGGGCGATGATGGCCTCGTAGACGGCCCGATCGATGCGCAGCACGGGCCAACCGTACGACGAGTGGCATCCACCACGAGCCACGATCATGCGTACATGGCGAAGAATGCCTGCCCATGATCCGATTGTGCCCGCGGGGCCGCTCCCGGCGGGCCACCGCCGGCGTCCGGGACGCGAGGGGCCGTGTCACAGGGTCATGTCACAGGGTCATTGTCACAGTAGCCGTGTCACAGCGGGCCATCCGCGTCAGGAAACGTTCACACCGTGTCAGGCCATGTCACAGCAGAGCCTGGACGAGCTGCTCCTGCAGGTCGCCGAGGAACAGGTACACCTCGACCACGGGACGGCGCGGGTCCTGGCTGCCGATGTCGTACAGGGCTTCGGCCGACGCGTCGTCGGTGAGGTTCAGCCGGGCGCCCAGCACCAGCCGCAGGTCGGTGAGGGTGACCAGCCAGTCCTGGACGGCGGCGTCGTCGAGCAGCACCCGGCCGCCCGTGGCCGGCACGGTGGCCAGTGCCCGGCGCGCGGCGTCACGCTTGCCCGCGCGGATGTCGTCGGAGGTGCGGCGGCGGTAGTCGGCGGCGGCCTCCGAGTCGTTCGGGTAGGCGTCCGGAAGCAGCCGGGCCACCGCCGGGTCCTCCGGTGCCGCCGGGGGCACGGCTCGCAGGCCGACGATCGCCTCCAGCGGGTCGGCCACCGGCGGCGGCTCCAGCAGCGCCTCGATCTGGCTGATCAGCTCGGCCAGCAGGGTCGCCTGAAGCGGACCGAGGACCATCTCGACGCCGTCCCCGGTACGGCTGAATCCGTTGGACACGCTCTCCCAACCAAGGTCAACAGTGATCGGCCCGGGCCACGTCCGGTAGATCTTCGATCGCGCGGACCGGCCTCCGGACAACCGCCCGTCGCGTTGTTAACGTCACCGGCAGCTCCGCTGGTTCCTTCTCCAGTGTTTCCTCCTCCAGCCCATGGGAAGCCACCCGGCCCACCGTCCGCACCGACCGCACCGACCGCCACCGAACGGACACGGATCCACCGAGCACGGATCCGTTGGGCGCCTCGCGCTCGTGCCCAAGCGGCTCGGTCACGCCAACCCGCACGGATCCATCAGGCACGGTCTAGTCCTGCGCGATCGTGGCCCACAGGCCGTAGGCGTGCAGACGGGTGGCGTCCCGCTCCATCTCCTCCCGGGTGCCGGAGGAGACGGTGGCCCGTCCTTTGTGGTGGACGTCGAGCATGAGGGCCTTGGCTTTTTCCCGACTGAAACCGAACAGTTTCTGAAAGACGTAGGTCACATACGACATCAGGTTGACGGGGTCGTTCCACACGATCGTGACCCAGGGCCGGTCGCGCTCGGCGACCTCGTCGGAGTCCAGGACCTCTTCGGGGGCGGCGGTGGCTAGTGGCACGGACTCCATTGTGGCGCGTGTGCGGGCCGAGTTCCCCCCCGGACCACCGGGCACGGACGGGAAGCCGAATCGATCTTCGACCGACAGGCCGGACAACACTCCCGCCGCGCCGCGTCCGCGGTGCCCGCGGTGCGCGCGGTGCCCCGCCAGCTCCCAGGTGCCGCGCCGGCCGTCCCGTCCGAGCGCTCACCGACCGGATGGCGAACCGCGTCGAAGCCAGCACACGGAGGCACACCCCAGCATCCGGTGAACAGCAATGAACACCATCGGCTATCAGCAGATGTACGCGGGTCGGCCGTCGAACGACACGGGGACCACAGCGTGGGCGCGACAGATACACCCATACCCTAACAGCAGGTAACCGAAATGGTGTATTTAGTTGTATTCGGTCCTGGTTTGGCTATCTTTTTGGTCACGGTTCGTTGCCCGACACGAAAGACCTCATCAACAGCAGCCCGGACCCGTCGCGCGGCACCTCGGACTCTTGCCTACGGATAGCGACCAGGACGCCGACAGCCCGCTGCGACCGAGCATGCACCACCAGCGCACCATTGTCCGTACATAGCCCTTTTAGTCATATTTTTGTCCATATCTGTATGAATTGGATGAATCGCTATGGGATGGATCAGCAGTGGAGAGGAGTGGGCCGCCATGAACAACGGCGTCAGCTGGGGCTGAAAACAGGACCGGTACCAGGACGGAACGCATCACACACGCACCGACGCCAGCCGGCGACTCCCGACGGACAACCAGCGCCACCGCATGGGAAGGAAAGGACGTGTTGAAAATGAAGAAGAACAACGACGAGGGCATGAACGGCGTCAGTTGGGGCTGAGAAAGCACCGCGGTACGGTTAACGGTGTCGGCGGTACCCGCCGCGGGCGGCGGGGCACCCGCTCGCCGGGCCGGCCATGACGGTCGGGGACGGTCGGGCCGCGGCCGTGACGGTCGGGCTGGTCGAACCAGCCCGGTCCGCGGCAGCCGGCCAGACAGCGGGCGGTACGCGCGGGCCGGCCGGCGGTTGGCCCACGGGAGCCGACCTGTCGGCCGCCGGCCCCTGACCCGGCGAACGAGCCGTCGACATGCAAGTCGGACGGGGCCGCCACGGCGGCCCCCAGCAGTACGGCCCCAGCAATATCGGTATCAGCTCGCCCCGCCCCCACCGCGTAGTACATGATCGGGGCGTAGTGAACGATGACCGTAGCGTCAAGCCTACGTAAGGCACCGGGGGCGCCGCCGCCCAGACGGCGCGATCCCGGTGGCCCGATCACGCAACCTCCGCAGGCAGGACGGGAGACCATATGGCCGTCGGCACGCGTGCGCGGTTCGTACCGTCCAGGTACCACCTGGTGCTCGTCATGGTCACCTCCACCGCGGCGGCCGTGACCGCGATCTGCCTGACCCGCCTGCCTCAGACAGCCGAACCGGTCTCGTGGTACCGGCTGACCCTCGGGATCGTCTGCCTCGCGATCGGCCCGATACCCCTGCTGCGGGTGCGCTCGGGGCACCACACCGGCGACTACGACCTCAGCGAGGCCAGCGTGGTCATCGGGCTGGCCCTGCTGCCCGCCCCCCAGCTCGTCACGATCAGCGCCGTAGTGGTCCCGATCATGCATGCCATCCTGCGCAGAGCGCCGGTGAAGGTGCTCTTCAACGGGGCCAGCGCCACGCTGGGCACCGCGATCGCGGCCGGCGTCCTGTGGCTGTCGGGCGGGCGGGCAGGACATCTGGAAGGCGCCGAGATCCTGCTCGCCGCACCAGCCGGCCTCACGGTCTGCCTGTGGACCAGCCTGTCCGTGTCCATGGTGATCTCCGCGGCGCGCGGGACGCCGCTGCGCCGGACCCTGCGCGAGACCATGGGCATCAGCACGCTGATCGCGGCCGGCGGCATCGCGGTCGGCTGCGCGGCCGTCGCGCTCGCCTACACCAGCCCGGTGACGCTGATCGTCCTCCCGCCGGTTCTGGTGGGCCTGGTGATGGTCTATCGGATGCAGGTCGACTCGGCCCAGCAGCGTGACCGCTGGCGCCAGCTCAACGCGGCCGCGAAGGACCTCGCCATTCTGAACCGGGCGGCCATCGAGGCCCGCGCGACGGAGATCGCCTATGAGATCTTCCGGCCGGACGGCGTGGAGCTCGTCGTCGACCCGGTCCCGCCGCCGGTGTCCCAGTCGCCGGTGCCACCCGCGCCGGTGCCACCCGCGCCGGCAGCCCGGCCAGCCGGATCAGCAACTGGATCACCGACCGGCTTCCAGCGCGGAACCGACCATGTCGCCACCCCGCTGACCGGGCCTGCCGGCCAGGTCGGGGTGCTGCGGCTGAACTTCGCCCGGCCGGCCCCCTGGAAGGACCACGACCAGGCCGTCCTCGCCGCGTTCGCGAACCTGCTGGCGCTTGCGATCACGAACGCCAACACCTACGCCGAAGCCCACGACCAGGCATTCCACGACGCCCTGACCAACCTGGGCAACCGCCGGATGCTCCAACGGCGCACCGCCGAGGCGATCGCCGCCACCGCCACCGGGTCGCGCTCCGCCCTGCTGCTCGTCGACCTCGACCGGTTCCGGGACGTCAACGACACCCTCGGGCACGACGCCGGCGACCAACTGCTGCGCGGGATCGCCGAACGGCTGCGACGCGGCGTCCGCGCGGGCGACCTGGTGACCCGCATCGGCGGGGACGAGTTCGCCGTGCTGCTGACCGGGATCCGTGACGCCGATGCCGCTGAGACCATCGCGGCCACGCTGACCAGGGTGCTGGCCCGCCCGGTCGGCGTCGAGGGCATGATGCTCTCGGTCGAGGCGTCCATCGGTATCGCCTGCCTGCCCGAGGACGGCGACACCGTCGACGAACTGCTGCGCCGCGCGGACGTCGCCATGTACCAGGCCAAGAGAACGCACGGCGGCTACCGGCGTTACCGGGCCGACGAGGATTCCTCCACGCTGGCCCACATGGCGTTGATGGCGGACCTGCACGACGCGCTCGACCATGGCGACATAAACCTGTGCTACCAGCCGCAGATCGACCTGGAAACGGGCCGGATCGTTGCTTTCGAGGCCCTCGTGCGGTGGAACCACCCGGTTCTCGGCCGGCTTTCCCCCGACGCTTTCATCGGTGCCGTGGAACAGTCCGGACGCATTGGCGACTTCACCCGCACCGTGTTACGGGAGGCGTTGTCCGCGGCCGGCCGGTGGCATGCGGACGGCGCCCGGGTGGGTATTTCCGTGAACCTGTTCGCGCGCAATCTCCTGGAACCGGGCCTGGCCACCGAGATCGCGCAGTTGCTGCTGGCGAACAGGCTGTCCGCGGCCGCGCTCACCCTGGAAATCACCGAACGGGCGGTGGTCACCGAGTCCGCCGCGACCGTGCGCTCGCTGGCCGCGCTGCGCGACCTCGGGGTGCGGCTGGCCGTGGACGACTTCGGCACCGGCTACGGCGCGCTCAACGTACTCGGGCAGTTCGACCTGCACGAGGTGAAGATCGACCAGTCGTTCGTCCACAACGTCGCCGGTGACCGGGCCAACTCCGCGATCGTGCGGGCCACCGTCGCGCTGGCCCACGACCTCGGGCTGCGGGTCGTCGCCGAGGGGGTCGATGACGCCGAGACGCTCAACGCCCTGTCCGCTCTCGGCTGCGACCTCGCCCAGGGGACGTTCATCAGCCCACCGTGCCCGGCCGAGGAAGCCACCGCCCTGCTGCGGGACGCCGGCCGGCTGGCTACCCCGCGATCGGCCGACGTACTGCCCTTCCGGCGTCCCACCGGGGAGCGGGCCGGGGGCGCCCCGTCCGTCCGCAGGGCGTATCCGGCGACCGACGGCAGATGACCTGATACGGAGATGACCCGATACGTCAGGATCGTGCGCGTGATCTGCTGAGGTCCTAGTGTGGTCGCGATGACCACGCCCACACCGCTGCCCACACCGCCGTCCATGCGGCTGCCCGCACCGGCGTCCACAGCCCTGCTGACCGACCAGTACGAGCTGACGATGTTGCGGGCCGCGCTGCGTTCGGGGGCGGCGTCGCAGCGGGCGGTCTTCGAGGTGTTCACCCGGGCGCTGCCGGCCGGGCGCCGGTTCGGTGTGCTCGCCGGCACCGGCCGCCTGCTGGAGGCGATCGCGGCGTTCCGGTTCGGCCCGGACGAGCTCGCCTACCTGCGCGGCAACGGGATCGTGGACGACGCCACCGCGGACTACCTGGCCGGCTACCGTTTCGGCGGGGACATCCACGGTCTCGCCGAGGGCGAGCCGTTCATGCCGAACACCCCGGTGCTGGTCGTCGAAGGCACCTTCGCCGAATGCGTCCTGCTGGAGACCCTGGTGCTGTCCGTGCTCAACCACGACAGCGCGATAGCCGCCGCGGGCGCCCGGATGGTCGCCGCGGCCGCGGGCCGGCCGTGCGTCGACATGGGCTCCCGCCGCACCCACGAGCAGGCCGCGGTCGCCGCGGCCCGGGCCGCCTACCTGGTCGGTTTCACCGCCACCTCGAACCTGGCAGCGGGCCGGCGCTGGGGCATCCCCACGACCGGCACGGCGGCGCACGCGTTCACGCTCGTCCACCCCTCCGAGCGGGAGGCTTTCGCCGCCCAGACCGGCGCACTCGGAACGGGCACCACGCTGCTCGTCGACACCTACGACGTGCCGGCGGCGGTCGCCACCGCGGTCGAGGTGGCCGGGACGGCACTCGGCGCGGTCCGGCTCGACAGCGGCGACCTCGCGGCCGTGGCCCGGGCCACCCGCGCCCAGCTGGACGGCCTCGGCGCGCAGGCCACCCGCATCATCGTCACCGGGGATCTCGACGAGCACGTCATCGCCTCGCTCGCGGCCTCGCCGGTGGACGGCTACGGCGTGGGCACCCGGCTCGTCACCGGCTCGGGTGCGCCGACGACGGGGTTCGTCTACAAGCTCGTCGAGGTGGCGGGGACGGCGGTCGCGAAGGCCTCGGTCGGCAAGAGCACCAGGGGCGGCCGTAAGGACCTGACCCGCCGGCACGACCGCAACGGGGTGGCGGTCGCCGATGTGATCACTACGGCGACCCGGGAAGCCGGGCTGACGGCGACGCGAGACGAGAATCACACCGACGCCGCCCAGCCGGCTGCTGCCGGCATCGGCACCGGCACCGGCACCGGCATCGGCCGCCTGTCAGCCCCGTCCGGCCCGGAGGCGGACCCGTCCTGGCCGGAACGGCCGCTGCTGGTGCCACTGGTGCGCGGCGGCCGGATTCTCGACGCCGACGGCACGACCCCCGAGGGGCTGCGTGCCGCCCGGGCCCATCACCAGGCGGCCCTGGCGTCCCTGCCGGCGCACGCGCTGCACGTCACCTACGGCGGGCCGTGCCTGCCGGNCCTGCCGGTCATCACCACCGGCCAGCGGGCACAGCGGCAGCCCGGGCAACGGTAGGCCCTCCCACGGACGGGCCGTGGCCCGTCCCACCAGCCCCTTGCGTCGGCTCGTCGTGTCGGCTCGTCGTGTCGGCTCGTCCCGGGCCGGACGGCGGGTCCGCGTCCCCGTCCGCGTGGCCAGGCCGCACACTGGGGCATCGTGAGACCTGTCATGTCGAACGACGCCCCGCTCGGCGGAGGCCCCGCGGACAGCGTCCCCACCGACAGGGCCCCTACGGACAGGGCCCGGGCGGGCCGGGCCCACGCGCGGCGGGCCCCGGACACGTTCGTGAACGGACCATCGCCGATCGCGGTGACTGTCGATGTCGTCCTTCTTACGCTGCGTTCCGGGCAGCTCTGTGTGCTGGTCACCCAGCGGGACGCGCCACCGTTCCAGGACGACTGGGCGCTGCCCGGCGGCTTCGTCCGGGTGGACGAGGACCTGGACGCCTCGGCCCGCCGGCAGCTCGCCGAGGGGACCGGTGTCGCCGCGTCCGGCCATCTTGAGCAGCTGCGCACCTACGGACGGCTCGACGAGTCGGATCGTCGTGCACGACGGTCTGGNCAGCGTGGCCTACCTCGCCCTGCTCCCGAACCTGCCGCCCCCGCCGGGAACCGACCGCGACGGGCCGACGGCCCGCTGGTGGCCGGTGGAGGACCTGGGCTCCGCGGACGGCCCGGTCCTCGCCTTCGACCATCCGACGATCGTCGCCGACGGCGTGGAACGGGCCCGCAGCAAGCTGGAGTACACCCCGCTCGCCGCCGCCTTCTGCGAGGAGCCGTTCACCCTGGCCGAGCTCCGCCGCGTCTACGAGGCGGCCTGGGGAGCCCCGCTCGACCCGCCCAACTTCCGCCGCAAGGTGCTGTCGACCCCTGGCTTCGTGGTGCCGGTCGGCGCCCGCGCAGCGCCCCGCGGCGGGGGGCGCCCGGCCGAGCTGTACCGGCGGGGCTCCGCGACGGCCCTGCACCCGCCGCTGTTGCGCCGCTCCGTGTGAACCCTGTGTGAACGACGCCACCGTCCCTCCCGGGATCATCTGCGATCATCGTCGGTGTGCATCCCGACGCCAGTAACGCAGGCATATTTCTCGTCGTCGTCGGTGGCGCCCTGTTCGCGCTGCTGGTGTGGGGCCGCCGCGCCGGCGGCGGTGTCGTGCGGGAGATCTGGGGTCGGCTGGGCCTTCTCCGCTGGATCATTGCGCTGATCGTCATCGTGATCTTTTTCGATCTCGCCGACGGCGTCGTGAACCGGTGATCCACACAATCGGGAACCTCGAACAGCTCTCGAACAGCTGAAGAATCGACAGCCGTCCGGCCCGCGACACACGCTCGTCCCACTCGGGTGCGCTCATTAGATTGTCAGCGGAACGTGTGATTCACTTCACCGCAAGCAACATTTTCGCTGTACCGGAAGCGACCATTTTGTGGCTATGCGCGGTCGATCGACCGACTAGTTATGCTCACTTCCAGTAACCCCGAAGCCGGATGAAAGGACCGCGGGTGACTGGTCAACCATGGCTGTGGACGCCGCCGCACCAGACGACGCGATCGACCGGCGTGGGACTCCTTCTCCGCTCCTACCGGCAGACGTTCGGGCTCACCCAGCAGCAACTCGCCGAACGGCTTGGCTTCGACCAGTCCTATGTCTCCAAGGTCGAAAGCGGCCGGCGGGCCATTCATGACATCTCCACACTGCGTCACATCGCCCGCCGGCTGTCCTTGTCCCCGGAGGATGTGGGCCTGGCCGCGGGCTCCCTGATCGAAAGCCGCCGGGACGTCGCCCCCGCCGATCCGCTGGACGAACGGATCGCGGCCAGTCAGCGCACCTGGCGGCTGACGCGCGACTACCTCAACCACCACCGGATCAGCCTGGCCCGGGCCGCGGCCGGCCTGTACCCGCAGCCCTACCGGCTCGGCAACGGCCTGCTGGTCCGGCCCGACTGGATGTGGAACGAGCCGGTCGACCTCGCCGACATCGAACTGGCGTGGTCCGACGCACTCCCCGCGCCGACGGTGTCGGGAGCGGGCACCGACACCGAGCACCTGCGCCCGCTGACCGACGGCGGGGCCGCCTTCGGGACATACACCCGGGCCATGCGTGACCTCGACCGGCCCACGCTCTTCGAGAACCGCCTGAGCTTCCGCATGCTCGAGGCCATCCGCGCCGGGCAGCGCGGGCCACGGCTGTCCTTCGGCCACACCACCTACTTCGACGCCCTCGACGTGTGCGAGTCGGTCGCCCACGAAACGGCCGCGGCCATGCTCGGCGGCGGGCTGTCCTGGCCGGCGCTGCCGTTCCGGCGCCGGATCGGCGACCCGTTCGACCTGTGCCAGCGGGTCGTCCTGCCGTCCATCAACACCCTGACCATCCGGCACGACCAGAGCCGGGCGAGCTTCATGCTGCACCGCCGCAGCGCCGGCTCGGTGGCGACCGCCGGCGGCGTCTACCACGTGCTGCCGGCGGGGGTGTTCCAGCCGTCCGGGATCTCCCCGGGCCACCACGAGACGGACTTCGACCTCTGGCGCAACATCATGCGCGAGCTGAGTGAGGAGCTGCTCGGCAACGCCGAACACGACGGCACCAGCTCCTCCCTGATCGACTACGACGGCGACGAGCCGTTCCGCTCCCTGCAGCGGGCCCGGCACTCCGGCTGTGTCCGCGCCTGGTGCTTCGGCATGGGCGTCGACGCGCTCACGCTCTTCGGCGAGATCCTCACGGTCGTGGTCGTGGACGCCGACGTCTTCGACTCGCTGTTCAGCGGGATGGTCCCGGTCAACGCCGAGGGATCCGTGGTCACCACCGGTCCGCACCGGCGGGCGTCGGAGGGTATCCCGTTCACCCACGCGACTGTCCGCCGGCTGATCGAGCACGAACCGCTCGCGCCCTCGGCCGCGGCCTGTCTGGAGCTCGCATGGCGCCATCGCGGGACGCTGCTGCCCGGGTTGCGCATGCGGGCCGCGTCCTGAGGCCTCGTCGACATCGTGCGTGTTCTTGTCACCGGTGCGGCCGGTTTCGTCGGTGGGGCTGTCACCGACACCCTCGCCGCGGCCGGACACCAGGTGACCGCGCTCGTCCGCTCCGGACGGTCCTGCCCGCCGTTCGCGCCGGGAGTGGAGGTCGTCGCCGCCGACCTGGTGGACTTCCACGAGCTCGAGCTCGCCCGGCTCGACCGCGGGTTCGACGCGGTCTGCCATCTCGCCGCCCTGACCCGGGTACGCGAGTCCCGGTACGACCCGCTGCGGTACTTCGCGGTGAACGTGACGGGCACCGCGAACCTGCTGCGGCTGCTCGAACGCGGTACCAAGGCCGCCGGGACCGCGCCGGTCGTCGTCCTGGGGTCGACCTGCGCCGTCTACGGAACGCCGGAGATCCAGCCCATCCCGGAGAGCACGCCCCCGGCGCCGACCCACCCCTACGGGGCCTCCAAGCTCGCCGCCGAGCAGCTCGTCGTCCACCAGGCCGCGACCGGCGGGATCGGCGCGGTGGTGCTGCGCTCCTTCAACGTCGCGGGCGCCGCGGGCCGGCACGCCGACAACGACCAGAGCCGGATCATCCCGGCGGCGCTGGCGGTGGCCACCGGGCGCTGCGAGTCCTTCGGCGTCAACGGGGACGGGGCGGTGATCCGCGAGTACGTGCACGTGGCCGACATGGCCGAGGCGTACCTCGCGGCCCTGGACGCCGTCCGGCCCGGCCACAGCAGGATCTTCAACGTCGGTACCGGCCTCGGGGTCAGCGTCATCGACGTCCTCGACGCGGTGGAACGGGTCACCGGCCGCGCCGTACGACGGGTGCACCGCCCGCCGGCGGCGGAGCCGCCCGTGCTCGTGGCGGACAGCCGGCGCATCCGGGCGGAGCTGGGCTGGCAGGGCAGCCGCTCGACGATCGACCGGATCGTCGCCGACGCCTGGGACGCGGCGACCTCACGGGCGTCCACCACCGCCACGTCCAGGTAACCGCGCGTCCGGCGGCGTCCGGCGTCGCCTGGCATCTCCCGGCCCACCGGTGTCCCCGGCCCCCAGGCATCCGCTGCCCCCCGACTCCGGTCCCTCGGCATCCCTGCCTCAGCCAGACTCAGCCGGACGGACTCATGGTGACAAATACATCATTACATCGCTACTTATAGCAACTCGCGGGGTGGGTTGCCGCGTTCCGGGGTCCCACGGCACCATGGACGGGCATCATGGACCTGCGGTAGGGCCATGGCGGCCCCTCCAGCGCCCGGTTCGGAGCTTCAACGTCGCGGCTTCGTGTCGAAGCTCGAGCGACACAGTCCGCTGGCCACCAACGTCCGGCGCCGGCCACGGACCTGTCGTCCTTGCGGCTATGACCCGTCGTCCTTGGACGAGACCGATGGTTCTCTCGAATCTGGACATAACGTAACCTCGCGGGCCTGGATGCGCACACGAAAAACACGGGGACACGAAAGACACGGGAACACGGCCTTCGGCGCGCCCGGAGGCATCCAGATCAGTGAAGGAGACGCCCGTGGATCGTCCATATCATGTCTACGACTACGACGGGGAGCATCTGGGATCGTTCGCGACCTGGGACGCCGCGCACGACTGGGCCCACCTGCAGGCGGCGCTGGGCGGGGTGCTCGGGCCGCTGGATGTCGAGGACCGCCGCAACCGGGTCGGCCGGCGGCTGTGGGCGGAACGCTGCGAGTTCACCCATTGGCAACAGATCGGGCAGGACTATGACATTGACGACATCGGTAGCATTCACGGATGTGCCATGAGAAGTCCTGCCATGCTCACACTTGCCCCGCCTCAGCAACGACGACCTGTCTGACTCCGTTCATCCGTACCCGGACATCACCGCGGTGACACCCGGTCATCCGGATGGGCGGCCCCGTGACGTCATCCACCGACCATCCATCTGACCGGCGACCATCCATCTGACCGGTGAAAGGCCCCACGCCCGGGTGCGGATGCCCGCACGAGGGCCCGCACAAGGCGGCCACGCATCACGAGCCACACGAACCACGAACCAGCAGCCAGCCATCGCAGGCACCCCCGGCACAGTCGACGCAGCAGGCATTCATGCTGGGCACTAAGCTGACCTACGCTGATCGGGGCAGGTCGTCCGCGCCGGAACCGACATCTGTCGGGCGGTCGCCACAGCCGACACCTGTCGGGCAGTCGCCGCAGCTGACGTCTGTCGGGCAGTCGCCACAGCCGCAGCGCCTTTGGGGGAGAGACACAGGGTGGACACACAGCCTGCGGGTGGTCAGCACCCCCGGCCGACACCTCGAGTAGTCGTCGGCATACTACGTGCTGTACGCGGCTGGCTCATAGCGGTCACCGGCGGTGTTCTGCTGTTCGGCTGTTATCTCGGTGTGTCCGCGGAGACCGACCCCGGCCGTCAGCTCCCCTACTTCGTCTCCGGTGGGCTCGGCGGGCTCGCGCTCGTCTTCCTCGGCAGCGCGTTGCTGGTAGCCGACCAGATCGACGCCGCCGCCAAGGGACGGGGACGGCTCGACCGCCAGGTCGAGGAGTTGCACACGCTGATCGTCGCCGCGGCCTCCGTGCCGGCGCCCGCCGTCACGACGGTGACGGATCAGGCGGCCGCCGGCCAGGACGACGGCGGCCTGTTCGCCGTGCCCGCCGGCCGGACCTACCACCGCCGCACCTGCGAAATGATCGCCAGCAAGCCCGCGCAGCCGGTGGACTCCACCCAGATCGCCGCCCGCGGCCTGACACCCTGCACGATCTGCGAACCAAAGATCGCCGCGTGAGACGAGCCTGCCGCGTCGGGCGCGGACCTGCCGTGCTCCCCGGGCCGGCGGCGGGCCGGAAACAGCATGACCGTGTCGCTGCCGCGCCCTGGGGGTGGGCCGGATGAGAAGCATCGATCTGGCATTCGCCGGGGTCTCCATCGGAGCGATCGCCGCGCTCTCCGGTATCGGCCTGCTGGTGACCTACCGGACCAACGGTGTCCTCAACATCGCCCAGGGTGGCATCGCGGCCCTGGTGGCCTACGTCTTCCGCGCGATGGTCGTCGACTGGCAGCTGCCGCTCCCGGTCGCGGCGCTGCTCTCCCTCGCGGTCGTCTCACCGCTGATCGGCATCGTACTCGAACGGTTCGTCTTCCGCCCGCTGGCCCGCCGGCGCGCGTCCGCGGCCGAGTCGCTGGTGGCGAGCCTTGGCGTGCTCGTGCTCACCGTCGGGATGACCGCCGGGATCTGGGGTCTGGGGTCCCGTAACGACGCGCCGAGCCTGTTCCCGGAACGGACGGTCGGGCTGCCCGGGGGCAGCCGCATCGGTGTCGACGCGCTCGCCGAGCTGGCTCTGGTCGTCGCCGTGTGCGTGACCCTCGGCCTGATCACGACCCGTACCCGTTTCGGCCGGCAGGTCCGGGCCGTCGTCGACGACCGCCGGCTCGCCGAGCTGTCCGCCATCCCGGCCGACAGGGTGGCCGCGGCCGGCTGGGCCGTCGGCACCATTCTCGCCGGCTTCACCGGCATCCTGCTCGCGCCCCGCCTGCAGCTCACCCCGTACGGACTCACCCTGCTGGTGCTGGAGACGTTCGCGGTGGTCGTGGCCGCCCGGCTGGCCAGCCTGCCGGGCGCGGTGCTCACCGCCCTGGCCATCGGCATCCTGCAGAGCGAGCTGAGCCAGTTCCAGGTGACGGGCGAGTTCAGCGCCCTGTATCTGGCCGTGCAGTCCAACCTGTTCGTGGCCGCGCTGCTGGTGCTGCTGCTGGTCCTCCCCCGGCTGCGCGAGCTCGGTGGGGACGCGGGCTCCACCGGCCGGTTCTCCAGCCGCGGCGCGCCGCAGACGTACCGGGCGAGCCTCACCGAGCAGCGCCGGGACGTCCTCGGCAAGCTCGCCGGCGCCGTGCTGCTGGCGGCCCCGCTCACCTTCGCGCCCATCAACCTGCGCGACGCGTTCATCGTGCCGGCGCTCGCCCTGATCTTCCTGTCCCTGGTGATCGTCACCGGTTACAGCGGGCAGATCTCCCTTGGCGTCGCCGGCTACGCCGGACTCGGCGCGCTGCTGTCCGCCAAGCTCGCCGACGGCGACCTGTTCGGGCTGCCCGCGCTGCCGGCCCTTGCCGCCCCGCTGGTCGGCGCGCTGCTGGTCGCCCCGGTGGGCCTGCTCACCGGGTACCCCGCCATCCGGCGGCGCGGACTGGCGCTCGCCCTCACCACGTTCGCGGTCGGGGCGGTGATGTCCCGCTTCGTCTTCCAGCAGCAGACGTTCGTCTCGGGGCTGCACGTCGCGCCGCTGTCCGTCGCCGGGCACACGCTGTCCGACCGCTGGTTCTATGTGGTGGAGCTGCTCTGTCTGGGGCTCGGCCTGCTCGTCGTGCGCAACCTGCACGAAGGACGTCTCGGCCGGGCGCTGCTGGCCGTGCGTGACCACCCGGAGGGCGCGGCGGCGGTGGGCGTGGACGTGCGCAACCTCAAGCTGCTGTCCTTCACCGTCTCCGCCGCCGTGGCCGGGCTGGGTGGCGCCCTGCTGATGCTCAGCTACGCCTCGTTCGACGCGGACGCCTTCTCCCCGCTGAACAGCCTCCTCTGGTTCACCGCGGTCGTCGTGTTCGGCGCCGACAGCGCCGCGGGCGCGGTGGTCGCGGCCGGCTTCATCGTCACCATCGACACCCTCGCGCCGGCCGGCTCGGCCACCCTGGCCGTGGGCATCCTGGCGCTGAGCCTGGGCTGGCTGCCCGGCGGTCTCGCCTCCGCCGTCCGCCATCTGGTGACCCGCCTCGGTCACCGGATCGTCGAGGACCTGACCGAACCGGGCCGGGCCGGGCTCGCGGGAACGGGCGCGGGCGCCGCACGGGCGGCTGCCGCGACGTCCGTCTCGCCCGCGGCATACCGGCAGCCGGCCGGTGACGGCGGATCCCCCGTCCTGACGCCCTTCGGGGAGGCGCTGCTCGCCCGGGTACGGCAGGTCCTACACACCTCCGGGAGGACACAGTGAGCGGGGGGACGCAGTGAGCCGCGCGGAACTCACCGGCCGCGGACTGGCGCGCCGCTACGGGGGGCTCACCGCGGTCGACAACGTCGACATCACCGTCGCGCCCGGCAAGGTCACCGGGCTGATCGGGCCGAACGGGGCCGGCAAGTCGACGCTGTTCAGCCTGCTCACCGGGGTGGAGAAGCCCGACAGCGGCAAGGTCTTCCTCGGCGGCCGCAACATCACCCGGATGCACCCGGACGTCCGCGCCCGCCACGGGCTCGTCCAGACCTTCCAGGTGCCGTCGCTGTTCACCAGCATGACGGTCATGGACAACCTGCTGGTGGGCGCCGAGAACAGGCGCCGCGACTACATCGGCGGGCTGCTGGGGCGCACGCCACACGGCAGTACCCGCACCCGGCGGGTGATGACCCGCACCCTGGAGTCCCTCAACCTCACCGGCATCGCCGACACGACCACGGGAACGCTGCCGACCGGGGCGCTGCGCCTGGTCGAGCTCGCGCGCGCCCTGTGCACCCGGCCCGACGTCCTGCTGCTCGACGAGCCGGCCAGCGGGCTGGACGGGCAGGAGACCGAACGGCTCTCCGGGCTGCTGCGGCGGGTCGCCGGTGAGGGGGTCGGCATCCTGCTGGTGGATCACGACGTCGAACTGGTCTTCTCCGTCACCGACCAGGTGTACGCGATGGTGGGCGGGCGTATCGTCGCCGAGGGGACACCGGCTGCCGTCCGCGAGGATCCGACCGTACGGGCTGTCTATCTCGCGCAGGGGCCGCTGGCATGAGCGTTGAACTGGCACTGACCGGCGCACGCGCCGGTTACGGGACCATCGAGGTCCTGCACGGGCTCGACCTGACGGTCCCCGCGGGGAAGGTCACCGCGCTGCTCGGGGTCAACGGCGCGGGCAAGAGCACCACGTTGCGGGTGCTCGCCGGCGTGTTACCGCTGCGGTCGGGCTCCCTGACCTGGCAGGGCAGGACGATCACCAGAATGTCGGCCCTGGAGCGGGCCCGCTCGGGCCTGATGTTCGTCCCGGACGAACGCGCGGTGTTCGCCACCCTCACCGTGCGGGAGAACCTGCAGGTGGTGGTGGAGGCGATCGGGCAACGGGACATCTCCCCGGCGCTGGAGGCCTTCCCCCGGCTGCACGAGCGGCTCGGTCAACGGGCCGGGACGCTCTCCGGCGGCGAGCGGCGCATGCTCGCCCTGGCCCGTGCCCTGCTGGCCCGGCCCAGGGTGCTGCTGGTCGACGAGCTCTCCCTCGGCCTGTCACCCAAGGTCGCCGGTGAGCTGTTCACCTGGCTGGCGACGGTCGCGCTCGGCGGGACGACGGTGGTTCTCGCCGACCAGTACACCAACGACGCTCTTGGCCTCGCCGACATCGTCTACGTCCTGCACCGGGGCGAGTGCTCGTTCGTCGGGGATCCCGCGGAGCTGCACCCGGCCGTCTCCGCCGAGCCGGTCTGAGCCCCTCCCCCGGCCCCGGCGGTCACGCTCACCGGGGCCGGGCACAGGGCTCACACAGGTCTTTCCCGGGTTCTCACTCGGCCGGGTAGGGCAGGTTCGGGACGGTGAAGCAGTTGGTGTTCATGTCCCTGACCTGGGTCACCCAACCCCCCTTGCCGCCGTTCGCCGAGCTCTCCCAGCGGGCGACGTTGATGCAGTTCCGGTCGGTCTCCGGGGGGGTCGCGATCTTGGTGAAGTTGCGCGGGGTGAGTAGACCGTCACCGTCATAGTCCTGCGGGCGGTTCAGGAACTGTTCGACGCACACCCGGGTGACGTTCGCGCCGCACGATCTGATCGCGTCGGTGAGCCACTGGGCGGACGCGTAGCCCTCGAGGGTCCAGATGCTCAGTTTGCCCTCGCGCGCGGGCTGGTATTTCGCCATGTCCGCCCGGAACCTGGCCACCGCCGGGTAGTTCGTGTCGTTGTAGTTGCGGGTCGAGCTGGTCGCGTAGGTGACGTCACGGCAGTTGGGGGTGTCCGCGAAGGCCTGGCCGAAGGTGTCGGTCCACCCCTGCGACGTGGTCATCTTCGCCTTGACCGTCAGCCCCTGGGCCTGCATCGACTTGCACAGGGCCAGGTTGCCGTTGTCCTCCATCGCATCGAAGATCACATCGACCCCGCGGGCCTTCAGGTCCAGCACGGCCGCGTCGAAGTTCGGGGCAAAGTAGTTGATCTCTTTTTCGACGACCGTGTAGCCCTCCCTGCGCAGGCCGTCGGCAACCGACTGCGCGTAACGCTGGGACGGCGCGACGTTGTAATAGACCACGCCCGCGACCCTGGTGCTCAGGTTCTCCTTGAGCCACCGGTAGTTCTCGGTGCCGGCGTAGAGGTTCCCGTCGTAGCCGGGCTGCCTGCCGTCACGCGGATAGTAACTACCGTAGATCGAATACAGGTGCGGGTACTGGTCGTAGGCGCTGCTGGTCGGCTGGCCGCCGACATCCGGCACACCCTTGGAGTTCAGGTACTGTGCCCCGGCGTAGTCGAACGCCGACACCCCGGCCAGCGCGAAGACCTTCTCGTCGTCGACGAGCTTGCGCGCACAGGCTGTGTTGTCGGGCCCGCTGCCGTGGTCGTCACACTGAACGAGCGTGACCTTGCGGCCGTTCACACCGCCGGCGGCGTTGAGCGCGTCGAAGTAGGCCTTCGCGCCGTACAGGGAGGTGGAGAAGGTCTCCGACCCCAGCGGGCTGGTCAGACCGACGATCACACCAACTTTGACGTCGTTCGCGGTCACCCCGGTATCCGACGCCGTGTTGGCCCCGGTGTTGGCCCCGGTGTTGCCCTGAGTGGGACCGCTCGGCGGTGCGCTCGATTCCTCCACCCTGCTTCCGCAGGCCGAAAGCACGAGCGCGGACAGCGCGGCAATGATGACGAGCAACCTCGCTCGCATAGGCATGCTCTCCCCGGGATCGTTGGTTACCCAAGACGCTATTGCGCCAGCTGGGCCCCCGCGCGTCGTGCTGCCGACAGGAGGTCACAGCGTTTCCCGGCCGTCGACGCAACGTTGGGAAACGTCCATCCGGGAGACGTGCCCGGACAGCGGATCCGCGCCGTCACCACCGGGGCCGTCCACCCGGCCGGCTCCCCGGATCAACGGCCCTGGCGTGTCACAGAAATCGGCGCCACCATCGCCGGCGCGAGGCCGAAGGGACCGGCTGCGGCACCTGGGTGTCCCGCTCTCCCGCGGTCTCGTCCGGACCACCCTCGGCAGGCTCCGGGGCGTCCCTGGCGGCCGCGGCAACCGGCACCGCATCGGCATCCGGCACCGCGTCGCCCGGGGTCACGTCGCCCGGGGCTTCGCCGCCGGATGCCGCGCCGCCGGATGCCGTGCCGCCGGATGCCGTGCCGCCAGGGGCCGCAGCGGCAGGGGCCGCGGCGGCAGGCGCCCGGCTCCCGGATGCGTCGGCGTCGGCGTCTTTCCCACCGGTTGTCTCCGGAACGGACGCCGGCACGGCCTCGGACGGCTCCTGGTCGTCGGCGGCCACGGGCGGGGTGGCCGCGACGGGTTCGGGAGCCTCGGCGGACACGCCGGCATCCTCCACGACCTGGTCCGCCTCCACGACCTCAGCCACCTGCGCGACCGGAGTGACCGTGGCCGTCCCGTCCGCCGTGGCCTCCTCGACGGCGGGCCGCGTGTCGGCGGACGCAGGCTCCTCGGCAACCGGTGCCGTGACCGCCGTGGCTGGCTCGGCCGCCTCGACCGGGCTGGCTTCCTCGGCAGGCGTGGCTCCGTCGCTGACGGAGACCGGCGTCCGGGCGGCTACCCCTTCCTCGTCCTCCGGTTCCGCGTCCTCTGGTTCCTCGTCCCACGGCGGTGCCGGTTCCGTGAGCGCGACCGGACCGGCATCCGGACGCTCGTCGGGCCCGGAGCCGGACGCGGCCGGTTCACTCTCCTGGGAGCCCGGCCGGGCCTGGTCGTCCGGCTGTGCCGGGGCGGATGCGTCGTCCGGCTGCGCCGGGACAGATTTGGGGTAGGCGTCGTGCTGCGGCAGCAGGCGGTTGACGATGCGGCCGTTCGGGCCCGGTGCACGGTGCAGACGGCCCTTGTCCGACAGGCGCCGACAGACCTGGTTCACGGTCTGGCGGCGCACCTGGAGCGCTTCCGCCAACTGTCCATCATCCAGGCCGGTCGGAGCCTTTGCCAGCCGCTCAAGAATGCGGTCCGCAACAGTAGACACGAACATGAACGCTATACGCCATCGACGGTGGGGTTGCAAACAGGGTGGCTCCACCTCACCGTCCGTCGTCCGACCGTAGTGTGTCCGGCGCTTCCAGCAGGCGACCGACGCGAAACCGGTGACGACGCGGCCGACCGGGACTCCGCCGGCCAGCGGTGGGCGCTGGCCGCGGGACGGCAGCGGATATCGGCCGCGAAACGACAGTGGGTGCTGGCCTCGGTGCGGCGATGGACATTGGCCGCGGGGCGGCCGGTGGACATTGGCCGCGGGGCGGCTGGTGGACATGGCCGCGGGCGGCTGGCGGACGTTAGCCCCAGGCCGTCAGGGGAATGGCCTTGACGGACAAGACCGGCCGCCATGGCCCGTCCTTTGCGATCGGGGATCGGCCGGCGAGACCCCGAGAGCTCTGATCCGGTCAGGAGGATGCAGCGATGACGCAGCCGATCCCGGAGGGTGACAACAGCGCAGACAACAGCGCAGACAACGGCTACCTGGACAGTGGCTACCTGGACAACGGCTATCCCGACAAAGGCTATCCCGACAGCGGCTACGTCCACACGCACGGAAGCCCGCTTGAACAGTCCGAAAGCCTCGACAGCGACGGCCTGGGCTCGACCGACCGCGGTTTCGACCCGCTTGATGACGGCTGGGATCCGCCGGACCGCTTCGGCCCGGGTGAACGCTTCGGCACGACCGCCCAGGAGCAACGTGCCGGCGAGTCGCTGGACTCGCTGCTCGCCCAGGAACAGCCCGAGCCGGATCCGTACGACGAGGCGGCCCGACTGGAGTCCGGTGAGGTCCTGGAGTTCGACGTCTACTCCTCGGCCGGCGGCTACTCCTCGGCCGAGGACGCCGTCGAGCGGCCGACCGCCCTTGACGGCGACGGAGAGCCGGACGACGCGCCGACCCTGCTCACCGACGACGAGGGCGTACGGACGGTGACAACGGCCGAACTTGTCGTACGCGGGCCTGTCGGGGGCCGCGCCCGCGGCCGCGACGGGGCCAGGCCGGCAGGCGCGCCGGAGGAGGATGCCGTCCACATCCGCACCACGGAGTGACCCCAAAGGTGAGCTCAAAGGTGACCTCAAAGCAACTTCGGAGTGACGCCGAAGTGCTCCCGGAACGGTCCGCGGCGCGCGACGACCGCGGCAACCCGGAGCCCCACCGTGGCACGACACGCCGAACCGGAGAGATCGACATAGGCTTTTGCCCCGACTATGTCCTTTGACACCTCTTGGGGGAGAATATCCGAAGACATCGTCGCGACAGAATAGGCGTACAATTAGTAAGACTATAAATACCTTGAGTTACATCACTGACAGGAACCCCCTGGGCGAGGAGGAGCGATGACGGGTCCGATCGACCCGCTCGCCCGGCACGGCGCAGGCACCGGCGGCGCCCGGGTACGGGAACATGACGACCACCCCCACACCGGGCCGGTTCCCCCGATGTCGGCATCCCATGCGCCAGCGCCCCAGGCACCAGCCTCGGCGGAACCGGCGTCCCAGGCGCCGGTTCCCGCGGACGACACGCCCGGATACGAGGGCCTGGCGACGTTCTGCCACCGCCCGTGGATGCCGACGCTCGACGATCTCGCGGCCCGCCGCCCGGACGTCGCGGTGATCGGCGCGCCGTTCGACATCGGGACCACGCACCGGCCGGGCGCCCGCTTCGGCCCGCGGGCCCTGCGCGCGCTCGCCTACGAGCCCGGCACCTACCATCTCGACCTCGGCGTCGAGATCTTCGACTGGCTGGACGTGGTGGACGCCGGGGACGCCCGTTGCCCGATCGGGCAGACCGAGGCGTCACATCGCAACATCCGCGCGAAGGTCGGCGGTGTGGCCGGCCTCGGGATCATCCCTGTGATCATCGGCGGTGACCACTCCATCACCTGGCCGGCGGCGTCCGGGGTCGCCGAAGCGGTCGGCTGGGGGGAGCTCGGCCTGCTGCACTTCGACGCGCACGCCGACACCGCGGACATCATCGACGGCAACCTCGCCTCGCACGGGACGCCGATGCGCCGGCTGATCGAGTCCGGGGCGGTACGCGGGCGCAACTTCGTCCAGGTGGGGCTGCGCGGCTACTGGCCGCCACCGGACGTCTTCGACTGGATGCGCAAGCAGGACATGCGCTGGCACCTGATGGACGAGGTCTGGGAACGCGGCTCACACGCGGTCGTCACCGACGCGATCGCCCAGGCTCTGGACGGCTGCCGGGCGCTGTACCTGTCCGTGGACATCGACGTGCTCGACCCCGGCTTCGCACCCGGCACCGGGACGCCGGAACCCGGCGGGATGACCCCCGTGGACCTGCTGCGCGCCGTCCGGCGGATCGCCCTGGACACCCCGCTGGTCGCCGCGGACATCGTGGAGGTCGCACCCCCCTACGACCATGCCGACAGCACCGTCAACAACGCCCACCGGGTCGCCCTTGAGGTGTTCGCCGCCCTCGCCCACCATCGGCGTGCCGCCGCCGGCGAAACCCCCGGCCTGCCCGGCCACGACCCGCACGCGAAACGCCCGTGACCACGGGGCTGGCTGCGGGGCACCCCGTGCCCGCCCCCTCGCCCGTCCCGCGCCCGCGCGTCCCGGTCCCTGCGCCCCCGACAACCGCGAGGCTCCCCAGGAGCGCCCGGCCGGTCGCCAGGGACGCGGTCACGCGGTTACCGAACTGCCCGCGCGCCCGGTGACCGCGCGGCCCAGCACGTAGCAGGCGATCGCCGCGGTGGCGGCGACGTTGAGGGAGTCCACGCCGTGCGCCATCGGGATCCGCACCCGGACGGTGGCCGCGCCCAGGGCGTCCCGGGTCAGCCCCGGGCCCTCTGAGCCGAGCAGCAGGGCCAGCCGGTCGTGCGAGCTCACCGCGAGCTCGTCCAGCGGCATGGCGGTGGCCGACGGCGTGAGCGCGACCAGCGTGAAGCCACCGTCCACCAGCAGGGACAACGCCGCCGGCCACGGGTCGAGACGGGCGTACGGGACGGCGAACACCTCCCCCATCGACACCCGCACCGACCGCCGGTACAGCGGGTCGGCGCACGACGGGCTCAGCAGGACGGCGTCCATCCCGAGCCCGGCCGCCGAGCGGAAGATCGCGCCCAGGTTGGTGTGGCTGACGATGTCCTCGCAGACCAGCACCCGCCGCGCCGTGGCCAGCACGTCCGCCGCCGGGGTCGGCGGGCGGCGGCACATCGACGCGAGCGCCCCGCGGTGCACCTGAAACCCGGTGATCGTGGCGAGTACGTCCGGGCCGGCGAGGTAGACCGGGACGCCCGGCTCCAGATCGGCCGGGACGGTCGCGACCTTCGCCGGCCCCACCAGCAGCGATCGCGGATGGTAACCGGCCCGCCGGGCCCGTTCGATGACCATCTCGCCCTCGGCGATGAACAGGCCCTCGGCCGGTTCCCGCCGCCGGCGCAGGGCCACGTCGGTCAGCCCCACGTAGTCACGGACCCGCTCGTCCGCCGGATCGTCGATCTCTATGACGTCCAACCCGCTCCCATCATCCCGGCCTCAGCTCCCCGCCGGCCCGTGCGTCCGACCGACCCGTGCGTTCCGCGGGACGCACGGGTCCATCCCACTCCCGGGGCATCCGTGACATCCGCGGCACCCGGGACGACGCACGCGGCGGCCATACCCGACACGACGGTCATATCCGTCACCGCGGACGGCCCGCATCCGTCGCGGCGAGCTGCCACGGCGGGCTGCCACGGCGGGCTGTCATGGCGGGCCGCCCGCGTCCGTCGCGGCGGTGCCACGGCGGACGACACCGTGCCGACGCCGCGGTGAAACCGTCGGGCGGCGTCGGCGCGGCAGAATCGGCCCATGACCGTGCCTGTCCCGGCCCCCGGCCCGCGGCCGGTCGACCTGCTCGTCCGCGGCGCCGAACTGGTGGCGACCATGGACGACCGCCGCCGGGAGCTGCCCGGCGGCTGGGTGGCGGTGACCGACGGCCTGGTCAGCGCGGTCGGGGCGGCCGGCGACCCGCCCCCGNGGCCGGCGACCCGCCCCCGCCGGCCCGGCGCACGCTGGCGGCGACCGGCTGCCTGGTCACCCCGGGCCTGGTGAACACCCACCATCACATCTTCCAGAACCTCACCCGGTCGTATGCGCCGGCGGTGTCCGGTTCGCTGTTCGCCTGGCTGCGGACGCTCTACCCGCTGTGGGCGCGCCTGGACGAGGAGGCGGTGTACGTCTCCGCCCACGTCGGCCTGACAGAGCTCGCGCTGGGCGGCTGCACGACCACCACCGACCACCTGTACGTCCATCCGCGCGGCGCCGGGGACCTGATCGCGGCCGAGATAGCCGCCGCCCGCGAGCTCGGGATGCGCTTCCACCCCACCCGCGGATCGATGTCACTGTCGGTGAAGGACGGTGGGCTGCCGCCGGATTCAGTCGTGCAGGATCCCGACGACATCCTCGCGGACTCGGCGGCCCTCGTCGCCGCCCACCACGACCCCGCCCACGGCGCGATGGTGCGGATCGCGCTGGCGCCCTGCTCGCCGTTCTCCGTCAGCCCCGAGCTGATGCGGGCCACCGCCGAGCTCGCCGAGAAGCTGGACGTGCGGCTGCACACCCATCTCGCCGAGGACCCTCAGGAGGACGACTACTGCCTGGCGACCTACGGCCGGCGCCCGGTCGAGCACTTCCGCGACCTCGGCTGGGGCGGTGACCGCGCCTGGGTCGCCCACTGCATCCACCCGAATGCCGCCGAGGTGGCCCAGCTCGGGGCCTGGGGCACCGGGGTCGCCCACTGCCCGAGCAGCAACATGATCCTCGGAGGCGGGCTGGCGCCGGTCGCGCGGCTGCGGGCCGCCGGTGTGCCGGTCGGGCTCGGCTGCGACGGCTCGTCGTCCGCGGACAGCGCCTCACTGTGGCTGGAGGCGCGTACGGCGATGCTGCTGGGACGGCTGCGCGGCGGGGCGTCCGCGATGTCCGCCCGGGACACGTTGGAGATCGCCACCCGCGGCGGCGCGGCCTGCCTCGGCCGCACCGGCGAGCTCGGCGAGCTGTCCGTCGGCGCGGCCGGTGACCTGGTCGTCTGGCCGCTGGACGGGATCGCCTTCGCCGGCGCCCTGTCCGACCCGGTGGAAGCGTGGTTGCGCTGCGGCCCGGTAGCCGCCCGGCACACCGTCGTCGCAGGCAGGACCGTCGTGGAGAACGGCGCCCCCGTCCACCCCGGCCTCGACGACATCCTCCGCCGCCACCGGACGATTGCCATCGCCATCCAGCGAAACCCCTGATGGCCGGCGTCCCGCCCTGGCCCCAGAATCCCAGTATCCGGAGCTGACACTGGCCCGGATCCGCCGACGACCATCGAACCAGCACGTTCCGTTCACGATGTTCGCGGCGGCACTCAGGCACTGGCCGTGGTGTGGCGGGCGGCGGTGGTATCCGGCGAAACGATCGGCCGAAGCGGCCAGGAAGGCAGCGAAAGATCCAGTGACCGTGTGTCCCGATGATCGACCACTGGTGGTCGTGGTAGGGGTGGGGGCCGACGGGTGGGGTGGGCTCACCGAGGCGGCTCGGGAGGCGCTGCGGGCCGGGCAGGTGCTGATGGGCAGCCGGCGGCAGTTGGCGCTGGTACCCGCCGACGTGGGCGGCCGGCGGGTCGAGTGGCCCACGCCGTTGGTGCCGGCGCTGCCGGGGCTGCTCGCCGAGCACGCCGGCGCCCGTGTGTGCTGCCTGGCCAGCGGCGACCCGATGTTCTTCGGCCTGGGCACGACGCTGGTGCGGCTGCTCGGCGCGCGGTGGGTGCGGGTGCTGCCCCATCCGTCCTCGGTCTCGCTCGCCTGCGCCCGGCTCGGCTGGGCGATGGACGCCGTCGACGTGGTGAGCCTGGTCGGGCGTCCGCTCAGCGCCGTGCACCCGGCCGTGCAGCCCGGACGCCGGCTGATCGTGCTGTGCGCGGACGGCCACAGCCCGACGGCGCTCGCCGGCCTGCTGGTGGGCCGCGGCTACGGCGGCAGCTCGTTCACCGTCCTGGAGAACCTCGGCGCGGATGACGAACGGTGCCGCACCGGCACGGCCGCGTCCTGGTGCGACGGCGGTTGGCACGGCGGCGAGCGGCACGACGGCGAGCCGACCGCCGCGCTGGCCGATCCGAACGCGCTGGCCGACCTGGGCGCAGTGGCCGGCCCGAACGCGGCGACCGGCCTGGGCACGCTGGCCGACCCGGACGCGACGACCGGTCTGGGCACGACGACCGGTCCGAACGTGGTGGCCGATCTGAACCTGGTCGCTGTCGAGTGCGAGCCCGGGCCCGACGCCGGGCATCTGCCGCGGACGGCGGGCCTGCCCGACAACGTGTTCGAGCACGACGGCCAGCTCACCAAGCGGGAGGTGCGGGCGGTCACGCTCGCCCGGCTCGGTCCGGCCCCCGGCGAACTGCTGTGGGACGTGGGCGCGGGCTCCGGCAGCATCGCGATCGAGTGGATGCGCACGCACCCGGCCTGCCGGGCGATCGCCGTGGAGCCCCGGGCGGACCGGGCCGCGCGGATCCTGCGCAACGCGGACGCGCTGGGCACCCCCGGCCTGCGGGTCGCCGGCTCCCCCGCCCCCGCGGCGCTCGCCGGGCTGCCCACGCCGTCCGCCGTGTTCGTCGGCGGTGGGATCACGACTCCCGGTGTGCTCGAGCGGTGCTGGGCCGCGCTCCCGCCGGGCGGCCGGCTGGTGGCCAACGCGGTCACCGTCGAGTCGGAGGCGGTGCTGGCCGGCTGGCACGCCAGCCACGGCGGCGACCTCGTCCGGCTGGCGGTGGCCCGCGCCGAGCCGGTCGGCGGTTTCACCGGTTGGCGGCCGATGCTGCCGGTCACCCAGTGGGCTGTGACCAAGACCGCCGGCCCCGCCGGCCCCACGCTGGGGAGGCAGCCGGCCCCGGAACGCAACGGCAGTCCAGATACGACACAATCGCGGCCGTGACGCTCATCGCCGGACGCGCAGCCGTTGTCCCGGACCTGCTGGCTGTGGCGGACACCCGCTGCCGGTCTGCCCCGCCGGGCCGCTACGGTCGCCTAGAGCGCCGATTGGGTGACCCTAAGTATCCCCACGAGCGGTGGCGCACTTCGATGGACGCCGACCACCGAAGAAGATCGGCGCGAGTTTGTCGTTGTGTACGCTGATGCGGCCAAAAAACGTACACAACAACAAAATCGCGGCGATCATGGCCTGTACGGGCGGTCGTGGAGGGGATCCGCGCTACGTGACCGTCGCTCTGGGCCGGTCCGGCCGGCTGGGCCGGTCCGGCCCG
>NZ_JWIO01000019.1:56905-73204 GCF_001017755.1 Protofrankia coriariae
CGGGCCGCCGCTGGCCCGCCGGGTGGCCCACGACCGTGCGGAGCTCCTGGTGAACGACTACGTCCGCGACGGCGCCGAGATCTACCGCCGCTCGTTCGCCACGATCCGCGCCGAGGCGGACCTCACCGGCCTGCCGGACGGCGTCGCCCGCACCGCCGTCCGGATGATCCATTCCTGCGGAATGGTCGATCTGGTGGCCGACCTGGCCTACTCACCCGGCGTGGTGGACGCGGCCAGAGCCGCGTTGCTCGCGGGAGCACCTGTCCTGTGCGACACCCGGATGGTCGCCGCGGGCGTCACCCGCGCCCGGCTGCCCGCGGACAACCCGGTGATCTGCACGCTGTCCGACTCCCGGGTGCCGGGCCTCGCCCACCAGCTCGCCACGACCCGCACCGCCGCCGCGGTGGACCTCTGGCGGGACCGCCTCGACGGCGCGGTGGTCGCCGTGGGCAACGCCCCGACAGCGCTGTTCCGGCTCCTCGAGCTCGTCGAGTCCGGCGCCGGCCGGCCCGCGGCGGTGATCGGCGTCCCGGTCGGCTTCATCGGGGCCGCCGAGTCGAAGCGGGCCCTGGCGGAGCATCCCAGCCGGCTGGAGCACCTCGTCGTGCACGGCCGCCGCGGCGGCAGCGCCATGGCCGCGGCCGCCGTCAACGCGATCGCGAGCGAGGACGAATGACCACGCCAGCCGAACGCCCTACCGGACGAGCGCCAAGCCGGCCGGTCCGACGCCCCGACACCGGCTGGCCGGGCCAACCCGTCCGACTGGACGGCCAGGTCGAGGATCCTCGGCGACAACCGGCGGACGGTCGTCACCCCGCGTCTTCGTCCGGTGTCGTCATCCGGTGTCGTCACCCTGTGCATGACCTGTCGGTCGCCCCGAGCAGTCGGATGAGCCAGGCGACGGCGTCCTCGACGGTGGCCACGGCCGGCGCGCCGGGTGGCAGCGGCGGGCGGTCCACCATCAGCACGGGCAGGCCCAGGTGACGGGCGGCGACCAGTTTCGCCGCGGCCAGCGGGCCGCCGCTGTTCTTGGTGACGACGACGTCGATCCGATGGCCGCGCATCAGCGCCGTCTCCCCCTCTACCGTGAACGGGCCACGTTCGAGCAGGACGTCCAGCCGCACCGGCATCGGGGGTGACGGCGCCTCGATCGAACGCAGGAGGAACCAGTGCCGATCCGAGCCGGCGAACGCGGCGATCCCGGACCGGCCCGTGGTCAGGAACACCCGCTCCCCGAAGCCGCCCAGGGCGGCCGCGGCGGCGGCCAGCGACGGCACCCGATGCCAGTCGTCACCGTCCGTCTCCGGCCAGCCCGGCCGGCGCACGACCAGCAGCGGCACCGCGGCCGCGTTACTCCCCGTAACCGCAGCGGCGGTCATCAGCGCGGCGTAGGGATGGGTCACGTCGATCACCGCGGCGATCCCGGCATCCCGCAGGTAGGACGTGAGGCCGTCCACGCCGCCGAACCCGCCCACCCGGATCCGCGCCGCCGTGGGCAGGGCGGGCGCGGCCACCCGGCCCGCGATCGAGTAGACCACCTCCACGCCGGGCAGTGCGGCCAGCTTCTCCGTGAGCCGCCGGCCCTCCGCGGTGCCGCCGAGCACCAGCACCCGCCAGCTCATCGCCGTCCCGCCCGTCCTGACCTGGTAAGACGGCCAGGCCTGGCGGAACGGCTACGAGCGGGACGGCTATGAGCGGGACGGAGCCCGCCGGGCGCCGTGGGAGCCGCCAGGCCGGCGAGCTGCGCTACGGCTGGACGACCGGCGCCTGCGCCACGGCCGCGGCCACCGCCGCCTACACCGCGCTGCTCACCGGCGAGTTCCCCGACCCGGTGACGATCACCCTGCCGGGTGGTCAGCGCCCGGCCTTCGCCCTGGCCCGGGAGGAGCTGACCCCCGGCGCCGCCACCGCCGCCGTCGTCAAGGACGCCGGTGACGACCCGGACGTCACCCACGGCGCACTCGTGCACGCCCGTGTCCGGCTGGCCGCGCCCCGGGCCGGGGTGGTGTTCCGCGCCGGCCCGGGAGTCGGCACGGTCACCCGGCCCGGCCTGCCGCTGGCCGTCGGCGAGCCGGCCATCAACCCGGTGCCGCGACGGATGATGCGCGCCGCGATGGCAGCGGTCGCCGCCGCCCACACCGGCCATACCGCCCACACCGGTGCCGCCGGCCACACCACCCGCATCGACGCCGCAGGCCACACCGGCACCGTCGGCGGTGACGCGGACGGCGCCGTGAACGCGGCCGTCGACGTGGAGATCACGATCGGGGTCGACAACGGGGCCGAGATCGCGCGGCACACCTGGAACCCGCGGCTGGGCATCATCGGCGGCCTGTCGATCCTCGGCACCACCGGCATCGTCGTGCCCTACTCCTGCTCGGCGTGGATCGACAGCATCCGGCGCGGCATCGACGTGGCCCGCGCCGCCGGCCACCGGCATGTCGCGGCCTGCACCGGCAGCACCTCCGAGGAGGTGGCCCGCCGGCTGCACGGCCTGCCCGACGACGCGCTGCTCGACATGGGCGACTTCGCCGGCGCCGTGCTGAAGTACCTGCGCCGCCACCCGATCCCGCATCTGACCATCGTCGGCGGTGTCGGCAAGCTCGCCAAGCTCGCCGCCGGCCATCTCGACCTGCACTCCGGACGCTCCCAGGTCGACCTGGCCGCCCTCGCGGCGCTGGCCCGCGCCGCCGGCGGCGACGCGGAACTCGCCGGGCGCGTCGAGGCGGCGAGCACCGCGCTGGGCGCGCTGCGGGTCTGCCTGGCCGCCGGCGTCCCACTCGGTGACCTCATCGCGGCGGACGCCCGCCGCACCGCGCTCGACGTGCTGCGCGGGGCATCCGCACAGGTCGAAGTAATCGCCATCGACCGGGCCGGGACGGTGGTCGGACACACCGGCACTATGGACACCCGCAATGGCACCTGACGCCGTCCCGCCGGCAGGTGATTCCGCTGTCGAACGGGTGGCTGTGCCGAACGGGTGGTTGCGCCCCTGGCCGTTCGGGCGGTCCAGGTTCACGGCGTGCCGTCAGGCCGCCGGCGGCAGCAGCCCCCGGAAGGCCAGCACCCCGCCCGGGGTGAGCTCGACCAACGGTATCGGCTTTCCGGTCGGGCTTCCGGTGTTGTCGAAGGAGAGGTAGCCGCTGGCCCCGGCAACCTTCTGCTCGCCGTGCAGACGGTTCAGGGCCTGCTCGACCTCCTTCGAGGTGACCTGCGGACGTTCAGGGCTGGCCGCATTCCTGATCGCGGTGACAGCCACCAGGACGGCGTCATGCGACATTATTATCTCACCGTCGTCCAGCGACTCGTTGGGGAAATTCCGACGGAAGATCCCAGCGGGATCCCGAAAACGGGCCACCGTGGTCCGGTTAAAAAAGGAGCCGGTATCCGGAAGTGCCCAAGCGCCGGGATGTGCAAGCGCGGTGAACATGACACTGATGTTCGCGGCCAGCGCCTGGTCGAGCGAACTTTCACCATCAAGGCCAGTGGCGTCGTCGCCGGTCAGTACCGTGATGTGATCACTCCCGCAGTTACGCCTGGCCAGTACCTTGAGGAAGTCCTTGAGCTGATCCGAGCGGCCCGCGAAATAGATGACACCAGGATGTCCGCTGCAGATGTTCGGTAGCATCTGAGTGAATGTTGTGGCCACCGCGCCCAGGTCCGAATTGTATTGCTCGACCTGGCCGACAAGATGGTTGGCCGAGTCCGGATACCTGTCTCTGAAGGTGTCGCCGAGCGTCCGGGGGTAGGGGTCGATGGCCTTCATGTCCTGTACCAGCAGAGCCCGGCCACTCGCCTTCCGCGCATGACCGATGACCGCCGTCACCTCGGCATGGTTGAGGGGTGCGATCCGCCGCAGCGTCGGGATCTCCGTGAGATCGTCCGCTGTCATGGTGGCGCTGATCCGCGGAATGCCTTTCCCTTCAAGCCAGCGGATCGCGTCTCGAGTGGTGTCCAAGCTCGGCCCGAAGCCGACTGTCGCCACCAGATGATCCTTTCCCGCGACTCGTTTGCTGAGAGCATCGACAACCGGTTGCCACTTGTGACCGTCGGCACCTGTGTTGGCCAGCAGCAACCGGATCAGCGGCCGTTCGCTCGCGGTGTCGTGGTTGGCGCTGTACTGGGCGATGAACGCCCCTTCCAGGTCACGTCGGATCGGCTGCGTGACGGAAATATTCGTCTCACCGGTCCGCAGCGGGAAGACGTAGGCGATGGACACGCTCTGCCGGCTGCCCCGCTTCGTGACATCGTCATTCTCGGTCTCGATCAGTTTTTCGACATCGGCAAGATCCGGCGCGAAGATGTGACTGCCGTCGGTGACTCCGACGCACTCGCCGTCGCTGCGTACCACGCCCTCGGCACAGTCGTCCGACAGCACCGGCGGTACGAAAACGAAGGCGAGTACCCCGAGCAAAACCACCAGAACGCTCCCCAGCAGGGTGATCCTGCGGCGCCTGCGCGTCCTGAGCACGGACGGAGTGATGACACCGGGCTCCGGCTCGTGGCCCTGGAAGGGCCTCCTCCAACGGGGTTGGCTGTTGTCGGGCATGGTCGCGGATCACACCTCCAGGTCAGTGCGGTCGGCCGGTCGTTCACCGCGCTGATACCGCCACGCCAGGTTCAGCAGGAAATTGTAGGCATGCTCGTATTCCGGAACCGCGGCCAGCGCGTTGAGAGCGCCCGGAATCTGGGCTTCGTGAAGTACGGACTCGTGGGCGGACGGCTCGGTGGCCAGCCAACGGGCCAGTACGAGACGAGCGACATGGACGTCCGGTCCCCCGCGCCACCACGGCCCCAGTTCCTCCATGGGATCGGACGTGGCCAGAGCGGCCACGGCCGTCGGCGACATCGGCGCCCGGGTGATCCCGGCCAGCTCTCTCCACCATCGGTGGCCGTCCCACCGCCCTTCGGGCGATATCGCCGCCAGGCCGGCCCGTACATGCTCCACAACCGGGGTCAGCTCGTTAGTGGCAAGTCCGTGGTAAAGCGTCGCCGTCACATGTCCCGGGCCGCCGCCCGGTCGGGGCTGCCGGTAATGGTCCCGCATCCGATGGTGGACATTCCGCCAACTGTCCCGGTCGTCATCGGGACGGGCGCGCAGGTCCTGCAACAACAGGCGCCGCAGCACCGGGCGGAGCACCGGCCTGCCGGCGGTCTCCCGCGTGCACATGTTCTCCTGAAGATTCTGTAACAGAGCCTGCCGATGCTGGATATCGGATGTCCGGCCCAGCGCCGCATGTATCGAACTGGGCTCGATACCCTGTGGCGCGGCACAGGTGACCAGCATCTTCCGCTGAAGCTCCGTGAAAGGGGCGAGCCAGTGGTCCAGAGCATCCCCGCCGAGCGTGCGGCGCGCGGCGCCGGGCCTGCGCTCCCCGCTTTCGATCTCCAGCAGGCAGCGGCTGTTCTCCTCCGCCGGTTCCGGTGGACGACGGCGGGCGACGATCCGTAACCCTCGCAGCACATGGCTGACCGTTCCCGGATGACCGTCGGTGACGCGGTGCAGGTCCGTTGCCAGCCGGCGCCACCGGTCGGGCAGGTCGGCGCGTCTGACCAGCAGGCTGACGTCGTTCGCCGTGAGGTCGGGTAACTCCACCGGATACCACCATGAACCCGCTTCGTGCGCGTCCGCGCGCCGGCCACGGGCCCAGTTCGCGTAACCCGCCGCGTCGAGCGGGCGTATCCGGCTCCCCGAGGTGCCGTCGCGGACCGGGTTCCACCCCCGGCTGGTCACGATCACGACCAGCGGGTCGCAGGTGCCGGCGCCATCCGAAGCCCGTTGATGGCGTTCTTCCACGAGCAGGTGAAGGAACTCCCGGCCGCCGGGGGAATGGTGGACGTTGTCCAGCAGCAGAACGCAGTTGAACAGGTCGCTGCCGGCCCGCCGGCCGGCGGNGCCGGCGGTGAAAGCGTCGTACAGATCGGCGAGAAACATTTTCACCAGCAGCCGTTCCACCTCCTGGCGCGATTCGTCGTCGGCGTCCCGGAGCGCGACCAGGTCGGCCAGGGCGTCCGGGCTGATCGGCTCGGCGGTCCGCCGCGAGCGCTCCGCCCGTTGAAAGGGCCAGGTCCGCCGGCCGCCCAGCCGGGCCCGCCACTGCATGGAGGCGAGGACGGTCACCGCGGCGGACGCCACATCCGGCAGTTCCGACGAGGCGAGCACCGGGCTGACGATCCTGATGATGTCGTCGCGGTTGCGCTCCGCCCAGGTCCGGTCGCGCAGCAGCCTGGTGATCTGGTGCAGGGTCTGGATACGATCGTTCAGCTCCAGCTCGCTGCCGAGGACAAGCAGGCAGGTGTAGAGCCGGTCGAAAGTGATACGCCGATAACCGGGCACCTTCCCGGCAAGGCCGAAAGCGGTCCGGACCAGAATCTCGCGGGCCGGGGAAACATCGCGCCCCGGCGCCGGCCGCCGTCCCGTCCCGCCCAGATTCAGCCGGACGTGCGGCACAGCCGCGCACCATCGTTCGATCTCGTCGAGCACGGCGCTGCGGCCAATGCCCGGGGGCCCGAGCAGCAGGACAATCGGCAGGTCACGGTTCCGCGCCTCGCCGGAGCGGTCCAGGCACTCCGTCAGCAGCCGCCGGACCGGTTCCTCCCGGCTTCGGGAGATGGCCACTCGCTCGCTCATCGGACAGCCCGCCGTTTGCTGCCGGACAGGCGTGAAACGCGCCATGGAACGGCCGTGCCGATCGCCGACACCATCTCACCAGGGCACATGCGCATATCCATCCGACGAAGCGCGGAGAACGAACCGGTCAACCCGGCCGCACCCGCGATACCAAGATCTGCGATACCAGGATCCGTGGCAGCAAAATCCGTGATGGCAGGGCGTGGGCAGGGTTTGGGCCCATCGGTCCAGAGCGTACAACTGACCACATACCGAGCGAACCCCGGAGCGGTCCACCCGGATGCCTGACGGGCATGTCATCTCGACTCATCCTCGGCACACGTCCGCCAAAAATCCCGGACGACCGCACGGATTCCCGGCCGAGAAAGGATGCCGATGAGCGGAGCCATGACATTGAAACCCAGGTCCGCCTGGCAGGTGAACGCTCACCACCATACGTTCAGCGGCATCGCCGGGAGCGGCCGATCAGTTCACGATCCGACTTCCGGAACACATCGCGGCCACGGCCACGGCCACGGGCACGGCCACGAGCACGCCGGCGCCGGGCCGGCTATTCCGCTTGGGCCGCCCACAGGGCACAGATGGGCAGCGCCCAGATCCGGTCGCCGAGTTCGAAAGGCATCGGACCGGTGTGGAACACGACTCCCGCGCGGAAGCCCTGGCCGAGATGGTCACGGAACCACACGAGGTGGCGGGCGTCCCGAACCGTCGGCGCCGAGGATGCCTTGATCTCAATCGCGATCACCTGGCCTCCTCCGAGGTCTATGACGACATCGACCTCCTGACCGTCACGGGAGCGGAGGTGGTGCAGCCGGGCACGTGGGTGGAGAAGGGCCACCTCCGGTCGCAGCTGAGCGACGACGAAGGTGTCGAGCATCCTGCCGAGCAGATCTCCGTCACGCAGAACACTCCGCTCGTCCACCCGGGCGGCGGCGAGCGCGAACGCGGGATCGGTCAGGTACCGCTTTGCCCGTTTGGTCAGTCTGTTCAGACGGTTCGTCGACCACGCCGGAACGAGATCGATCAGGTAGAGGGCGGTCAGAATCCGGTCATAGGCGTCCGCGGTCCGCTGGTTGATGTCGGCGGCCTGGTAAAGCGTGCCCTCGCTGGGGAGCCCTGCTGTCGAGAGTCCGAGAACTTCGAGGTAACGACGTAGCCGGACGGGATCACGCTGTTCCCCCGCCGCGAGTACGTCCCGGGTGACGACATGATCGACGTAGGCGTCCAGCCAGGCGAGCCGCGCGGGTGCGCTCAGGTTCAGCGCGGCTTCGGGGAAGCCACTCCTCAGCGCGAGGTCGACGTAGTCGTCCAGGCTCGGGGGTGTGCCGGCGATGCTCAGGCGCGAGATGTCCGGGCTCAGCAGCAGATCGAGCAGGCCCGGCTGATCGATGGAGCGGGTGATCTCCCGTTCGGTGAGCCCGTGCAGCACCAGCCGGACGACACGGCCCGTCCCGGGCCACTGGCGCGTGGTGAAGTCGGCTTCGACGCTACCTGTGAGAAGGAACCGGCCGGGACGAGGGTCGTCATCGACCGCCCGCTTGACCGCGCCCAGGACCGCCGGCACCTCCTGCCACTCGTCAAGGAGGACAGGCTCATGGGCGCGGCGCAGCGCCACGTCCGGATCCGCGGCGACCGCCGCGGCGACCGCGGGGTCGTCCAGCCGCAGGATGTCTCCGGCGACTCGCCGGGCGGACGTCGTCTTCCCTGCCGCGCGCGGGCCGGTGACCATGACAGCGGGCAGCTCGGCGAGAAGGCCTGCCAGGCGCCCGTCGGCGATCCGTGGGACATACCTTGACGTTGGCATACAGCGACACTACACAGTCTGCGGGCCCATCAGTACATAAATTGCGGGCACATCAGTACATATTCCGCGGGGCTTCCAGTACAAGTTCTGCCAGCACATCCGCACACGTCCCGCACCCGCTGGCGCCCCACTCGACAGCAGCTCCCGCAGTGGGCGGGGAGCGGGCCGGGGTGAAAACTGGAGGCATGCCGACACTGTCGGAGGATGTGACCGCCGCTCTGACCGCGCCGCTTGCCGCCTGGGCGCCGAGAGGAGTCGCACGCAGCGACTTCAGCAGCCCGCCCTGTGCCTTCTTCACCTCTACATCCGCGATGTCCGCACCGATGGCGCGAAGGCTGTCGACGATCTCCGCAAGCTCGGCACCCCTCACCGAACGTCACGTTAGCTAGCATGACGAGCTTCGGTGTCGGCCATGACGTGGCGGGGGGCGGCGGCATCCGGCGAGACGCTCGGGCAGAGCGACCGAGAAGGCGGCAGGAGATCCAGCGAGCACTTCCACGGACGTGCGTGTGGCTGGACGGCCGAGTCGAGGTGGCTGTCCTGGAATCCACGGGTAGAGGCCGGTTGGCTACAGTTACCGCATTCGGGGGATGACGGCGGCCTGCGCCCTCGGGGATTCCCGTGGCCGCGAGGGGAGCAGCGGGCCGTGCCGGTGGACCGTGACCGCGTGCAGCGGGTGCAGCGGGTGTTACCCGACCGTTACGAACTGCACGACAGGCTTGGCGGTGGCGGGTTCGGTGACGTGTTCAAAGTGCTGGACCGCCGACTGGACCGCTTCGTCGCGGTCAAGGCGGTGACGCTGGAGGGCCCGGACGGGCATCGGCGCGCCGGCGATGAAGCGAAGGTCCTGGCACAGCTCAACCATCCGCACCTGGTCAACATTTTCGACGCCTTTGACGTCGACGGCCTCTTCCTGCTGTTCATGGAGTTTGTTTCCGGCAAGGCCCTGGACAAGGTCCACGGTCCTCTTCCGCCGGAGACGGTGTGCGGGATCGGGCTGGCGGCCGCGGACGCGTTGGCGTATGTGCACGGCAAGCACATGCTGCACCGTGACATCAAACCGGCGAACCTGCTGCTCGCGGACGACGGCACCCTCAAGATTGTCGATTTCGGGATCGCGAAGCTGCTGGAACACACCGCCGCTTTCGGTAGGACCGGGACGCCGTTCTGGATGGCGCCGGAACAGCGCAACTTCGCCGCGCTCGGCCCGGGTACGGATCTGTATTCCCTCGGGCTGGTCCTGTACTGGCTGTTCGCCGGCCGGCTGCCCGAACGCCCGCGGGTCGGGCCGCTCACGGGCGTGCACAAGGCGTTGGCGGATGTCGTCATGCGGGCGCTGGAAGACGACATCCAGGCGCGACATCAGTCGGCGCACGAGTTCGCCGTCGACCTCGCCGAGGCCGCCGCAAAGGCATTCAAACCCGGCTGGCTCAAACGCAGCAACCTGATCCTGCGGGTCGATGACGCGATCCGCGACGCGGCGACCCGCCTCCCGGACCAGCCACTTCCGCCGCCGATCGACCAATCCCGGCCGACCGCCCGGGTGCTGTCCGGTGCGGAGACAAAGAGCCCGCGACCGGCGGTTCCGCTGCCTCGCCCGCCGGCGCCTCCCATCCCTGGTGGCCTCGCTCACGATAGGAACCGGCCCCGCCGGGCCGCTGGAAGCGCTGACCGGGCCAGCGGGGCCACGCCCCACGGCTACCCCGCAGCCACCCCGCAGGCGCCGGCCGCTGGCCCTCGGTGTCGTCCTGATGGTGCTGCTTGCCACCGCCGTCACGACCGCTGTTCTGCGGACCGGATCCGACTCCTCGCCGCGAACCGGATCCGACTCCCTGTTGATCACGACAGTGGCCGGCACCGGCGTTGCCGGGTTCTCCGGAGACGGCGGACCAGCCACCCAAGCCCAACTCGGCTCTCCGTTCGGGTCTCCGTTCGGGGTGGCAGTCGACAGCACCGGCACCCTCTACATCACCGACACTGGCAATCAGCGGGTGCGTCGGATCAAGGGCCAGTAGCGCCTTGGCCGCCCGGCTCGGGCCGAGCGCACGCGGACAAAACCTGGGGGTAGAACACGGTCATGTTCGTCGAGGATCTCGGCGGACCGCGGATGCCGGTAGACACTGACGCCCGCGATCTCGAGCAGCATGTCACAGGCCCCACCGGATACCTCAAATAGCTACAGATAGTAGTCAACCGTCGGACTGGAGAATACAGGAAGAATCTTGTTCAGACAGGCGTCCTGACGTGGGCATATAGCGATACTGCGCAGTCTGTGGGCCCATGAGTACATGTTCTGCGGGGCTATCAGTACAAGTTTTGCCAGCGCATACGCACACGTTCCGTATTCACCGGTGCTCCGCCTGATGGTAGCTCCCGCGTCCAGCGATTCACGGCGGCCGACGGTCGACGGCCGTGCCATTCGCCGTCGTCGCCGGGCCTTGCTCTTCAGCGGGAAGATCGAAAACATCGCTCCGGGGTGGAGCCGAACAGGTGCTATCGGGGGGTGGCGGGCTCGGCCAGTGGTGTGTAGGCGTCCGGGCGGCGCGTGGTGAGGAACGGGAACAGGTCGAGCCAGTCACGTCTCTGGTCGAGGTCGAGGTCGGCGACGAGCACGGCGGGTTCGTCGCGGGGANCGGCGGGTTCGTCGCGGGGAGCCTGCACGAGAACTCGGCCGTAGGGATCCGAGATGAACGAACTGCCGTAGAAGGTCAGCGTGCCTTCCGAGCCGATCCGGTTGACCGCCACCATGAAGGTGCCGTTGGCGATGCCGTTTCCGACGATGACCTGCTGCCACAGCGGCCGCGTGTCGAATCCCGGCTGGTTCGGTTCGGAGCCGATGGCCGTGGGATACACCAGGACGTCGGCACCGGCGAGAGAATAGGCGCGGGCCAGCTCCGGAAACCACTGGTCCCAGCAGGTGGGGAAGCCGAACCGGGCCGTTCCCAGGCCGAGGACCGGATAGGCCGCCGGCCCGGCGGGTCCCCCACGGAAGTAACGGTCCTCGTAGTAGCCGGCCGTAACCGGAATGTGCAGCTTGCGGGTGCGCGCCAACAGCGCGCCGTCTGGCGCGACGGCGACAGCCGTGTTGTAGCCGAGTCCGTCGTCACCGTCGGTCATTTTCGCCTACGGCGGCGTCCACTGCATCACCCAACAACAGCCACGCGTCACGCGAGGAGGACAACGACCACCGGCAGGCCGTCACCCGCCAGGTCGGTGGCTCCCGTCCGCGACCGGGGTTCAGCTCAGCACGAGCGCGAGGGCAGCCAGACCGGACACGACAGCCGCCAGCGCCACGCATCGGAGCGCTCCGGCCGGGCTCGCCCGGCGGCTGCCCGCATCGGCCATGCCCCGGTGGTGGCGTCTCGATCCGATCAGCCACGCCGCCGCTCCAGCGCCGAGCGCCCACGCGCCAGCGGCCCATCCCAGCGGACGATTCCCGTGGCCGCAGGAGACGTGCAGGAGCAACGCCCCCAGGCCGACGAACGCGAACCCGGTGCGCTGCCAGGCCAGGTAGGTCCGCTCCGGCTGTGTCTCCCCCGCGGCACGGTCCGGCACCATCGGCCGATCGCCGCAGGCCCTGGGGCCGCCCGGGGCGGCGCTGCCGTCGGCAGGGCTCACCGTGCCCCTCGGCTGGCGACCAGCACAAAGATCAGCGCAGTCGCGCTCACCAGTGCCACGCCGGCAGCGAGCAGCCTGGGCAGTCCCGAAACCGGCAACGACCGCCGCTCCCGCATCGCCCGTTCGACGATCACCCATCGTCGGTAGCTGGTCGCGGCAACGGTAGTGCCGAGCACGATCAGCGGTACGCCCAGAACATGCCGGGCACCGGAGACGCTGAACTCGGGCACGACCTGGACCACCGCCACGCCGCCCGCGAGCAGGGCGAGCGACGTGCGGATCCACGCGAGGAACGTCCGTTCGTTGGCGAGACTGAAGCGGACGTCCGGGTCCTGACCGACCAGACCGACATCCCCCGGCCGGCGCCCATTCCTCGGACGGCACCACCACGCGCGCGCGGACCACACCCGTCGGGACGGTAAGCGACCGCTCCCATTCCCGTCTTCGCCCGCGCCCACTCCCTCACCGTACTGGTCGAAACGTCGCCGCCCAGGTACGCCGTCGGCCCTCCGCAGCGGCGCTGGCCGGGGTGAGACTGGGGGCATGCCGACGCTGCCGGAGGATGTGATCGCTGCTCTGACCGCGCCGCTCGCCGGGCTGGACGCCGAACTGGCCGCCCGCTTCCCCGGGGATCCGGGCACCTCCCAGCCGGTGCACACCTGCTACGTGCCGGCCGACCAGGTGACCGCGACCGTCGTCGACGACTGGGCCGCCGCCGCCCGGGCCGCCTTCGACGCGCACGCCGGCGAACCATCCGACCTGGCTACGACGACCGGCGTCCCGGCGGCCCTGGCCGGGCGGGTCCACGCCCATGTCCGCCGGGTGCTCGCCGGCTCGCCGGTCGCCGACCTCCGGGTGGATCTCGAGGACGGGTACGGTATCCGCGCCGACGCCGAGGAGGACGCCCACGCCGTCGCCGCAGCCGAGGCGCTGCGCGCGGCCGCCGCCGCGGGCCGGCTCCCGGCGTCCTACGGGCTGCGGCCGAAGTCGCTGGACGCGGCCGTACGGGACCGTGGGCTGCGCAGCCTGGATCTTTTCCTGACCGCGCTCGCCGCGGGTGGCAGCGCCGCCGCGCCGCCCGGGCTGGTGATCACCCTGCCGAAGGTGAGCGCGCCACAGCAGGTGAGCGTGTTCGGCGCCGTCCTCGCGGAGCTGGAAGGGCGCCTCGGGCTCGCCCCCGTACCACTGGAGGTGCAGGTCGAGACCCCGGCGGCGGTGCTGGCGCTGCCGGCGGTCGTGGCAGCGGGCCGGCCTCGCCTCACCGGCCTGCACGTGGGCACCTACGACTACTCGGCGGCGCTGGGGATCAGCGCCGAGCACCAGGCCAGTGACCATCCGTCGGTGGAGTTCGCCACCGCGTTCATGCAGCTCGCGGCGGCCGGGACCGGGGTACGGGTGGCGGACGGGTCGTGCAACCTGCTGCCGGTCGGTGACCGCGCCGCGGTCCACGCGGCCTGGCGGCGGCACGCTGAGCTGATCCGCCGGGCCTGGCGGCGCGGGCTCTACCAGGGCTGGGACCTGCACCCGGCGCAACTGGTCTCCCGGCACGCGACCGTGGCGTCCTGCCTGCTCACCGGCCTGCCCGGCGCGCTGGCCCGGCTGTCACGCTGGACCGGCACCGGCACCGGCACCGCGCCCGCGGACGGCCCGGCCGGCCCGGTCGCCGACGAGCCCGCGACCGCCCGCGCGTTGGCCGGTCATCTCCGACGGGCACTGGACGTGGGCCTCCTCGACGACGCCGACCTGGCCGCAACCGACCTGACCCGCGGGACGATCATCGCTGCCGCCCTGCCCCCACCGGGAACCCACCGACCATCTGGATGAGCGCATCCGATCACGAACATCCGATCACATCGTCCGCCCCGCGGTCTGCCCGCACACGCGGTGCTCAACTCGTAATGCTCGTTTATGCTCAATTTATTAACTACTCTTAGTAGTCAAACAACTTTGACATAGAACGCCTCAGGTGCCGCGGTAGGCGGAGAAGCCGTAGGGGGACAGCAGCAGGGGGACGTGGTGGTGCTGCCCGGGGTCGGTCACGACGAAGGTGATGACGACCTCCGGGAAGAACGTCGAACGGGACGTGGTGTCGAACACCAGGCGCCACGCCCCCGGCCCCTCAACCGGCAGATCCCGAACCCGCCCGTCACTGTCGGTCACAGCGGACGTCACTGGCCGCCAGCCGCGCACGTCGCCGTCGAAGCCTACGATTATTCGTTCGAGCTGGACCGGGATGCCTTCGGCCGGCTCCCCGGCGGCGGTGTCGAGCACATGTGTGGAAACAGTCACTCCCGCATCATGCCCGGCCCACTGTCAGCGACCACGCTCATCCGAACGCGGTACCGGCGGGTGGCGCGGCCGGCCCAGGCACGCGCCCGGCTCGGACGTGCGGCCAGCCGGGCATCCGCGTGCACCGCGGCGGACGCGGCGTCCGGGCAGCCGGCGTCCGAGCCGATGGTCACGGACGGCCGGTCACGGGCCGCTGATCAGCCGTCGCAGCCTCAGCTCGGTGATCTCGGCCTGCTGGCCGGCCGCGACCCGCAGCTCGGTGGCCGGGTCGTTGCCCAGCCGTTCCCGCAACAGCCCCAGCATCTCCTCGGCGCTGCGGCCGGCGGCACGCACCAGGAAGATGTAGCCGAACCGGTCCTCGTACTCCTGGTTGCCTGCGACCAGCGCCGCCTTGAGGTCCAGGCTCGCGTTGTCCAGGGCGGCCTGTTCCCGGCGCGGGGCGTCCATCCCGGCCAGGGTGGCCCGGGTGGACGTGGTCGGCGCGGGCAGCGGGGCGCCGCGTTCCCCGATGCGGGGGTGCGCGGTGAACGCCTCCAGCCAGTCCGCCTCGGTGAGCTGCCACCAGTGCTTACTGGCCGCGTCGAGCAGCGCGGCCAGCGTCGGGTACGGCCGGCCGTCGCCGACCGCGGCGGCCCAGTCCTCCGAGCCGCAGCAGCCCAGCAGCTCGGCGTGGGCCGCCCCCGGGGACAGCGCGTTGAACCAGCGCATCGCCAGCTGCTGGCGTCCGGTCTGGGTCGGGGTGCCGATGAGGCGCAGCCGGGCCAGCCCGCCGTCGGGGAACGCCTCCAGCCGCACGTGGGTGGCCTCCACCGGGACTTCCAGGTCGAACAGGTGCCGGGTGTTGGGCTGCACCCGCACCTGCGGCAGCAGCGGGTACCAGCGGGCGATCTTCTCGATCGACGAGACCTCGTCGTTGCCGAACAGTTCGGAGGCGGACGCCGCCCACAGGGCCACCGACCGGGGTGCGTTGCCGTGGAAGTGCCGGGTGTCGACCTCCGCCCGGATCACCTGGCCGGCGGTGGCCAGCCGCACCACGGCCCACTCGTGGCCCACGCCGCGGCGGCGGCGGGTCTCCCAGCCCTCTCCCATCACCCGGGCCTCGCCGGAGGCGTTGAGGTTGTGCCGGTCGCCGTAGTGCATGTCGCTGCACGCGATGACCACCCCGCCGAGATAGGCCGCGGCCAGGTCGGAGGTGACGCGGTCGAGCAGCCTCGGGTCGGGGATCACCGTGCCGTGCACGCGCAGCCTCGCCACCCCGCCGTCCGGGTGGATGGTCAGCCGCAGGTGCGTGACGCGGGTGTGGCCGGCCCGCACGACCGGCAGGACGTTGACCGCGTCGGCCTGGACCGGTGTCCGGGGCACCAGAGCCACCCAGCTGACCGATGCCTCGGCGACCTCGGCCGCGGACGGGTAGCCACCGAGGGTGGCGCCGTGGATCTCCACCGACTCCGGGGCGTTCCCGGTGAAGTGGGAGGTGTCGACGGTCACCGCGCGCACCACGCCGGGCGCGCCGAGCCGGATGATCGCCCAGTCCGAGCCGTACAGGTCACGGCGGCGGCGGGTCTCCCAGCCGTCCGTCCACGCGCCCCGCTCGGTGAACACCCCTGGCCGGGCGATCGGCGGCTCGGGCAGCAGCATCCGTTCGGCGAGTGCGAAGAACTCGTCGTTGACGGCCACCACCGACCCGCCGAACCGGGCCGCGGCAAGGTCGACAAGATTCGTCAGATCGGGAGCGTCGCCCACGGATCCTCTTCTCTACGGATTCTCTGCGGACTTTCTCCGGTGGACGCCCGCGACCGTGCGGGCGGACGTCCACCGTTGGAAACTCGGACGTTCGGGTGGCACCCGGACGCCCGGGTGGAACCCGGACGCGCCGAAACCGGACGGCCTGAACGATCAGGTGCCCGGTCGGATGCCGGTGTCATCGCGACAGCAACCTGCCGTGCGGCGGCCGGTC
>NZ_JWIO01000019.1:73216-83128 GCF_001017755.1 Protofrankia coriariae
GTCGCCGTCGGCCCGCCTGCCGCGCAGGTAGGTGGCACGCACGACACCGTCCAGCGTCCGGCCCGCGTAGGGGGTCAGCGGATGGCGGTGGGCGAGCCGGGCCGGGTCGACGACGAAGGACCCCTCGGGATCGATCACGGCGAGGTCGGCGTCCGCCCCCGGGCTGATACGCCCCTTGTGCGTCAGCCCGACCAGGTCGGCCGGGCCGGTGCACATCCAGCGGGCCACGTCGGCCAGGTCGTGGCCGCGGCGGCGGGCCTGCGTCCACACCGCGGCCAGGCCGAGCTGCACCGAGGCGATCCCGCCCCACGCCGGCCCGAAGTCGCCGGAGTCGACGGCCTTCAGCTCCGGTATGGACGGCGAGTGGTCGGTCACCACCGCGGTGAACAGGCCCGCGGCGAGCCCCTGCCACAGCCGCTCCCGGTTGTCCTCCCCCCGGATCGGAGGTGCACACTTGTACACAGTCGCACCATCGGGAACCTCCTCGGCGGTGAATGTCAGATAGTGCGGGCAGGTCTCGGCGGTCAGCGCGACTCCGGCGTCGCGGGCGGTCAGCACGTCGTCCAGCGCCGCCGCCGCGGACAGGTGCAGGACGTGCAGGCGGGCGCCGGTGGCCGCGGACAGCGCGGCGAGCCCGGCGACCGCCTCGGTCTCGGCCGCCGGCGGGCGCGCGGCCAGCNGGCGCGCGGCCAGCCAGCGCGCGTACCGCCGGCCGGCGGCAGGCGGCGCCGCGTCCAGGACGGCCGGCGACTCGGCGTGGACGACGGTCAGCGCGCCGAGCCGGGCGGTGTGGGCGGTGGCGGCGGCGAGCACGTCCATCCCGACGTGTGGGAACTCGTCCACCCCGGACGGCGCGAGGAACGCCTTGAAGCCGAACACCCCGGCGTCGTGCAGGGCCGAGAGGTCGGCGAGGTTGCGCGTGTCGGCGCCGATGATCCCGCCCCAGAAGCCGACGTCGACCCATGACTGGCCGGCCGCGGCGGCCCGCTTCACGGTCAGCGCGGCCAGCGACGTCGTCGGCGGGATCGCGTTGAGCGGCATGTCGATGATCGTGGTGACCCCGCCGGCGGCGGCGGCCCGGGTGGCGGTGGCGAAGCCCTCCCACTCGGTCCGGCCCGGCTCGTTGACGTGGACGTGGGTGTCGACCGCCCCGGGCAGCAGCGCGAGATCACCGAGATCGGTGACGCCCGGGGTGGCGCGCACCGCCTCCGGCCGCGTGACGGCGGTGATCCGCCCGTCCCTGATGTGCACGGCGGCCGGCCGGACACCGTCCGGGGTGACGACCCGTGACGAGCACAGCACGACCGGACGTTCCGGCAGCTCGACCGGCCCGACCGGCCCGATCATTGGCCACCACCGACATCTTCAGGATCGTCAGATTCGTGATCGTCGAGGCCCAGCAGGTCCTGCGGGCGGATCGGCACCCGGCGCAGGTCCCGGCCGACCGCGTCGCGCACCGCCGCCACCACGGCCGGCGTCGCCGAACAGGTGGGCGCCTCGCCCACCCCCTTCACCCCGTAGGGCGCCCCCGGCTGCGGATGGCTCAACGCGACGAAGTCCAGCTCCGGGACGTCGGCCGAGCTCGGCAGCACGTAGTCGTGGAACGTCGGGTTGCGCACCACCCCGTCCCGCACCACCAGCTCCTCCATGAGCGCGAGCCCGAGCCCCTGCGCCGTGCCGCCCTCGACCTGCCCGCGCAGCGACAGCGGGTTGAGCACCGTGCCGACATCCTGGACCAGCGCCATCGACACCACCCGCACCAGCCCCAGGTCGACGTCGACGTCGACGACCGCGCGGTGCGCCGCCGCGGCGAACGCCACGTGCACGTCGCCCTGGCCGTCGGCGTCCAGCGGCTGGGTGCGCCGGTGGCGGAAGACCTCCACCGCCTCGACCGGCCCGTCGGCGAGCGCGTCCGCGAGCGTCATGCGCACCCCGGCCTCGCCGGCGACAATCTCACCGCCGGCCAGCGTCAGCAGTCGCCGCGGCACCGCGGCGACGTCGTCGGGCAGACCGAGCCGGCGGGCCACCCGGGNGCCGGCGGGCCACCCGGGCCAGCAGCCGGTCGGCGACCGTGGCCGCGGCGGCGCGCACGGCACCGCCGCTCATCCACGTCTGGCGGGACGCGCTGGTCGACCCGGCGCTGCCGGCGGTGGTGTCCGCCGGGGCGAGCACCACCTCGTCCACGCCGAGCTCGGTGCGGACGATCTGCCCGGCGATCGTCACGAAGCCCTGGCCGACCTCGGCGCACGCGCTGTGCACGACAGCCCGGGGCGTGCCGTCCGGCCCGGTCTCCAGGCGCACCCGGGCGGTGGCGTAGTCGTCGAACCCCTCGGAGAACAGCAGGTTCTTGTACGCCACCGCATAGCCGACCCCACGGCGGACGCGGGCCGGGTCGGNCGGCGGACGCGGGCCGGGTCGGCCGCGGCAAGGCGCCCGCCGGGCAGCGACGTCACCGGCGTCCGCGCGGAGACCGGCGGTGGCAGCGGCCGGGCCGCGAGCACGTCGATCATCTCCCGCAGCGGCAGCGGATCGGGCACGACCTGCCCGGTGGGCAGCACGTCACCCGGTTCGAGCGCGTTGCACCGGCGCAGCTCCACCGGGTCGATGCCGAGGGCGTCGGCTAGCCGGTCCATCTGCGCCTCATGCCCGATGGCCACCTGGGGGACACCGAAACCGCGCATCGCCCCGCACGGCGGGTTGTTCGTGCGGACCACCCAGCCGTCCAGCACCGCGTTGGGCACCCGGTAGGGCCCGGCGGCGTGCGTGACCGCGTTGGTCAGCACCGCCGGGGACGACGACGCGTACGCCCCACCATCCAGGATCAGACGTGCCTGGACGCTGACCAGCAGCCCGTCCCGGGAGGCGGTGTGCCGGAACCACATCCGGGCCGGATGCCGGTGCGGATGGCCGAGGAACGACTCGACCCGGTCGTAGGCGATCCGCACGGGGCTGCCGGTGACCAGCGCGAGCAGCGCGCCGTGGATCTGGAGCGTGATGTCCTCGCGTCCGCCGAAGGCCCCGCCGACACCGGCGAGGGCCAGCCGCACCCGGTGCTCGGCAAGGCCCAGGCAGGCCGCGACCTGCTCGCGGTCGGAGTGCAGCCACTGCGTCGCCACCCGCAGGTCGACGCCGCCGTCGGCCGTCGGCACGGCCAGCGCGGCCTCGCAGCCGAGGAACGCCTGGTCCTGCATGCCCACGACGTAGGAGTCGGTGACGCTGACCGCGCCGCGGGCCGCCGGGTCGCCGTGGCGAAGATGGATCTCGCGGAAGACGTTCCCGTCGGGATGCAGCAACTCGAACGCGCCAGGACCCGCCAGCCCGTCCGGGCACGGCGGCCCTCCGGCACACAGCGATCCGGCGGGAGACGGCGATCCGGGGCCGCGGGCGGCGGCCACGATCCGCTCGGGGTCGGTCCAGGGTGGCAGCGGCTCGTAGTCGACCTCGATCGCGGCCAGCGCCGCCGTGGCGGTCCGGGCGTCCACCGCCGCCACCGCCGCCACCGGTTCGCCCTGATAGCGCACGACGTCGGCGGCGAACACCGGCTGGTCGGCGACGATCAGGCCGTAGGTGGCCCGGCCCGGCACGTCCGCCGCGGTCACGACCGCCGCCACCCCGGGCATCCGGCGGGCCGCGGCGGTGGTGATCCGGCGGATGCGGGCCCGTGGATGGGGGCTGCGCAGCGTCCGCGCGTGCAGCATCCCCGACAGACCAAGATCACCGGCGTACGGGAAGGTACCACTGACCTTGGCCGGCCCGTCCGGGCGTGGCACGGACGCCCCGATCCCCATCCCCTGATCGCTGGCTGCCTGGTTGCTGGACGCCTGGTCGACGGACGCCTGGCCAGCGGATGTTCGATCAACGGATACCGCGCCGGACGGCGTCCGGTCGGTGACCATCCGGTCGACGTGGTCAGCGGGCGGACACGGGTTCATCATCGTTCCGATCTTCCGCGCCGCCCGCCGGCCCGTGCGCGGCCACCGGCCCGTGTACAGCGGCCAGCCCGTGTACGGCAGCCAGCCCGTGTATGGCGGCCAGCCCGTTGTGGGCCGCGGGCCGGTCTCCGGGCGCGGATCCGTTCCCGATCGCCAACCCGTCCCGAGCTGGCGGCGGGTTCCCGGTCGCTGGCCCGTCCCCGGTCACCGGCCTGTCCCCTGCCGCTGGTCCGTTCCCGGCCGCTGGCCTGTTCCCGGCCGCCAGCGGGTGTCTCCCGGTCGCCGGCGGGCTTCCTGGACCGACCGGATCGCGGCGATGATCCGCCCGTAGCCGGTGCACCGGCAGATGTTGCCGGCCAGCGACTCGCGGATCTCGTCCTCGTCGGCGTCGGGACGCCGGGCCAGCAGGTCGGTGACGGCGACGACGAATCCTGGCGTGCAGAAGCCGCACTGGACAGCCCCGTGGGCGAGGAAGGCAGCCTGCACCGCCCGCGCCGGCCCGCCCACACCCAGCCCGGCCACGGTCGTGACCTGGGCGTCGGCGGCGTCCGCGGCAAGAACCGTGCAGCTCGTCACCAGCCGGCCGTCCATCAGGACCGAGCAGGAGCCACACCGGCCCTGCTCACAGGCGTCCTTGACCGACAGCACGCCCAGGTGGTCACGCAGCACACGCAGCAGGGACTCCCCGAACCAGGCGCCGGCCACCTCCCGCACGCCACCGTCGATGTGGAGCTGGTAGGACACCCGCGGCCCGGCATCGTGCGACGGGCACGCCGGGTCCTCATCAACCGAGACGTTCCGGTAGGCGGGCTCGCTCATGGGCGCGCTCACCGTCCGCCCGCGGACCGGACCGGCGACGGACCGGACAGGCAGCGTCCGGCGGCGCGCGCCGCCAGCACTCCGGCGGCGTGCCGGCGGTAGGCCACCGACGCCCGCGGGTCGTCAGGAAGCGGATCCTCCACGGCGCGAACGGCCTCGGTGACAAGCTCGCCGAAGCCCGCGACCACGTCGGGGGGAGCCGTACCCGTCGCCCAGTCGACCCCCGCGCGGACGAAGTCCTCCGCGGCGACCGGGCGGACCGGCCGGCCGGCCACCCCACCGATCGCGCACGCGACCCGCTCCCGCACCCGGTCGACGACCAGCGCGCACGAGACGACCGCCGCCGAGGCGGCCTGCCGCGCGCCGACCTTGAGGTAGGCCTGGGGACCGCACGGCCGCGGCAGCCGGACCGCTGTGATCAGCTCGGTCGGGTCACGCCCCTCGGCCAGATAGGACGGAACGGTCACCGTCCGCGCGCCGTGCACGCTGCGCAGGACGACCTCGGCGTCGGCGGCGCTGAGGAAGGTCAGCAGATCCCCGCGCGGATCGGCCGTGCCGAGCGCTCCGCCGACCGTGCCCAGGTTGCGTATCTGCGGTGATCCGACGACCCGCGCGGTGGCCGCGAGACCGGGCGACAGCGACCAGCCGGCCAGGTCCTGGTAGGTGACACCGGCACCGATGATGAGCCCGTCGGCGCTGGCGCCCCGGGTGCGCAGCTCCAGGACCCGGCGCAGGGCGATGATCCGTCGCGGCCGGCGGCGGCCGGTCCGCAGCGCGGGGACCAGGTCGGTACCGCCCGCGAGCAGGTCCGCCGCGCCGTCGGCGAGGATCTCGACGGTGTCGGCCACCGTCAGCGGCCGGTACAGGCTGGCCGGGCTGGCCAGGCCAGCCGCACCGAGCACCGGATGGTCGGCCGGGCGGGCGGTCTGAGCGCCGATCGTGCCGTCCGCGGTGGTAATCATGGGAGATGCCGTGGGAACGTCCGCGCGACACGGAAACCCGCTGGCAGGTATGGCGGCAGGGAAGACGGTCGGTCGCGCGCAACCCCACATGACAGCCGACGATAGTACTCCGAGGTTACACGCATGTTCACTATCGGCGACACGCAGGGTTCTCCAGCCGGCCACTGACAGAAGCCGTCCGGCGAAAACCGACAGTGCCGGATCGCAACCGTACTCATCCGTATTGGGCACGATACGTCCGCGGCGGGAATCATAGCTGCCCGGTACGGCGACGTCCGGTATTACCCGAAAAGGGGAGCGTTCTCACGACGGCGCTCACAGGTTCCCCGAACACGGAGACATCATGATCACACAATTTTCGGCGGTACGGGCCCCTGGCCCGGAGCCACGGCCGGGCAGCCCCGGGAACACGGTGACGGAACACAGTGAGATATCGATCACGCATCACCTTGCGTCACACCCGGGACGCGAAACCGAAACAACGGCTCACTTCAATCAACACATTCGAAGAACGCTTTTACCGAACTCGTCACCGGGCCGCGGACCGGACCAGGTCGAACCAGCACCTGGCCTGCGACCCGCGCCCACGGCCGGCGCCCCCGCCCCGGCAGCCCCTTCTCCCAGGAGGTGGTCGACGTCCGCCCACGAATGACGAACACGGATCCTTCGCTGCGACACGGTTGGCATCCGGTCGCGCGGTCGTCGGACATCGGTGACGAGCCGGTATCCGTACGGCTCCTCGGCGAACCATGGGTGATCGCCCGCCTCGACAACCGGGTGATGGCCCTTGCCGACCGCTGTCCGTATCTGCTGACGCCGCCGGCGGCCGGCNACGGCCCCCGGCGGGTCTGCGCCTACCACGGCTGGCGTTTCGTCGCGTCCGGCGCATGCACGGCCATGCCCGGCCCGCAGCACGCGCCCGGCCCGCAGCCCGCGCCCGGCTCGGAGCCCATGTCCGGCTCGGAGCCCATGTCCGGCTCGGACGTCTCCCGGTCGGAACGCGCCCGGGCCACCTCGGCGTGGGGCGCCACCGAACGCCACGGGCTGATCTGGATCGCCCCCGCGGAACCGTTCGCGGACATCATCGACCTGCCCGAGACGGACAACCCCACCTTCGTCTCCCGATGGCTGGACGTCAGCCGGAGCCGGGCATGCGCGGGTGTGCTCACCGACGATCTCCTCGATGCGGCGAACCTGCCGTTCGTCCATCCGAGTCTGGTCTGCGCCGACCCGGTCCGCACCGGCCCGATCCGCGCGGGCGCGGGCGGCACAGGCGAACAAACAATCACTTTTCGCCGTGACATCACTACCGATGGCAATGGATTCCGCCTGCGGATGGAGCAGACAGTCACCAATTCCGCGGAGCCGGTGACGACGACGGCTGGCCCGCGGCCGTGGAGCGGGCGCCGTCACCTGTCGACCTGTGTCTACCGGCCACCGTTCCAGCTCCGCCTGGTCCTGCGCTGGCCCGACACCGGGATCACCAGCACGATCTTCTTCTGCCTGCAGCCCGAGGACGCCACGTCCACCCGCATCTATGCCCGCCTGTTCCGCAACGACTGCACAGGGAGCCCCGACCGGTTGGCCGCGGCCGCGCGCGCCGAGCAAATGATCATGGATCTGCACCTCGCCGCGCGGGAAAGACACCCACTGGACGGCCTGCCTCTGGCAACCACCGACCGCGGCGCCACCGGCGCCACCGACAGCACCGGCACGGATGCCGACATGCCCACGGGCGGCGCGCTCGGTGACGCCCAGGCGAACGCGGATACCGTCGGGATCGCGTTGCGGCGGGCGCTGTCCACGCTGGCCGCGCTGGCTGAACGGACCCAGCGGGCTCCAGCGCGCGACCGGCCCGGCGGCATCCTCCGCTACGCCCGTCGCGCGAGGGCAGGTTCCCGCCCCTGATCTCCCCAACCCGGCCCGCCCGACCTCTCCGACCTCTCCGGCACGTATGAACGCACATACACAAGGACGACCGGAATCCTGGTACCGCTATCCTCCCATCCGCTGCCTTCCCATCCGCCCCGCGGCCGCCTACACCCATCCCACCTTTTGACCCGTGCGCACCGCTGCTGGCCGCCGCCTTTCCAAATCGGCGGTCAGCGGCACGAAATGCCAGCTCAAACCAGGCGCCCACGGCTCCGCGACCAGTGGTCGCCACAACAACCACGGTGGTTACGACAACTGCCCGGGACCCCTGAAAAGAACACTGCGACCGAGGTTGGATCTTCTCCCCGGCAACGTCCTTCTCGCCGGGACCGCGCTCTGCGGGATCATGCCGCCACCGCAACGGTCAGCTCGTGGCACTCCTACAGCGGAAGCCGTAGGTGGAAACCATCACCACCACAACGGTTTCCACCTACAGCTTCCGCGTCCGTAGGTGGAAACCGTTGTTACAGCAGCATTTTCCACCTACGCATTCCGCTGTTACAGGTTGTCGAAGAGGAGCAGGACAAGATCCGGACTGCCGTCACCGCCCGCGAGGAGCTGGATGCCCTGGCCCTTTCCCTCGAAGGTGAGCTTCGTCCTGCCGTCCGAGCCGCCCTGCTGCAGGAACTTGTAGCCGGCGGCGGGCAGCGCCTGTCGGTAGAACTGGACCGCCGCAGTGGGTGTCACGTCACGCAGCGAAATCGTCGCGCGTTGGGGCTTGGACACCGAGACCGTGGGGACAGCTCCCCTCGGGAACGGAAAGCCCGCGGGGACGACCGTGCCCTTCAGGGCCTCCACTCCCGCCGTCGCGGTCGTGGCGACCTGGGGAGCCGCCGTCTCCACCGCCGGAGGAGCCGTCCGCGACGGCAGTGCCAGATCGGTTGCCAGATCGGTTGGCAGATCGACGGGCGCAATGCTTGGCGCGGCCTCGACCGCTGTCACCGGCTCGGCCTCCACGGAGGACGACGACGTGGATCCACCACACGCACCGAGCAGAAGTGTCAGGCCGACACCGGCTCCGGCCGTCGCGGTACGGGCGGTACGGAACCGCGACGTCCTCGCCTGTCGCAGTCGTCAAACGCGTCAGATCTCCCACTCTCAGATCCTCCACGCACGGATGCGCTGCCCGTGCGTCCCACACATGTGTCGGCCCGCGGGGCCCATGGCCCTCATCACGGCTGGACCCGCCAAAGCTATGACCTGCCTGACGTGCCGGACGTCGCGGGGGATGCGGGCAGACCGTTCCGCCGGAAGGGCAGGCGGACGTTTCGCCGGGAGAGCGGGTGAACGTTCCGTCAGGAGAGCGGGTGGCAGAGCCGCTGGCCCAACGACGCGAGGGTGAGGAACGGTGCGGCGAGCGTGCAACCGAGTGCCGCGGCGGCCGCGTTGACGCCGTCCAACTGGTCGTGCACGGCGTCCCAGGGGGCGTCGCTCATCACGCCGGCCACCGGCAGCGGGCAGGCCGCCAGTACCCAGCCACGGTCGACCACCACGAAACCGCCGCCCATCCCCTCCAGCGCCCGGGCGGCCGTCATCATGTCGTGGTCGCCGACCCCGATGATGGCCAGGTCACCGGGTGCCACGCTCGTGGTCATCCCGATCGCGCCCTGGCGCAGGCCGATCCCGCGGATGAGCCCGACCCGTATCCCGGCGGGCCGGTCCCGATGCACGCGGCAGGTGACAAGGGCCACCTTCAAAAGATCATGCTTTGGATCCGCTTCAACGCTACCGGTGGCGCCATCGACGGCGACCGGCCGCACCGTGACACTTTCAACACCCGGAAAATCACTCTGCGCGAGGAGTACCTCGACCGCGTTCACGCCCCGACCGGCGGGGCCGACGGACGCCGCCGGCACGGTGAACGACCCGCTGTGCAGGCCGGCGGGCAGCGACAGCCGCTCCCGAGCCCAGGCGGGGACGACGTCAAGGTTGTCGAACAGCGGGCGGCCCCGCTCCGCGGCCAGCCGCCCGCCGGAGAGCACGACCTCCGGCGGCTGGCATCCGGCGATCTCGCTGACGATCTGGATGTCGGCCAGACGCGCCGGTGTGAGCGACCCGAGCAGATGGTCCAGGCCGTGGCGGCGGGCCGGGGCAAGGGTGGCCATGCGGACGGCGGTCATCGGGGCCATGCCCGCCGCGACCGCCCGGCGGACGTCCCGGTCGAGATGGCCGTGCACGGCAAGATCGATGACCGTGCGCCCGCCGGCGGCGTCCAGCAGAGCCTCCCAGGTGCCGTCGTCAGCGGTTCGCCCGACCGGCGGGCCCGC
>NZ_JWIO01000019.1:83133-87135 GCF_001017755.1 Protofrankia coriariae
CCGGCGGGCCCGCCGACGCCGATGCCGGCCCGGAGCCGGACATGGGCCCCGGCGCGGATACTGGCCCTGATACGGGCCCGGCCTCGACGAGCCCGCCGGGCTCGGCGGGCTCGGGCCCCACGGGGAGCGTCCCGGCCATGCCGGTGACGTCCAGTGATGTTCCCCCGGCGGATGCGGGTAAGGAACCCGGCTGCCGCGGCACCATCGTCGTCCTCCCCGTAGGCATGGGCGGTACGGCCGATGTCACGGGCAGTGTTTCCAGCAGGCGTGCCGGGGTGCGGGTGGCAGTGGCGAGCTGTCCGCCGCGCGGCCCGTACAACCCGGTCAACCCGCTGGTGTCCGCCAGCAGGGTGACCGTTCCCCGGGGTACGACGACGCGGGCGAGTTCACCGGGGGTCAGCAGGGTCTGTTCGACCCGGATGCGCTCGTCGACGTAGGCGGGCAGGAGATAGCGGCCGGACGCGTCCAGCGCCCGGCGGGCCCCCAACGCCCCGGGCTGCGTCACCGCGGCGATGAACCGTCCGACGATCAGCAGGTCACGGCGCTGGAGCTCACCGGTGTGGACGACAACCAGCGTGCCGCCATGGACGATCAGGTCCGCCTCCTCCTGACCGTCCGCGACCCTGCGCAGGCGCTGGAGTTCCGCCGCGCTCGGGGCGAGACCGGCAGCGCCGGGGACAGCCGCGCGCCGCGGCCGGTGGCCGTGCTCGGCCGAGGGCCTTTCCGGCAGACAGGTCACCGGTTCGGGTCCGCGCGCGGACCACCCCTGTTGGCGGTCACGCTCGGTGGTCATGAACCCTCCGCAGACACCGTTTGGACGAGGATGGAGCATGACCCTGCGCTAAGAAGTCGCTCGGCAATGTGACGTACGTTACGCCCTGGCGCGGCCCCGCAGCCCCGCACCGGGTACGCGGACGCGGCATAGCCGCATACTGTGCCGCCACATCCGCGGCGGCGCCCGCAAACCAGCGTCTTTTAACGTGGCCGTCACAGATTCGGCGCTGATAGTCACAAAAGTGGGCTTTTCAAGAGATCCCGGACATCACGACGACGCACCCCGGAGACGCGTCCGAGCGGCACGGCGTGGCCGTGACGTACCCGTGACCGCTAGACTTCGCCACCGTGCTGCTCAGCCCGCACGAACAGGAACGGCTGCTCATCCACGTGGCAGCCGGGCTCGCCCGTGAACGGCGGGCCCGCGGCCTGCGGCTGAACCATCCGGAGGCGACCGCCGTCATCACGTCGTTCCTGCTCGAAGGCGCCCGGGACGGCCGCGGCGTCGCCGACCTGATGTCCGCCGGACGGACCGTGCTCACCCGCGAGGACGTCATGGACGGCGTCCCCGAGATGCTTCGCGAGATCCAGGTCGAGGCGACCTTCCCGGACGGCACCAAGCTGGTCACCGTCCACGAGCCGATCCCCTGACGTCCTCCCCCGCGTGAACGCGGGGGATTCCAGCTACACGAAAGCGGGTTCGCGTTGTCGAGGTTCGCGGTTCGCTCCGCGGGAGGCCGGATTCCTCCCCGGTCCGAAGGCCGGGGCATCCTCCGGGACCTTCGGTGAGCGGGCCGGTCCGATGAGTGCGGGCACCGGCATCCGGCCGGGCGAGATCCGGCACGACGACGACCCGGTGGAGATCAACCCGGGACGGCCGGTGCTGACGCTGCGTGTGCGCAACGTCGGCGACCGTCCTGTGCAGGTCGGGTCGCACTACCATTTCGCCGCCGCCAACCCCGCTCTCCAGTTCGACCGCGACACCGCCTGGGGGCACCGGCTGGCCGTTCCGGCCGGCACCGCCGTCCGGTTCGAGCCGGGCGTCGAACGCGAGGTGGACCTCGTCCCGCTGGGTGGCCGGCGGCTGGTGCCCGGCCTGCGCCCCGAATCGGCCGGCCCGCTGGACGACCCCGCCCGCCAGGGGGCACGCCCGTGAGCCGCCACCTCGACCGGGCCCGCTACGCCGACCTGTACGGGCCGACCGTCGGTGACCGCATCCGCCTCGCCGACACCGACCTGTTCATCGAGGTCACCGAGGACCGCAGCCGCGGGCCGGCCGGNNNNGCCGCGGGCCGGCCGGTGCCGGCACCGGCGACGAGGCGGTGTTCGGCGGCGGCAAGGTGATCCGGGAGTCCATGGGGCAGGCCCGGGCGTCGCGCGCCGAAGGTGTCCCGGACCTGGTCATCACCGGCGCGGTCGTCCTCGACCACTGGGGTGTCGTCAAGGCCGACGTCGGCATCCGCGACGGGCGGATCGTCGCGCTCGGCAAGGCCGGCAACCCCGACATCATGGACGGTGTCCACCCCGATCTGGTCATCGGGCCGGGCACGGAGATCCTCGCCGGCAACGGGAAGATCCTCACCGCGGGGGCGGTGGACTGCCACGTCCACCTCATCTGCCCGCAGCAGGTCCCCGAAGCCCTCGGCGCCGGCATCACCACCCTGATCGGCGGCGGGACAGGCCCCGNGCGGGACAGGCCCCGCCGAGGGCACCAAGGCCACCACCGTCACCCCCGGGCCGTGGAACCTCGCCCGGATGCTGTCCGCGATGGACGCGCTGCCGGTCAACGTCGTCCTGCTCGGCAAGGGCAACACCGTCGGCGAGGACGCCCTGTGGGAGCAGCTGCGCGCCGGCGCCGCCGGCTTCAAACTGCACGAGGACTGGGGCTCCACACCGGCGGCGATCGACGCCTGCCTGCGGGTCGCGGACGCCTCCGGGGTGCAGGTCGCGCTGCACTCCGACACCCTCAACGAGGCCGGTTTCGTCGAGGACACCCTGGCCGCGATCGCCGGCCGGGCCATCCACGCCTACCACACCGAGGGTGCCGGCGGCGGGCACGCCCCGGACATCATCACCGTGGCCGCGGCGGCGAACGTCCTGCCGAGCTCGACGAACCCGACCCGCCCGCACACCGTCAACACCCTCGACGAACACCTCGACATGCTCATGGTCTGCCACCATCTGAACCCGAGCGTGCCCGAGGACCTGGCCTTCGCCGAAAGCCGCATCCGGCCGTCCACGATCGCCGCCGAGGACGTCCTGCACGACCTCGGCGCCATCTCGATGATCGGTTCGGACTCGCAGGCCATGGGACGCATCGGCGAGGTCGTGCTGCGCACCTGGCAGACCGCGCACGTGATGAGGGCCAGGCGCGGCCCACTGCCCGGGGACGGCCGCGCCGACAACGCCCGCGCCCGCCGGTACGTCGCCAAGTACACGATCTGCCCGGCCGTCGCGCACGGCCTGGACGCCGAGATCGGCTCGGTGGAGCCGGGCAAGCTCGCCGACCTGGTGCTCTACGACCCGGCGTTCTTCGGCGTCCGGCCGGCCGTCGTCATCAAGGGCGGGTTCGTGGCCTGGGCGGCGATGGGCGACGCGAACGCCTCCATCCCCACCCCGCAGCCGGTGCTGCCGCGCCCGATGTGGGGGGCGGCGGCGGGCCCGGCGGCGTCGTCGTCGCTGTCGTTCGTCGCCCCCGCAGCCCTCGACGCCGGCCTGCCGGCGCGGCTCGGCCTGGCCAAACCGATGGTCGCGGTCGCCGACGTCCGCCGCCGCGGCAAGGCGGACCTGCCGGAGAACACCGCCACCCCCGACATCCACGTCGACCCGGAAACATTCACCGTCACCATCGACGGCACCCCGGTCGAACCCGCCCCAGTAGCCGAACTCCCCATGGCCCAGCGCTACTTCCTCTTCTGATTCCTCTCCCGGTTCTGAGCCCTGTTCCGGCTTCGAGCATCAGCTCCGACCACGCCCATCCCGCCGACGCCCCCGCCGCGCCGCACCGTCCGCGCTGCCTGGAGCTACAGTCGAAGTCGGGCCGTCGCCGCCGCCCGTGCTATCGCTCATGCCACCCAGCAGACGCACGAACCTCGCGATTTCTTCCTGGTCCTCGACGGTGTCGAGCGCACCCCGCTCGGCGGCGAGCCGGTCGAGCATGTCGCCGAGCGCCCGGTGCCGGCAATCTCGTACCAGTCCGTTCCGGATGGGGACTGTTTCAAGATCGGT
>NZ_JWIO01000003.1:0-1267 GCF_001017755.1 Protofrankia coriariae
GTGTACGCTTTTTGGCCGCATCGGCGTCTACAGCGACAAACTCGCGATGATCTTCTCCGGCGGCCGGCGTCCATCGACGCGCACCGCCGTCCGCGACGGATACTCATGGTCACATAATTGCCGCTCCAGAACATCTGGACCATCTTTTCAGGTCGGCCAGATGGTCACGCGCCCTATTTCGACCAGGAGAACAAGTTTCGACCAGGAGAACGAGTACGGAAACGGCTGCTACGGCAACCGCCTGTTCTCTCGTCAACCGTTCGTTCCCTCGTTTTCGCGGTCCGACGGCGTTCGGCCGTCGGTCTCTGATCGGCTGCGGGCGGGCCGTGTTGCCTGACCAACGCTTCATGCCTCACGGGGCCGGTTTCTGATCGGCCCGCGGGGCTCCGCGGACGAACACCGCGATCCGCGACCGCCCGGCGACCGCCGAGGCGCCATTTCGCCATGCCCTCGTGGAGGTCATCCATGCCGCCCGCCGGCACCACCCCAGGTGTCGCCACCCCTGCCATCACCACCCCAGATGTCGCCACCCCGGCCATCACCGCCTCAACCACCGCCGCTCCAACCGCCGCCGCCTCAACCGTCGCCGCCGTCGCCGCTCCAGTCGTCGCCGGCGCGGCCACCACCACGTCTGGCAGCACACCGGCCGTCGCCCGGACGTGCGCGCGCATCCTCTCCCTCGTCCTGCCCGGTTTCCCCTGCAAGTCGCCCAATCCCGCCAAGGTGCTCGGCCGCGTCCCGGACGAGGGTGAACGGCTCTCGCTGCGTTTCCTCGACGGGCTGTGCGCGGCCGTCGAGGAGGTGTACGCCCCCGGGGCACGAATGCTCATCTGCTCCGACGGGCACGTCTTCGGCGACCTCATCGGCGTCCCGGACGAGCACATCGACGCCTACGCGGGCGGACTACAGGCCATGATCCGACACGAACGCCTGGGTCACCTGAGCGTCTTCGACCTGCGCGACGTCCTCGGTGACCTGCCCTACGACGACAAGCGGACGCTGGTGAGCGAGCGGTACGCCCCGCCCCTGGAACAGCTGCGCGCCGAGGTACGCGCCGGCGAGGACACCCTGCGTCTCTACCGCGGCATCACCCGTTTCCTGGTCGACGACACCGCGGACTTCGCGGGAAGCAGATCGGCGCTGCAATGCGCGTGCCGACAGCGGGCGTACGGCGTGATCCAGCGCAGCCGTGCCTGGAGCAACATCATCGCCGCTCACCATCCCCGCTCGGTGCGGCTGTCCATCCACCCGCAGCGGCGGGGCGCGG
>NZ_JWIO01000003.1:1276-2861 GCF_001017755.1 Protofrankia coriariae
CCCGCAGCGGCGGGGCGCGGCCAAGCTCGGTATCCGCCTGCTGGACGCCCGCGACGCCTGGGCCACACCCTGGCATTCGGTGGCGCTGCACCGCCTGGACGGCGGCTGGGAGCTGACGCGGCGGACCGACGCCGAACGGCTCGGCCGTCTCGTGCTGCGCAACGGCCAACCAAGCCACTTCGAGGCAACCACACCCGCCTGAACCTCCGGGCGGGACATACGAGCGGTGTCAGCTGACCGCGGTCAGGGAGCCTTTGGTGCGGTGCTGGGCGCAGTCGACACGCAGGGCGGACGGTGGCAGGTCGTGGTCGAAGTAGGCGCAGCGGTGCGTGCGCGCGGAGCGGGTGCCCGGGGCGACCGTGAGGTGGTCGCACGTGGTGCAGGAGCGGGACACGGGGATCAGATCGGCCTCGTGGAAGCGTTGCAGGACGGCCAGCAGCGCGATGAACAGGTCCTCGGCCTGCGTCGGGTCGATGCTCGACAGGGCGATCTCGGCGGGTACCATCCGGCGCGCGGCCTTGGCGGCGATCCGCCGGCCTGCCAGGGTGAGGACGATCTGCTGCTGCCGGCCGTCGTCGGGATCGCGTCTGCGCTCGACGAGCCCCTTACGGTGCAGGGCACCGACCGCGTCGCTGACTGTCGGGTCGGCGACGTTGAGCTCGCGGGCCAGCGCCGTGCTCTGTGCCCGCGGCGGGGGGCCGTGGTGCAGATAGGCCAGGATACGCAGCTGCGTCGACGAAAGCCCGTGCGTCTCGGCGGTACGCCGGGCCAGTACGTGCAGGGCGTCGCCGATGACGTCCAGGGCGGCAACGACTTTCGCGTCGATGCCGTGGTGCCGTTCGTCGTCCGCCATTCGCATGGGCCGACTGTAGCAACCTTTCGCCGCTATCTGTCAAGGTGAGCCGAGAGACAGGTAATGTCCATTAGCTCGTGGCCGAAGCGTGCGAGCGGGGCACCGGACTAAAGCAGGTAGAATAAGGCGGACCGAGAGAACGACCACGTGTCCGTAGCGCCGTGACCAGCCGTGCCCTGGCGAAGACGGCCGGACCACTCGCTGACCCGGATGTCGTCCGGCCACATTCCCGACACCAGGTGTCGAACGACGATCCGCATTCCGGGTCCCGGTTCAGGACGATGACGTACCGGCCGGTTCTTCCGGCGCGGTTCGACGCTTCGGAGGCCGCCCACACGCTGCCGCGACTTCTTCGAGCACCATATTTGACCACCACATTCGACTGTCACATTCGACCACAACATTCGACCTGCCACGTTCGACTGTCACGTTCGACTGCCACAACAGCACCCACCGTCATTCCGGGCTCGGGTCGTACCGGCTCCGGCGACGGCGCGTCACGGCCAGGCCGGGGTGGTCGGGGTAGCAGGGCAGGCCCCGGGCGGGGCGGCGGGGCCGAGCGGCGATCCTGGCGGATGCCCGGGCGGCCTGTCCCGACCGCTTCGTCGGGCGACCCCGCCGGCCCGCAGGCCTCCCCGGCCCCGCAGGCCCCGCAGGCCCCGCAGGCGCTGCCCGCGCAGGCCTGGATCGGCCCGGCGTCCCAACCGGTGCGGCAGCCGGCGTTCCAGCCGG
>NZ_JWIO01000003.1:2866-15569 GCF_001017755.1 Protofrankia coriariae
CAGCCGGCGTTCCAGCCGGTGCGGCAGCCGGCCGACGGGCAGTCGGCCGGTGACACGGAACCGACCGGTCAGCGGTTTCTTCAAGATTCCCTCTCGACGATGCTGACAAGTCCCGTCCACGTACATGCCGCGAATAATTCTTAGGAGTCCTTGACAGTCGCTTGTACACCTTGTCTACTGACCGCGTAGACAAACGTGAGCATTCCGGCAGCGAAGGAGATCTCCCGATGCCCAAGCTCTCCCGCAGTGACTGGTACGACCTGGCACGCGACATGAACTGGACGTTCGGCTACGTCAACGAGGCCGACGTGTTCCCCGAAGAACTGTCGGGCACCGGTCGTGTCCCGCCCGAGGCGTGGCTGGCCTGGGACGAGCCCTACAAGATCAGTTACCGCGAATACGTCCACAACCAGGTCACCAAGGACACCACCACCTACTCGCTGAAGAACGCCGTCGGCCGCTCGAAGCTGTTCGACCAACTCGATCCGGGCTGGAAGTCCGTGGTCGTCGCGCACTACGGCGCGATCGCGATGCCGGAGTACCTGGCGTCCTTCGGCGAGGCCCGCATGGGCCGGTTCGGGCGCGCCGCAGCCTGGCGCAACACCGCGACGTTCGGCACGCTGGACGAGGTAAGGCACGGCCAGATCCAGACGTTCTTCCCGTACGGCCTGCTCGGCAAGGAGCCGCGCGGCGACTGGGCACTGAAGGCGTTCCACACCAACAACTGGATCACCCTGGCCGTACGGCACCTCTTCGACGACATGTTCGTCGCCAACGACGCGCTGTCCGTCGCGATCCAGCTCACCTTCACGCTGGAGACCGGTTTTACGAACCTGCAGTTCCTCGGCATGGCCGCGGACGCCATCGACGTCGGCGACCTGGAGTTCGGCTCACTGATCTCGAGCATCCAGACGGACGAGGCGCGCCACGCGCAACAGGGCGAGCCCACCATCAAGGTGCTCATCGACAACGGCCACAAAGAATACGGCCAGTTCCTGGTCGACCACATGTTCTGGCGGGCCTGGCGCGCGTTCGCCCTGCTCACCGGCCTGTCAATGGACTATTACACCCCGCTGGACAGCCGGAAGATGAGCTTCAAGGAGTTCATCCAGGACTGGGTCGTCAAGCAGTTCGCCGACCAGTTCCGCGACTATGGCCTGGACTTCCCCTGGTACTGGGACGAGTTCATCAACGAACTGGACTGGTACCACCACGCGATCCACACCGTCGTCTGGAACTACCGGCCCAGCGTCTGGTGGAACTCCGACGCCGGCGTCTCGCCGAAGGAACGGCAGTGGCTGGAGGAGAAGTACCCCGGCTGGAACCGCGCCTTCGGAAAGCACTGGGACGTGCTCACCGAGAACGTCCGCACGGGCAATCTCGCCGAGACTTTCCCGGAGACGCTGCCGGTCGCCTGCAACCTCTGCCAGCTACCGATCGTCCGCGCCGCTGGCGTGCTGGCCGGCGCGCACACCGACCCCGCCCCGCTCCGGCACGTACACAACGGGCGCGTCTACCAGTTCTGCTCCGAGCCCTGCAGGTGGATCTTTACTCGGCGGCCGGAGCGGTTCGCCGGCCACAAGTCGATCACCGACCGGCTGTGGACCGGGGACATCAACCCGCCGAACATCGGCGGCGTCCTCGCCTACATGGGCCTGTCCGAGGCCGAACACGGTGTCGACGCCGACAACTACGCCTGGGCCAACGGCAAGCACTGACCGAAGGAGGAGACATGGCACTGCTGCCGCTCAGCGGGACCTTCCTCGGCGACGTCACCACGGTGGGCGTCGTGGTCGACGACGAGGACACGGCCGAGGCCGTCGGGCAGAAGATCGCTCACCACGCGGTGGGGCGGCGAGTGGCCGCCCGTACCGCTCCGATCCGGGTGCGGCTGGGCGGCCGGGTCCTGGACCCGGACGAGATCATCGGCAGGACCGGCGTCTCCCCTTACGACCACGTCGAGGTCTTCTTCGATGAGTGACTGGCACGACGTGGCCACCCTCGACGATCTCTGGGAAGGCGATGTCGCGGAGGTCGCCGTCGGCCCGGACACCATCCTGCTCGCGCACCTGCCCGGCCGGCAGGTACGCGCCTACCAGGGGATCTGCCCGCACTCGGAGTACTCGCTCGCGGGCGGCGACCTCGACGGGGACGTGCTGACCTGCACCGGCCACCTGTGGGAGTTCGACCTGCGCACCGGCGAGGGGGTCAACCCGTCGAACTGCCGGCTCTACGAGTACCCGGTCCGGCTGTCCGGAGAGCAGATCGCCGTATCGGTGCCGACCGACGGTCGGCCCCACTACAACCGCTGCCGAGGTTGAGGAGGCATCCGTTGACCGACAGACCGGACTACCTGGTCGGCCCCGTGGTACGGGGCTTCGACCCGGACATCGTCGACGCGCTGCAGACCGCGCTGGAGAAGGACAACCCCGGCTCGGAGCTGTTCGTCGACGACAACACCGGGTACGTACGCATCCACGCCCAGCGCTTCCTGCGGGTCACCCGGGCCAGCCTGTCCGAGGCGCTCGGACGGCCCATCGACCTGCCGTCGCTGGAACCCGCCATCGCGGGCTTCGCGGGCCGGATGAAGTACACCGGCGACGACGAACTGACCTGGTACCTGGCCCGGGAGGACCGATGACCGGCCCGACGCGCTCACTGCGCACGTGGAGCATCGCCGACGCCGGGCGGCGCCGGCTCAACGAATACGAGATCGTCACCAAAAAGTTCCACTACCACTTCGGCAGGCAGCCCGCACCGTTCGACCTCGACCCGGACAGCCCGATCAACCAGTGGTACCTCAGGCACCGTGAGGGCTCACCGGTCCAGGCCGACAGCTGGGAGGAGTTCTCCGACCCCGCCCAGCTCAACTATCGGCGTTACATCGCCCTCCAGCACGACCGCGAGATCTACGCCGAACGCGTCGTCGACCGCTTCGAGGCCCTCGACCACGACGCCGGGCTCGACCCGGCCTGGGTCGCCGTCCTGGGCCGCGTCTACCTGCCCGCCCGGTTCGCGCTGCACGTCCTGCAGATCACCAGCCTGTACGTCGGCCAGCTGGCGCCGAGCGCGGCCATCACGAACGCGTCCTTCTTCCAGGCCGCCGACGAACTGCGCGCGCTGCAGTGGATCGCCTACCGGGCGAAGTCGCTGTCGCTCTCGCACGGCCCGGACCTCGCCGACAGCACGGTCGCGCGCCGCGTCTGGGAGCAGGATCCGGCCTGGCAGCCGGCCCGCGAACTGCTGGAGAACCTGCTGCTGGCCTACGACTGGGCTGAGGCGTTCACCGCCCTCGACCTCGTCGTCAAGCCGGCCTTCGACGCCCTGTTCAAGCAGGCCTTCGCCGCGCTCGCGACCGCCAACAGGGACGAGCTGACCGCGCAGCTGCTGCACGAGTCCGGCGTCGACAGCGGGCGCGGCCAGGACTGGACCGGCGCCCTCGCCCGCTACATCCTCGCCGCCCGGCCGGGCAACCGCGAGCACATCCTCGGCTGGGAGAGCAGGTGGCAGCCGCGCGTCACGCGCGCCATCGACGCCCTGGCCGGCACGTTCGGTGCGGCACCCGCGCCGGCGGACGCCGCGTCCGTGCGGCAGACCGTGGACCAGGCGACCACACAGTTCCGTAACAGCTGGCTCACGGCGGTTCCGGCCACGTAGTCCCGTCCGCACAGAGGTTCCTACAGAGATTCCTTCCGACCGCGTAGAGCTGACAGATCAGTCACCACGTCAAAGGAGCGTTGTAGATGTCCGTTCTGCCCGAAGTCATCGCAGCCAACGCAGAGTACGCTGCCTCGTTCGGTGACAGGAGCGAGCTGGCCCTGCCGCCGGCCCGGGGCTTCGCCATCCTCACCTGCATGGACGCCCGGCTGGACCCGGCCAAGTACGCCGGGCTGCGCGAGGGCGACGCCCACGTGATCCGCAACGCCGGCGGGCGCGCCAGCGACGACGCGATCCGCTCGTTCGTGATCTCGTACAAGCTGCTGGGCACCAGGGAGTGGTTCATCATCCACCACAGCGACTGCGGGATGGAGTTCTTCACCGACGAGGTGATCCGCGGCCTGCTCGCCAACAGCCTGGAGACCGCCGCCCTCGGTGACCAGGGCTTCTACGACGTCGGCACCGGCCCGGGCGCCCGCGAGGGCGACTACATCGACTGGCTGACGATCTCCGACCAGGCCACGAGCGTCACCGAGGACGTCCGCCGGGTCCGCAACCACCCGCTCGTCCCCGCGCGCATCCCGATCTACGGGTACATCTACGACGTCAAGAGCGGCCTGCTCCTCGAGGTCCCGACCGCCACCGAAGTCGGCCGAGCGTCATAAGCCGACCAGGGTCGGCCAGGCGGCACAGTCCGTCAGCACAGTTTTCTCTTTCCGTGAATGGCCCTGTGAGGGGGTGGTTCCGGGGCATCCCCGGAACCACCGGCATTCGCGCTGAGAGCACGTCCCGCGCGGTCAGGTTTCGCCGACGGCTTCGGGGAGCTGTTGGCGCTGGTTGGGTGTGGCCGCTGGGGTGTGGTGGTCGTAGGCGATCAGGGCGTCGCCGGTGAGGGGATGTTCCACGACCGCGGCCCGTACCCCGAAGACCGCTGCCAGCAGGGCGGGGGTGAGCACCTGCTGAGGCGCGCCGGAGGCGACGATCGTGCCGTGCTGGAGCACGTGCAGCCGGTCGCACACCGCGGCGGCGGCGTTGAGGTCGTGCAGCGCCAGCAGGGTGGTGCGGCGCTGGGCACGCAGCAGGGCGAGCAACTCCACCTGGTGGCGCACGTCGAGATGGTTGGTGGGCTCGTCGAGCACCAGCACGTCCGGCTGCTGGGCGAGCGCGCGGGCCAGCAGCACCCGCCCCGCCCGCGGCCGCAGGTGCCGGTAGACGGTACGCAGCACGGTGGACCTGCCGCTGCCGTTGGGCCCCACCAGGCCGGCGATCTCACCCTCGCCGGCCACCAGGTGGACACCGGCCACCACGGCACGGCCGGCGAGCACGACGGAAAGATCCTCGATGGCGATCCTCACGTGCGTCCCAGCCGCCGGTCGAGCAGGTACAGCAGGGCGGGGGCGCCGATCAGCGACGTGACCACGCCGACCGGCAGCTCCTGGGTGTCCAGCGCGGTGCGGGCGGCGATGTCCACCGCGACCAGCAGCACCGCCCCGGCCAGGGCCGCCACCGGCAGCAGCCGGCGATGGTCGCCGCCGACCACCAGCCGGCAGGCGTGCGGGATCATGAGCCCGACGAAGCCGATGGCGCCGGAGACCGCCACCAGCACGCCCGTGAGCACGCTGGTCACGACGAACAGCTCGCGGCGCAACCGGGTGACGTCCACCCCGAGGCCGGCCGCTGTCTCGTCCCCCATGAGCAGCGCGTTGAGAGCGCGGGCGCGGGCCTGCAGAACGACCAGCCCGGACGCCACCGTGACGGTGGGTATCGCGAGCGTGCCCCACTGGGCGCCGCCGAGGCTGCCCATCAGCCAGAAGAGCACACCGCGGGTCTGCTGCTCGTCCCCCGTCCGCAGCACCAGGTAGCTGGTGAAACCGGACAGGAACTGGCCGATGCCCACACCCGCAAGCACCGGCCGTAGCGGCGAGAAGCCGCCGCCGCGCCGGGCCAGCGCCCACACCAGGGCGAACGACGCCAACGCGCCGGCGAAGGCGGCGGTGGAGACACCGATCCGCGGCAGGCCACCCACGCCCGCGCCCACGCCGAGCACTATCGCGGCGACCGCGCCGAGCGAGGCGCCGGAGGAGACACCCAGCAGGTAGGGGTCGGCCAGCGGGTTGCGCACCAGGGCCTGCACCGCCGTGCCGACGAGGCCGAGACCGGCGCCGACCACGGCCGCGAGCAGCGCGCGGGGCACCCGCAGCTGCCACACGATCAGATCCTGGGGGCCCGGTGGCGCCGGGCGTCCGGTGAGGTGACGGCCCACGACGGACCACACCTCGCCCATCGGCACATCGGTGGAGCCGAGGGAGACGGCCAGGGTCAGCGCGGCGACCAGCGCCACGCCCAGCCCGGCGGCCACCCAGCCGGCCCGCGCGCCGCCGCCCGGATGCCGGACCGACCGGGCCGTGGGGTCCGGGGACCGATCCGGGCGGCCCGTGGTGCCCGAGCCCTGGTCCGGCCGGTCCGTGTCCGCGCTGTCCGCGGCGCCCGCGGAGCCGGAGGAGCCGCCGTCCCCGCGGAGGAACGCGATGATCGGCATCTACCGCCTGACCCGGCCGGGGTAGAGGGCAGCGGCGATCTGCTGCACCGCGTCGGCGTTGCGCACTCCGGCGATGGTGGTCTGCTCCGAGCCGACGCGCAGGAAGCGGCCCTCCCTGACCGCGGTCAGACCGCTGGTGGCCGGGAAGGTACGCAGGAACTGCGCCGCGGCGTCGAACGCTTTGTCGTCGGCCTCCGGGGCTGCCCTGGTTGCGCACGCCGAGCTGAATCCAGTCGGGGTTGCGGGAGACCACGTCCTCCCAGCCGACCGGTCTGAAGTCACCGTCACAGTCGGCGAAGATGTTGCGCGCCCCGGCCTGGGTGATCACCGCGTTGCCGACCTGCCTGTTGCAGATCGCCATCGGCTGCGCGGTGCCGGCGTCGTAGTCGAGGAAGAAATTATGTGGGACGCCGGTCCGGCGCGACGTCGGCGATCGCCGAGCGCACCGCGCCGGTCTTCCGCTCCATGTCGGCGACCAGTTCCTGGGCGCGGGCGGAGGTCCCGGTGACGGCGCCGAGCCGGGTGATGTCCGCCTCGACCTCCGACAGGTCGTTCTGCGGGTGCGCCAGCGTCGCCGCGCAGGCCGTCGAGTGCAGGTAGATGTGCTTGATCCCGACGGCGGCGAACTCCCGCGGGCTGGCCACGTCCCCCATGCCGCTCATGCCGCCCGCGCCGGCCGGCGGGCCGAAGGNNCGCCGGCCGGCGGGCCGAAGGTGTCGATGTAGAGCTGGGCGCCGGACCCGAGCAGCTTCTCCTTGGCGATCACCCCTTCGCCCAGCACCGGCACCTTCGCGATCTGCTCGGCGAACCGCTCCGGCACGGTGCCCCTGCCGGGCGGGAAACCGGTGCCGATCACCCGGTCACCGGCACCCAGCCAGAACAGGGTCTCCAGGCTGGAGGCATTGCTGGTGACGATCTTCTGCGGGGCGGAGTCGAAGGTGGTCTCGACGCCGTCGCAGTCGGCGACTTTCACCGGAAAACCGGAGCCGGCCAGGGACGGCCCGACAGCCGGCGCGGGAGCGGGACCCCCGCCCCCGGAGTCCCCGCCGCCGCAGGCAGCGGCCAACAGGGCCACCGCGGCCGCAAGACCACACAACAGGCGAGGACGCATGCAGGCTCTCCCGGGAATCGTGTCCGTGTAAGCCCGCCGTTGCGGACCCGTCCCAGGTAGTCGGCCGCGAGACGCCCACGGTTCCCGCGAGCATCAGACCCGCGCGGGAACCTGCCGCTTCACCCCGTTCGCCATGATTCGTTGCTCACAGCGCGATGAGACCCGCACGGGTTGAGGTGAAACCGCACGCATCGAGGCCATGCCACGGCGTGCCGCTGGTGCTGACGCTCATGTGGCCGTCGTTCGACCCTGCCGCCAGCGGCAAGGTCGAACCGCCCGGCCAGGCGGTGCTACCGCGGGTCCACAGGGGGCTCTGGGGATGGCAAAGGCCGTTTCCGTATTATTCCAGGACACTCATGCCTGAGGAACCGACTGGTCTTCCGGCACGCTGAAGGGGCAATGTGTCTCGTCCGCAATGGATTCCCGTCGTCGTGCTCGCCGCGGCGGCCGTCGTCGCAGTGGTAGGTTGTGGCGGCATAGTGCCCTCCACCGGAGGCGGCAGTGTAACTTCTCCGTCGCCGTCCCAGCCCGCCTCAGCACTAGCGCAGGAAGCCGGGGCTCAGCAGCGAGGGCATGGTCTTTCGGCGACGCCAACACTGACCTCTGATATCCCGGATGGTCTTCCGACGACCATCCCGAGACCCGCATCCCCCACCGGCGACACGCCTCCCTCCTTCTTCACGAAACTCCCTGCTCCGTCGTCTGGGCACTCCCTGGCCCCGGGGATCCCGCCCGCGCCGGCGCCGCCTCCGGCATCCGGTCCGGCACCGGTAGCCCACTCGACGACCGCACCGCCAGTGGCGCCGCCTCCGGTACCAGTGGTCCACTCGACGACCACGCTGCCAGCGGCCCAGGCCACCGTGCCAAATCTGTATGGTGCGACCCGGTCGGAGGCGACGGCCATCCTGCATCAGGCCGGGTTTTACAACATCTCGTTCTCCGAAGGATGCAGCACCAGCGGACTGCACGACGTGGTCAACAGCCAGACTCCAGCGGCCGGCGTCATCACTGCCGTTACAGCGCGAGTCGGTATGCACATCCATATCCTCGGCTGCGTCTCGATAAGCAATGTGGTGGGCTGGCGGATGGACAATGCTCTGGACCATCTCAGGAGGACGGGCTGGACTCCGGTGGCCGGAAACGGCGGTTGCGTGTCGGGTGACAACGGCGTGGTCGCTACGATGGTCCCGCGGGGCGGTTCCTTCGCCCGGCCGGGTTCTCAGGTACGGCTCGACCCAGGATGCCTCTGACCTAAATTCGCCGTTAGTGGCGTGGGAGAGGGCCTGACCATCCGCTGGTTGTCCTGATCCGGCGCAATCCTTCCAGGACTGGCGTGAACGCGACGCGCAGCAGCGACGCGTTCACCTTCTCGGCGCTCTCCTCCGCGGAGTTCTCCGCCTTGTCCGGACGTATCTCACCCCTGCTCACCGTTGCCGTGAATCTCCTACAGGACGCCGGAACGCCCGGGACCAGCACCGGCTACGTCACAGCGGCGCCTGGCGCGCTCGGCACGACCGCCCGCCTGGGTGGGTGTCAACCCGCGGCGTGCGGCGGCCTGGGTGAGCGTGGCGACCAGGTCCGCGTCGAAGCCGAGCAGCACCGGCCGCGGGCCGTGTCGCGCGGCGGCGACCTCGGCCCGCCCAGGTGCAGCTCACCGGTCGCCCCGGCGCCGGCCGGCAGCAGACCGCCGTCGAGAACGTAGGCCCGCACGTTCGGGTCGGGCCGGCCGATGGGCAGCGGCCGGGTCGCCGGGGTCGTACCGCCAGATCACCGCGTTGACCGTGACCTCGGTGGGGCCGTAGGCACCGGCGGTTGTGTTGCGCTCTTGTGTCTATCGGATGAACAAATATTTGTGACACGCGTCATGCTCGCGTCACAACAGCGGCGGCAAAGAGGCCGATGGCGGCGCCCGCGCGACGGCAGTCCGCCCATCCCGTACCTCGACCGAGGTGGTCCTCGCCGGCAGGGCCGACCGCGAGCTGGCGCTGCGCGCGGCGCTGCGGGCCGCGAAGGCGAAGGTCGTCGTCGACGAGACCGGGCAGCGGGCCGCCTCGGCGGTATTCGACGTCGGCGGGGCGACCGCGGCCCGCNNGGGGCGACCGCGGCCCGCCGACGTCACCCAGATCGACCGGCACTGGCGCAACATCCGCACGCTCGCGTCACACAACCCGCGCACCTACAAGGCCAGGTGGATCGGTGACCACGAGATAAACGGAACCCCGCTGCCCGACGCGGCCTTTTTCTGACTCTCCGATTTCTGGCTCTCCGACGCCCGGCCCGGCACGGCCCGGCCCGTACCGCCGCCCCGAGAGGACGCACCAGCGATGACGCAGAGCGCAGCGCAACCGACCACCGGACACAAGCCCGTACGGCAGCTGCACCTCAACGCGAACGTGCTGGCCTCGGGCCGGCACGACGCCGCCTGGCGGCTGTCGGACAACCCACGTTCCGTGGACGACGTCGACGCGTTCTGCGAGATCGCGCGGATCGCCGAACGGGGCACGTTCGACGCGGTCTTCTTCGCCGACGGGCCCCAGCTCGCGGCCGACTTCGACCGCCGCCCCTGGCACTCGCTGGACCCTGTGGTCCTGCTCGCGGCGATGGCCCGGGCGACCGAACGGGTGGGCCTGGTGGCGACGGCGTCGACGACGTTCAACGAGCCCTACGAGGTAGCCCGCAGGTTCGCCACCCTCGACCACGTCAGCGGGGGACGGGCCGCCTGGAACATCGTGACCAGCCAGAGCGACGACGCCGCGGCCAACTTCGGCCATCCGCGCATGCCCGGCCATGCCGAGCGCTACGCGCGGGCCGAGGAGTTCGTCGACGTCGTCGTGAAGCTCTGGGACAGCTTCGAGGACGAGGCGCTGCTGGCCGACCCGGTCACCGGCCGTTACGCCGACCCGGCGCGGGTGCACCGCATCGACCATGTCGGTCCGGCGTTCCGGGTCCGCGGGCCGCTGAACGTGCCGCGTGCCCCGCAGGGACGCCCGATGATCGTGCAGGCCGGCGACTCCGGGCCGAGCCGGCGGCTCGGCGCGCGCTGGGCGGACGCGCTGTTCACCGTCCAGCGCACCTGCACCGAGGCGCAGGCGTTCTACGCGCAGCTGAAGGGGCTGGCCGCGGCGAACGGCCGTGACCCGGACTCGCTGGTGATCCTGCCCGGGCTCTACACGGTGGTCGGCAGCACGCAGGCCGAGGCGCGGCGGCGCAGGGAGGAGATGGACGCCCTGCTGGACCTCGACGTTCAGGTCGCCCTGCTCGCCGAGCGCCTGAACGTCGACCCACAGCGGCTCACTCTCGACCGGCCGCTGCCCGACGACATCGACGGGCAGGGCGGCGCCGGGATAACGAGCGGTTTCGTCGAAAACATCCTGCGTGAGGCGCGCCGGGAGAACCTGACCGTGCGACAGTTGCTGGGCCGTAACCCGTTCGGCGGACACCGGCTCGTCGTCGGCACACCCGAGCAGATCGCCGACAACATGGAGCGGTGGTTCCGCGGCCGGGCGGCCGACGGGTTCAACCTGAACATGGACGCCTACCCGTCCGGGCTCGAGCTGTTCGTGGACCATGTCGTGCCCGAACTACGGCGGCGCGGCCTGTTCCGCACCGCCTACGAGGGCGTCACGCTGCGCAGCCATCTCGGCCTGCCCAGAGCGCCGAGCCGCTATGCGCCCGCCTCCCCCGGCCTGGTCGCGGCCACGCGCTGATCCAGCGCTCACACAGCCGCCAAAGCCCGGGGATGCGTCAGATCGGGGCAGCTTCAGTATTCTGTGCGGGTTGGCGCTGAACCTGCGCCCCGGGTCGCGGGTACGTCGGACGGTGAACCTGATTCACCTCGCCCGAGCACCTCCACCTGCTTGTCGACGACGGGTGACCGGCTCGTCGACGGCGGGCGGGAGTGGGAGCGTGTCTGTCGGCGCAGCCGCGAACCGGAGGTTCAGGGCCGTCACCTGCCCGCATGATCCCGGCCGTCCGGGGTGGTGCGACAGGCACCCACCCCAGCTCGCGACGATCGCCATGGTGCGTGACTCATCATCCGGGAGAAGGCATTGGATCGTTTCACGTACCGGGACGGCGTGCTGTACGTGGAGGACGTCGCCGTGGAGGAGATCGCGGCCCGTTTCGGCACGCCGGTCTACGTGTACTCGCACGGCACTCTCGTCACCCACCTGCGGCAGGTCGCGGACGCGTTCGCTGACCTCGCGCCGCTGATCTGCTTCTCGGCCAAGGCGCTGAGCAACATCCACCTGCTGCGCAACCTCGCGGCGGCGGGCGCGGGCGTGGACGTGGTCAGCGGCGGCGAACTATACCGGGCGCTGCTGGCCGGGGTGCCCGCGCAGCGGATCGTCTTCGCCGGTGTGGGCAAGTCCGACGAGGAGCTGCGGTACGCGGTGCGCTCCGGCATCCGCTGCGTCAACGTGGAGTCCGAGAGTGAGATGCGCGCCCTCGCCCGGGCGGCGGCCGACTGCCAACTCCCGGTGGGGGCGGCCGTGCGGGTCAACCCGGACGTCGCGGTCGACTCCCGCACCCCGGCCAAGACCACGACCGGGCGCCGCGGCGGCAAGTTCGGGATCGACCTCGACCAGGTGCACGAGGTGTACCGGCTGGCCGTGGACGACCGCTGGCTGCGGCCGGCGGGCCTGCACTTCCACATCGGCTCCCCGATCTTCGACCCGCGGGCCTACGGCGACGCCGTGGACAAGGTGCTGACCCTGGCGGAGAAGCTGACCGCCGACGGCGCCCCCGTCCCGACGATCAACATCGGTGGTGGTTTCCCCGCGGACTACGAGGGGGCCGGCGTCCCGGGCTGGTCGGACTTCGCCGCCGTGATCGTGCCGAAGCTGCGCTCCTTCGTGGCCGCCGGCGGCATGGTCGTCATGGAGCCCGGCCGTTCGATCGCGGCCAACGCCGGCGTGCTGCTGGCCAGCGTGCGCTACCTGAAGACCTCCGGCTCGCGGAACGTCGTGATCACCGACACCGGGATGAGCCACCTGATCCGGACCGCCTTCTACGACACGTTCCACTTCCTGTGGCCGGCCCGGCCGCGGGACGGCGTGTCACCGGTGAGCCGTACCGGCGAGCACGACCTGCCGGGCCTGACGCGCTACGACGTCGCGGGCCCGCTGTGCGAGTCCAGCGACTACCTCGCGAAGGACCGGCTCCTCCCCTCGCTGCGGGCCGGAGACGTGCTGGCCGTCTTCACCGCCGGCGCCTACGGCATGACGATGGCCAGCCACTACAACGGCCTGCCCCGCCCCGCGGAGGTGCTGGTCGACGGCGGGGACGTCCGGCTGATCCGGCGACGTGAGACCTACGAGGACCTCGTCTCGGCGGAGCTGGATGCCGGCGCGGAGAGCGGGCTGGAGACCGGGCCCACCGGCTTGGCCTCGGCCGGA
>NZ_JWIO01000003.1:15579-27531 GCF_001017755.1 Protofrankia coriariae
CCCGCCACGGCGGGCGCGGCGCCGGAGTGACCCACGGCCCTGGCCGGCCGGGCGGGGACTACCGCGCCGCGCCGGCCGGTGCGCGGAGCCGGTCAGGTGGTGGCTTTCGCCAGCGCGCCGGAGTCAGTGCGCGCGCCACCAGGGTCGGGGAGCACGCCGAGCTCGGCCAGCAGGGCCTCCCGCAGCGCCAGGAAGCCGGCGTCCGCCCGACCCCGGGCACCGGTGAGCTGGATGCGGTGCTCGGCGGCGATCTCCCCCGTCCGCATGACCAGCACCCGGTCGGCGAGGGCGATCGCCTCGTCGACGTCGTGGGTGACCAGCAGCACCGCCGGCCGGTGCCGGGCGACCAGCTCCCGGACAAGCTCGTGCATCTTGATCCTGGTCAGCGCGTCGAGGGCGGCGAACGGCTCGTCGAGCAGCAGCAGTTTCGGCTCGCGGACCAGCGCCCGGGCGAGGGCGACCCGCTGCGCCTCCCCACCGGAGAGGGTGATCGGCCACGCCTCGAGATGGCCGCTGAGGCCGACCTCCGCCAGCGCGGCGGCGGCCTTCTGCTACCCCTCGCCCCGCGGCAGCCCGATCGCGACGTTGCGCCAGACCCGCTCCCACGGCAGCAGCCGGTGCTCCTGGAACACCACCGCCCGCTGCGCCGGCACGTCGACCGTGCCGGCGTCGGGCTGGTCGAGGCCGGCGAGGGTACGCAACAAGGTGGTCTTGCCGCAGCCGCTCTTGCCCAGCAGAGCGACGAACTCACCGGCGGCGATGTCGACGTCGAGCCCGTCGATGACGACCTTGTCCTGATAGGCGCGGCGCAGACCGCGGACCCGGACGAGGGACGCTCCCCCGGCGGACGCGGCATCCGCGGTCTCCCGCGAGACGGTGGCGGGCTGGGATGTCATTACCTCGAGTTCCCTTCAACCAGGTGTTCGGCTGGGCCGGCGACCAGACCGTGGCGCGGGATCGCGCTCTGCGCCGCCGACGGCCGCTTCAGACGGTGGCCGCTTCAGACGGTGGCCGCTTCAGACGGTGGGATTGCTTCCGGCGGTGGCCGCGGCGACGACCGCGACCACCGCCGGATATGAGGACCTTCGTCAGATAAAGGACTGTTATCAGATAAAGGACCGTTGTCGGATGAGAACCGCCGTCGCGACGGCGGACGGCGCTACAGCTTGACGGCGTGGTCGGCGACGACGAGCTTGCCGGACAGCACCTTGTGGTCGGTCATCCAGTCCGCGCCGTACTGGAGCTTCTCGATCGCGTCGTCGTCGATCAGCTTGAGCTTTGTGACGACCCTGTTGGCCGTCAGCTTCTGCAGGACGCCGTCCGGGTAGTTGGCCGCGGCGGTCTGGATCCGCACCGTCTCCTCTATGTGGTTCGCCTGCCACTCGTACTCCGCCACGTAGGCATTGATCACCTTGCGGACGAGGTCGGGGTTCTTCTCGGCGTATTCCCGGCGGACCAGATAGGTACGGAAATCCAACTGCCGGGGCAGCTCGTCCTGGTCAACGAAGATGGGGACGGCGCCGTAGGCGACCTCGGCCTGCTCCCGCGGGCCGGACCAGATGGACCAGGCGTCGACCTTCCCCGTGGAGAACGCCGGTCCCGCGTCCGGCGGGTTCAGGTACACGAACTTCACCTGGTCCTTGGGGACGCCGTACTTCTCCAGGGCCGCCACCAGCAGGAACTCCCCGAGCCCAGCCTTGTTCACCGCGACCGACTTCCCTGCCAGGTCCTTCACCGAGCGGATTCCCGATTTCGGCAGAACGAGGATCGCGCTGCTCCGTGGCGACGTCTCGCCGAATCCGACATAGACCAGCGGGGAGCCGGCGAGAATGGCGGCGTCCGCCGGCGTGGAACTCCCCCCGAAGCTGAAGTCCGCGCTGCCTCCGGTGACCGCCTGCATGGTCGGGGCGTGGTTCGGGAAGGGGCCGAGCCACTGGACCGCGATGCCCTGCGCCCGCAGGTTCTTCTCCAGCTCGCCGCGTTCCTTCTCCGGCGACCCCGTCCCGAAGGTCAGCCGGACCGTGCTGGTGTTGCCGCCGCCGCTGCCGCTGTCGTCCGATCCGCAGGCGGCCAGCGGGACTGCCAGCCCGGCCGCGGCCGCGGTGGACAGAAAGGTCCGCCGGGACAGGCCGCGCCGGCCGATCACCATGTGCCGACTGGTGCCGGCACCGGCACCGGCACCACGGGCGGCGGTCGGAGTCCACAGGGAGTTCGCAGGAGACATCGGCTTTCCTTTACAGCACGAGGCCATTCAATGGCCGACAGTTGTATTGATTACCTGGCGCGACGATGCACGAAAACCGCACACGCGAGACAGCTATGACCAGAACAGGTGATATCGGATCAGGTGCTGTTGGAACAGATGGCCTGGCCGGAACGGCCCGGATACCTGGCGTCCGTGGACCGCGTGGGCCGCTGGCACGTCGAAAGAACAGCCGGCCGGCCGCGGTCAGGGAACGCCCCGGCGGCCGTGGTCAGCTCCGGGCGTTCGCGTAGTTCGGGTGCCAGGACAGCAGCCGGCGTTCGAGCACCCGGGCGGCCAGGTCGGAAAGAATCCCGATGGCCGCGTAGATCAGTATCGCCAGCACGATGACGTCGGTCCGCAGGAATTCACGCGCGTCCATCGCCATGAAACCGATGCCGGAGTCGGCGCCGACGGTTTCGGCGACCACCAGGGCGAGCCACGCGGTGGTGAGGGCCAGGCGGATGCCGTTGAGGATCGAGGGCAACGCGCCCGGCAGCACGATCCGGCGGATGAGCTGGCGCTGGGGCAGGCCGATGACCCGCCCGAGCTCGAGGAGCTTGGGATCCACCTGCCGGATGCCCAGCACGGTGTTGAGGTAGATCGGAGTGGCGACACCGAGCGCGACCAGGAAGACCTTGCCGGACTCGCCGACCCCGAACCACACGATCACCAGCGGCAGGATCGCCAGGAAGGGCACCGCGCGGATCATCTGGATCGGACGGTCGAGCACCGCGTCCGCGATCTTGGAGAAACCGACCGCGACACCCAGGGCGAGGCCGATCCCGCCGCCGATCACGAAGCCGGTCGCCGCCCGCCGCAGGCTGATCAGCGCGTCCTTCGGCAGCTGGCCGCTGGCGGTGAGCTCCCGGGCGGTGGACAGCACCTTCGTCGGCGCGGGCAGCACATGCGCGGAGATCATCCCGCTGCGGGCGAAGAGCTCCCAGATGACCAGCAGCACCAGCGGGCTGAGCCAGGAGATCAGCCGGTAGGGCACACCGATGCTCCGGCGTCGACGCAGGCGGCCCCCCTCCGGGCCACCGGTGTCGACGCCGGAGCCCGTCTCGGGCGTGGCGCCCGCCTCGGTAGCAGCCTCGGTAGCAGCCTCGGTAGCGGCGTCGGTCTCGGCCCGAGCAGCCGCGTTGGGCTCGACGTCGGTGCCGTCCCGCGGGACACGGGCCACGGGATGCGTCTGCACGGTCGTCTGGTCTGCCATTACTCTTCCTGGTCTCTCTACGGACAGTGACCGACAACGCCTGTCCGGAAACAGTTGTCACGGGTGGTCACCCGCCATGACGTGACATCCGGGGCGCGGCGGGCGGGCGCGGCGGGCGGGCCCGGCCGAGGCGGGCCGTCAGGGGCACGGCTGAAGCGGTACGGCTAACGGCTGGATGGCTGCCGGCGGTGGGGGACGGTGGACGTTCCGGCCGGAAACCGGCCACCGGTGGCCCAGGGAGGTGCGGGAATGCGCGGCCGTGGGATCCGCGGCGACGAGTGGCCGGCGGATCGACCCACCCGGCCCGAGCTAGGTTCGACAGGGCGAACAGCGACAGCTACACACCAATGCGTAGTCCACACACCGACGGCGAATCAGCGGTGTGCGCGGCGACATAACTGTGGACTTTCGAGGAAACAGCCAGTAACCGTCAAGATGATGAGAATATGGCAGAAATCATATTTCTCTACCTTGACGGTAGGAAAAGTTGCCAATCATTCCAGCGACAAACGGCGACCACAACCGAGCGTGCATGGCCGGAGACTGAAACGACCAGGAACGCTCGACGATGTGAATCCGATACCGCCGCGGGACGGCGGTTCCCCGTCACGAGACGGCGCTTCCCCGCCGCGGGACGGCAGCCGCGGGACACAGCGGTTCCCCGCCGGTGCCGGAATCCCCGCCGGCCCCCCGCCGTCCGGTACGGAGAATCGCGCGGGGACGCGGCAGGACGGGCGCCGAGAACGCCCCGCGTTCCCCTGTCGTCAGCCGATACCGGCGCCGGGATGACCGCTGGCGGGATGACAGCCGAGGAGATCGCCACCGAGGGGCTGACCGCTCCGGAGGCGGCCGGGCTGAAGATGGCCGGGCTGAAGATGGCCGGTCCGGTTGTACTCGGCCAGGCGCAGGCGCCCGGCGTCCGCCACCCAGCGGGTGACGGACGCGTTGGCGACCGAACCGCTCAGCGCCACCAGCTCGGTCTCGGTCAGGCCCTCGAGGACGAACCGGAGCATGATCACGACAGCGTCGTGCGCGGCGACGAGCACCCGGCGGCCGGCCTGCTCCCGGCAGACGTCCCGCAGGAAACTGCGCAGCCGCAGCGCCACGTCGGTGAGGGACTCGCCACCCGGCGGCCGGTAGTAGAGCTCACCGAGATGGGCCCGCCGTCGCACCTCGTCGGGGAACCGGGCCTGCCTGGCCGCCGAGGGCAGCCCGTTCAGCACACCCGTCTCGCGGTCCCGCAGCCGCTCGTCGAGGACGGGTGGGGGCACCGCCCGGCCGGCACGTGCCAGCTCGTCCCGCACGATGTCGGCGGTGTCCCGCGCCCGGACGTACGGCGAGGACTTGATGATCTGCGGGATGCGTTCCGGCGGCAGCGAGGCGAACCAGCGGCCGAGGTCGCCGGCCTGCTCCCGGCCGAGCGGCGACAGCGGGATGTCGGGATTCCGCTCGGTGATGCCGGCGTCCTGGCTGCCGGCGGCATCGGCCGCGGCGAGGGCCGCGTTGCCGGTACTCTGCCCGTGCCGCACCACGACGAGTTCCGCCGGCACACCCCACGCGATGGCATCATCCGTTGTCGCTATGTGCATGATCACAGAGTATCCGCGATACTCGAACCACGGCCGAACCACAGCCGCGACAATCGAGTCGTGATTCGTCCCGGAACCGGCCGGAACCCCGGGCGGGACGGACCCGATCCGTGCTGCCCTGAAACATGGGCAGGACGAAACCCGGACGATCACACGATCAGCGGAGGGCCGCTCGACGCAACGTCAACCGGAACGTCAGGCAGATGCGCGACACCACACCTGTAACGGCGCCGTGAAATCGAGATCACAGATGCTCATGCAATCGACAACGGGTAGACAGTACCGATGAGCACTTTCCGCGTGTGGGTGCCAGATGCCAAGACGGTGAGTGTAGCCACCAGCACGGACGGTCGCGAAACCGTTCACGAAATGATGACCGACGAGGGCGGCTGGTGGTGGGTCAACGTGCCCGCGGCCGGGCACGGCACCGACTACGCCTTCCTCGTCGACGGCGACGTCGACGAACTGCCCGACCCACGCTCGGCCTGGCAGCCCCATGGCGTCCACGGCCGCTCCCGCCTGGTCGACCACTCGTTGTTCCCCTGGTCCGACAGTGCCTGGCGGGGCATCACGCTCGCCGGCAGCGTCCTCTACGAGCTGCACATCGGCACGTTCACCCCGCAGGGCACCTTCGACGCGGCCATCGAACGGCTCGACCATCTCGTGGCGCTCGGGGTCGACGCGGTCGAACTGCTGCCCGTCAACGCCTTCGCCGGCCGGCACGGCTGGGGGTACGACGGCGTGGACCTCTTCGCCGTGCACGAGCCCTACGGCGGCCCGGACGGGCTCAAACGCTTCGTGGACGCGGCCCACAACCGGGGCATTGGCGTGATCATGGACGTGGTCTACAACCACCTCGGGCCGGACGGCAACTACCTGGCCCGGTTCGGCCCCTACTTCACCGACTCCCATGTCACGCCCTGGGGGCCCGCGGTCAACCTCGACGCGCCCGGTTCGGACGAGGTCCGGGCCTTCATCGTCGACAACGCGCTCGGCTGGCTGCGGCACTACCACTGCGACGGCCTGCGGCTGGACGCGGTGCACGCCTTCGCCGACAACCGGGCCGTCCACCTGCTGGAGGAGATCACCACGGCGGTGCACGGGCTCGCCGCCCAGCAGCGCCGGCCGCTGTTCGTCATCGCCGAGTCCGACCTGAACGACCCCCGGGTGGTCACCACCCGCGAAGCCGGCGGGTACNNNCCCGCGAAGCCGGCGGGTACGGCCTGGACGCGCAGTGGTGCGACGACGTCCACCACGCCCTGTGGGCGGCCCTGTCCGGCGAACGCCAGGGCTACTACAGCGACTTCGGCAGCCTCGCCACCCTCGCCAAGGCGATGGAGCACGCGTTCGTCCACGACGGGACGTACTCGACGTTCCGGGGGCGCTCCCACGGCCGGCCGGTGCCGAACCATCTGCCCGCCCACCGTTTCATCGTGTTCCTCCAGGACCACGACCAGGTCGGCAACCGGGCGATCGGCGACCGGGCGAGCGCGACGCTGAGCGCCGGCCTGCTCAGGGTCGGCGCCGCGCTGCTGCTGACCTCTCCGTTCACGCCGATGCTGTTCATGGGCGAGGAGTGGGGCGCGACCACGCCCTGGCAGTTCTTCAGCGACCACGACGCGCCGGGCCTGGCCGACGCCATCCGCAAGGGCCGCCGCGGCGAGTTCGCCGCGCACGGCTGGGGGCCCGACGAGATCCCCGACCCCCAGGACGAGGCGACGTTCGTCCGCTCCAGGCTCGACTGGTCGCAGCTCACCGCCCCCCGGCACGCCGGGCTGCTGCAGTGGTACCGGCGGCTGACCGCGCTGCGCAGGACCCTGCCCGACCTCACCGACCCCGCTCTGCCGTCGGTGCACTGCACCTTCGACGAGGACGCCCGGTGGTTCGTGCTGCGCCGTGGGCAGGTCGCCGTCGTGTGCAACCTGTCCGACCGGCGCCAGCCGGTGCCGGTCGAGGGAGTTCCCTTCGACATCCCGGCCGCCTCCGCCACCGGTTTCACCTTCATGCCAGGACGCATCGAACTGGACGCCGAATCAGTCGTGATCGCCCGGCTGCTCTGAACACGCCGGGACCCGTCCCGCCGGCCCGGCCCGGCCCGGCGGGATGGGTTTCCCGCAGGCTGTGCTTCCCGCACGCTGTGTTTCCCCGCACGCTGTGTTTCCCCACAGGCCGGGAAATCCGTCCCGCGGGCGGCATGAATCCGCGTGGGGACGCGCGCCTCGGTGCGCCACGCGAGCCGCGTGCACTCGTACCCGATCCGTACTGACGCACACTGACGCGCGCGAATCCGCGCCAATATGCGCCGGTCTGCGCGAATCCGCGTGCATGCACCAATATGCGCCGGTCCGCACCGGTTACCGCCGGTCCTGCTCCTCGGACCCGGACAGCACGAGATACAACAGCCCGAGGATGCAGACGGCCAGCACCAACACGACGACCAGCAGAATGACGTAGTCCGTCATCCGTCCCCATCTCCCTCCGGGTCGCCCTCGACACGACGGGCCGGCAACGACACGGACCCGGCCGTGGCCACCGCCCGGCTGTCGGTCGGCTCCCCGTGCGGCGGCGTCCGCCGATGTCCGTCGACAGCTGTCGGCGATGTCCACCGGCATTCGCCGACGGTACATCCACCGGCACACCTGGCCGGCCCGGTGCGCTCGACCAGTATGGCGGCAGAGGACAAGTGTCCCGCCACCGGTGCGACGGGACAACCACCGGGACGTGCCCGCCCGCGGGGCACGCGGCACCTACGCGAAACGTGGGACAGCAGGAATGGGGGACGTGCCCGCCCGCGGGAACGCGGTCAACCGCCCAGGCCCGGGCAGGACCGTCACGACGCTGCCCGCCGGCCGTTCTTCACGGCCGGCATCGGCTCGTCGAGGCAGGGCCCCGCCCGTAGGAACGGCCGGCCCGCGGCCAGGCCGCTCTACGCGGCCGGTCGGCCGCCGGTGCTCGCCGAGCCCTCCTGGACGACCATCTCGTCGGAGCCGCCGTCACGGGCGAGCGCGGACAGCCGCGACACCGCACGCTGGAACTTTTTGCGGTGCGGCCCGGCGAACATCTCCGGGGAGAACAGTTCGTCGAAGGGTCGGCCGGACGCCGCTACGGGCAGCGACCGGTCGTAGAGCCGGTCGGCGAGGACAACCAGCCGCAGCGCCACCGCCTGGTCGACCACCTGGGTCACCCCGTGCAGGCAGACCAGGCCGACATCGTCGACCAGCGCGCCGTAGCGGGACGGGTGCAGCTCGCCCAGGTGCGCACACAGGCTGGCGAAGTCGTCCTCGCTGGCGGTGGGGGTGGCCGCGGCGCGGCGGCTGACCTCCTGGTCGCCCAGGGGCATCGGGGGCTTCGGCAGGCCGCGGTGCCGGAAGTCCTCACCCTCGACTCGCAGGACGTGGAACTGCGCGGACAGCCCCTGGATCTCGCGCAGGAAGTCGTCGGCGCCGAACCGGCCGGCCCCGAGATCCTCCGGCTGGGTGTTGCTCGTCGCCGCCAGCCGGACACCGGCCTCCACCAGCCTGGTCAGCAGCGTGGAGACGAGGACGGTGTCGCCGGGGTCGTCCAGCTCGAACTCGTCGATGGCCAGCAGCCGCAGGCCGGCGAGCGCGTCCACCGTCCGGGCGAACCCGAGCGCGCCGACCAGGGAGGTGATCTCGACGAACGTCCCGTATGCCTTGGGCCCCGGCACGGCGTGCCACAGCGAGGCGAGCAGGTGGGTCTTGCCGACCCCGAAGCCGCCGTCGAGATAGACCCCGGGGCGGGTGGGGCCCGCNNNNCCGGCCCGCCGTGGCGGGTGCTGCGTCCACTGTTGTTACGGCGGCCGAAGCGCAGCAGGCCGCGCCCGCCGGCGGACTCCCCCGCCCGGCCGCCACCGGCGACCCGGCTGGCGAACTGGCCGAGCGCCACGACGGCGGCGGCCTGGCTCGGCTCGGCGGGATCCGGCCGATAGGTGTCGAAACGGACGTCGTTGAACCGCGGCGGTGGCAGCAGGGCCGCGACCAGATCGTCCGGGAGTACCTCAGGATGGCGGTCGACCAGACGTTCCGGCATTTTCTCACCCTACGAAAAAACACCGGGCTGATGTTGTCCCAAGAAGTGTCACGCGAGCGAGCTCACATCTTTTTCGCCCCGAACACTGTGACTTCCGATCTCCCGTGTCCGATCCGGTTGCTTTTCAGGAAGGCACAACGGACGGCGCCGGCCCGGACAACCCGGGAAGGCACGGCACAACCCAGGAAGGCGCGGCGGCCTGGCACACCCCATCGAGAATAGAGTTGTCGGAGTGCGCCACCTGTTGTCCGGCAATGCCGATGTTGTGGCCAGTACCCACGCGGTGGGCAGCGCCGATGCCGCGGGCAGTACCGATCTTGCGAATACTGTCGATCTTGCGGACGGTACCGGTGTCGTGGACGATGCCTGCGTTGCGAGCGGTACCGGCGTCGCGGCCAGTGCCGGAGCCGGCACCGCGGACGCCGTCGACCTGGACGTCTGCTACCGGTTGCCGCCGCTCGCAGCCGGGCAGGTGCACGTCCGGTCGAACTTCGTCTCCTCGATCGACGGGGCCACCGAGGTAGACGGCCGATCCGGTGCCCTGGGCGGGAGCGCCGACCGTCGGGTCTTCCGGCTGCTGCGGTGGCTCGCCGACGTCGTCCTCGTCGGCGCCGGCACCGCGGTCGCCGAGGACTACGGGCCGGTCGTCGTCCCGCCCGACCGGCGCGAACGGCGGGTCGCGGCCGGGCAGGACGCGGTCCCGCCGATCGCCGTCGTCTCCGCGGCCCTGCGGCTGGACCCGTCAGCCCGGCTGTTCGCCGCGCCGGTGCGTCCGCTGGTGCTGACCTGCGAGGCCGCGCCCCCCGCCCGGCGCAAGGCGCTCGCGGAGGTCGCCGACGTCCTGATCTGCGGTGAGCGGACGGTGGATCCAGCCGTGGCCCTGCGCGCCCTGGGCGAGCGGGGGCTGGGCCGTGTCCTGTGCGAGGGTGGGCCGGCCCTGCACTCCGACCTCGCGGACGCCGGCCTGCTCGACGAGCTGTGCCTGACCTTCGCCCCGTTGCTCGCCGGCCCCGACCATCTGCGGATGGTCCGCGGCCGGCGCTGGCAGGCCCCGCTGACGATGACACTCGGTCACGTCCTCGAGGAGGACGGCAACCTGTTCCTGCGCTATCTGCGCCGCTGACCAGCCGCACGGCCGTCACGGAACCGCCACGGAAGCGCCACGGAAGCGCCACGGCGGATCGTGCTCAGAGGAGCATGCCGGCGCCGACGGTGGCCCCGGTGGCCTCGTCGATGAGGATCACGCTGCCGGTCGCGCGGTTGCGCCGGTATGGGTCGAAGCACAGCGGCGTGGTCGTCCGCACCGTCACCCGGCCGATGTCGTTCAGCCGCAGCTCGGCGGCGGACTCGTCCCGGTGCAGGGTGTCGACGTCCACCCGGTAGGCGATATTCTTGATCACGCTACGGACGGACCGGGTGGTGTGCTTGATCGCGAGCCGGGCCCGGGGCCGCAGCGGCGCGTCCACCATCCAGCAGACCATCAGGTCGACGTCCTGGCCGACCGTCGGCCGGTTCGCCGGCCGGGCGATCATGTCCCCGCGGGAGACGTCCAGGTCGTCCTCGAGCCGGATCGTCACCGACATCGGCGGGAACGCCTCCGCCACCGGCCCGTCGTAGGTGTCGATCGCGGCGATGCGCGAGGTCAGCCCGGACGGCAGGACGATCACCTCGTCCCCCGGCCGCAGGACACCGCCGGCGACCTGGCCGGCGTAGCCGCGGTAGTCGTGCAGCTCGTCGGTGCGCGGCCGGACCACCCACTGCACCGGGAAGCGGACGTCGATGAGGTTGCGGTCGGAGGCGATGTGCAGCTCCTCCAGGTGGTGCAACAGCGAGGTGCCCTCGTACCAGGGGGTGTTCGGCGACCGGGAGACCAGGTTGTCCCCACCGAGCGCGGAGATCGGGATCGTCGCCACGTCGACGATCTCCAGCTTGGCGGCGAACGCCCGGAACTCGTCCTTGATCTTCTCGAACACGGCCTCGTCGAAACCGACCAGGTCCATCTTGTTCACGCACAGGACGAGATGCGGGACCCGCAGCAGCGACGCGAGAAAGGCGTGCCGCCGGGTCTGCTGGAGCACCCCCCTGCGGGCGTCGACCAGCAGCAACGCGAGGTCGGCGGTGGAGGCCCCGGTGACCATGTTGCGGGTGTACTGCACGTGGCCCGGGGTGTCGGCGAGGATGAACGACCGTTTCGGGGTGGCGAAGTAACGGTAGGCAACATCGATGGTGATGCCCTGCTCACGTTCGGCCCGCAGCCCGTCGGTGAGCAGCGCCAGGTCGACGTAGCCGTCCCCGCGTTCCCGGCTGGTGCGTTCCACCGCGGCCAGCTGGTCGGAGAACAGCGACTTGGTGTCGAACAGCAGTCGTCCGATCAGCGTGGACTTGCCGTCGTCGACAGAACCCGCGGTGGCGACCCGCAGCAGTTCCCTCATCACACCTCTCCAGCACGCGTCAGGGCACCCGCAGCCAGCACCCACGGCACATCCGTCACGGCCATCGGGACCGTCACGACCATCAGCAGCACAGACACAGCAGTACGGCCATCAGCAAGCACAGACATCGCAGGACCGGCCATCGCAGGGCCGGAAGAACCAGAACCGGCACGGCCATCAGCGGGCGGCCGTCAGAAGGCCATCAGAAATAGCCCTCCCGCTTGCGGTCCTCCATCGCCGCCTCGCTGACCCGGTCGTCGGCCCGGGTCGCGCCACGTTCGGTGATCCTGGTAGCCGCGACCTCGGCGATCACCTCGTCGATCGCCACCGCGCTCGACTCGATCGCACCCGTGCAGGACATGTCCCCCACCGTCCGGTAGCGGACCTGGCGGGAGAGCACCCGCTCCCCCGCCAGCGGCGGCG
>NZ_JWIO01000003.1:27536-74673 GCF_001017755.1 Protofrankia coriariae
CGCTCCCCCGCCAGCGGCGGCGTCAGCGGGGTCACCGCGAGCAGCATGCCGTCGCGCTCCACCACCTCCCGGGTGTGCGCGTAGTAGATCGACGGGATCTCCAGGTTCTCCTGTGCGATGTAGCGCCAGATGTCGAGCTCGGTCCAGTTCGACAGCGGGAACACCCGGATGTGCTCACCCGGCCGGTGCCGGCCGTTGTAGAGCGACCACAGCTCGGGACGCTGGTTCTTCGGGTCCCACTGGCCGAACTCGTCCCGGAAGGAGTAGACGCGCTCCTTCGCCCGGGCCTTCTCCTCGTCCCGCCGCGCCCCGCCGAAGACGGCGTCGAACCTGTTCTCCTCGATGGTGTCGAGCAGCACCGGCGTCTGCAGCTGGTTACGTGACGCGCCGGGACGGGTGTCCTCGGTGATGGTCCCGGCGTCGATGGCGTCCTGGACGGAGCCCACGACCAGGCGCGCGGACAACTGCGCCGCCCGGGCGTCCCGGAACGCCATCACCTCGAGGAAGTTGTGGCCGGTGTCGATGTGCACCAGCGGGAAGGGCAGCTTCGCCGGCCAGAACGCCTTCTCCGCGACCCGGAGCATGACGATCGAGTCCTTGCCGCCGGAGAACAGCAGCGCGGGACGCTCGAACTCGGCCGCCACCTCGCGGAAGATGTGGATCGCCTCGGACTCGAGCGTCTGCAGATGGGTGAGCTCGTAGCCGATCGCGGGCACGCGGAATCCCCCGTCGAGAACAGTGGCGAAAGCCGGCGGATGATTCCACCCAACGTAGCCCACGCGGCGGCCCACGGGACAGCGACTCCGGCGGGCATGCGGCGACCAGCGGATGATTACCTTCAGTCAGTGATCGCCAATCGCTGATCACTGGCTGATGNGCCGGCCACCGGGCGGCACCGATCAACCGGCGCCGGTCAGCCGACACTGATCAGCCGGCACCAGTCGGTCGGCACCGGTCAGCCGCGGGTGACCAACGCCAGGATCCCGGTGGCCAGCTCGGGACGGCAGACCAGCAGATCCGGCTGGTACGGGTCCGGCCGGTTGTAGACCAGCGCGGATCCGTCGAGCCGGCTGGTGTGCAGGCCCACCGCGCGGGCGACGGCCACCGGCGCGGCCGAGTCCCACTCGTACTGACCGCCGGCGTGCAGGTAGGCATCTGCCGTACCACGGACGACCGCCGCCACCTTCGCGCCGGCGGAACCCAACGGCACGACCGTGCCACCCAGCGCCTCGGCCACCGTGGTGACCAGCGCGGGGGCTCTGGTCCGGCTGGCCACCAGCCGCGGGCCACCACCACCGGCAGGCGGGGCAGGAGCGGCGGACCGGGCAGGCACAGCGGACGGCCCGCCGGTCGCCAACGTGATGCCCTGCGCCGGGAGCGCGACAGCGCCCGCGGCCAGCTCGCCGTCCTGCCACAGCGCGACGTGCACCGCCCAGTCGGAGCGGCCCGGCTCACTGAACTCCCGGGTCCCGTCCAACGGGTCAATGATCCACACCCGGCGGGCGGTGAGCCGGGCGGGGTCGTCGGTTGCTTCCTCGGACAGGACCGCGTCCTGGCCGCGGTGACGGGCCAGCGCGGCCGCCAGCAGCGCCTGCGAACGGGCGTCGCCGGCGTCCCGCAGCGCGGCGGGATCGGCGAACCCCAGTTCGGCGCGGATCCGCAGCAGCAGCGCGCCCGCGTCGGTGGCCAGCCGCGCAGCCAACGCGGCGTCATCGAGCGCGGGAACATCGGCAGGCAGGTCGCGGACGGCCGGACCACCAGATGCCGGACCACCGGATACGGGACCACCGGATACGGGACCACCAGATACGGGAGCGGCGGATGCGGGATCATCGGATGGGGAATCGCCGAGGGCGGGCCCACCCGTGGCGGCGTCTGCGGATATGCCGGGGACTTCCCCGCCGGCGCCCGCCGGCCGCTGGCTGCTCATCAGCGGAAGTGTGCCACCGATTGTGACGGCGGGCGGCGCGTCAGCCCGTCACCAGCGGCGGGATACGCGCGCCAACCGTTACCGTCACCGGTGTGCGTACCACCGGTGAGAGGACCGCACTGCTGGTCGACGAAGCGCGTGCCGCGGAACTGACCGCGGCCTCGCTGCGCTGGCAGTCAGTGACACTGAGCGCTGTTCAGCTCGCGGAACTGGAGCTGCGGCTGTCCGGCGGGTATCCACCACGAGACGATCCGCCACCGGACCACGGACACGACGGCCCGGCCAGTTCGGCCAGCCCGGCCCGGACGCCCTCGGCGGTGGCCTCCCCGGTATCGATCTCCCCAGCGTCGATCTTCCCGGTACCTGCCTCCCCGCCGGCGGCACCGGGGCACCCGCCGGCCTCGCCGCTGCCCGCCCACTACCCGACACCGCAGTACACCGTGGACGCCGGGGACGCCGGTACCCAGGACGCCGAGAAGTTCCAGTCCGGTTCGACGGTCGCCCTGCGGGACTCCGAAGGCGTCATGCTCGCCGCGCTGCATCTGACCGAGGTTGTGGGCTCGACCCTGTCCGGGACGGTCGAAGGGCTGCGACTGCCCGAGCGTCCCGACTATCCGGAGCTGCGCTTCACCCCCGCGGCGCTGCGCGCGGAACTGCTCCGGCGCGGCTGGACCGCCCCGAACGAGCCGGCGCCCGTCGCGGTATGGGCCGACGGCCTGCTGCACACCGCCGACCTGGACCGCATCGAGGCGTTGGGCGCCGCCGGCGGCGCTGTCGTCGTACTCGCCCCGGTCGGTGGAGCAGACCCCGCCGATGCCCGTCACCACCTGCGCATCCGGTGCCTGAAGGCGGCGCTGGCCACGCTCAGCGACGTGCGGGCCTTGCTCGCCCTGGTACCGGTGCAGCCGGTCACCCGCCTGACGGAGTCGGTCGCCTTCGGCCCGAACACCGTCATCCGCTTCGAGACCGTCACGGATGGCGGCAGGCCGACGGCCGCTGGCCACGCGGTGTCCGGCCGGGCCGCCACCGCCGGCCGGCAGCCAGCCGGCCGGCCGGGCACCGGCCAGGAACGAGGCACCGGCCGGGGAGCCGGTGGCCGGGATGGCGGTGGCAGTGGTGGCGGTGGCGGTGGCGACGGCCAGTACCAGCGCAACGCCGACCAGGAGACCGACGACCGCGACAGCGAACCTGCCCTCGCCGGGGAGGTGGCCTACCGGACGCAGGTCTGCCTCGCCTACGGATTCAGCGCGATGACCGTGGGCCCGGCGCCCAGCGCCCCCGGCGCGGCCGCGCTGTCGATGCTGCTCGACCGCGGGACGCGGCTGCCCCCGGCGCTGACCCCCCCGGCGGTGGCCGCCGAACTGGTCCGGGCGCAGCCACCGCGCAGCGAGCGGGGCCTGACCGTGCTTTTCACCGGGCTGTCCGGCTCGGGCAAGTCGACGCTTGCCAAGCTGCTCGTGTGCCGGTTGCTGGAACGCGGGGACCGCAGGGTCACCCTGCTCGACGGGGACGTCGTCCGACTGCACCTGTCCAAGGGGCTGGGATTCTCCCGTGAGGACCGCAATGCCAACGTCCTGCGGATCGGCTTTGTCGCGGCATCCGTGACCGCCGCCGGCGGCACCGCCGTCTGCGCCCCGATAGCCCCCTATGACGACGTTCGCCACCAGGTTCGGACGATGGTCGAGGACAGCGGCGGCGGGTTCGTCCTGGTCCATGTCGCCACCCCGCTTCAGGTCTGCGAGGCCCGGGACCGCAAAGGCCTTTACGCCAAGGCCCGCGCCGGCATCATCCCGACCTTCACCGGTGTCTCCGACCCCTACGAGGAACCCACCGACGCCGACATCGTGATCGACACCGTGGACGCCTCCCCCCACGACGCCGTCCAGACCGTCCTCAGTCACCTGCGCACCGACGGCTGGCTGGCCCCCTGACCCACTCCCCACATCAGCCGCGCCGGCCAGCCGGTCACAACCTGTCCGACGCATGAAAGCTGTTCGATGTGCGAAAGCTGTCCGACGTGTGAAAGCGAGGGCGGAAACGGCCGTCGTGGCGACCGTTTATTCCCTCACTTTCACAGTCGAGCATTTCTCGATCATGGATTTTCGACGGATGGCGCCGACAGGACATGCGGTATGCACGTATGGCCGGGCGTGTCTGGCCGGGCGTGTGGTCAGCGTCGTATGGTGCGAAGGATGGCCACATTCGAGGAACGATGCCGGGTGTTGCGCCATCCGGGTGGCCGGTGCCGAGCGGGGCATGGCCGGCAGCGATCCGACCAAGTGGTCTGACAGATCAGCGGCCTGACAGACCAGCGCACTGAATCAGCGCCCCGAAGGAGAACACCCCACGTGGATCTGGCGCTGGACGGGAAGATCGCGCTGGTGACCGGTGGTTCCCGCGGGATCGGGCGGGCCGTCGCGCACCGGCTCGCCGCCGAAGGCTGCGGGGTCGGAATCTGCGCCCGCACCCGCGACGATCTCGCCGCCGTCGGAGGTGAGCTTGGGCGGTTGGGCGTCCCGACGTTCACACACACCGCGGACGTCACCGCCGCCGGCGGGGTGGAGGAGTTCGTCGACGGCGCGGCCGGCGCCCTCGGCGGGGTGGACCTGCTGGTCGCGAATGTCGGCGCCACCGTGGGCGGCGGCCTGCTGGAGTCGACGCCGCGGGACTGGGCGGACACCTTCGAGCTCAACGTCGGTCACGTCGTGCGCGCGGTCCGCGCGGCCGTCCCACACATGCGCCACCGCTCCGGCGGAGCGATAGTGGTCATCGCGTCGATCTCCGGGTGGAAACCGGCCCCGCGCGCCCAGTACGGCGCGGCCAAAGCCGCCGAAATCTACCTGGCGGGCGCCTTCGCCCGTGAACTCGCTGCCGACAACATCCGTGTCAACACCGTCAGCCCGGGCTCGATCCTGATACCGGGCGGCGGGTGGGAGGCCTACCAGCAGCGCAACCCCGCTTCGTTCGCCGAGTTCGAAGGCCGGAACTTCCCCGCCGGCCGCCTCGGTACCGCCGAGGAAGTCGCCGACGTCGTCACCTTCCTGCTCTCCGACCGCGCCCGCTGGATCAACGGCGCGCACATTCCCGTGGACGGCGCGCAGGGCCGCCCCACCGCCAACGGCTACTGACCACGACGCGGCCACTGACCGCAACATTTTCGGATCATCGAATTCGATTCGATCAGACGACCGGCCAACACCTGAAGGTGGGCGACAGCGCGAGCCGAGACGGCGGATCACCGGCAGGAGGAGAGCAGGTGCCACTGATCCGTTCACGCACAGCTGGACAAACGGAACCTGTTCGTCTGGGACCGAATCTCGGTGAAGTTGTCAAGTTGATCGTGCTATGCGGCGGCAGCGGTAAGGGGCGGTGGTACCGGTTGGTAACAGCGGTTGTCGCGCAGTGGTGCCCAGAGCACGTTGACGCGGCGGCGCGCGAGGGCGAGGTCTGGCTGCCGGTCCGAGGCGATGACGACATCGTAGATCGAGACGTAGATCGAGACGCGGGCCGAGACGCGGGCCGCGGTCCAGGGGCCCTCGATAGCAGCAAGTAACTCTACGGATCTATACGGATACCTTCCGCATGCAGTCCGGGATGTACGTGCGTGGAGAGCCGAGAGACTGACCGTCATTGGGGTGGAAATGTCCGGATAAGCGACTATACTCGTACATATGTTCGATACCGAGGTGAGTGATCCAGCCCCGGTCGCTACGGCCGCTCCGACCCCGGCCGCTCCGGTGAGGTGTGCTGGCTGCGCGGGGTGTGCTGGCCTGCCGGCGGGGGAGGGCGATGACGCGGCCGGTTGCCTGCCAGCGGTGGAGTCCTGTGATGCGGATGGCTGCCTGACCCTGATGGCCGCGGTGCGGCGGCGGATCGCCCGGCTGGAAGCGGTGATGCTGCGCACGCAGGCCCGGTTCGCCGCGCTACGGCCCACCCCTCCCGGGGAGGGGAATCCGGCCGGGCCGGGGTTCGCCGCCGAGGAGATCGCCGCCGAACTGGCCCTCTCCCCGGCCGCCGCGGCGGCGAGTCCGGAGCTGGCGATCACCGTCGTCGACCGGCTGCCGGCCACCCTGACCACGCTGGAAGCCGGCACGATCGATCTCGGCCGGGTCCGCGCGGCCGCGGAGACCACCGCCGCCCTCACCAAGGAGCAGGCCGCCGCCGTCGAACGGAAAGTCCTCGCCCGAGGCGGGCGGGCCAGTCATAGCCTGTTCCGCCAGGCGCTACGCCGCGCCGTGCTCGCCATTGACCCGGACGGAGCCCGCCGTCGGCACGCCCACGCTCGCGAGGATCGGCAGGNTCTGGATCCGCCCGGCCGAGGACGGGATGGCCGAGCTGGGGGCGCTGCTGTCCGCCGTTGACGCCCAGGCCGTCTACCAGCGGTTGGATGCCCTCGCTCGTCAGGCCACTGACAGCCCGGACGAGACCCGCAGCATGGACGCCCGCCGCGCCGACGCGCTGGTCGACCTGCTGCTCGGCCGGGACCGGGGCGCCGAGGTGTCCGTGGAGGTCGGGGTGCTGGTGTCGGCCGCTACCCTCGCCGGGGTGAGTGATGTTCCTGGGGAACTGGCGGGGTACGGGGCGATTCCCGCTGCCACCGCTCGCGAACTGGCCGCGGAGGCGACCTGGCGGCGCATCCTCACCGACCCCGCCGCGGGCAACCGGCCGGTCGAGGTCAGCCGCCGCTTCCCCGCCCCCGGACTCGCCCGGCTGCTACGCACCCGGGAACGGACCTGTCGGTTCCCCGGCTGCCGCAAACCCGCCCAGTTCTGCGACCTCGACCACATCCACCCCCACGCCGCCGGCGGACCCACCAGCGAGGACAACCTGCTCACCCTGTGCCGGCGGCATCACCGGGCAAAACATGACGGCGGCTGGACGGTGCACCGCACCGACGGTGACACGGCGATCTGGACCAGTCCGACCGGGCGGACCTATCCCAGCATCCCCGAACCCTGGGACGAACCGATCCGGCCCGAGGTTGGAGAGCAGCCCGGGGCCGGGGAAGAAGAGGGCCTCCGCCATGCACCCCGACGGACGGCCGCTACTGTCTCCGCGCCTGGCTCCGATCTTTGTGCCGGGGGTTGGAGCCGGGTCGGATCACACGAGCCGACCACGGACGAGACCGGGCGGAGCGGCCCTTCGGACCTCGGCCCACCGCCCTTCTGAAAGTCGATGGCGGGCATGCCCGCAGGTTCAGGGGCCAGCTCGAGGAGCGGTGTAACGGACAGTGATATTCAAGCGGTTCCACGGGTCACAGCCCCGCTTCGGAGATCGTCAACAGAGATTATTTGATGTTCATTCGATGGCGAATAGCTGGTTTGTCGGGTTATGTGGGGTGCCGACTGTCCGGAACGCGCCCGTGGCTGAAGCTGATCCTCGGGGTTGAGTTCTACAGTTGGTCGTAGGCTGGTGGGTCAGGGCACCTACCGACTCACTCTGGTCCGGACGGTAGCCAGCCGGGCAAAGAGGTGGCGGTAGCGCGATCATGATCCTTTCGTGCTTGGAGTCCGGACGCCCAACCGGGAGGCCCGGAGAGACCCGGAAGCGGAAGGTCCGGAATCGACAGCTCTGGATCACCGGGTCGCCAGAGATCCGGGAGGCCCGGATCACGGGGTTACCGGGAGGAGTGTGTGTGGACGGACGGCAGGACGCGCGGGCTGCATCCGATGCGTCGCGCATGCGGGTTGGCCGGACGTCGTACCGCCATCCCCTGAGGATCGTCCGCGCACTGTGCGTCTCGGTGCTGGCGGCGGGCGCTTTGGCGCTGATGACGACCGCGTGTTCAGGCGGAAGCGACAGTGTGGACCAGGCCGCCGGTGGTGGCTTCGGTTTCGTCCAACAAGCACCCAATTCCGATTTCGTCCCGATCGGCAGCCGCAAGCCGGCTCCTGACCTCACCGGTCCCACCGTGGCCGGTCCCGAGCTGAGCCTGGTGGCTTTCCGCGGAAAGATCACCGTTGTGAACTTCTGGGCGTCATGGTGCGCGCCGTGCCGAGCGGAGACGCCTGGCCTGGTCAGGATGGCCGCGGACAACCCGGAGGTGGCCTTTGTCGGAGTGAACGAGAAGGACAACCTCTCCGCGGCGAAGGCGTTCGTCCGGGACAATGACGTGGCCTATCCGAGCATCGTCGACCGGATCGGCACGCTCGCGGCCCGCTGGCCGGTCCCGCCTGGTCTGCCATCGACCTTCGTGCTCGACCGCGAGGGCCGGCTTGCCGCCCGTTTCACCGGCGGTGTGCTCCCGGACGAGTTGACGCCCGTGCTCGCCCGACTCCAGGCGGAGACATGATGGGCGAAGGCGTGACCCGCCCAGCACCGGGCGGAGACGTGGCTTGCCCGACTTCTGGCGGAGGCACGGCGGGTGGAGACGTGGTTTGTCTGGCCTCTGACGGAGGCATGAGCGGCGTCAGGATGGGCCATACGGTCGCAGGCCATCCGGTCGCCGGTGACATGGATGTCGGCCGAATAGACGCCGGTCGCATGGATGTCGGCCGTACGGTCGTTGGTGGCGCGGATGTCGGTCGTACGGTCGCTGGTGGCGCGGATGTCGGTCGTACGGTCGCTGGTGGCGCGGATGTCGGTCGTACGGTCGTCGGCCATACGGATGCCGGCAGTATGGATGCCGGCAGTATGGATGCCGGCGGTGTGGGTGCTCATGGTGCTGTCAGCGGTGACAGAATCGGCGGCGCTGTCCGGCTGGAGGGAGCTCCGGTCTGGTTGGGGGGAGTCCCGCGGTGAGCGTCACATCGTTCGTCGCGGACGGGCCGCTGCTGCTCGCCGCACCGGTCGCGGCGGCGGCGGGGCTGTTGTCGTTCCTGTCTCCGTGCGTGCTGCCCCTCGTGCCGGGATACCTGTCATTCATCACGGGGCTGTCCGGTGAGGAACTGGCCGCCCGCCCCTCGGTTGGCGTCGACTCCCAGCCACCAGCGGTTGATACTTCGTCGCCGATGGTTGACACCTCGTCGCAGATGGTCGCTTCCTCAGCGGCGGCTGGTACTTCTACGGTGGTGGCTGCCGCTTCAGCGGTGCTGGTCGGAGCTTCGACGCCAGCGGTCGGTGGCCGGGTGGCAGGACCGCGGCCCGCTGCCTCTACCGGTGTCGACACCGGTAGAGGCAGCGACACCGGTACGGGCATTAGCAGCGGTATCAACGCTGGTACCGGCACTGGCAACAACAGCAACAGCAACAGCGGTACTGATACCGGAAGCGGTACTGATACCGGAATCAGTGCCGGTGACAGCATCAGTACTATCCGCTGGGCTCGGCGGCGACTGCTGGGCCGGGTCACGCTCGGTACCGTGCTGTTCGTCCTTGGCTTCACCGCGGTCTTCGTCAGCTACGGTGCGGCCTTCGGCGGGTTGGGCCGTTGGCTGACCCTGCACCAGGTCGGCGTCAGCCAGATCCTCGGTTCGGTGACCATGGTCATGGGGCTGGCGTTCGCCGGGGTGTTCGCCCGGCTCCCGCTGGCCAACCGCCAGTGGCGCATACACCGGCTGCCCGCACCTGGCCTGGTCGGCGCGCCTGTCCTCGGCGTCCTGTTCGGGATCGGCTGGACACCGTGTCTCGGGCCCACCCTGACGGCGGTGCTGGCGCTCGCGGTACAGAGCGCAACCGCCGGCCGAGGCGCGTTCCTCTCCGCCGCCTACTGCTTCGGCCTGGGAGTGCCGTTCCTCGTCGTGGGCCTGGCTTTCCGGCGGGTGGCCGGTGCTCTGGCGGCGGCCCGCAGGCGTGCCCGGGCGCTCACCTTTGCCGGCGGTGTGCTTCTTGTCGCTGTCGGGCTTCTTCAGGTCACCGGCCTGTGGACCGATCTGATCGCTGCTCTTCGGCCATACGCCCCGGGATTCACGGAGACCCCCTTGTGAGCGTCTTGTGAGCGGGCGAACCAGCCGGACCAGTCGGACGAGCCGGAGGCGCCCATCCGGGTCCGATCTGGAGCGCAATGCCGCATCCAGCCCGGTGATCGACAGCTTGGCGATCGACGGATCAGGAGCAACGGCGACCATGGCTGTACCAATTACCCCAGGTGTGGACGCTGGTCCGGGCGTGGACGCTGGCCCGGGTGCGGATGATCCGATCGAGGTCGCCAAGCCAACTGACCTGACCACCCCAAGCGGCTCGACCGGCAGGCCATCATCTCCATCGGGCCCCTCTGGATCGCCGGTCGCCGAGCCGACTGACCGGACCGGCCTGACCGACTCGACAGATGTCTCCGACCGGGCCGGGATCCTGACGACCGTGCCTGACGAGGTGCGGGAACGGATACCCGCGGTGCCGTCCGGCCCGCGCGCTGCCGGCGGCGGCACCATCGGGGCCGTCGGCTCGTCCCGTCCCCTACTATTGATCATTGGTCCGGTCCGGCGTGCCTGGCACCAGTTGACCAGTATGCGCACGGCGCTACTGCTGCTGTTTCTGCTCGCGCTCGCGGCCGTCCCCGGTTCCCTGCTGCCGCAGCGCTCACTGAACCCGTTGAAGGTCGAGGAGTACTTTCGCGATCATCCTTCGCTCGCGCCGTTCCTCGACAGGCTGTCAGCTTTCGATGTCTTCGGCGCTCCCTGGTTCGCCGCGGTCTATCTGCTGCTGTTCGTCTCCCTGATCGGCTGTCTGACGTCGAGGGTCCGCTGGCATGCCAGGGAGCTGGTGGGACGGCCGCCGCGGGCGCCGGCCCGGCCGAGCCGGCTGGCCGGCGGCCGGTCGTGGGACAGCACGCTGCGCCCCCCGGAGGTGGTCGAGGCGGCGCGGGTGGTCCTGCGGCGGCGGCGGTTCCGGGTCGCGGTCGCGCCCGAGGGCGCAACCAGGCCCGACGGCAGCCAGGACTTCTCCGTGGCCGCGGAAAAGGGCTACCTGCGCGAGACCGGGAACCTCGTCTTCCACATCGCGCTGGTGTTGATGCTCCTCGGGGTCGGGCTGGGTTCGTGGTTCGGCTACCAGGGCACCGTCCTGGTCATACAGGGTGACGGTTTCACGAACACGCTGGTCTCCTACGACCAGTTCAGCCGGGGCAAGCTGGTCGACCCCGCCGGTGACCTGGCGCCGTTCTCCCTGACACTGGAGAAGTTCACCGCCTCCTATCAGCCCAACGGGCAACCAGCGGACTTCCGCGCCGAAGTCGCCTACAGCACCGATCTCGGCGGGCGGATCCGCACGGCCGATATCCGGGTCAACCATCCGCTGGCGATCAGTAGCGCCAAGGTGTACCTGATCGGCCACGGATATGCTCCGCACTTCGTGCTGCGGAACAGCGACGGCAGCGTTGTCTGGGAGGGCTATCAGCCCTGTACGCCGCGGGACGCCATGTTCGCGTCCACCTGCACGTTGAAGATCGGTGACACTGGGCTCCCGCCGACCGGGCCGACCAGAGAGCCTCAGCAATTGGCGTTCACCGGTGTGTTCACTCCGACCACGCAGCTCGATCCGGCGCACGGCTACATTTCGACCCATCCGGCCGCGACCGCCCCCGGCCTCACACTCACCGGTTATGTCGGCAACCTCCACATCAACGAGGGCGTGCCACAGAATATCTACTCGCTGGACACCCGGGACATGCGCCAGCTCCACATAGACGGCCCGATCGGCGCCGGACGGGTGGCGCAGGTACTCGCGTTGAACAATCCCGAGCAGCGGACGATCAGCGGTCTGCCCGGGGGGATAACCCTGGAGGTCGACGGGGTTCGTGCGTTCGCCACGTTCCAGACCAAGTCCGATCCGTTCAAGGGCTGGGTGCTGGTCGCGGCTGTAGCGATCATCGGTGGCCTGCTGGTCAGCATGCGGGTACGCCGACGCCGGGTCTGGCTGCGGGCACGTCCCGCCGTATCCGCGCCAGCTGGCGCAGACACCAGCGCCAGCGTCAACACCGGCAGCGACACCGAAACCGGCAGCGGCAGCGGTTCCGGTTCCGGTCCTGACACCGACGCCGGCGCCCGCGCGATGAGCATGGTCGAGGTCGGCGGACTGTCCCGTTCCGACGTGGACGGCTTCGCGGCCGAACTACGGGCGATCATCGAGGACATACGGCTGGCTACCACACCCGCCGATGGGGCGCGTCCAACCCGGTCGGGCAGCCCGGAGCGCTCGGAGCCGCCCGGATGGGTTGCGGTTGCACCTGTTCAGGCGCCGTCTGAGGTTCAGGCGCCATCGGATACTCAGGCGCTATCGGAGCGGGGACTGGCGAAACAGACACAGGCGGACCGGGCGGCAGGCGCCATCCGGACCTCCAGGACCACCAGCGGATCCGGGGAACCGGCACAGGGAGGATCTGATGACTGAGCCGGAGGCTGCCCGGGCCAGCAGTGGAACCGGGGATCCCACCGAACAGGAGCTGTGATGCCCGTCAATTCCGGTCTTGCCACGCTGTCCGACCATCTTCTCGGCGTGACTATGGCGGTCTACGCGCTGGCTATGCTCGGCTACGCGGCCGAGTTCGCCTTCAGCCGTTTCGGGCGTGCCAGTGCCACGGCCCTGGCCGAAGGCCGGGCGGGTAGATCGTCGTCACTGGCTGCGTCGGTATCGGTGGCGTCATCGGCCTCCTCATCGGTGTCGTCGGTGCGGGCCGCGGCGGTCACGACGCCCGGACGGGTGGCGTCGATGGTCGGCGCGGACGTGGCTGGCACAGCTACGGCAGGCACAACTCCGGCAGGCGTAGCCACGGCAGGCGTAGACGTGGCGGGCGCGTCCGTCACCCCTGCCGTGAACGATCGCGATCCTGTTGTGGACCCTGCCGCCGAGGCGCTCGCCGCGGCCGACGCCAGGGCGGTCCGGCAGGCCGCCGAGCGGGCGGCGATGGCTGAGGCGATGGCCGGGGACGGCGCGGACCTGCTGACCTCACCCCGGGCGCGTTGGCTCGGCCGGGCCGCGGTGCTGCTCACCGCGCTCGGATGCGCGGCGCACGTGGGTTCGGTGACCGCCCGCGGCCTGGCCGCGGACCGGGTGCCGTGGGGGAACATGTACGAGTTCTCATCCATGATCACCCTGGTCGCGGTGCTGACCTATCTGGGCATGCTGGCCCGGACCCGGGCGCGTGTCCGCTGGCTGGGCGTCTTCGTGATGCTGCCGGTGGTCCTCTACCTCGGTCTCGCCGGCACGGTGCTCTACGTGGCGGCGGGCCCGCTCGTTCCGGCGCTCAACTCCTACTGGCTCAAGATTCACGTGGTGGCGGCGATCGTGGCCAGTGGGGTGTTCATGGTCTCGGCGGTCACCACCGTCCTGTACCTGCTGAAGGACCGTTGGGAGAACCGCCTCGCGGCGGTTGCCACCGGACAGGCCGAGGCCTCCGCGGCGATGCGCAGGCGCGGCGGGATCATGATGAGACTGCCCACGGCCGCGTCGCTGGACCGCGTCACCTACCGCGTGATCGGCTTCGCATTCCCGGTCTGGACGTTCGCGGTCGTCGCCGGTGCCATCTGGGCGGAGGCGGCCTGGGGCCGCTACTGGGGCTGGGATCCCAAGGAGACCTGGTCGTTCATCACCTGGGTGATCTACGCAGCCTACCTGCATGCCCGCGCCACCGCCGGCTGGAAGGGCCGCCGGGCCGCGGCGATATCACTGCTTGGTTTCAGTGCGCTGTTTGTCGACTACTATCTGGTCAATCTGGTCATCTCGGGGCTGCACTCCTACGCGGGTGTCGGTGGGTGAGGCCCGTCAACGCGATCATCCTGAGTGCCGTTGGTCGAGGCTCGGACCGGTCCGTGCCGGATGCCTGCCCGGCTGGCTTCCCGACGGGATGCTGCCAGGAATCTGCCAGGAATCTGGCCAGGGATACCGACAGGAGGCCGCCAGGATGATGCTGGCCGCCGGTGGCCTCGGCCGTAAGCGGCACCTTCTCGATCGTGCTCGATCGTGTCGCTGCCGGGATGCCGGCCGGATGACGCCGGCCGGCATCAACAGCACCGCGCTGGCTGTGATGCCAACGTGATGCCAACGTGGTAGCGCTGCCAGCATGATTGCTGCCGCCAGCGTGATACAGCGGTCGACGTGACAGGACGGTCGATCCGGCACGGCGGTGGGTGAGGCCGGGTAGGTGATGCCGCGGGCGTCGCCGTACGAGCCGGTTGTGGTCAGCCGATTGTGGTCAGGTCCGGGAGGTGCCGTCGCCATCCCCGCGGCGGATACGCTCGGACAACTCCCGCAGGAACTCCGGATTGTCGTCGGGCGCGACCGGCTGTGGCGTGGGACTACGGCGTGGCCACGACGGCCACCGGACATTCGACGGCCCGTCCTGGCCGCTTTCCCGGCTGCCCCGGCCGAAGCCGTCCGCCCCGGCCCAGCGGCCCCGGCCTCCCCATGTTGGATGATCCGTAGGATCGATACCCTCGCCGACGCGGTCGTCACGGCGGGGGCGGCCGACCAGAAGCCAGGCCACACCGCCGAGGGCGTAGAAGAAAACGATGATCGCAATCCAGGCGAGCTTGGGGAGTGTACGCACGGCGGCGGACGGAGCCATGATCGCGTCAATGAGTGTGAAAATCCAGAAGCCGAAGATCATCAGCGTCAGTACGAACCCCACCACCGCACCGTTGCTCCTCTCCAGTCTTCACTCCGACCGTCATGACCGTCCGTCACGACCCGGAGTCCTGATCGCGTGCAGATCCATATCCACCGTCGTCCGACGGTACAGCCAATGCTCTCTGGGGCGGTTCCGACGCCCATAGGTGACCATGGATGCCTGTTGATGCCCAAACAGCCGATGTCCATTGGAACAGCTGATGCCCGTTGGAACCATCCGCCCGTCCAGTCAGATCAGTGACGCCAGGGCGGCCGCCGCGCAACGACAACACTCCCAGTGTGCTCCTTTCGATTGTGGGACGTGCCGCATGGGTGGAAACCCGTATCGGGTACGGCCGGTCGGCGCACGTCCCGAGGTGCCCACCACCCGGGTGTCGTCCATCGGCACCGGGGCCAACGCGTCGACCATGGCTGCTGTGTCGGGCTGCTGTTGTGTAAGGCTGCTGTTGTGCTGGGCCGGTGTGCTGGGCCAGTGTGTCGGGCCAGTGCGTCGATCGTGGCTGCCGGGACGTGTCCGCCACCCGAGGGCGTTGTCTGTCCGACCGGGCGGGCGGGGGGCTCCCGCCGGATCCGGCTGGTAACCGGACGCGGGTTCCCGCCGGATCCGTCTGGCAGCCGGACGGACGCTGCGGCCAGTGCTACGCGACGCGGCCGGCAGCGGGTTCCGGCGGTTGGCCTGACAAGCCCGGACGGCCCGGGCCCGCGGGTCGCTGCCAGGATGGGTGTCCTGCCAGGATGGGCGTTATGGCCTGGGCGGATCTGCGCGCGTTCCTCGTTCATCTCGAGCGTCACGGCGACCTGCGGCACGTCCGCGTCCCGGTCAACCCGGTCCTGGAGGTCACCGAGATCGTCACGCGGGTGGTTCGGGAGGGCGGGCCCGCGCTGCTGTTCGACCGGCCGCTCGGCGCCGACATGCCGCTGGCCATCAACGTCTTCGGCACCGAGCGGCGGATGGCCGCCGCGCTGGGGGCCGGCAGCCTCGACGAGATCGGCGACCGGATCGCCACCCTGCTCAGACCCGAGCTCCCGGTCGGGCTCGGCGGGCTGCGGGAGGCGCTGGGCAAGGTCGCCGCGCTCCGGTCGGTGCCGCCGCGCAGGGTCCGGACCGCGCCGTGCCAGGACGTCGTCCTCAAGGGCTCGGACGTCGACCTGTTCCGCCTGCCCGGCGTGCACGCCTGGCCGGACGACGGCGGGGTGTTCCTGAACCTGGGCCTGACCCACACGAAGCATCCCGAGACAGGTCAGCGCAATCTCGGCATGTATCGGCTGCAGCGCCATGACGCCCGGACGGTCGGCATGCACTGGCAGATCCACAAGGACTCCAACGCCCATCACGCCGTCGCCGAGCGTCGGGGGGAGAGGTTGCCGGTGGCGATCGCGTTCGGCTGCGACCCGGCGGTGACCTACGCGGCCTCCGCCCCGCTGCCGGCGGAGATCGACGAGTACCTGTTCGCCGGGTTCCTGCGCGGCGAACGGGTGGAGATGGTCGACTGCCTGACCGTCCCGTTGCAGGTGCCGGCGAATGCCCAGGTGGTGCTCGAGGGCTGGCTGGAGCCGGGGGAGCGCCTCCCGGAGGGCCCGTTCGGCGACCACACGGGTTTCTACACCCCGGTCGAGCCGTTCCCCGCCCTGCACGTCGACGTGATGACCATGCAGCGTGACCCGGTCTTCCAGACGATCGTCGTGGGCCGCCCACCGCAGGAGGACGGGCCGCTCGGCAAGGCGACCGAACGGATCTTCCTGCCGCTGGTCCGGATGATGATCCCGGAGATCGTCGACTACGACCTGCCGGTCGAGGGCGTCTTCCACAACTGCGCGATCGTCTCGATCGAGAAGCGCTACCCCAAGCACGCGCAGAAGGTCATGCACGCCATCTGGGGTGCCGGGCTGCTGTCGCTGTCCAAGCTCGTCGTGGTCGTCGACGCCGACTGTGACGTCCACGACTACTCCGAGGTGGCGTGGCGGGCGTTCGGCAATGTCGACTACGCCCACGACCTGCTGACCACGATCGGCCCGGTCGACCACCTCGACCACGCCTCGTACGAGCAGTTCTTCGGTGGGAAGATCGGTGTGGACGCCACCCGCAAACTCCCGACGGAGGGATACCGTCGCGAGGGCGGCTGGCCCGCGGAGGCCGTGATGGACCAGGCGGTCAGGGACAAGGTCGCCCGGCGCTGGAAGGAGTACGGGCTGTGACCACCGTCGACCACTGTTCACCACCGTCCACTTCACCACCGTCCACTGCGGGGGCGCGCCGCTCGCCGGAACGTCCGGGAGATGGTCGTTGGTGAGCGACACGGCGTTCGCCCCGGGAGTGCCGGGGCCGGCATCGGCGCCTGACGGTCCCGTCCGCGCCTTCCTGCGGGTGGTGGTGATCGAGCACTCGGTGTTCGCGCTGCCGTTCGCCTATGTGGCGGCGCTCGCCGCATCGTTCGACGTCTCCCGCTCCGTGCACTGGCTGGACATCGCGCTGGTGACCGTCGCGATGGTCGCCGCCCGCACCTTCGCGATGGCGACCAACAGGATCATCGACCGGAAGATCGACGGACGTAATCCGCGGACGGCCGGCCGGGAGCTGGTCACCGGCGTGGTGTCGGTACGCACGGCCGCGGTCGGCGCCGTGGTCGCCCTGGGTGTCTTCGCCGGGTCCGCAGCCGCGCTGTCCTGGCTCTGCCTGGCCCTCGCTCCGTTCGCGGTCGCCCCCCTGATCGTCTACTCGTACGCCAAGCGGTTCACCAACTTCCCGCACGCCGTCCTCGCGCTGGCCCAGGCGGTCGCACCGGTCGGTGCCTGGATCGCCATCACCGATCGCTGGTCGTGGGCCTCGGTCGTACTCGGGCTCGCGGTCGGTACCTGGATAGCCGGCTTCGACCTGATCTACGCCTGTCAGGACGCCGAGGTCGACCGTGGCATCGGGGTGGGCTCGGTGCCGGCCCGGTTCGGGATCCGGGTGGCGTTGGCCGCCTCGGTCGTCACCCATGTCGTGACGTTCGCCCTGTTCGTCGTGTTCGGGCTGATGGAGGACTTCGGCGCGTGGTGGTGGGCGGGGCTGGTGGTGACCGCTGTCGCGTTCTGGTACGAGCACGCGATCGTCTCCGCGGACGACCTGTCCCGGGTGAACCGGGCCTTCCTGACGGCCAACGGGTTCGTCGGCATTGCCCTGTTCGGTTTCGCCGTCCTCGATTTCGTCTCCCGCGGCCTGGCCTGGTGACGGCCACGACGACCGCGGCCACCCCGTGACGACCGGGCCACTGCGGACGACGGGGATCGCAGAGGACTTCATGATCGTCGGAAGTGCGGGAGGCGTCGAGAGTACGGGGTCAAGGTGCGTCCGGGCGACCACCGGTGTGAGCGAGGCGGGAAGGGCGGCCGCAGGTAAAAGAACGTCGGGGTGCGTCCGGCGACCACCGGCGTGGGGCGCATCCGGACAGCTGGCCGGATAGTCGGGCAGCCGGACGGTCAGGCGGCCGGACGGTCGGACATTCGGAGACGGCCGGGCAGTCGGAGGTGGTCGGGCGGTCGGAGGTGGTCGGGCGGTCGGACAGTCGGGCGGCCGGGCGGATAGTTGGGAGGACGGGTGCGTCTCGACAGCCGGGACGCGGTGCCGCCGCGGCCGGGTGAAGGCGAACCGCGGCTACCGCGGCTACCGTGGGTGGTCGGTGTCAGCGGCGCGAGCGGGACGCCGTACGCGGCGTCGGTGCTGCGCGGCCTGCTGGACGCCGGGCTGCCGGTGGACCTGGTCGTCTCCCGGGCGGCCCGGCTCACCCTGTTGGACGAGACCGGGATCGCCTGGCGGGACAGCACCTGGCCACGGTCTCTGGCCGGCTGGCTCGGAGTCGACCCGTCCGTCATCTCCGCGGCGGCCGCGGCGGATCTGCTCCGTCACTGGTCCTGCGGTGACCTCGCCGCCGGCCCGAGCAGTGGCTCGTACCTGACCAGGGGAATGATCGTCGTCCCCGCGAGCACGGCCGCCGTGGCCGGGATCGCCCTCGGGCTGTCCAAGGACCTGCTGCAGCGTGCCGCCGATGTGACGCTGAAGGAAGGCCGCCGGCTGGTGGTCGTACCCCGGGAGATGCCGTTCACCCGCTCGACCCTGCTGCACATGCTGTCCCTGCACGATGCCGGCGCGGTGGTGGCGGCCGCCAGCCCCGGCTTCTATGCCGGCGCGACCGACGCGCGCGCGCTCGTGGACTTCGTCGCCGGCAAGGTCCTGGACGCGGCCGGGGTGCCCAATGACCTGCTGCGTCGCTGGACCGGCGAGCTCGGCGCCGCCCGCCGCTCACCCTCATGATCTTCATGTTTCCGCGTCCGTTGTACTTTCATGGTCCTTGATATGTGAATATGCATGAATATGTATGAATGTGGGCGGTCATAAATGCGAGGCGGCGCGGAACAGGACCAGGGCGAACAGGACGAGGGCGCACAGACGGGACGGCTCTGGTGGCGCCGCCGCCCACCATCATGATTTTTGGAGCGTCGCGGATCTTTGGAGCATCGCGGATGGAACGGCACGGAACGCGGTCAGGGCCGGAGAGGCCAGCGGGCTCGGCGTCACGCGCCGCCCGTCCCCATGATCTTTGAGATGGTGTGAAACGTGACCGGATGGTGTGGAACGTGACCGGGGTGAAGGGGTGCGCGGGCTCGGCCCCGCCCGATACCCGCCCTCGTGACCGCCGCGGATCCGGTGGGTCGTACCGTGAATTCGCGGGATCCGTGCTCATACCGGTTCGAGATGCCCGTCGGGAGACGCACACCGGACTGGGACAGAGGCGAGCATGACACACGACGCCGGCAGGAAGAGCGACGGGAAGCGGCAGACGAGAGGCAACGGCACGCGGGCCGTGCCTGCGGACCTGAACCGGACGCCGCGGCCTCGGACGCCCGCTTCCGGTGGCACCGCCGACGGTTCGGGTGCCCGGGTGGGCTGGCCCGCCGGGCGCCCCGTAGCCGGCCAGGCCGCCCTCGGCCTGCGGGTGCAGTTGCCGTATTTCGCCGCGCGGATCGCGGCGCTGCTCGTGATGCTGACCATCCTGCTCATCCTGAGCGTCAATCCGCTCCTCGCGATCCTGGCCGGTCTCGTGATCGTGGGTGTGCTGACCTATCCGCTGGGCCGGTTGCAGCGCAGGGCCGCCCAGCAGGCCGCCGGCCGCGCCGGTGTCGGCGCGGGACGCTGACGGCTGAGTATCCGCCGCCCCCGGAGGAACACGCGTGTAGTCCCCGGGAGTCGGTAACCCCGGGGCGAACGGGTACAGGGTGGTGGTGTGGCCGTGCTCCTGGCCGTGCTCCTGGTGGGACGGCCACGCTCCTGGTGGGACGCCGGTGGTCCCCGGGGCGAACGAGTCCTGAGCTGACGGTCGGTTACCGGGGGAACCGGTAGCCGGGGGACCGGCGGCTGGCCGTGCGCCGCAGTGATCTCTTCTTTATCATCCTCGCAGGCGCTTGGTCACTGAACGTGTTCTCACTCATGCGGACGTGAGCGGACTAGTCACCACATGACCCCGATGTGTCACGCCCGAATTACCACTGAAGCAAGAACCTTCTGTATGTTGACTGTCAACGCTCTGTGACAGGAGGCTCAGTGACAACGACACCAACACCACAATCCGCTCCGCTGCTGACACCGGCCGAGGTGGCGAGCATGTTCCGGGTCGACCCGAAGACGGTGACCCGCTGGGCCAAGACCGGGAAGCTGACCTCGATCCGTACCCTTGGCGGCCACCGGCGCTATCAGGAGGCGGAGGTCCGCGCGCTCCTCGCCGGGGTCTCGCCCGGGGACAGCCTGGCCTAGCCACCAGGCCGCCGCGTCCGGTGGATGCCGGGTGACACCCGCTGATCCACCGGACGCGGCCGGCTCGGCCTTCGGACCGGCTCGGCCTTCGGGCCGGCCGCCCAGGTCGCGCTGCACCCGTGGCCCGGAAGTTCGAGGCGCCACAGGTCACATGTCGGCGGGACGCGGCACCGGGCGGGACTACCCTCGTTCTCATGGACGTCGGGCTCAAGCGGGAGATCGAGGCGAAGGTACACGCCGGCGAACGGCTCAGCCGGGCGGACGGCGAGGCGCTCTACGCCAGCGACGAGCTGGCCTGGCTGGGGGAGCTGGCGCACTCCGTCCGCGTCCGCAAGAACGGGGACGCGACGTACTTCAACGTCAACCGGCATCTGAACCTCACGAACGTGTGCGCGGCATCCTGCGCCTACTGCTCGTTCCAGCGCAAACCGGGTGAGGTCGACGCGTACACGATGCGCATCGAAGAGGCGGTGCGGCTGGCCAGGGCGATGGAGCCCGCCGGCATCACCGAACTGCACATCGTCAACGGCCTGCATCCCACATTGCCGTGGCGCTACTATCCGCGTTCGCTGCGTGAGCTGTCGAAGGCGCTGCCGGGTGTGGCGCTCAAGGCGTTCACGGCCACCGAGATCCACTGGTTCGAGAAGATCAGCGGTCTGCCCGCGGAGGAGATCCTCGACGAGCTGATCGACGCCGGCCTGGAGTCGCTGACCGGAGGCGGGGCGGAGATCTTCGACTGGGAGGTCCGCCAGCACATCGTGGGGCACGAGACGCACTGGGAGGACTGGTCGCGCATCCACCGCCTGGCCCACTCCAAGGGCCTGCGGACGCCGGCCACCATGCTCTACGGCCACATCGAACAGCCACGGCACCGGGTCGACCACGTGCTGCGGCTGCGCGAACTGCAGGACGAGACCGGCGGATTCGTGGTGTTCATCCCGTTGCGCTTCCAGCACGACGCGGCCGGTGACCCGCGTAACCGGCTCATGAACCAGCCGATGGCGACCGGGGCCGAGGCGCTGAAGACGTTCGCGGTGTCCCGGCTGCTCTTCGACAACGTCGATCACATCAAGTGCTTCTGGGTGATGCACGGCCTGACCACCGCCCAGCTCGCCCTGAACTTCGGCGCGGACGACCTGGACGGCTCCGTCGTCGAATACAAGATCACTCATGATGCCGACGGTTTCGGGACGCCGGACACGATGACCCGGGAGGACCTGCTCGAGGTGATCAGGGACGCTGGCTTCCGCCCGGTGGAGCGGGACACCCGGTATCGCGTGATTCGTGAGTTCGACGGCCCCGACTCCACCCGTCGGGATCTCCCCCAGGAGATCAACGCCTGAAGCGCCAGTTATGTGACCATGTGTAGCGATACGGTCGACGACCAACGTCAACGGGTGCCGGCCAGCAGAGAAGATCGCCGCGAGTTTGTCGTCAGGTACGCCCATTGGGCTGAAAAGCGTACCGAACGACAAACTCGCCTGGATCATGCTCCACGTGGGTGGTCGCGGATGGTGTCCGTACCGCGTGGCTGGCGCTCCAGCGCGATGACCGCCGACGTCGACCGGGTTCGGGCGGCATGATTCTTGGTTCTTGTGACCCGGACGCCGCTCCAGCGACATCGAAACCACAACGATCACAGTGTTGCGGGGGCGATGAAGGCATGTGCTCACGGCACCAGCCGAAGGCAGCGCGATCGTTGTGTCGTGCTGCCGGAGGCTTGGAGGGGGTGCAGCCGAAGGCGGCGTGGGCGTTGTGTCGCGCTGCCGGGGGCATCGGGAGGAGTATCGGCCGAAGGCAGCATGATGATGTTCATCGTGCTGCCGGAGGTGCGCGGAGGACTACTAGCCGAAGGCGGCTTGATCATGAATGGTGACCGGTCGGACAACCGGCTGAACGATCGCCCGTCCGGCCCGGACAGCCGGCTGCCGCAGTCGGTTCCGCCCGTCCGGTCGGACGCGGCAGCCGGGGCGCCACGACCTGCCGCGTCGGCTCCGTCGGCTCCGTCCACCCCGCGGCCCGGGGTGCCGCGGCCGGCTCCGTCGGCGCGCCGTGTCCTGCCGCGGGGATCCGCGGGGATCGGTTCCATCTTCACGCTGGCTTTCCTGGCGATTCTGCTGCCGGGCGTGGCCGCGTACGCGCTGCTGCGGCTCGCCGGCCTGGCGATCGGGCCGGCCGGCCTGCTCGGCCTGCTGGTGATGTTCGTCTGCCTGGGGCTGTATCCGTCCCTGCTGCAACGTCTCGGCTGGGTGCCTCGGCGTCGCGCCCGCCGGACGAGATGACGGCCGGCGGCGGGATGGCTGCCGGCCGCGGGGCCGCGGGCGGCGACCGGCGATGCGGCGGCGGTGGGCTACGGGGAACGGCCGGCGGCGGGATGAGAGGCCGGTGGTGAGATCGGGATAAGGCCGGCGGCGAGGTGAGCCTGGTGGGCACGGGCCGCGGAACCCGCCCATGCCGTCCAACGTATACGAGATGACGGGGCGTGGGAGGAGACTGGGCGGAAGGACGGTGAGGCGGGAGGGCGAGGGGACGGGAAGACGGGAAGGGATGAAGCAGCCGTGTATGTCCGGTCGCCGGGAACCGCCCGGCGGCCGGGGAGCGGGAGGATTTGTGGATCTTCAAAAGCGAGTGGCGGGCAGGTGGGGGCGGGCCTCGCGCCAGCGGCCGGCCGGGCTGTCGCCGTCTGGGTCACCGTCACCGTACGGATCGCCGTCACCGTACAGGGCACCGTCGTCCGGGTCATCATCGTCAGCCGGACCGCTGCCGTCCAGGCCGGGGCTGCTCGCCATCAACGCCCGTTACTTCGCGTTGCGGACTGTCATCTTCGCCGCTGTGCTGACGGTCGTGCTGCTCGTGGGCCTGCACTGGCTGCTTGGTTTCGCCGTCGCGGTGGTCCTCAGCGGGCTGGTGAGCTATCCGCTGGCGATCCGTCAGCGCCGGGCGGTGCTCGATGCCCTCGAGCAACGACGCGGTTGGCTGCGTTGAGCGGCGAGCCATCCCGGGAGCACGACGCCGCGAGAAAGCGTGACGCCACCCGGGAGCACGACGCCGCATCCCAGCCTGATATCACCGAAAAGTGTAGTTCTGTACCGCAGCGTGACATTGCGCAGCGGCGAGATGTCACGCAAGCGGCCGTTGACGTCACGAAAATAACCGGCGATGTCGTGCAGGTGACCAGCGATGTCACGCAGGTGCCCGGCCAGGAGGCCGGGCACACGGTGCCGCCGTCGCTGCCGACTCAGAGCCCGCAGCCCGCCGCGCCTGTGCCCGCCGCGCCGGTACCGGTCCCGTCCGTGCCGGCGTCCGCTTTCAGGCGGCCGCGGGTCGGCCACATCCAGTTTCTCAACTGTCTCCCGCTCTACTGGGGCCTGGTGAACTCCGGCGCGGTACTGGACGTCGAACTGACCAAGGACACCCCCGACCGGCTCAACGAGGCGCTGGTGGCGGGCGATCTCGACATAGGCCCGATCAGCCTGGTCGAGTACCTGCGGCACGCCGACGAACTTGTCGTCCTGCCGGACCTCGCGGTTGGCTCCGACGGCCCGGTGCTGTCGGTGGTGCTCGCCAGCGCCGTGCCGGTGGACCGGATTCGATCGGTGGCCCTGGGTTCCACCTCGCGGACGAGTGTGCTGCTCGCGCAGATGCTGCTGGAGGACCGGCTGGGGCTGTGGCCGACCTATACGATCATGCCGCCTGATCTGCCTCTGATGCTGCGTGAGGCTGATGCCGCTGTGCTGATCGGTGACGTGGCCCTGCGGGCCACCTATGACGCCGAGCGCGCCGGGGAGGCGCATCCGCTGCATGTCGTCGACCTGGGCGCGGCCTGGCGGGACTGGTCGGGGCTGCCGATGGTGTTCGCGGTGTGGGCGGCGCGCCGTGACTTCGCCCAGGCCCGCCCGGGGGTGGTCAAGGAGGTGCACGACGCCTTCCGGGGCAGCCTCGATCTCGCGTTGCGCCAGGTGGACGCCGTGGCCCGGCACGCGGCGCGCTGGGAGGTTTTCGACGTGGCGACGCTGACGCGGTACTTCACCACGCTGGATTTCTCCCTGGGGGAGCGTCAGCTCGAGGGAATAACGGCTTTCGCCCGGCGGGCGGCGGCACGGGACGCCGTTCCGGCGGACGTGAACGTGCTGTTCGCCAACGGATAAGTGCGGGCGGACAGGTACGGGCGGATACGAACGGCCGAACGGGTACCGATACGAACGGGTACGGGATAAGGCTAAGGCGCCGTACCGGTCGCCGTCCGTCACGGCGTATCCCATCGCCTGCGGTGACACGATATTTTGTTCATAACGATATATTCCGCTGCCGGTGGTGGCGCGATCCGTTGTTTCTGGTGCCGTCTCCCGGATGGGGCGGATCTCGCCGTCGAGGATCTGACCGTCGCGGTTTGTGGAGCGAAGCCCGTTGCTCGTCGGTTTCGTTGTTCTCGGCGACGCGCCCCCGCGCGCCAACGGTCGCGTATGAGGAGGACGAGGGGTACGGGGGCGGCCATCTGGATCGAACGGCATGGGCGTGCGTCCGCGCGTGTCGGCACCGACATCGGCGGCACCGGTGCCATCGGTGGCACAGGTGGCACAGGCAACATCGGTGGCATCGGTGCCGGTGGCCGTGCTGCCGGCTCATCCCTGGCGGCCGCCCTCGGTGGCCACGCGTGGAATCCGGTGGCCAACCGTACCCGGACGTTCGCGGAGTCCGGTGGGCTGCCTACAGCCTGTGACACCGGCGCAGATGTCACGTCGGTATGGGTGGCCCGGCGCAGCGGTCTGGAACAGGGGCCCGGCACAGTGGCCCGGCACAGGCGACGCTCCGGTGCGGCGATGGTCCGCGGACGCCGCCCGGTCGGATGCCGCTGGCACGCTGGGTCAGCACCTGCCGCTCGGCCCGCCCCTGAGGATGATCATATAGGTGCCGTCGGCGCGGGTGAACCGGAACCCGGGGCACAGCCCGACTCGGGCCCAGCTCAGAGCGTGGCCCCACGGACCCGGCTCGGGATCAAGGTGGTGGCCCTGGCTCGCGCTCAAACAGGACGTGGCCCCAACGGGATCCGGCTCGGGACGTTAGACCGCCAGGCGGACCCGGGGCACAGCCCCACCGATCAGGCCCGGGGTGTGGCCCGCCAATATGCAGGGTGCCGTGGATGCCGGACCAGGAACTTGCGCGGCCCATACGGGCCATGGCCCTTGTGGACCCCCATTGACCCCTTGGACCCGAAGGCCTCGTTGGCCTCGTTGGCCTCGTAGGCGTCCAGGTCCTCCTTGCGGACCCCCATTGACCCCTTGGACCCCCATTGGCCCCAATGGGTAGAGCGCCCCGCGGATGCCCCGCCGGTGCGGGTGGGCCGGGCGGCCGGGTGCGGGGCGGTGAGCCGACCGACATCGGATCCGCCGGTTCGGGCGGCCGAAGGTTACCGGCAGCCGTCATCGGTGTTGCCGCCGGCCGGACATCGATGACAATCCACGCACGGTCGTTCCGCATCGTTTCGCGATTATGAACAGGTGTGATTGTGGGTGTCCGGTGCCAGCGGATGTCCTCCCTTTGCCGGTAGCTGTCCTCCCTTTGGGGGATTCGCCGGGGGGCTAGCTCCGGAAACCATCCTGAATGACGATGGGCGGGTGGTACCGGCACAGCGTAGAACGTCGGATATGGACGGAGAGCCAGGTGTGCAGGATGCCGTCCGCGTCGTGGTGGCCGACGATGCCGACGGCGTACGCGATCTCGTTTGTCTCCTGTTGGACATGGAGCCCGATTTCGTGATCGTCGGCCGGGCCAGGGACGGGGCCGAGGCAATTGAGATCGTTTCGCGTACCGACCCCGACCTCGTCCTGCTGGACGTCGCCATGCCCGTCATGGACGGCCTCACGGCGTTACCCGTGATTCGCCGGACGGTGCCCCGGGCCCGGGTCGTCATCTTCACCGGTTTCTCCGAGCGGGCTCTCGGCGAACAGGCTTCGACGCTCGGCGCGCACGCCCTGATCGAGAAGGGCCTCGCCATCGACAGCCTGGTCGACCGCCTGCGAGACGTGTGCGGACGTGCTCCCGTCCGAACTGTCGCAAGCCGGCCGGTCCAGAGCTGAACCATCGGCCGGCCCGGGGCACGACCGGGCTGGCCGCTTCCGCGCCGAACCGTCGACCGGCCGCGGCTCGCGCGAGGCGGCCNNCGACGACAGTCAGGCGACGACAGTCAGGCGACGACAGTCAGGCGACGACAGTCAGGCGACGGCCCCGCGCCGAGCCGGCGGCGCCGTCGACCGGTCGAGATCTGTCCGACCGGTCGATCTGTTTATTGTCGTTGACCCGTTTATCCACCAGTCTGCTGAACAATGAAATCGGATGGCCCGGACGACCGGCCGGCATCCATCCAACGGCATCCATCCAACGGCATCCATCCAAATTTTGGACGCTCCGTAATTTTATCCTGATTCTGGGTGCATTCGCTGTCTTGCGGGCGCTCGATGTGAAAGCATGGGTCCGTGACCGCACGCCCGGATCTCCGTCTGACCGGTTCAGGCATGACGGACTTTGGTTCGGACCTCCCGTGGACCGGCTTCACGCCCGCCGGCCACACCTCGGCGGACTTCGCGACCCTGGTCGACTTCGGACTGGTTGCGCGCCTGCATGTCGACCTGCTCAGGGTCGCCAGCGCGGTCTGTCCGCGTCACATCTGACCTTTCCACCGCTGACCTTTCCGTCGCGCCACCTCATGCTGTCGGCATGTTGTCGGCGCACCCCGCACACGGTTGCGAGAGATTCGATGACGACCCCCGCACGCTCCCGTTCCGCGCGCCCGTCCCGTCCGAAGGGGCAGGGCCAGTGGGCGCTCGGCCACCTGGAGCCCCTCAACCCCAACGAGCGGATGAAGAAGGACCAGGACGGCCTGGCCGTCCGGGACCGGATCCTCAACCGTTACCCGTACACGGGCTTCGCCGGCATCGACCCCCAGGATCTTCGGGGGCGGTTCCGCTGGTGGGGGCTGTACACCCAGCGCAGGGAGGGCATCGACGGCGGCAAGACGGCAGTCCTGGAGCCCGAGGAGCTCGAGGCGCCGTTCTTCATGCAGCGCATCCGCCTCGACGGCGGCCAGCTGACCAGCGACCAGCTCCGCGTCGTCGCCGGGATCTCCACCCGCTACGGGCGGGACGTAGCCGACGTCACCGACCGGCAGAACATCCAGCTCCACTGGATCCGCATCGAGGACGTGCCGGCGATCTGGGCAGCGCTCGAGGGCGCCGGGCTGACGACGGCCGAGGCATGCGGTGACACCCCCCGCGTCATTCTCGGCTGCCCGCTGGCCGGCGTCGACGGCGACGAGGTCATCGACGCCACCCCGGCGATCGAGGAGACCGTCCGGCGCTACGTGGGCGACGAGTCCCTGAGCAACCTGCCGCGCAAGTTCAAAAGCGCCATCTCCGGCTGCGCCGACCACTGCACGCTGCACGAGATCAACGACATCGCGTTCGTCGGTGTCGTTCACCCCGAGTTCGGTCCCGGCTACGACCTGTGGGTCGGCGGCGGCCTGTCGACCAACCCGAAGCTGGGGGTCAGGCTCGGCACCTTCGTGCCCCCCGACCGGGTCGCCGAGGTCTGGCACGCCGTGGCCAGCCTGTTCCGGGACTACGGCTACCGGCGGATGCGCACCCGGGCCCGGCTGAAGTTCCTGGTGGCCGACATGGGGCCCGAGTGGGTCCGCGCCACCCTGGAGAAGGAGTACCTGGCCACGGCGCTGCCCGACGGCCCACCCCCGGCGCCGCCGCGTAACGAGGGACGTGACCACATCGGCGTCCACCAGCAGCGCGACGGCCGCTTCGCGGTCGGCTTCGCCCCCCGCGCCGGACGGCTGAGCGGTACCACGCTCGCCGCCGTCGCTGACCTCTCCGACCGTTTCGCCGCCGGCCGCATCCGAGCGACGACCACGCAGAAGCTGGTCATCCTCGACGTCGACCCGGCCCGGGTCGACGAGCTGGAGGCCGAGCTCACCGCGCTCGACCTGGTCGTACGGCCGAGTGTGTTCCGGCGCGGCACCATGGCCTGCACCGGTATCCAGTTCTGCAAGCTCGCCATCGTCGAGACCAAGGGGAAGGCCGGTTCGCTGATCGACGAGCTCGAGCGCCGCCTGCCGGACTTCGACGAGCCGATCGGCATCCACGTCAACGGCTGCCCCAACGCCTGCGCGCGTTTCCAGGTCGCCGACATCGGGCTCAAGGGCTCCCTGGTGCCGGACGCCTCCGGGGAACTCGTCGAGGGGTTCCAGGTCCACCTCGGTGGTCATCTCGGCACCCGGTCGCGGCTCGGTCGGAAGTCCCGAGGGCTGAAGGTCACCTCCGTCGGGGTCGTCGACTACGTCGACGGCCTGCTGCGCGCCTACTCCGCGGACCGCGGCGCGGGCGAGTCCTTCGCGGACTGGGTGGAACGGGTGGACGAGTCCGCGCTCTCCGTCGCATCCGTGCGAGCCGGCGTCCCCGGCGGTGCCGGCGCCGCCAGTAGCGCCGGCGCAGGCCGTGCCACCGGCGGGGTCGGTGTCTCCGATGGGGGCCGCACAGCCGGCGGGGGCCGTGCGCCTGGCGATACCGCGGCCAGCGGTACCGCGGCCGGCGGGGCCGGTTCGGCGGCGGGCACGCCGGGCGAGCGCGGTGGCGGCAGCTGATGGCCAGCGCGCATTCGGTCCCGTTCTACTGCCCGTACTGCGGCGAGGAGGACCTTGTCCCCTACCTGCCGGCCGAGGCCGGGGAAGCCTCCGCTGGATCCGGGCACGGCCAGTGGTCGTGCGGTAGCTGTCGACGGGCGTTCCGGCTGAGTCTGACCGCACTCGCGGTCGCGGTGACGCCAGCCGCGTCGGGCACTGAACCCGTCGGGCACTGAACCACGGGTGGATCCCCGCACCCCAGCGGCCCGCCGGCACTGAACCCATCCGGCACTGAACCCGTTCGGTGCCGTCCCGCCCGGCCCCTGCCCAGACCCGCGCTTGTCTGGTCCGGCAGCGGTCTGTTCGGCATGCAGGGAGAACGGCAGCCGCCGCGGCAACGGTCGCGGCAACGCAAGGAGGGACACTGATGGACACCGCACTGAAGGCCCGGGCCCTACGCGCCGGCGACGAGCTGGCGGGCGCGCCGGCCGAGGAGATCCTGGGCTGGGCGGTGGAGCGGTTCGGTACCGGGCTCGCCGTCGCCGCGTCCATGGCCGAAGCGGTGCTCGTCGACATGCTCTCCCGGATCCGCTCGGACGTCCCGGTGGTGTTCATCGATACCGGCTACCATTTCGCCGAGACGATCGGCACCCGGGACGCGGTCCGGCACCGTTACGGCCTGCCGCTGATCAGTGCGGCCCCGCAGCTCACCGTGGCCGGCCAGGACGCCGTGTACGGACCGCGGCTGTTCGAGCGTGACCCGGACCAGTGCTGCCGGATGCGCAAGGTCGTGCCCCTGGACCGGGCACTCGCGCCGTACCAGGCCTGGGCGGCGGGCTCACGGCGGGCCGAGAGCGCCAACCGCGGGAACCTGCCGGTCGTGGGGTGGGACGAGCGCCGCGGCAAGGTGAAGATCCATCCGTTGGCGGCATGGACGGACGAGGACGTCGAGCGTTACGTCCGCGAGCACGGCATCATCGTCAACCCGTTGCTCTCCGACGGTTACGACTCGGTCGGCTGCTGGCCGTGCACCCAGCGCGGCCAGGGACGTGCCGGCCGCTGGGTCGGTTCAACCAAAACCGAATGCGGCATCCACTGAGCCACTGAGCCTTCTGCCTGTTCCTCTTCGCCTTTCTTCTTTCCGCCGCTGTCTCGGATCTCCTTTCCGGAAGCCGTCGGTGACGACTGCCCGCCCCGGCCTGGCGAGGCGAGTTGCCGCGGGAGTCGTAGGTGGAAACCGTCGTTACGGTAGCCTTTTTCACCTACGGCTTCCGCGGCCGTAGGTGAAAATCGCTGTGGTAGCAACGGTTTCCACCTACTGGCCGGCCGGGTTCGTGCCCGGGGTGCGGGGTGCGCGTGGGCGGTAGCGTCGCAGGGATGAGCGAGGGTCAGCGCGGCAGCGGTGGGGCTGAGGTGAGGCTGGTGAGGTGCCGGGAGGTCGGACCGCTCGGCCCTGGCCCACGGGCGGGTACGGCGGCGGTGAGGGTGATGACCTACCGGGGGCTGACCCGCCTGGGCAGGAGATCGTGAACGGCCCGGAGCGCCCCCACGGGGAGGTCTGGCTGGTCGGGGCAGGGCCTGGTGATCCAGGGTTGCTCACTGTCCGCGGTCGGGAACTGCTCGGTGCGGCCGATGTCGTCGTCACCGACCGCCTGGTGTCCACTGACGTTCTCGGATACGTCCGGCCCGAGGCGGAGATTGTTTACAGCGGCAAGAGCGCTGGCGCGCTTACTCGCACCCAGGAGGGCATCAACGCGCTGCTGGTCGAACGGGCACTCGCGGGCCGCAGGGTCGTCCGGCTCAAGGGCGGGGACCCGTTCCTGCTCGGCCGTGGCGGCGAGGAGGCGGAGGCGTGCCGGCTCGCCGGGGTGCGCTGCACCGTTGTCCCGGGAGTGACCTCGGCGTTCGCGGCCCCCGCCTATGCAGGTATTCCGGTCACCCACCGTGGCGTCGCGCAGGATGTCGCGGTCGTCTCCGGTCATCTGCAGCCAGGGCATCCCGACTCCACCATCGACTGGGCGGCACTCGGCGCGTCCCGGATGACCATCGTCGTGCTGATGGGGGTCGCCCGGCTCGCCGACGTCACCGCGGCCCTCATCGAGGGCGGGCGGTCACCCGACACGCCTGTCGCGGTGATCGAACGCGCCACCACGCCGGCGCAGCGGGTCGTGCGCGGCACCCTCGACACGATCGTGGTCGACGCGGTTGCGCGGGGTGTGCGATCACCAGCTGTTGTGGTGATCGGTGACGTCGCGGCCCGTCACGACGCGGTACCCCGGATCCTCCCGCCTCCGGACAGCGGCAGCCACGGCTGCCGTCCCCGTGCTGTCAACGGCGACGGCAGCCGCGACAGCCTCACCGGCACCGGCACCGGCACCGCCGCAGGCACCGACACCGCCGCAGGCGGCAACGGTGCGGGCCCCTGCGACGCCAACAACCGGCCGGACCGGGCGACGGTGAGACCGCGCTTCTGGAATGGAGCCGGCCCCGGTGACACCGACAGCCCCGGCGATGACATCGACAGTCTCCGCAATGCCGATATTTACGGCACAACGGACAGTTATGATGATCCGTACGGATCCGCCGCCGGCTCGCCGGCTGTGGACGCCGGTGCCGGCCGTCCGCTGGCGGGAGTCCGGGTTCTCGTCCCGCGGACGAGACCGCGTCCCGGGCTGTTGGTCACCCGGTTGCGCGCGCTCGGCGCGGACGCCGTGGAGAGCACGGTCTCGCGTCCCGGGCCGGTGGCCGACCCGGCGCCGCTGCTGGCTGCGCTCACCGACGCGGACGCGCTGGTGCTGGCGGGTGTCGCGGAGGTCGCGGCGGTGGTCGCGCTGCTGCGCCGGGCAGGCCACGACATCCGGGCGCTTGCCGGGCTCGTGCTGGTGGCCGCCGACGCCGAGGCGGAGGTCGCGTTGGAGGCCCTTGGGCTGTCCTGCGTCCGGCTGCCCGTCAGCGCCTGTGACGCGGGGCCCGCCGGTGGCTCGGAGCCAGCCGACACGCGCGGCGCACAGCCGCGGACCGTGGAGCCCGCTGGCACGCAGCGGGCGGGATCATCCGCTGACGTGCGGGGCACGAGCTCTGTCGGTGCGCGGAGCACGGAGTCCGCTGATGTGCGGAGCACGGAGGAGCCTTCCCGCGGGCGGGACAGGCGCCGGCTGCCACTCGGCTCCGGGGTGGTGAGCGGCAGCGTCCGGGTGGTGGTGTGCGCGTCCGCGTCGCCGCCCGCCGGAGCGGAAACGGTGCGTCGGATCAGCCTCCTGACCGATGTTGTCGCCGAACCCGACCCGCGGATCGTCGAGGAGATCCGGCACGGCGATCTGCACGCGGTGGCGTTCGCGTCGTCGACCGCGGTCCGCGCGACCGTCGCGCTGTACGGCTCCCTACCGGATGGGATCATGGTGGCCGCGATAGGGCGGCGCACTGTCGAGGCCTGTCGGCGCGCCGGCGTCCGGGTGGACGCGGTGGCGACCGAGCCCGGCATCCATCCCCTGGCCGCGGCGGTCGCCGACGCCGTCACCAGGGCCCGCTCGGCTGAAGCGTCGGCCAGCCAACGCGGATCCGTCCCGAAATCAATCAAAAACAGATGACCGAATACTGCCGGACCATACGAACGAGGGATCAAACGGTCGCTGTGGCAGCCGTTTCGACCCTCATTGTCCTGTTTGGGGATTGTCCTGATCGGGACGGGGCAGGGTGGGGTGAGACGAGGCGGGTGGTCGGCTGATCGGTGTTCGGGGGTCTGGTCGGGGTGTGAGCCCGTTCGGAGTGGGCGCGAGCCTGGTGTGAGCGGGTCGGTGCCTGCCACCGCCGTCGTCGAGCATCACATCCAGTGATGTATTAAGTGATATCTGTCATCGCTGTCATCGGAGCCCGTCCGGCCAGGGCTCGTCCGGGGCGAAGGCATGGCCGGTGAGGGCGTCGTCGATGCGGGCGGTGACGGCGGTCAGCACGCCGGGATGCAGCCCGAGCGGCGCGGTCAGCGTCCAGCGGGTGTGCGGGAAGCGCTCCCGGGCCCGGGCGAGGGCGGCCGGGATGTCCCGCGACGTGTGGCTGCCGTCGAACAGGAAGAACGGGTGGGCCACGATCTCGGTACAGCCGGCGGCGGCCAGGTTGGCGTAGCCGGTCATGATGTCGGGCTGGACCACGTCCAGGAAGGCCGGCTCCACGGCGTGCCAGCGGATCTGACGGTGACCACCCGTCACGCCAGGACCGGGCTCGGCATACGGGGTTTCGAACTCGCAGGACGAGGCCTCAAGATCGTCAGATACGGTGCCCGTTGCCGGATCGCGCATGGGGCCCGTCACACGTCTGGAAGCATCGAACGACCCGGAAGTGTCGGATGGCCCGGAAGCGCTGGACCGGCCGGACGGGTGGGACAGGCGGGACGAGCCGGACGGGTCGAGCACGGGAGTTGCCCCCCGCCCGAGCGCGGAAGCCGCTTCCTGCCTGAGCGCGCAGGCCGCGGCCTGGCCGGCTGCGGAGGGTGTGCCCTGGCCGGGTGCGGGAGGTGTGACCTGACCGGATGTGGAACCAGAAGTAGAGGTTGTGGGACGGCCGGACGTGGCGGTCACGGCTTGGCTGGGTGCGCCGGGTGCGGCGGCAGTGGCCCGGCCGGGCATGGTGAGCAGGCGGGCGACCTCGCGGACGGTTGCGTTCGCCTCGTCCCGCCGTGAGCCGTGCCCGATCACCAGTAGACCCCGCATGCCCACCAGTTTGCGCCGGCGGCGCGCTCGTCGGGTAATGGCGCGTTCGTCGGGAGTACGGGTACACCGCCGCACCGCCGCACCGCCGCTGGCCGCCCCCGCCAGGATGTGATCACGTGGGAGATATCGGGGGGTACCGGTCGCACCGCCGCTGGCTGCTTGACGGTAATGGCCCATTCGTCGGGCGACCACCGAGGGTGAATGGTGGTCTCGTCGTATAACGGCGGCGTTGTGCCGGACGGTGATCTGATCCCGCCGGATGACTCATCGGTGTGACGGTGGGCCCAGGCGTCGTCAGCCAGGTCGGTGATGTCGTTGTCGGGCTGCCCCCTCCGGTCGGTGGCTGCGTCGCCAGGTCTGGCCGTGCGGGGTCCGGTCGGATGGCGATTCAGCCGGACGGCGTGGAGGATGCCTCCGTCGGAGGGCGCCCGCCCGGGGCGGCGGGTCGTTTGTGGATGCGGCCGCACGGCGTCGAACCCGCACGGCCGAATCGAACAACGTCAAATAATTTTGAACAATGTAAAACAACTTCGGGCGGTACATCCGAGCGGTACGGAGGGCGTGCGGAGAGAACGCGGCCGTCGTGGACGGCGCATGCCGGATCATCAGGACGCCCGGGTCATCAGGGGCCCAGGCGTCCCCGGCGGTGCTCTGGGGTGTCAGGCGGCGGGGCCGTCGTCGGAGCTGTGGCCCGGGAAGACCTTGGCGGACGGGTCGATGATCGGTGCCGCGTTGTTCACCGCGGTCGCTACCTCGCCGAAACCGGTCGCGATCAGACGCACCTTGCCCGGGTACTCGGTGATGTCGCCGGCGGCGAAGACCCGCTCGACTCCGGTCGCCATGGTCGTGTCCACCACGATGTGACGCTTCTCGACGGTCAGGTTCCAGCGGGTCAGGGGGCCGAGATCGGCGGTGAACCCGAGGGCGGCGACGATCCCCTGGGCCGGGCGGACCTGGCGGTCGCCGGACCTGTTGTTCACCAGTTCGACCTTCTCCACCTGGTTGTCTCCGTGGATGGCCGCGACCTCGGTGTGCGTGAGCACCTCGACGCTGGAGGACAGCACCTTCTCGACGGTGTGCGCGTGTGCGCGGAACCGGTCCCGCCGGTGGACGAGAGTCACCGACCGGGCCAGCGGCTCCAGGGCGAGCGCCCAGTCGAAGGCGCTGTCGCCCCCGCCGACGATGACGACGTCGGCGTTGGCGTAGACGTCCAGTTTCGGGACGAAGTAGACCAGGCCGCGACCGAGATGATCGCTGCCGACGGGCAGTGGGCGCGGCGTGAACGTCCCGAGCCCGCCGGTGATGACAACGGCCTTCGCCCGCACCCGTGTCCCCTGCGCGCTGGTGACCACGACGGCGTCGGCCTCGTGGGCCAGTTCGGTTGCCTGCTGGCCGAGCAGGTAGCTGGGGGAGAACGCGCCGGCCTGGGCGACGAGGGCGGCGATGAGCTCCCGGCCCCGTACCGCGGGGAACCCGGCCACGTCGTAGATCACCTTTTCCGGGTACATTGCGGTGACCTGACCGCCCGCCTCGGGAAGCGAGTCCATCACCGTCACGGACAGCCCGCGGAATCCGGCGTAGTAGGCGCCGAAGAGGCCGGCCGGGCCGGCTCCGATGATCAGCATGTCGGTGTCGACATCCGCCGATGTCGAGCCGTCAGGGCCAGTAGTGGTCAGTGCGTCCACATGCGACTCCTGGTGCCATGTGGCCGTGGCCGGACCGGATGCGCAGGGGTCGGACAGAGCCACCGGAAGAATTTTTTACTCATCCTGCCGCATCGGAGAGTGAGGTGCCTCAACATGCGCGTTGGCGTCGGCGTGGCACGCGGGCATTTACGGTGCTCTTTCCCCGCCGGTGATCCGGAGCGCGGATATTCCGGCAGGACGGGAGAAATCAGGAAGAAGCCGGTCGTGTCATCGGTTCGGTGGGCCGGCGGATAATCCGGCTCGGTGCCGGACGCTCACCGTCGGGAACATGCCTGCGCCTCATTGGTCCGCTGGACGGTACCGAGGTCTGGCGGACGGTACCGACAAAATCGCCGGTAGATGCCGGGCGAAATCGCCGGTAGGTGCCGAGCGGTGCGTCGGCCGACGACCCGTTGGTATCGACGACCCCGTTGGTATCGATGGCCCCGTTGGCGAGGTGGCCGGGCTGGTGATCGTGACGCGCGGCCGGGATGGTGCCCGGAAGCCGGGCGATCGAGGAGACGGCCCAGGAAACGGAGGTGGCCGAGGAAGTACGGCGGGCCGGGGGCGAGTGCGAACGGGGCGGGATCGGCGCCGGGTGGAGGTGGCCCGCCGTACCATCGCAGGGTGAGCCTTGTGGATGCCGGCAGTGATTCCCCGTCCGCGCAGGCGGGCCCGTCAGCCCCGACCGCAGCGGCGGCGGCCGCGGGAACAGCGGCGGCCGGCGACCAGACGGTCTCNGCGACCAGACGGTCTCGTCCGTGCTCGCGCGTGCCGCGGACGGCGGGCGGATCACCGCCGACGAGGCGCTGCTGCTGTACACCAGGGCGCCGCTGCACGCGCTCGGCCGGGCCGCCGACGCCGCCCGCCGCCGCCGCTTCCCGGACGACATCGTCACCTACATCATCGACAGGAACATCAACTACACGAACGTGTGCGTGACCGCCTGCCGGTTCTGCGCGTTCTACCGGGCGCCCGGCCACAAGGAGGGCTGGGTCCGCGACGTCGACGACATCCTCACCAGATGCGGCGAGGCCGTCGAGCTGGGCGCGACCCAGATCATGCTCCAGGGCGGCCACCATCCCGAGTTCGGCATCGAGTGGTACGAGGGCACCTTTGCCGCGATCAAGCGGGTCTACCCCCAGTTGGCGCTGCACTCGCTGGGCGCCAGCGAGGTCGTCCACATCGCCCGGACGTCCGGGCTGAGCTTCACCGACGTCATCGTCCGGCTGCGGGACGCCGGGCTCGACAGCTTCGCCGGCGCGGGTGCGGAGATCCTCACCGAACGTCCCCGGCACGCGATCGCCCCGCTGAAGGAACCCGGGCACGTGTGGCTGTCGGTGATGGAGACCGCTCACGGCCTCGGTCTTGAGTCGACCGCGACGTTCATGATGGGCACCGGGGAGACCAACGCCGAGCGCATCGAGCACCTGCGGATGATCCGTGACGTGCAGGACCGCACCGGTGGCTTCCGGTCGTTCATCCCGTGGACCTACCAGCCGGAAAACAACCACCTGCGCGGACGCACCCAGGCGTCGACCATCGAGTACCTGCGGCTGGTGGCGGTGGCCCGGCTGTTCTTCGACAACATCGCGCACCTGCAGGGCTCGTGGCTGACGACCGGCAAGGAGGTCGGCCAGCTCACCCTGCACATGGGCGCCGACGACCTGGGTTCGGTGATGCTGGAGGAGAACGTGGTCTCCTCGGCCGGCGCCCGGCACCGGACCAACCGCACCGAACTCATCCACCTCATCCGCGCGGCCGACCGGACACCGGCGCAGCGCGACACCCTCTACCAGCACCTGGTCGTACACCGCGATCCGGCGCAGGACCCCGTGGACGACCGGGTGGCCTCACACTTCTCCTCGACCGCCCTACCGATCGTCGCCACCACCTAGGCTGCCCCGAGCGGCTGGAGGAGCACGCGAGAGGTGCGGTGACGTGCTCCACGGCCCTCCCGCGCCCATGTTTTCGACGTCACGGCTCCGTTCGAGGGCACGTGCCTGGGCGCCCGGCGGGGCGGGGGAGGGCGGCTGTCCGCGCACCTGGGCGGGAGGGGACGGCTAGCCTGTCGGGGTGACCGTGCCCGCTGGCCCGCCTACCGGACCGCCCACCGGACCAAAGATCGAACTGCATGTTCACCTGGAGGGCACGGTCCGTCCGGCGACCCTGCTGGCGATGGCCCGGCGCAACGGGGAGACACTGCCGGCCACGACGGTCGAGGAGCTCACCGAGCTGTACCGCTTCCGGGACTTCGACCACTTCATCGAGGTCTGGGTCCTCACCACGCACGTGATGCGCACCGCCGAGGACTTCCGTCAGGTCGTCGTCGACTATGCCGCCGAGGCGGCCGCGCACGGCGCGGTCTACGTGGAGGGGATCTTCTCCCCGTGGTTCCGCGTCCGGCGCGGGATCTCCTGGGAAGAGATCTTCAATGGCTACGCCGACGGGGTGGCAGAGGCCCGCGAACGGTTCGGCCTGCACATGGGCCTCACCCCCGACATCGACCGTGTCCTGCCTCCGGAGGAGGCCTGCGAGGTGGCCCGTCAGGCGGTCCGGTTCCGCGACCGGGGGATCGTCGGCCTGGGGCTGGGCGGGCCGGAAGCCGGCCACCCGCCCGAACCGTACGCGCGGGCGTTCGCCATCGCCGCCGACGGCGGTCTGGCCGCCGTCCCGCACGCGGGGGAGAGCAGCGGGCCGGCCTCGATCCGCGGCGCGTTGGACGCCCTGGGCGCGCGCCGCATCCGGCACGGCATCCGCGCCCTGGACGATCCCGGTCTCGTGGCGGAGCTCGTCGATCGGGACATCGTCCTGGACGTCTGCCCGGTGTCCAACCTGCGGACACGTTCGGTGGCGGATCTTGCCGGGCATCCCCTGCCCGCGCTGGTCGACGCGGGGGTGCGCTGCTCGCTGGCCACCGACGACCCGGCCATGTTCGACACCGATATCGGCCGTGAGCACGCTGTGGCCGCAGCGCTGGGCGTGTCCGCCCGTGACCTGTACGAGGCCGGTGTCGCCGGTGCGCTGTGTGACGCCGCGACGCGGCAGCGGCTGGCGGCGATCGGCGCCGGCACCGACTGGGACGCCGTGGCCGCGGCGCTGGCCACGGCCGCCCGTACGGATCCGCTGGCCGCCGGCATCGCCGCGGCCGCCTCCTCGCCGCCCGTCACCGCGGCCGGGAGACCAGCGGTCGTGCCCACGGCTGGGCCGGGGGCCGGCCCCGGGGCCGGATTCACCGACGGTGCCGGAACCGCGGCGGTGTCGCGGTGAGTGCCATCCCGGCGGGCCCGGCGGATCCGGAAATCCCGGCAGGCTCGAAAAATCCAGAGAACCGAAAAATCCTGGAAGACCCGGGAAGCTCGGGAAGCCCGGGAAGCCGAGCGGAAGCGGCAGGCCCGGAGCGCGGGGAAGGCCTGGAAAATACGACAGGACCGGCAGGCCGGCAACGTCCGCAGGGCCTGCGAAGAGCGCGCAGCCCGCGCGGTCCGGAGGACCTGGGAAGTTCGCGAAGCCCGCGAGTCCCGGAAAGAATTACGGGGAGCCTGGGAAGAAGCATGCGAAGTACGAGGAGCCCGGCGGGCCCCGTGGGTGAGGCTCCGGCGCGGGTGGCCGGGCCGGAGAAGCGGCCGGACGAGGTCGCGGCCATGTTCGACGGTGTCGCCCGGCGCTACGACCTGACCAACGCGGTGCTCTCGGCCGGTCTGGACCGCACCTGGCGCGGCGCCACCGCGGACGCCCTGGACCTGCGCCCGGGGCTGCGGGTACTGGATCTGGCAGCCGGTACCGGCACCTCGTCGCGGGCGTTCGCCGCCCGTGGCGCCTCGGTCGTGGCCTGCGACTTCTCGCTGGGCATGCTCAGGGTCGGGCAGCACCGCCTGCGTCAGCGCCCGGCCGCCCCCGGCGGTGGCGCGGTGGCGCTGGTCGCCGGGGACGGGCTCGCGCTGCCGTTCGCGGCGGCCTCCTTCGACCGGGTGACGGTCTCGTTCGGCCTGCGCAACGTGGTCGACGTCGAGGTGTGCCTGGCGGAGCTGGCACGGGTGACCCGTCCGGGCGGGCGTCTGGTGATCTGCGAGTTCAGCCGCCCGACCTGGGCGCCGTGGCGCACGGTCTACACGGAGTACCTGATGCGGGCGTTGCCCGGCCTCGCCCGGCTCGTCAGCAGCAGCCCGGACGCGTACGTCTACCTGGCCGAGTCGATCCGGGCCTGGCCGGACCAGTCGGCCCTTGCCGACCGCATCGCCGGCGCGGGCTGGACCAGGGTGGGCTGGCGCAACCTCACCGGCGGCATCGTGGCCCTGCACCGCGCCTGGCGTCCGGCCTGACGGCTTGCCTGGCCTGGCCGGCAGTGGCTGGCAGTGGCTGGTGGCCGGCCGGTGGCCGGCTGGTGGCCGGCCGGTGGCGGCCCGGATGACCGGGGCTGAGAGACCAGGCGGGCCGGTCGATCGGACGGGCGGACGGGCGGGTCCGGATGGTCAGGTTGGGATGTGGGCGTCCAGCCAGGTCAGGGTGCGGGCCCAGGCGTCCTCGGCCGCGGCGGCGTTGTACACGGCGGGCCGGGCGTCGCAGTGGAACCCGTGCTCGGCATCCGGATAGCGGACGACCTGCGTGGGCACGGCCGCCTCCCGCGCGGCCGACCGGAGGGCCTCGACCTGCTCCACCGGGATGCCCTGGTCGCGGTCGCCGAACAGGCCCAGCCAGGGGGCCTGCAGGCGGGGCGCGATCTCGATCAGAGGTGCCTCGCCGAACCTGCCCTCGGCGAGCCCGCCGCCGTAGAAGCTCACGGCGGCCCCGAGCGGGCGGTGGACGGCCGCGATGGTGGCGACCGACCCGCCCATGCAGAAGCCGACCACCGCGATGCGGTCGACGGCGGTCCCCTCGTCGGCGAGCAGGGCCATGCTCGCGTCGACGTCCTCCAGGATGTCGAGGCTGTTGAGTGTCTGCATGGCCTGCCGGACCGCGGTGAAGTCCCCGCCGTAGGGGAAGACCGGCGAGCCCACCCGGTGGAAGAGGGCTGGCGCGATGGCGCGCCAGCCGGCGGTGGCGAACCGGTCGCACACGTCCACGATGTGGTCGGTGAGCCCGAACGCCTCCTGAACGACGACGACCCCGCCTCGAGGCCTGTCGGCCGGGTGGGCGACGGCGGCCTGCATGGGCCCGTCCGCGGTGGACAGCGTCACGGTCTCGCGGCTCATCTGTGTTCTGCTCCTGTCCGGCGCATCCGGTGTGGATGCGGCTCTACGAGAGGATCGCATCAGAGACGGCGCGACCCATGCTCCGCAGCACCTCAGCGTGCGGGATCAATCACTGTCTTTCCAGTACGCCCATGGTCGTTCGGTGCATCGTCCACCATTCAGCGGGTGATCTGGGCAGACCGGCCGGCCGGGCCGCCTGCCGTCCGGGCCGGCCGCGGGCACGCGGGGTGCGGGGTGCGGTGGCCTGCCGGCTCCGTAAGTCCGGTGGGCCCGATGGGCGCGGCGCGGGCGGTGGAGCCGGCGGAGGTGGGAGCGCACGACCGGGTGCCGGCCGGTCGTGCCTGTCGACCCATGGGCTGTCGGCCAGCGCCTGTCGGCCATGGCTTTGCCGGCCATGGCTTTGCCGGCCGTGTCGATTGCCGGCCGTGTCGATTGTTGGCCGTGTCGATTGTCGGCCGTGATTGTCGCGCGGACCCGAATATGCGGTATGTCCGGTAAAATCTGGGTTTTTCTGGCTACTATCAGTGAAAATTGACGTCTGTTGTCCGCTGTTTGTTCAGCTGTTTGGCTGGTGTCGCCTGTGTGCGCCGGCCGGACGGCGCGGCGCGGGGGTCGGCGCGATCCTGGCGCCTGTGCCGACGACGGGCGCAGGGCCTAGACTCGCCGTTGCGCTCGTGAAAACCTTCACGAGCGGCGGCAGCGCAGCAAATGGGAATACAACCGGCGATCCGGAGATGTGTGATCATGACAGCGGTCCAGGCCGAGCATGCCGATGTCATAGTCGTCGGTGCCGGCCCCGGCGGCTCGGCGGCCGCCTGCCACCTGGCCCGGACCGGGCTCGCTGTCGTCCTGCTGGAAAAGACCCGCTTCCCTCGGGAGAAGGTCTGCGGTGACGGGCTGACCCCCCGTGCCGTGCGCAGCCTGATCGAGATGGGCATCGACACCGGCACCGATGCCGACATGGGCACCGGCCCTGGCACCAGCGTCGGCACTGGCACTGGTACTGGCGCGCCCGCGGATACCGGCACGGCCGCGGCTACCGGCGCNCTACCGGCGCGCCCGCGGACGCCGGTGCCACCGCTGGTCCGGCGGCCAGCGCGACCGGCACGGTTCAGGCCGGTTCCGGATGGGCCCGCAACCGAGGCCTGCGTGTCATCGGCGGTGGGCTGCGGCTCGAGCTGCCCTGGCCGGAGCTGGCGAACTGGCCGGACTACGGCCTGGTCCGGCCCCGTCTCGACTTCGACGAGCTGCTCGCCCGGCACGCCGAGAAGGCCGGCGCCCAGCTACGGGAGGAGACCACCGTCACCGGCCCGATCCGCGACGAGCGCACCGGGCGGGTCGTCGGGGTGCAGGCCAGGGCGTCCCGCGGTGGGCAGCCGTTGGCCTTCCACGCCCCACTGGTGATCGCCGCGGACGGGAACAGCGCGCGGATGGCGCTGTCGCTGGACATCCGCCGCCGGGAGGACCGTCCGCTGGGGGTGGCGGTGCGCCAGTACTACCGCAGCCCCCGCACGCATGACGACTACCTGGAGTCCCATCTGGAGCTGTGGGAGGGAAAGCCCGGCGCGTCCCGGCTGCTGCCCGGCTATGGGTGGATCTTCGGGGTGGGCGACGGGACGAGCAATGTCGGGCTCGGCATGCTCAACACCACCAGCGCCTTCCAGCACACCGACTACCGGGACCTGCTGCGGCGATGGCTCAACGCGCTGCCGCCGGAGTGGGGCTACACCGAGGAGAACGCGGTCGGGCCGGTCCGCGGCGGCGCCCTGCCGATGGCCTTCAACCGCGCGCCGCACTATCGCGACGGCCTGCTGCTGGTCGGGGACGCAGGCGGGACGGTCAACCCGTTCAACGGCGAGGGGATCGCCTACGCGATGGAGTCCGGACGGCTCGCGGCCGAAGTGGCCGTCCAGGCGCTGGCCCGCTCCCAGGGGCCGGCCCGGGAGCGGGCGCTGCAGGCGTACCCGGACGTTCTCCGGCAACGCTACGGCGGCTACTACACACTCGGGCGGGTGTTCGTCGAACTGATCGGGAACCCGTCCGTGATGCGGATACTGACCCGTTACGGGCTGCCGCGACCGACGCTCATGCGCTTCACCCTGAAGCTGCTGGCGAATCTCACCGACCCGCGAGGGGGTGATGCGCTGGACCGCCTGATCAACGCTATGTCCCGGCTCGCGCCCGCGACCTGAGCAGCCCGAGTGGCCCGAGCGGATGGTTGCGGCACTGGCGAAACACGGGGTCACGGTTTTCCGGCACACGGCTTCCGCCCGGTGAACAGACCGGTGGCCGCATCGACAGCATCGGTTTGTGGCCGGACATGCGGCGGGCGTGCATTGACGCTCGCTCGTTCCGGGGGCCAACGGCAGCCCGATCATGCTTTTTCCGCCCGCCGGATCGCCGCTGGGAAACCGGTCCGCGCGTCTGGGGCGGGCGTCGCGTAGGCTCCCTGGCGGCACCCGGCGACCGGAGTCGGGACAACCGGTGACCGTGATCGGTGTCGGCGCCGTGAGCCGGCCGTCCTCGCCGCGCCAGCCGCGTCCCGGCGGNNCGCCAGCCGCGTCCCGGCGGCCGGTCGCGTCCCGGCGGCCAGCGGTGAGCCCACGGCCGCGAACCGGAACAGCGAACCGAAAACCGCGAACCGAAAACTGCCACGTCCCGCATCGGACCTGTAGAGAGGAGCTCGGCATGCTGTCGAACTACGTGCCGATCCTCGTGCTTTTAGTGATCGCGTCGGCGTTCGCGATCGGATCTGTGATCACGGGCGCGCTGGTCGGCCCGAAGAGGTACAACCGCGCCAAGCTCGACGCGTACGAGTGCGGAATCGAACCGCCGCGCGAGCCGGTTGGCCCACATCGTTTTCCGGTGAAGTTCTACCTGACGGCGATGCTGTTCATCGTCTTCGACATCGAGATCATCTTCCTCTATCCGTGGGCGGTCGCGTTCGGCGCTCTGGGGACCTTCGGGCTCGTCGAGATGGTGCTGTTCGTCGCGACCGTTTTCGTCGCCTACGCCTACGTGTGGCGGCGGGGAGGCCTGGAATGGGACTAGAAGAGAAGCTGCCCGGCGGCCTGCTGCTCACCACCGTCGAGAAGATGGCCAACTGGTCGCGGCGGTCCTCCCTGTGGCCGGCGACGTTCGGCCTGGCCTGCTGCGCGATCGAGATGATGTCGACCGGCGCCGGCCGCTACGACCTCGCCCGGTTCGGGATGGAGGTGTTCCGGGCCAGCCCCCGGCAGGCCGACCTCATGATCGTCGCGGGTCGGGTGAGCCAGAAGATGGCCCCGGTGCTGCGCCAGATCTACGACCAGATGCCCGAGCCCAAGTGGGTGCTGTCCATGGGCGTCTGCGCGAGCAGCGGTGGGATGTTCAACAACTACGCCATCGTGCAGGGCGTCGACCACATCGTCCCGGTGGACATGTACCTGCCGGGCTGCCCGCCGCGGCCGGAGATGCTCATGGACGCGATCCTGAAGCTGCACGAGAAGATCCTGGCCGGCACGATCACCGGCAAGGTCGCCTACACGAAGGTCGGCGAGTCGCCCTACCCGAAGCCGATCGAGGTGGCCACGGCGCGCGCGGGCCTGCCGGCCGGNGCGGGCCTGCCGGCCGGTGCCGTCGACACCCGCACGCTGTCGGTCAACGACCGCAAGCGCTTCCGCCTGCCGGCGGGCGCTCCGGCGCCGGCCGGGGTCGGCGCGGTCGAGCCGTCCCTCGACGACCGGCGCCCGGCCGCCATCCCCCCGGAGTCGGTCTTCGGCCGGACCAAGCGCCTGCCGCCGGCCGCCGGGCCGGACGGATCGGCCGGATCGGCCGGCCGGCGTGCCGGGAGCGAGGATTCCACTGGTGAGGCGGCGTCATGAGCGAGCTCGTACCGGCGGCCGGCGCGGCGTCGGGCAGGGGCGGGCCGCGTCGGCAGGACGCCTTCGGAGCTTCCGGCTCCGGTGACACCTCCGGTTTCGGCGGTCTGGTCCGCAACCCGCCGGTGCTCGCCTCGAGCTCCCGGCCGTTCGGCGACGCTGACGCCGACACCGTCTACGACGCCCTCGAGCGTGCCTTTCCGCAGCTCACCGACGCGCTCGAACGGGTGGTCGTCGACCGCGGGGAGCTGACCCTGCACGTCCGGCGCGACCATCTGCTCGCGGTCGCCCAGACCCTGCGGGACGACCTTCAGCTGCGCTTCGAGCTGCTCTCCGGGGTCTCCGGCGCGGACTATCCCGACGATCCGACCGGACGCCGGCTGCATGCCGTCTACCACCTGACGTCGATGACCTGGCGCCGCCGCGTCCGGCTGGAGGTCTCGGTGGCCGACGACGACCCGACCGTCCCCAGCGTCATGGATGTCTGGCCGACCGCGGACTGGCACGAGCGGGAGACCTACGACCTGTTCGGCATCGTCTTCTCCGGCCGGGACGGCCTGGAAAGGATCATGATGCCGGACGACTGGATCGGCCACCCGCAGCGCAAGGACTACCCGCTCGGCGGTGTACCGGTCGACTACAAGGGCGCTCAGGTACCGGCACCGGACAGCCGCCGGAGCTATTCATGACCAGCCTGTTCGATACAGCCGGTATGGCCGGTACGGCAGATCTGTTCGGTACGGCAGATCTGTTCGGTGCAGCAGATATGGCCGGTACGAGTGCGCTGTCCGGCACGAGCGCCGTGGCCGGTGGCTCGCGGCGGCGTCGTTCCACCCCGTGTCGTCTTTGTCTACGAGGTTCGTTATGACCCACACGTTCGACACGTCAGCCGCGTTCACCTCCGCGGCCGGCTCCACCACATCCGCCGGACCGCCCGTCGACGACGCTCCCGGATACGACAGCACTTCCGGGCGCGACAGCGCCTCTGAGCGCGGGGGCGCTCCTGGACAGAACAACGCTCCTGGGTACGACGACGCTCCCGGATACGGCGACGCCTACGAGGCCGGCTTCACCGAGTCGGCGGGGGAGCGGGTCTACACCGTCACCGGCGGTGACTGGGAGCAGGTGATCGGCGGCGAGGACTACTCCGAGCGCCTCACCGTCAACATGGGTCCCCAGCACCCGTCCACGCACGGGGTGCTGCGGCTCGTCCTGGAGATCGAGGGCGAGACGGTCACCCGGACCCAGGTCGTCATCGGCTACCTGCACACCGGGATCGAGAAGAGCTGCGAGTTCCGCACCTGGACGCAGGCGGTCACCTTCCTCACCCGCGCCGACTATCTCGCGCCGCTGTTCAACGAGACGGCCTACTGCCTGGCGGTGGAGAAGCTGCTCGGCATCACCGACGAGGTCCCCGAGCGGGCCACGGTCATCCGGGTGCTGGTGATGGAGCTGCAGCGGATCGCCTCGCATCTGGTGTGGCTGGCCACCGGCGCCATGGAGATTGGGGCCACCACTGGGATGATCTTTGGTTTCCGGGAGCGGGAGAAGATCCTCGACCTCCTGGAGACGATCACCGGGCTGCGGATGAACCACGCCTACGTCCGTCCCGGCGGGCTGGCCCAGGATCTTCCAAACGACGTCGTGCGCGACATCCAGGCCTTCCTCGTCGACATGCCCAAGCGGATCAAGGAATATCACGCCCTGCTGTCGGGGCAGCCGATCTGGAAGGGCCGCATGGTCGACGTCAACTACATCGACGCGGCCAGCTGCATCGCGCTCGGCGTGACCGGCCCGGTGCTGCGTGCCGCCGGGCTGGAGTGGGACCTGCGCAAGACCATCCCGTACTGCGGCTACGAGACCTACGAATTCGACGTCCCCACCTCGCTGGATGGCGACTCCTACGCCCGCTACCTGTTGCGGCTGGAGGAGATGGGCGAGTCGTTGAAGATCGTTGAGCAGTGCCTCGACCGGCTGAAGCCCGGTCCGGTGATGGTCGCGGACAAGAAGATCGCCTGGCCGGCCCAGCTGTCGATCGGCACCGACGGGATGGGTAACTCCCTCGACCACATCCGCACGATCATGGGTACCTCGATGGAAGCCCTGATCCACCACTTCAAGCTGGTCACCGAGGGTTTCCGGGTGCCGGCCGGGCAGGTGTACACGGCCGTGGAGTCGCCTCGCGGCGAACTGGGCTACCACGTGGTCAGCGACGGCGGCACCAGGCCGTACCGCGTCCACGTCCGGGAACCAAGCTTCGTCAACCTGCAGGCGGTCCCGGCGATGACCGAAGGCGGACAGGTCGCGGACGTGATCGTCGGCGTGGCCTCCGTCGACCCAGTCCTGGGGGGAGTTGACCGGTAGTGCCGCTCACCGAAGAAACCCGCGCCGCGGCAGCGGACATCATCGCACGGTACCCGTCCGGGCACTCCCGGTCGGCACTGCTGCCCCTGCTGCACCTCGTGCAGGCCGAGGACGGCTGTGTCACCTCCGAGGGGGTGGAGTTCTGCGCCTCCCTGCTCGGCATCACCCAGGCCGAGGTGAGCGCGGTCGCCACCTTCTACACGATGTACAAGCGCCGGCCCGTCGGCGACTGGCTGGTGTCGGTGTGCACCAACCTCTCCTGCGCGCTGCTCGGCGGCGAGGAGGTCTACGCCCGTCTCTCGCAGGAGCTCGGGGTCGGGCACGACCAGACCACCGCGGACGGCACGATCACCCTTGAGCACGCCGAGTGCCTGGCCGCGTGCGACTACGCGCCGGTGCTGACCGTCAACTACGAGTTCTTCGACCAGGTCGACCCGCAGTCCGCGAGCGAGATCGTGGAGGCGCTGCGACGCGGCGAGCGGCCGGCCCCG
>NZ_JWIO01000003.1:74678-79709 GCF_001017755.1 Protofrankia coriariae
CGCGGCGAGCGGCCGGCCCCGACCCGGGGCGCGCCGCTGTGCACGTTCGCCGAAGCGTCCCGGCAGCTCGCAGGCCTCCCCGACCCGCGGCCCGAGGCGGTCGCCGGTCCGGGCGTGGGCGAGCCGTCCGTGGCCGGGCTGTTGGTCACGGGCACCGCCGACGCCACGGCCGCCGGCCTGGCCGGCAGCACCGCTGCCAGGGGCGCTCCGGCCAACGGCACCCCCGCCAAGGCTGCCCCGGCCAGAGCCGCCGCGACCAAGGCCGCTTCGGGTAAGGCCACGCCGGCCGGCGCCGCGCGGACCGACGATTCGACGAAGGGGAGCTGACCATGCCGGTCACCCCGGTCCTCACCGGACGCTGGAACACCCCCGAGTCCTGGACGCTGGCCGTCTACGAGAGCACCGACGGCTACCAGGCGCTGCGGCAGGCCCTGGAGCTCGGCCCGGACGACATCATCAAGATTGTCAAGGACTCCGGACTGCGCGGCCGCGGCGGCGCGGGCTTCCCCACCGGGATGAAGTGGAGCTTCATCCCGCAGGGCGACGACAGGCCGCACTACCTGGTCATCAACGCGGACGAGGGCGAGCCCGGCACCTGCAAGGACGCGCCGCTGATGACGGCCGACCCGCACTCGCTGGTGGAGGGCATCATCATCGCCGCCTATGCGGTGCGGGCCCACCGCGCCTTCATCTACCTGCGCGGGGAGCTGGTGCACTGCGGACGCCGGCTGCGCGCCGCGGTCGCCGAGGCGTACCGGGCCGGCTATCTCGGCCGCGACATCCTCGGCAGCGGCTTCGACCTGGACCTGGTCGTCCACTCCGGGGCCGGCGCCTACATCTGCGGTGAGGAGACCGCGCTGCTCGACTCGCTGGAGGGCCGCCGCGGCCAGCCCCGGCTGCGCCCGCCGTTCCCGGCGACCCACGGGCTGTACGCGTCCCCGACCGTGGTCAACAATGTGGAGACCATCGCCACCGTTCCGTTCGTCATCCGGCGCGGGGTGGAGTGGTTCCGCTCGATGGGCCGGGAGCGCTCGCCGGGGCCGAAGATCTACAGCCTGTCCGGGCACGTGACCCGCCCGGGCCAGTACGAGGCGCCGATGGGGACCACTCTCGCCGAGCTGCTGGAGCTCGCCGGCGGCATCCGCGGTGGACGGCGGCTGAAGGCGTGGACGCCCGGCGGTTCCTCGACGCCGATGCTCACCGCGGACCATCTCGACGTCCCACTGGACTTCGAGGGGGTCGTCGAGGCCGGCTCCCTGCTCGGCACCGCCGCCATCATGATCATGGATGAGACCGTGGACATGCTGAAGGTCGTCCGGCGGCTCACCCAGTTCTACGCGCACGAGTCCTGCGGCAAGTGCACGCCGTGCCGCGAGGGCACCACCTGGATGGTCCAGATCCTCTCCCGGCTCGAACGTGGCCAGGGCGACGCCGAGGACGTCGACACCCTCGTCGACGCCTGCGACAACATCTTCGGCCGGGCCTTCTGCGCGCTCGCCGACGGCGCCACCTCGCCGATCGTCTCCGGGATCAAGTTCTTCCGGGACGAGTTCGTCCCGGCCACCCCCACCGGCGCCACCGGACCCACCGCCACCGACCGCGTCGCCGGCACACCGGACGCCCTCGCGGGAGCTCACTGATCACTATGACAACCGTGTCGAAGAGCAGCGCCTCGCAGCCGCCGGCCGAGCCCGCGCCGCCGGATCTCGTCACCCTGACCATCGACGGCATCGCGGTCAGCGTCCCGAAGGGGACACTGATCATCCGGGCGGCCGAACTGCTCGGGATCGAGATCCCGCGGTTCTGCGACCATCCGCTGCTCGACCCCGTCGGCGCCTGCCGGCAGTGCATCGTCGAGGTCGAGGGTCAGCGCAAGCCGGTCGCCTCCTGCACGACCACGGTCGCGGCCGACATGGTCGTGCGCACCCAGCTCACCTCGCCGGTGGCGCAGAAGGCGCAGGCGGGGACGCTGGAGTTCCTGCTGCTCAACCATCCGCTGGACTGCCCGGTCTGTGACAAGGGCGGCGAGTGCCCGCTGCAGAACCAGTCGATGGCGGGCGGCGGCGCCGTCTCACGGTTCCGGGAGGCCAAGCGGACCTACCCGAAGCCGGTCGCCATCTCCAGCGAGATCCTGCTCGACCGGGAGCGCTGCGTGCTGTGCGCGCGCTGCACCCGGTTCTCCGCGCAGATCGCCGGCGACCCCTTCATCGAGCTGTTCGAGCGGGGCGCCAACGAACAGGTCGCGATCAGCGAGGACGAGCCGTTCCAGTCCTACTTCTCCGGCAACACCGTGCAGATCTGCCCGGTGGGCGCGCTGACCAGCGCGGCCTACCGGTTCCGGGCCCGGCCGTTCGACCTGGTGTCCACCCCGACCGCGTGTGAGCACTGCGCGGCCGGCTGCGCGCTGCGCACCGACCACCGCCGCGGCAAGGTCCGGCGCCGGCTCGCCGCCGACGACCCGGCCGTCAACGAGGAGTGGAACTGCGACAAGGGCCGGTTCGCCTTCACCTACGCCGACGGCGCCGACCGGCTGCGCACCCCGCTGGTCCGTGACGACGCCACCGGGGAGCTGGTCGAGGCGTCGTGGAGCGAGGCGCTGGCCTTCGCCGCCCGCGGGCTGGCCGAGTGCCGGGACCGCCACGGCGTCGGCGTGCTCGCCGGCGGCCGGCTCACCCGTGAGGACGCCTACGCCTACGCCAAGTTCGCCCGCGTCGCCCTGCGCACCAACGACGTGGACTTCCGGGCCCGGCCGCACTCGGCCGAGGAGGAGGCGTTCCTCGCCCACGCGGTCGCCGGCACCGGCATCGGGGTCACCCACGCCGACCTGGAAGCCGCGCCCGGCGTCCTGCTGGTCGCGCTCGAGCCCGAGGAGGAGGCGCCGACGATCTTCCTGCGGCTGCGCAAGGCCGCGCGGAAGCAGACCGCGGCGATCTTCTCGCTGGCCCCGCTGGCCACCCGCGGGCTGTCGAAGATCTCCGGGACGCTGCTGCCGGTCGTCCCCGGAGCCGAAGCCGCCGCCCTGGCCGCCCTGGCCGGGCCGGTCAACAGGATTCAGGACGGGACCCAGTCCGCGGCGGCCGCCGCGCTGCGCGCCGACGGGGCGGTGATCCTGGTGGGGGAGCGTGCCGCGCAGGCCCCCGGGACGCTGACCGCGGCGCTGCGGCTGGCCGAGGCGACCGGTGCGCGGCTGGCCTGGGTGCCGCGCCGGGCCGGGGAGCGCGGCGCGCTCGCCGCCGGCGCCCTGCCGTCGCTGCTGCCCGGCGGGCGCCCGGTGGCGGATCCGGTGGCCCGCGCCGAGGCCGAGGAGATCTGGGGCGCCGCCGTCCCGGCTGGGCCCGGCCGGGACACTGCGGCGATCCTCGCCGCCGCTGCCGCCGGTGCGCTCGACGGGCTCGTCGTCGCCGGGGTGGACGTCCACGACCTGCCCGACCCGGCCGCAGCCCTGGAGGTGATCGCCTCCGTGCCGTTCTGCGTGTCCCTGGAGGTGCGCGCGTCCGCGGTGACCGAGGTCGCCGACGTGGTCCTGCCGGTCGCGCCGGTGGCGGAGAAGGCGGGCTCGTTCGTCAACTGGGAGGGACGCCTGCGCGCGTTCCAGCGGGCCCTGGACACCACCGCGCTGCCGGACCTGCGGGTGCTGCACATCCTGGCCGCCCGGATGGGGATCGCCCTCGGTGTGGACGACCCCGGGGTGGCCGCGCGCGAGCTGGCGAGGTTCGGCCGTGCCGGCGCCGGGATCAACCGCGTTCCAGCGCCGGCGGCCGAGCAGCCCGCGCTGCCCGAGCCGGCACCGGGCCAGGCGGTGCTCGCCAGCTGGCACCATCTGATCGACGACGGCCGGCTGCTCGACGGCGAGCCCTACCTCGCCGGGACGGCCCGCCCGCCGCGGGTCAGGCTGTCCGCGGTGACGGCCGGTGCGATCGGCGCGGTCGACGGCGCGTCCGTCAGTGTCAGCACCGGCCGCGGCACCATCACCCTCCCCCTGGAGATCACTTCGATGCCCGACCGGGTGGTGTGGCTGCCGGCCTTCTCGCCGGGCTCCCACGTCCGTGCCTCGCTCGCCGGGCGCGCCGGCGAAGTGGTGAACATCAGTGTGGCCGCCGGCGCCCCGGACGACGGCCATGATCTTGTCGACGCCGTCGCGGGCAGCGGCGCGGAAGGCCGGTCATGAGCTACTCACCCTCGTTCGCGCCGGTGCTGGCGGCCGGTGCCACCGACCCGGACCTGGCCGTCTTCGGCGACGACCCGTTCTGGCTGATCCTGCTCAAGGCCGTGGCGGTCTTCGCCTTCCTGCTGCTGACAACGCTGTTCGCGATCGTGTTCGAGCGCAAGGTCGTGGCCCGGATGCAGCAGCGTGTCGGCCCCAACCGGCACGGCCCCAAGGGCTGGCTGCAGAGCCTCGCCGACGGCGTGAAGCTCATGCTCAAAGAGGACATCATCCCGGTCCTCGCCGACCGGCCGGTCTTCATCCTCGCCCCGATCGTCTCGGCGATCCCGGCGTTCCTCGCGTTCGCGGTGATCCCGTTCGGGCCCGAGGTGTCGATCTTCGGTGAGCACACCAACCTGCAGCTCGCGGACCTGCCGGTGGCCGTCCTGTTCGTGCTGGCCGCCTCGTCGCTGGGCGTGTACGGGCTGATCCTCTCCGGCTGGGCGAGCGGGTCGACCTACCCGCTGCTGGGGTCGCTGCGCTCGGCGGCACAGATCATCTCCTACGAGGTCGCGATGGGGCTGTCCTTCGTCGCGGTCTTCCTCAACTCCGGGACGCTGTCCACCTCGGGCATCGTGGAGGGCCAGAGCCACTGGTGGAACGTGGTGCTGGTGCCGTCCTTCATCATCTACTGCATCGCGATGGTGGGTGAGACGAACCGGACGCCGTTCGACCTGCCCGAGGCCGAAGGCGAGCTGGTCGGCGGTTTCCACACCGAATACAGCTCGATCAAGTTCGCGTTCTTCTTCCTCGCCGAGTACATCAACACCGTGACCGTGTCCGCGGTGGCGACGACGCTGTTCCTCGGCGGGTGGCAGCCGCCGCCG
>NZ_JWIO01000003.1:79719-80137 GCF_001017755.1 Protofrankia coriariae
GCGGGTGGCAGCCGCCGCCGATCCCGTACTTCTCGCACTTCGACACCGGCTGGTTCCCGGTGATCTGGTTCGTGCTGAAGCTGCTGGCGTTCCTGTTCCTGTTCATCTGGCTGCGCGGCACGCTGCCCCGGCTGCGCTACGACCAGTTCATGGCGTTCGGCTGGAAGGTCCTGATCCCGGTCGGGCTGGTGTGGCTGCTCGCCGTGGCGACCTTCAAGGTCTACCGGGAGAACGTCACTGACCGGACGCCGTGGCTGATCGGCTTCGGGATCGCCACCGGCATCCTGCTCATCATCACGATCATCGATCCCGGTGCGCGCAAACACCGGGAACGCCTTGAGGCCGCCGAACAGGAGCGCATCCGTAACGCGCCCAGTCTGGACCGGATCCCGTGGCCGCCGCCCGCCGGTACGGCCGG
>NZ_JWIO01000003.1:80153-101013 GCF_001017755.1 Protofrankia coriariae
GCGGCCGGCCGGCCGCCGTCCGTCACCGGTCCGGACCGATCGTCGTCCGCCACCGTCATCGTCGCGGGTGGACCGCGGCAGGAGAGCTGAGCCATGGGGATCCTCGACCCGTACAAGGGATTCGGCGTCACCTTCTCGACCATGTTCAAGAAGCCGACGACCGAGCAGTATCCGGAGGAGAAGAAGCCGACCGCGCCTCGTTTCCACGGCCGCCACCAGCTCAACCGGCATCCCGACGGGCTGGAGAAGTGTGTCGGCTGCGAGCTGTGCGCGTGGGCCTGCCCGGCCGACGCGATCTACGTGGAGGGCGCGGACAACACCGACGAGGAGCGTTACTCCCCCGGGGAGCGGTACGGGCGCGTCTACCAGATCAACTATCTGCGCTGCATCCTGTGCGGTCTGTGCATCGAGGCGTGCCCGACCCGGGCGCTGACCATGACCAACGACTACGAGCTCGCCGACGACAGCCGGTCGGATCTCATCTTCACCAAGGAGCAACTGCTCGCCCCGCTGGGCGAGGGGATGACAGCGCCGCCGCATCCGATGTACCTCGGTGACAGCGAGACGGACTACTACCGGTTCGACCCGAACCGCAGCGGCCCCTTCGACGCATCCGGCCTTGCCGCTACGGGTGCCGGCAAGGCTGCGGGCAAGGCCGCCGACGCCGACGTGGCCGGTCGGGACAGCGAACCGGAGCCGGTCCGATGAGCGCGCAGATCCTGGCGCAGGCGGCGGGGGAGATCACCCGGACGTCCACCGGCGAGGCCGCGACGTTCTGGGTGCTCGCCCCGGTGGCGGTGCTCGCGGCACTGGGCATGGTGCTCGCCCGCAACGCCGTGCACGGGGCGTTGCTGCTGGTGACGAACTTCTTCTGTCTGGCCGTCTTCTACCTGTTGCAGGACGCCCCGTTCCTCGGCTTCGTGCAGATCGTCGTGTACACCGGGGCGATCATGGTGCTGTTCCTGTTCGTGCTGATGCTGGTCGGGGTGGACTCCTCCGACTCCCTGGTGGAGACCCTGCGCGGTCAGCGGGTGGCCGCGATCGTCCTGGGAGTCGGGTTCGCCGGGCTGCTGGTGTTCCCGATCGGCGGAGTGATCAACAACGGCACCACCGCGGCCGGGCTCACGGCCGCCAACGACGGCGGCAACATCCAGGCGATCGCCCGCCTGCTGTTCACCGACTACGTGCTCGCGTTCGAGATCGTTTCCGCGCTGCTCATCATCGCCGCGGTCGGCGCCATGATCCTCGGGCACCGGGAACGGGTCGACGGCAAGGTGACGCAGCGGGAGATGCTGCGGCGTCGGTTCGCCGAGGGAGGCCGAGTCACGCCGATTCCCGGACCGGCCGTCTATGCCCGGCCCGAGGGCACCCGGCTGCCGGCGGGCCTGCCCGGCGGTGGCACCGATCCCGGCGCGGGCCAGGGCGCCAGGGAGGGCTGCGGGGACATCGAGGGCAACGGCGACGGCGACAACGGCGCCGGGGCACACGCCCGCGGGAATCCACGTCCGGTCGGGGCCGGGAAAGGGACGGACCGGTGAACCCCTCGAACTATCTGATCCTCGCCGCACTGCTGTTCACCATTGGCGCGGTCGGCGTCCTGCTGCGCCGTAACGCGATCGTCGTCTTCATGTGCGTCGAGCTGATGCTGAACGCGGCGAACCTGACCCTGGTCACCTTCTCCAGGATCAACGGCACCCTGGACGGCCAGATCATGGCGTTCTTCGTGATGGTGGTGGCCGCGGCCGAGGTGGTCATCGGCCTGGCAATCATCCTCACGATCTTCCGAACCCGCCGGTCCGCCTCGGTGGACGACGTGAACCTGCTCAAGTACTAGCCAGTTCCCCAGGTGTGCCACCGGTGACGACCTCACCAGGCGCCGGTGGGACGTGGTGGCCGGAACCCCGGTCACGGCAGAACGGACGATGAGTGCAGTGACGCATACACCCCACGGCTATACGCACCGTGTCGTCACATGTGGTGTCACATGTGGTGCCGGCGCGTCTGGCGGCAGGGCATCCGATGGCCGTGCATCCGACGGCCACCTGCCAGACGAGCACCTTCCTGGTGGCCACCTGCCTGACGGCCGCCTCTTCGATGAGTATCTCTCCGCTGACCACCTCCTCAGTGACCACCTCTCCGATGACGAGGTACGCCATGCCGCATGAGGTGGGACACGAGGTGGGCTACGCGGCGGCCAGCGGCGTGTTCTCGGCGACGTGGCTGCTGCTGGTGCTGCCGCTGGCGGGGGCGCTGATCCTGCTGCTCGGCGGGCGGAGGACCGACCGCTGGGGACATCTGCTGGGCACCGCGGCCTCCGCGGCGAGCTTTGTCGTGGGGCTGGTGCTGTTCTTCGAGCTGCGCGGCCGTGGCGCCGAGGACCGGCAGGTCGCCCAGCACCTGTTCTCCTGGATTCCGGTCAACGGCTTCCAGGTGGACGCCGGTCTGCTCTTCGACCAGCTGTCCGCGGTCTTCGTGCTGCTGATCACCGGCGTGGGGACGCTGATCCACGTCTACTCGATCGGTTACATGGCGCACGATCCCGGGCGGCGCAGGTTCTTCGCCTACATGAACCTGTTCCTGGCGTCCATGCTGCTGCTCGTCCTCGGGGACAACTTCCTCGTCCTGTACGCGGGCTGGGAACTGGTCGGCCTGTCGTCCTTCCTGCTGATCAAGTTCTGGGAGTACAAGCCGGCCGCGGCGACCGCGGCCAACAAGGCCTTCTACATGAACCGGGTCGGCGACGTGGGGCTCGCCCTGGCCATCATGCTGATGTTCGCCACGGTGGGCAGCACGAACTACGACTCGGTGCTCGGCGCCGCCGCGGCCGACATCATCGGGTACGGCACACTGACCGCGATCGCCCTGCTGCTGCTGCTCGGCGCCTGCGGGAAGTCCGGCCAGTTCCCGTTGCAGGCATGGCTGCCGGACGCGATGGAGGGCCCGACCCCGATCTCCGCGCTCATCCACGCCGCCACCATGGTGACCGCCGGGGTCTACCTCATCGCCCGCGCCAGTCCGATCTTCACCGAGACCCAGGCCGCCCGGACGGTGGTCGTCATCATCGGCGCCGTAACGATCGTCATCGGCTGCGTCATCGGCTGCGCCTACGACGACATCAAGAAGGTGCTCGCCTACTCGACGGTGAGCCAGATCGGGTACATGTTCCTCGCCGTGGGGCTGGGCCCGGCCGGTTACGCGCTCGGCATCGCGCACCTGCTGGCACACGGCTTCTTCAAGGCCGGCCTGTTCCTCGGATCCGGCTCGGTGATCCACGCGATGGACGACGAGCAGGACATGCGGAAATACGGTGGCCTGTGGCGGCTGATGCCGGTCACCTGGGTCACCTTCGGTCTCGGCTACCTGGCCATCATCGGCCTTCCCCCGCTGTCCGGGTTCTTCACCAAGGACAAGATCATTGAGGCCGCCTTCGACAAGGGCGGCACCAGCGGGTACCTGCTCGGCCTGACCGCGCTGCTCGGCGCGGGCATCACCGCCTTCTACATGACCCGGCTGTTCCTGCTGACCTTCCACGGGGAGCGCCGCTGGTCGTCCTCGGGCGAGCGGGCCAAGCATCCCCACGAGTCCCCCACGGTGATGACCGGGCCGATGGCGCTGCTGGCCGTGGGCTCGGTGTTCGCCGGTGGGCTGTTCATCGTCGGCGGCACCCTGCAGGACTGGCTGGCACCGGTGCTCGGCGAGAGCCACGAGGAGGGCGCGCACACGCTCTCCCCGGCGGTGGTCACGGCGCTGACCCTGCTGGTCGCCGCCGGTGGCTTCGCCGGGGCCTACCTGCGATACCAGGTACGTCCGGTGGAGGCCGTTGCCCGCCCCGACTCCGAGGTTGGGCTGGTCACCGTGGCCGCCCGGCACGATCTTTACGCCAACACGTTCAACGAGACCGTGTTCATGCGCCCGGGGCAGTACCTCACCCGTTTCCTGGTCTGGCTGGACACGGTCGGGGTGGACGGGCTGGTCCGGGGCACCGCCGCCGGGATCGGCGGCCTGTCCGGGCGGCTGCGCCGCACCCAGACCGGGTTCGTCCGCTCCTACGCGCTGTCGATGTTGGGAGGTGCTGTCCTCGTGGTCGTGGCAGCGCTGCTGGTAAGGACCGGATGACGTGAACAGTTTCCCGTGGTTGACCCTCCTGCTGATCATCCCGGCCGCCGCGGCGGTCGTCGTCGCGGTCGTCCCGCGGCGGCTGGGCACGCTGGCCAAGCAGATCACCCTGGCGGTCACGCTGGTGGAGTTCGTGCTGGCGCTGCTGGCGACCATCGCGTACGAGCCGGCGCGGGCCGGCTTCCAGTTCGCCCAGAAGTACTCCTGGATCAAGCAGTTCGGCATCTCCTACTCGGTGGGTGCCGACGGGATCTCGCTGGTGCTGATCCTGCTCGCGACGCTGCTGGTGCCGATTGTCGTCCTCGCCTCCTGGGACGAGGTCGACGCCGCATCCCCGGACGGCACGCCCGTGGTGGGCAGGCGCAGCGTCCCGGCGTTCTTCGCGCTGTTGCTCGCGCTCGAGGCGGGGATGGTCGGGGTGTTCGCCGCCACCGACGTCTTCCTGTTCTACGTCTTCTTCGAGGCGATGCTGATCCCGATGTACTTCCTGATCGGGAGCTACGGGCCGGTCAAAGAGCAGGCGCAGCGGTCCTACGCGGCGGTGAAGTTCCTGCTGTACAGCCTGCTCGGCGGGCTGCTCATGCTCGCCGCGGTGATCGGCCTCTACGTCGTCTCGGCCGACCAGCTCGGCACCGGCACCTTCGACTTCGCCACCCTGCGCCAACTGGACATCACCCCTGGTGTGCAGAAGCTGCTCTTCCTGGGCTTCTTCGTAGCCTTCGCCATCAAGGCGCCGTTGTTCCCCTTCCACACCTGGCTGCCGGACGCGGGCGCGCAGTCGCCGACCGGCGGCGCGATCCTGCTGGTGGGCGTCCTGGACAAGGTCGGGACCTTCGGGCTGATCCGCTACTGCATCCCGCTGTTCCCGGAGGCGTCGTCCTACTTCGCGCCCATGGTGCTCGCGCTGGCGGTGATCGGGATCTTCTACGGGGCGTTGCTCGCCATCGGCCAGCGGGACATGAAACGCCTGGTGGCGTATACCTCGCTGGCCCACTTCGGCTTCATCGCGATGGGTACCTTCGCGCTGACGTCGCAGGCGGGCACCGGCGCCGTCCTCTACATGGTCAACCACGGGCTGTCGACGGGCCTGCTCTTCCTCGTCGTCGGCTTCCTGGTGGCCCGGCGCGGCAGCCGGGACGTGGGGGCCTACCGTGGCATGGCGCAGGTCACACCGACGCTGGCCGGCGTCTTCCTCATCGCGGGGCTGTCGTCGCTGGCGCTGCCCGGCCTGAACAGCTTCGTCAGCGAGTTCCTGGTGCTGGCCGGGACGTTCACCCGGTACCGGGCGCTGGCCATCGTGGCCACTGTCGGCATCGTGCTCGCCGCGATCTACATCCTCTATCTCTACCAACGGACGATGACAGGACCGTTGGTATCCGAGGATGCTCGTGGAGTGCTCGATCTCAGTGTCCGGGAGAAGATCGTGGTCGCGCCGGTGGTCGCCCTGATCATCGCCCTCGGCATCTACCCGAAGCCGCTCATCGACATCGTCCGGCCGACCGTCACGGCGACGTTCGAGGACGCCGGGCACACCGATCCCGCACCAACCGCCCCCGTGAACGCAAGCCAGACCGGAGGCCACTCGTGAGTGCCACAGCATCCGCCATCGCCGGCCCGCAGGTGCTGGCCCAGGGCGCGCAGGGGACGATCGACGTCCCGGCGATCCAGTACAGCGCGCTGAGCCCGATCCTCATCGTCTTCGGGGTGGCGCTGGCGGGTGTGCTCGTCGACGCGTTCGTGCCGGCGAAGGCCCGCCGGGTCATCCAGCCGTTGCTGGCCGCGGCCGGGTTCGTGGCCGCGTTCGTGGCGGTCGTCCTGCTGCACGCTCGGCGGCAGGTGCTCGCGGCCGGGGCGCTGGCCATCGACGGCCCGACCCTCTTCCTGGAAGGCGCCATCCTGCTCTTCGCCCTGCTGGCGGTGCTGCTGGTCGCCGAGCGGCGGCTGGACTCCTCCGGCGGGGCGATCGTGGCGTCGGCGGCGATCACACCGGGGTCACCGGGCGCGACCGCCCAGCGTTCCTCCGCGGAGGTGCAGACCGAGGCGTACCCGCTGATGGCGTTCTCGGCGGCCGGGATGCTGCTGTTCGTCTCCTCCAACACGCTTCTGATCATGTTCGTCGCGTTGGAGATCCTCTCCCTGCCGCTGTACCTGCTCACCGGCCTGGCCCGCCGCCGTCGTCTGCTCTCCCAGGAGGCGGCGATGAAGTACTTCCTGCTCGGCGCCTTCTCCTCGGCGTTCTTCATCTACGGCCTGGCCTTCGTCTACGGCTACGCCGGCAGCGTCAACCTCGGCCGGATCGCCGATGCCGCGGGCACGGTCGGCGCGAACGACACCTACCTCTACCTGGGGATGGCCCTGCTCGGCATCGGCCTGTTCTTCAAGATCGGCGCCGTGCCGTTCCACTCCTGGACACCGGATGTCTACCAGGGGGCCCCGACCCCGATCACGGCCTTCATGGCCGCGGGCACAAAAGTGGCGGCGTTCGGCGCGCTGCTGCGGCTGTTCTACGTCTCCTTCGGCGGGCTGCGCTGGGACTGGCGGCCGATAGTCTGGATCATCGCGATCCTGACCATGGTTGTCGGTGCGGTGTTGGCACTGACCCAGCGTGACATCAAGCGGATGCTCGCCTACTCGGCGATCGCCCACGCCGGCTTCCTGCTCACCGGGCTTGCCGCGGCCAACAGCGACGGGCTGAGCGGCTCCCTGTTCTACCTGGTCGCCTACGGCTTCACCACGATCGCCGCTTTCGGTCTGGTCACCCTGGTGCGGACGGGGGACGGCGAGGCGAGCGACCTGTCCCAGTGGCAGGGGCTCGGGCGGCGCTCCCCGGTGCTCGCGGGGATCTTCGCCTTCCTGCTCCTCGCCCTGGCCGGCATCCCGCTCACCAGCGGATTCACCGGGAAGTTCGCCGTCTTCGAGGCCGCGATCGCCGGTGACGCGACACCGTTGGTGGTCGTTGCCCTGGTCACCAGCGCGATCGCCGCGTTCTTCTACGTCCGAGTGATCGTTCTGATGTTCTTCCAGGAACCGGGTGCGGACGGCCCCATAATTGTCACTCGTCCGACACTCACCTACGCGGCCGTCGGCATCGGCGCGGTCGTGACGCTCCTGCTGGGAGTCGCACCACAGCCCCTGCTCGATCTCGCCGGCACCGCGGCCACTTCCGGCTTCGTACGCTGAGGCCCCAGGGAACCTACATATGAGCGCAACGGGGTTGGATCTTGTAGGGATCAGGGCTGACCCTGATCTGGAGCAGGCTGTCCGTCGCGGCCTCTACGAGGTCGAACGGATGCTGCGCGACGCCGTTCGCAGCGACGTGCCGTTCGTCACCGAGACGTCCCGGCATCTGGTGGACGCCGGTGGCAAGCGTTTCCGGCCGATGGTCGTGCTGCTCGCGGCCCACTTCGGTGACCCGGACGCCATCGGTGTGCTGCCGGCCGCGGTGGCCATCGAGCTCACCCACCTGTCGACGCTGTATCACGACGACGTCATGGACGAGGCGCCGCTGCGGCGGGGAGCGGCGTCGGCGAACGTCCGCTGGACCAACACGATCGCGATCCTCACCGGCGACTTCCTCTTCGCCCGGGCCTCGGACATCACCGCCGACCTGGGGCCGGAGGCCACCCGCATCCTGGCCCGCACGATCGCGACCCTGTGCGAGGGGCAGATCCGGGAAACCGTCGGGTCGCTACCGGGGCAGGATCCAGTCGAGCACTACCTGCGCGTGATCAGGGAGAAGACCGCGTCACTGATCGCCACCTCCGGCCGGCTCGGCGCGATGCTCGCCGGGGCCGATCCGATCACCGTGGATGCTCTGGCCGCTTTCGGTGACTACTTCGGGGTGGCCTTTCAGCTTTCCGACGATCTCATCGATGTCGCCTCTGACCAGGCCGCATCCGGTAAGACACCCGGGACGGATCTGCGGGAGGGGATTCCCACGCTGCCGGTGCTCTACGCGCTGGAGGATGACGATGCCGCCGCGGCCCGGCTGCGCAGCCTGATGAAGGACGGCTTCGCCGTGGAAGGCGCGCTCGCCGAGGCGCTGGACCTGCTGCGCGGCCATCCGGCCATGGGACGTGCCCGCCGTGAGGTGGCGCGCTGGGCAGGCCAGGCACGTGACTGCCTGGCCGTGTTGGAGAAGGGGCCGGCCAGAACCGCGTTGGAGACGCTCGCCGACTACGTGATCGACCGCACTGGCTGACCCGTCCACAATCGTGCCTGAACCGCACTCGAACCGCACCGGGCGGTCTGCACGCGTCGGGTGTGAGCGGCGGGCGCGCCCGGATGACCTCGGGTGTAGCGGATGCTCCTCGGGCGTGCCGGACGGTCCTCGGGTGTACCGGATGGTCGTTGTGGGAGCCGCGCGGGCGCTGCGGCCCCCACTCCGTGGGATCTGATCGTTTCTGCTTTATCTGCTTTATCTGCTCAGTGGCGAGAACGGCGGAGGATCGTAGAACTCGATCAGTTTGGTGGCCTTGTCGCGCAGTGACCCGTTCTCCCCGGCCGAGGATGGCTGCGGGGCTGCCTGGGCAGCCGGCGCCGCGGCGCCCGTTACCGCGGCGGAGGATGCCGGCGGCTGGCTGGCCGCGGCGCTGCTCCCGGTGGTTGCCGGCAGCGCCGTCGGGGACAGAGCCGCCGACGGGGCGGGTGTGGGGGAGACGCCCGNCGGGTGTGGGGGAGACGCCCGCCGAGGTGGCTGTCGGGATGGGTGTCCCAGCCAGCGGCGTCTGACCTGTTTCGAAACCGCGCAGTGTGGTCGTGGTCGGCTGGCCAGTTGGTTCGCTGCTCCCGCCGACGTCGATCGGACCTGTTACCGCCCCGCTCGGGAAGGCCGGCTGCTCGGTGGCGGACTGTGCTGTTGGCGCGGGCGTCCCGGCCAGCAGGCCGGACCCGTCGGGGATGGCGCCGGAATAGTACGAATACGTGGGATACGGGGACTCGGGATAGGTGGCGACAGCCTGTGGGAGATCCGCACCAGCGGAGCTGGGAGCACCGGCTGCCAACAGCGAGTCGTGCCCGGTGGAGCCTGTGCCAGGTAGGCCAGGGCCAGGGGTGGTGACGGTCTGCGGTGGCGGGGCAACCGGCCGTGCCACCGGCCTGTGCACACTGCGAGGAGTTCTGTCCGCCGTCCTCTGCAGGACCGATGGTGAGCTTCCCAGCCCGACCGATGGTGCTGTGGCGGCTGCCCCGAGATCGACGACCTGTTCGTCCTGGGCGCCGGCCAGGGCTATACCGGTGAGCAGGGCGGAGATCCCGGCAAGAGAAGCGGTACCGGTGGCGACCAGCCGGTTGCGGCTCAGCCTGGGCTGCCCGGCTGCGGGCTGTCTGACGGGGACATCCCGGTGCGCGCCGCGACGTGTGCCGCGTGCCTGCCTGTCAGCCGGCCGTGCCCTGCCCGCGCCGAACGGGGACGGCCCGCTCAGCGTGTCCGGTTCGCCGGAGCCCGTCAGTTGCTGGCGGGGGATGAACATCGCTCCCGGGCGTGCCGGCAACACCGTGGGGAACACCGGTGCGCCCGGTTGCGGCCGAGCGCCCAGGCCGGCGTCGCGTTTCCGGAAGATCCGTGGTGATCTGACGGGTTCGGCTGCGCCCAGGCCGTCGGTGACGGTCGCGCTGACAGCGGTCTTCGTGTCGCTCGACGTGCCGGTGGCCGCGGGCGTACGGGTGGAACCGGCCCGGTGAGGGGCGTCCGCTGCCTGCTTCCGTGAGTGTCGGGCAGCGGAGTGGTTACCCACGGCTCACCTCGCCCGCCACGGGAAGCGATACCCGAGGAGAACGAGGAGAACGCTGTCGGGCCTGCCGGCAACGGGACGATCTGTCCTGCACTGTTCCTCCGGATCGGTAGCTTACCGTAGCCCCCCGAGCTGTAGCCCCCGAGCCCCACCACCCGCCAACTGTTATGAAGATCCAGAAAAGCGGATTCGGGATGCCGAACGGATCACAATGCTAGCCGACGGATCGCGGATGTTTCGACGCCATATGAACAACGGTCCATCAAAGGTGTTATTTGCTCCGTTGAGCGACCTGCCGGTGACCGGCAACCCGAAGCGGTCCAACGTCCGAGGTGGCTCAGGGGAGCCAGCCCGGTTCGGCCGGGACCTCGGAGGTGAAAATCGTAGCCGCGTTCTTCGGCGGCCCAGGTTTTTCAGGACTGGCTGGTACGTAAAAAATCGCACCACAAAAACCACACAAAAAGAAGATTTTACGTTCTGCCAGTCGGCCGGTACACGCCAGGCCCGGCGAGTGTGCGCAGAACCTGTGGCCGGGTGCCCTTCGACGCCTGTCGTCAGGAGCCGACCGGCCGGACCGCTCCCCGGTGGATCCCGGTCTGACACGACCGCGGACCCACCGGAGACGATCCCAGGAACGATCGCTAGGAAACCGTCCAGGTGTCGCCGCTGCCCAGCAGCTGTATCAGGTCGCCCTCGCCCTGGCGGGCCCGGGCATCGGAGATCTGGCCGTTGAGCTGCTCATCGTAGGTGGGCAGGTCGATGTCCCGGAAGACCCCGATCGGCGTGACCCCGGCCGAATCGCCCGTCAGCCGGGACAGCTCGAACGCCAAGCCCGGCTCGGCCGCGTGGGCGTCGTGGACCAGCACGCCGTCGTCGGTCGCGGCGCACACCTCCAGCTCGCCGCCAGGAGCACGGCGGATGCCCTTGTCGCGCTCCACGCCGAACACCAGCGGCTCGCCGTGAACCAGCCGCAGGGTCGCGTCGTCCTTGGACGAGCGGTCCTTCAGAGTGTCGAACGCCCCGTCGTTGAAGATGTTGCAGTTCTGGAAGATCTCCACGAAGGCCGAGCCGGGGTGGGTGGCGGCCGCGCGCAGCACCGAGGTCAGGTGCGCGCGTTCGGAGTCGATCGACCGGGCCACGAAGGACGCCTCGGCGCCGAGCACCAGCGAGATCGGGTTGTAGGGCCGGTCCAGCGAGCCGTACGGAGTCGACTTCGTGATCTTCCCTACTTCTGACGTGGGCGAGTACTGGCCCTTGGTCAGCCCGTAGATCCGGTTGTTGAACATCAGGATCTTGATGTTGACGTTGCGGCGCAGCGCGTGGAGCAGGTGGTTGCCACCGATGGACAGCGCGTCGCCGTCACCGGTGACGACCCAGACCGACAGGTCCGGCCGCGAGACCGCGAGACCGGTCGCGATGGCCGGCGCCCGGCCGTGGATGGAGTGCATCCCGTAGGTCTTCAGGTAGTACGGGAAGCGCGAGGAGCAGCCGATGCCGGAGATGAACGCGATGTTCTCGCGGGCGATCCCGAGTTCCGGCAGGAAGCCCTGGACAGTGGCCAGGATGGCGTAGTCACCGCAGCCGGGGCACCAGCGGACCTCCTGGTCGGAGGTGTAGTCCTTGCGGGTCTGCGGCTGGCTGGCGGCGGGTATGAGGTCGAGCAGCCGGTTGGTGATACCGGTCTGGTTCGTCGTGACGGTCACTGCTTGATCACGTCCTCCAGGACACCCGCCAGTTCGGCGGCCTTGAACGGAAGCCCACGGACCTGGTTGTAGCCGATGGCGTCGACCAGGAACTCCGCTCGGATCATGGCCCTGAGCTGGCCGAGGTTCATCTCGGGGACGAGGATCCGGTCGTAGGCGCGCACCACGTCGCCGGTGTTCTCGGGGAACGGGAACAGGTGGCGCAGGTGGGCGTGGGCGACCTGGAGCCCGTTCGCGCGGACCCGCCGGCACGCGGCCGCGATCGGCCCGTAGGTCGAGCCCCAGCCGAGGACGAGCACCCGGGCCTGGCCGGAGGGGTCGTCCACATCGAGGGCGGGGATGTCGCGCGCGATACCGTCGATCTTCGCCTGGCGCAGGCGCACCATGCGGTCGTGGTTCGCCGGGTCGTAGGAGATCCCACCGGAGCCGTCGGCCTTCTCCAGGCCGCCGATGCGGTGCTCCAGCCCGGGGGTGCCGGGCACGGCCCACGGCCGGGCGAGCGTCTCGTTGTCGCGAAGGTACGGCCAGAACTCCGGGCCGTTGTCGCCGGTGTGGTTCGGCCCGGTCGTGAACGTCACCCGCAGGTCGGGCAGGTCGGCCCGGTCGGGCAGCAGCCACGGCTCCGAGCCGTTGGCGAGGTAGCCGTCCGAGAGCAGGATGACGGGCGTGCGGTACTTCGTCGCCAGCCGGGCGGCCTCGATGGCGGCGTCGAAGCAGTCCGCCGGGGAGCGCGGGGCGATCACCGGCAGCGGCGCCTCGCCATTGCGGCCGTGTACGGCCATGCTGAGGTCGGCCTGCTCGGTCTTGGTGGGCAGCCCGGTGGACGGCCCGCCCCGCTGGATGTCGACGACGAGCAGCGGGAGCTCGAGGGTCACCGCGAGGCCGATGGTCTCGGTCTTCAGGGCCAGGCCGGGCCCGGACGTCGTGGTGACGCCGAGCGAGCCGCCGAAGGACGCACCGAGAGCGGCACCGACACCGGCGATCTCGTCCTCGGCCTGGAAGGTCCGTATCCCGAACCGCTTGTGCCTGCTCAGCTCGTGCAGGATGTCGGAGGCCGGGGTGATCGGGTAGGAGCCCAGGAACAGCGGCAGCCCGGTGAGCTCGGCGGCGGCGATCAGCCCGTAGGACAGCGCGAGGTTCCCGGAGACGCGGCGGTAACGGCCGGGCTTCATCCGGGCCGGGGCGACCTCGTAGACGACGGCGAAGGCCTCGGTCGTCTCACCGTAGTTGTAGCCGGCACGCAGCGCCGCGATGTTCGCGGCGGCGATCTCGGGGCGTTTCGCGAATTTTTTCTCAAGAAACGCGACGACACCGTCGGTGGGCCGTTGGTAGAGCCAGCTCATCAGACCGAGCGCGAACATGTTCTTCGCCCGCTCGGCCTCTTTCTTGTTGACGGTGCCGGTGCTGCTTTCCAACGCGTTCACCGCGTCGATGGTCATCGACGACAGGGGTACCCGGTGCACCCGGTATCCATCGAGGGTGCCGTCGGTGAGCGGGTCGGAGGAGTATCCGGCCTTCTTCAGGTTGGCGCTGGTGAAGGCGTCGGTGTTGACGACGAGGTCGGCGCCGGCCGGCAGGTCCTTCAGATTCGATTTCAGCGCCGCGGGGTTCATCGCCACCAGCATGTTCGGGGCGTCCCCGGGCGTCAGAATGTCGTGATCGGAAAAATGAAGCTGAAATCCTGACACGCCGGCCGGGGTGCCGGCTGGGGCGCGAATTTCGGCCGGGAAGTCCGGTAGGGTGGACAAGTCGTTGCCGAACGCCGCCGTCTCACTGGTGAACTGTTCTCCAGTGAGCTGCATCCCGTCGCCCGAGTCGCCCGCGAAGCGGATGACGACCCGGTCGAGTCGATGGATTTGACGATCCCTGACCTGGCCTGACACGTTGTGTAACCTCCTCGGGTACCACTTGAGCGTACCGGTCGGACTATTGGCGTGGGGCGCAACGTCCCGACGGGGTCAGGTCCGTGTGATGAATATGACACATCCCGATGGGAGCGGCGCGTCGGCCAACTGGCGGGATGTCTGCAATGAAATAATCTGCGGCTTTCTGGCACGAATGACAAAAATTTGAATTTTGTCAGAATATCCGCAAATTTTGTGTAAAAATTGTGTGATTAGACGTGCCGACTAGTCTCCTCCATGCTAACAGGCAACCGCCTCGTACCTGTGTCGGTACCTGTGTCGGTACCTGTGTCGCACCTGCTTGTGAGGAGACGCGGGGAACGCGCGGGTGAGCGAACCCCGTGTCCGGCGAGGTGGGCCCGACGGGGTTGGTGGAGCCGTGCCAGCCGTGCCGCCCGCGGCATCACTCCCTATGGCGCCCGATGGGGCCTACGGCCCCATACACTCCTTTTACGGGGCCTACGGCCCCACGCGCGGGACCCACGGCCAGCGGGGCGCGCGGCCGTGCCGCGGACGGGAATCCCCTGGCCCGGTGCGCCCGGGCGCGGTATCCGGTGGGAGCATGACCAGGTGAGCGGGCAGGCGGATGCCGCCAGCGGCGATGTTGTCAGCAGCGGTGCCGCCAGCAGCCGTGCCGCCAGCGGCGTCGACACCGCCGCGCGGCCCGCGGGCCGGCCGGNNCGGCCCGCGGGCCGGCCGGTGCCCACCGCGGCGGGGCCGCGGGTCGGGATCGTCGGCCTCGGCCGGGCAGGCAGCGCGCTCGGGACGGCGCTGTCGGGCGCCAACTGGCCGGTGGTCGCGGTGCACGCGCGTTCCGCGGCGGCCCTGGAACGGGCCCGGCTCCGCTTTCCGACGGCGTCGATCGGGACGCCGGCATCGGTGGTCGAGGCGTCAGATGTGGTTATTCTCACAGTCTCTGACGACGCCATCGAAGATGTCGCCAGAAGCGTCGCCGCCGCCGGTGTCCTGCGGGCCGGGCAGGTCGTCGCGCACGCCAGCGGACGGCACGGCACGGGCATCCTGCACCCCGTGCTCGCCCACGGGGCGTTCCGCGCGGCGGTGCATCCGATCATGACTTTGAGCGGCGCCGACGACGACGCGGGCCGGCTGGTGGGCGCCGGGTTCGGGGTGACCGCGGACCCGGGTGCCCAGTCGGTCGCGAACGCGCTGGTGACCGCTGTCGGCGGCCGGGTCGTCCCGGTGCCCGAGCGGGCCCGCACGGCCTACCACGCCGCCATCGTCCTGGGCGCCAACTACCTGGCGACGCTGGTCACAGCCACGCTGGAGCTACTGGCGGCCCTCGGCGTCGACCAACCGGCGGGCGCTGTCGCGCCGCTGCTGGAGCAGTCGCTGCGCGGCGCCGTCGAGCGTGGCCCGGCGGCGCTGACCGGCCCGGTCCGGCGTGGGGACGCCGGGACGGTGCGGGCGCACCTGGACGCCCTCGCGGCGCATGACCAGGCGGTGGCATCGGTGTACGCGGCCCTGGCCGCCCTCACCGTGGACCAGCTCGAGCGGGCGGGGCTGGCCGGTGGCGAACCGGCCAGCGGCATCCGCGACGTCCTCCGCGCGGCCGGCGGACAGGGCCCCGCCGCACCGGGCCCAGGCACACCGGGCCCAGGCACACCGAGCCCAGGCACACCGGGCCCGGTCACACAGGACATGGATTCGGGTCGCCAGTTGGACAATCAGTGAATCGTTGGCGCTTGATTGTTCTCTCGGTGAGAGTAGTGTTGCGATTGGTGACCACGTGTGGCGGGAACGCTCCTGGTCGATCCGGGCGTTGCTATGGACGCAACCCTCGAGACGACAGGACACCGACGCCATGTCCCACCGCCACTTCAACGGGCTGAAGACCGCCGTCCTGCTGGGCGTACTGTCCGCGGTGATTCTGCTTGTCGGTTCCCTGTTCGGGAACCGTGGCCTGCTGATCGCTCTCATTTTCGCCCTCGGCGTCAACGGCGTCTCGTACTTCTTTTCGGACAAGCTGGCCCTGCGCGCGATGCGGGCCCATCCCGTCAGCCAGATCCAGCAGCCACGCCTGTACGCGATCGTCCACGAGCTCGCGACCAGGGCGCGGATGCCCATGCCGCGGCTCTACATCAGCCCGACTGCGGCGCCCAACGCATTCGCGACCGGCCGTAACCCACGCAACGCAGCGGTCTGCTGCACCACGGGAATCCTGGAAATCATGGACGACCGCGAGCTGCGCGGGGTCCTGGGCCACGAGCTCAGCCACGTCCACAACCGGGACATCCTCATCGCCTCCGTCGCCGGGGCGCTCGCGAGCGTCATCGTCTACCTGGCGCATTTCGCGCAGTTCGCGGCACTCTTCGGGCTGGGTCGTGGGGACGACGAGGACGGTCCGGGCATCCTGGAGATCATGCTGTTCATCGTGCTGGGGCCGATCGCGGCGGCGGTCATCCAGCTCGCGATCGGCCGGGCTCGGGAATATCAGGCCGATGCCTCCGGCGCAACGTTGACCGGTGATCCGCTGGGCCTCGCGCTCGCGCTGCGCAAACTGCAGGTCGCAGCGGCCGCCCGGCCGCTGCCGCAGAGCTCGGAGCTGGCGCCGGTGTCCTCGCTCATGATTGCCAACCCGTTCCGGGGTGGTGGCCTCGGCCAGATGTTCAGCACGCACCCGCCGATGGAGCGCCGGATCGAGCGGCTGGAGGAGATGGCCCGGATCGACCCTTACCGTTGAATCCGCGCGAGGAGGGGTCGTATTCTGAAAAGGCCTGAGCCACAGGTCCGGAACCTCTCTGGGCTACCGGTCAGGAACCTCAGGGTCCAGACCCCGTAGGCGCGCAACCGCGGACTCGCGGCGAGGCAAACCCCCAGGCCTCGCCGTGCGGCACCCCGCCCGAAACCCCCCATCGGGCGGGGTGCATCCTTATTTGCGAAATATGCTCAGCTATCGATCATCCGGCCGGTGTTTCAGCAGGCTAGCGGTAGTTGACGAACTGGAGCGGCACTCCGAAGTCGGTCTCCTTGAGCAACTGGATAACCCGCTGAAGGTCATCCCGCTTCTTGCCGGTGACGCGGAGCTGGTCACCCTGGATCTGGGCCTGTACCCCCTTCGGGCCGTCGGTCCGGATCTTCTTGGAGATCGCCTTGGCCTTGTCGTCGGCGATGCCCTGCTGGACGGTCACGACCAGCCTGTGCTCCTTGCCGGACTGCGTGGGCTCGCCGTGCTCCAGGGCCTTGAGCGAGATGCCGCGCTTCACCCACTTCTCCTGCAGGACGTCCAGCACCGCCTTGACCCGTTCCTCGGTGGTCGCGGTGAGCAGGATGGACTCACCCGACCACGCCGCCGACGCGGCCGTGTCGCGGAAGTCGAAACGGGTCCGCACCTCCTTGGCGGTCTGGTTGATCGCGTTGTCGATCTCCTGACGGTCGACCTTGCTCACGATGTCGAACGACGGGTCCGCCACGACGAAGCGCCTCCTCGGTGTCTGCGGTTGTCTGCCACTGTCTGGCACTGTCTGCCGTTGCCTGCTCTGCCAGATTGCCTGCTCTGCCAGGCCGCCTGCTTGTCCGGCCGTGTCGGTTGCCGGCACGGATCCTCGTACCCGGGTGCCGCGCGGGCACGAGGCACACGGGCACGGGCACGAGGCATCCGACACGAGTCTGCCCAGACTCCAGCATGGCGGGACGGCCGCGGTCGGCGGGAGTCAGAGCCGGCCTGCTCATGCTTTGTCGCGGCTTCGTTGCGCAGGCCCGGCGCTGGCCTCGTGACGGGCTTGGCGCGTCCGGGCGTCGGACGACCGGGGGCGGCGTCCGCGGCCGGAGGGGGGCGTCGAACCGCCTGCCGCATCCCGTATGCTGTCCACCAACGGCAGGTTGCCCGAGTGGCCAAAGGGAGCGGTCTGTAAAACCGCCGGCTCAGCCTACGTTGGTTCGAACCCAACACCTGCCACCAACACCCCCAGCGGTACCCAGAACGTGCTGTACTCCAGGCCCTGGAGAGGTCTCCGGGGCCTTTCCCGTGTCCGCGGCCGATTGTCCGCGGCCGATCCCGACTGATCATGGCTGTTGCCGGTAGCTCGGGCACGGTACGTGTACACGATCAACATTCCTCTTCCAGGCGGCGCGCCGCTTCGATCCGCTCGCGGGCCGCGATGCCGTCGCCGCCGGCGTGCGGCGTCGCTCGGGCCGAAAATGCGGCGATGGCGACGTTTGCGATCAGCCTTCTGGTGATCTATACCGCTGACCTGGCTGCCTGCGAGGAGTTCTACCGTGGGCTCGGGCTGTGTCTGGTGCGGGAACGCCACGGCTCGGGGCCCGAGCATCTGGCCGCGACCCTCGCGGACGGCACCGTGCTGGAGCTGTACCCCGCTCGGTCGGGGCTGCCGACCGGCCGGCTGCGGCTGGGCCTCACGGTGGACGCGGATACGGCCGATCTCCCGCTGCCGCCCGGCCGCCATCTCCTGCGGGACCCTGACGGGCGCACGGTTGACCTCCAGGTGGGCGTTCGGTAGTCGATCAAATCCTTATCGCGACATTTCTGCGCTGTCCCTGCATGGTCGCTGTCCCGGCGTGGCCGTCGTCCCGGGGCAGGCGTTCTTCCGGCGCGGAGCGCCGAGTTTCCATCCCTGCTGCCGGCGCCGGGATGGATAGAGTCCGCAGGCATGGGTGATACCGGCACGCTTGCCGCCCGCGTCCGGGCCGCGTCCCATCTGACCGGGCAGTTCCGGCTGCGCTCCGGCCGGACCAGCGGGGAGTACTTCGACAAGTACCTGTTCGAGGCCGACCCGGTGCTGCTCGCCGACGTCGTCGACGCGATGCGTCCGCTGCTGCCCGCGGCCACCGACGTGCTGGCCGGCCTCGAGCTCGGTGGGATTCCGCTGGTCACGTTGCTGTCCCAGCGCACGGGGCTGCCGGCCCGGTTCGTCCGCAAGAAGGCCAAGGAGTACGGCACCTGCCGCACCGCCGAGGGCGGTGACGTCGCGGGCCTGCGGGTCGTCCTGGTGGAGGACGTGGTGACCAGCGGTGGCGCCGTCGTGGAGGCCGCCCGGGTGCTGCGGGAGCAGGGCGCTCTCGTCGAGGACGTCCTGTGCGTGATCGACCGTCAGGAGGGTGGCCGGGACGGCCTCGCCGCGCTCGGCCTCACCCTGCGCCCGGTCCTCACCCGCGCCGAACTGGACGCGGTCGCCTGAGCGGGACGCGGGGCCGCCCGAGCCCGGCCTCGCCGCCGTCCTCGCGGTCGTCATCAGGCACTGCGTCTCGCGGCTGCCCGCTCTCCGGCAGGGCTCTGGGAAAGCCCGGGCCCCTGGCGGTCTGCCGTGGGATCCTGAGCCGTCATGTCGTCGCTGTTCGTTTACGGCACCCTGTGCTTTCCGGAGGTTGCCCTGGCCCTGCTCGGCCGGCTGCCGCGCTCGCGGCCGGCAGCGGTCGCCGGGTGGCGGGCGGCGGCGCTGCCCGGTCGGGTCTACCCGGGTCTGGTGCCGGCCGCCGTGCCGACGGCGTTGGTGGCCGGCCGCGTACTGTCCGGCCTCAGCCCGCGGGAGCGGGCCGTCCTCGACGCGTTCGAGGGTGACGAGTACGAGGCGCGGCGTGTCGTACTCGTCGACGGCCGGTCGGCATCGGTCTATGTCTGGCGTGACGTCACGGCCGCCCTGGACCAGACGTGGGACGCCGACGCGTTCGCCGCCGCCCAGCTGCCGGCGTTCGTGTCGCGTATATCGCGCCGCCCCCGTTCCTGACCCCCGTTTCTGACCCCCGCTGCTGGCTGCCGCGGTCGCGGGTGGCCGCCGTTCCTGACCGCTGTCGGCCGCGGACTGCCGTCGCCGCGAGCCGGACATGAGGGCCCGGCCCATGCGGTGTGGTGCCTCCTGCCGGCTCGTCCTTCTGGCGTCATCCCGTTCGGGCTCGTTTCTTTCTGAATCTCTTTATTTCTTTGTTTCTTTTTCCGGAAATTTTCGGATGGTACGCGTTCCCGGTCGACGTGGACTCCGGGTTCAGCGGCGGCCGGTGGGACGCACGGCCGCGGGGCGAACGGCTTTTCCGGGGCCCGGGCGCACACGCTCGACGCCGACGTTCCACGGCCCGCGGGAGGGCTGGAACGCCGGCGTCGAGCGGGTTCCCGCTGTTCGCTGCCGGGTGTTCAGCGGGTGGGTGTATCAGGACCGGACCGGCTGCCTCGCGTGGTGGAGCGGGACGGTTCGGTGTACTCCCGGCGGCCTGTGCCGTATTCCCCGCGGCCTGTGCGGGCCTCCACCCGGTCGGCTTCGGGGTAGGGCTCGTAGGACCCGCGCGGCTGTGTGTCAGGCCTGGTCACCGCATAGATCACGAGTACGTCGAGCGCGATGAGGATGACTGCCCACACCGGGAAGACCGCGAGGAAGGCAAGGTGCGCGATCACGTTGACCGCGCAGATCGCGATTGCCGCCCAGCGGGCCCACCGCTGGCCCGTCAGCAGGCCCGCCGCGACGACGACCTCGACGATGCCCATGGCTATCAGCAGCCAGCCCCAGAAGTTCAGATCCTGGTAGATGATCGTACCGCTGTCACTGACGAGATAGGTATATCTGTCGAGAGCGGCAACTCCATAGATGATGTTGTGAAATCCTGCGATGAAGATGATGACCGTGGCAAATACCAGCCATCCGGTGGTGCGTGCCGCTGACCGTGCCGGTTGCATGGAATCCTCCCTGGAGCGTGGCGGGACGCCTGGCGACCCGGGGCCCGGTGGCCGCTGGCGGCGCGGAAGGGCCGTGGCCGCGTCACCTTCGGTGTCACTTTCGGGTCGGTTTGACGGCCCCGGGGCCGCGAGGTCTCCGGCGGCGCGGAAAGAGCATGACAGCGTCACCGGCGGCCGGCTGGCCCACATGGCCATGCCCTCCGTGTGCCCTCCGGGCGCCCTGCGCATGCCTGCGCATGCCTGCGCATGCCCCGGACATGCCCGGTTGCCCGACATTCCGGTCTGGAGACCCGTCGCGCGCAGTCATGTCCGGGTGATCGAAAATCCGTGTGGCGTGGTCTGGCCAGGCACGGCCTACGGGCGGGTGACGGCGACCGTGCCAGAGTCCGCGTCCCAACGCAGCCAGCCGTACTGGAAGGCGCTCTGGCGTCCTCCCCCGACCGGGTACTCGTCGCTGATCGGCAGCCCGAGGTCCGAACCGGCGCCACCGAGTGACAGGTAGTGGTTGAGGATCGCTCCGTGGACCTCGTGGGCGTCCGTGGCGGCGCTCCAGTAGATCCGGCCGCCCTGGAACACCGACTGCCTGCTGCCTGTCGTCTCCGCGTCCACCTCGTCGCTGGTCGGCCGTCCCAGGAAGCTGTTGCTGCCGCCCAGGTTCAGATATTTCGCGCCGATCCCACCGTGCGCCTCGTGGACGCCGGTCGCCACCGACCAGAAGAGCAGCCCCTGCTCGAACTGCCGCCACCGTCCGCCGCCACCGGCGGG
>NZ_JWIO01000003.1:101020-130924 GCF_001017755.1 Protofrankia coriariae
CCGTCCGCCGCCACCGGCGGGTTCCTCGTCGCGGATGGCGGTCCCCAGCGCCGAGCGCACGCGGGAGTCGGAGCCGTACCGCCGGTCGATCTCGCTGATCCGCCCGTCGGCACTGGCGGCCAGCGCGTCGACGCCACAGCAGACGGCGTTCATGTCGACGTTCCCGGTGATGCCGGGAACGCTCCCGGAGGAGGTGAACTGCCACATCGCCCACTTCTGCCAGCCGCCGGGCAGGGAACCCGATGACGAGCTCCCGTTGTAAATGGCGAACCACAGTGGGTAGCGGGAGAATGACGTGGTGTTCTTCATCGTGTCGGTCCAGAACGACCGGTAGGTGTACAGGATGGGAGTGCGTCCGGTTCTCGTCTCGATCTCCTCCAGGAAGGCGCGGGTCCAGGCGGTGAGCTGGTCGGCCGACAGGCTTCCGTCGGCCTCGAGATCGAGGATGGGGGCCAGATGACCGTTGGACCGGGTGAGACCGGTGGTGGCGAGGAATCGGTCGGCCTGTTCGACCGCGGTCGTGATCGGCAGGACGGGCCGGGCGTAGTGGTACGCGCCGACGACCAGGCCCGTCTGGAGGGCACGCAGGCGGTCGAGGGCGAAATACGGATTGGTGTAGGTCATGCCCTCGGTCGCCTTGACGATGGCGAAGGTGACGCCGGCCGAGCGGACCGCGTTCCAGTCGATCTGTGCGCCAGCGGGATGTTGCCATGACGAGATGTCGATACCTCGCGGCCACTCAGCCGGGATTGTCTGCGCGGACTGGTCCGCGATGGGTACGGCCGCACCGGATACGGCCACGGCTGTGTCCGCCGTCCTGGGGGCGGCGGCCGTGGTCCCCGCCGCCAGGACAGGCAGGTCGAATGTGGCGGCCACGTTACGAATAGCCTGTACGTCACGAACAGCCTGATCATGAATGCTGGACGCCGCTACAGGCTGGCTCGCCCGAAGGCTGCCCGCGGTCATGGCTGTGACGGTGGTGGCTGTGATGAACGCTACTGCCGCTACGACGACGGCCCCGCGTGTGCCGCCCCGTCGGTGGCGGGCTGTCCGGCGCCGGTGGGGCCGGACAGCCCGGCCTGGCCCGGCGCCGGTCTGGCAGGCGGGCGTGAGTGCGATGCGCATGGGAGCTCCCTGGCGTGTTCGGGGGGGCTGGCCGACGGGTGATCCCAGAGGCAGGTTTGCTCGACCAACTACTACGCTAAGCAAAGTAACAACTACTTACAGCTATGTAAGCAGTGCGTGAGTCGACTTTGTCGTTACTCACAGTTGCGATCTTTGCGATCGGGCCCATTTTCGTGACATGGAGTGGTGTCTGTGTCAGGGCAGATCGCGCCGGGCGACGAAGATCCGTTCACCCCGGGTCGCGGGCTCCCGAGCGCCGTCGCGCACGCGCCCCGGGACGTCAGGTGACCGGGCGTCCGCGGTGGCCGTGGTCGTCGCGGTGGCCGCAGCGGCCGTGGATGCCACGCGGGTCATGGGGGCAGCAGCCGTGGACGGGCGCGGCTGGGATCGTGCGCCTGGGCCAGGCGGGCCGTGGGAGATCCGGGCGGAGCCACCGGGTGGCTGTGTCGACGCCGGGTGGGTGGGGCGCCCGCGGGCGCCGAGCGTCGGCGACGGCCGCGGACGGCGTCACTGCGATCGGGCCCGCGACACGCACTGCCCCGTCGTCGTGTAACCTAAGGCCCGCGTACTCGCCCCTTTAGCTCAGTCGGCAGAGCGTCTCCATGGTAAGGAGAAGGTCTACGGTTCGATTCCGTAAAGGGGCTCTGTGGAACCGGTCGGTAGCCAGGTGAGCGGTTGCCGGCCATCACCCCGTCGGCTGGGCCAGTTGACGGGGTGGGTCCACCCAGGCGGTGTAGCTCAGCCAGGCAGAGCAAGCGGCTCATAATCGCTGTGTCGCCGGTTCAAATCCGGCCACCGCTACCGGTCGGGTCGCGTCCCGCCATGGACGGCGCCGTAGTCGTCCGGCACGTCCAAGCTCTGGTTCGTTCTTGTCCCACCTGCAGGAAGAGGCACAGCACCGTGGCCGCCACCGACGTCCGTCCGAAGATCACCCTGGCGTGTCAGGTGTGCAAGCACCGCAACTACATCACGCGCAAGAACCGCCGCAACGATCCGGACCGTCTGGAGCTGCGCAAGTTCTGCTCGAACTGCCGGCATCACACCGAGCACCGAGAGACCCGCTGACCCGGTCGCGGACATCCTCCGGATGCTCGCCGGCCTCCAGGTGACGTCGTCTTCCAGGTTGCCTTCCGAAGGTTCTTCCAGGGGCCCGCGGGTTCCCCCACGATGATGTCGGGCCGCCACGGCCTGTCGGTACGGTGGCCGGGGGGCGCGGGGCTAGTGTTCAGTCCGTTGGATTGATCTCTTCACTGTTGGTGATCGCCGCGTCGTGTCCTGGAACCGTCTGTCCTCGCTGGCTGTCGCGTGGGAGTGTTGTAGTTCCCCGGTGCTGCGGGGTGGTTCCAACCGCGGGGACGGCGAGATCGGAGCATGCGGTGCCGCTCAATCGGGACTTTGTCGGACGCAGGTTTGTCGCGGACACTCCCTTCCTGGTCGGTCGCGAACACATCCGGCAGTTCGCGACCGCGATCCAGGATGACAGTCCGCTCTCGCACGATCTTGAGGCCGCCAAGGCGGCCGGCTATATCGATCTTGTAGCGCCGCCCACCTTCCTGACGGCGGTGGCCCTCTGGCGGCCCGTGGTGCCGGTGCACGACCCGCAGCTCGGTCTCGACTACTCGCTGGTGGTGCACGTCGAGCAGCGCTACTCGCTGCGCCGGCCGGTCGTCGCCGGTGACGAGCTCGTCGTCTCCGCCACCATCGCCGACATCCGCAAGGCCGGGCGCAACGAGCTGCTGATCAGCGAGTACGAGTTCGTCACGACCGGCGGCGAGCCGGTCGCGACCGCCCGGACGGCGCTGGCCTCGCGCGGCACCGCGGCCTGACGCCCCCAAACGCGCCGCACTGCCGGTAGGCCGATCCCCAGGGCACACTGCCAGCCTGTTGGCTTCAAGGGGACAACGGGGACGCTGCCGGGCTACCGGCTTCAAGGGGGACGCTACCGGCCTGCCGGCCCCCAGGACACCGCCGGCCTGACGGCCTCAAGGATCAGGAAGGGTGCTGAGCGCTCACATGCCTGCCATCATCGACTACGACGACGTCGAGGTCGGTACCCGGATTCCCGAGCGGGAGTTCCGGATCCGCCGGGAGGACCTTGTCCGCTACTGCGGGGCCTCCGGCGACTTCAACGTGATCCACTGGAACGAGCGGGCGGCGCAGGGCGTCGGCCTGCCCGGTGTGATCGCGCATGGGATGTACACCATGGCCACGGCCGCCCGGCTCGTCACCGACTGGGCGGGGGACCCCGGCAGCGTGGTCGACTACGGCGTCCGGTTCTCCTCCCCGGTGCCGGTGCCGGACGACGACGCCGGTGCCACGCTCGTGGTCAGCGGCGTCGTCGAGAAGAAGCTCGAGGACAACCGGGTGGTCGTCAACCTGACCGTGCGGTTCGACGGCAGCAAGGTGCTGCTGGCCTCCCGGGCCACCGTCCAACTCGCCTGAGGCCCCGCTCGCCCAGCCCGTTTTCGGGCCCGCTCGCGCCTGCCTGCCTGCGGCCTGCCGGGCAGGCACGGCGGGGCAGGCACGGGGCGGACAGGTGTGGTGACGGTGTGTCCGCCGGCCGCAGCCTGCGGATGCCCGGCCGTGCCTGCCGGACACACCGTCGGGTGGGTGCCGGCCGAACGCCGTGCCGGCCGGGTTCGGGCGGGCGACGCGGCCCGCCCGTCGATCAGCGTGCCTCGGCCAGCAGGTCGGACAGCCGCTGGACGCCCGTGACCAGGTCCTCGTCGCCGAGCGCGTAGGACAGCCGGGTGTAGCCCGGGGTCCCGAACGCCTCACCCGGCACGATCGCCACCCCCGCTTCCTCGAGGATGAGCGAGGCCAGTTCCGCCGAGGTGGCCGGGGTCTTCCCCCGCAGCGTGCGGCCGAGGACGCCGGCCACCGACGCGTAGCAGTAGAACGCCCCGTCGGGCAGCGGGCAGACCACCCCGGGCGTGCTGGAGAGCATCCGGTGCATGGTCAGCCGTCGCCGGTCGAAGGCCTTGCGCATCTCCACGACGGCGTCCAGCGGCCCGGTCACCGCTGCCAGCGCCGCGGCCTGCGCGACGTTGGAGACATTGGACGTGGCGTGGGACTGCAGGTTGGTGGCGGCCTGCACCACGTCCGGCGGGCCGATCAGCCAGCCGACCCGCCAGCCGGTCATGGCGTAGGTCTTGGCCACCCCGTTGACCACGATGGTGCGGTCGGCGATCTCCGGCACCTCGACCGGCAGGGAGGCGAACCGGGCGTCGCCGTACACCAGATGCTCGTAGATCTCGTCGGCGATCACCCACAGGCCGGCGTCGGCCNNNCCCACAGGCCGGCGTCGGCCGCCCAGCGCCCGATCGCCCGGACCTCCTCGGGGGTGTGTACCGCCCCGGTGGGGTTGGACGGCGAACAGAACAGCAGCACCTTGGTGCGGGGGGTGCGGGCCGCCTCCAGCTGCTCGACCGTCACCCGGTAACCCTGTTCCGGGGTGGTGACGACGTCCACCGGGACGCCGCCGGCGAGCCGGATCGACTCCGGGTAGGTCGTCCAGTAGGGAGCGGGCAGCAGGACCTCGTCACCGGGGTCGAGCAGGGTGGCGAACGCCTGGTAGACCGCCTGCTTGCCGCCGTTGGTGATGATCACAGAGCTGGCGGGGACGTCGAAACCGGAGTCGCGGCGGGTCTTGTCCGCCACCGCCTCCCGGAGCTCGGGCAGGCCGGCGGCGGGTGTGTACCGGTGCATCTTCGGGTCGCTACAGGCCTTCTCGGCGGCTGCGACGACGTGGTCGGGGGTGGGGAAGTCCGGTTCGCCGGCACCAAAGCCGATCACGTCCCGGCCGGCTGCACGCAGCGCCTTCGCGGTCGCGTCCACGGCGAGCGTCGCGGAGGGGGCGATGCTGCCGATGCGGTGAGAGATCCGGGTCATGACCGTCATGCTGCCACGTATCAGGGGTTGGCCGCCCGATCATTGCCGGGGCCGTTCGGATTCCACGGGACGCCACAAGGGTCGGTGCGCGGGCAGTCCGGCAGCGGTTTCGGTCGGTATCCGCCTCGTCTGGAGGAAGACCTTCGGCACCCACCCTCCGTCTGACCCCCGGTTCCGGCACCCGGCTCGGTGCCGGCTTCGTGCCGGTTCTGTACCGGTTCCGCGGGGATGCGGGACGTCGAATCCGCGTCACAGGATCGCTCCCCGGCGGGCATCCGCGGATCCCCGCCGGGGCCGGGGCCGGGTGGCCAGGTAAGCGGGCCTGCGTAGGAGTATGGTGGATGCGCTTGGGCTGTCGTCCCGGTATGTAGTGCTGCTGATGGTCATCAGGGGTTGATGGTCATCAGGGGCGGCCATCAAGATTGATCTTTTGATGGATTCGATCTTGTTCGGCGGCTGCTGCTTCGAGGACGACCGCAGTGCAAAGGGGCGTGGCTCAATTGGTAGAGCACCGGTCTCCAAAACCGGCGGTTGCAGGTTCGAGTCCTGTCGCCCCTGCGGTATCCGACGACCAGGTAGGTGGAGTGAGTGGCGACCGACACACGTGACGCGGCACCGCGGGCCGGCCGGCCGACCAGGCCCGCGGGCCGGCGTCGCACGACGCCACTGCGGTTCTACCGCGAGGTTGTCGCCGAGCTTCGGAAGGTTGTCTATCCGGGCCGGAGCGAGCTGGTCACTTATGTGATCGTCGTGCTCGTGTTCTGCTCGATCACGGTGGCCTTCGTCGCCTCGTTGGACTTCGGTCTCACCAAGGCGGTGTTGGCCATCTTCGGTTGATGTGACCGGATTCCGCGGATTCATGTCGCCCCGAGGCCCACACAGCTCACAGAGCACGGTCATAGAGAGAAGGAACGTCCGCGTGTCCCAGTTTCCCGAGCACGTCTCCTCCGAACAGGGGGAGGCCCTCGACGGTCTCGATCCGCTGGCGGCACTGGCGCGCGACGAGGTGGCGAGTACGGAGGCCGGCGCCCTGCCNNNNGGCCGGCGCCCTGCCGCAGGCCGGCGAGAGCGGCGACGGCACCACGGGCACCGACACGTCTCCCGGCTACCTCGCGACGGACCAGGCGGACGTGACCGGTCCGGCAGGGGCGGACCAGCCCGCTGCCGACGACGAGGACGACGCCGAGGACATCCGGCGGGCACTGGAGGACGCTCCGGGCGAGTGGTACGTCATACATTCGTATGCCGGATACGAGAACAAGGTCAAGACGAACCTTGAGACCCGGATCTCCAGCCTCAACATGGAGGACTACATCTTCCAGATCGAGGTGCCGACCGAGGAGGTCCCGGTCATCAAGAACGGCAAGCGGCAACTGGTGCAGCAGAAGAAGTACCCCGGCTACATCTACGTGCGGATGGACCTCACCGACCAGTCGTGGTCGGCGGTCCGCAACACCCCGGGCGTGACCGGCTTCGTGGGGCTGACCAACAAGCCGTCGCCGTTGCGCACGGAGGAGGTCCTCTCGATCCTCGCGCCGCCGGCGCCGCGCGAGAAGAAGGTCGAGACGGTCCGGGTACAGGAGTTCGAGGTCGGGGAGTCGGTGACCGTCATGGACGGCCCGTTCGCGACCCTGCCGGCCACCATCAGCGAGATCAACCTCGACGCACAGCGGCTCAAGGTGCTGGTGTCCATCTTCGGCCGCGAGACGCCGGTCGAACTTCAGTTCAACCAGGTCGCGAAGATCTGAACCCGCCCCACCAGCAGCAACTCGGAGAGAAACGACACCATGCCTCCCAAGAAGAAGATCGCCGCCATCATCAAGCTCCAGATCAATGCCGGTGTGGCGACGCCGGCACCTCCGGTGGGGCCGGCACTCGGCCAGCACGGCGTGAACATCATGGAGTTCTGCAAGCAGTACAACGCCGCCACCGAGTCCCAGCGCGGGAACGTGGTGCCGGTCGAGATCACCGTGTACGACGACCGCTCGTTCACCTTCGTCACCAAGACACCGCCGGCGGCGCGGCTGATCCTCAAGGCCGCCGGGGTGGAGAAGGGCAGCGGCGTTCCGCACCGGACGAAGGTGGCCAACCTGACCGCCGAGCAGGTCCGTCAGATCGCCCAGACCAAACTGCCGGACCTCAACGCCACCACCCTGGAAGCCGCCGAGAAGATCATCGCCGGGACCGCCCGGTCGATGGGCATCACCGTCAGCGGGTGACGACCAGTCCGGCCGCGAGGTTGCGACGGCCGTGACCGCGACAACTGTGGGAGGGCGCCCGATCACGCCCGACCCGTCCTGGAAGGTGCCTGCAACCAGGATGGGCGGGTGGTGCAGCGGCTCCGGCCCGTCATCACCACGAGGAGACACACATGACGAAGCGCAGCAAGGCGTACCGGGCCGCGATCGAGAAGATCGAGCCGGACCGCCTGTACACCCCGCTGGAAGCCGTCCAGCTGGCCCGTGAGACCTCCACGACCAAGTACGCCGCCACCGTCGAGGTCGCGCTGCGTCTCGGGGTGGATCCGCGCAAGGCCGACCAGATGGTCCGGGGAACCGTGAACCTGCCGCACGGCACCGGGAAGTCCCCGCGGGTGGCGGTCTTCGCCGCCGGGGAGAAGGCGGCCGAGGCCACCGCAGCCGGTGCCGACATCGTCGGCAGCGACGATCTCGTGCAGCGGATCCAGGAGGGCTTCCTCGACTTCGACGCGACCGTCGCGACCCCCGACCAGATGGCCAAGGTCGGCCGCATCGCCCGCATCCTGGGGCCGCGCGGGCTCATGCCCAACCCCAAGACCGGCACGGTCACCCTCGACATCGCCAAGGCCGTCCGCGACATCAAGGGCGGAAAGATCAATTTTCGGGTCGACAAGCAGGGCAACCTGCACATCGTCATCGGGAAGACGGCCTTCACCGACGAGCAGCTGATCGAGAACTACAGCGTCGCACTGGACGAGATCGTCCGGGTCAAGCCGGCCGCGGCCAAGGGTCGCTACCTGAAGAAGATCACTTTTACGACCACGATGGGCCCCGGAATTCTGGTCGACCCGGGTCGTACCCGCAACCTCCTCGAGGATGTCGTCGCCTGATCCGGGCGGTACCGGCTTCGGTCGGTACCGGTCCTCGCGGGCCGCGGTCGGACGGGGTGCGCATGGCGCTCCCTGGCCGGCCGCGGTTTCCAGGCCGTGTACCATTTTGACGCGAAGGCCGAAAGCGGAACGATCATATTTTTCGTATCGCGGTAGGCCCGAGTATTCTGCTCACTGAGAACCAACTGTTCACTGAGAACCAAACCGAAGACCGCTGGTCGTCGTCCCCTCGTGGGGCGGCCGAAGGTTCCGGAGCCACCGGACGGCCCGCGCAGGTGAGGGAGCATTGTCCGGGGTTGGCATCGTTTTGTCCCGGTCGGTACGCCCCGCGCGCCTGCGCCGGGGCGTTCGTCGTCTGCGGCACCTTTCGGACGACTGGCCAGACCCCATGAAGGAGCCCGATGGCGAAGCCGGAAAAGGTCGCCGCGGTAACGGAGATCGCAGACTCGTTCCGGGGCGCGTCCGCGGCGGTGCTGACCGAGTATCGCGGGCTGACGGTGAGCCAGCTCACCGAACTGCGTCGTTCGCTCGGCGAGGGCACACAGTACGCGGTGGTCAAGAACACCCTCACCAAGATTGCCGCTGGGCAGGTCGGCATCAACGGCCTGGACGATCTGCTGGTCGGCCCCACCGCGGTCGCGTTCGTCACTGGCGACCCGGTCGAGGCGGCCAAGGGCCTGCGTGACTTCGCCCGAGCCAACCCGGCTCTGGTGGTCAAGGGCGGCGTCGTCGAGGGCAGGCCGGTGTCGGCGGACGACATCCGCAAGCTGGCCGATCTCGAGTCGCGCGAGGTGTTGCTCGCCAAGCTCGCGGGTGCGCTCAACGGTTCGCTGGCCAAGGCGGTCGGCCTGTTCGCGGCGCCGTTGTCTCAGACGGCCCGCCTGGCCGAGGCGCTGCGGGCCAAGCGGGAGGCGGAGGCGTCCGCGGTTCCCGAGCCGGCGGCCGACGCGTCCCCGGCCGAAGCGGGCGCCTAGCGCACCGGCCGCCCGTGGCCCGACACGTCCCGCTATCCGGCCAGCTGGCCGGTAGCCGATGTCGACGGGCGCCGGCCGTCCCGGTCCCCGGGATCCGTGAACCAGGCAGTCCGAAGTAGCCCCAAGTAACAACAAGTAGCCACAGGTAACCCGACGGGCGGTAGTCGCGGTGCTTTCGGCCCGCTGACGCGGTACGCCCGACCGGACTTTCTGATCCACCACGATGAAAGGACCGCCATCATGGCGAAGCTGTCGACTGACGAGTTGCTGGACGCGTTCAAGGAAATGACGCTGCTGGAGCTGTCGGAGTTCGTGAAGCAGTTCGAGGACACCTTCGGTGTGACCGCGGCCGCGCCGATCGCGGTTGCCGCGCCGAACGCCGCGGGGCCGGCCGCCGAGGCGCCGGCCGTCGAGGAGCAGGACGAGTTCGACGTCATCCTCGAGTCCGTCGGCGACAAGAAGATCCAGGTCATCAAGGAGGTCCGCGCGCTGACCAGCCTCGGGCTGAAGGAGGCCAAGGACCTCGTCGACGGAGCGCCCAAGCCGGTGCTGGAGAAGGCGACCAAGGAAGCCGCGGAGAAGGCCAAGGCCGCCCTGGAGGGCGCCGGCGCCACGGTCACCGTCAAGTAACCATGACACCGCGGGCCGTTGCCCTCTCCCTCCGTGGAGACGAGAGGGCAACGGCCCGCGTCGTTGGCTCAGGCCGTCCTGACGCTTCAGACAGCCCGGCGCTTCAGGCCGTCCTGACGCTTCAGGCTGCCCTGGTGGGTCAGGCTGCCTCGACAACAAAGCCGAGGCTGCCGGTGCCCGTCGAACGGGCTGCCGAGCGTCTGCCCGAGCCGGTTGCCACCGGGCCGGTCGTCGCGGCTGTCGGCCCGGTCGCGGGCGGACGGATCGGGTGGGGGAGCCCCGCCGCGCCGCCTCGCGCGGCCGGACGGCCTGCCCGGGCGCGCGGGCTGCTCACGCAGGCCCGGCCGGGGCGTGCCGCGGGCTTTCTCGCGCTCATTACCTCGCAACCGGTTGACGACCTTACCCGGGACGGAGTTCCATCATCTCCGAAGCGGTGACCCACACCCGTCGGACGGCGTCGGTCAGCTGGCATCGGCTGACCAGCTTCCGTCGGGCGGCCCCCGTCGGCCAGCCTCGAGCTCAGCCTTGCGGCCAGCCTTGTCAGCAGTGCAGCCATCGGCTACACTGCTCGTTTGGGCTGTCCTTTCGTCGTGCGCTCACTGCTCCTCGAGGTATGCGACGGTGTCAGCCCGCGTACGGCTTTCAGTCCCTGTGCAGCCGCGTCCACCGGGCGCGACCGTCCAGACAGACGTCACGACCGAGGTAACCCGAGCGAGACCGTTGATCGCAATCCGCCACCGAAGCGCCGCCACGTCACCAGTACAGGACGACCATCCCACGCGGAGGTCCCCGTCCGAAAGCTGTCGTGACGGACTACTCGCTGACGCCCGTGTCGCGTCTGCCTGCATTCGTGAGTCACCCGTGCACCCTGTTGGACTACCCCCGCCGACAGTCACCACAACCGTAGCGAGACACTGATCACCCGACCACCCCTCCGTCGGATTGTTCTCGAGCAGGCCGAAGGCGACGCGATCATGAATCCTCCCGTGTTGCCGGAGGCCGCATCAAGGAAGCCGCAGCGCCACCAGCCCGACGATCAGGCCACCGGAAGGACCACCTTGGCCGCCTCGCCTACCTCCTCCCGCATCTCGTTCGCAAAGATCATCGAGCCTCTCGAGGTCCCCGATCTTCTCGCCCTGCAGACCCAGTCCTTCGACTGGCTGATCGGCAGTGATGCGTGGGCGGAACGGGTCCAGGAAGCCATCGACGCCGGTCGTGACGACGTACCCGTCACGTCGGGTCTCGAAGAGGTCTTCGAGGAGATATCCCCGATCGAGGACTTCTCCGGTTCGATGTCACTGTCGTTCCGGGACCACCGTTTCGAACCGCCGAAGTACTCCGTCGAGGAGTGCAAGGACAAGGATATGACCTACTCGGCCCCGATGTTCGTGACGGCCGAGTTCACCAACAACACCACCGGTGAGATCAAGAGCCAGACGGTTTTCATGGGCGATTTCCCGCTCATGACCCCGAAGGGCACATTCGTCATAAACGGGACCGAGCGGGTCGTCGTCAGCCAGCTGGTGCGTTCCCCCGGGGTGTACTTCGAGAAGACCATCGACAAGGTCTCCGACAAGGATCTGTTCTCCTGCAAGGTGATTCCGTCCCGGGGCGCCTGGCTGGAGTTCGAGGTCGACAAGCGGGACACCGTCGGCGTCCGTATCGACCGCAAGCGCCGCCAGTCCGTGACCGTGCTGCTCAAGGCGCTCGGCTGGGACGAGGCGCGCATTCTGGAGCGGTTCGGTGATTTCCCGTCGATGCGGGTGACCCTGGAGAAGGACCACACCTCCAGCCAGGACGACGCGCTGCTCGACATCTACCGCAAGCTGCGCCCGGGCGAGCCGCCGACCCGCGAGTCCGCGCAGACGCTGCTGGAGAACCTCTTCTTCAACCCGAAGCGCTACGACCTGGCCAAGGTCGGCCGCTACAAGGTGAACAAGAAGCTCGAGGTGGACGTCCCGCACGACGTCGGAGTGCTCACCGAGGACGACATCGTCCGCACGATCGAGTACGTCGTCCAGCTGCACGCCGGCAGGGACTCGTCCTACGACGTGGACGACATCGACCACTTCGGCAACAGGCGGCTGCGCACGGTCGGTGAGCTGATCCAGAACCAGGTGCGCCTGGGCCTGGCCCGGATGGAGCGGGTCGTCCGGGAGCGGATGACCACCCAGGACGTCGAGGCGATCACGCCGCAGACGCTGATCAACATCCGGCCGGTGGTCGCCTCCATCAAGGAGTTCTTCGGCACCAGCCAGCTCTCCCAGTTCATGGACCAGACCAACCCGCTGGCGGGCCTCACCCACAAGCGGCGCCTGTCCGCGCTCGGCCCGGGTGGTCTCTCCCGGGAGCGGGCCGGTTTCGAGGTCCGGGACGTCCACCCCAGCCACTACGGCCGGATGTGCCCGATCGAGACGCCGGAAGGGCCGAACATCGGTCTGATCGGCTCGCTGTCGACGTTCGCGCGGGTCAACCCGTTCGGCTTCGTCGAGACGCCCTACCGCAAGGTCGTGGCCGGGCGGGTCACCGACCAGATCGACTACCTCACCGCGGACGAGGAGGACCGGCACGTCATCGCGCAGGCGAACGCGCCGCTGAGCTCCGACGGGTCGTTCGCCGAGCACCGGGTCCTGGTCCGCCGCAAGGGCGGCGAGGTCGAGTTCATCCCGCCCGACGAGGTCGACTACATGGACGTCTCGCCGCGGCAGATGGTGTCGGTCGCCACCGCGATGATCCCCTTCCTCGAGCACGACGACGCCAACCGGGCCCTGATGGGCTCGAACATGCAGCGCCAGTCCGTCCCACTGCTGCGCAGTGAGGCGCCGCTGGTCGGCACCGGCATGGAGGCCCGCGCGGCCAAGGACGCCGGCGACGTCGTCGTCTGCGCGCAGGCCGGCGTGGTCGAGGACCTCTCCGCCGACTACATCACCGTCATGCACGACGACGGCACCCGGCGCACCTACCGGATGGCGAAGTTCCGCCGGTCCAACCAGGGCACCTGCATCAACCAGAAGCCCATCGTGGACGAGGGGGACCGGGTCGAGGCAGGCCAGGTCATCGCGGACGGCCCCTGCACGGACAACGGCGAGATGGCGCTGGGCAAGAACCTGCTGGTCGCCTTCATGCCGTGGGAGGGCCACAACTACGAGGACGCGATCATCCTCTCCCAGCGGCTGGTCCAGGACGACGTGCTGTCCTCGATCCACATCGAGGAGCACGAGGTCGACGCCCGGGACACCAAGCTCGGGCCGGAGGAGATCACCCGGGACATCCCCAACGTCGCCGAGGAGGTCCTCGCCGACCTCGACGAGCGCGGCATCATCCGTATCGGCGCCGAGGTCTCGCCCGGTGACGTGCTGGTCGGGAAGGTCACGCCCAAGGGCGAGACCGAGCTGACCCCGGAGGAGCGGCTGCTGCGTGCGATCTTCGGTGAGAAGGCCCGGGAGGTCCGCGACACCTCGCTGAAGGTGCCGCACGGGGAGTCCGGCAAGGTCATCGGGGTCCGGGTGTTCTCCCGGGAGGACGGCGACGAGCTGCCACCCGGCGTGAACGAGCTGGTCCGAGTGTACGTCGCCCAGAAGCGCAAGATCACCGATGGCGACAAGCTCGCCGGGCGGCACGGGAACAAGGGCGTCATCGCGAAGATCCTCCCGGCCGAGGACATGCCCTTCCTCTCCGACGGCACCCCGGTGGACGTCGTGCTCAACCCGCACGGTGTGCCCCGCCGGATGAACATCGGCCAGATCCTGGAGACCCACCTCGGCTGGGTGGCCAAGACCGGGTGGCAGGTCGACGGCGGTGCCGAGGACTGGAAGGAGCGGCTGCGCGGCATCCGGGCGGACCAGGCGCCGCCGAACACCAACGTGGCCACGCCGGTCTTCGACGGCGCCCGTGAGGAGGAGATCACCGGCCTGCTCGCCTCGACGCTGCCCAACCGGGACGGCGTCCAGCTCATCGGGGCCAGCGGCAAGGCCGAGCTCTTCGACGGCCGGACCGGCGAGCCCTACCCGTATCCGGTGGCGGTCGGTTACATCTACATCCTCAAGTTGCTGCACCTGGTCGACGACAAGATCCACGCTCGTTCGACCGGCCCCTACTCGATGATCACCCAGCAGCCGCTGGGTGGTAAGGCGCAGTTCGGTGGGCAGCGTTTCGGCGAGATGGAGGTGTGGGCGCTGGAGGCCTACGGTGCCGCCTACGCCCTGCAGGAACTGCTCACCATCAAGTCGGACGACGTCCTCGGGCGCGTCAAGGTCTACGAGGCCATCGTCAAGGGCGAGAACATTCCTGAACCCGGTATCCCGGAGTCCTTCAAGGTGCTCATCAAGGAAATGCAGTCGCTGTGCCTGAACGTCGAGGTTCTCTCCAGCGACGGCGTTTCCATCGAAATGCGTGACACCGACGAGGACGTCTTCCGCGCCGCGGAGGAACTCGGTATTGACCTGTCCCGGCGGGAGCCGAGCAGCGTTGAGGAGGTCTGACGAGTAGTGGTCTGCGGCCGGGTGACCGCCAGCGGCCGGAGGCGGCGCGACCAGGGGGCTGTGGGGGATCACGATGATCTTCCTGGAGTCGCCGCCCTCGCGCCGCCGCGGCCGCGGACCACACGGCCAGGACACGGCAACCGGTAGCCCCCGGGCACTGGCCGTGTCGCGGCACCCCCGCCGACCTTGGACAAACTGACGGCCCACGCCCCCCGCCGCCGCCATCCGCACGAACACCTGCCGGCGACAGCGGGCAGCCAGACGGCAGAGAGAGAAGACACGTGCTCGACGTCAACTTCTTCGACGAGCTGCGCATCGGCCTCGCCACGGCGGACGACATCCGCCAGTGGTCACACGGCGAGGTCAAGAAGCCGGAAACGATCAACTACCGTACCCTCAAGCCGGAGAAGGACGGGCTCTTCTGCGAGAAGATCTTCGGTCCGACCCGGGACTGGGAATGCTACTGCGGTAAGTACAAGCGCGTTCGTTTCAAGGGCATCATCTGCGAGCGCTGCGGTGTCGAGGTCACCCGCGCCAAGGTGCGTCGGGAACGGATGGGCCACATCGAGCTGGCCGCGCCGGTCACCCACATCTGGTACTTCAAGGGTGTCCCGAGCCGGCTCGGCTACCTGCTCGACCTGGCGCCGAAGGACCTTGAGAAGGTTATCTACTTCGCCGCCTACATGATCACAAGTGTGGACACGGACGCGCGCCACCGCGACCTGCCCACCCTCGAAGCCCGGATCTCCGTCGAGAAGCAGCACCTCGAGGACAAGAAGAACGCCGACGTCGAGACCCGGCAGAAGAAGCTGGAAGCCGACCTCGCCCAGCTGGAGGCCGAGGGTGCCAAGGGTGACGTCCGGCGCAAGGTGCGGGAGGCGGCCGAGCGCGAGATGCGCCAGATCCGCGACCGCGCGCAGCGGAAGATCGACGATCTGGACCGGGTGTTCGACCGTTTCAAGAGCCTGAAGGTCCAGGACCTCGAGCCGGACGAGCTGCTCTACCGCGAGCTGCGGGACCGCTTCGGCCAGTACTTCGAGGGCGGCATGGGGGCCGAGGCCCTGCAGCGCCGGCTCGTCGACTTCGACCTGGCGGCGGAGGCCGAGTCGCTGCGGGAGACCATCCGCAGCGGCAAGGGACAGAAGAAGGCCCGGGCGCTGAAGCGTCTCAAGGTCGTCTCGGCCTTCCTCAACACCCGCAACTCCCCGAACGGGATGGTGCTCGACTGCGTCCCGGTGATCCCGCCGGACCTGCGCCCGATGGTGCAGCTCGACGGTGGCCGGTTCGCCACGTCCGACCTCAACGACCTCTACCGCCGGGTGATCAACCGGAACAACCGGCTCAAGAGGCTGCTCGACCTCGGTGCGCCCGAGATCATCGTCAACAACGAGAAGCGGATGCTGCAGGAGATCGCCTTCCGCTTCGCCGAGGCGCTGGAGACCGCCGACCAGCACGCGATCTACAAGAACGGNCCGGGCCGGGCAACCGTCCGCTGAAGTCGCTGTCGGACATGCTCAAGGGCAAGCAGGGCCGGTTCCGCCAGAACCTGCTGGGCAAGCGCGTCGACTACTCCGGCCGTTCGGTCATCGTCGTCGGCCCGCAGCTCAAGCTGCACCAGTGCGGTCTGCCCAAGCAGATGGCACTCGAGCTGTTCAAGCCGTTCGTGATGAAGCGGCTGGTCGACCTCAACCACGCGCAGAACATCAAGTCGGCCAAGCGCATGGTGGAGCGGGCCCGCCCGGTCGTCTGGGACGTGCTCGAAGAGGTCATCACCGAGCACCCCGTGCTGCTCAACCGCGCGCCGACCCTGCACCGGCTGGGTATCCAGGCGTTCGAGCCGCAGCTCGTCGAGGGCAAGGCCATCCAGATCCACCCGCTGGTCTGCACCGCGTTCAACGCGGACTTCGACGGGGACCAGATGGCCGTGCACCTGCCGCTGTCCGCGGAGGCGCAGGCCGAGGCCCGCATCCTGATGCTGTCGAGCAACAACATCCTCTCGCCGGCGTCCGGGCGTCCGCTGGCCATGCCGAGCCTGGACATGGTGACCGGGGTGTTCCACCTCAGTCGGCTGGCCGTGGGCGCCCGCGGCGAGGGGCGGGCGTTCTCCAGCGTGGCCGAGGCGCAGATGGCCTTCGACGCCCGGGAGATCGAGCTACAGGCGAAGATCAAAGTCCGGCTGCGCGACACCACGCCGCCGCTGGACTGGACCCCGCCGCCGGGCTGGGCCAGCGGCGACCCGTTCACCCTGGAGACCACCTTCGGTCGCTGCCTGCTCAACCAGGCGCTCCCCGAGGGCTACCCGTTCCTGAACTACCTGATGAACAAGAAGGCCCAGGCCGCGATCGTCAACGACCTGGCGGAGCGCTACCCGAAGATCCAGGTGGCCGCGACGCTGGACGCGCTGAAGAGCGCCGGCTTCTACTGGGCCACCCGCTCGGGGGTGACCGTCGCGATCGAGGACGTTGTCGCGCCGCCGAACAAGGCGCAGATCCTCGACGAGTACGAGCAGCGGGCCGAACGGGTACAGAAGCAGTTCGACCGCGGCTTCCTCTCCGACGACGAGCGCCGCGCCGAGCTGGTCCAGATCTGGAACGAGGCGACGAACAAGGTCGCCGAGGCCATGGAGGCCAACTTCCCGGAGACCAACCCGGTCGCTGTGCTGGTCAACTCCGGGGCCGCCGGAAACATGATGCAGATCCGGCAGCTCGCCGGGATGCGCGGACTGGTCGCCAACCCCAAGGGCGAGATCATCCCGCGTCCGATCAAGGCGAACTTCCGCGAGGGGCTGAGCGTGGTGGAGTACTTCATCTCCACGCACGGCGCCCGCAAGGGTCTGGCCGACACGGCGCTGCGGACCGCGGACTCCGGGTACCTCACCCGGCGTCTGGTCGACGTCAGCCAGGACGTCATCGTCCGTGAGGACGACTGCGGCACCGAGCGCGGCATCGCCACCCGCATCGCGCGCAAGGGAGCGGACGGCGTGCTCGTCCGCGACCGTTACGCCGAGACCGCGGCCTACGCGCGCACGCTCGCCTCGGACGCGGCGAACGCCGCCGGTGACGTGGTGGTACCGGCCGGCACCGACCTCGGCGACGTGGTCATCAGCAAGATCATCGATGCCGGGATCGAGTCGGTGAAGGTGCGTTCCGCCCTCACCTGCGCGGCCCGGATGGGTGTCTGCGCACAGTGCTACGGCCGGTCGCTGGCCACGGGCAAGCTCGTGGACGTCGGCGAGGCCGTCGGTATCGTCGCCGCCCAGTCCATCGGTGAGCCCGGCACCCAGCTGACGATGCGTACCTTCCACAGCGGTGGCGTCGCCGGCGACGACATCACCCAGGGTCTGCCCCGTGTCGTGGAGCTGTTCGAGGCTCGTTCCCCCAAGGGCAAGGCCCCGATCAGCGAGGTCTCCGGGCGGGTGCGCATCGAGGAGACCGAGAAGACCGTCAAGGTCGTGGTCATCCCCGACGACGGCAGCGAGGAGATCTCCTACCCGGTCTCCCGCCGGTCGCGGCTGAAGGTCGAGGAGGGCCAGCGCATCGCAGTCGGTCAGAAGATCGTCGACGGCGCGGTCGACCCGCACGAGGTGCTGCGCATCCTCGGCCCGCGTCAGGTGCAGCTCCACCTGGTCGACCAGGTGCAGGAGGTGTACCGCTCGCAGGGCGTGTCGATCCACGACAAGCACATCGAGATCATCATCCGGCAGATGCTCAAGCGGGTGAACGTGCTGGAGTCGGGGGAGACCACGCTCCTGCCGGGCGAACTGGTCGAGCGGGCCCGGTTCGAGGAGGAGAACCGTCGGGTGGTCGAGACCGGCGGCCAGCCGGCTTCGGCCCGTCCGGTCCTGATGGGGATCACCAAGGCGTCCCTGGCGACCGAGTCGTGGCTGTCGGCGGCCTCCTTCCAGGAGACGACCCGGGTGCTCACCGACGCCGCGATCAACGCCCGGTCGGACTCACTGGTCGGCCTGAAGGAGAACGTCATCATCGGCAAGCTCATCCCGGCGGGTACCGGCATCTCGCGGTACCGCAACATCCGGGTCGAGCCGACCGAGGAGGCACGGGCGTCGGTGTACTCGGTCAGCGGCTACGACGAGGGCGCGACCGTGGAGTACGGCGCGTTCGGCACCGGCAGCGGCCAGGCCGTCCCGTTGGACGACTTCGACTACCGCAGCACCGGCGGCGACTACCGGTAGTTCTCGCTACCCGGTAGTTCCTGCCACGCAAGTGCCCCAGGCGGCCCGGGTGGGCGTCCCTGTCGGACGTTCACCCGGGCCGCCTTGCTGTGTGGATCTGGCCTCGCGCCTGGCCATCGGTCAACAGGGCAGACGTTGCCTGGTACGGCACTACGCTGGACAGTGCCGGGTAGATCTGCCGGCATGCACCAGGGAACACCGCATCGGCACGATGCCGAGGAGGAGACGGCGATGACGACGGCACTGCCGGAGGACAGCTGGCTGCTCCGTATCCAACCGCAGCCCGCGCGGGTGACCGCCGCGGAGTACGAGGCGCTGCCTGAGGAGATCGCCAGGGCGATCGAGATCGTCGACGGCTACGTCGTCTTCTGTGAGGCGCCGACTCCGGATCATCAGACCGCCGGCCGTCGCCTCGCCAACCTGCTGGAACGGCATGCACGGCGCGCGATGGCCCGCGGCCACGGATGCCTGACCGTCAACAATGACGTCGATCTCCGGCTGCGTGACATCCCGCTGCTCAACCGCAGCCCGGATGTGATCCTCTACCGCTGTCTCGACCGCGCGGCCGGCGAACGTCTCCGCGCGGAGCACGCCCTGCTCGTCATCGAGATCGTGTCGCCGGGTTCAGAGACCCAGGACACCACCGACAAGCTCGGTGAATACGCCAGGGCCGGCATCGCGCACTACTGGATCGCCCGGCTCGACAACGACGGCGTCACGAGCATCGAACGCTACGCGCTCGACCGGGCAACCCTGCTCTACAAGCACCTGGGCACGTTCATGAAGGACGAGGCCGGCGGAGCGCCTGAGGTCACCAACCCGATCCCGATCACCATCGACTGGGACGACCTGCTCTTCTGACCACCGGCGGTGCCCTTACCGGCCGCCGTTCCTGCTCTTTCGCAGAGCCCGCTCGGCCGGGCCGCGGGCCAGCCGGGCGTAGATACCGCCGCTGCGGACGAGTCGGTCGTGTGGCCCGGCCTCCATCACCGTGCCGTTCTCCAGCACGTAGATGCGGTCGGCAGCGACGGTCATCGTCGCCCGGTGGGCCACGACGAGACAGCTTCTCTCGGCGAGCAGACGTTCCAGGGAGGCGCGCAACAGCTCCTCGGTCAGGGTGTCGAGGTTCGACGTGGCCTCGTCGAGGACGACGGTCCGCGGGTTCTGGACCAGTACGCGGGCGATGGACAGCCGTTGCCGTTCCCCGCCGGAGATCTGGTGGCCGTTGTGCCCCAGCGGGGTGTGAATCCCCTCCGGCAGCGAACGCACGAGCGTGACCAGCCCGGTCGCCTCCAGAGCGGCCCACAGTTCGTCGGTCGTCGCGGCCGGATTCCCGAAGCGGAGGTTCTCCGCGACGCTACGACGCTGGACGAACGGCTCCTGCGACACCAGACCGACCGCAGCCCGGGCCGCGGCGGGGGAGAGCCCGCCGGCGTCGCAGCCGCCGAGCAGGACACGCCCACTGGTGGGGGTGAGCAGGCCGCTGGCGAGATGGCACAGCGTGGTCTTCCCGGCGCCGCTGAACCCGACGACGGCCACCATCTCGCCGCGGCCCACGGCGATGTCGACGCAGCGCAGCGCCCACCTGGGAGCGGGCACGTCAGGCGCGTAGGAGTAGGAGACGTTCTCCAGGACGAGATCGCCATGGGCCGGCGGACGCTGGGCGTCCTCGGGGCCGGAAGCCACCGGGCCCGCCGGTGGCGTGGCGCCCGCGGGCGGATGCGGCCGGTCGGCCGTGGTCAGTGGCCTGACATTGCTGCGGTCGCCGGCAGGCGTCGTCCCCAGCGGGATGTCGAGAAAATCCAGGATGCGGACGAGGGAGGCCTCGCCGTCGAAAAGCTGGGTACGCAGGTCGGCGAAGCCGGCAATGGAACGGAACGCCAGCAGGAGCACGCTGAGAAAGGCCACGAAGGTGCCAACCGTCATCGTCTGGTTCAGGGTGAGCCACACCCCGAACCCGATCACGGTCATGGTCGCCAGCACCGAACTGGCCGCGGCGATGAGCTGCAGGCGGGCGAAGACCTGCACGCGGGTGCGGGCGGCCGTCGAAATGGCCGCGCCCAGCCGGTCGAACTCCTCCTGACCGGTGTGCTGCGCGCGGAAGGCGCGCAGGTGCAGCGCTCCCGCCGGCCCGGTCAGCTCGATGAGATGATCGGCCAGCCGGCTGAGCCGTTCGCTTTCCACCCTGGAGATGGCCCGGACGCGTCCGCGCACCAGGCGCAGCAGGACGAGCGGGACCACGCCGATCGCGGCCACGGCGAACGCGAGACGCCACTGGAGCAGGTAGGCGACCACCCCGGCCACGACGAGTTCGACCGCCATGGTCGCGATGGCCGGCAGACAGAAGGCGGCGGCGGTGCGCACCCTGGCGGTGTCGATGGTGAACAGGGTGATGACATCGCCGTGCCGGGCCCGGGCGATGTGGGGGAACGGCAGCGCGATCGCGTGCTGGTAGAGGTCACGCCGGATCCGCAACGCGAGTTTCTCACTGAAATAGCCGACCAGTATGTATCGCAGGGTCGACACCACGGCGCTGAGCACAAAGGCGCCGAGGATGAGGAGGACCGGCAGGAGTATGCCGTTCGTCCGCAGTCGCAGCAGCCAGCCGTCGATCAGGTTCCGAATCGCGAACGGCGCGGCCACCAGGGTCGACACGCCCAGCAGGGAAAGCGCGGCGTGCATGGCGGCTGCCCTGTTCTGGTCCCGGATGAAATATTCGACGCGGGCGGCCGCGGGATTTCCGGTGAGCCAGGCGAACAGGCGCCCGTAGAGCCAGGACACACCGGCGGTGGTCTTCGGGAATGTCGTCCCCGCCGAGGTCTGTTGGTGGGTCGGCTGCCCGATCCACCTGTTGGTCCCGGTGGACGACCGGCGAGATGTCGTCATTGTGAGCCGCCTGCCTGGTGCCGGTCCGGAGGTCAGTCGTCGCGGTGCGCGGTGCTGGATGCGTCCACCGCGCTGTCGACGGCCGTTTCCGGACCGGCGATCGCGTGGGGGATGGTGGTGGGAGCGGCGTCGGGAGTCGCTTCGACAGTGGCCTCGGGGGTCGCTTCGACGGCTGTGCCCAGGCCGGGGCGGGCGGTCACGGACTGGCTGCCGTGGTCTTCGTCCCGCTGCTCGGCGCGGGCGTCCGGCAATTTCGGAAGCGTTTTTCTGGGAATTTCCTCGGTGCTGCGGAAAACGGATATCTCGACATCGTCGGACACCTCTATAACCAGCCCGATGGTGCTTGACGGACTAATTTCCGCGTGGCCGGGGAGGGGGAAGTGAGTAGACATTTGTCCTCCATCGAGGTCGGCCGGACGGGACGGTAGCAAAACCGAAGTTATCGGGACGCCGATTACCGGGCAAGGATCCAACATCATGACTCGGCTCACAGCTTTCGTGGTACCCGAGTATTTGGTCTCGAACGCGACATGTGCGCTACGACAAACGTTGTGACGTGCCGACGGATTCTTTTGACGACCGGACGGTCCGCGGTGTTTTCGCAGGTGACGGGGGTGCCGGCGGAGCGGGTCCGGGCCGGTGGCACCGGCCCGGGAAAGCGGTTCGTCGGCCGCGGTACACCGCCGCGGTCGGCAATCGGACGGCCGGGGTACGCACGCCGCGGTCGGGTGTGCGGCGGCTGGGCGGGGCCCGGCCACGATGGTGGTGCGCGGTGGGTATTTTGGCGGCGGCGGCGGTGTTGCCGGGCCGCGGTGTCGCCGGGCTGGCGTACCCGTGGTGGCGGCGCGAGCAGGATGTGGCGGGGGGCTGGGTGAACCGGAAGCGGGCGCTGTTCGTACGGCGGCTGTCCGAGATCCTTCAGCTCGCCGAGTCCGAGGTGGTCGACCGCCTCTGCCTGGACCGCCGCCCCGGCGTCCGGGTCAACCGGCTCTCACCACTGGGCGTGGCGGCGATCCACCACGCCATCGCGGATCTCGGGCTCACCCTCGACCCGCTCGACTGGTGTCCCGACGGCTATCTCCTGCGCGGCGACAAGCGGGTGCTGTCGCGCTCGGAGGTGTTCGGCGGCGGTCACGCCTACATCCAGAACATCTCCAGCCTGGTGCCGGCGCTGGCTCTCGCGCCCGCGCCGGATGAGTCGATCATCGATCTGTGCGCGGCGCCGGGCGGCAAGACGGCGCACATCGCGGCGCTGGTCGGTAACGAGGCGCGCCTGTGGGCCAACGACGGCATCGCGCCCCGGCTGGAGAAACTGCGCGCGGTCACCCGGCAGTTCCACGTCCGCCTGGCCGAGACGAGCTGTCACCCGGCGCAGTATGCCGACAAGTTCATAACGGAGCGTTTCGACCGGGTGCTGCTGGACGCCCAGTGCAGCGGTGAGGGCCTGGTCGACCTGCGGTCGTCCGCGGCGCTGCGGTACTGGACCGAGCAGCGGGTGATCGACTATGGCTGGCTGCAGCGCAAGATGCTGGTGGCGGCCTGCCGGCTGCTGCGTCCCGGCGGCGTCCTGGTGTACTCCACCTGCACGTTCGGCCCGGAGGAGAACGAGGCGCCGCTGAGCTACCTGCTGCGTCACCATCCCGTCGAGGTGTGCCCGATCGAGGTCGACATCGACGGCTTCGCGCCGGACGCGTGGCGGCCGGGCCTGCGCCACTGGCGGACCGAGACCTTCCATCCGGCGCTCGCCGACGCCCGGCGCATCCTGCCGGGCCCGGCGTTCGAGGGCTTCTTCGTCTGCAAGCTGCGGAAGCTGCCGGGCTGAAGCTGCCGGGCTGGCCGGGCCTTCCTCGCAACGCCGCCACCCTGGAAACACTCTGTTATCACAACATTCCATCACTGTGACGTCGTCGGCGCCGGGAGGCGCGCGCGCTTCCCACTGGCGCCGCGGGTTCCGGCGGCCCTGCCTGCCCCGCCGGTGCGGGGGAGACGGCTACCAGTGGCACGTGGGGTACCCCGATTCGACACAGCCGTCGGCGGGTCTGTAGTCTCGCTTTCTGCGGCGCTGTGCGTTGCAAGGTTGACCTGTGTCCTGCGCCATCCCATGGCCATTCCGTGACACTGTGGCCCGTCCTGCCGGGCCTGTGGTGTCAGGGGTGGCCCGGCCTTCACCAAGGCGGGCGGGCGTACTCCCATGGCAGACCGTCCCGGTTGTCGGGCTGTTCTCAGGGGTCGCGACACGCCCGACCGCGTGGGTCGGACAGCGTGGGCCGGGCACAGACGAGATGACGGCAGGTACCGGCAGGAACGGAACAGGAACGGGAGCGGCGTTGCCGACGATCCAGCAGTTGGTCCGCAAGGGCCGGCAGGACAAGGTCGAGAAGACCAAGACCCCGGCGCTCAAGGGGAGCCCGCAGCGTCGTGGCGTGTGCACCCGCGTCTACACGACCACGCCCAAGAAGCCGAACTCGGCGCTGCGCAAGGTTGCCCGGGTCCGGCTCCACAGCGGGATAGAGGTCACCGCCTATATCCCGGGGGTGGGGCACAACCTGCAGGAGCACTCGATCGTCCTGGTTCGCGGCGGCCGGGTGAAGGACCTTCCGGGCGTCCGCTACAAGATCGTTCGCGGGACGCTGGACACGCAGGGTGTCCGCAACCGCAAGCAGGCGCGCAGCAAGTACGGAGCAAAGAAGGAGAAGGCCTGATGCCACGCAAGGGCCCGGCTCCCAAGCACGTCGTCGTCGTCGATCCGGTCTACGGCTCACCGCTGGTGACAGCGCTGGTCAACAAGGTTCTGCTCAGCGGTAAGAAGTCGCTGGCCGAACGGATCGTCTACGGGGCGCTCGAGGGCGCTCGGGAGAAGACCGGCAACGACCCCGTGGTCACGCTCAAGCGCGCTCTCGACAACGTCAAGCCGACGCTGGAGGTGCGCAGCCGCCGGGTCGGTGGCGCCACCTACCAGGTGCCGGTCGAGGTACGCGCGAGCCGGAGCACCACCCTCGCGCTGCGCTGGCTGGTCGGCTACGCCCGGCAGCGCCGCGAGAAGACCATGACCGAGCGCCTCATGAACGAGCTGATCGACGCCAGTAACGGTCTCGGCGCGAGCGTGAAGCGGCGCGAGGACACCCACAAGATGGCGGAGTCCAACAGGGCCTTCGCCCACTACCGCTGGTAACCGACAATGTCTGCTGACGTACGTGCCGCGCTGGCCGCGACCCGCAACATCGGGATCATGGCCCACATCGACGCGGGCAAGACCACGACCACCGAGCGGATCCTGTTCTACACCGGCGTCAACTACAAGATCGGTGAAGTCCACGACGGCGGCGCCACGATGGACTGGATGGAGCAGGAGCAGGAGCGGGGGATCACCATCACCTCCGCGGCCACCACCTGTACCTGGCGCGACCACACCATCAACATCATCGACACTCCGGGGCACGTCGACTTCACCGTCGAGGTGGAGCGGTCGCTGCGGGTGCTCGACGGTGCGGTCGCCGTCTTCGACGCCGTGGCCGGTGTGGAGCCCCAGAGCGAGACCGTCTGGCGCCAGGCCGACCGTTACAACGTCCCGCGGATCGCGTTCGTCAACAAGATGGACCGGGTCGGCGCGGAGTTCCACCGGTGCGTGGAGATGATGGTCGACCGGCTCGCCGCGACCCCGGCCGTCATCCAGCTGCCGTGGGGCGTCGAGGCCGACTTCAAGGGCATCATCGATCTGATCCGGATGAAGGGCCTGCTCTGGCACACCGAGGACAAGGGCGCCTCCTACGAGACCGTCGACATCCCGCGTGACCACCTGGAGGCCGCGCAGGAGTGGCGGGACAAGCTCATCGAGACCGTCGCCGAGAACGACGACATCCTGATGGAGCTCTACCTCGAGGGTGAGGAGCCGACCGAGGAGCAGCTGCGGGCGGCGCTGCGCCGGGGCACGCTGGCCGGAGCGCTCAACCCGGTGCTGTGCGGGTCGGCGTTCAAGAACAAGGGCGTGCAGCCCATGCTCGACGCCGTCGTCGACTTCCTCCCGAGCCCGCTGGACATCGGCGCCACCGTCGGTCACGCCATCGGCCGTGAGGACACCGAGGTCTCCCGCGAGCCGGACGAGAGCGAGCCGTTCGCCGCGCTCGCCTTCAAGATCATGACGGATCCCTACGTCGGGAAGCTGACCTACATCCGGGTCTACTCCGGCCGGCTCACCTCGGGCTCCCCGGTGCTGAACTCCACCAAGGACCGCAAGGAGCGCATCGGCCGCATCCTCCAGATGCACGCCAACCACCGGGAGGACCGCGAGGGTGTCGGCGCGGGTCAGATCGTCGCGGTCGTCGGTCTGAAGAACACCACGACCGGTGACACGCTGTGCGACCCGAACGCCCCGGTCATCCTGGAGTCGATGACCTTCCCGGCCCCGGTCATCAGCGTCGCGATCGAGCCGAAGACCAAGGCCGACCAGCAGAAGCTGGGCACGGCCATCGGCCGGCTGGCCGAGGAGGACCCGACCTTCCAGGTCCGCACCGACGACGAGACCGGCCAGACGATCATCGCCGGCATGGGCGAGCTGCACCTGGACGTGCTCGTCGACCGGATGCGCCGCGAGTTCGGTGTCGCCGCCAACGTCGGCAAGCCGCAGGTCGCCTACCGGGAGACCATCCGGCGCAAGGTCGAGAAGGTCGACTACACGCACAAGAAGCAGACCGGTGGCTCCGGGCAGTACGCACGCGTGATCATCGATCTCGAGCCCTCCGGCGGCGACGGCGGCGGCTACGAGTTCGAGAACAAGGTCACCGGTGGCCGTATCCCGCGTGAGTACATCCCCTCGGTCGACGCCGGCTGCCAGGAGGCGATGGAGTTCGGCGTGCTCGCCGGCTACCCCCTCGTCGACGTGAAGGTCACCCTGCTCGACGGCCAGTACCACGACGTCGACTCGTCCGAGCTCGCTTTCAAGATCGCCGGCTCGATGGCGTTCAAGGAGGCGGCGCGGCGGGCCGACCCGGTGCTGCTCGAACCGATGATGGCGGTCGAGGTCACCACCCCCGAGGACTACATGGGTGACGTGATCGGCGACCTGAACTCGCGGCGCGGGCAGATCCAGGCCATGGACGAACGGTCCGGCGCGCGCATCGTGAAGGCGATCGTCCCGCTGTCGGAGATGTTCGGCTACGTCGGGGACCTGCGCTCGAAGACCTCGGGGCGGGCGGTCTATTCGATGCAGTTCGACTCCTACGCCGAGGTTCCAGCGGGGGTCGCGAAGGAGATCATCGCGAAGGCGCGCGGAGAGTGACCGGTGGCCGGGCGTGGTGGCCCCGTCCGGGGGCCGCTCGCGGATCCGGCACCACTATTGATCATTAGCAGGCTACAAGTGGCCGGCAGGCGGCGCGATCACTTCTCTCGCGCCGCCGGCGGTCCCAGGACCACCAGCACGGCACGACACCACCCGTCCTTGGAGGGACACCCGTGGCGAAGCAGAAGTTCGAGCGGAACAAGCCGCATGTCAACATCGGGACCATCGGTCACATCGACCACGGCAAGACCACGCTGACCGCGGCCATCACCAAGGTCCTGCACGACGCGCACCCGGACCTGAACCCCTTCACGCCGTTCGACCAGATCGACAAGGCGCCGGAGGAGAAGGCCCGCGGCATCACGATCTCGATCGCCCACGTCGAGTACCAGACCGACAACCGGCACTACGCTCACGTCGACTGCCCCGGCCACGCCGACTACATCAAGAACATGATCACCGGCGCGGCGCAGATGGACGGCGCGATCCTCGTCGTCTCGGCGACCGACGGCCCGATGCCGCAGACCAAGGAGCACGTGCTGCTCGCCCGCCAGGTCGGCGTGCCCTACATCGTCGTGGCGCTGAACAAGGCCGACATGGTCGACGACGAGGAGATCCTCGAGCTCGTCGAGCTGGAGGTCCGGGAGCTGCTGAGCTCGTACGAGTTCCCCGGCGACGACGTGCCGGTGATCCGGGTCTCGGCGCTCAAGGCGCTGGAGGGTGACAAGGAGTGGGGAGCCAAGCTCCTCGAGCTCATGCAGGCCGTCGACGACTCCATCCCGGAGCCGGAGCGCGACATCGACAAGCCCTTCCTGATGCCGATCGAGGACGTCTTCACGATCACCGGTCGTGGCACCGTCGTCACCGGTCGCGTGGAGCGCGGTGTCGTCAAGGTCAACGAAGTGGTCGAGATCGTCGGCATCCGGCCGGAGGTCACCACGACGACCGTCACCGGTGTGGAGATGTTCCGCAAGCTGCTCGACGAGGGGCGCGCCGGTGACAACGTCGGCCTGCTCCTGCGTGGTGTCAAGCGCGAGGACGTCGAGCGCGGCCAGGTCGTCACCAAGCCGAAGTCGATCACCCCGCACACCAACTTCGAGGCGCAGGTCTACATCCTTAGCAAGGATGAGGGTGGCCGCCACACCCCGTTCTTCAACAACTACCGCCCGCAGTTCTACTTCCGTACCACCGACGTGACCGGCGTGGTGACCCTCCCCGAGGGCACCGAGATGGTCATGCCGGGTGACAACACGGAGATGACGGTCGAGCTCATCCAGCCGATCGCCATGGAGGAAGGCCTGCGGTTCGCCATCCGCGAGGGCGGTCGTACCGTCGGTGCCGGTCGCGTCACCAAGATCCTGAAGTAGTCGCTGCGGCGGCGGGCCCGCTATGCCCCATCCAGGGCATATGGCCCGCCGCTTNGCATATTGCCCGCCGCTTGCGCAGTGTACGCACCTGACAACAAGCGGTACATCCGGCGGCAGCTCCGGCCAAGGAACGGACCCTGCGGGGCCTGCCAGCCGGACGAGACAGACAGGACAGGCGAAGCCCACCATGGCGGCACAGAAGATCCGCATCCGGCTCAAGGCCTACGACCACGAGATCATCGACAGCTCGGCCCGCAAGATCGTCGAGACGGTGACGCGGACTGGTGCGCAGGTCGCGGGACCGGTGCCGCTGCCGACGGAGAAGAACGTCTACTGCGTGATCCGGTCGCCGCACAAGTACAAGGACAGCCGCGAGCACTTCGAGATGCGCACGCACAAGCGGCTGATCGACATTCTTGACCCGACGCCGAAGACGGTCGACTCGCTGATGCGCCTCGACCTTCCCGCCGGTGTCGACATCGAGATCAAGCTTTAAAGGGGCCGGCGCAGTCATGCTCAATCGCAACTACAGGGGGCTCCTGGGCACCAAGCTCGGGATGACCCAGGTATGGGACGCGAACAACCGCGTCATCCCGGTCACGGTGATCAAAGCCGGGCCGAACGTGGTGACGCAGGTCAGGACATCCGACCGGGACGGCTACTCGGCGGTCCAGCTCGGCTACGGCGAGATCGACCCCCGCCGGGTGACCCAGCCGCTGCGCGGCCACTTCGCGCGCGCCGGGGTCCCGCCGCGGCGGCATCTGGTGGAGCTGCGCACCGCGGACGCCACCAACTACCGCCCCGGCCAGGAGCTGACCGGCGAGATCTTCTCCGCGGGCAGCATCGTGGACGTGACCGGCACATCCAAGGGCAAGGGCTTCGCCGGTGTGATGAAGCGGCACGGCTTCAAGGGCCTCGGCGCCGGCCACGGCGTCGAGCGCAAGCACCGCTCGCCCGGATCGGTCGGCGGGTGCGCCACCCCCGGCCGCGTCTTCAAGGGCCTGCGGATGGCCGGGCGGATGGGGCACGAACGGGTCACCACCGCCGGCCTGACCATCCACGCCGTCGACACCGAGCGCGGCTTCCTGCTGGTCAAGGGCGCGGTTCCCGGCCCGGACGGCGGTCTGGTGCTCGTCCGCAGCGCGGCCAAGCGGCCCGCACCGGCGGACTTCGAGCCCATCGCCGAGCCGGCCACGGCATCCGCCACCGGTGACGTCGCGACGTCCAGCGAGGAGGTATCGGCATGAGCGCAGTGACGGCGTCGGCGCGCCGGCGGCCACTGGCCGCCGACGACGAGCGGAGCGCGCCGCCACAGACCCGCACGGTCGTCGTCCACGCCCCCGCCGGTGGCGAGGCCGGCAGCGTCGACCTGCCGGGTGAGATCTTCGACGTGGCCCTGAACGTGCCGCTCATCCACCAGGTGGTGGTGGCGCAGCTCGCCGCGGCCCGGCAGGGGACCCACTCCACCCGCACCCGCGGCGAGGTCCGCGGCGGTGGGCGCAAGCCGTACCGGCAGAAGGGCACCGGCCGGGCCCGGCAGGGCTCGCTGCGCGCCCCGCAGTTCACCGGCGGTGGCGTCGTGCACGGCCCCAAGCCGCGTTCCTACGACCAGCGGACGCCGAAGAAGATGAAGGCCGCCGCGCTGCGCGGGGCCCTGTCCGACCGGGCGCGCAACGACCGGGTGCACATCGTGTCGTCGTTCGTCAGCGGCGACACGCCGTCGACGAAGGCCGCGCTCACCGCGCTGCGGACGATCGCGGACGTCCGACGGGTGCTGGTGGTGGTCGACCACGCCGACGAGCTCACCTGGAAGAGCCTGCGCAACATCCCCAGCGTGCACCTGCTCGACCCCGGCCAGCTCAACACCTACGACGTGCTGGTCAGCGACGACGTGGTGTTCACCCGCGACGCTCTGGCCACGTTCGTGGAGCGGGCGCTGGCGCCGATCTCCCGTGGTGCGCGGACCGCTTCCGACGAGCCGGCGGCACCGGCCGG
>NZ_JWIO01000003.1:130932-160238 GCF_001017755.1 Protofrankia coriariae
GGCGGCACCGGCCGGTGCCGACGAGGACGCGGCAGCCGAGGAGGAGGCCAAGTGAGCGCCGACCCGCGCGACGTGATCATCAAGCCGGTCGTCTCCGAGAAGAGCTACGGCCTGCTGGACGAGAACGTCTACACCTTCATCGTCCATCCGGACGCGAACAAGACCGAGATCAAGCTTGCGGTCCAGCGGATATTCAACGTCCGGGTTCTCAGCGTCAACACCAGCAACCGGGCGGGCAAGCGCAAGCGCACCCGCACCGGCTGGGGGCAGCGCAAGTCCACCAAGCGGGCCATGGTCGCGCTGGCGCCGGGGGACTCCATCGAGATCTTCGGGGGTCCCGGTGCGTGACATGCAGGCCGACGAGTACGCAGCCGTCCGCGGCCAGTGCCCCACCGGGCCTGGCCCGCGGGGACGAGGACACGGTGGGTGACGATGGGGATTCGTAGGTACAAGCCGACGACGCCGGGGCGCCGCGGCGCGAGCGTGTCCGACTTCGTCGAGATCACTCGTGACCACCCGGAGAAGTCGCTGGTCCGCCCGCTGCACTCCAAGGGTGGCCGCAACGTCCACGGGCGCATCACCACCCGGCACCAGGGCGGTGGCCACAAGCGCGCCTACCGCCTGATCGACTTCCGGCGGGACAAGGACGGCGTGCCGGCCAAGGTCGCCCACATCGAGTACGACCCGAACCGCACCGCCCGGATCGCCCTGCTGCACTACGCCGACGGGGAGAAGCGCTACATCCTCGCCCCGGTGAAGCTCCGGCAGGGTGACGTGGTCAGCTCGGGCCCCACCGCCGACATCAAGCCCGGCAACGCCCTCCCACTGCGCAACATCCCCACCGGCACGGTGGTGCACGCCATCGAGCTGCGTCCCGGCGGCGGTGCGAAGATCGCGCGCAGCGCGGGGGCGAGCGTCCAGCTGGTCGCCAAGGACGGTCCCTTCGCCCAGCTGCGGATGCCGTCCGGGGAGATCCGCAACGTCGACGTCCGCTGCCGGGCCACGGTCGGGGAGGTCGGCAACGCCGAGCAGAGCAACATCAACTGGGGCAAGGCCGGCCGGATGCGCTGGAAGGGCCGCCGCCCCACCGTCCGTGGTGTGGCGATGAACCCGGTCGACCACCCGCACGGTGGTGGTGAGGGCAAGACCTCCGGTGGCCGCCACCCGGTGAACCCGAAGGGCCGTCCGGAGGGACGCACCCGCAGGACCCGCAAGGAGAGCGACGCGCTGATCGTCCGTCGTCGGAAGCAGAACAGGCGGCGGTGATCACGATGACGCACACCCGGCGGCACCCAACGCACGACCACCGATTCTGAGCGGGAAGGAGGAGACACACGCCATGCCACGCAGTCTGAAGAAGGGCCCGTTCGTCGACGACCACCTGCTCAAGAAGGTGGACCTGCAGAACGCCAAGGGCACGAAGAACGTCATCAAGACCTGGTCGCGGCGCTCGACGGTGATCCCGGACATGCTCGGTCACACGATCGCCGTGCACGACGGTCGCAAGCATGTCCCGGTGTTCATCACCGAGGGAATGGTCGGCCACAAGCTCGGCGAGTTCGCACCGACGCGGACCTTCCGCGGCCACGTCAAGGAGGACCGGAGGTCACGCCGTGGCTGACGCTCTTGTCGACGGGGTGACCCGCTCCGGGCTGGCGGGCGCCCGCGCGTCGGCCCGTTACGTCCGGGTGTCGCCGACGAAGGCCCGCCGGGTCATCGACCTGGTGCGTGGCCGCTCGGCCAGCGAGGCCCTCGACATCCTCCGGTTCGCCCCGCAGGCGGCCAGCGAGGACGTCTACAAGGTGGTCGCGAGCGCGGTGGCCAACGCCGAGCACAACCACGGCCTCGACCCGGCCACACTCTGGGTCGGCGAGGCCTTTGTCGACGAGGGCCCGACCCTCAAGCGCATCCGTCCGCGGGCCCAGGGCCGTGCCTACCGGATCCGCAAGCGGACCAGCCACATCACGATTGTCGTGGAGAGCCGGCCGCCGGTCGCGGGAACCCGCGGCGCGAAGAGCACAGGGAGGGCCCGGTAGTGGGTCAGAAAGTCAACCCGCACGGGTTCCGGCTGGGTATCACCTCGGAGTTCACCTCCCGCTGGTACGCCGACAAGCAGTACAAGGCGTACGTCGGCGAGGACGTGAAGATCCGGAAGATGATGTCCCGGGGCATGGAGCGCGCGGGTATCAGCCGGGTCGACATCGAGCGCACCCAGGGCCGGCTGCGGGTGGACATCCACACCGCCCGCCCAGGGATCGTCATCGGACGCCGCGGCGCCGAGGCCGACCGCATCCGCGGCGACCTGGAGAAGCTGACCGGCAAGCAGGTCCAGCTCAACATCCTCGAGGTGAAGAACCCCGAGGTGGACGCCCAGCTCGTCGCGCAGGGCGTGGCCGAGCAGCTCTCCAGCCGGGTCAGCTTCCGGCGGGCGATGCGCAAGGCCATGCAGTCGGCGATGAAGGGCGGCGCCAAGGGCATCCGAGTGCAGTGCTCGGGACGCCTCGGCGGTGCCGAGATGAGCCGCTCGGAGTTCTACCGTGAGGGCCGGGTGCCGCTGCACACGCTGCGCGCCAACATCGACTACGGGTTCTACGAGGCCCGGACCACCTTCGGGCGCATCGGCGTGAAGGTCTGGATCTACAAGGGTGACGTCGTGCAGAGCCGGGCGGAGCGGGAGGCTCAGGAGGCGCTGCAGCGGCAGCACCGCCGGGAGCGTCCGCGCCGCGGGCCGCGGTCGGGCTCGTCCGGTACCACCACTGGCGGTACCGACGCCGGCCGGGCGGCGGCCCGTCAGGGTGAGCGCCGTGGCCGTGGTGGCGCTGGCGCGGGTGCGGGTGGCGCGAGCGGCGCGGCTGAGGCCACGCCGGCCCCGGCCCCGGCGGCCCCGGCGAGCTCCGAGGCCGCGGCCTCCACGGCACCGGCCGCGTCTCCGGCCGACACCGCTGGGCCCGCCGCTGGCGCGGCCACCCAGGAGACGGAGGGCTAGAACGATGCTGATTCCCCGTAAGGTCGCACATCGTAAGCAGCATCACCCTAGCCGTGACGGCGCGGCCAAGGGTGGGACCAGACTTGCGTTCGGCGAGTTCGGCATCCAGGCGCTCGAGTCGGCCTACGTGACGAACCGGCAGATCGAGTCGGCGCGTATCGCGATGACCCGCCACATCCGTCGTGGTGGCAAGGTCTGGATCAACATCTACCCGGACCGTCCGCTGACGAAGAAGCCGGCCGAGACCCGGATGGGTTCCGGTAAGGGCTCGCCCGAGTGGTGGGTCTCCAACGTCAAACCCGGGCGCGTGCTGTTCGAGCTGTCCGGTGTCGCCGAGCCGGTGGCTCGGGAGGCGATGCGGCGCGCCATTCACAAGCTGCCGATGAAGTGCCGGTTCGTCACCCGTGAGGGAGGTGCGTGATGGCGACCGCGACCGCGACCGCTGACGAGCTGCGGGCCCTGTCCCGGCAGGATCTGGCGGACAAGCTGCGGGAGGCCAAGGAGGAGCTGTTCAACCTCCGTTTCCAGGCCGCGACCGGCCAGCTCAGCAGCAATCACCGGCTGCGGGTCGTCCGGCGTGACATCGCGCGTATCTACACGGTGCTGCGCGAGCGTGAGCTGGGTCTTTCCGAGGACCCGGGGCTGGTGGAAACCGGCGTGGCGGTCGCGGCTGACCTCGACCAGGCGCAGGCCGAGCAGGCACAGACGGCTACCCAGGCGGAACGGGCGTGAGTGGGATGACAACAGACGACACCCCGACGACGGACGGCGCGGCGACGGACGCGGGGCACGACGCGTCGGCGGCAAAGGTCGACCGTGGCTTCCGCAAGGTCCGCGAGGGCCTGGTGGTCAGCGACAAGATGGCCAAGACAGTGGTCGTCGCCGTCGAGGACCGGGTGCAGCACCCGCTCTACGGTAAGACGATCAGGCGCACCAAGAAGATCAAGGCACACGACGAGAACAGCACCAGCGGCGTCGGCGACCGGGTCCTGCTGATGGAGACCCGGCCGCTGTCGGCGACGAAGCGCTGGCGTGTGGTGGAAATTCTGGAGAAAGCCAAGTAGGTCGACCCGCTGACGGCGACGCGACGATGGCCGGCGCGTCGCCTGGGCAGCGGCAGGCCCGGATAGATGGCCCGACGGCGACGTGACGAGTCCGGCGCGTCGCAGCGGGCCGCACAGTAGGTCCAGCGAGCCGGCCGCCGGCAGGCGGGCGCCGACGCAGTTCGGGAGCGGGAAGTGATCCAGCAGGAGTCGCGACTTCGGGTCGCCGACAACACGGGTGCCAGGGAGTTGCTGTGCATCCGCGTACTCGGTGGTTCGGGGCGTCGTTATGCCGGCATCGGCGACATCATCGTCGGGACCGTGAAGGACGCCCTGCCCGGGGCTGGCGTCAAGCGTGGTGACGTGGTCAAGGCGGTCGTCGTACGCACTACCAAGGAGCGTCGTCGCCCTGACGGCTCCTACATCCGGTTCGACGAGAACGCCGCCGTGCTCATCAAGGACGGCGGGGATCCCCGAGGCACGCGTATCTTCGGGCCGGTTGGTCGCGAGTTGCGTGACAAGAAGTTCATGAAGATCATTTCACTGGCGCCGGAGGTGCTGTGACCGTGGCCGGAATGAAGATCAGAAAAGGCGACACGGTCCAGATCATCACGGGCAAGGACCGGGGTCTGCGGGGGAAGGTCATCAGAGCCTTCCCGGCCGACAACAAGGTGCTCGTCGAGGGAGCCAACCGGGTCACCCGGCACACCCGGGTGAACACCTCGGCCCGCGGTTCGCAGTCCGGGGGGATCATCACCCAGGAGGCGCCCATCCACATCAGCAACGTCATGATCGTGGATCCCTCCGACAACCGTCCCACCCGGATCGGCTACCGCGTCAACGACGACGGTACGAAGGTGCGGATCTCCCGCCGTACCGGCACCGAGCTGTAGCCAGCCATGGCTGGTGTGATCGAAGGGGCCGTCGCCGGCGTCCGGGTGGCCGCCGCTGGCGTTCCTGCCGGCCTGCGTGCCCTCCGGGCACGTGGCGCCTCCCGCGTTCCCGCCGGATCGCGGTGGGGATCGCCGTCCGTTGGGCCGAGGCTGCAAGGAAACGAGAGATGACAACTACCACTGAAGCCCGTCCGCTGCCGCGGCTGAAGCAGCGGTATCGCGAGGAGATCGCGACGGGCCTGCGCGAGCAGTTCCAGTACGCGAACGTGATGCAGATCCCGACCGTGGTCAAGGTCGTGGTCAACATGGGCGTCGGGGACGCCGCCCGGGACGCCAAGCTCATCGACGGCGCGCTGCGGGACCTTGCTTCGATCACCGGCCAGAAGCCGGCCGTCCGGCGGGCGAAGAAGTCCATCGCGCAGTTCAAGCTGCGCGAGGGCATGCCCATCGGTGCGAAGGTGACCCTGCGTGGCGACCGGATGTGGGAGTTCCTGGACCGGCTGGTCTCGATCGCCCTGCCGCGTATCCGTGACTTCCGGGGGCTGTCGCCGAAGCAGTTCGACGGTGCCGGCAACTACACCTTCGGCGTCATCGAGCAGTCGATCTTCCACGAGATCGACATCGACCGGATCGACCGGGTCCGCGGGATGGACATCACGGTTGTCACGAGCGCGACCACCGACGACGAGGGCCGCGCGCTGCTGAGGGCGCTGGGCTTCCCGTTCCGCGAGAGCTAGCCGACGGCCCTGGGTGTAATGCCACCGGCCAAAGGCCATGCGAAGATTTTTTCGCATGGCCGGCGGCCCGGAGGGGCTACTGGCCAAAGGCTGTGCGAAGATTTTTTCGCACAGCCGGCGGCCCTGGAAGAAACAGGTCAGATGGCGAAGAAAGCACTGGTTGAGAAGGCGATCCGCAAGCCGAAGTTCGGCGTGCGGGGCTATACCCGTTGCCAGCGGTGCGGGCGTCCGCGGTCGGTCTACCGCGCATTCGGCCTCTGCCGGGTCTGCCTGCGGCAGATGGCGCACCGCGGCGAGCTTCCCGGAGTCACCAAGAGCTCGTGGTAGGAGCTCCTGGTGACGGCCGCCCGGCACGCCGTGTCGGGGCGACGACGGGTCCGCCGGTCGTCGCGCCCGGCGGATCGCGCCGGCGCTGGCCGCGCGGGCCACGGAAGCTGACGCACACCACCCACCGTTCGCGGTAGGCCCCACGACCCTGTGTCGCGGGGAACCCTCGCGAGGAAGGTTCCAGCCCCATGACGATGACAGACCCGATTGCGGACATGCTGACCCGTGTCCGCAACGCCAACCGGGCATACCACGACCGAGTGGTGATGCCGAGCAGCAAGATCAAGACGCATATCGCCGAGATCCTCCAGCAGGAGGGCTACATCGCCGGGTGGCACGTTGAGGAGCCCCCGGACGGGGCTGTCGGCGCGTCCCTCGTCGTGGAGCTGAAGTACGGCCCGAACCGGGAGCGCTCCATCGCCGGCGTGAAGCGCATCAGCAAGCCGGGCCTGCGGGTCTACGCCAAGGCGACCAACCTTCCCAAGGTGCTCGGTGGGCTCGGTGTGGCGATCATTTCCACGTCGTCGGGCCTGCTGACCGACAAGCAGGCGAACAAGCGCAGAGTGGGCGGGGAAGTCCTCGCCTACGTCTGGTAAGGAGTCGCGCGATGTCACGTATCGGACGTCTACCGATTCCGGTGCCAAGCGGTGTGGATGTCTCCGTCGACGGCGCGGATGTCGTGATCAAGGGCCCGAAGGGCACGCTCAGCCACTCGGTGGCGGAGCCGATCACCGTCAGTGCGCAGGACGGGCAGTTGCTCGTCGCCCGTCCGGACGACGAGCGCCGCTCGCGTGCCCTGCACGGGCTGACCCGCACCCTGGTGGCGAACATGGTGACCGGCGTCACCGCCGGATACTCCAAGACGCTTGAGATCGTCGGTGTCGGCTACCGCGTGCAGGCTCGGGGCTCGGATCTGGAGTTCGCGCTGGGTTTCAGTCACCCGGTCGCGGTGAAGGCCCCCGAGGGCATCAGGTTCGAGGTACAGACGCCGACCCGTTTCGTTATTCACGGGATCGACAAGCAGCAGGTCGGCGAGGTGGCAGCCAAGATCCGGCGGTTGCGCAAGCCCGACCCGTACAAGGGCAAGGGCGTGCGGTACCAGGGCGAGGTCGTCCGCCGCAAGGTCGGCAAGTCCGGGAAGTAGAGGAACGGATCATGGCTGTCAGTGTCAGCGCCCAGCGGCGTACGGCGAAGTTCCGCCGGCACGCGCGGATACGCAAGAAGGTCTCGGGCACGCCTACCCGCCCGCGCCTCGTGGTCACCCGCTCGACCCGTCACATCTACGCCCAGGTCATCGACGACGTCGCCGGCCACACCCTGGCTTCGGCGTCCACGCTGGACGTGGCGCTGCGTACCGTGGATGGCGACAAGACCGAGCTGGCGAAGGCTGTCGGCCAACTGGTCGCCGAGCGCGCTCGCAAGGCCGGCGTCACCGCGGTGGTCTTCGACCGCGGCGGGCGGACCTACCACGGGCGGATCGCCGCCCTGGCGGACGCCGCCCGGGAAAGCGGGCTGGAGTTCTGATGCCTCGGGCCTGCATGCGCGGACATTCAACGAACAGGGAGATTCACTGATGCCAGGCCAGCAGCGCCGCGGAGGCGGCTCCGGCGGCTCTGACCGTCGGGAACGCCGCGACCGCCAGGGCGGCGGTCCGGCCCAGGACAAGAACGCATACGTCGAACGAGTGGTCGCCATCAACCGGGTGGCGAAGGTCGTCAAGGGTGGTAGGCGGTTCAGCTTCACCGCTCTGGTCGTGGTCGGGGACGCCGACGGCACCGTCGGCGTCGGCTACGGCAAGGCCAAGGAGGTGCCGGCCGCCATCGCCAAGGGCGTGGAGGAGGCCAAGAAGCACTTCTTCAAGGTGCCGCGGATCGGCTCGACGATCCCGCACCCGATCCAGGGCGAGGCCGCCGCGGGGATCGTGTTGCTCAAGCCGGCTTCCCCCGGTACCGGTGTCATCGCCGGCGGCCCGGTCCGCGCGGTGCTGGAGTGCGCGGGCGTCCACGACGTGCTGTCGAAGTCGCTCGGCTCGTCGAACCCCATCAACATCGTGCACGCCACTGTCGCGGCGCTGCGGGGCCTGATGCGCCCCGAGGAGATCGCCGCCCGGCGTGGCCTGCCCATCGAGGACGTGGCGCCGCCGGCGATGCTGCGCGCCCGCACGGTCGGGGCCGGTGCCTGATGGCCCGCCTGAAGATCACGCAGATTCGTTCGGAGATCGGGGGGACCCGCAACCAGCGTGAGACGCTGCGGACCCTCGGCCTGCGCCGGATCAACGCGACGACCGAACGGGACGACCGGCCGGAAGTGCGCGGGATGATCGATACTGTGAGTCATCTCGTCAGGGTCGAGGAGGTGGACGCATGAGCGAGCTGACCAAGGCAACCGAGCCGGAGACCGCCGATGCCCGGCGGGAGTCCGGTCTGAAGATCCACCACCTGCGGCCCGCGCCGGGTGCCCACAAGGCAAAGACCCGGGTCGGCCGTGGTGAGGCCTCCAAGGGCAAGACCGCCGGTCGCGGCACCAAGGGCTCCAAGGCCCGCAAGCAGGTCCCGGCCCGTTTCGAGGGCGGCCAGATGCCGCTGCACATGCGGGTGCCCAAGCTCAAGGGGTTCCGCAACCGCTTCCGCACCGAGTACCAGGTCGTCAACGTCGCGACGCTCGCCGAGCTGTTCCCCGACGGGGGCGAGATCGGCGTGGACGATCTTGTCCGGGCCGGTGCCGTCCGTCGCAACAGCCTGGTCAAGGTGCTCGGTGACGGGGAGATCGGGATCGCACTGAGTGTGCGCGCCCACGCTTTCTCCGCGTCCGCCAAAGAAAAGATCACCGCTGTCGGCGGCAGCGTCACCGAGATCTAGGGTCACCTGGATCCAGGGTCACCGAGATCTAGGCCACATCCGGTGGGTGCTGGTCGGCGTGGGCACCGCCCGCGCGATCGGAGATCCACCGGATACGACCTGGTCCACCGGGGCCTCGGAGGCACTGGACGACTGCCCTCCGGCGTCCCGGTGTTCCGGCTGGCCATGGTCGCCGGGGGCTGGCGAGAGCCGTCGCGTCGTCTGGGTCCGCTGGCTTCGGGCGGCGCGCTGCCGTTACCCTTACCCCAAACGCCTCGAACGCCGAGGTTGATGCCTGATGTCGCCGGCTACCGGAGGTGGAAGACAGTTCCACACCCTTCCGCTTCCGCGGCTACCGGGCAGGATGGACCTGCCGCAGGCCCATGTCGGGACGAGTGGACCGTCTCTACTGTTACAGTCGGCACACCGCGCACCGCCGGTCCTATCTTCGGTCGGGGCAGTCGTCCACCGCGTGCGTTTGCCGTGACGATCAGCAGGAGGAGTCGTGCTCACCGCCTTCACACGGGCTTTCCGCACGCCTGACCTGCGCAAGAAGCTGTTTTTCACCCTCGGGATCATCATCCTGTTCCGGTTCGGCAGCGTACTGCCTTCCCCCGGGGTGTCGACCAGGGCGATCAACTCCTGCCTGTCCTCGGCGAGCGCCGACAGCAGCAACGTCTACTCGCTGATCAACCTGTTCAGCGGTGGCGCTCTGCTGCAACTGTCCATCTTCGCCCTCGGGATCATGCCGTACATCACGGCGAGCATCATCATTCAGTTGCTGGTCGTAGTGATCCCCAGGCTTGAGCAGCTCAAGAAGGAAGGCAGTTCGGGTGAGCAGAAACTCACCCAGTACACCCGTTATCTGACGATCGCGCTGGCCGTCCTACAGGCAACCGGCATCGTCGCCCTCGCCCGCAGCGGCAACCTGTTCCCCGGCTGCGCCGCGCCGATCATTCCGGACACCAGCCTGTTCCGGATCTCGGTCATCGTGGTCACGATGACCGCCGGCACCGCGCTGATCATGTGGCTGGGTGAGCTGATCACCGCCCGCGGGGTGGGCAACGGGATGTCTCTTCTGATCTTCACGTCGATCGCGGCGGCGCTGCCCTCCCAGGGCAGCCGGATCCTCCAGGTGGCCGGTGGCGTGGTCTTCGCCCTCGTCTGTCTGCTGGGGCTGGTGATCGTCGTGTTCGTCGTGTTCGTCGAGCAGTCGCAGCGCCGCATCCCGGTGCAGTACGCCAAGCGCCTCATCGGGCGTCGGATGTACGGCGGCACCTCGACCTACCTGCCCATCAAGGTCAACCAGGCCGGCATCATCCCGGTGATCTTCGCATCCGCGCTGCTGCAGCTGCCGCAACTGCTCGGGCAGGTCTGGAACAACCAGACCTTCCAGGACTTCGAGCAGCGCTATCTGGCTCGTGGCGACCACCCGTTGTATCTCGTCAGCTATGCCGCACTGATCATTTTCTTCACTTACTTCTACGTGGCCATCACTTTCAACCCGACCGAGGTGGCGGACAACATGAAGAAGTACGGCGGTTTCATCCCCGGCATCCGGCCAGGACGACCCACCGCGGAGTACCTCGATCGCGTGTTGTCCAGGATCACGCTCCCGGGCTCGCTCTTCCTCGGTGCCATCACGGTCCTTCCGCTGGCCCTGTTGAACCTCACCAAACAGCAGCCCTTCCCGTTCGCCGGGACATCAGTACTGATCATTGTCGGAGTGGGGCTGGAGACGGTGAAACAGATCGAAAGCCAGCTCATGCTCCGCAATTACGAAGGCTTCCTGCGGTAGTGCGCCTCGTACTGGTCGGACCGCCGGGCGCCGGCAAGGGCACCCAGGCCGCCTTCGTCGCCCAGGCACGGTCGATTCCCAAGATTTCCACGGGCGACATCTTTCGGGCGAACGTCCGGGAGGGCACCGAGCTGGGGGTGCTCGCCAAGCAGTACATGGACGCTGGCGACCTCGTCCCCGACGAGATCACGATCGGCATGGTCCGCAACAGGCTGGCCGAGGACGACGCGGCCAAGGGGTTCCTGCTCGACGGTTTCCCCCGCAACGTGCCCCAGGCCGAGGTGCTGGGGCAGCTGCTCGAGGAGATGGGGACACGCCTGGACGTCGTCCTGGAACTTGTCGTCGACGACGACGAGGTGGTGCGGCGCCTGTCCGGGCGGCGGACGTGTCGTAACTGTGGTCACATCTGGCACATCGACTTCGACCCACCCGCGGTGGAAGGTGTCTGCGACCGCTGCAACGGCGAGCTGTTCCAGCGGGACGACGACCGTTCCGAGACGGTACGCCACCGGCTGGAGGTCTACGCCGAGCAGACCGCGCCGCTGGTCGCCTACTACGCGGCAAAGGGTCTGCTGATCGGTATCGACGCGACCGGCCCGGTGGACAACGTCACCGACCGCGCTCTCGACGCCCTGCGCCACTACACGAGCTGATGCCCGCCGACGCCTGTGTCGGCCCGCTGTCGCCGGCCCGCCCGGCCGGCTTGGTGCCACCCGCCCCGGTGTGAGCCTGGCCGCGCTGTGACCAGCACTGTGGAGCCGGCATGTGGAGCCGGCATCGCGGGGCGTTAGGGGTGGCTGGCTGTGGTGCTACCGACAACGCGGCAGGCACACTAGGGCGGGGTGGGGTACCGATGGCAAGCTCACGGACACGCCACCAGGTGGCTCCGATAGCGTGTCCTCACTGTTCGCGCCACCGGAGGCGTACGGGACGGCCGCCATCACAGGCGGACGGAACCACAGAGTTACGAGCGGTACCACAGGGTTACTAGGGATACGGACCGGGGCGACGAGCGTGGCGCGACGAGAACATGTCCAGATCAAGACCGCGGGCGAGATCGCGAAGATGCGGGTGGCGGGACTCGTCGTCGCGCGCGCCCTGGAAAAGCTGCGAGCGGCGGTCGAGCCGGGGATCACCACCGGTGATCTTGACGCGATCGCGGAGAAGTCGATCCGCGGCGACGGCGGAACTCCCTCCTTCAAGGGGTATGGCCGGCCGCCCTTTCCCGCGTCGATCTGCGCGTCCATCAACGACGAGGTCGTCCACGGGATACCGCGCCGCAGGCGGGCGCTGCGCGAGGGGGACATCATCTCCATCGACTGCGGCGCGATCGTGGACGGCTGGCACGGAGACTCCGCGATCACGGTGCCGGTCGGGACGGTACCCCAGCAGTTCCTCGACCTGATCGAGGTGTGCGAGCAGTCGCTGTGGCAGGGCCTGGCGGCCGCGCAGCTCGGCGGCAAGCTGACCGACATCTCGGCGGCGGTCGAGCACCACGTCCGCCCCCGGGGATACGGCATCGTGGACCACTACGGCGGCCACGGCATCGGGACCGAGATGCACCAGCCGCCGCACGTGCTCAACCACGGGCGGCCGGGCCGGGGGATCCGCCTGGTCGAGGGAATCGCGCTGGCGATCGAGCCCATGATCACGATAGGGCGGCCGGACACCCGAGTGCTCGGCGACGAGTGGACCGTCGCCACCACGGACGGCTCCTGGGCCGCGCACACCGAGCACACGGTCGCGGTGACCCCACGCGGCCCCTGGGTGCTGACAGCCCTCGACGGTGGCGCGGCGAAGTTCGCCGAACTGGGAGTCGCCTGCGGCCAGCCGGTCGAAACGCCCGCGTCCTGACGCCATCTCCTGTTATTCATCCTCCCGTTACTCATCATGATCTATCGCTGACACGCTCGCTGTCATTCGGCCACCGTCGGTCCGGTAGCCGGTCGCTGCTGGTAGCGGGCCGGCCCGGCAGCCCGCGGTTGCCGGCGGGGGTCGGGCTGCCAACGGCAGTGAGGGAGCCAGATTGGCCCTTGACGGGTGGGCCACGTACACTTGAAAGCCGACGGTTAGCGGGGCATTGATGTTCGTCTGTGTCCACCGTCGGACACCCGAAGGTAGGACAGCGGAGGACATGCCGAAGAAGGACGGGGCCATCGAGATCGAGGGCCGAGTTGTGGAGCCACTCCCGAACGCGATGTTCCGGGTCGAGCTCCAGAACGGTCATCGAGTACTCGCCCACATCAGTGGCAAGATGCGTCAGCACTACATCCGGATCCTTCCAGAGGACCGGGTCGTCGTGGAGCTGTCGCCCTACGACCTGTCCCGTGGCCGGATCGTCTACCGCTACAAGTAAGCTCTCTGGCGACCGACGGCGTGCTCTGCTTCTCGGGCGCCGTCGGTAGCCTGGTGACACCCCAGACATTCGCAGGCGCACCTCAGCGGCTGCGCAAGGGAGGTTCGTGCAGCCGTGAAGGTCAAGCCGAGCGTCAAGAAGATATGTGACAAGTGCAAGGTGATCCGTCGCCATGGCCGCGTGATGGTCATCTGTGACAACCTGCGCCACAAGCAGCGCCAGGGCTGACAGCCCCGTCGGGTGACCCCAGGCCGGTGTCCGCGGTCACCGGTCACCTGCACTGGGCGACGCCCCTCCAAGCGTCACCAGGCCGCGGTACGCGGTATCCACCCCCGGTCGGAGGCCGGGGCCCGAGCCGGCACCCACGTCGCCGGTACGGGACGGAGACGCTCAAGACCTCCGGTAAAGGAAGGAAACACCTGGCATGGCACGCCTTTCCGGCGTAGACCTCCCGCGTGACAAGCGGGTGGAGATCGCTCTGACCTACATATTCGGGATCGGCCGCAGCCGTTCCCTGGAGACTCTTGCCGCCACCGGCGTCAACCCCGACACGCGCGTCCGGGACCTGACCGACGAGGAGATCGTCCGGCTCAGGGAATGGATCGACGCGAACTACCGGGTCGAGGGCGACCTGCACCGGGAGGTACGTCAGGACATCCGCCGGAAGATGGAGATCGGCTGCTACCAGGGCCTGCGGCACCGGCGCAACCTTCCCGTCCACGGCCAGCGGACGCACACCAACGCGCGTACCCGCAAGGGCCCGCGCCGCGCCATCGCCGGTAAGAAGAAGGCCGGCAAGAAGTAAGCCAGTAGTCAGCCGCCCCGGCCGACATCCGTCGACGGTGGCCATGGCCGGGCGCTGACCGACGACCTCGTAAACGGAGATCACGAAAGCATATGCCGCCAAAGACGCGTGCCGCCGGCATCAAGAAGGTCCGGCGCAAGGAGAAGAAGAACGTCGCGCACGGCCACGCCCACATCAAGAGCACCTTCAACAACACGATCGTGTCGATCACCGATCCCAGCGGGAACGTGATCTCCTGGGCGAGCGCCGGCCACGTCGGATTCAAGGGATCGCGCAAGTCGACCCCCTTCGCCGCCCAGATGGCTGCGGAGAACGCCGCCCGCAAGGCGCAGGAACACGGAATGCGCAAGGTGGACGTCTTCGTCAAGGGCCCCGGCTCGGGACGAGAGACCGCGATCCGCTCCCTGCAGGCGGCCGGTCTCGAGGTCGGCGCGATTCAGGACGTCACCCCGACCCCGCACAACGGCTGCCGGCCGCCCAAGCGGCGCAGGGTCTGACCAGCGGGATCCGACGACACAGGATCTGACGACAGCAGTATCGCGGCTGCCGGTGGCGCGACACGGAGCATGACTGCGCCACCTCCGATCTGGTTCGCGCCAGCAGCACCAGGGCCTCGAAGGCCTCCGATGGCGCGAAGAAGCACATCCTCGCGCCACCTCTGGCCGAAAAAGGAGAGAAGGACAAGCATGGCCCGCTATACCGGCGCGGACTGCAAGCGCTGCCGCCGTGAGAAGACGAAACTGTTCCTCAAGGGCAGCAAGTGCGAATCGCCCAAGTGCCCGATCGAGATCCGTCCCTACCCGCCGGGCGAGCACGGCCGTGGCCGCACCAAGGACTCCGAGTACCTGCTGCAGAAGCGTGAGAAGCAGAAGTGCGCGCGCATCTACGGCGTCCTGGAGAAGCAGTTCCGCGGCTACTACGACGAGGCCAACCGGCGCACCGGCAAGACCGGTGACGAGCTGCTGAAGATCCTTGAGTCGCGGCTGGACAACGTCGTGTACCGCGCCGGCTTCGCTCCTTCCCGGGACGCCGCGCGCCAGGCTGTCCGCCACGGCCATGTCGTGGTCAACGGCGGCAAGGTCGACATCCCCAGCTATCGGGTCAGCGAGAACGACATCGTCGAGATCGCACCCAAGGCGCGCGAGCTGACCCCGTTCATCATCGCTCGGGAGACCGCCGGCCAGCGCACCCCGCCGCCCTGGCTGGAGGTCATTCCCAGCCAGCTGCGGGTGCTGGTGCACTCGCTGCCGGCCCGTCAGGTGATCGACACCCAGGTGCAGGAGCAGCTCATCGTCGAGCTCTACTCCAAGTAGGCCGCGCCCGTCCGGGGCCCGTCGTCGGGCCCCGGTGCGGACGTCGCGTTCCAGATGGTCCACACTGGAACGAGTACGACGTGGACGGGACGGACAGAGGCCCCGTCCACGGGCTCCGACCGGAGCCACAGGTCACGGCGTCATATAGCGGTCGCCGTGTACGGAAGGACGTACCCCATGCTTATCGCCCAGCGTCCGACGCTGATCGAGGAGTCGATCTCGGAGTTCCGCTCGCGGTTCGTCATCGAGCCGCTTGAGCCGGGTTTCGGCTACACCCTCGGCAACTCGCTGCGCCGGACCCTGCTGTCCTCCATCCCCGGCGCGGCGGTGACCAGCATCCGTATCGACGGGGTGCTGCACGAGTTCTCCACCGTCCCCGGTGTGAAGGAGGACGTCACCGACCTGATCCTGAACCTGAAGGAACTGGTCGTCAGCTCGGAGAACGACGAGCCGACCGTGATGTACCTGCGCAAGCAGGGCCCGGGAGTGGTGACCGCGGCGGACATCGCCCCGCCGGCCGGCGTCGAGGTCCACAGCCTCGACCTGGCGCTGGCCACCCTCAACGACAAGGGCAAGCTCGAGATCGAGTTGACCGTCGAGCGCGGTCGCGGCTACGTCAGCGCGGCCCAGAACAAGCAGCCGGGGCAGGAGATCGGCCGGATCCCGGTGGACTCCATCTACTCCCCGGTGCTCAAGGTCACCTACAAGGTCGAGGCGACCCGTGTCGAGCAGCGCACCGACTTCGACCGGCTCATCGTGGACGTCGAGACGAAGCAGTCGATCTCGCCGCGGGACGCGATGGCCAGCGCCGGCAAGACGCTCGTCGGCCTCTTCGGCCTCGCGCAGGAGCTGAACGCCGAGGCGGAGGGCGTCGACATCGGCCCGTCCGCCGCGGACGCCGCGCTTGCCGCAGATCTGGCGCTGCCGATCGAGGAGATGGATCTCACCGTCCGTTCCTACAACTGCCTCAAGCGCGAGGGCATCCACACCATCGGTGAGCTGGTGTCCCGCAGCGAGGCGGATCTGCTCGACATCCGCAACTTCGGGCAGAAGTCGATCGACGAGGTCAAGACGAAGCTCGCCGCGATGGCTCTCCAGCTCAAGGACTCCCCGCCCGGGTTCGACCCGCGGCACGCGGTGGACACCTACGGCACCGACACCTACTCGGCGGCTCCGTTCAGCGACCCCGCTGACGACAGCTCTGAGTTCGTCGAAACCGAACAGTACTGACGAACAGGCACCCAGAGAACAACAGCACCCAGCAGGCAGCACCGAAGAGGCAGTAGAGCTCAGCCCGAAGGCGGCGCGGTATCATTGCCGCGCCGCCCGATGGTCTGCATCTACTGATCTTCGTTTTTGCGTGATCGTCGACGGCGGTTGCGTGCCCCCAGGCGGTGGCCCGCCCACGAGCTCGGGGTCTTCCTAAGGATTCCGGCGAAGCCATCCGGCGGGATAGAAGGATCGAGGAGTACCTGTCATGCCCACGCCTACCAAGGGCCCCCGGCTCGGTGGCAGCCCCGCACACGAGCGGCTGTTGCTGGCCAACCTCGCCACCGCGTTGTTCGAGCACGGCGGCATTACCACGACCGAGGCCAAGGCGAGGCGGCTGCGCCCGTACGCCGAGAGACTGGTCACCTTCGCCAAGCGCGGCGACCTGCACGCCCGCCGACGTGTGCTCAGGTTCGTCCGCGACAAGTCCGTGGTGCACGTCCTGTTCACCGAAATCGGCCCACGCTACGCGGACCGCAACGGTGGCTACACCCGCATCGTCAAACTCGGGCCCCGCAGGGGGGACAACGCCCCGCTGGCCCGTATCGAGCTGGTCGAGGCCCTGACGGTCGCCCAGCAGGCGATCCAGGAGGCCGAGCAGGCCCGAGGCACCCGCTTCGCTCCCCGTCGCCGCCCCACCGGCGCGACGGCCGAGGCCGCGGCCGATCTGGCGAAGGAGTCGCCCACCGCGGCAGCGGTTGCGGCCGAGGCCGAGGCAGCCGCCGAGGCGGAGGCGACCCTCACCGAGGCTGTCGCCACGCCCGCTGACACCGATGCCGGTGCCGAGTCGGTGCAGGCGCTGTCGGTGGAGGAGAGCGCCGACGATACGCCGCAGACCCCCAAGGCCGACTGAGTCCGCAGGGGCGGCTGAGCTGTCAGGGGCGGCTACGCCTTCAGAGGCGACCGGGCCTGGCCGGCAGGCCGAAACCAGCTGAAGTCAGACGAGCGGTCGGGGGTCCGTCCCCTGGCCGCTCGTCTGATTTGGCCGCCGTCAGGCGCTGGCCCGCAAGGCGGCCTCCAGGTGTCAGTCGGACGGCACGGACTCCGTCCACGATCGTCCTACGGGTCCTGGCCCAGGACGGGGCCTGATCCGGGCGACCGCGTCACCGAGTGCGTTTCCTGGCCGCATGGGCGCGTATCCGGCGGCAGACCTTTAATGATCTTCATGGTGCTGTGTGCGCCCCTCCCGTCGATTCGCACGTCCCAACGTCCGCGCAGTGCTTCGGCAGATGACGCCTGGTCGCACGACGGTTGCGCTGGCCGCTTCGACGGGACCCGCGTCGCACCGGCCTACCATCCGGCGGAGGATGATGGGCCTCATGTTTCGCGCGCCACCGTGATTCCGGTGATACCCGATGTGCCTACATCATCATCTTCTTTGTATCCTGCGGGACGATACGACCCGAAGTATGATCGACGACCGTGTAACCCGAATCGTCAGGAAGCGGTGAGCGCTGTCGACGGCCTGCTCCGGCTACGCCTCGATCTCGCGTATGACGGGACCCCGTTCGCGGGGTGGGCGCGTCAGCCCGGGCAGCGCACCGTGCAGGGTGACGTCGAGGACGCGCTGATGCGGGTGGCACGGCTGCCAGCGGTCCGCCTCACCGTGGCCGGGCGTACCGATGCCGGCGTCCACGCCCGCGGCCAGGTGGCCCATGTGGACATTCCCGACGACGTCCCGCTCGGCGGGCTTGCGCGCCGGCTCAACGGCGTACTCGACCGCGCTGTGCGGATCACGGCCCTGGCGCCGGCCCCGCCGGGTTTCGACGCCCGCTTCTCCGCGCTGTCCCGCCGCTACGTCTACCGGATCGGTGACGCGCCGTACGGGGTTGATCCGCTGCGCCGGCACGACACGCTGGCCTGGCCGCGTCCCCTGGACGCCGAGCGGATGGCCGACGCGGCCCTGGCCCTGGTGGGGGAGCGCGACTTCGCCGCCTTCTGCCGGCGCCGGGAGGGCGCGACCACGGTGCGCACGTTGCTGCGCCTGGACGTGGCCCGGGTACCCGACGGCCACGACGGTGTGGTCGTCGCGGACGTGGAGGCGGACGCCTTCTGCCACTCCATGGTGCGGGCCCTGGTCGGGGCGCTGCTGGCGGTGGGGGAGGGGCGCCGCCCCCACCACTGGCCGGNCCCCACCACTGGCCGGCGGACGTCCTCGCCCGCGGCGTCCGCGACCCGGCGGTGACGGTGGCCGCGCCCCACGGGCTGACCCTCGTCGAGGTCCGCTACCCACCGGACGCGGAGCTGGCGGCCCGGGCGGCGGTGACCCGGGCGGTGCGGGTGCCCACGAGCCCGTCCGGATAGCCGTCAGGGCAGCGGCGCCGCTCTCGGCCGGCCGTGCCGTGCCCGGCGGCGGGGAACCGGCTTCGGGGGGCGGGGAACTCCGGGGTGGGGAATCAGCGCGGCCCGTGGCCGGCCAGGACCCGCTGCGAGATCGGCTGGCTGGCCAGCAGGGCGAGGTCACGACGTGCCGTGGTCAGCGCCGGGTCGGCCGGGGCGCCCTCGGCCCCGTCCGTGTAGGCCAGCTGGATCACGATCAGATAGTGCCCGCTCACGGGGGCGGTCCGCCAGGAGTTGTCACCGGCCGGGTTCGTCACCGTCGCGCCGGGAAGCGACTCGGCCGGCACCGGCAGGGCCGGTACACCGCCCCGGCCCTCGGTGACGGCCCTGGCCGCGTTCACGGCGGTGCTCGCGTCGTCCAGGACGAGTACCGAGGTGGCCGCGAGCACCCGACGTCCGGAGGTGTCCGGCTCGGACAGGTACACCGCCCGGACGAGCTGCCGGCACCGGTCACCCGAGAGCGTGTTGGTGAGCTCGCCGGTCAGGTTTGGGCAGCCCGCGTCCAGCTTGTGCGCCAGCCGGGTGTAGCTGTGCAGGTTGAGGGTGACCCGGGGGGAGCCGAAGAACTCGGCGGCCGTGACCGGATCGGAGTCCGTCCGGGCGCTGTTGATGAAGTTGGGGTTGGCCGCCGGCGCGGTGCTGGCCGTGGCCGACGGGCCTTTGGCGTCGTCCCGGTCGTGACCCGCCAGGACGGCGACGGCCGCGAGGACCACGACCGCGACGGCACCGATGATCACGATCGGTCTGGTAAGGCGGCCGATGGACAGGCGCCGCCCAGGGGGAGCCGTACCACTGGCGGGGCCACGGCCGGCGTCGTCGGCGTCGGGCGCGGCTGCCCGTGGGACGAACGGGACCGTCTGGTTGCGCTGGTCGCGCGTGTCCCCCCCAACGGAGGGCACGCTTGCGGGGCTTTCGGGCGACGCCGGGGTGGCCAGCGCTGCCGCGGTTTCCGTCGAGGTCTCCGAATCTCCCGGCGGTGCCGGGGCTTTCAAGGGGTTCGGGACCGTCGGTAGCGCTGAGATCTTCGAGGGGGACTTCGAGGGGGACGAGGCCGCTGACGGTGCCGAGGCCCGTGGTGGGACCGGGGCCTCGGAGGGCTCCGGGGCCTCGGCTGGCAGCCGGGTCGTGGCGGGTGCTGGAGAGCCGGCTGTCGGCTTGCCAGCGGCGCCGTCCTTCCTGCCCACTGGCACCGTGTCCCTGCTTGGCGTCACGCCGCCTCCGTCGCCGCCTGGCGCCTCCGGCGCTGTGTCGCTGGTGGGCGCCTTCGGCGCTGTGCCGCCGCCTGGTGTCTCCGGCGAGCCGCTGGCGCTGGTCGACGGTGCGTCGTCCGCCGGCTGGTCGGCCGCTGGTCGTTCGCCCGCTGGCTGTTCCGCTGGTTGCCCGTCCGCCGGCTGGTTGTCCCGCGGTGCGGAGCCGGTCTCGCGGGTCGTGGGCGGGGTGGCGGCTGGCATGAGCGCACTGTCCAGCGGCTGGACCGCGACCGTCCTGTCGAAGATCCCGACGTCGGACGTCCACACGGGTCTGCGGATGGAGGCCGGCAACGTGTTCAGCGGGCCGAACAGCGGGTCGTCCGCCGGTGGGACCCATGGATCCACTGGATCCACAGCCTCGACGGCGTCTCCCGAGGCGCCTGGTGGCTGCTCTGGCTTCTCGTCCATCCCCCGTAGACTACGATGTCCGACAGATCTTCGTAATGTTGGATGATCATTATATGGATGATCAGTGCGTGGGGGTCTCCGGTCGGTCGTACCGATCGCCTGGTAGCCTCAAAGACTGCCGCTCATGGCAGGTAGCGGGGTCCGTATTCGGTCGCGCATCCTGACGCAGCCGGCGGCTTCCGAGCCACTCACCTGAGCGACTCGAAGGCACGACACGCATCCGCTGACAAGAAAAGGCAGACCTGTGCGCACGTACCAGCCCAAGCCCACAGACGTCCAGCGTGCCTGGCATGTCATCGATGCCACGGACGTGGTGCTCGGCAGGCTGGCCAGCCAGGCCGCCCATCTGCTGCGTGGCAAGCACAAGCCGACCTTCGCCCCGCACATCGACACCGGCGACTTCGTCATCATCGTGAACGCCGGCAAGGTGGCCCTCAGCGGCAACAAGCGCGAGCAGGCCAAATACCATCGCCACTCCGGCTATCCCGGCGGTCTGCGCAGCGTCTCCTACGGGTTGCTGCTGGACACCCGGCCGCAGCTCATCATCGAGAAAGCCGTCAAGGGCATGCTGCCGAAGAACAAGCTGGGCCGGGCGCAGGGCACCAAGCTGAAGGTCTACGCCGGGCCGACGCATCCGCACCAGGCCCAGCAGCCCCAGCCGTTTGAAATCACCCAGGTCGCGCAGTAAGCCGCGGACCATCTGACCAGGAAGGACAGACGACGTGGCTGTCGTGACCGACACCCAGGGCAATCCCCGCGCCACCGGCCGGCGCAAGGAGGCCGTTGTCCGGGTACGCCTGCTGCCAGGCAGCGGCAAGTGGATTCTCAACGGGCGCTCCCTGGAGGCCTACTTCCCCAACAAGGTGCACCAGCAGCTGGTCAACGAGCCGCTCAAGGCGGTGGACCGGGCCGAGTCCTACGACGTGGTCGCGCGGCTACACGGCGGTGGGGTCTCCGGCCAGGCCGGCGCGCTGCGGCTCGCGCTCGCCCGGGCGCTGATCACCGCCGACGAGGAATCCCGCCCGGTGCTGAAGAAGGCCGGTTTCCTGACCCGGGACGCCCGGGTCAAGGAACGGAAGAAGTACGGCCTGAAGAAGGCCCGGAAGGCACCCCAGTACAGCAAGCGCTGACGTTCCGGGATCGCCCCCGCTTCGTCCTGCTCGTTCGGACCGTCCGTTCGGAATATCGTTTGCGCGCTCCGTAGCCCGCGTGGCATCCACCTGGGCTACGGAGCGCGCGTCTATGCTTCTCCTTGCGTGTTCGCATACCCCAGGCGCGTCCTGGGGTGACGAGCGTGTGATCGAGCTTCTTCGCACGCGTCCGGAAGCTCCCAGGGCATTCGCCGGGCCGAGGACCGTGTACGAAGAGCGCGTTCGCGCTTTCCCTCGCGCGCCCGCGGGCCGTCACGATGCCGGTGGCCTGGCGAGCGTGCGGCCATGGTCTTCTTCATGCCCTCGACAGGTCCCGGGGAATCCGGCGGGACCGCGGTCCGCGGGTGATGTCCGACACGGGATGAGCTGACGGCGGTGACCACATGGTGAGGCTTTTCGGTACCGACGGCGTTCGCGGGGTCGCCAACGTCGATCTCACGGCCGAACTGGCGCTGGGGCTGTCGGCGGCGGCCGTGGGGGTGCTCACCGAGCATCGTCCGGCCGGCTCCGGGCGCCCGACCGTGGTGGTTGGGCGGGACACCCGTCCCTCGGGGGAGTTCCTGGAGGCGGCGGTCGTCGCCGGGCTCGCCTCGGCCGGCGCGGACGTGCTGCGCATCGGGGTGGTTCCCACGCCCACGGTGGCACACGCGGTCATCAGTTCGGGGGCGGACCTCGGCGTGATGCTCTCGGCAAGCCACAACCCGATGCCGGACAACGGCATCAAACTGTTCGCCGCGGGCGGGCAGAAGCTGCCGGACGAAATCGAGGACGAGATCGCCGAACGCCTCGCCGCGCCGGTGCCCAACCGTCCCACCGGTGCGGCCATCGGCCGGGTCCGCGACGATCAGGCCCTTGTCGAAGGGTACGCACGGTTCCTGCTGGCGACCGTTCCCGCCGCGCTGACCGGCCTGCGAGTCGTGGTCGACTGCGCGCAGGGAGCCGCGTACATGCTGGCGCCGCGCGTGCTGCGGGACGCCGGGGCCGACGTGATCGCCCTGCACGCGGACGGCGACGGCACCCGGATCAACGACGGTTGCGGCGCCACCCATCTTCAGGCCCTCCAGGCGGCGGTGCTCGAACACGGCGCCGACGTCGGTATCGCGCACGACGGCGACGCTGACCGGTGCCTGGCCGTGGACGCCAACGGCGAGATCGTCGACGGCGACCAGATCCTCGCCCTGTCCGCTCTGGGGCTGCGCGAGCATGGCGAGCTCACCGACGACACGGTCGTGGTGACGGTGATGTCGAACCTGGGCTTCCACCACGCGATGCGGGACGCCGGGATCAACGTGGTCGCGACCCCGGTCGGCGACCGCTACGTCCTGGAGGCCATGCGCGAACGAGGGCTTGCCCTCGGCGGGGAACAGAGCGGGCACGTCCTCTTCCTCCAGCATGCGACGACCGGGGACGGGCTGCTGACCGCCCTGCAGGTGCTCGGCCGGATGGCCGAGACGCAGCGTCCGCTCGCGGAGCTCGCCAAGGTCATGACGAGGCTGCCGCAGGTGCTCGTCAACGTCTCGGGTGTGGACCGGTCGAAGGTGTCCACGTCGCCGGAGCTTGCCGCCGCGGTCGCCGCGGCCGAGGCCGAACTCGGGGACGACGGCCGGGTCCTGCTGCGTCCGTCCGGCACGGAACCGCTGGTCCGGGTCATGGTGGAGGCGCCGACCGGGGAGCAGGCCCAGGCGGTCGCCACCCGCCTGGCCGCGGTCGTCCGCGACGCCCTGGGCTGAGGAGTCCTGGTTGAGGGGAGTCCTGGTTGAGGCGCCCACCGCGGTGCCCACGGGCTCGCGCGTCCGAAGCGCTATTACCAGCGGCGAACGCGGCTATTACCGTCAGCGAACGCAAAGGCACGTAATGAGTCCTCTCCGGTGGGCCCGGGCCGCTGATTGCGTACGCTGACCGCATGTGTGGGATCATCGGGTACATCGGGGGACAGCCCGCGCTCGAGGTGGCTCTGGCCGGGCTTCGCCGGTTGGAATACCGGGGCTACGACTCGGCGGGCGTGGCCGTGGTCGTCGACGGCGGGCTGCGTACTCTGCGCAGAGCGGGCAAACTGGCCAACCTGGAAAAGGCGCTGGCCGAATCGGAGACCAGCCCGCGGGGAACCGTCGGTATCGGTCATACCCGCTGGGCGACGCACGGCGGGCCGACGGACACCAACGCGCATCCGCACACCGACTGCACCGGCGCCATCGCCGTGATCCACAATGGGATCATCGAGAATTTCGCGAGCCTGCGGGCCGGCCTCGAGCGCGACGGGCACGAACTCGCCAGCGAGACCGACACCGAGATCGTCGCGCACCTGCTGGAGGACGAACTCGCCGCGGTGAGCGCTCCGGACGGGACCGCTGGGGCTGGCGCGGCTGGGGCTGCCAGGACTGCTGAGGGAGCCGAGACGGCCGGGGCGAGCCGGCTGACCGAGGCCTTCCGCCGGGTGTGCCGCCGTCTGGAAGGCGCCTTCACGCTGGTCGTGGTGCACCGGGACCATCCCGACGTGGTGGTCGGGGCGCGGCGCAACAGCCCGCTCGTGGTCGGCGTCGGCGCCGACGAGACCTTCCTGGCCAGTGACGTCGCGGCCTTCATCGCGCACACCCGCAGCGCCGTGGAGATCGGCCAGGACCAGATCGTCGAGGCCCGCCGCGACGGCGTGACCATCACCGACTTCGCCGGCAACCCGGTCGAGGGCCGTCCGTACCACGTCGACTGGGACGCCAGCGCCGCGGAGAAGGGCGGCCACCCCTACTTCATGCTCAAGGAGATCAGCGAGCAGCCGACCGCCCTCGCCGACACCCTGCGCGGACGTCTCTCCAACGACGCCGAGATCGTCCTCGACGAGGAACGCCTGTCCGCCCAGGACTTCCGTGACGTGGACAAGGTGTTCATCGTCGCCTGCGGCACGGCCTACCACGCCGGACTCATCGCCAAATACGCCATCGAACACTGGACGCGGCTGCCCTGCGAGGTGGAGATGGCCTCGGAGTTCCGCTACCGCGACCCGGTCCTGGACCGTTCCACGCTCGTCGTGGCCATCAGCCAGAGCGGTGAGACGCTCGACACCCTGATGGCGGTCAAGCACGCCCGGGAGCAGAAGGCCCGGGTGCTGGCGATCTGCAACACGAACGGGTCGACGATCCCGCGGGAGTCCGACGCCGTCCTGTACACCCGCTGCGGCCCCGAGGTCGGGGTGGCCTCGACGAAGACCTTCCTCGGCCAGGTGGCCGCGTGCCTGCTGGTCGGGCTGTACCTGGCGCAGGTCCGGGGGGTGCTCTACGGCGACGAGGTCGCCCGGTACGTCGAGAAGCTGCAGGCCATGCCCGCCCTGGTGCGCCAGACCCTGGCCACGATCGAACCGATGCGGGCGCTTGCCCGCACCCTCGCCGACGCCAGGGCCGTGCTCTTCCTCGGCCGGCACGTCGGCTATCCGGTCGCTCTGGAGGGCGCTCTCAAGCTCAAGGAGCTCGCCTACATGCACGCCGAGGGCTTCCCGGCCGGGGAGCTCAAACACGGCCCGATCGCGCTCGTCGAGGAGGGGCTGCCGGTCGTCGTCGTGGTGCCGTCTCCGCGGGGGCGTTCGCACCTGCACAGCAAGATTGTTTCCAACATCCAGGAGGTTCGGGCCCGCGGTGCGCGGACCATCGTCATCGCGGAGGAGGGCGACACCGTTGTGGAGCCCTACGCCGAACATCTGATCCGGGTGCCGGCGACGCCGACCTTGTTCGCCCCGCTGGTGACGACGCTGCCGTTGCAGGTCTTCGCCTGCGAGCTGGCTCTCGCCCGCGGCCTCGATGTCGACCAGCCGCGAAATCTCGCCAAGTCCGTCACCGTCGAGTAGCCACCGCGGGCGGGTCGTCGCGAGGCCGGTGCCGACCGGATCCGGCACAGGACGGCTGGGGCCGGTGCCGACGAGGACGGGACCGTCTGTCCCAGCTTCCGTTCCCAACTCGTCGCGTATCCGCGCTGACCGGGCTTTGTTCGTACCGGCCGGGCCTGTCGCCCGATGGTGGGCGGATGCGGTGGTGGGGCGGATGTGCCGGCCCTGGTTCATCCAGGTGGTGAACGGTATATCTCCGTTGGGCTCGCTGCGTCGGGGTCGCTGCGCCGAGGCCTCGCCACCGATCTGTTCCACGGATCTGTTCCACGGATCCGCTCCGCTGATCTATGGGGTCCTGTTGAGGATTCATCAAGGGATCGTCGGGAGCGGCACGACAAGTTGTCGGATATTTTGTTTTTGGAGTGAAGTCGGCGACAAATCCGGCTGACTGGCGTTCTTCTGTTGACCTGAGTCAATGCCGGCTAAGAAACTTTCTCCAGGCTCACGGGCGGGCCGGTCGGCTCCCGGGCATGAGGAGCGCCGCCCGAGGGCCGTAAGGGGAACAGAACCGGAACAGAATCAGATGCACCGGCCCCCGCGAGCGATTCGGGCGGCCCAGCTCCCGCGGATTCCCGCGGATGACTGGACTGGTTCCCGAGCCCGCCCGGCCGGTAAAGCCGATCCGACGGGCTCGCCGGGCGCGGGAAGAACGTGATCGCGCCGCTGCTGGCCCGCCGACCGTGGTCAGCCGTGGGCGCGTGGCCCACGGCTGACCACCGGCCGCTGTCGCCGTCCGTGCCACGGGCGTGTCCACGGGTGGTCCGGCCAGCCGATGATCATCGGGATCGTACGGCTGGATCGTCCGCCCGTTCGCGCACGCCCCGCCCTGGCGGTCCAGGTCCCGTATCCGACGGGACTGTCGACCGTCGCCGCGGGCGCCGTGACCCCGCGTCCGCGGCGACAGGCCGCCACCGGCGGCGGTGAGCTGTCGGGAGGAAACATCCCTTCTGGTCGTCTGGTAGGCCTCCCGCGTGGATGTCTCTGTCGGTGGACGTCGATGGACGCACTACAGCCGTGGCTGCTGGGCTCGGTTCAGGCCGGGTCGGGACCGGGGCTCATCCGATCGGATGCGGACGCCGCCAGCGTGCCGCGGCCTCGCGTAGATCCATGGCCAGGACGTCGTTGACGGCGGCAAGGTCGACCACCAGGTCGACCAGTGCCGGCCCGTCCAGGCTCTCGAGGAAGTCACGCAGGTCGATGGGCTGGCCGTCGGCGTCGTAGAAGCCGTCGTCGCCGTGGTCGACGTCGTCGCTGTCCTCGTCGGGGTCGATGGCGCCCGTGGCCACCAGCGCCAGCGCGACGGCATGCGCGCAGAACTGTTCGACGGCGCCGGTCGGACAGGTGCAGGTCGAGCCCGGTGTTCCGTCGATCACCGAGAGCTGGGTGTGGGTGAGCTGGTCGCCGTCCACGGTGCCGGACGCGCTGCTCGGCCGGATTCTCAGGTCGCCGACCCGTCCCTGCAACGCGAGGGCGACGCCGCGGGTGAACTCGCCCAGGCCCGCAAGGCGCGCGCACTCGTCCTCGTCGAAGACTGCATGCAACGGTGTGATGGCGATGTCGTCATGTCCGTTTGGCCCCGACTGGTTGACGATCATCGGGTAATTCTACGAGACATGCCGTCTGCGGGTACGCGGCCCTGGCGGTCGGCCACAGCTCACGGCCCTGGTGCGCGGCCCGGTCCACGGTCGCGGCGCACGGACGACGTGATCCCGCGACGGCCGTACGCTCGCGCCACAGCCGCGACCGGTGACCGGCCGTCGCACGAGCCGCCGCCGTGCCCGTGCCTGGCAGGCTCGGGCGCACGGCCGTGGCGCCCGTTGCCGCGGAAAGCTGACCACAGGCGCTGGGACGCGGCCACTGGCCGTCTGCCGAGGACCATCGTCTCCGCGTGGGTACCGGCCGGTTGTCCGTGGGCATCGACGGGACGGGCGGGACGGCCCGCCGGGAAAGACGAGAGCATGGCGGCATGAGGTCTGCGCACACCGTCGCTCAGGTCCGTCAGGCCGAGGCGCGGCTGCTCGCCAGCCTGCCCCCGGGCCTGCTGATGCAGCGGGCCGTGCACGGGCTGCTGTCCCACGCGGCCCGCCGGCTCGGGCGGGTGTACGGCGCCCGGGTCGTCGTGCTGGCCGGTGGCGGCGACAACGGCGGCGACGCGCTGTGGGCGGGCGCGCGGCTGGCTGCCCGGGGCGCCCGGGTGGACGCGCTCGCCCCGGGCCGGACGCATCCCGCCGGGACGGCGGCACTGCTCGCCGCGGGTGGCCGCCTGCACACGGTGTCCGGCCCCGAGCCGGCTGACGGGCAGCCGCCGGGGCCTGGGACACTGGCCGGTGACGACACGGCCGCACGGCTGCTCGCCATGGCCGACCTCGTCCTTGACGGTCTGCTCGGTATCGGTGGCAAGGGCGGTCTGCGGCCGGAGTACGCCCGGCTGGCGGTACGCGCCCCCCGGGAACGGACCGTCGCCGTGGACGTCCCGAGCGGGGTGGACAGCGACACCGGGGCGGTGGTCGGCCCGGCGGTCCGCGCGAGCAGCACGGTGACCTTCGGCACCTACAAGCGTGGCCTGCTGGTCGGGGCCGGGGCGGAGCACGCGGGCGAGGTGGAGCTGGTCGACATTGGTCTCACCCTCCCGGCCGCGGATCTTGTCGCGCTGGACGACGCCGACGCGGACCTCCTCCTGCCCGTCCCCGTGTCGACGGACTCCAAGTACACCCGCGGGGTGCTGGGCCTGGTCGCGGGCAGTAACAGCTACCCGGGTGCGGCCGTGCTCGCCACCGGCGGGGCGCTGCGCGCGGCCGCGGGCTACCTGCGGGTGGTCAGCACCCGGGTGGCCGCCGACCACGTACGCCGGGCACATCCCGAAGCGGTCGTCACCGAGATCGACCCTGGTGACGCCGACGCCGTCCTCGCGGCCGGGCGGGTACAGGCGTGGGCCGTTGGTTCGGGGCTGCCCGCGGACGGGCACACCGCCCGGATCGTGGCCGCCCTGCTGACCGCCGACGTTCCCCTGCTGCTCGACGCCGGCGCTCTGGGCGTGCTGGCCCAGGATGCCGGATACGCTCGCGCGCTGCGGGAGCGCGCCGCGCCGACCCTGCTCACACCGCACGAAGGCGAGTTCGTCCGGCTCGTGGCGGCACTCGGCTGGGACACGGAGACGACCGTGGGCGAACTGGCCGCGGACCGGCTCGCGGTGGTGCGCCGCTGCGCTGCCGAACTCGGCGTGACCGTTCTGCTGAAGGGCAATCGCACCCTGATCGTCGACCGGGACGGGCTGGCACGGGTGAACACCACGGGCACGCCATGGCTTGCCACGGCCGGCAGCGGGGACGTCCTGACCGGCCTGTGCGGCTCGTTGCTCGCCGGTGGCCTCGATGCGCTGGACGCTGGCAGCGTGGGCGCTCACCTGCACGGCCGAGCGGCCTCGCGCGCGGGCCGTCCGCTGGCGGCGTCCGACCTGCCCGCGCTGCTGCGGCAGCGCCGGACGCGGTGACGGCCGGGGGTCGACATCGACAGTCGTGGCTCCTTGCGTCCGTCGTCCTGTCTGTCGCACGAGTCCTCCTGTTAGTGATCAGCGGCTTCCGGTTGCCCGGGCCTCGTGGCCTGGCTTCCGCGGCGTGACGGACCGGCCGCCGGAGCACCGGGAGGCAGCCTGCGGCCGCGGGGATCCCGGACGCGGAAAAGCGTGATCGTGCTGTCTGTTGTCGCCGGGGTGAGCAGCCCAGGGCGATACCCCGACGGTGCGCTCCGTGTCCCTGGTGCGCCAGCCCCGCGGCGCACCTGTGGACAACCGGCTGTTGTCCACAGCCCCGGCCGGCGGCCTCGGCAGGGCACCGTCGGCTGTGCTGTCATCGACATCCCGGCGCTGATATCCCGGCCGGGCCCGGCCGTCGCAGCACGCCACGGTCCGCCGGCCGTGACGAGG
>NZ_JWIO01000003.1:160244-163426 GCF_001017755.1 Protofrankia coriariae
CGGTCCGCCGGCCGTGACGAGGTGAGGTGAGGTGAAATGATCTCAGGGTCTCCCGCTCGGACACCGGCGACCCCGACGATCTTGTTACCGTCGAAGCGCGGCGCGCCACGACATCCCGACACGGGTCGACACAACTGGCCGAACAGGTCAGGAAGGCTCCGGATGACAACGCAGAGTGAAGGTTTGCGCGCCTGCGCCATCGTGGACCTGGACGCGGTCCGTGCGTCGGTGGCGACCCTGGTCGCCCGCGCCGGGAACGCCGCGACCATGGCGGTGGTGAAAAGCGACGGCTACGGGCACGGGATGTCCGCGTGCGCACGCGCCGCTGTGGAGGCGGGCGCGAGTTGGCTCGGGGTCGCCGTCATCGAAGAGGGGCTCGCGTTGCGTGCCGCCGGTTTCACCGTCCCGGTCTTCGCCTGGCTCACCGCCCCGGGAGAACCGCTCGCCGACGCGCTCGCCGCCGACATCGATCTCTCCGCGTCGGCTCCCTGGATGCTGGCGGAGATCGCCGCGGCTGCCCGACACACCGGCCGGCGAGCCCGCGTCCACCTCAAGGCCGACACCGGCCTGGGTCGAGGCGGCGCCACCGAGGCGGACTGGCCATCTCTGTGCGACGCGGCGGCGGCGCTGGCCGCCGAGGACCTGATCGAGGTGACTGGAGTGTGGAGCCATCTGGCCTTCGCCGACTCGCCCGGCCATCCGACCGTCCGCGGCCAGATCGGGCGTTTCGCCGACGCGGTCACCATCGCCGAGAAGACCGGTCTGCGTCCGCAGGTGCGTCATCTGGCCAATTCGGCGGCGACGCTGGTCAGCCCGGACGCCCATTTCGACATGGTCCGTCCGGGAATATCCGTGTACGGGCTGTCACCAGGGCCGCAGGTCGGTTCGCCCGCGGCCCTGGGCCTGCGTCCGGCCATGACGTTGACCGCCCGGCTCGCGCTGGCCAAACGGGTACCGGCGGGCAGCGGCGTGTCCTACGCCCACCGGTACACCACCGCCGTGGCGTCGACCCTTGGACTGGTACCGCTCGGGTACGCCGACGGCGTCCCGCGGGCGGCCGGCAACACCGCCGAGGTGCTGCTCGCGGGCCGACGCCGGCGGATAGCCGGAACCGTCTGCATGGACCAGTTCGTGGTCGACGTCGGCGATGATCCGGTCCAGGCCGGCGACCAGGTGATCCTGTTCGGGCCGGGGGAGCACGGCGAACCCACCGCACAGGACTGGGCGGACGCCCTCGGCACGATCAACTACGAGATCGTCACCAGGGTCGGTGTCCGGGTGCCCCGCGTCCATCTGAACGCCTCCGACGGGCTGCGGGGTACCGGCCGGCAGGCCACAGGCGGGCCGGGTGCCGCCCGGCGCGCTCCCGGGGTGGCCAGCAGCGCGCCGGCCGCTGTCGGCCCGTCTGATGCCGGTCTGTCCGGCAGTGGTTCGTCCGGCGCTGGTTCGTCCGGTCCAGGCCTTCCCGGTGCCGGCCCGTCAGCGCCAGGATGGCTCCCGTCATGAGGGCGTCCCTGGAAACAGACGGTGTGAAAGCGGGCGGTGCGGGCGGCGCCGCACGGGCCACGGTGGCCGGTCGGCTCCTCGGTATCGGCGGCGGTGTCGTCCGGGCGAGCCGTGCCATCACCTGGACGCGGGCGGCCCGGGCGGCGGGGGTCACGGGCCTGGTCACGGCGGCCGTCATAGGCACGGCGGCGGAACGGCGGCTGGCGCGTATCCGTGCCGAGCGGGCCGGCGCGGCCGAGGAGGAGCCGGTCGACCCGGTCGGCGGACGGCCGACCACGGTGATCACCTCTGACGGGGTGCCGTTACACGTGGAGATCGTCGGCGACGCCGACGCGCCGCTCACCATCGTGTTCGTGCACGGCTTCTGTGTCAGCCTCGACTGCTGGACGTTCCAACGCCGGGACTTAGCCGACTGCGGTCGGCTGGTGTTCTACGACCAGCGGGCGCACGGTGCCTCGGGCCCCTCGGAGCTCGCGGGATGCACGATCGACCAGCTTGGTGACGATCTGTACCGGGTGCTCGGCGAGGTGGTGCCGACCGGCCCGGTGGTGCTCGTCGGGCACTCGATGGGCGGGATGACGATCCTCGCGTTGGCCGACGCCCACCCGGAACTGTTCGAGGACCGGATCGTCGGGGTTGCCCTCGTGTCGACCAGCGCCGGTAGCCTGGCGACGGTCACCTTCGGTCTGCCCGCGACGGCCACGCTGGCGCTGCGCGCCTGCCTGCCCGGCCTCGCGATCGGCATGCGCTACGCCCCGTCGCTGCTGGAACGGGGCCGCCGCCACAGCGGTGACCTGGCCTGGGTCATCACCCGCCGGGTCGGCTTCGGCTCGAGCGAGGTGGAACCGGCCGTGGTGTCGCTCCTGGAGAAGATGGTGACCGCCACGCCGCTGCACGTGGTCGCGGCCTTCTTACCCGCGCTGGTCTCTCACGACAAGCTGCTTGCCGCGGCGGTGCTGGTGACGACGCCGACACTGATCCTCGTCGGTGACGCCGACGTGATGACCCCGCTGGAACACAGCCGCACGCTCGCCGCGGCGCTCCCCGAGGCGGACCTGGTGGTCGTGCCCAACGCCGGCCACAGCGTCCTCCTGGAGCGCCCGGACGAGGTCAACGCGGCGCTGCGTACCCTCATCCAGCGGGCGAGGGTACGTCGGCCGCACCCGGACAACCCGATCGTGCCCGCTCCCCGGGACCACGGGACAGACGACATCCGCGCATGAGTACTCCGCGGCGAACGCCCGTGGGTACGACAGCGGCGACGCCGTCCGGGCGGCCCTGACCAGCCCTTGATGTCGACGCCTGTGCGTCATGGGGCGTGAGCGGGACGGGACACGGACCCGCCGCGGCGGGGACACCACCGGTGCGACAGCCTCTGGTGTGAACGGAGCCGGACGGGACACGGACGGCAGGTATCGCCCACCAGCGTCCGTGGGGGCGAAGTTGTGGCCCGGGGGCGCGAACATGACGGCCTGAACATGATGGCCTGGATGTGACGGCATGCGTGCGACAGGTGTGAGCGTGATCTCGTGAGGTGGATGTTGTGAGTGGCCCGGATACACCCCTACCCCCTCGTGCCTCCCCGCGCGCCGGCGTTGTTGTGGCCAGGGCCGGGGGCGGCGGGCTGGTGGTCGAGGCCGAGGACGCCGATGACACCCGCGAGGTCGGCAGGCGGC
>NZ_JWIO01000003.1:163433-179344 GCF_001017755.1 Protofrankia coriariae
CCCGCGAGGTCGGCAGGCGGCTGGCCGCCGTGCTGCGCGCGGGCGACCTCGTGATCCTCGCCGGGCCGCTCGGCGCCGGCAAGACCGTGTTCGTCCAAGGTGTTGCCGCAGGCCTGGGCGTTGCCGGGGCGGTCACCTCCCCAACCTTCGTGATCGCCCGGGTGCACCGGGGCGGCCGGGTGCCCCTGGTGCATGTGGACGCCTACCGCCTGGGCGGGCTCGCCGAGGTCGAGGACATCGATCTCGATGCCGACGTCGAACGGTCCGTGACCGTGGTCGAATGGGGCTCGGGCCTGGTGGAGGGGCTGGCCGGCACACATCTACGGGTGGAGATCGCCCGTCCCGAGGACGCGGCACCGGCGCCTCCCACCGCCACGGACACCTCCGTCAGTGACGCCTCCATCAGCGCGGACGCCGGTGACAGCGTGGGTGCCCCGGCCAGCGCGGAGGCCGCCGGCGCCGCTGATGCGGGTGGGGTGCCCGATGCCGGGGGACAGCGCGTGATCCGCATGGCCGGCAGCGGCGGGGACTGGCCGCGGCGCCTGTCGTTGTTGGTGCCGTTGCCATCGTCGGCGGGACGGCGGTGAGCCCGCCGGTTCCGCCGACTTCGTCGGCTCTGCCGGCCTCGCCGCACCGGCCGGAGCCGAGCCGTCCATGATGGATCATGGAGTGATTTCGCGGTTGGTGACCAGCTAGGCTGGCGGACGTGCTGCTCATCGCTCTTGACACGGCGACACCCGCCTGCTCCGTCGCGCTCGTCGACGTAGCTCACGGGTACCCGCCCGGCTTGTCGGACGCGGCAGCCACGCCGGCCACGGCCGGACAGCCCGCGGCGACCGCGGCCAACGGGTCCGAGGCGGGGGCGGTCGTGGGAGGGCAGGCCGTCGTCGTGACGGGCCGGGCGGCGCGCCAGGTCGTCGATCCGCGACGGCATGCCGAACTGCTCGTACCGCTGGTCCGGGAGGTTCTCGACGAGGCTGCGGTACGTCCCGCCGATCTCGACGGCGTGGTGGTGGGCCTCGGGCCCGGCCCGTTCACGAGCCTGCGGGTGGGGGTGGTGACCGCGGGAGCATTCGCGGACGCTCTCGGTAAGCCCGCCTATGGCATCTGTTCGCTCGACGGTGTCGGCGCCGGCCTCACGGGCCGGGTGGCCGTGGCGACCGACGCGCGACGCCGTGAGGTCTACTGGGCGGTCTACGCGGACGGCGCGCGCGTCGCCGGGCCCTTCGTGGACCGGCCGCGGGCCGTCGTCGACGCGCTGCGCGAGATGTCCGTCAGCCGGCTGGTCGGCCCGGGAGCGGCGCTGTACCCGGACGTGTTCGCCGACCTTGCAGGCCCCGGCCCGCATCCGTGGCCGGCCTCCGCAACGGGCGCACGGACCGGCGCGGGCCCGGATACACGCGCTGGTACAGGCTCCGGAACGCGGAGCGGCGCGGGCCCGGGCCAGACTTCCGGGCCGCCGCGAACAGCCGATCCCGGCTACCCCTCGCCGGTCGTTCTCGCCCGGTTGGCCGCCGCCGACGTTCTCGCCCGCCGGCCGCCAGCACCGCTGGTCCCGCTGTACCTGCGCCGGCCGGACGCGGCCGAGCCACACCCGCCAAAGACGGTCGCCGTATGAGTGCCCGGGCGAGGCATCCGAACGCCCGGATGAGGAGCGGCCGTGCGCGGTGGTCATGTGACATGAAGGGTCATCGAGCGTGTACGGCGGTCCTGACGCACCGGCTGTCCGATCATCGGCGTGCCCTCACCTGGGCCCCACCCGGAGAGCGATCGTGAATTCCCCCATTCCGCCGGATGACACGGACAACCTTCAGCAGACCGGGAACAACGTTCCCATCACCGACGATGTTCGTCTGGACGTGAGAAGCCCGCGAGACGTGGCCGTCCCCCGGGACGGAGACGGCGTTCCTGGGGATGTCTCCGCCCCCCGGGACGCAGACAGCGTTCCTGGGGATGTCTCCGTCCCCGGGAACGGCGCCGCTCCCGCCGCGGACGCTGTTCGGCGCGGTCAGGTCGGCCAGGTCGTGTTCGAGCCACTGCGCTGGTGGCATCTTGGCGACATCGTCGTCCTGGAACGGGAGATCTTCGCCGAGGACGCGTGGACGCCCGAGCTGTTCTGGTCCGAGCTGGCCCAGGGCGCGGCGCGGCACTATCTGACCGCCGTCCGCGACGACCAGATCATCGGTTATGGAGGGCTCGCGGTACATGACGACGAGTCCTACGTACAGACCCTCGGGGTCGCCGCGGACGCCCGTGGCCGCGGTGTCGCCACCCGGCTGCTGGTCGCGCTGCTGCGCCACGCCCGCACCCGGGGCGCCCGCCGCTGCGAGCTGGAGGTACGCACCGACAACGCCGTGGCCCAGTCCCTGTACCGGCGGCTGGGGTTCGTCGAGCTCGGGGTACGCAGGGGCTACTACCAGCCGTCCGGGGCCGACGCCTACGTGATGTCGGCCGACCGAATACACACCGGTGACTACGGCAGGATGCTGGACGCGGCCGAGCAGGCGGTGTCGAGGTGATGGCGATGTCGGAAGCGACAGCGGCGGTGGCGCTGGGAACGGCGCTGGGAACAGGGACGGCGACCACGGCGGTGTCGAGGTGAGCGGGCGCCGCGCCGGGGACGCGCCGCTGGTGCTGGGGATCGAGACCTCCTGCGACGAGACCGGGGTGGGCCTGGTCCGCGGCGGGGTGCTGCTCGCGGACACGCTCGCCTCCTCCGTTGACGAGCACGCCCGTTACGGCGGGGTCATCCCCGAGATCGCCGCCCGCGCGCATCTCGAGGCGATGGTGCCCACGGTGGACCGGGCACTGTCCCAGGCGGGGCTGCGCCACCGCGACGTGGACGCGGTCGCGGTCACCGCCGGTCCTGGCCTCGCCGGTGCGCTGCTGGTCGGGGTGGCGGCGGCCAAGGCGTACGCGCTCGCACTCGGCGTCCCGCTCCACGGCGTCCATCATCTGGCCGCGCACGTGGCGGTCGACACCCTTGAGCACGGGCCGCTGCCCGGGCCGTCGATCGCGCTGCTGGTCTCCGGCGGGCACTCGTCGCTGCTGCTCGTCCCGGATCTCGCCCGCGGCGAGGTGAGCCCGCTCGGAGCGACCGTCGACGACGCCGCCGGTGAGGCGTACGACAAGGTCGCCCGGCTGCTGGGCATGCCGTTCCCGGGTGGCCCGCCCATCGACCGGGCGGCCCGCGACGGCAGCCCGACGATCCCCTTCCCGCGTGCCAAGGCGGCCGACGGCACCTTCGACTTCTCCTTCAGCGGGCTGAAGACGGCGGTGGCCCGGTGGGTGGAGGCGCGGGGGCGGGCTGGTGAGCCGGTGCCCGTCGCCGACGTCGCCGCGTCCTTCCAGGAGGCGGTCGTGGACGTGCTGACCGCGAAGTCGGTCGCGGCCTGCCGGGCCCACGGCGTGGACACGCTGGTGATCGGCGGTGGGGTGGCGGCGAACAGCCGGCTGCGGGCCCTGGCGGAGGCCCGCTGCGAGGCCGCCGGCATCACGCTGCGGGTACCCCGGCCCGGGCTGTGCACCGACAACGGCGCGATGGTTGCGGCCCTCGGCTCCCTCCAGGTCGAGGCCGGTGTGCCCCCGTCCCCCCTGGACATCCCCGCCTCCTCGACCCTCCCGCTCTGACCGGGGCCGCTTCCCGCGTGACGTGACCGTTGCCCGCGGGAGAGGGGAGACACGGACGCCTGCCAGGGTCGCGGATTGGCGCGGACAGAGCGCGGACAGAGCATGATGGCGGACGGTTGCCTGGTTGGTGTTTTCGGTCACACGCCGCTCTGATCGAAGATGGATGCTGTGGCTGGTGTGACGCGTATGTGGGAGGCGCGGGCGGCGCCAGGGCGGGTGGACGAGCTGGTGGGCTGGCTCGGTCAGGCCCTGGCGGGCACCGCGGCGGAGATCTACCGGGGGGTCGGCGACAACAGCGACGTCGTGGTGGTCCTTTTCCACCCGTTCGGGACCGGGCCCTCGGCTGCTCCGGTGGAGGCCGGCGGCGCGACGCGGCGTGATCACGCGTCCGTTGTCGCGAACATTCCACCGGGGCTGCTCGCGCGTTCGGGACAGGCATGGGACTTTGAGCGCGTATCGTCGCCCGGACCGGATATCAGTGACCGGTGGGGAGACCGATGAAAAGAAGCGTTGTCACCGGCGGTGCCGGCTTTCTGGGGTCGCACCTGTGCGAACGGCTGCTCGACGAGGGTCATGCGGTCGTCTGCCTGGACAACTTCATCACCGGGACCCCGGCGAATGTCGCGCATCTGACCGGGCACGAGCACTTCCGGCTCGTCCGCTGTGATGTGACTGATTATGTTCATATTGCTGGTCCGGTCGACTATGTGCTGCATTTCGCGTCACCGGCGAGCCCCATCGACTACCTGAATCTACCGATTCACACCCTGAAGGTCGGTTCGATCGGCACCCTGCACGCTCTCGGTCTCGCCAAGGAGAAACGGGCGCGGTTCGTGCTGGCGTCCACCTCGGAGGTCTACGGGGATCCGCAGATCCATCCGCAGCCGGAGGGCTACTGGGGCCATGTCAACCCGGTGGGGCCGCGGGGCGTGTACGACGAGGCGAAAAGGTTCGGCGAGGCGCTCACCATGGCCTACCGGCGCAGTCACGGCGTGGACGCCGGAATCGTCCGGATCTTCAATACCCATGGGCCGCGGATGCGCCCCAACGACGGCCGGGCGATTCCCACCTTCGCGACCCAGGCACTGCGCGGTGAACCCATCACCGTTGCCGGTGACGGAAGTCAGACCCGGTCGATCATATATGTCGACGACCTGGTGGAGGGAATCGTGCGGATGACGTTTTCCGGTCATCCCGGCCCGATGAACATCGGTAATCCGCACGAGCTGTCCATTCTTGAGCTCGCGGAGCTGGTCCGCGAGGTGGCCAAGAGCGAGTCTCCCGTCACGTTCGTTCCTCGTCCCGAGGACGATCCGACGGTCCGTCAGCCCGACATCTCCCTGGCCCGGAGGATCCTGGGCTGGGAGCCCGCCGTCGACCTGCGCAGCGGGCTCGACAGCACGGTCTCCTGGTTCCGTGAGCATCCGGACGTCGCCCGCCCGGACGTCGACCGACCAGGCTGACGGAACCCCGGCCAGGTTGGCGGGACCGCTGCCCCGCCGCTGCCCCGCCGTCGCGCGGGCCGCTCTTGACAGTTCTGACCGTGTTGGTTGACGTGGGCGGGGCGGGTGCTAAGTTGGCACTCGGCACGTGAGAGTGCCAGCGACGACAGGCGCCTGTTCACCCGCGACGGCAGGCCGCCAGGGTCGCTCTCTCATCCAGCGCAGGAAGGGGGAGGTCGATCGTGACGACCGCCACCAAGGTTGCGATCAAGCCGCTCGAAGATCGCATTGTCGTACAGCCGTCCGATGCCGAGCAGACCACCGCGTCGGGCATTGTGATCCCGGACACGGCCAAGGAGAAGCCGCAGGAGGGCACTGTCCTCGCGGTGGGCCCAGGCCGTTTCGAGGATGGCAAGCGGGTCCCGCTCGACGTCAAGGTCGGTGATGTCGTGCTGTACAGCAAGTATGGCGGCACCGAGGTCAAGTACGCCGGCGAGGAGTACCTGGTTCTCTCCGCTCGCGACGTTCTGGCGATCATCGAGAAGTAGGTATCCGGCAAGGATCCTCAAGGGCGTGTTTCGCCAGCCCGGACGGCACCCGGGCGATATTCGGACGATATGCACAGCTCCACCCGTCCGTACTCGTCCACATGCATCCGTATGCAGCTGTTCGTCCGGATCGGCGAAACACGCCCGCTCGCCATCGGGCCGTGCCCGGTGGGCATCGGTCGATGCGGACGGCTGTCGTCCAGGCGCCGATTCGCGCGATCTGACGATCCACCGGACCCGGCCCAGGGCCACCAGGGTGCACGATCACGGCTTTCCGCGCGTGCCCGGGGGCCCGAAGGGATTCCAGGGCACGCCCTGAGCCGGTTCGGGAGGACCACCTAAATGCCCAAGATCTTGTCGTTCGGCGAGGACGCCCGCCATGCCCTTGAACATGGTGTGGACGCCCTCGCGGACGCTGTGAAGGTGACGATCGGCCCGCGTGGCCGCAACGTCGTCATCGACAAGTCCTACGGCGCGCCGACGATCACCAATGACGGGGTGACGATCGCGCGTGAGGTCGAGCTGACCGACCCCAACGAGAACCTGGGTGCGCAGCTCGCCAAGGAAGTCGCCACCAAGACCAACGACGTCGCCGGCGACGGCACCACCACCGCCACCGTCCTCGCGCAGGCGCTGGTCCGCAGGGGTCTGCGCCAGGTGGTGGCCGGGGCGCCGCCGCTGGCGCTCAAGATCGGTATCGAGGCCGCTGTCGAGGCCGTCTCGAAGGCTCTGCTGGAGCAGGCCATCGAGGTCGACTCGAAAGAGGTCATCGCCCACGTCGCCGCCATCTCGGCGCAGGACACGAAGGTCGGCGAGCTGATCGCCGAGGCGATCGACCGGATCGGCAAGGACGGTGTGATCACCGTCGAGGAGAGCCAGACCCTGGGCCTGGAGCTCGAGCTCACCGAGGGGCTGCAGTTCGACAAGGGCTACATCTCCCCGTACTTCGTCAGTGACGCCGACCGCATGGAGGCCGTCCTCGAGGACGCCTACGTGCTGCTGCATCCCGGCAAGATCAGCGTGCTGAGCGACATCCTGCCGCTGCTCGAGAAGGTGGTGGAGGCCCGCAAGCCGCTGCTGATCATCGCCGAGGACGTCGAGGGTGAGGCGCTGTCGACCCTGGTCGTCAACGCCATCCGCAAGACCTTCCAGGTCGTCGCGGTCAAGGCCCCCGGTTTCGGCGACCGGCGCAAGGCGATCCTGCAGGACATCGCCGTGCTCACCGGCGGGCAGGTCGTCGCCTCCGAAGTGGGCCTGAAGGTCGACTCCGTCGGCCTGGACGACCTCGGCCGGGCTCGTCGGATCGTCGTCGACAAGGACAGCACGACCATCATCGACGGCTTCGGTGACGAGGCGAGCATTGCCGACCGGGTCCGCCAGCTCCACAGCGAGATCGAGACCACCGACTCGGACTGGGACCGCGAGAAGCTCCAGGAGCGGGTCGCCAAGCTCGCCGGCGGGGTCGCGGTGATCAGGGTCGGCGCGGCCACCGAGGTCGAGCTCAAGGAGAAGAAGCACCGTCTGGAGGACGCTGTCTCGGCTACCCGCGCCGCAGTGGAGGAGGGCATCGTCGCCGGTGGCGGGTCGGCTCTGGTGCACGCGGCCGCGGCGCTCGCCGACGGCCTGGGCCGCACCGGGGACGAACTGGCCGGGGTGCGCATCGTCCGGGACGCGCTCGACGCCCCGCTGACCTGGATCGCGCGCAACGCCGGTCACGAAGGTGCAGTGATCGTCTCCAAGGTCAAGGAGCAGCCGGTCGGCAGCGGTTTCAACGCCGCTCGCGGCGAGTTCACCAACCTGATCGCGGACGGCGTGGTCGACCCGGTGAAGGTGACCAGGTCAGCCGTGGTGAACGCCGCGTCGATCGCCGCGCTGCTCATTACGACCGAGAGCCTGGTCACGGAGAAGCCGGCCAAGCCCGAGGCGGAGGCCGGCCACGGCCACAGCCACGGTGGGCACTCGCACTCGCACGGACCGGCGTTCTGACCGTGCGGAACCGCCCACGGCCGTATGCCGCCTCCGCTGGGCACACGGCCTGAGCGATACGGGCAGCCGCCAGTACGAGCTCTGATCGATACAGGTCCCTTACCGGTAGGGAGTCACCGGCAAAGGAACCACAGGCAAAGACCTGTCGGTAAGGGGCCTGTCCCCCCAGGCTCCAGGGATCTTCTCCCAGGAGCCTGGACGCCCCGGCACCGTCTGTCTCCGGCGTACGGAACGCCGGAGACAGACGGCAACGCCGGAGGCGACGCCGCGAAGACAACATCGTGAAATACGCGTCAGAGGCCCGGTAGGACGACACTGACCGTCCTGCCGGGCCTCTGACGCGTTCGCCGTGGGTCCTCGCGGCGCCGCGGTCACACATCGCGGGTGGTCCACCCGGTGGGGTCGCCTTGTCCGTACATCTCGCTACGAGAGCGCGGACGCCGCGGGCACCGGCCCGGCCCGGCGATCATTGTGATCGTGGCCGCGCCGGCCGTGCCAGTTGTGATCACGGATGCCCCGGCACGCTCAGCACGCCGGGGCGAGCCCCGGGCGGGCCGGATTGTGCCGCCCCGCTCCGCGCCGTGTTCGGCCGGTCAGGATGGCCTCCCGCTCGGATTCGCTGAGCCCGCCCCACACCCCGTAGGGCTCGCGAGCCTGCAGGGCGTGCTCCGCGCATGCCTGGATCACGGGACACCGCGCGCAGACGGCCTTGGCGGCCGCCTCGCGGGCCGCGCGGGCCGGGCCTCGCTCTCCTTCCGGGTGGAAGAAGAGCTCGGTGCTCTCCCCACGGCAGGCGCCGTGAAGCTGCCACTCCCACTTCTCGGCACCGGGGCCTGGAAGTCGTCGGACGTCGGTCATCGGCCTGAGCCCCCCTCTCAACCATGGGCGGCTGGCGCCGCAGCTACACCGTAGTACCGCGCCATATGTTGTTCAACATTGAGAATCACTCGACGCGTAGTCGTTCGGAGCCGGTTCGTCGCCAAGTTGTGGGTACGGTCGCCGAGAGCCACCATGAGCGCTGTGACCCCCTCCCCGGACCCGGCGGAGCACAATCCGCGGTACACCGTCGCCGCGGTTGCCCGACGGCTGGGTATCGCGCCCGCGACCCTGCGTACCTGGAACCGCCGGTACGGGCTCGGTCCGGCCGACCATGTTTCCGGTACCCGTCGCAGGTACGACCCACACGACCTGGCCCGGCTGGAGTTCATGTGCCGTCTCACCCAGGCCGGGATCGCGCCGGCGGAGGCGGCCCGCATGGCCAGGAGCGCGCTTCCCGAGGATCTGCCGGAACCGCGGTGGCCGGCGCCACTGCGACAGGTCGAAAGTGAGACACGTTCCGTAGCCGGCGCCGATCAGCCGGACGGGCCTGACGTCCAGGAAGCCGGTCAGCCGCGTACCGGCCGGCCGGTCGTGATCTCGATCTCCTCCGGCGACGGCCGTGGCACCGCCGGGAACGTCTCCGCGCCCGCCGTCATCGCTGGGCCAGCTGGAAATGTTGCCGGCCCGGCGGCAGACGGCCCGGTGGCGGACCTGGTCGGGTCCGACCGCGTGGCCGAGGCGGGCGTGGCCGAGGCGAGAGGGTCGGGCGGCCGGGTGCTGTCGCTGGCGGGTGCCGGCATCGCAGCCCGCGGCCTCGCCCGCGCGGCCATGGCGCTCGACTCGTCCGCGGTGACCCGCATCCTGGCCCAGGCGGTCGAGACCGATGGTGTGGTCGCGGCCTGGCAGGACCTGGCGTGCCCGGTGCTCGCCGCCGTCGGCCGACGATGGGAGCTACGCGGTGACGCGGTCGACGTCGAGCATCTGCTCAGCGAGTGCGTCGCGACGGTTTTCCGCCGGGTGGCAGACCGTGACATGGACGCCCACGCCCGTCCGGTGCTGCTCGCGTGCACTCCGGACGAGCGGCACAGCCTTGCCCTCAACGCGGTCGCGGCCGGGCTGGCCGAACGGGGGATACCCGCCCGTGTCCTCGGTGCCGCTGTACCGGCCGCCGCGCTGCGGACCGCGGTCGTACGTACCGGCCCGGCCGCGGTGTTCCTCTGGTCCCAGCGCCGGGCCTCGGCGGACGCTCAGGTGTGGCGCGACTTACCGACGACCCGGCCGCCAACGTCGATCGTGGTGGGGGGCCCCGGCTGGCGCGGGGCGATCGTCGCGCCGCAGGTCCGCTGCGCGCAGTCCCTGCCCGAAGCGCTCGATCTCCTCACTCCTTCCCTGGGATGAAGAAGTGGCCCTGGGACGAACGACGTGGTTCTCTGGGTGAGGAAGTGCTTCCCCGGTGTGAAGAAGCAGAACGCCCACTGGTTCTGCCGCTGCCGCGTCATCTGATCGGCGGTTTTGGAGGGCGGGCCGGCTGCTGGCGGGCATGGCGGGCAGACGTGAGCACGGATGCGGATCCGATGCTGTTCCGGCAGCAACAGGCGCAGATCGTTGGGCTCAGATCGTTGCGAGCGTTCTCATGCCTGGGCAGAAGCGCGTCGGGGGAAGGCCAGGGGAGAAGGGGCGGGGGCGGTCAGCGGGAGTCGGCTTCCGATGCCTCGCTCGTCTCGTAGACACCGTCGGCGTAGCCGCGCGCGTAGTCCCAACTGACGTAGCAGGAGGGATCCGGGGCGTAGGCGGGTTCGTGCACCCGGGTGCGGCCCTCGTCGAGCAGATGGCGCAGATTGCCGGTGAGAAGATCCCAGCTGAAGAAGTGCGGTTCCGCGCATCCTTCGCAGTCGACGACGAGACCGCGGTAGCCGCGGGGTTCCAGCAGGGTCCGGAAAACGTCGAGATCGCCGAGTTCGGCGAGCACCTCCTCGCGTTCCTGCGGCGACAGAGGCTCCAGCAGATCGCTGTCCTCGACCGGGTCCAGGCGGGCGAGTTCTGCGGTCGGATCCTCGGGGTCGCCCGCGAAGGGGTCGAGAGGCTCGTTGCTCACGCCGACCACGCTACGCCGGACTGGGCCCCTTAGTGGTCCCGATCGGCGACTCCAGGCGCTGGTGTGTGCCCGTATCGCCTCTTTACCGCGGCTACGGACCGTTTCGGGTACGCCGTATCGCGAGCCGGTTCCGAAGAATGATCAGTGCGCTGTGTGGCAGCCCGCGGCCGTGCGGCCTTTGGCCGGCGCACGTTCCTGACGTCTTCGGACACGTGAAAAGTCATGATCGAGTATTCTTTGGCCTAGCATGTAGAGCTTGAAGCTCGTACTGATGGCCTGCCGCTCCGGGCGGCCCGCTGGTCGCGCCGGTCGCGGCGCTGTGGGTCGGCGCCGGTGGTTGGGGCGTGGCCTGGTGGGAGCCGGTCGGTACGCGCCGGCCATGGCAGGGTCGGTCCACGGAGCCGGGCTACGGAGCCGGGCCACAGCGGTTGGCGCCGCGGCCGAGCGGGCTGTCACGCCAGGGCCGGGAAGGCCAGGCCGAGAAGATGACGGCCGGGAGAGCTATGGCCGGGCGGACGGCGGCTGGGTGGGAAGGCAACGGCGGCCGAGAAGGCGGAACGGCAACGGCCGGGAAGGCCTGGGAAGGCGCGGTCGGGAAGTGCCGTGTGGGTGCGGTGCCGGCACGGCGAACAACAAAGCGTGAACGGAAGGTGTCATGAACAGTCCCATTGTCCGGCCGGCCGTGTCTGATCCGGAGTCGGTGCTGCCAACGAAGCTGGCCACGCTGGGGCTGACCTTCGACGACGTACTGCTGCTCCCGGCGGAATCGGACATCGTGCCGTCGGAGGCGGACACGTCCACGTGGTTGTCCCGCCATATCCGGCTTGCCATTCCGATGCTGTCCTCGGCGATGGACACCGTCACCGAGTCGCGGATGGCGATCGCGATGGCCCGCCAGGGCGGGGTGGGGGTGCTGCACCGGAATCTTTCCGTGGACGACCAGGCGCAGCAGGTCGACATGGTGAAGCGTTCCGAATCAGGAATGATCACCTCTCCGATCACCTGCGGCCCGGACGCCACCATTGACGAGGCCAACGAGCTGATGGCCCGTTACCGGATATCCGGCGTTCCGGTGACCGAGTCCGACGGCCGGCTCGTCGGCATCGTGACCAACCGTGACATCCGGTTCGAGCGGGACCATTCCCGGTCGGTGCGTGACGTGATGACGTCGATGCCGCTCGTCACGGCGCCGGTGGGTGTGTCGGCCGACGACGCACTGGCTCTGCTGCGGCGACACAAGATCGAAAAACTTCCCCTGGTGGACGACCGGGACCGCCTGCGCGGTCTGATCACCGTCAAGGACTTCACCAAGCGCGAGCAGTACCCGCGGGCGACCAAGGACGCCGACGGCCGGCTGGTGGTCGGCGCCGCCATCGGGGTGGGGGAGGACGCCTACAAGCGCGCCCAGGCCCTGGTGCGCGCGGCGGTCGACTTCCTGGTCGTCGACACCGCCCACGGCCATTCCCGGGCGGTGCTGGACATGGTGCGCCGCGTCAAGGCCGACCTGCCGACCAGGGCCGACGGCAGCCCCCTCGACGTCATCGCCGGCAACGTCGTGACCGCGGACGGCGCCCGCGCGCTGGTGGAGGCGGGCGCCGACGCCATCAAGGTGGGGGTCGGGCCCGGCTCGATCTGCACCACGCGGATGGTGGCCGGGGTCGGCGCGCCACAGATCACCGCGATCTACGAGTGCGCGCTGGTCGCCCGGGAGCACGGCATCCCGGTGATCGGCGACGGTGGGATGCAGTACTCCGGGGACATCGCCAAGGCGATCGCGGTCGGGGCGGACACGGTGATGCTCGGCAGCCTGCTGGCCGGCGTCGACGAGAGCCCCGGCGAGCTGATCTTCATCAACGGCAAGCAGTACAAGGCATACCGCGGGATGGGGTCACTGGGCGCGATGCGCAGCCGGGGCACCACCACCTCCTACTCGAAGGACCGCTACTTCCAGGACGACGTCCTCTCCGACGACAAGCTCGTGCCGGAGGGCATCGAGGGGCAGGTCCCGTACCGGGGGCCGCTGGCCGCGGTGGCCCATCAGCTCGTCGGCGGCCTGCGGGCGGCCATGGGCTACACCGGCTCGCCGACGATCGCCGCCCTGCAACGGGACGCCCGGCTCGTGCGCATCACCGCCGCGGGCCTGAAGGAGAGCCACCCGCACGACATCCAGATGACCGTCGAGGCACCGAACTACAACTCGCGGTGACGCACGCGCCGTCCCGAGGGGTGGGCCGGTGGTCCCGCCCCTCGGGACGGGCCGGCTGCGCCCCGCTGGGAGGGCACCACCGGTGATGCCACTGGGAGGATGCCATCGATGACGCCGGTGGACCGATGACACCGGTGAGAGGATGTTGCCGGTGGAGGGACCCGGTGGCACCGGTGAGAGGACACAGTGGCTGAGGTCGAGATCGGTATCGGTAAGAGCGGTCGGGTCGGCTTCGGCCTGGACGCCCTGGGCATCGTGCCGTCGAGGCGCACGCGCGACCCCGCGGACGTCTCGCTGGCCTGGGAGATCGACGCCTACCGTTTCGACCTGCCGGTGGTGGGCGCGCCCGCGGACGCGGTGACCTCACCGGCCACCGCCGTCGAGCTGGGCAACATCGGCGGCCTCGGCATCGTCCACGTCGAGGGGCTGTGGAGCCGGCACGAGGAGCCGGAGCCGCTGCTGGCGGAGATCGCCACCCTCGGCCCGGACGCGGCCGGCCGGCGGCTGCGGGAACTCTACACCGCGCCGATCCGGCCCGAGCTGGTCGTCAAACGGCTGACGGAGATCCGGCACTCCGGTGTGGTCACGGCCGCCGCGCTGCGCCCCCAACGGGTCGACGCGCTGTACCCGTTCCTGCTCGAGGCCGGGGTCGACCTGCTCGTCATCCACGCGACGGCGGTCTCGGCCGAGCACCAGTCGAGACAGACCGAGCCGTTGAACCTCAAACGGTTCATCGGCGAGATCGACGTGCCCGTGCTGGTGGGTGGGTGTGCGTCCTTCTCGACCGCCCTGCACCTGATGCGCACCGGGGCCGCCGGCGTGATCGTCGGGGTCGGCCCCGGCGGCGCGGACACGACCAGGGCGGTGCTCGGGGTCGGCGTCCCGATGGCGACCGCGATCGCGGACGCGGCCGGCGCGCGCATGCGCTACCTGGACGAGTCCGGCGGCCGGTACGTCCACGTCATCGCGCACGGAGGTGTGCGCACCGGCGGGGACATCGCCAAGGCCATCGCCTGCGGGGCCGACGCGGTCATGCTCGACAAGCCGCTGGCCGCCGCCGCCGAGGCGCCCGGGCGCGGCGGCTACTGGTCCATGGACCTGCTGCACTCCCGCCTGCCGCGAGGAACCTGGGAGCCGGTCGCGGTCGCCGGAACGCTGCGGGAGATCCTGCTGGGCCCCGCGTCGGTGAACCCCGGCACGCTCAACCTCGCCGGGGCGCTGCGGACCGCGATGGCGACGACCGGCTACGCGACGCTCAAGGAACTGCAGAAGGCCGACGTGCTGGTCACCGCGTCACCCCGCTGATCCGCTGCCAGCCTCTCCCGCGTCCGTGGCGTCCACCGGTGGTCGGAACTATCGAACTACCATGGACATTTCGGACCGGTCCCGAATTCGGGTGAAGCCTGCTTCCGACGGCATGATGGCCGTCTTCGGGCCCACCTGGAAAATCCTCGCGACCTCCGGTGAAGCTCACTTCGGGCAGCATGGCACCCTGGAACCGTCTGTTCTGGTCCGAAGGATGACACATGCGCATCGACGAGCACGGTCGCTGGGTCAGCGATGATGGTTCGTACGTCTGGGACGAGGCAGCCCAGACGTGGCAGCTGTCAGCGGCGTATCCCACCGAGTCCACGACTACCGGTTCCGATACCGGTTCGGGCGATGCCGGTGTCACCGGTGGCACCGCCATCGGTGGCGATGCCGCGGTCACCACGACCGGGGAGTTCGCGCCGGGATATCTGGCACTGGACACGTCGGGCTGGTCCGTCCTGGACGGGACGCTGTTGCCGGGCGCGGCCCGCTCGGAGTCGGGGCCAGGGGAGTCGGGGCCAGGGCCGGTGCGGGACGGCACCCCGCAGAGCACGCAGACGGCCGTCGACCTCCCGCAGCCGGGTGGGTTGGACAGCTGGCCGCTTCCGGGCGATGACATCTCGTCGCAGGGCGCTGACATCCTGGCCAACACGGGTGGGCTGGACATCGCGGCCGCCCACGGGGCCGCCTGGCAGAGCTATCCGCTCGGGCCCGCCGACCCGGGAACGGGGCCGGTAACGGCCGTCGGCACCGTCGTCGCCCCGAGCACAGGGGAGATCGCGCCGTCCGGGGCCAGCGTCCGAGGGCTGTCCGAGCCGTTCGGTGTGGTGGACGTCATCGCGCTCGGGCCCGCCCGGGACGGCGCTCTGCCCGGCACCGACACCGGTGCCATCGCCCTGGGATCCCATTCGCGGGCCTCGACCGGCGCGCACCGGCAGCACCGCAAGCGCCGGGCCGGTGGCTGGGCGTCGACATCTCGGCCCGAGGCGGACGGTGACAGTGCCGTCCCGGGGTCGGACCGGCCGCTGACCCGGCGCCTGTCGTCCGTCGCGGCGTTACCGCGTCGCGTGTTGATCGCCGCCGCGGTGGTGGTGCTGCTCCTGGTCGGCGTCGGTGGCTACCTGGCCCTGGGCGGCGACGACGGGGACGCTGTGACCAACGCGCCCGTCAACACGGTCGAGGGCGCTTCGCCAGATACGGTGGCCGCCCGGCCCGCACAGTACAGCGAGGCGTTGCGCGCGGACTATCTGCGGGAGTGCATGCAGGTCAGCCATGGGCTGCAGGCCTACTGCACGTGCACGCTGGAGAAGCTGGAGGCCAACTATCCGCAGGATCAGTACGAGCAGTTCAACAAGAACGTGAACTCGCCGGAGACGACCAGGATCGTCCAGGAGATCTCCGACCAGTGCGTGAGCGCCTGATGACGGCAAGCTGTGGTGTAGGCTTGATTCGTCCATATTTCCGGTGTTTCATGGCGTGCGGGCTTTCGTGGGCACCTGACTCGTGGGTGCCTGGTTCGTGGGCACCTGGGCCGTCTCTGATGGATGTTGATCGATGCGGACGGTGATCCAGGTAGCCTCCGGCGGGGTGGAGAGCAGCGGTGTCCCTGCGGGGATCCCCGTGCGGCGCGAAACAGCGGATGGGGGGCGTGCAATAGCGGAGCTATTGGTGACGACGACAACACGGCGAGTGTTCGTCTGGGTGTCGCCCGTGCGGGCGAGCATCCATCGGGCACGGCCTACGCCCTTTACCCGGACGACTACCTGGACCTGGGGGGCAGGACATGCCCACCCACGGGCTCGGGGCGAGCGACGATGACGCGTGGGCGTGGGACGCCGTCGCCGGGGCGTGGCGTCCATCGGCGGCAGCCGGTG
>NZ_JWIO01000003.1:179353-216706 GCF_001017755.1 Protofrankia coriariae
CGGCGGCAGCCGGTGACGCGGGCGGCCTGGTGACCGGCGCCGCGGACCGTTCCGGCGCGTCGGGCCGGCGTGCGGACGACTTCTTCGCGGTCGAGCGGGTCGGGGAGGCTGACGACCGCTCCGAGCCGTCCTTCCCGCCGGTTCCGGACAGGTCCGGCGCCCAGGATCCAACCGGCCAGGGGTGGCGCGATCGTCCCTTCCCCGCTCCTGACCCGTTCGACGTCTCCGCCAGTCATGAGCGGCCGGCCCTGCCCGCCTACCCGTTCCAGCCGGCTTCTCCGTTCCAACCGCCCCCGCCCGACCCGCGGCCCGGCTGGCTGCCGGGCGGTGATGATTCCGCGACGGGCACGACGACCGGCGGCTACGGCGGTGGGCGCTGGGGGCTGTCCGTGGATGGCAGCGATCGTGCCGGCGCCGCCCAGCGCGACACTGGCTCGCCCGGCGCCGCGGACGGATTCGCCGGTTATGGCGGCCCCGCCGGCCAGGGCCAGAGCCCCGCCGGCCAGGGCCAGAGCCCCGCCGGCCAGGGCCAGGGACCCGCCGGTCAGGGTCCGGTGGGCCAGAGCCCCGCGGGTCAGGGCGCCGGTCATCCCTGGCAGTCCGCTCCGGGGCCGGCGAACGGGAACGGCACCGGGCCGGACGGCTATCAGCCTGGCGTCCTGCGCGGTTTCGCTCCGCATTACCCCGATGTCCGTGGATCCACCGACGGTTATCGGACCCGTCCGCGTGACGACGGGCCCGCATCCCCGCCCGCGGGTGGCGCTTTTTCCTTCGGTGGTCAGCCCGACCAGCGTCTGTTCGACACGGGCGCCCCCGGGCCGGACGGCCGTCGGCCCAGTGGCCCGCAGCCGTTGTCCGGCCGGGCGTCACCGGCCGCCCTACCACCACCCGCCCTACCACCGGCCGCCCTACCACCGGCCGCCCTGCCGCCGGCGGGTATGCCGCCGGACGGCGGTTTCGGGGGGAGCACCGGTTCCCCGCCGGCCCGTGGCCCGGCCGGGTACGGCGCTCCCGCCTCCGCCGGTAACGGCGTGCCGAACCCCAACGGCGTTGGGGACCGTTACGGAAGCGACCGTCCGGTGAACGGTTACGGGTTGGCGGGCCACCAGGCCGGCTACCCACCGCTCATGGGCGCTGATCGTGAGCTTCCGGCCCGTCAACCGGACACCACCGGGCCGGGGGACGGATCGACTTCCTACCTGATGGGCGGCTCGTTCAGGGCGGCACAGCCCCGTGATCGCGGACGGGTACCTCCCGCCGGGCCGAACCCGCCGCCTCCCGATCGGGGCGGCCCTCTGGACGCAGGGCCGGCCGCGACAGCCGGCAGCCCGGCTCCGAGCGGCTACGGGACAGGCGGATATCCCGGTTCCGGGGCCGCCAGAGCCCTCGTCCGTGGTGCCGGCGTGAACGACGATGCGCCGGTTACTCCTGGCACATCCCGGCCAACTGCCGGGAGAGCGGACGGCGGCAACGACCGGGCCGTGCTTCTCCCGCCGACCTACCGAGGCCCGGCCGCGGCCACCACGGCCGAGCCGTCCGTTCCCGCCCGGCCGCACCCACGTACCGCCCCCAGGCCGCCGTCGGCGGTACCCGGGGCCAGGACGCCCGGGGGCGGTCTGCCGGGCGAGGCGGCCTTCGCGGACCCCGCCGCCGCGGCGTCCTCCGCCGCCGGACCGATGGAGCGCACCGACATCGTGCCACGGGTCACCGACGCCGCACGGCCGAGGACGTCGCGTGACGGTATGCCGTCATCTCCGGCCGTGCCGCCCGGGGTGCTCGGACAGTCGCTGGCGGAGATGACCGCGACGCTGTCGAGGATCGGGTCCACGCCGGACACCGGCTCCCGCGACACCGGCTCGCGTGATGCCGGCTCGCGTGGCACCGGTCCCGATGACGACGATGGGGGCTGGAAGCCGTCCAGTTCTGTCCGTAAGAAGGTAGGCCGGCCGGGTACGGCGGCGGCGCGGGTTTCCTCCCCGGATGGTGCTTCCACGGACACCGGGGCGCGGGGGCCGGAGCAGCGCTCGACGGCGTCCGGGGCCGCGAAACGGCCGGCCGTCCGACTGTCCAGCCAGCCGGACAGCCGGCGCGGTGGGCCGGATCCCGGTGACGACATCGACGATGTGGACGACGACGTCGACGACATCGACGACGACGGCAGCGGCGGCCCCGGCTCGGGGCTGCTGGCGCGTTATCGGCATGGGTGGACCGGCCCGTTGATTGTCGCGGTGTTGGTGTCCCTGGTCGCGGTCGGGCTGTACGCCCTGCTGTCGGGCGGGGCGGAGGATCTTCCCGTGGGGGCTCCGGAGGACCCGGTGGATCCCGGCGTCACCGCCGCGGCGTCCTCGGCCGGGGGCGCGCCGACGCCGGCCACGAGCAATCCGGACGCCGCGGCCGGTCGGGCGCTGGTCGACGGCACCTACCGCTGCTATCGGACGGCCGACGGCGACCAGCCGGCCGACGGGGCCGCCTCGGCCGACAACCGGAATTCCCAGGCGTCCGCGGCACTGCCGAACAAGCTCGTCGTGCCACGCGAGAGCGGTAGCTACCGCTGGGATGACCAGCAGGGTACCTACTCGATCACAAAGAACAGTCTGAGTACCGATACCGTGATTTTTACCGACGTCCAGTTCGCCGACGGTCCGCTCAAGGACATCAAGGCGCTGTTCATCAACCGGGTGGGCGCTGGCGACGCCGGGAAGGACGGCGGTTTCCTGACCTTCAAGGACGGATCGAACCGGTGGTGTGCGATCAATTAGGCTCCGAGCCCGGGAAAAATAGTGATCATGTGTTCGCCGACTGGCCAGGAGAACGCCGGCCGGCGTTCTCCGGCCGGTATCCCGGGCCGGCGGAGCCTGCTCCCGCCGGCTTCAGCCGGCGGGCCGAACAGGAACCTTCCGTTCCCGATCTGGTCTGCTGCGTGTCGACCGGGACCCAGTGCCCGGGTTTGAACCGGCGTGCGGCAGGATCAGGACCCATGCTCCACTCTGACCGCCCGACACGTACTGGACAGGGACGACCTGGCGCCGTGTCGGATACCGACGGCCCCGAAGCGACCGGCCCGGGCAGGCCGTTTCCCGCGGCTCGGGGATGCGAGCCTTCCGGGCCTGGTGAGTTTTCCGGGCCTTCCGGATCACTCGCCGGGCCTCCCGTACCGGTTCCGCTGCCGTGGCAGGAATCCCGGACGCGGGCGGCGGAGCCCGGCGCGGGGAAGAAACCGGACCAGATTGCCCCCCAGGTTCCCCAGCAGGTTCCTCCCGACGCCGCGGACCGTTCCGGTGATGCCGGTGGACGTTTCCTCAGCCGCCGCACACTGCTGACCCTGGCTGGCGTGGCGACCGCAGGGGTACCCCTTGCCGCCTGTGGCGGCTCCGGGAGCGGGTCGAAGGCGAACCGGGTCATCAGGATCGGCTATGTGAGCCCGCAGACGGGGGCGCTGTCCGCCTTCGGCGCCGCGGACAGGTACGTCACCGACACCATCCGGGCCTTCTTCGACCGCCAGGGCGGAATGACCATCGGCGCGCGCACCTATCCGGTTGAGATCATCGTCCGGGACAGCCAGTCCGACCAGAACCGTGCGGCCCAGGCCGCCGGCGACCTGATTTACACCGACCGGGTGGACATCATCCTCGTCGCCTCCACACCGGAGACCACCAACCCGGTCTCGGACCAGTGCGAGGCGAACGAGATGCCGTGCATTTCCACGGCCGCTCCCTGGCAGTCGTGGTTCAACGGACGTGGTGGCGACCCGGCCCGCCCGTTCAAGTGGACCTATCACTTCTTCTGGGGCCTTGAGGACGTGACCAGGGTCTACCGGAACATGTGGGGCCAGTTGCCCACCAACAAGAAGGTCGGTGCGCTCTGGCCGGACGACTCCGACGGCAGGACGTTCGCCGACGGCACCATCGGGTTTCCGCCCGCGATAGCCGCCGCGGGCTACACGCTCGTGAAGCCTCCCGTCTTTCCCACCGGGATGTCGGACTTCGGTCCCCAGTTGAACGTGTTCAAGCAGGCGGGCGTGGACATCCTGACCGGTGTGCTGACGCCGGACGACTTCCAGATCTTCTGGAAGCAGGCGGTGTCGATGGACTTCAGCCCGAAGATCGTCACGGTCGCCAAGGGGCTGCTGTTCCCGCGCTCGGTCCAGGCCCTCGGCCAGGACGGCAACAACCTCGGTACCGAGGTCTGGTGGTCGCCCTACCACCGGTTCAAAAGCTCGTTGACGGGGGCCACTCCGGAGACGCTCGCCAAGGACTTCACGGACAGGACCGGCACCCCCTGGGTGCAGACCCTCGGCTTCGTGCACGCCCTCTACGAACTCGCCACGGAGGCGTTGGCCCAGGTCGGCTCGCCCGACGACCGGGCGGGCCTGGCGGCGGCGATCGGGAAGCTGCGTACCAACACGATCGTGGGGGAGATCGGCTTCGGCGGCTCGGCCGACATCCCCAAGAACGTGGCGAAGACGCCGCTGGTCGGGGGACAGTGGCGGACGGAGGGCACCGGCTACAGCCTGGTCATCGTCGGCGACGATTCGATCAAGAATATTGCCGCGCAGCCAGGCAGGCTGCTGCCATACACCAGGGCCGTCCAGGGGACCTGAGAACAGCTCCCGTCCGCTCGATCCGCCTCCCGGCGGGGACAGCCAGACGCGGTGAACCGGGCCGATCGGTGAACCGGGCCGATACTGTCGGCTCGGTTCACCGCGAGGACGATATGCGCGCGTCGGGCCGGTGCCGCCCGAGCGGCGGATCAGGTCCTGGCCACCGCTCGTGACATCGTGTGCTCGACCACCGCGATCAGTGCGCTTTTCGTCGAGTGACGGTTACGCGCGTCGCAGGTGATGATCGGTATGCTCGGGTTGATCTGCAGAGCTTCCCGGACGTCGTCTATGGAATGCCGCAGGATTCCGTCGAAACAGTTCACTCCGACGACAAATGGCAACTGTCGCTGTTCGAAGTAGTCCACAGCCGCGAAACAGTCGGCTAGCCGCCGGGTGTCGGCGAGGACGATGGCACCGATAGCGCCCCGCACGATGTCGTCCCACATGAACCAGAACCGGTACTGTCCCGGCGTGCCGAACAGATAGAGGATAAGATCCTCGTCCAGGGAGACCCGGCCGAAGTCCATTGCGACCGTGGTCGTCGTCTTGTCGGCGAGGTGGGTCAGGTCGTCGACGTGTGCCCCGGCCTCGGTCATGACCGCCTCGGTCCGCAGGGGTACGATCTCGGACACCGAACCGACAAAAGTCGTCTTGCCGGCGCCGAAACCACCAGCAACGACGATCTTGACCGAAGTAGTGGCGACGGAGGAGTTGACCCGTCTGCGGTCAGAGCTTGCGAAGGCCACTGAGCACCCTTTCGAGCAGCGCGAGGTCCGGCGCCTCATCGCGGTCGGGTTGTTGGTGTACCCGGACGTAACCTTCGTCCGCCATGTCACCGACCAGCACCCTGGCGACTCCGAGGGGAACCCGCAGGCCGGCGGCGATCTCCGCAACTGATCGCACCTGCCGGCACATGGCGGCGATTGTCTGTTGTTCCAGGGCAAGTTGGATTGCCCGTTCCTCACCAAAGGACGTTGTGACGACAAGCGCCTCGATGGCGAGTTCGTATCGTGAACGCGTCCGACCACCGGTCATCGCGTAGGGACGGACAACCGGTCCCGGGGTATTCGCGGGATCGGTACTCACCCTGACCCCCTGTGCTCCTGTCGGTTCACCGCGGAAGGATCCCCTGTAGTTCGGCTCGTAGGGCAGGGGTGAGCACATCCGTGGTCCGGGTTACCAGCAGTGCCATCTCGTACCCCACAAGTCCGATGTCACACGACGGTGCGGCGAGAACCGCCATACTTGCCCCATCACTGATCGCCATGATGAACAGAAACCCATGTTCCATCTCGACGACCGTCTGTGTCACGTTGCCTGCTTCAAAAACCCGGGCGGCGCCCTGGGTCAGGCTGACCAGACCCGACGCGACAGCGGCCAGTTGGTCCGCCCGGTCGCGTGGGAAACCGTCCGAGACCGCCAGCAGCAGACCGTCCGCGGAAACCACCACGGTGTGCGCGACACCGGGAACTCTTTCGACGAAATTGTTGATCAACCAGTTGAGGTTCTGTGCGTCTGAGCTCATGGGCGTCACACTTCCTCCTGGGCGTTCCGACGAGAGCTGTGGGGGGTGTCCCTGGCGACATCACGGGCCTGTCGAACACCCTGGTAGAAGCTGGCAAGCCGGCCACCGACCGCTTCGGGGGAGCGGGACGACCCCTCCGGCTGACGCCGTGGCGTGGTTTCAGCGCTACCAGGTACCAGGTGTGTCATCGGGACACGCAATGGAAGACCGGCCCTGGTCGTCCCAGCGGGAGACGGCTGGCGGGCCGCTTCCGCGGCACGCCACCCGGCGTCAGCCGCGGACGACCATGATACGGATCCGGAATCCGGCGCGGCGGGCGCCGGACGGCTCGCCAACGGAACGGACTGGATGTCGGCGGGGCCGGCCGCGGCGGCCGGCAGCGGGGGTTCTCCCGGGGCGGGCGACCAGCCGGGCACAGGGATGTCGGCGGGTGCCGGGCCCTGAGGCCCGGGCCGGCCGGCCGGCGCCGGGTAGGGCGACGGCGGACGGCCGATGTCACCGCTGGCGCTGACGTCGACCGGCCGAGCGGGCCGGCCGGCTGGCTCCGGTGGCCGCAAGTCACCACGCAGGCTGGCCGGGCCGCGGTGCGGGGCCGGTCCGGGACGGCCCAGCGGGGCAGCCGCCCTCGGTCGGCTCGGCAGCGGGTGCGGGGATGTCGGGGCGTGGCGTTGGAACCACGCGGAGACCGAATCGAAGATCGGGGTCGTGTCGCTGTCCTCGCCGTCCCGATCGGCGGCTGCTTCCTCGGCCCCGTCGGTACGGGACGCCCGGTCGGCACCGTCGCCATAGGAGACGTCATCGCGGTAGGACACATCGTCGCGATAAGAAACGTCGTTGCGGTAGGACACGTCGTCGCGCGCGGTGGGCGCCCGTTCCGTTCTGAAGTCGGGACGGACGCCGCCGCCCGACGGGATGACCGTCGGCAGTTCCCCGGCCTGGCCGCCGCCGGCGGTGGGCTGGGAGTAGGCGGTGGGCGGGGGGGACAGCCGGCTGAACGGGGTCGTGTCGGGGCTGGGCGCGGCCGGTGCGCTGTCCGTGGCGGTCCGGCCTGTCGGTCCGGGCGGGGCCGCTCCGGTCAGGTCGATGCCGCCGGTGTCCAGGGAAGCCGAGCCGGCCGGATCCAGGTGCACCGGATCGGTGCGGCCGGCGAGGTCCAGGTAGGTCGCGCCGGCGTCCGGGCCGATGGGGCCCGCCGCGCCCGGTCCCCGGGGGATCTCGTAGCCGCCGGTCTGGGGCTCACTCCGGAAGGGCGGATCGGCATTCGGCTGGCGGGCCGTGGTTCTGGAGATCTCCAGTGGGCCGGTGCCGGTGCCGAAGCCGCCACCGACGTCCGGCTGCTCCAGCCCGAACTCGTCGGGGCTGGTGGACCGTTCGTCCGCCGCGGTGCGGCCCGGGCCGCTTCCGTTCATGCCCGGTACGGGCAGGGACGGAGGTGCTTCGGAGCCATTGCGCGAACCGGGCGGATACGAGCCGTTGCCCTTTGGCAGGCTGTTTCCGTCGACGAACGTGTGGCCGTTGGACTCGCCGCGTGACATGCCGTTCGCCAGGGACATCCCGTCGAACCCCACCGTGCGGCCGTTGGACAGCGCCGGTGGCAGACCGTTGTCGAGCGCGGACCGGCCGACCGGGGGACGTCCGGTGGTCAGTGGCGCTGTGGGGCGTGCCGGCGTGCTCGGGGTCGCCTCACTGGCGACGACCTTGGCTGGCAGCCTTATCACGGCGGTGATCCCGCCGGAGGTCGATTCGCGGAGCTGGACGCGGATGCTGTGTCGGCCGGCCAGCCGACCGACCGCGAACAGACCCATCGTGCGGGACACCGACACGTCGATGACGGGTGGGTTGGCCAGCCGTTCGTTGATGCGTTCGAGCTCCTTGGCCGGCATTCCGATGCCGCGGTCCTCGATCTCGACTATCGCTCCGGCGCCAGGCCCCAGGGAGCGGCTGGTGACCTGCACATCGGTCGCCGGCGGGGAGAAGGAGGTGGCGTTCTCCAACAGTTCGGCGATGAGGTGCACGACGTCGCTGACGGCGTTCCCGGTGATGGACACCGCGGCCGCCGCCGTCTGCTTGACCCTCGTGTACTGCTCGACCTCGGAGATCGCGGCGAGGACGACCTCGTTGAGGGGGACGGGGTGGGTCCACCTGCGGGCCGTGTCGGTGCCGGCGAGCACCAGGAGGCTTTCGTTGTTCCGGCGCATACGGGTCGCCAGGTGGTCGAGCTTGAACAGGTTGGAGAGCTGGTCCGGGTCCTGCTCCCGGTTCTCCAGGTCGTCGATGAGCCGCAGCTGCCGTTCGACCAGTCCCTGGCTGCGCCGGGACAGGTTGACGAACATGGCGTTGACGTTGTTCCGCAGCACGGCCTGTTCGGACGCGAGGCGGACGGCCTCTCGGTGGACCTCGTCGAACGCGCGGGCGACTTCACCGATCTCCTCGTCGGTGTTGATACCGACCGGTTCGACCTCGGTCTCGATGTCCTGTTCGGTGGAGTCACGCAGCCGGCGGACCGACTCGGGCAGCCGGCGGCCGGCGACGTCGAGCGCGGCCGCGCGCAGCCCGAGCAGGGGGCGTACCAGGGAGCGGGCGACGATCATGGCGGCGAACAGGGCGGCCGTCAGGATGAAGACGATGAGCAGACCGGAGAGCAGCGCCCGGCGCTGGATACCCGACCGCAGCGTCTCGACGCGGTCCTCGGTGTTGTTGTACAGGGAGTCGACGACCCTGCTGTTGAGGTCCATCGTGGCCTGGGTCGACTGCAACCACTTCAGGTTGTCGAGCTCGAGCGGCTGCCCGACCCGTCCTGTCAGTACGTCCTGTACCTCGTTGCTGGTCTCCGCGACGTCCTGACCGACGAGCGTCTCCCGGTACACCCTGGCCTGGTCCGGGTTGGCCACCGCCTCGAAACGGGAGATCTGGGTTTCGCGTTCCGTGCTCAGACCGACGAACAGCCGGTAGTCGGTGCTGTCGAAACGTCCCTGCTGGATGGTGCCGTGGATGAGGGACTGCTGGGCAGCCAGGCGTTCCCGCGCGCGGATGACGGAGTCGAGGGCCTCCACGTCGGCGTTCAGCGCGGCGTCGTCCTGGCCCTGTGGGATGAGCGACACCAGGTTGACGAGGCTGTTGATCATTCCGGTGTAGGCCACCTGGACGGAGCTCGACGAGGCCAGCGTCAACGCGGTCTCGCGCACGTTCGTCCGGTGCGACAGCCGGTCCGTGATCGACTGGAGTGCCGTCCGGGCCTGCTCGGTGAAGGCGTTCTGCTGGCCCCGGACATTCTGCTCGTACTGCCGGGCCGCCTCGTCAACCTGTGTCTGCACCGTTTTGATGCGCTCGGGGGAGCGGAAGCCCGACAGGGGCGTGCCGCGTGAGGCGACATAGCCGACCGTATAGGTGCGTTCCTGCTCCAATGCGGACACCAGTGCCGTGGCGGCGCGGCTTATCTTCGCCATGTCCTGGGCACGGTTGACGTCCCGGGTGCTGGTCAGCACACTGTTGGCGCCCATCGCGGCGTTGGCCAGGATCGCGATGATCGGGACCGCGAGAATCGCGATCAGCTTGGTACGGACCCGCCAGTTCGCCGGCGCACCGAGCAGTGCCCTTATGCGTCGTATACCGCCTGGGTCCTGTGACGTGATGGCTGGGGCGTCGACGCGGTGCCCGCCGTCATCGGCGGACCGCTCCGGCTCCTGCGGTGTGGCCTCGCCCGCCGGGGGAGCGTCGATGCCCGTGCCGGCTATCGGTTGTCTGCGCACGTACCTTCGCAACCTCTCCGCCAGCCTCCCGGAACATGACGTGCCGGGATGGCCCGGTATCGGGCCCGGATGTCCCTCGATAGGCACCATAGCGGTATGGCCAGACATCCCGACACGCGCCTGGCCTAAACTAGATGTCCACTTCCGATCCCATCCGTTCGGTCCGTTTTCGGGCGGTCCGGACGTATGCCCGCAGGATGGACGGAAGTCCGGGCGGGTCGGCCGCCTGTTGCCTGTCGCGCAGGTACTTTCCGGCGCCGCGTCAGGTACCGCACCCGTTCTCCGCGGGCCTGACACCTTCTCTATGGGCCCGTACCGTCCTGGCCTGTTCTTCGTGGGCTTGGCTCTCCGTGGGCCTGGCATCTTCTCCGTAGGCTTGGCGTCGTGGACACCGCCATCTCGAAGCCGGCCGCGGGCCCGACGGGCAACGGCCGAGGATCCGACGCGCCAGCAGCCCCCGCATCCGCGTCTCCGCCCGCGCCCGCGTCGGTGGCGTCCGACGCGCCCGGGGCCTCCCGCCCGGCTCACGACACGGTTCTGGTCGTCGACTTCGGTGCCCAGTACGCCCAGCTCATCGCCAGGCGGGTGCGGGAGTGCCACGTCTACTCGGAGATCGTGCCCTGGGACATCTCGGTCGAGGAGATCCTCGCCCGGCGTCCCGCCGCGGTGATTCTCTCGGGCGGGCCGAAGTCGGTCTACTCGCCGGGCGCCCCGGAGGTGGACCCCGCGCTCTTCCGTGCCGGGGTGCCGGTGCTGGGCATCTGCTACGGCCACCAGGTGATGGCGCACGCGCTGGCCGGGACGGTGGCCCGCACAGGTGTCGCGGAGTACGGCGCGACCCGCCTGACCGTCACCGCCGGCGGTGTCCTGTTCGCAGATCTGCCCACCAGCCAGCAGGTGTGGATGTCCCACGGCGACTCGGTGACAGCGGCGCCACCGGGGTTCGTGGTCACCGCGTCGACGCTGTCGACCCCGGTCGCGGCCTTCGAGGACGTCGCGCGCGGGCTGTTCGGCGTGCAGTTCCACCCGGAGGTGGTGCACAGCGACCGCGGCCTGGACGTCCTGCGGCGTTTCCTGTTCGCCGGCGCCGGCTGCCGGCCCAACTGGACGATGGTCAACATCGCGGACGAGGCGGTCGCGGCGGTCCGGGCCCAGCTCGGCGACGCGCGCGCGATCTGCGGGCTGTCCGGCGGGGTGGACTCGGCGGTGGCCGCGGCGGTCGTCCACCGCGCCGTGGGCGACAGGCTGACCTGCGTGTTCGTCGATCACGGCCTGTTGCGCGCGGGCGAGGCGGAGCAGGTGGAGAAGGACTTCGTCGCCTCGACCGGGGTCGAGCTGGTGCACGTCAAGGCCGCCGACCGGTTCGCCGCGGCACTCGCCGGCGTCAGTGACCCGGAGCGCAAGCGCAAGATAATAGGACGGGAGTTCATCCGGGTGTTCGAGGCCGCCGCCCGCGAGCTGGAGGCTCAGGCCGAGGCGGAGGGCTCCCGGATCGAGTTCCTGGTGCAGGGCACCTTGTATCCGGACGTCATCGAGTCCGGCTCGCCGACCGCGGCGAAGATCAAGTCGCATCACAACGTCGGCGGGCTCCCCGAGGATCTGCAGTTCTCCCTGGTGGAGCCGTTGCGCACCCTGTTCAAGGACGAGGTGCGCCGGCTCGGCGAGGAACTCGGGCTGCCGGAGGAGATCGTCTGGCGGCAGCCATTCCCGGGGCCTGGCCTGGCTGTCCGGATCATCGGTGAGGTCACCCCGCAGCGGCTGGCGACGCTGCGGNNGCTGGCGACGCTGCGGGCCGCCGACGTGATCGTCCGCGAGGAGATCCGCCGGGCCGGGCTGGACCGCGAGATCTGGCAGGTGTTCGCGGTGCTGCTGGCGGACGTCCGCTCGGTGGGGGTCCAGGGGGACGAGCGCACCTACGGGCATCCGGTCGTGCTGCGCGCGGTCACCAGCGAGGACGCGATGACCGCCGACTGGGCCCGGCTGCCCTACGACCTGCTCGAACGCATCTCGAACCGGGTGGTCAACGAGGTCGAGCAGGTCAACCGGGTGGTGTACGACATCACCTCGAAGCCGCCGGGCACCATCGAGTGGGAGTGACCCGGGCCGGACGCGGGCCGGCGGGCCGGCGGGNCCGGCGGGCTGGCGCGGGCAGGGGAGAGTGCGCAGAGGAGAGCGGTGCGGTGACCAGGCGTCACGCGGCGGGGATGCCCAGGGGACCGGCGGCCAGCGCGCGGACGCGGCCGGCGGTGACCGGGTCGATGTTGCCGCCGGAGAGGACCACCGCGGTCGGGCCCTGCGCGAGTTCGGGATGACGCAGCAGCGCCGCCGTCCCCGCTGCCCCGGCGGGCTCCACCGTCTGGCCGTCGGCGCACAGCAGCGCCACCATCGCCTCCCACAGCGCGTCCTCGTCGACCGTGATCACATCGTCTACCAGGGCGGTGGCGAGCGCCAGGGTCAGCGTGCCCGGGGCCCGCACGGCTATGCCGTCGGCGATGGTGGCCGCCGGGACGCGCACCGGCCGTCCGGCGCGCCAGGACAGGGCGAAGGCGGGCGCGCCCGCGGCCTGGACGCCGATCACCCGCACGTCGCGCCGCCGCTGTCTGATCGCCGCCGCTATCCCGCTGATCAGGCCACCGCCGCCGATGCCCACCAGGACGGTCCGCAGGCCGGGGATCTGCTCGGTGAGCTCGAGCCCGATCGTGCCCTGTCCGGCGATCACGGTCGGATCGTCGAAGGGATGCACCAGTAGCCCGCCGTGTCCGCGCGCGGTGGCCTCGGCGGCCAGCAGGGCGGCGTCGATCCCGCCGTGGACGTGCTCGACCCGCGCGCCGAGGCGGCGGGTGCGCGCGACCTTGACCGGGCTCGCGTCGGCCGGGACGAAGATCGTGGCTGGGACGCCGAAGTGGGCCGCCGCGTACGCGACGCCCTGGGCGTGGTTGCCGGCGCTGGCGGCGACCACCCCCCTGGCCCGTACGGCGGGGTCGGCGAGCGCGAGTCGGGCGAACGCGCCACGTAGCTTGAACGACGCGGTGCGTTGCTCGTTCTCGCACTTCAGCCACACCGGCACGCCGGTCAGCCGGGACAGATGGGCGCTGGGCGTGACCCTGGTCCGCCGAAGCACCGGCGCGAGGACGACCGCGGCCGCGGTGACGTCGATCGCGTCGCAGCCGACGGCCGCAGCGTCGAGGCTCGCCGCGCCGTGGCCNTCGCCGCGCCGTGGCCCGCCACGCCGTGCCGTGCCGTGCTGTGCCGTGTCGTGTCGTGCCCCGCCGGGGCGCGGTTCGCCGTGTCGACGGCCCGCGCGCCGTCAGCGCCGCCGGCGCTGCCCGCGGCCGCCGCGGGCGTGACGGATCTGGGCGGGACGTCGTTGTCGTCCTTACCGGTGGCACGTGCCGTACCGGCGGCGGGACAGGCGGCACCGGTCTTACCTGTTCTGCTCTTACTTGTCTTACCTGTGGTTTCTGTTTTGTCGCCGGTGGTACATGTCGGGTTTTCGGCTGGCTGGCGCATCATCGTGCTCCCGGTAGCTCGGCGGCCACCTCCGACGTGACCGCGGCAACAAAAAAGCCCCCCGCCGAACTGGCAGGAGGGCGAGGCGCGCTGACCCGTCGGTATTGCTTCGAAAGCATGTCGGCCCGAAAGCCTGCTTCGAAAGTGAGGTCGCGCGCCTAACTAATGATCATAATGTGCTGCGGCACCTTCTCAGTTTGCTCTTGGACGTCGGCGGCCGTCAAACCCACCGGCTCGCCCCGCGNGGCTCGCCCCGCGCCGGATGTTTGTCACACCCGGTGGCGGGATCGCGGCTACCGTGCAGGCCCTCCCACGGGCCCTCCAGCGGGCCACGGCGCGGGCCCTCCAGCGAGCCACGGCGCGGGCCATGACCGCCAGGGCGGGGATGCGCGGTCGTGGCGCGCGTCGGGGCCTCGTAGGGTGAGAGTCATGTACCGCTGTCGGACCAGCTGGGCGTCGAACGTATGATCGGCTCCCTATGAGCGCGCTTCCCGGTGGCCCGTACCCCGGCTTCGGCCTGTACCCGGGCTTCGACGACGCCGACGACCGCGACGAGCCGGGGTCGCCGACGGCGGAGGGCATACCGGGCGCCCGCCCCGCCGCGCCCCGGCTCGATCCCGACGCGCTGCTCGACGGCCTGAACCCGCAGCAGCGGGCGGCGGTCGTCCACACGGGCTCGCCATTGCTCGTCGTCGCGGGCGCGGGCTCCGGCAAGACGCGGGTGCTGACGAACCGGATCGCCTACCTGCTCGCCGCGCGCGGGGTCCGCGCTGGCGAGATCCTGGCGATCACGTTCACCAACAAGGCCGCGAACGAGATGAAGGAGCGGGTCGCCGCGCTCGTCGGCACCCGCACCCGGGCGATGTGGGTGAGCACCTTTCACTCTGCCTGCGTGCGCATCCTGCGGTCGCACGCCAAGCGCATCGGGTTCACCAGCGGCTTCTCGATCTACGACGCGGCGGACGCCCAGCGCCTGATCACGCTGGTCGCGCGCGACCTGGACATCGACCCCAAGCGGTATCCGGCACGCGCGCTCGCCACCGGGATCAGCAACCTGAAGAACGAGCTGGTCGACTGGGAGACCGCCATGAGTCGGGCGACCGGCCATGTCGAACGTGCCGTCGCCGAGGTCTACGGGCTTTACCAGCGCCGGCTGGCCGAGTCGAACGCGTTCGACTTCGACGATCTGATCATGACGACGGTGAACCTGCTGCAGGCGTTCCCGGACGTCGCCGAGCACTACCGGCGCCGGTTCCGGCACGTCCTCATCGACGAGTACCAGGACACCAACCACGCCCAGTACGTCCTGGTGCGGGAGCTGGTGGGGCAGGCGTCCCGGCTGACCGTCGACGGCGAGCCGGTACGGCCGGATCCGGTGCCGCTGGGCGCCGACGCCGACGAGCCCGCGGTGGAGCCGGCCGAGCTGTGCGTGGTCGGCGACGCCGACCAGTCGATCTACGCCTTCCGGGGCGCGAACATCCGTAACATCGTCGAGTTCGAGCAGGACTACCCCGACGCCACCGTGATCCTGCTGGAGCAGAACTACCGCTCCACACAGACGATCCTGTCCGCGGCGAACGCGGTGATAGCCCGTAACGCCCGGCGCAAGCCCAAGCGGCTGTGGTCGGACGCCGGGGACGGCGAGAAGATCGTCGGCTATGTCGCGGACAACGAGCACGGCGAGGCCGCCTTCGTCGCCGCCGAGGTCGACCGGCTCTCCGACGCCGAGCTGGCGCGCCCTGGCGAGGTCGCGGTCTTCTACCGCACCAACGCCCAGAGCCGGGTCTTTGAAGAGATTTTCATCCGGGTCGGCCTGCCCTACCGGGTGATCGGCGGGGTGCGCTTCTACGAGCGCCGTGAGGTCCGGGACCTGCTCGCCTACCTGCGGGTGCTGGTGAACCCGGCGGACACGGTGAACCTGCGGCGCATCCTCAACGTGCCCAAGCGGGGGATCGGCGACCGGGCCGAGGCGATGCTCGCGGCCTTTGCCGAACGTGAGCGCGTCCCCTTCGCCGATGCCCTGAACCGGGTGGACGAGGTCCCGGGCCTGACCGCCCGGTCGGCGAACGCGGTCCGCGGTTTCGCCACCCTGCTGGCCGAGCTGCGCGCGGCCGTGGCCGACGGCCCGGTCGCGGCGCTGGAGACGGTGCTGGAGCGGACCGGCTACCTCGCCGAGCTGGCAGCCGCGGACACCCTCGAGGCCGAGGGGCGGGTGGAGAACCTCCAGGAGCTGGTCAGCGTCGCCCGGGAGTTCAGCGAACAGTTCCCGCAGGGCTCGCTCGCGGACTTCCTCGAGCAGGTCTCCCTGGTCGCCGACGCCGACCAGGTGCCCGACCCCGATGACGGCGCGGATGGCGAGGGCGGTGCCGCCGGGGCCGTCACCCTGATGACGCTGCACAGCGCCAAGGGCCTGGAGTTCCCGGTGGTCTTCCTCACCGGCTTGGAGGACGGCGTCTTCCCGCACCTGCGCACGCTCGGTGACTCCACCGAGCTCGAGGAGGAACGCAGGCTCGCCTACGTCGGCATCACCCGGGCGCGCGCCCGGCTGTACCTGACCCGGGCGGAGGTCCGCAGCGCCTGGGGCCAGCCGACGTACAACCCGCCGTCGCGGTTCCTCGAGGAGGTGCCGGCCGAACTGGTCGACTGGCAGGGGAACACACAGTCGGCGCCGGCCGCCGCCCACCCGCGGACGAGCGCGTGGGGCTCGGCGTCCGCGGGGCCGTCCAGCGCGCGGGCCGGTGGGCTGCCGGGGCGTCGGCCCGCGCCCGCGCCGCGCGAGATCCCCGACCTGTCCCTGGGGGACCGGGTCAACCACGACACCTTCGGGCTCGGTCAGGTCGTCGCGGTGGCCGGCACCGGGGACAACCGCGAGGTGAGCATCGACTTCGGCGAGGGGACCGGCACCAAACGCCTGCTCCTGCGCTACGCCCCCGTCGAGAAGCTGTGAGCGTCCCGCGCACCCGCGTCCGGCAGGTCTGACAGGCACACGGCCAGCGCCAGCGGTCGCCAGACGTTGGGTGACGTCGGTGGCGTTCGGTGACGTTGGTACGGCGCGGCCGGTGGAAGAGCGGCCAGCGGTAGCGGTCAGTAGTAGACGTTGTGTTTGGCGAGCCACGCGAGTGGGTCGACCTTGGTGCCGTTCTGGCCGCCCAGCCGGACCTCGAAGTGCAGGTGCGGCCCGGTGGAGAACCCGGTCGACCCCTCCAGGCCCACCTGCTGACCGGTGGCGACCTGCTGACCGACCCGGACGCTGATCCGGGACAGGTGGGCGTAGCAGGTGACGACGTTGTTCGCGTGCCGGACCTGGACGAAGTTGCCGTAGCCGGACTCCCACCCCGCGTAGATGACGGTGCCGCCGTGAGCGGCGACGACCTGGGTCCCCATCGGTGCGCCGAGATCGATGCCGGGGTGGCCGTTCGCGCCGCCGAAGCGCTGGGTGATCCGGGCCTGTATCGGGCGGACCCAGCGCAGCTCCTCCTGCTGGCGTACGGCCTCCGCGGCCGTGGTCCGCTGCTGGAGGAGCAGGATGGACATCTGGGCCAGTGCCTCGTCTCGGTCGACGCGGTCGGCCTGGGCTTGGCGTCGCGCGGCGTCGCCGTCGTGTTGCCGCTCGAGCAGGGCAGGGTCACTCAGCCCGTCGGTGGCGGCGTCCGTCACGCCGCCGGACGCGGGATCGAAGATCGTCCCGGCGGTGCGCAGGCCGGAAATGACCGCCGGCTCGGAGTGGGCGATACCGGTTGTGTTGATCATAACGATGCCGAGGGTGGAGACCACGGCGGTGGCGATGCCGGTACGGCGGATCTGCGCTGCCGATGCCGCCCGGCGAGCGGAGCCGGACGAGCCGCTGTGGCCCGTGGCCCTGCCATGGCCGCGATGCCGCCCTGAGTCACGGGCTGGGGGCTGCGACAACCCGAACTCACGCTCCCGTTGCTCGACAAGACTCCCGCCGTGTCATGGCATGCCATGACACAACGTGTTACGTCACAGTGTGTTACGGCACGACGGGAGGAAAAGCCTGCAAACCGGATCGAACGCTACACCGTCCCAAAGCGGGCTTTGACACCACCCCCGCCCACGGCGGGCGNCCACCCCCGCCCACGGCGGGCGTGACGCGTGAAGCGGCGCAATTATTGCTTTTTCGTCATTGTGAGTGATGAAGATTTCGATCATGTTGGAAGTCGCCGGCCGCTGAACGGCCCTCCGCCCATGACGCGCGGTCGGAACGGGCGTCGCGGAGGGATCTCGGCGCCTCCGCCGGCGTCTCGGCCTGCTCCGCTTCCGCGGCCTCCTCCTCGCCGCCGGGGCCGGTGCGTCCGGTGTCAGGGCCGGTGCGTTCGCCGCCCGGGGCGGTGTGTTCGACGTCGTCCAGATGCGCGAGCGTGGTCGCGATCTGGTGGACGACGCCGATGTTGAACGGCAGCGAGTGGTGACCGACGCCGGGAACCCGCAGGTTGCGGACGATCAGGTCCGGATGGCGGACCAGCGCCGCCTCGGTCGGACGAATGATCGCATCCAGGTCCCCGGAGAAGGCCACGAACCTGGTCCGGCAGTTCGGTGCGGGCTCGGCGAGTTCGCGGATCACGTCCGAGTCCGGGACGAGCTGGCGCAGCAGGGTGTACGGCACCATCGGGGGGAGCAGCCGGGCCAGGCGGGTGCCCTCGTGCGGCGTGCCCAGCGTCACCAGGGTGTGCACGCGGGCGTCGCCGTCGAGTTTCTGCACGTAGTAGCGGGCAACCAGGCCGCCAAGGGAGTGCCCGACGATGTGTATGCGCGGGTAGCCCGTCTGCTCGCACATCGTCTCGACCACCGTTGCCAGCTTGCGGGCCGCCGTCGGGACGTCCGCGGTGAACAGCGGCAGGTTCACGGTGACGACCCGCCCGAAGCCTCGCCGGCGCAGCGACCGACGGAGCCGAGTGAAGATCGACCTGTTGTCGATCATGCCGTGGACCAGCAGGATCGGCGTGCCCGCGGCTTCGATGTCGCCGACGAGCAGCCCACGCCGCAGCGGGGAAAGGCCGTCGAGGGTGTAGCGGTCGGCCGGTTCGCGCAGCCGTTCCGAGACGACCCCGATCGGATAGAAGGCGATATGGGTTGCCAGCCAGGTGGCTTCCGCAGCCATTCCACGGATCGCCGCCGGTGTCTCAAGCAGGCCGCGGGTCATTTGCGTGCCCCGACGGGCCGCGGATGAGCTCATGGATCGGGTGGCTCTGCCTGCCGCCGCCCCCACCGGCCCCAGTTGACGCTTTCCGATTGCCCTGCTCCCGTCCGTGCTCGGACAGTTGTCCGAAGAACCAGTCGGCCGCACGAACTGGCCAGCCGAAGGCAGCGCGATCATCGGCCTGCTCGCGCGGCCGCGGGTCCGGGTTTCCCGCGCGGGGATGGACCCGGGAACGGCACGATACTCGCAGGCACGTAGCCCCTGGACGTTGCCCGGATGTCGCACCCGACCAGGCCGGGTCCGACGGATCGTCGACCGCGTGGGCGGCGCCCAGCCGGCCGACGCCCACCGGACACGGCCCAGCCGTTTCACACCAGACGGACCTGGCGCGGTCCGGGAGGCGTCACTGGGAACCATCACGACGTCTACCCTTACTGAGAGTATAAAAAGAGTGGGTGGATGTCGACTGTTGGTTTCTCGCCGTGACTGCCGGCCGGGATGGCGGCGGCTGTGATCCCGCCGGGCAACAGCGTGCTTCCGCCGGTGCGTCCGGCTAGGGTCTACGGAGAGATCGGGCCACGGAACGCCATGTACGGGGCATCGCGTCAGGGAAGCGACGTCCCCGGCTGATGGTGTCAGGGAACGCGAGGAGGCCGCGTGAGCGAGACCGGTGAACGTATCCGGGTGGTGGTCGCCAAACCCGGCCTTGACGGCCACGATCGCGGCGCCAAGGTTATTGCGCGGGCACTGCGGGACGCGGGTATGGAGGTCGTCTACACCGGTCTGCACCAGACGCCCGAGCAGATTGTCGAGACCGCTATCCAGGAGGACGCCGACTGCATCGGCCTGTCGGTGCTCTCGGGCGCACACATGACCCTTTTCGCGCGTCTGATGGAGCTGCTGCGGGAGCGTGGCGCCACCGACATCGTGGTAACCGGCGGCGGGATCATACCGGATGCTGACATTCCGCAGTTGAAGGCGCTCGGCGTCGCCGAGATATTCACGCCCGGGGCGACCACGGGCGAAATCGTCGAATGGATCCGGTCGAGCGTGGCCGCGGCCCACGCGCCCGGCCCCAGCGCGGTTTCCGCGGGCTGAGTCTTCCAGGTACCTTCCGGGGTCTTCCGGGTGCCTTCCGGGCCCACCGGTTTCGCCTCCCGGGTCACCGGCTTTCCGGGCCGCTCGAGCGGCCCGGCCCGCCTGCCGATGGCCGGCAGACGGCAGGCGGGCGGCGGACGACCCCGGACGGAGGGCCTTTCGGGTACACGACCCGAGGGCCGGACCGCGACCGGGTCCCGGTCGGGGAACGCACGCCGGCGCCGAAGCTCGCACGGGTGCGTGGGGCTACCCCGGCCGGGGTTTCGAGAGATCGCTCATAGGGGCGGATCCGGGAGGTCTCACGGGTAGGTGGGCCGGGGCCGCCGGCCGGCCAGGTGCGCGCTCGGTACGCCACGGGGCCCGCTCGTCGTGTCCACTCCGTCCGGACGCGGGGCACCGCCGGGCGGGACGCCGGCACTCCGCACCGGCCGTGCCCGCCGGCTCTGTTCACCGGCCGCGCTCGCCGGCTCCGTTCACCGGCCGTGTCCCTGTCGCCGGTCCGCCGGGTGGGCACGGGCATGCACCGAGGATGCGCTGAACATGTGCCGGACATGCGCCGGGCATGCTTGTCTTCGTTGTTTGTTCGCCGTTGTCCATCCGCCGTTGTTGTGACATCGGGTGTCACAGGCGCTTGTAGTTGTTCCGCCGTTCCCGTTCGGCCGGCGGTGCACGGCTTGTGGCCGGATCCGGGTACGTAGTGAGCGAGGTAACGCGGCCGTCGCCGTGGCGGGCGCCGAGATCGTGCCGGGTTCGATCGGAATAGTGGGTATTGCGATCACTGTGATCGCGGTGTCGACCACCACAAAAGCAGGCGTCCGGCACCGGATCCGGGTGATGATGGTGGCTGACCCCGGACATACGAGACCGGCCGCCGCGGCAGGAGCAGCCTCCACCGGGACGGGCGTCTTCAGTAGGCTCGGGGCGGCTTCCCTTTTCTTCGAACTTACGAACGTTCGGCCCTGACCACCGATCTCATATCCGACTGGACGGACTGTGGATCTCTTCGAGTATCAGGCGAAGAAGCTGTTCGCCGACCACGGCGTGCCTGTGCCCAGCGGCAAGGTCGCCACGACCCCCGACGAGGCACGCGGCATCGCAACTGATCTTGGTGGGCGTGTCGTCGTCAAAGCGCAGGTCAAGACCGGCGGCCGCGGCAAGGCTGGTGGCGTGAAGGTCGCCGACGGCCCGGACGACGCCACCGCCAAGGCATCGGCAATCCTCGGGATGGACATCAAGGGCCACACGGTCCACTCGGTCCTCGTGGAGCAGGCGAGCGACATCGCCGAGGAGTACTACGCCTCCTTCCTGCTGGACCGGGCGAACCGGACCTTCCTCGCCATGTGCTCCCGCGAGGGCGGGGTGGAGATCGAGGAGGTCGCCGCTACCAAGCCGGAGGCGCTCGCCCGCATCCCGATCGACCCGCTCGTCGGGGTCGACGCCACCATCGCCCGCCAGATCGCGGTGGCGGCGAAGCTCCCCGAGGCGGCCCTCGACGGTGCCACCCAGCTGCTGGTGAAGCTGTGGGAGGTCTTCGTCCGCGCCGACGCCACCCTGGTGGAGGTCAACCCGCTGATCCTCACCGGCGACGGCCGCGTGGTCGCGCTGGACGGCAAGGTCAGCCTGGACGAGAACGCCTCCTTCCGCCACCCCGACCACGCCGCGTTCGTGGACGTCGCCGCGGTGGACCCGCTGGAGCAGCGGGCCAAGGAGAAGGACCTCAACTACGTCAAGCTCTCCGGGCAGGTCGGCATCATCGGTAACGGTGCCGGTCTGGTCATGTCGACCCTCGACGTGGTGACATACGCCGGTGAGGAGTTCGGTGGGCAGCGCCCGGCGAACTTCCTCGACATCGGTGGCGGGGCGTCCGCGGAGGTGATGGCGGACGGTCTGTCGATCATTCTGAGTGACCCGGCGGTGAAGAGTGTGTTCGTGAACATCTTCGGCGGGATCACCGCCTGTGACGTCGTGGCCAACGGCATCGTACAGGCGCTGAAGATCGTCGGCGACATCACCACCCCGCTGGTCGTGCGGCTCGACGGCAACAACGCCGAGGAGGGCCGGCGGATTCTGCGCGAGGCCAACCTCGACGTGGTCAAGCCGGTGGACACCATGGACGGCGCGGCGCGGCTCGCCGCCGAGCTCGCCGCGGCCGCGGCCTGAGCGGACGGGAAGAGGCTTCCGACAATGGCAATCTGGCTGGACGAGACGTCCAAGATCCTGGTTCAGGGCATCACCGGCTCCGAGGGACGCAAGCACACCGCCCGGATGCTGCGCGCCGGCTCGAAGATCGTCGGCGGCACCAACCCGAAGAAGGCGGGCACCGATGTCGAGGGTGTGCCGGTCTTCGCGACGGTGGCCGAGACGATCGAGAAGACCGGCGCCGACGTCTCGGTGGTGTACGTCCCGCCGGCCGGGACCAAGGCGGCCGTCATCGAGGCGATCGACGCGGGCATCCCGCTCGTCGTGGTCATCACCGAGGGCGTGCCGGTGCACGACACCACCGACTTCTGGGCGTACGCGAAGTCCAGGGGCAACAGCACGCGGATCATCGGGCCGAACTGCCCCGGGATCATCAGCCCGGGCCGGTCGAACGCGGGCATCATCCCGGCCGACATCACCCCGCAGGGCCGCATCGGCCTGGTCAGCAAGAGCGGCACCCTGACCTATCAGATGATGTACGAGCTGCGTGACTTCGGCTTCTCCACCTGTGTGGGTATCGGCGGTGACCCGGTCATCGGCACCACCCACATCGACGCGCTCGCCGCGTTCGAGACCGACCCCGACACCGACGCGATCGTGATGATCGGTGAGATCGGTGGTGACGCCGAGGAGCGGGCCGCCGCCTACATCGATGAGCACGTCACCAAGCCGGTCGTCGGCTACGTCGCGGGCTTCACCGCGCCGGAGGGCAAGACGATGGGCCACGCGGGAGCGATCGTGTCCGGTTCGTCCGGGACGGCGCTCGCCAAGAAGGAGGCTCTGGAGAAGGCGGGGGTGCGGGTCGGCAAGACCCCGTCCGAGACCGCCCGGCTCATGGCCGACGTCGTGCGCTCCCTGTAGCCGCTCGCGGAACCTGCCCCGCGGGGGATCCCGCCTCGAATGATCTTGTTTCCGCTGGTTGTCGTTCCTGGCGTCGTATGACGGCGGGCCCGTTGCGGCGGCATCGTTTCCGGACCGGGTGTGGCGAGTCGTTTCCGACGGTCGGCCACGCCCGGTTGTCTTTTGTGTACCCCCTGCGTTGTTGGTGGCGGGCGGCTCGGTGCCGTGGATATTTTCAGGGTCCTTTCCCGGACATGATCGCGTTGTTTCGGCGGACAGAGGCTACGGTGTCAGGGATGAGTCCGTCAGGTCACCGCTGATCGCTGAAGTGGGGTCGTCCCGTGACACGTATAGCCGGCCGAGACATACCAAACAACGACCTTGGCATCCTGGCTGCCGGCGTCGTCCTGCTCATCGCGTCGTTATTCAACTGGTTCTCGGCCAGTGGGTTCGGCGTCACCCGTGGAGAGAACGCGTGGGGCGTCGGCTTCCTCGCCTACGGCGGCGTCGAACTCGGGCTGCTCGCCGCCGCCCTGGTGGCGGTGCGGGTCTTCACCCGGGTCCAGCTGCCGGCGGTGGGTGCCGACTGGTCTCTGATCATCGCTGCTGTCGCCGGCCTCGGCACGATCCTGATTTTCTTCAAGGTGGCGCTGGGGATCGACGGTCTCGACCGGGCGGTCGGGCTGTGGCTCGGGTTTGTCGCGTCCATCGCCATCACGGTCTTCGCCGTCCTGACCGCTGTCGCCGGCGGGCATGCGCTGCCGCGCGGCGGCCACCGGGACCGCTCGCCCAACCCGATACCTCCGGCTCCCGGGTACGACGCGTACGGCCAGCCGCTCTCGGGCGGTTACGGCCAGCCAGGCTCCTACGGCCAGCCGCCGCAGGCCGGTGGGTACGGGGGGCAGCCGGGTGGCTACGGCCAGCCGCCCCAGGCCGGCTACGGCCAGCCGCCGCAGGCCGGGGGCNGTGAGAGCCAGCCGCCCTACGGCCAGCCCGGCCGGTAGGGCCCACTCCGCCCCCGCTGGCCCCGGCCTGTTTCCCGCGGGCCGGGGGCTGCCCGGCCCGGCCGGGCATCGGCCTCCCTGACGGCTGCCCGGCCCCGCGGACGGGCCGGCTGCCCGCCACGCCCGGAAATGTCCGACCTCTCCACTAGAATTCGAACACATGTTCGTCGACGGGGAGGTCGTCATGGCTGTCAGCACCGCGTGGTTGCGGGCCGAGTCCAGACGTCTGCGGGCGCTCGGGTGGTCCTATCGGCGGATCGCGCTGGAGTGGCAGCGCCGGTACCGGCTCAACGCCCGGGTCGCCTTCCGGCTCGCCCACGGCTGGACGCAGGAGGAGGCGGCCCGGCGGTGGAACACCCGCTGGCCCGGCGACGACGCGCCGAAGACGGGCAAGTCCTTCTCCTACTGGGAGGTCTGGCCCGCCCGCGGTGGCCGAGCCCCGTCGACCCGGACGCTCCATCGGCTGGCCGAGCTCTACCTGTGCCGTCCCGGCGATCTTCTTGACGGGGATGATTTCGGCCGTCTCGACACGGGCCGCGACGAGGCCGCGCGGGGGCACGCGAGCGCGCGTGGGCACGAGGCGGCCCCGGCGCGCTCCGGCCGGCTGATCCACGCCCCGCGCGAACACCGCGCCGGGTCGGCGGCATCGGGTGGCGACTGCGGTCCATGTGTCGGCCACCCGGCCCGCCGGTCCTCCCGTCACCCCGTCTGAGCAGGCGCTATGCCCTGATCAACGGTGCTCTCGACGGATGCGCACAGGCCGCCTGAGGTCAGTACAGTCGGAGCGGAACGGTCCCTGGCCGCTGACCGTGCCGTCGGCTTCGACGGCGCGTTGCCGGCCACCTGCTTCTCCGGGGAGTCCCGTGTCCGCTCGACTGGTTGTTCTCGCCTCCGGGGTGGGCACCACCTTGCAGGCTGTGCTGGACGCCTGCCGGGATCCGTCCTTCGGCGCCGAGGTCGTTGCCGTGGGCACGGACCGCTTCGGCACTGGCGCGCAGGAACGGGCGGTGGCTGCTGGTATCCCAGTCTTCACTGTCCGTCTTGAGGACTTCCCGCGCCGGGAGACGTTCGACGAGGCCACGGCGGAGCGGATCGCCACCTGTGATCCGGATCTGCTGGTGCTCGCCGGCTACATGAAGATCCTTGGAAAGCAGGTCATCGGACGTTTCCGAACGGTGAACACCCATCCGTCGCTGCTGCCTGCGTTCCCCGGCGCCCACGCCATCCGGGACGCGCTCGCGCACGGTGTGAAGGTCAGCGGGGTCACGGTCCACTGGGTCGACGAAGGCGTCGATACCGGGCCGATCCTTGCGCAGGCGGCGGTGGACGTGGAAGCGTCCGACACGGAAGAAACGCTGCGTAGCCGTATCCAGGCAGTGGAACGCATCCTGTACGTACAGACGATCGGCCGGATCGTCCGGTCGGAGGAGGGGACATGACATCCGCACAGGTCCCGCGGGAGTCCTCACCCAACGAGCCGGTGGCGGGAGCGCAGGGTTCCCCGCCTACCGACGCGGCCTCGTCCGGCGGTGGCGAACTGGTCGCCACGGGGCGGCGCCCCATCCGGCGGGTGCTGGTCAGCGTCTACGACAAGACCGGTCTGGCCGAACTGGCGGCCGTGTTCACCGAGGCCGAGGTGGAGGTCGTCTCCACCGGTTCGACCGCGGAGGTCCTCGCCCGGCACGGCCTGGCCGTCACGCCGATCAGCACCCTCACCGGGTTCCCCGAGATCCTCGGCGGGCGGGTGAAGACGCTGCACCCGCGGGTGCACGCCGGCCTGCTCGCGGACCTGCGCAACGTCGAGCACGCCGAGACGCTCGCCGAACTCGACATCGAGCCGTTCGACCTCGTCGTGTCCAACCTCTACCCCTTCCGGGAGACGGTGGCCGGCGGGGCTCCCGAGGACGAGGTGATCGAGCAGATCGACATCGGTGGCCCGGCGATGATCCGTGCCGCCGCGAAGAACCACCCCACCGTGGCCGTGGTGGTCTCCCCAGCGGACTATCCGGAGCTGGTCGCCGCGATCCGGGCCGGTGGTTTCGACCTGGCCGCCCGCCGCCGACTCGCCGCCCGCGCCTTCGCCCACACCGCCGCCTACGACGTCGCGGTCGCGTCCTGGTTCGCCAGCGTCGGCGCACCCGACCAGGTCGCCCGCGAGTCCGGCTGGCCGGACACGGTCGCCGCGGTGTGGCGCCGCGCCGAGGTGCTGCGCTATGGCGAGAACCCGCACCAGCGGGCCGCGCTGTACGCCGCCGAGAACGAGGAGCCGGGGCTCGCCGGTGCCCGGCAGCTACACGGCAAACCGATGTCGTTCAACAACTTCACCGACGCGGAGGCGGCCCGCTCCGCCGTGGCCGACTTCGGCGAGCCGGCCGTGGCCGTGATCAAGCATGCCAACCCCTGTGGTCTGGCGATCGGCCGCGACATCGCCGACGCGCACCGCAAGGCGCACGCCACCGATCCGGTGTCCGCCTTCGGCGGGGTCATCGCGACGAACCGTCCGGTCAGCGTCGCCCTGGCCGAGCAGATCGCGGAGATCTTCACCGAGGTCGTGGTGGCGCCCGGCTACGACGACGGGGCGGTGGAGATCCTGGCCCGCAAACCCTCGATCCGCCTGCTGGAGAGCCCCCTGCCGCCGCACTCGCACGGCGTGCAGATACGCCAGATCTCCGGTGGGCTGCTGCTGCAGTCCCGCGACGCGCTGGACGCCGCCGGTGACGATCCCTCGGGCTGGACGCTGGAAGCCGGCTCGCCCGCGGACGAGGGCACCCTGGCCGATCTCGCCTTCGCCTGGAAGGCAGTCCGGTCGGTGAAGTCGAACGCGATCCTCGTCGCCACCGACGGCGCCACGGTCGGTGTCGGCATGGGCCAGGTGAACCGGGTGGACGCCGCGCGACTCGCGGTGGCCCGTGGGGGTGACCGCGTGAAGGGGGCGGTGGCCGCCAGCGACGCCTACTTCCCGTTCCCGGACGGGCTGCAGGTGCTCATCGACGCCGGGGTCCGCGCGGTTGTCGAACCGGGCGGATCCGTCCGCGACGAGCAGGTCGTGGCGGCCGCGCGGGATGCCGGGATCACCCTCTACTTCACCGGCGTCCGGCATTTCACGCACTGACGGTCACGCACTGACGGTTACCGCGCTAACGGTAGCCGGCGGAAGCGTCTGAAGCCTTCGGGGTCGGTGGAGGCGATGCTTACTGACAGTGCCCAACTGATAGTGATCAACTGATGGTGATCAGCGGAAACGGCGTCCGAATCCGCCACGGCCTGACCAGGGCGCGGCGGCCGGTGGGGCCGGGTCGATGTCGGGGTCACGGGCAGGCATCCGCCGCGCGGCCGGCGTTTCGGTGACGACGGTGTCATCGGTCCGGCCGTCGTCCCGCCGCCGTGACGCGCGTACCTGGTCGTTGGTGCCGTCCGGATCCGCATGTGGCGGCCGGACGGCACCAACGCTTCACGAGATGGACGCGGACTCCGCCGCTGCCGCCCCACGCCGCGACGTGCTGGTGGTGGTGCCGTTCGAGGACGCCGGGATGGCCCCACCGGGCGTGTCGTTGGTGGGGACGTAACGCTGCGCCACCCAGTCCAGGGCTTCCCGCCAGTTCGCGCCGTACAGGACCGAGATCCTGTCCGCCGTCTGCCGCGCGAGCGCCTGTACGAACACCCGGTCGTCGCTGTCCAGGTGCCGGGCGTCTCCGAAGGTCTCCCAAGCTCGGAACATCAGTTCCTGCAACTTCTTGCTGTGTGGCGATTCGTCTGTCACGGCCCACTCCCTCCCACTCCGGTGGCTGCGGCGGAAGTGTCCCCTAGTCCCGTGCGGAGGGTTCACCCGGGGGTCTAAAAAATTGCGATTCGATGGATGATCACGGGTTTTTGCGATTGCCGGCGCGGTACTGGGCGATCCGCCCACTTAAAGATCAAAAATGCCTCGGAGCTGCCCGGACAGGGAAGCTGGCGTGGTCGGAAGGCCCCGGCGGGCCCTGGGACGCGACGTGACCGCGGGGCCACTGCGACCGGCACCGCCTCCGGACGCCCATCCTCAACAACTCCAACGACTGTCGCGGCCGGGGAGGCCGCCTCCCAGTGGGCCGCTGCGGCCGGGAGGCCGCCTCCCAGTAGACGTAGACTGCTCTGCGTGGTCGGGGTGAGTGGCCGGGGGATCGAGTCCGGACAGGGGCTGCCGGTTCCGGTCGACCGTCCGGCCGGTGGGGCGTGGACATGTCGGTGACTGTGCGGTGTCGGTGACTCCACGGTGAACGCCGGCCGCCGTCAGCGTCTGGCCCGGAGGCGCTCGTCGCCGGGCTGGGACCCGGTGCTCACGGTCGTGCTGGGTGCGGCGATCATCGCTCTGGTGTTCGTGTCACAGGACCACTGGCGACGCGGGCTGCTCGGGCTGGGCGTGGTCCTGCTCGCCGGGGCCGTCATGCGGCTGGTCCTGCCGACCCGGCGGGCTGGGCTGCTCGCCGTCCGGAGCCGGGTTTTCGATGTCGCGACACTCGCAGCCCTCGGCGTGACGATCATCGTGGTGACGCTGGCGGTACCGGCCCCGGGGTCGTAAGGGCCGCGCGGACGCGGCCGTCATCCCTGAAGGGCGCGCGGCGGCGGGGCCCGCTGCCGACGGGTGTCCAGTGGCGGAGCGTCCGCTGCCGTGATCCCGGTGGCCTCCCGGGAGGCTCGGCTGGCCCGGGGCGAGGAGTCCGCTGCCCATCTCGAAGGCGATCGCGGTAACCTCACGATATCCGGAACATTTCTAAACATCATCCGAATATCGTGTTCAGATGAGCGGGGCGAACAGTACACATGCCGACCCACCGCGTCCCCCTGATCCCCGGTGACGGGAGCGGGCCTGGGCACACCGAGGCGGCCACCCGGGTGCCCGGGGCGGCTGCCTCGGCCGTGGGCTGCGGTTTCGGCGTCATCTACGATCTGAGGCCGAACCGTATCGACCCGGCCGCCGGCGGGACGGCGGAATACACCGACGCCATCACCGAAAAACTGAGGGGCTGACACCGATGGGTGGGAAGGTAACCGTTGTCGGAGCTGGTTTCTATGGTTCCACGACCGCGCAACGCCTTGCCGAGTACGACATTTTCGACACGGTCGTCCTCACCGACATCATCGAGGGCAAACCGCAGGGGCTCGCTCTCGACCTGAACCAGTCGCGGCCGATCGAGGGTTTCGAGACCACGGTTGTCGGGACGAACGACTACGCCGACACCGAGGGGTCGGACGTCGTCGTCATCACCGCCGGTCTGCCGCGCAAGCCGGGCATGAGCCGGCTGGACCTGATCGAGGTCAACGCGAAGATCGTCCGTCAGGTGTCGGAGAACATCGCGAAAACCTCGCCTGAGGCCGTCGTCATCGTGGTGTCCAACCCGTTGGACGAGATGACCGCGCTCGCCTCGAACGTCCTCGGCTTCCCCCGCAGCCGGGTCATCGGCCAGGCCGGCCTGCTCGACACCGCCCGTTTCACCAACTTCGTCGCGGTGGAACTCGGCGTGCCGGTGAAGTCGGTCCGCACGCTCACTCTGGGTTCGCACGGCGACACCATGGTCCCGGTGCCCTCACACTCCACGGTGGACGGCAAGCCGCTCGCCGACCTGCTCCCCGCGGACAAGATCGAGGAGCTGGTGACCCGTACCCGCAACGGCGGGGCCGAGGTGGTCGCGCTGCTCAAGACCGGATCGGCGTACTACGCGCCGTCCGCCGCCGCCGCCCGGATGGTCAAGGCCGTGGCCGAGGACTCCGGCGCGGTGATACCGGCGTGCGCGTGGGTGGATGGCGAGTTCGGTATTGCCGGTGTCTATCTCGGTGTGCCCGCCGAGATCGGCCGTGGTGGCGTGAAGAAGGTCGTGGAGATCGACCTGTCCGACCAGGAGAAGGCCGCGCTGATCACCGCCGCCGAGGCCGTCCGGGCCAAGCAGGCCGACGTCGCCAACCTGTAACGGCCTGTAGTAACGGTCTGTAACAGCTGCCGGCTGTGACGACGCATTGCCGTAGCGGACCATGACTGGTCGATGGCTGGTCGATCGTCCCATGGCCGTACCACCGGCCATGGGACGAAACCGGCCCACGGGACGAGCCGGGCGGAGCGGCACGGCCGGGCGGAGCGGCAGGCATCGGCGGCATGAGGGCGCCGGCCGGCTGACGAGCCCGCAGCCCGCCCCGGCCGGTGCGCTCACCGCCAGCCGGCCACCAGCTTGCGCACGGCCAGCCGGGCCAGTGACGCGGCGGGGATCGTCCCGCGTCCCAGGCCGATCTCCAGCAGGGTGTCGAAGAGTTCGGTGCGGTGGCTCGCGGCCGCGACGGCGGCGTCCATCAGGGTGCGATGCCGGCCGGCGAGCCCGGCCAGCAGGGTGGTGTGGCGCAGGTGCCGCCCGAGCTCACGCTCGAGGGCGTGCCGGTAGACCGCGCCGGCCGCGCCCGGCGCGGCGGTGACAGCGGTCTGGCCGGCGAGCGACCCTGACAGCAGGGCGTAGTAGATGCCCTCGCCGGTGAGCGGATTGATCAGCGACGCGGCGTCTCCGGCGAGCAGCACCGGGCCGTCGGGCTGGCGGGGCCGCCAGGTCGACAGGGGCAGGTGGTGGGCGCGCAGCGTCCCGGGATACGCGGGCTGGTCGGCAAGCATCCGGGCCAGGGTGCCGTGCAGGACGGCCCGGCCACCACCGTCGCCGCCGCCGTGCAGCTCGTCGAGCTTGGAACGCAGCATCCCGTAGCCGATGTTGGCGCGGCCATCCCCGATCGGGAACGACCAGGCGTAGGCCGGCCAGCCCTCGTCGGTCATCTCGATGAGCTGCTCGGGCGGGCGGTCGGCGGACGGCGCGTCGGCGTACCCGCGCACGGCGATGGCCAGCGCCTCCGGTGGGTTCGGCCCGATGCCCAGGGCCCGCCGGGTGGCCGAGTTCGCCCCGTCCGCCCCGATCACCACCCGGGCCCGCAAGTGACCGTTGACCACCACCGGCTCGCCCGCGNCTCGCCCGCGCCGCCGCCCGCCGCCACCGAGCGCACCCGCTCGCGCCGCAGGACGGCTCCGCGCGCGCGGGCGGCGGCGACCAGGCGCGCGTCGAAGATCTTGCGTGGCACCACGTAGTTCGCCCGTGGGCACGGGGTCGCCACCTGCGCGCCACCCGGCGCGCGCAGCCGCATCCGGTCCACCGGCGTGAACCCGGCGGCCGCGTCCGGCACGCCGAGCGCGCGCAGAACGTCCAGGCCGTGCGGGGCGATGCCGTCACCGCAGGCCTTGTCCCGGGGGAAGTCCGCGGCGTCGAGTAGCACGACGCGGGTGCGTGGCCGCAACTGCAGCGCGCGCAGGGCGGCGGCGCAGCCGGCCGGGCCGGCGCCGACGACGAGCAGGTCGATGGTCCCGGCCGGGCCGGCCGTGGACGCCGTCCCGGACGCCGCCGTGCGGGCCGCCGCGGAAGCCGCGGTGGAGGAGACCACGGTGGAGGCCGCCGGAGAGACGGTCGCGGACGTGCTCATGCTGTCGGGAGATGTCGGTGTTGCCACATCGGCCCAGTGTCCCAGTGCGTTGGGCGCACACCCACGTGAGGAGGTTCGTACAGTTCATCAGGTGGATGCCCTTGCGCAGGTGGACGCCTGGCCGGTGGAGAACGCGGCCGTCGCGGTGCTGCTCTCCGGAGGTTCCGCGGATCCCGGCGGTCCTGCCGGTTCCAGCGGTCCTGACGGTTCCAGCACGGCCGCCGGCACCGGCGATGCCCTCGGCGCGGTCACGGTCGCCGGGTCGGTCGGGGACGCGGACAGGCTGTTCCGGCTGGCGTCGGTGTCGAAGCTGCTGTCCGCCTACGCGGTGCTGATCGCCGTGGAGGAAGGGGTCTTCGCTCTCGACGATCCGGCGGGCCCGCCGGGTTCGACCGTCGCGCACCTGCTCGCCCACACCTCGGGTCTGGAGTTCGCCGGCAGCCGGCTGCTGGCCGAGCCCGGGGCGCGACGGGTCTACTCGAACACCGGTTTCGAGATCCTCGGGGAGACGCTCGAGAAGGCGTCCGGGATCGCCTTCCCCGACTACCTGGCCGAGTCCGTGTTCGCGCCGCTGGGGATGGGCTCCTCCGAGCTACGGGGTTCGCCCGCACACGCGGTGTGGTCGAACCTGCACGACATAATCCGTTTCGCCGCCGAGTTGCTGGCGCCGCGCCTGCTGGCCCCCGCCACCTTCGCGCTGGCGACGTCGGTGGCCTTCCCCGGTCTCATTGGTGTGCTGCCGGGCTTCGGCGCGCAGAAGCCGAACGACTGGGGGCTCGGTTTCGAGATCCGCGGCGGGAAGCAGCCGCACTGGACGGGCAGCACCAACTCGCCCGCCACGTTCGGCCACTTCGGCCGGAGCGGGACGTTCCTGTGGGTGGATCCCGTGCCGCGAGCGGCCTGCGTGGCCCTGACCGACCGCGAGTTCGGCACCTGGGCAGCGCAGGCGTGGCCGGTGCTGTCCGACGACGTGGTGGCCGCCGTCCGCGCGGACGGTATCCCGCGCTGAGCGTGTTACCCGTGCCGGCGCGCTCCCGCGTCCGTCGGGGGCCGGGCGCCGAGCGGATCCCGCCGCCCGGCCGGTACAACGGGCGTGCCAGGCGTGACGGCGCCGAGCTTTTGGGTAGTTAGCACTGGTGGCTAACCCGATCAGTGCGGTCCGCTTCGGGGCACGGAAGGCGTCCGACGCCGCGGGTTCCGTGCGCCGCAGAAGACCCTTCGTCGACCATGCCGTACGCGGCTACCGCCGGTATGCCGAGGACGGCGGTGACCGACTCGCGGCGGCTGCCACGTATTTCGCCTTCCTGTCCTTCTTCCCGCTGGTGGCGCTGGCCTTCTCGATCACGGGGTTCGTGGTCGACGCGTATCCGAACGTCCAGCAGGAACTGGTCAACCAGATCAACAGTTATCTGCCGGGGATGGCGGACAAGCTCGACATCGCCAGTATCGGCAACTCGAAGGTCGGGGTCGGCCTGATCGGTCTGGCCGGTCTGCTGCTGGCCGGGCTGGCCTGGATCAACGCGCTGCGGGACGCCATCCGGATCATCTGGCACCAGAGCGTGGACGTCGGCAACGCGCTGGTGCGCCGGCTGCGGGACCTCGGCGTCCTCGTCGGGCTCGGGCTGATCGTGTTCGCGTCCATCGCGGTGACCAGTGTCATCACCTCGGTGTCGGGGACGTTCCTGGAGGGGATCGGCCTGTCCGGGAGCACCGCGGCGACGGTGCTGACCACGCTGCTCGCCCTCGGCATCGCGCTGGCGCTGGACGTGACGGTCTTTCTGTGTCTGTTCCTCTGGCTGCCGTCGATCACCGACCGTCGCCGAGCGGTGCGCGGAGCCCTGCTCGGCGCCGTCGGCGTGGAGAGCCTCAAACTGCTCGGCACCTGGCTGGTCGGGATGATGACCGACAACCCCGTGTACGGGACGTTCGCGGTGATTGTCGGTCTGCTCATCTGGATCAACATCGTGCTGCGCTGGACCCTCCTGGTCGCGGCGTGGACGGTGACCGCCCCCTACGACTCCGACGTCGTCCCGTCCGGCACCGCCGCGACTGCCCCGGATGACGATGCCGCCGAGCCTGTTGACGCCGTCCCGGACGGCGGTGCCGGTGAGCCTGCTGACGCCGTCCCGGATGGCGGTGCCGGGGCCGCCGGGAGAGCGGCCGAACCGCCCGGTGGGCCGGCGCCCGNTCGGCCGCCGGATCACCCGCTGGTGCCGTTGCGGGCTCCGTCGATGACCGGGTGGACGCGCCAGCGCCCCGGCCGGGGCCGTCGGCACCGTCACCGCGCGGTTGAGGCACGATCCGGACGAGCCCGGTCCGCGATGCCGTGCCCGCGACCACGGACGCGGACGGATCCCGCGTCACGGCGGGCCGCGCCGNCCGCCGTCCCGGGCCGCGTGCCGATGCCCGGAGACGGCTGCCGCGCACGATGCCGCCGGCGCAGGGTCAGCACCATGGCGAGCAGCGTCACCGCGATGGCGATCCAGGTGACCAGGCCGACGGTGTGACCGCCGCTGGACGCCTCCGCCGTGCCATGTCCGTCCGTGTTGGCCTCCTGCTGGCCCGCTTCGTTCTGGCCGGCGCCCCCGCTGCGACCGGCACCTGCCCGTGCCGGCTCGCTGGCGATCGCGTGGGCCACGTGGGCCGCGGGCTCGGCGCGTACCGCCGCGTCGGCCCTGCCCGTCAGCTGCCCGACCGCGGCGATCGAGCCGACGTGTGCGAACCCCCAGTCGAACAGGGCGCGGGCGTCGCCGGCGTACGCGGGCGCCGCCCGCAACATGGTGACGATGAGCGTGTGGTTGCCACGCCGGACCGCGCCGACGTAGGTGGCGCCCGCCGCGGCGGTGTAGCCGTTCTTGACGCCGATCGTCCCCGGATAGGAACCGAGCAGGTCGTTGTGGTTCTGGATCTCGAAGGACACGCCGCCCCGGCCACGGACCGTCGCCCGCGGGATCGTCAGGAACCCCTTCACCGCGGGGCTGGTGAGAGCGGCCCGGCCCAACAGGGCAAGATCGTATGCTGATGTGGCCTGGCCGGGGGCGTCCAGGCCGGTGGGATCCCCGGCGCGGGTGGCGCGCGCGCCCAGATCCGCGGCGATCCGGTTCATCAGCGTGACCGTGGCCGCGGTACCGCCGGCGGCTTCGGCGAGCGCGGTGGCCGCGTCGTTGCCACTTGCGACGATCATGGCGGTGGCCAGCTCGGCGACGCTGTAGGTCATGCCCGGCACGAGGCCGACCCGGGTCCCGTCGACCCGCGCGGCCGCGTCGCTGACCGTCACCTGCTGGGCCAGTGGCAGCCGAGGCAGCACGGCGAGCGCGGTCAGGATCTTCAGTGTGCTTGCCGGCGGGTACTGGCCGTGCGCGTCCCGCGCCGCGAGCACCGCGCCGCTGTCGGCGTCGGCGACGAGCCAGGCGGCGGCCGTGACCTGCGGGGGAGGCGGCAGTGCCTGCGGACTGACCGCCACACCGCGACTGTCGAGCGCCGGGCCACCGAGAGTGTCCGGCGGGGATGCCGGAGGCGGCGGTGCGGGCAGCGAGGAGGGTGCGGGAGGCAGTGGGGACGGTGAGGGTGCCGGTACGGGGGGAGTCGGTGGCGGCGCCACCGCGGTTGCGGCAACCGGCCCGGCGGCCGGGACTCCGACGATCAGCCACCCCGCCAGGGCCGCCACCAGGATCACCACCAGGGGCGGGAAAGCCGGCAGGCGGATGGGCCGGACCAGGGCCAGGCGGCCCGTCGCTGGCGTCCTGAAGCGTCGGCGAGTCCGAAGCATCCAGCCAAGTTACTGTCGGTCACTCCACCGCGGCCGCAGAAGCCCCGCCGTGTCGCCCTCCAACCACTGCCACAGCGCCCACATACCATGATCTACATACCGTGGTCGACGTGTGCCGTCCGCTGGACGTGATCCCCCCTTTGGGCGTCGGCGCGGGTGGGTTGTCGTTTCGCTATAGGGTGTGTTGATGTCAACGGAGGAGTCCGGGGTGAGCGGGCCCCGGTCCGGCTATCGCACCGACTCGGTGGCTGCCGAGGCAAGAGAAGCGCCCGACGGTACGCCTGTCCGCCTCGCCGGCCGGGTGGTGCTCTGGCGTCGGATGGGCGGCCTGATCTTCGGGCACATCCAGGACCGCAGCGGGCGTGTCCAGGTCTCCCTGTCCAGGGACGAGCTGGGCGCGGACACCATCAGGGAGTGGTCCCGCGCGCTGAAGATCGGCGATTTCGTCGGGGTCGCCGGCCGCCTCTACACCACCCGTCGTGGTGAGCGGACGGTAGCGGTATCCGATCTCACCGTGCTCAACCGGACGGCGCGCGCGTTGCCGGACAAATGGCAGGGCCTGTCGAACGTGGAGGCCCGCTACCGCCGCCGCTATCTCGACCTGCTGGTCAACGACGAGTCCCGGGCGCGGTTCCGGACCAGGGCGAAGGCGATCCAGCGGATCCGCCGGTTCCTCGACGACAACGACTTCCTCGAGGTCGAGACGCCGATCCTGCAGGAGGCGGCCTCCGGCGCCGCCGCCCGGCCGTTCGTCACCCACCACAACGCGCTCGACGAGGACTTCTACCTGCGGATCTCACCGGAGACGTTCCTCAAGCGCGTCGTCGTCGGCTCCTTCGACCGCGTCTACGAGCTCGGCCGCAATTTCCGCAACGAAGGCATGGACTCCTCCCACCTCCAGGAGTTCACGATGCTGGAGTGGTATGCCGCCTACTGGGACTACCGCGACAACATGGCCTTCGTCCGCGAGCTGATCCTGGCGGTGCTCGACGACGTCCTCGGCACTCGTACCGTCACCTACGAGGGCGTGAAGCTGGACTTCGGCGCCGACTGGCCGGAGCTGGACTACCGGGCCGAGGTCGCCCGGCGCACCGGCATCGACCTCGCCGTGGTACGCGACCTGCCGACCCTGCGGGAGCGGGTCGCCGGCCTCGGGCTGGACGTCGAGAACGCGCCGTCGTACGCGGCACTCGTCGACCTGCTGTACAAGAAGACGGTCCGGCCCGGGCTCGTCCAGCCGTGCTTCCTGGTGCACCACCCGGCGGAGCTGGTGCCGCTGGCCCGGCGCAGCGACGACGACCCCACCCGGCTCGACATGTTCCAGGTCGTGGTAAACGGTTGGGAGATCGTCAAGGCGTACTCGGAGCTGGTCGACCCGGCCGAGCAGCGAACCCGGCTGGAGGAGCAGGCCGAACTGCGCGAGGCCGGCGACGACGAGACCATGATGCTGGAGGAGGACTTCATCGAGGCGATGGAGTACGGGATGCCACCGATGTCCGGCCTCGGCCTCGGCATCGACCGGTTCACCGCCCTGCTCACCGACGCGCCCACCCTGCGCGACGTCGTCCTCTTCCCCACCATGCGCGGCGCCAGAAAAGGCCAGCACACCCCCGACGACCAGGCTGCTCCCGACGCCGACGCCGACGCCGACGCCTGACCAGGGCCAGGCTTGGCTTCGGCTCCCGGCCCGGCGAACGGACGCGCCACCAGGCGCCGGCCACCGGAGAAGATCGTCGAAAGTTTGTCGCTGTGTACGCTGTTTCGCCTGAAAAGCGTGCACAACGACAAACTCGTTCAGATCATGGCCCGTGTGGGCGGCCGCGGGCAGGAGCCATGCCGGCTGACCGAGAGCGCTGATCGGACAATGTCCCAGGTCAGGGGTCCCAGGTCGGGAGTCCTAGGTCAGGGCGCCGAGGGCGTCGTCGAGGCCTTCCAGGTCGCTCAGAGGGATTGGCGTCCAGCGGTGTTCGCCGGCTCCTGGTGCGCCGGCCGCCCGACCGCCGGCCGCCGTGTCAGCCGTGTCGACATCATCGCCGCTGGCGTTCTCGCCATCCCTGCGCGTGTTGTCCGTGGGGATGTTGTCCGTGGAGATGTCGTCCCCGGGCGCGTCGTCCGCCGGTGTGCCCGGACGGGGTGGTGCCGGCTGCGATCCGTGACCGGCTCCGGCCGGATCGACGGGGGCGGTGCCGCCCCGGGCGGTACGAGCCGCGTGCGGCGCCACCGGTGTCACCCCGACGGCGCTCAGGGCCGGCCACAGGGAGGCGAGCGCGGCGTCCGGATCGATCTCGAACTCCGACTGGCGGATCCGCCAGAAGCGCCAGCCAGCCCGGCGCAGCTCCCGCTCGCGGGCGAACTCGTGGGCGATCCGCTCGGGCGGCACGGCGGTGTCCGCGTCGCACTCGACCGCGAGGCGGGCGCGTCCGCC
>NZ_JWIO01000003.1:216711-219563 GCF_001017755.1 Protofrankia coriariae
GGCGGGCGCGTCCGCCGGCCACCACCAGGTCGACGCGCCGGCCGTTCACCTCGACCTGGGGCCACACCAGATAGCCGCGTTCGCGCAGGGCACGGAAGACCCGTTGCTCGAAGAGGGTGTCGAAGCGAGGGTGCGGGATGTCCGGGCGGACGTCGCGCGGCACGGGAACGGACGCGGACACGGCGGGGGCCGGGCCGGCGTCCACCCCGACGGTGACGGACGGCCGCACGGACGTCTGTGACAGGACGTAACTGAGATAGTTGTGCCGCAGGTCGGTCGACTCCAGGTCGCCCGTGGTCACCGAGTGGAACAGCCACACCTGGTCGCGGGCACGGGAGGTGGCCACGTTGAACCTGCGCTGGTACTCCAGCCGGGTCAGCGACGGCGTGGGGGTGTCGGGCGCGACGACCATCGACAGGAAGACCACGTCCCGTTCGTCGCCCTGGAAGTCCGGTGGGGTCCCGACGCGCAGCCGCCGGCGCTGCTGCTCGGCCGGGGACATCCGGCTGATCAGTTTGCCGCGGATCAGCTCCGCCTGGGCGCTGCCCTGCAGCACGACGACGCCGAAGGTCAGCCCGTCGTAGCGGGGGTCGTCGGCGCAGGCCAGCACCTGGGTCACCAGCGCCTCGGCCTCGGCCGCGTTGCGCAGCCCGCCGGCGACACCGGAGGTGACCGCACCCGGGACGTGGCACGACCGCAGCGGCGGCAGCCNAGCCGGTCCGCGCCGAACTGGCGCAGTGGCACCAGCGGGGCGTCCCGGTAGAACAGCGCGGACGACCACTCGATGATCTCCGGCATGCAGCGGAAGTGCTCGCGCAGCCGGATGACCTCGCCGAACCTCGTCCGCAGCAGGGTGAACAGGCTGGACCGGGGGGTGAACGCGATGCGCAGCCAGCCCGGCACGTCGGGCAGCAGCGTGTCGAGACGCTGGAAGACCGGTTCCAGCTCCTCGAAACTCGCCTCCGCCGGGGTGCACTGCCGGTCGTCACCGACCACGATCACGCGGGGCGCCAGCCACAGCAGGAACAGGCTGTCCAGCCCCGCCTGGCTGCCCTCGTCCACGATCACCACGTCGAAACAGTCCCGGACGGCGGGAATGGTCGACAGCACCTCGCCGATCGGCATGATCCAGGCGGGGACGGCGGTCTGGGCGACCCGCATCGCCTCCCGGGCGGCCTGCCGGTACCGCTGCGCGTAGCGGCCGGTGAACTTGCCGCCCGCGGCGACCGCGTCGGCGTAGGAACGCAGCGCCGCGGACTGCTCGGCGCCCATCCGCCCAAGGCAGTGCTTCCAGGCGAGCGCGCCGGCGAGCTCGGCGGTGGCGGCGGCGAGGGCGTCCTCGGCGGCGTCGAGCTCGGCCTCGACGTCGGTCTCACCAGCCGCCGTCCGCGAGCGTTCCAGCCAGGTCGCCGCGCAGGCCCACGCCCATGCCGCGGGGAAGGAGGCGATCCGCTGATCCCATTCGGCCGCGTCCGCGTCGCCCGGACGGCTGCCGGCTGCCGGCTCGGTGTTACGGAGCGTATCTACCGTTCCGGCATCCGATGTCCCGGCCGCGGCCTTGGCGCCGTCGGCCGTACCCGGCGCCAGGCTCTCCAGCAGGACGGCCAGGGCCGGGTGCGCGTCCCGTACGCGCGCCAGCAGAGTCACGCAGCGCCGCTCCGCGTCCCGTTCGCTGTCGGCCGCCTCGAGCGCGCCCCGGGCCGCCTTGTAGGCGGTGACGTCGCGGGCGGCCAGCGCGTCCGCGAGCGTGCCCAGCTCCGGTGCGGCCGTCCCGGTCCTGGCCGCCGCCAGGTAACGGCTGTGGATACGGCTGAGATCCGCGGTGGCGGCGGTGGCATGTTGACGCAGCCGGACATCCTCGACCGCGGCGGCAAGATCCCGGCAGGCCCTGGCGCCGGTGAGCGTGACGCCGAGGGAGCCGCCGGCGGTGGCCAGAGCGCCCGTGCCGGCAGCACCCGGGACGTCCGGCATGCCGGGGTGGCCGGGGACGCCGAAGGAGGCCAGGACACCAAGGACGCGGTCGCGCGCGCCACGGGCCCGGTCGACCGCGGCGAGGGCGTCGGCCAGATCGTGCAGGCGGGCCAGGCGCACCTCGGGAGCGGCGTCCGGGTCGATGTGTACGTCCACCAGCGCCCAGGCGTTGCTCGCCGTCTCCAGGCAGACCTGTGCGGTCAGCCGGGCGAGCACCGCGTCGAGCAGGTCGGGGGTGCGCGGGGGGACACCGTCGACGGTCGCCTCCGTGAGCAGCAGGGCCGCGTTCTTCTGGGCCTTCGACGGGAAGACGGCGCGCAGACCGTGGCCGGCCGCCAGGTGGGCCCGCAGCGCCTCGCCGTGGGCGAGCAGCACCTGCGCGTTCGCGGGCCCCCGCTCGGTCAGCGCGGGCAGGACGACCGTGCGCAGCCCGACCCGCTCGAGCGCGCTGGCGGCCTGCTCGACGGCCGGCGCGGTCGAAGCGATCTTCGTCCACAGCACGGTGTCACGGCCGGCGAGGGCGTCGTCGAGCGCCGTCCGCACCCACGCCCAGCGGCCCTGGTGGCCCGCCACCAGGGCCAGCGCGTCGGTCAGCTCCGCGGCGACCGCCCGCAGGGCGTCCACCTGCGCCGGAGACAGCCCGGCAAGCCGGTCGGCGAGGGCGGCGACCGGCTCGGCAAGGGTGACCGTGCTGTCGTGGGCGACCGAGGAGGCGGCCCGTTCGGCGGCCAGCAGCTGGCGGATCGTGCCGGTCGGGACCAGCAGGTCCGGATCGGTCAGGCCCTGGGCGAGCCGGCGGGCCCGGGCAGGCGTGCGGGAGCGCAGCACGGCGAGCAGTTCGGCCGCCTCGGCGGCGTCCAGGGGCGCCGGCGGCGGCCCGC
>NZ_JWIO01000003.1:219570-236338 GCF_001017755.1 Protofrankia coriariae
GGCCCGCCGCGCTCGCCGTGGCTGTCGCGTCCACCGTGATCGTCGCTGGCAGGTACCGGGCCGCACCCGCCAGCAGCACCGCCGCCGCCGTATCCCCTGTCACTGTCGGTGACATGACCGCCAGGGCTGGCGCTGTCCTGGCCACCGCCGGTGGCGGGCCAGGGCACGGGGGTGGGGAGCCAGCCGTGGGCGGCGCGCTCGTCCCGGACCCGCGCCGCGATCCGGGCCAGGGTGCCCTCCCAGCCCGGCGCCACCCGCGAGCCGTCATGGTGGGCACCTTCGGCCGCGCGCAGCCGCTGGATCCGTTCGGCCAGTTCGGCCCGGCGGGCGGCGGCGTCGTCCCGCCNCGGGCGGCGGCGTCGTCCCGCCGGGAGCGCAGCCGCGCGATCCGCCGGTCGTGGTCGTCCGGCCGGAAGGCGGCCTTCTCCGCCGCGAGCGCGCTGATGCTCACCGCGAGCTCGGTCGAACCGGTGTCGTCGAGGTCGGTGAGTGACACGCACAGCCGTTGCAGCTCCGGGGGCATCTTCTCCCGCAGCACCCGCAGCGCCTGCGCCTTCTGGCTGGTGACCAGCACCCGCTTGCCCTCGGCGAGCAGCGCGGACATCAGGTTGGCGATCGTGTGGGTCTTGCCCGTCCCGGGCGGCCCTTCCACCACGACACCGTTGTCCCGGCGCAGACGTTCCATCACGTGGGCCTGCTCCGGGTTCGCAGGCAGCGGGAACAGCGGCGCGGTGCCGCCCGGGCCGGGCGGGCCGTCCAGGCTGTCCGGGCCGGCCCGGACAGCACCGTCGGGCGCCGCGTCCGCGGCCAGCCAGGCCAGGCGTTCGTCGGCCTCCAGCGTCTCGACCAGCTGCACCAGGCCGAGCGGCGGCGGGCCGTCGCCGCGCAGCGCGTCCAGCATCTGGTCGTAGTAGTTCAGCAGCGCCGCCCGGCCGCGGGCGCGCAGCACCAGCGCCGGGGCGAAGGTCACCTGCGGGCGTGGGCCGGCCGGCCGCGCCGCCGGCTGCCAGGACGGCGAGTAGCCGTCGGTGGACACGTCCACGGCAAGGGTCAGCCAGTCCCGCAGCGCCCGCTCGTCCTCGGAGCCGAGGGGGACCGCGGGGCGGCCGCGCAGCCGCTCGTGCAGCGCGTTGGTCCGTTCCGGCCGGAACGCCGCCACCCCGTCGAGCAGGCTGCCGTCCTCCAGCCGGGTCGTGGCCTCGGCGGGCAGCCGCAGGCGGATGGTGGAGCTGGTCGTGTCGATCTCCACCAGCAGCCTGGTCGCGAGCAGGTGATGGCGGACCTCGACGGCAGCAGGCGGCGGGCCGCCCGTCGCGGGCGGGNGGGCCGCCCGTCGCGGGCGGGCGTGCCGCCGCCGGGCCGAGCGGGGGCCGGCCCGGCATCGTCGCCGACGTGATCGTTGCCGACGTGCCGAGCGAGGGCATGCCGGTTGTGGACGGGCCGGGTGCGGCAGACGGGCGCGCCGTGGACGCCGATGCCGGGGGCGGGGCCGGGGTCGGGGTCGGGGTCGGGGCGTGCCAGGACAGCAGGCCGGTGCAGAGCACCAGCTCGAGCGCGTCGCCCTCCTGCGCCAGGCGCTGCGCCACCGTGTGCAGGACGTTGTGCAGGGCCCGCCGGTCGGCGTCCGCGCGGGCCCTGGTCGCCCAGATCCGCCAGGCCGGCAGCCACTGCGCGTAGGCGGCCTGAACCTCGGGCGCGTCCGCGAGCCGGATGGTTTCGGTGATCTCACGCTGGATGCCGTCCGGCCGCAGCTCGACGCGGGTCCGCGGGCCGATCTCGCGCAGCGGCGGGAACTCCTCGACCGGCTCGCCCGGTTCGGCCATGACGACCCAGCCGGTGAGCTGGCCGGGCAGCGCCGGCGGCGGTGGCAGAGCCGCCGCGGCGGGCGCGGACAGCAGCACCTCGCCGGGGCCGGCCTGCTCGAACAGGGACAGGCCGTCCGGAAGGTTGTCGAGCCACACCACGACGGGATGCTCGTCGACCGTGGTGACCCGCGGCGCCTGGGCCAGGGCGATCTCCCGCAGGAACCGGACCAGGCGATGGCACCGGTCGGTCAGCGCGGCCCGGCGCCGGTCGTCGAGGCGGCGTCCGGCGTGGGCCGCCGGCCCGCCACCGCTTTCCCCGCCGGGCTGTCCCGCACCGAACCGTTCCTCGCCGTGCTGCCCCGCTCGCCCTTCACGACGCCGCCCGTCGCCGGGCCGCTCGTCGTGATGAGGCTCGTCGTGATGGCGTGGCTGGCGGACAGCCGTTTGTTCGGTCATAGTCCTCTCCGGACGCGACAGCCCCACGGGCTCCTCCGATGGCCGGATGCGCACACCGGCGGACACACCCCGTTGCGGCAATGCCCATAATGACCCGTCCCACCAGGAGGCGGTCATGCCGGGTGGCGTCGCGGGCGAGCGGCGGCGGGAGCCAGCCGAAGAGCGCCGGTGGCCAGGCCCGGCAGGCCGCCGTGTGTGCGAGCGCGCGGGTGCGACAACATACCCAGCTGTGAGCTCACGGTTTCTTGCGGACCTGCACATCCACTCCAAGTACTCACGGGCCTGTAGCCGTGACTGCGACCTGGAGCATCTTGCCTGGTGGGCGGCGCGCAAGGGGATCCAGGTGATCGGCACCGGGGACTTCACCCACCCAGCCTGGTCGCAGGAGATCGCCACCAAGCTCGTGCCGGCCGAACCCGGCCTGTTCCGGCTGCGTCCCGACCTCGAGGCGGACGTGCTGCGGACCCTGCCCGCGTCCTGCCGGGTGGCGACCCGGTTCATGCTCTCCACGGAGATCTCCACGATCTACAAGCGGGGGGAGCGGACCCGCAAGGTCCACCATCTTCTCTACGCTCCGAGCACCGACGCCGCGGCCCGGATCACCGCGAGCCTGGCGAAGATCGGCAATCTCGCCGCGGACGGGCGTCCCATCCTGGGCCTGGACTCGCGTGACCTGTTGGAGATCACCCTCGGCGCGGGCGACGGCTGCTACCTGATACCGGCCCACGTGTGGACGCCGTGGTTCGCGGTGCTGGGCTCCAAGTCCGGTTTCGACGCGGTCGAGGACTGCTACGTCGATCTGGCCGACCACATCTTCGCGCTGGAGACCGGCCTGTCCGCGGACCCGCCGATGTTCTGGCGGCTGTCCGGGCTCGACCGGTTCCGCCTGGTCAGCAACTCCGACGCGCACTCCCCGCCCATGCTCGGCCGGGAGGCGACCGCGTTCACCTGCGACGTCGACTACTTCGCCATGCTCGCGGCGCTGCGCACCGGGGACGGGTTCGCCGGCACGATCGAGTTCTTCCCCGAGGAGGGCAAGTACCATCTCGACGGCCACCGCAAGTGCAACGTCCGCTACGAGCCGAGTCAGACCCGGCAGGCGGACGGGCGCTGCCCGCAGTGCGGACGGCCGCTGACCGTCGGCGTCCTGCACCGGGTGGACACGCTGGCCGACCGGACCGAGGGGTTGCGCCCGCCGACCGCGGGCGAGGTGCGCTCGCTGGTGGCGCTGCCCGAGGTCGTGGGGGAGATCCTCGGGGTCGGGCCGAAGAGCAAGGCGGTGGCCGCGCAGGTCACGACGCTGACCACCCGGCTCGGCCCGGAGCTGGGGATCCTCGCCGAGGTCCCGCTGGACGCGATCGCCGAGGTCGGCTCGTCCGCGCTGGTGGAGGCGATCCGCCGGCTGCGGAACGAGGAGGTGATCCGCGAAGCCGGATATGACGGCGAGTACGGCGTCATCCGCCTCTTCCGCCCGGAGGAACTCAGCTCGGACGCGGGCACGCTGTTCGACCTCGCCGCCACCACGGCAACACCGGCCGGCACGGCAACACCGACCGGCACGGCAACGGCCCCGGGCGGCTCCCGGGCCCGCACCGCCCGCCGGGGCAGCCGCGCCGTCCGTACCGCGCTGGCACCGTCCACGGCCGCGTCCTCGCCGACGTCATCCCCGGCATCGCCGTCCGTCCGATCCGGTGCCTTATCCGCGGCCCCGCCCGCGGTGGACAGCCCCACGGGCCTGACGAGTCCGGTGTATCCGACGCAGCCGGCTCCCGGGCAGCGTGTCCCCACCGCGGACGCGCTCCCCGGCGGACCATCCTCCTGGTCGCCATCTCCCGACGGGCCCGCCGCCGGCGCGCGTCCCTCTGATGGGCCTGCCGCCGACGTGGTGGATGTGCCACCGCAGGGCGTGCCGTCCGAGGTGCCCGGCGCGTCCGCCCTGGCCGCTCTCGACGCCGAGCAGCGCGCCGCGGCAGCGGTCACGAACGGCCCGCTGTTGATCGTCGCCGGGCCGGGGACCGGCAAGACCCGCACCCTCGTCCACTCGATCGCGTACCGGGTGCGGGAGTGCGCGGTGCCGGCCGAGCAGTGCCTGGCAGTGACCTTCACCCGGCGGGCCGCGGCCGAACTGCGCGAACGGCTCGACGCCCTCATCCCGCAGCAGGCGTCGCGCGTTTTCGCGACCACCTTCCACGGCCTGGGGCTGCGGATGCTCCAGGAGCAGCACGCGCGCCTCGGCCTGGGGCCGGATGTCGCGGTCGCGGACGAGGCGGTGCGCACGCAGATCCTGCGGGAGGCGCTGGCCGGCACGGCGTCGGGGACGCGCAACCTGGAGCGACTGCGACGCGCGCTGGCCGGGCTGCGCCGCGCCCGCGCGCTCGGGGAGCCCACCGACGGGCACGAGCTGGCCGTGGTGGCGCGGGGGTACGAGCGTGAGCTGCGCGCGCGCAACCTGGTCGACCTCGACGACCTCGTCCAACTGCCCGTGCTGGCGATGCGGGAGCATCCCGAGATCGCCGACGAGTACCGGGCGCGCTGGCAGCACGTCTGGGTCGACGAGTACCAGGACGTCGACGAGTTGCAGTACGTCCTGCTGACCATGCTGGCCGGGCGCTTCGGCGACGCCTCGCCCGCCCGTCCACCGGAACCCGTGCCGGCGGCGAACCTGTGCGCGATCGGCGACCCGGACCAGGCCATCTACTCCTTCCGCGGTTCCGACGTGGGCTTCTTCCTGCGTTTCCGGGACGACTTCCGGGACGCGAAGGTGGTGTCGCTGACCCGCAACTACCGCTCCACCCCCGTGATCGTCGAGGCGGCCGTCCGCCTGATCGAACCGGCCACCCTGGTGCCCGGCCGGACCCTGCGCGCGGTCGGGGAGCATCCGCACAGCGCTCCGGTACTGCTGCGCCGCACCGCCGACGAGGCGGACGAGGCATCGGTCGTCGTGGGCCTCATCGAGGAGGCCCTGGGCGGCACGTCCTTCCACGCGCTCGACACCGGGGTGGACGGGACGGGGCAGGCCCGGCTGTCCTTCTCCGACATCGCGGTGCTCTACCGCACCGCCCGTCAGGCGCGGCCGGTGATGGACGCCCTCGACCGGCAGGGGTTCCCCTTCCAGCGCCGGTCCCACAACCGGTTCGCGGACACCCCGGGCGTCGCGTACCTGCTGGAGCTCGTCGGCGACGACACGCCGGCCGACGGGATCCCCGCGGCCCCCGTGCTCCCAGCGGACACGGTGCCGGCGCGGGGCCGCGGTGTTCTCGCACGGCTGCGGGCGGCGGCCCAGATCGCCCTCGACAACGCCGCCGGCCTGCCCGGCCGTGGCGGCCCGGCATCCTCCGGCAGCCTGCCCGGGACAGCGCCGGACGCCCGGAGCGGGCCGGCGTCACCGGCCGGGCCCGCATCGCCGCCGCCTCCGGCCGGACCGCCGAACGAGGCCGAGATCCGGTACGCGCTGGACGTCCTGACCCCGCTGGCCACCGAGTGCGGCGACGACCTGGAGCGTTTCTGTTCCGAGATCGCGCTCGGCGCGGAGGTCGACACCTTCGACCCCCGGGCGGACCGGATCTCCCTGCTGACGCTGCACGCCGCCAAGGGGCTGGAGTTCGGGTTCGTCGTCATCATCGGCTGCGAGGACGGCCTGCTGCCGTTGCGGTGGGCGGGCGCGTCCCCGGCCGGCAGCGGTGCCGGTGCGGGCGCCGGACTCACCGGGCGTGATGACGGCAGCGACGACGGTGACGAGGAGGAGCGGCGGCTGCTGTTCGTGGGCATGACCCGGGCCCGGGAGCAGCTTGTGCTCACCCATGCGGCCCGCCGTGGCCGGCAGGTGTCCGAGGTGCGGCCCTCGCCCTTCCTGGACAGCCTGGGTGCGCCGCTGCTCGAGCGCCGTTCCGGCCCGCCCCGGCCCCGCCGGGCCCGCCCGAACCAGGGCCGCCAGCTCCGGCTGATCTGACCGCTGCCCACCGTCCCGGGAGCGTTGATCGCGGACGCGCGAAGGGCCGCGAAGGGCCGCGAAGGGCTGGGAAGGGCCGCGGAGAGCCTGGTCGCGGTGCCGGCGGCCGGTCAGCGCCGGCGGAAGACCATGGCGAGGTTCCAGGTGACGACCTCCCGGACACCCGGCACCCGCAGGATCGGCCTGGTCCACGCCGGCAGGTAGCGCGGCATGGCGGCCACGACGTCGATGCCGTGGTGGCCGTGGGCCCAGGCCAGGGCGTCGGCCACCGACACCGCGAACAGGCTGCTGCCGTAGCGGTTCTTCGGCGGGGTCCCGGTGCGGCGCTCGTAGCGCCGGGCCGCGCGGTGGCCGCCGAGATAGTGCCAGGGCGCGGTTTCATGCCCGCCCCAGGGTGAGAGCCAGTTGGTGAAGCTCAGGAAGATCACCCCGCCGGGTCGGGTGACCCGCACCATCTCCTCGCACATCCGCCACGGGTCCGGCACGTGCTCCAGGACGTTCGACGAGTAGCAGATGTCCACCGAGGCGGTGGCGAACGGCATGTCCAACGCGCTGCCGAGCACCCGGCCCGGCTCCACGATGCCACCGGCGCTCAGCTCGGAGATGTCCGGCTCGACCCAGACGTAGTGGGCGCCGGCCTGCTGGAAGGCGCTGCGGAAGTAGCCGGGGCCGCCACCGACGTCCAGGACGAGCGAGCCGGCCAGCGTGGTGAAGCGGCTGAGCTGGTGCACGGAGTCGGCGGCGAGCAGCGAGTAGAAGCCGGCCGGGTCGACCGGTTCGCGCCGGGCTGCGCGGAAGAGCCGGACGGACCGCCCGATCGAGGTGCTGGCGATCGGCGCCGGCGCGCTGCCCGTGGGCGTCGCTCCAGAACGTGGCGCCCGTGCCGGGGCTGTCGGTGCCGTCTCCGGGGTTCCCGTTGGCCCGCCGCCGGCGATGGCGTGCGCATCTGGGATGGATGGGGATTCGCGCGGGGCGGACACCGTCTCGGCCATGCCGGGACACTAACACCCCCGACCGGGGCCGAAATGTGATCTTTTCGGACGTCTTCGCACGAATCGGGAAGACTTTCCGATCATCGTCCGGATGTCGGATACCAGCACCGGCGTCGGCGCCGTTCGGCCGGGACGATACGTGACACTTGTTCGTCCTTGTAAGAGCGATCGAGAGCGCGCTGGTGAACCGGACGGCCCGGCCCTCGGCCGGCCGCCATGACCCACCTGCTCGGACCACTCGGAGTGATCATGATTGAGCTGGTCGCCGGTGCCAACCGGTCGTTGCCGGACGGCGCGCTGTCCGTTCACGTGGCCGGGCCGTTCGACCTGTCGCTCCTGATTATCAGCGGGAACGGGAAGGTCGCCGGGGACGGCGACTTCGTCTTCTACAACCAGCCGTCCGCGCCCGGGGCCCGGCTGACCGATGACGGCGCCAGCATCGACCCGCCTCGGCTGCGTCCGGCGGCAACCAGGGTGGTCGTTGTCGTGAGCCCGGCCGACACCGGTGTGACGCTCGGGCAACTGCCGCCACCGGTCCTGAACGTCCGTGGCCGGGGCGGCACCCCCGTCGCGCGCTTCACCCCGCCGCGGCCACGGCAGGAGACCGTTCTGCTGCTCGCGGAGATCTACCAGCGTGGGGCCGGGTGGAAGATCCGGGCGCTCGGCCAGGGCTATTCCGACGGCCTCGCCGGGCTGGTCCGCGACTTCGGCGTTCAGGTCGACGACGACGACGGCGCCGCGCCGGCGGGCCTACCGGTGATCCCGCCACCGCCACCGGCACCGGCACGGCCGGCCGCCTCGCCCGCCGCCNGCCGCCTCGCCCGCCGCCGGTGCGGCCGTCGGCGGGGGCACCAGGGGAGTCGATATCGGGGGAGCCGATACCAGGGGAGACGTCGTCTCGCAGGTCGTGGCATTGGTGAACGTCGAACGGGGCAGGCTGGGCCAGTCTCCGCTCACCGTGGACGCCTGCCTGCTCCTGGCGGCGCAGTGGCACAGCGAGGACATGGCGGCGAACAGCTACATGGACCATGTCAGCCTGGACGGCCGGACGATGACCGACCGTGCGACCGCGTCCGGTTACCGCTACCGGATGCTGGGTGAGAACGTCGCGGCCGGTCAGAACAGCCCGGCGGAGGTGATGGACGGCTGGATGAACAGCCCCGGCCACCGTCGGAACATCCTCAACGGGGAGTTCACCCAGATCGGGGTCGGCTACGCGCGTGGCGGTAGTTACGGCATTTACTGGACCCAGGTTTTCGGCACGCCCGCCTGACAGGGAAACCGCGGGGGAAAGCAGGCTGTCGGAGCGGTCTGTCGAGTCTGCAGGTCACCGCGGCCGGTGCGGATCGACCGGTGGCGGTGACCGGTCGATCCGGCAACCCGTGCCGGCTCGGCAGGGCTGTGGCCCATGGGGCCTGTCAGCGGTTACGGGGCCTGCTGGTAGATGTGGACGTAGTCGATGTCGACGCTGCTGGGGAACTGAGTGGCGCTGTTGGGCGCACCGCCCCAGCTGGAGGAGCCGCCCACGTCCAGGTTCACCATCAGGTACATCTTCTCCGAAGGAACCAGGCTCGTCAGGTGACCGGTCTGCACGCCGTCGATGTAGAAGGTCAGCGATCCTGGCTCCCACCTGACGGCGAAGTTGTGATAGTCGGCGCTCCAGTCCGAGTGCCTGGTCTTGAACTGGTTCTCACTGCCGTGCCTGGTGTGCAGCGTCTGGAAGATGGTCGTCTGGTCCTCACCGATGAATTCCATAATGTCGATCTCATCGAGTGTGTAGGCCGGGTTGTACAGCCAGATCGCGGGCCAGAACCCCTTGCCCTTCGGCAGCTTGGCGCGGACATCCACGTAACCGTAGGTGAAGAAGTACCGCTGGTCGCTGTTTATGATGCCGCTGGTGTACGGAAATGTCCTGCCCTTGAAGTTGTAGGGGGCCCTGCTCGCGGTCAGATGCGCCTTGCCATCGCTCTGCGTCACCGCGGACGGCGAGTAGCAGTTCTGCGAGCCGTGGTTGCCGGAGTTGGCCCCGCACTGGGCGCCCTGCCAGACGTTGGTGACCCACTTGGCGGTGTCCAGCACAGGTGCGTCGAACTCGTCGCCGAACACCAGGCGCCAACTGTCGTCGAGCCCTGGTGGCCGCGTGGCGGGAGCGGGCGCGAGCAGCAGGCGAAGCGGGTTCGCCGCCGGCGGGGCCGGGGCCTGGGCCTGCGTGGGCGCTGCCTGCTGTGCCGGCTCCGCCGTGGGCGGTGCTGACTGAGCCGGCTGACCGCCCGCGGCCGCGGACGCGCCGGGCGACGGATGCGCTGCCAGGTAGGCCTTGGCAGCCTGCTGCCCGATGGACGAGACGGACGGGGAGGACTCCGGTGACGTGGACGTGCGAGGAGCCTGGCAGCCCGCCAGGGCGACGCCCACTGGTAGTGTCAACGTCATCGCCAGGAGCCGCCACCGAGTCCTGAATCTGGACTTGGTCGGTGCGGAGGACTGAAGTCTGGGCAACACGAGTCCTTACATGTCCGGTCCCCTCCGGCGGAGGGCAGCGTAACACGCCCCTGTGCGCACACCTAGCGCCGACGAGCGACGTTCCAGCATCCTAACAGGAGTAGATCTATTTTTAGGATGATATGTCATGATGGGCCCGTTCCTCCGCCGCCGGCCATCGTGCCTGGTCACCGCGTCTGTTGGTAGCCGTCGTCCAGTACCGGATCCCCGGTTGCGGGGAGCTCAGTTTCGCGTGGCGTAGCGCACAACGCCGTCCCCGGTGGTGGCCGCGACCAGTTGGTCGTGCTCCACCAGCAGGTCGAGGTGCGCCTCGATCTCGAGGACGGCCAGCGTCTGACTGGTCGTGTCGAGTTCGTCCAGTCGGCGTTCCCGGCGGGTCCAGCGCATCGCCGCCGCGACCTGGAACGCCGTTTCGGCACCCGCGCGAACATTGCGGGCGGCGGTGTCCAGACGGGCCTCGTGATGGGCCAGCAGCTCCTCGACCCGCCGGTGCACGCTGGTGGTGACCGGGCCGTGCGCAGGCAGTAGCAGGGTGTCGGGCAGACCGCCCATCAGCCGCAGCGACTGCAGGAAGCTGCGCAGCGGCGACGGTTCGGGCGCCCACTCGAACCCCAGCGACGGGGTGATGTGCGGTAACACGTGGTCGCCGGCGAACAGCAGGCCGTTGGTGTTGTCACGAAGCACCACATGGCCGCGGGTGTGCCCCGGGGTGGCGAGGACGTCGAGCTTGCGCTCCGCCAGGCCGACGACATCGCCGTCGTCGAGCCAGCTGTCGGGGGGACCCCACGGCGCGTTCTGCGAGTGGTCCGTCTCGTGCACCAGGTATCGGGCGTAGCGCTCGGCCAGCTCGGGGGCACCGCAGCGCAGCAGCATCGCGATCTGCGGGCGGGTGAGGACCTCGGATTTCTCACCGGCGAGTATCGAGTGGCGCTCCCCCCAGCCGATGCTGACCTTCGTCCCGAACCGCGCGCGCAGGGCAAGGGCCTGGGTGTAGTGGTCGTGGTGCGCGTGGGTCACCACCACACGGGAGACGTTGTCAAGCTGGTAGCCGAGCGTGCTCAGAGCGGTGGCCAGCGCGGATTCGGTGGACGGCATGGCCCACCCGGAGTCCACCACGACCAGGCCGTCGACGTCCGGCACGACGTAGACGTTCACCGCGCGCAGACCGCTGTACGGCAGCGGGAGCGGGATGCGGTAGACCCCGGCCGCCACGGGATGTGCGCCGGGCTCCGTCCAGTCGTCGGGTTGTTCGTTCGGCGGCGGTGGCACGCACGTCTCCTTGATGGGTTCTTCAGCTGGTGGTCGCGGCGTTTTCGATCTGTTTAAATATAATTAGAATTAATACAATTTTACTGTGCTGATCGGTCACCTGCCTCCCAATCGCGCCAGTTCCGCCGGCAGCACGCGAATGACCCATGACGCGAATAGGCCGTGATGCCCCGCCTGGTGGCCGGTTCGTTGTCGACGACGGACATGCCCGCGACACTCCCGGCCGGATCGAGCCGCCGCCAGTGTCCGCCGTCGGTGTCCGCCGCCGGCCACGCTGCTCTCAGCCTCCGCCGTAGGTGGATTCCGTCGTGATGACAGCGCTTTCCACCTACAGGCGCGGAAGCCGTAGGTGGAAAGCGTCGCGATGGCAGCGGTTTCCACCTACAGATGGCGGCTACCGGCCAACGCGGGTATCGGGCAGCCGGAGCGGTGACAGACAGCTGTCCGCGCGTCGGGTTCGACGTCGGAACGCCAGAGCCCGCCCCCGACCGGCGCGCGGCCGGGGGCGGGCTCTGGGCGGCCGGGCCGTGGCGGCCAGGCAACCGGCCCGTCACCACGACGGCGGGCCGGTCGGGGGCGGGCTGTGGGTGGGGGACGCGGGTGACGGGGCGTGGATCCGGTCAGGCCCACTTGCCGGCGACGACACCGGCCATGTGGTTGAGGAGCAGATGGGCCGCGAGCTGGGAGGTCTGGTCGAGGCGGTCCAGCGGGGGACTCACCTCGTTGATGTCGATGCCCACCACGGGGACGGCGCCGCTGATCTCGAAGACGGCGTCCGCCACCTCGTGGGTGAGCAGACCGCTGCCGTTCGGGACGCTGGTGCCGGGTGCGAACGCCTGGTCCAGGCAGTCGATGTCGACGGAGATGTATACGCCGTCGGTGTCCCGGGACACATGGCTGATCGCTTCTTCCAGGGTCTCCCGCCAGCCACGCCGACGGATCTCGTAGGGCGTGCGGACGAGCACCCCCTGCTCCTCCGCGGAACGCATGTAGTACTCGGAGTATATGGGGGCGCTGATGCCGAGCTGGGCGGTCACCGAGTAGTCGATGACGTCTTCCAGGGTCTTCATCCAGTGGCCCGAGTGTTCCTTCCCGGGGATCGGCGGGCGGGCGTCGAAATGGGCGTCGAAAACGATCAGTCCGAATCGCCGGCCCGGGTTCCGCCGGAGCAGACCGCGGAAAATCGGATCGGCGATCGAGTGGTCACCGCCGAGAAAGACAGGATGCTGTTCCGGGGGAATTCTGGCCACGGCTTCGGTGATGTTCGCGTAGGTTTCCGGCAGCGAGTGGACGACGTCGACCCGGCCGAGGTCGACCAGTCGGACGTGGTCCAGCGAGACTCTTTTGTCGGTGCAGTAGAGGGAGAACCCGTTGAACGCGGTCAGAATGCCCTCGGGTCCGAAACGGGTTCCCGGCCGATGGCTCACCGCGTAGTCGAACGGGATCCGCAGGAACGAGAAGACGGTGTCGTCCGGCGTGGTCTGGTCGACCCAGCTGTCGGCGACCCAGCGTATTGTCGGGTCGTCGACGACCTTCGTGTGCATCGTGCGTTCTTCCTCTCGCCGGTATCTTCTCGCCTACGGCTTCGCGGGCGCCTGCGCGGGCAGCGTGTCGGCGGGGCGGGCGCCCGNCGGGCGCCCGCCGGCAGGATTTCCACGTCGACCGCCCGGCTGCGGGCACCCCGCCGGTGGATCTCGACCTGTGAGATCTCGTCCAGCGCGTTCTCCATCACCGGGTCGGCTTCGTGCCGGTTACGCCAGTGCAGGTACTGCTCGGTCTTGCGGTCCATCGGCCCGAGATCGACGCCCTGCCACTGGCGTTCGCGCAGCAGGCAGAAGCCGTTCTGGTCGGGCTGGCGCACGCGCCGGGCATAGGTCGACTGCCAGATGTCGGCCAGGCTGTCGCGGCGCAGATGGCCCAGCAGGCGGCCGAGGCCGTTGCAGTCGTACACCTCGCCGAAGAGGTTCACGAACAGGCCCACGTTGACCTGGCGGCACCGGTAGCCGCCCCCCATGGGCCGGCTGGGAACGTATTCCAGGCCGTATTCCTCGCGGTCGATCCGGGCCATGAACTCGATGAGCTCGTCGGCCCGCCGCTTCTCGAAGAGAACCTGCCGGTGGTCGGCCATACCCTCGGGAATGAGGGTCATGATGTAGTTGTGCACGTTGTTGTCGCGGCACCAGCGGAAGATCGTGCCGATCTCCTCCATGTCCTGGAAATGCGGGGTCACGACCATGTCGATGGCCATGCGGGTGGGTATCGTCGAGGCGAATCCCCGTTCGACGAGCAGGTGTAGCGCCCTGGTGGCGACCCTGCCGTAGCCCTTGACGCCGACCATCTTGTCCTGCACCCGTGGGTCGTCGGAGTTGTGCTTGATGAAGATGGTTGCGCCGAGCCGGTACAGCCGGTCGATCGTCAGCTCGTTGAGATGCCAGCCGCTGGTGAAGACGACCGGGATCATGTCGTTGTCGTGGATGTACTCCAGGACCTCCCAGAAACCGGGATCGATCATCGGTTCGCCCGCCCCGGGGAACTCGATGGTGGTGGCTCCGAGTTCTCTGGCCTGGCGGATGATGTCCTTGCGCTGTTCGGTCGTCAGCTCGGTGCGGTTCGGCACGTCGCTGTAGCGGTCCGGGGTGCGGTCGCAGTAGAAGCACTTGAGCTGGCACTCGCCGGTGAAGTCCATGTCCAGGTGCAGCATGCGTGCGTGCGCCTGTGCCTCGGCTACCGTGCTTTCGCAGTAGTCGGTGCCCCTGGCCCAGAGATTCTCGATTCGCTGGCGGGCCGCGACGATGTGCGGCAGGTTCTTCCGATCGGCCACGGTGATGCTCTTGCCCATGGGTTCTCACACCCTTTCCCCGGTGGATCCGGCGCGGCACCAGGACGGTTGACGCCCGGTCCGTCGGTCAGTTCACGACGGCCTCTTCCCGTTGCCCGGTTCCCGCCGGTTCGCCGGGACGTTCCCGAAGCAGGAAACGCTCGTTGCGGTGCATGTGGACGAGGGCGACCAGGAGCAGTGCGATACCGGCGAGCTGGGGGAGCGCAAGTCGTTCGTCGACGAGCAGATACGCGGCGAGCCCCGCGACGACGGGATCGAGCATGCCGATGACCGTCGCCGGGAACGCGTCCACCTGTCGCAGGCCGCGCAACAGCAGCCAGTACGGCACGACCGTGGCGAAGACCCCGATAAAGAGGATGTAGGCAACGGTGGACGGTCGATAGTCGATCCGGTCGAGCGGGAGGACGGGGACGAGTACGAGCCAGCCGACCGCCGACATCACGAAGGTGTGAAAAGTGACGGTCGTCGTCTCAAGGTCGAGCCGTCGTGCCCGGTTGCCGGCCATGTTGTAAAGGGCGAAGGCGAGCCCGCACAGCAGCCCGGCCGTGAGCCCCAACCGGTTGGCCCGGAAGATGTCGGCGTCGTACGCGCCCGTGAGCAGATAGCAGCCGAGGACGCTCATACCGAGCACGGTGAAGCTCGCCCGGTTGAGCAGATGGGTGCCCCGGCCCAGCCCGATCAGGATGACGAAGACCGGTGCCGTGTACTCGAGCATGATGGCGACGGCCACATCGGTCCTGCTGATGGCGACGTAGAACGTCAGGTTCACTATGATCAACAGGGCCGTCATGATGCCGAGATGCCCGAGCTGGGCCCGGTTCACCGGGAGGATTCTGGCGCGCGCGAACACGATGACCGGGACGAGTACGACGGCCGCGCAGAAAGAGCGCAGGGCGGTCAGCGAAACCGCGGACACATCGTCGTTGAACAGCACCTTCGCGACCGCTCCTGCGAGCCCGAAGAGCGCCGACGCCGCGGATATGCACAGATAACCCGACAGTGTCCGCTGCGATTTCTCCACGCCCGCACGTGTCATGCCTGGGCGTCTCCTCATCATCAGATAATGCGAGGGGAACGACAGTGCGTAACAGGTTAGGCGCAGGGCTGTGTTCGGGTCAAGGAACCCTAATCATGATCTTGCCAGGTGATGTCGGCAAGAATGGTTCGACCTGTCCGCGGGAACGTGCTTGACGCTGGCTGGCGCAAATTTTCCGATACTTTCCAGGTGATCTTGAAGAGATCTCCGGGTGGGTGCGGCCTCCACAGGAAAGTACCTGACCGGCGGTGGACGCTCGACGCAAGGACGCCATAAGACTGGCATAAGACCGACACGGGACCGGAGCGGGAACAGCGCAGGGGCGAACGCGGCCGGACGTGCGTGTACGCGCCCGGTACAGGCTGGCGCGGGGCCGACACCGCGGCTGGGGCGGGCAGCGCGGACGGCGTCCCGCGCCGCCCAGGCGGGGCCTCCCGCATCCCTCCCGGATCCCTCGCGCCGCTGTCCCCGCGCTTCCTACGTAGTGGTCAGGTCACGGCGCAGAAACGAGGCGAGCGCGCCGAGGCCGGCGAGCAGCCCGATGCCGACCATGACGGCTGCCGCGACCGGCCGGAACGGCTGGGCCGGCACGAGGCCGACGTGGGCGAAGGGAGTGAGGTCGAGCAGCCACCGCGGTGGGCTGAGCAGAGAGCCGACGAGCTGCCAGAGGAAGGTGACCGCGACCAGACCATAGGCGATGCCGCTGGCGGCCCGGGGCACGAGCGCGTAGCCAAGGGCGCCGAGGCCGAGAAACAGGCCGGCGGTGGGAAGGGTGTTGGCACCGGCTTCGAGCAGGCTCGACAGCGCGACGCGCACACCGGAGGCGGTGGCGCCGGCCCAGGCGGCCAGGCCGGCGGTCAGGGCGATGGCGGTGGCGGCAACGCCGGCGGGTACGAACCGTCCGGCGAGCCAGCCCCCGCGGGAGACCGGCTGCGCGAGCAGGGTTTCCAGATGCTGTGCCTCGTCCTGACGCAGGACGCCGATCTGGACGCAGGCGAACAGGCTGACCGCCAGGGTGACGAACAGGAACAGGAACGCGAGGTAGCCGGTGGGCGTGAGGATCGACCCGGAGCCCAGTTTGGCGATCTCGCGCTGCACGTTCTGCGGCACGTCGGCGCTGGAGATGCTGTGCGAGACCGTGCCGAGGACGAACATGAAGATCGCTACCGTGCCCAGCCACGCGGTGAGGACGCCGCCCTGGCCGCGCAGCGCCTGCGACGTGGTCGACCGCAGCAGGTGCGGCCAGGGGTCGGCGCTGTCGCGGCTGGGCAGCAGCCCGGCGCCGATGTCGCGTCCGCGGGCCAGGCGGGTCGCCACGGCCAGCAGCACGCCAGTGACGACCACCGGCAGGAGCAGGACCAGCGGCCGGGCCCCGGTGAGGGGACGCAGCTGCTCGGCCCACCCCAGCGGGGTCAGCCAGCGCAGCCAGCCGAGCCCGGCGACGGTGTCGGCGAGGACGCGCAGGAGCAGCAGCACGCCGGTCACGGCGCCGCCGAAGGCAAGCGCGGCGCGCCGGGACGCAGCGAGCTGGCCGGCCAGCGCGCCGATACCGGCGCAGGTCACCGCGACCGACGCGGCCGCTGTGGCCAGGCAGGCCGAGCCGGCGACGGGGAGCCCTGCGACGACAAGGCCGGCGAACTCCGCGAGCCACAGCGCCCCGACACCGGCGGCGATCGCCGTGTAGGCGGCGGTGTGCAGAATGCGGCGGGAGACCGGGCCGGCGAGCAGGAGGTCGGTTCGGCCGCTGTCCTCCTCGGCGCGCGTCGCCCGCACGGCGGCGAGCAGCCCGAACACGGCGGCGGCGATCGCGAGCACGCCGCCGACCCGCCAGGCGGCGTAGCCGGCGACGGTCTGGATCTGGTGGGGCTGCCCGTAGAGCAGCCGCAGGCCGGTGTTGTCGGCGAAGCCGCGGGCGAACGCCAG
>NZ_JWIO01000003.1:236346-251353 GCF_001017755.1 Protofrankia coriariae
CCGCGGGCGAACGCCAGCCGGTCGGCGGCCTCGGGATAGGTGTGCCGGTATCCGACCGGTTGGACGTAGGAGTAGACGGCGAAGAGGTAGGCGAACACGACGGTGCGGGTCCGGGCGTCACGTAGGGCCCGCCCGACCAGCGGGACCATCACGCCACCACCGCGTCCGTGTCCGGCTCCGGGCCGGGAGCGGGGTGCCGTCGGCACGGCCGGCGGGGCCGTCACGGTGGGGTCAGTCATCGATCCTGCCCCGGGCCGGCTCGGCATAGTGGTGCAGGAAGATCTCCTCCAGGGAGGGCTCCTGGCTGGTCAGGGTCGCGACCGGGTGCCCGGCGAGCGCCGCGATGACCGGGCCCACACCCCCGGTGGTCCGCAACCGCAGGCCGCTCGGGCCGACCGGCTGCACCTGCACACCGGGCAACGGCGGCAGTTGGGGCGCCGGGCCGGTGAAGGTGACCTCGACGGTCTGGGCGTGCAGGTGCCGCAGCTGGGCCAGGGTGCCTTCGTCGACCAGCCGGCCGCGGCGCAGGATGCCGACCCGGTCGCAGAGGGCCTCGACCTCGCTGAGGATGTGCGAGGAGAGCAGGATCGTCTGGCCGCGTGACCTGGCCTCCTCGGCGCAGTGGCGGAACTCCACCTCCATCAGCGGGTCCAGGCCGCTGGTCGGCTCGTCGAAGATGAGCAGATCGGCGCGGGTGGCCAGGGCCGCGATCAACTGGACCTTCTGCCGGTTGCCCTTTGACAGCGCACGTACTTTCTTGCGCGGGTCGAGATCGAAGCGGCTGACCAGTTCGTCGCGGTAGGCCACGTCCACCCCACCGTGCAGGTGAGCCAGAAACTCCAGTGTTTCCGCCCCGGTCAGTGACGGCCACAGCGCCGGTTCGCCTGCGACGTAGGCCACCCGCCGGTGCGCGGCGACCGGATCCGCCCAGGCGTCGATCCCGAACAGGCGGGCCCGGCCGGCCGTCGGGCGGTGCAGCCCGAGCAGCAGCCGGATCGTCGTGGTCTTGCCGGCGCCGTTAGGGCCGAGGTAGCCGTATGCCTCACCGGGCGCGATCGCCAGGTCGAGCCGGTCGAGGGCGACGGTGTCGCCGTAGTGCTTGGTCAGGCCCTCGGTGTAGATTGTATACATGATCTTTACATGCTACAGAACTTTCACGATTTCGTGAACATAGTGAAGGCAGTGAAGTGAAGACAGCTGAAGGACGCCGGCCGGAGCGGGATCCGCGAGCGGTGGAGCGGTTCGTCGAACGCTTCGCCGGAGCGCTCGTGGACGCCGGCATGCCGCGGATGCCCGCGCTCGTGTTCGCGGCGTTGCTGGCCACCGACGACGCCCGGCTCACCGCCGAGGAACTCGTCGACCAGCTGCGGATCAGCCGGGCCGCCGTCTCCGCGGCCGTGCGCTATCTGACCGGTCTGGGCATCCTGCGCCGCGAGCGCCAGCCGGGCTCCCGCCGGGAGCAGTACGTCTTCGAGAACGACAGCTGGTACGAGATGGTCGCCCGCCGCGAGCAGGTGCTCGACCGGTGGGTCGTCACCACCCGGGCCGGTATCGACGCGGTCGGAGCCGCCAGCCCGGCCGGCACGCGGCTGGCCGAATCGCTCGCCTTCTTCGAGTTCCTGCAGGCCGAAATGCCAGCCCTGCTGGTCCGCTGGCGCCGCCAACAGGCCCGCCCAAGCTAGAAAGCGGCATCCGGGCGGTGGCAGAGGCGGTGTTTGGTTCCTGGCGGGCTGGGCGATGGATCCACTGCCCGGGGTGCCCCTGACCAGCGCTTCCGCCGGTGGGTGCGCTCCCCGCCGCCGGGGCGGTAGAGATCGGCCCGGTGCCCGGCGCGCAGCAGGATGACCGTTTGGTGTCGTCGTCGATCTGGTACAAGCACCTGGTAGGGCCCGCGACGGGCGCTGAACGAGCCGGTCAGCTCCCGCACCACCCAGTGGGCGGCTGGTCATAGCGGTTGACCTGCCCATTGGCTGACACCGAAGGTGCCGGCTCCTCGGCGAGCTGGTCGAGCACGCACCGGCGGGCTGGCGGGCCGTCGACCGGGTCGCGTGCTGGGACCGGTTCATGACGGACTATCCGGGACCGCGCGGCCTGACCACGTACTGGGCAGCGACCGGAGACATCGCGGCCCAGCTCGGCAGTATCGAACGTGTCGCGCCCGAGCGGGGCGACGTCGCGCCAGCTGTGTCCGGGGACTTCGCCGCCGACTTCTACGCCCCGTGGCGACGGCCGAGTCACGCCGTCGCCTACGTCATCAGCCAGCCTCCCCTGGAGGAGCACGGCTTCGCGACCGTACGGTCCGCGGACGCGACGGTCGAGTTGCGCACGCCCCGGGACCCGACCATCATGATCATGTCCCGCGACTGGCCATCCACAGGAGACTGCACGAGCAGCAGAGCCCAACGCCGGTACGCCGACCCACTGATCACAGCCTGGGATCTACACCGGTCGCCCGGCGGAGACATCGGCTCGGCCATCGATCAGCTTCGAGCGCGGGCACTACGAGAGCCTCTGTGGACATAAGGCGTCGCGTCGAACTCGTCGCCACCGCGTACGCCGACGAGCTGTCACTACGGGCGCTGGCGGAGATCGCTACGATCACCGCCGACCAGAACGTGCGCATTATCGGCGGGCAGATGGCCTCGCTGCTCCTGACCGCCTTCCCCGTGCCCGGGACCGCCTCGCGCCGTGATGCCGTTGTGCACCTACACGAACTGGCCCGACGCACCCGGCGTCCCCTCTCCGGGGGCGATGTTCCGCCGGCCCGGCTGGCCACACTCATCGCCTCCCTGGTTGGTCGACCTGCCTGAACCGGGCCGGTATCGACGCGGTCGGGGCCGCCAGTTCGGCCGGCACGCGGCTGGCTGAACCGCTCGCGTTCTTCGAGTTCCTCCAGGCCGGAATGCCAGCCCTACCAGTGGTACTTCGTCCGCCACGGCAAATATCCGGCCCAACAGCGTGGGCGTCGAGGATCAGGCCCGGTCCGCGGGTGCGGGGGAACAGGCGGGCGGAGAAGGGGCCGGCCCGCCCGACGGAGCCGCTGGCGAGGCGGGTGCCGTACCCGCTGGAGGGGGCGACCCGCCGGGAACCGAAAAAACCCGGGTTCGAACCTGCGCAACCCGACGAGGACTCTTTGCCTGACTTGGGTGACTGAATCGGACTCAGAACCAGCGAAGGGTAGTCGACCTATGCCCCAAAATAGCTGGTGTGAGTGAGAAGCGCTCAATTTATGAACTCTCTATAACTAAAACGCTACACTGTGTGCCCCCGGCAGGATTCGAACCTGCGCACCTGCCTCCGGAGGGCAGTGCTCTATCCCCTGAGCTACGGGGGCTCCAGGACGACGGGTCTTACCGTACCAGGCCCGTGGGGGTGGTCATCCGGCCAGGTGGCCGTAAGCTCCGGATGTGTACTGCGAAGCCCCGCGCGTCCTCGTCGTCGACGACGACGCGGTGATCCGTCAGCTTGTGGTGGTCAACCTCGAGCTGGAGGGCTTCGAGGTGTACACCGCGGTCGACGGCTTCGACTGTCTGGAGCGGGTCCGGGCTGTCGCGCCGCATGTGATCACATTGGACGTCATGATGCCGCATCTGGACGGCTGGGACGTGGTCGCCCGCCTGCGCGAGGATCCCGCCACGGCGGACATCGCGGTGGTCCTGTTGTCCGCGCGCGCCCAGGCCGCCGATCTCAGGCGTGGGGAACGGCTCGGGGTGGACTACTACCTCACCAAGCCCTTCGACCCGGACGAGCTGATCGGGGTCGTGCGCCGGCTCGCCGCCGGNNGCTCGCCGCCGGCCGTGACCAGCCGGTCTGAGGCCACGGCCGGCCTGTCCGAGGTTCGGTAGCCCGGCCGGGGCCGTTGCGCGCCGATAGCATCACGCCATGACCCCGGCCGATCTCGCGGAAACCCTCCGGGCCATCGTCTGCGATCTTGTCGCCGACGATGAGCTCGACGTGGAGGTACCCGCGATGGTGCCGGTCGAACGCCCCAGGGTCGCCGGCCATGGTGACTACGCCACCCCGATCGCCCTCCGGCTCGCCCGGCCGGCGCGGCGGCCACCGCGGGAGATCGCGGAAGCGGTCGCGGCCCGGCTCCGGCTGGATCAGGCGGTGTCCGGCGTCGATGTCACCGCCGGCGGCTTCCTGAACATCCGGCTGGCGAGTGACGCCCTCGGAGAGATCGCCCGGACGATCGTGCGGGCGGGCGACGGCTATGTCCGTGACACCGCGGCCCGCGGTGTCACGGCTCACGGTGTCACGCCCGGTCGCCCGTGGCCGGATGGCGACAATGATCACACTGGCCGCCCTGACGGCGACGATCACGCTGGCGGCGTGCGCGCCGTAACCGGTTTGACGGCCGACCTGACCGACCTGGCTGACACTGGCCTGGCTGGCCTGGCCGATCTGGTGAGCACGGTCGGGACGGATGCGGCCCGTTATTCGCTTGCCCGCCTCCCACCGGGCAGCGCCGGCGCGCGCGATATCGACCTCATCGACCTCGATGTCATTACCAGACAGGCCAACGGCAATCCGGTTTTCCGCGTCCAGTACGCTCATGCTCGGATTTGTCTGCTGCTGCGTAATGCCGGGCAGTTGGGGCTGGGGGTGGATGTCGAGGGCGCGGACGTGTCCCTGCTGACCCATCCGTGTGAGGGCGATCTGTTGCGGGCGCTGGGTGATCTGCCGAGGGCCGTCGCGGCTGCGGCTGAGCCGTGGGCACTGTACCGGGTCGCGCGTTACCTCGAAGAGCTTGCCGATACCTACCATCGTTTCCACGGGGTGTGCGAGGTGCTGCCCCGTGGAGGCGACGCGGCAGGGGCGCTCACCGGGGCGCGGCTGCTGCTCGCCGACGCGACCAGGATCGTGCTTGCCGGGGGTCTCCACCTGCTGGGCGTGTCGGCTCCGACGAGGATGTGACTGTCGTGCGTGACCAGGCCCGTTCACCCGTCCGCCAGCCGGCGCTCACCGGCGGCTGCGCCAGCGCGTCCGTCGGCGCCACGAGGTGCCTCGTCCCCACGTCGGCGCGGCCGGCACCGACGCTCCCGACGGGAGCGACGCATGGTGGGCATGGTCATGGTGGGGCAGGCCATGGTGAGAAATCCGGTGAGGAATCCGCGATGAGGAACCGGCGATGATGAGAATTGCGCTGCTGGGGTGTGGTGTGGTCGGCAGCGACGTCGTCCGGCTGCTGCACACCCATGCCGAGGATCTCGCAGCCCGGGTGGGCGCGCCGCTGGAACTGGCCGGCGTGGCCGTCCGCCGCCCGTCCATCGCGCGCGACCTCCCGGTCGATCCGGCGGTTTTCACCGGGGACGCGGCGGCGCTGGCGACCCGGGACGACATCGACATCGTCGTGGAGGTGGTCGGCGGCATCGAACCGGCCCGCGGCTGGCTGCTCGCCGCGCTGCGCGCGGGAAAGTCGGTGGTGACGGCGAACAAGGCGCTGCTGGCCACCCACGGCGCGGCCCTGTACGACGCCGCCGCCGCGCACGGTGTGGACCTCTACTACGAGGCGGCGGTCGCCGGCGCGATCCCGTTGCTGCGCCCGCTGCGGGAGAGCCTCGCCGGTGACCGGGTCCGCCGGGTGCTCGGCATCGTCAACGGCACCACCAACTACATCCTCACCCGGATGGACGAGACCGGTGCCGGCTTCGCCGAGGCCCTTGAGGAGGCGACCGCGCTCGGGTACGCCGAGGCCGATCCGAGCGCGGACATCGACGGCTTCGACGCCGCCGCGAAAGCGGCGATCATCGCGCAGCTGGCGTTCCACACCCGGGTGACCCTGGATGACGTCCACCGGGAGGGCATCGGCGACATCACCGCCGCGGACATCGCCAGCGCCCGCGCCATGGGCTGCACGGTGAAGGCGCTCGCCATCGCCGAACGGTCGGTGGAGGCACCCGGAGTGAGCGTGCGTGTGCACCCGGCGATGATTCCGCGGGCGCATCCGCTGGCGGCGGTCCGGGACGCGTTCAACGCGGTGTTCGTCGAGGCGGAGGCGGCCGGCCAGCTGATGTTCTACGGCCGTGGGGCCGGTGGCTCGCCCACGGCGTCCGCGGTGCTCGGTGACCTGGTCGCGGTGGCGCGCAACCGGCTGGCCGGCCGGCGTGGCCCGGGGGAGTCCGCCTACGCGGCCCTGCCCGTCCTGCCGATGGGCGCGACCGTGACCCGCTACCACATCAACCTGGACGTGACGGACAAGACCGGGGTGCTCGCCTCGGTCGCCGCCGCGTTCGCGCGCCAGGACGTGTCCATCCAGAGCGTCCGCCAGGACGGTCACGGCGACGATGCGAGTCTGGTCCTGATCACGCATGCGGCCACCGACGCGGCCCTGGCCGCGACCGTCGAGGAGCTGCGGGAACTGGACGTCGTCCGCGCCGTCGCGAGCGTGATGCGGGTCGAGGGAGGTGAGCTGTGACGACAACATCGCGCGCGGCGACAGCGCCGACGACATCCCCGGAAGGGACGGTGCCGACCGAGTCGCGTGCCGCGACGGCGCCGACAACGGCACGAGCGGCCGTGGCGGCACTCGCGGCCGGGGAGGCAGGGGCCGCCGGGGGAGCGCACGCCACCGAGGCGCCCCCGGCCGCCGGGACGCGACGGGTGTGGCGGGGAGTGATCGAGGAGTACCGTGACCGGCTTCCGGTCTCCCCGGACACGCCGGTGGTCTCCCTCCGGGAGGGCGGGACTCCGCTGCTGCCCGCGGCTCACCTGTCCGACCTGACCGGCTGTGATGTTCATCTCAAGATCGAGGGCGCCAACCCGACCGGTTCGTTCAAGGACCGCGGGATGACGATGGCCATCAGCCGTGCGGTCGAGGCGGGCTCCCAGGCGGTGATCTGCGCGTCCACCGGCAACACCAGTGCCAGCGCCGCCGCGTACGCCGCTCGTGCCGGGCTGACCTGCGCCGTTCTGGTGCCGAACGGCAAGATCGCGCTGGGGAAGCTGGCGCAGGCCCTCGTCCACGGGGCTCGCCTGCTACAGCTCGACGGCTCCTTCGACGACTGCCTGCGGGTCGCCCGCGAACTCGCGGACACCTTCCCGGTCACCCTTGTCAACTCGGTGAACCCGTTCCGCCTGGAGGGGCAGAAGACCGCATCCTTCGAGATCGTCGAAGATCTGGGCTCGGCTCCCGACGTCCACTGCCTGCCTGTCGGAAATGCGGGAAATATAACAGCTTACTGGCGCGGCTACGTCGAGGAGGACGCGCGCAGCGGCGCCGGCCGGCCTCGCATGCACGGTTTCCAGGCGGCCGGTGCCGCCCCCATCGTGCGCGGCAGCGTGGTGGACCGGCCGCAGACGATCGCCACCGCGATCCGAATCGGCAATCCCGCGTCGTGGGACCTTGCCGTGCGGGCCCGGGACGACTCCGGCGGCGGGATCGACGCGGTGACCGACCGGCAGATCCTCGCGGCCTACCGGCTGCTCGCGCACCGCGAGGGCGTCTTCGTCGAGCCCTCCAGCGCGGCGAGCGTCGCCGGGCTGTTGCAGGCCCGGGCCGCGGGCCGGGTCGAGGCCGGCGAGCGGGTGGTGTGCACCGTGACGGGCAACGGGCTGAAGGACCCCGAGTGGGCGATCAGCGGGGCGGCCAGGCCGGTGACCATACCGGCGACGGTGGCGGCCGCGGCCACGGCGCTCGACCTGCACGGGTCGTGAACCGCCCGGCGGCCGCGCCGCTCCTGGCCGCGCCCCGGACGGCCCAGGCGGCCCGGGTGCGGGTACCGGCGACCAGCGCCAACCTCGGCCCGGGCTTCGACGCCTGCGGCCTCGCGCTCGGCCTGTACGACGAGCTCACCGTCACCGTCACCGGTGCCGGCCTGTCGATCGAGGTGACCGGTGAGGACGACGGCGTCCGTGACGAGACCCATCTGGTCGTCCGCGCCCTGCGGGCCGGTTTCGCCGCGGCCGGCACCACCCCGGCCGGGATCCGGCTGAACTGCGTCAACCGCATCCCGCACGGCCGTGGCCTGGGCTCGTCGGCCGCGGCGATCGTGGGCGGCCTGCTCGCGGCGAGCGCGCTGGGCGGCGGCCGTCCGGACATCCCGGAGGTCTTCGCGCTCGCCTGCCGGCTCGAGGGGCACCCGGACAACGTCGCGGCCGCCCTCTACGGCGGTTTCACCATCGCCTGGCACGACGGCGACGGCCCGCCGCGGGNACGGCCCGCCGCGGGTGGCCCGTACCGACCCTCCCGAGGACCTGCGACCGGTCGTGTTCGTGCCCACCCGCCGTCAGTCGACGGCACAGTCACGGGTGGCCCTGCCGGCGGGGGTGCCCCACGCGGACGCGGCGATGAGCGCCGGGCGGGCCGCGTTGCTGGCGATGGCGATGTCGGGAGGCCCGCGGCCCCGCTCCGGCGGAGCCGGTACCGCCGCGGTGGCCTCCCCGGGGACGCCCGGGCCGGAGAACAACGACCGCGCCGCTGCCGGCCCGGGGAACGGCCGTCGGCGTGGCGACGGGCAGAACGGTGGACAGAACGGTTACGCCGGCCTCGTCGACGACCGGCTGGCCGGCTTCTCCACGGGGAGGCCGGCCGGCAACCAGACCGGGAGCCAGACCGGGAAGCAGGTCGGGAATCAACACGTCCGGCCGGGCGCTGTGTCCTGGCGGGACGCGTTGCTGGCGGCCGTCGATGACCGGCTGCACCAGCCCTATCGGCTGCCGTCCATGCCCGAGACCAGCGATCTGCTCGCCCGGCTGCGGGCGGCGGGGCTGGCGGCCGTCCTGTCGGGTTCCGGACCGACGGTGCTGGCACTGGCCGTCGACCAGGACCAGGCCGCCCTCGCGCGGACCTGCACCGGCAGCGATTTCAGCGTGTTCGACCTGCCCGTCGACCGAGACGGGGCGCGGGTCGAGCTCGTCGTCGGCTGACGGCGCCGCCGCTGCCTCCACCGCAGCCGGTGCCTGGCCGGCGGGCGGCGTCACGACCGGTGCCGCCGCGGCGGGGGGAATCCTCCACAGCTCCCCGGGCGGTAGGCGCGGGCGTGTCCGTTCCGCGCCCGGTGCGCCTGTCCGGCATGTCCCGTAAGTCCGGTGGACGCTCCTCGCGAGTACGACACGCTGGCTGAAATGACCCCGGCCCGGGTGGGAAACGGATGACTCCGAAGCAATACGTCGGCAAGGATGTTGCCCAGGTGACTGCGTCTGGATAGTCTGATGACTGCACCCGCTGCCGCCGCGGCGCGTGCTCGCCCGCCGGTGCCACCGGCTCCTCGTAGCCGGAACCTGGTACCGGACTTGGTGCCTCAGCCTCGTCATCGAAGCCTCGGCCAGCACCGGTCAAGTCCTCAGCGGGACAGACGAGTTCGCACGCGGTACTCAGCCGTTGGCGCCGTCATGGGCGCTCTAGCCTGCCCACCGGCGCTGAATATCGTTTCCATGTGGGATGCCCAGGCGAAGAAGGTCAACAAGTATCACCCGGCTCCCGTAAGCCGGTCCCTTCAGGGAAGGAACATCTTGAGCGACACCACCGACGTGCTGCCTGACAGCGCACGTGAGTCTGCGGGGTCACAGACACCGACGTCGTCCGTGGACACCGGCTCCACGCGACGCCGGCGCTCAGGCACCGGCCTTTCGGCCATGCTGCTACCGGAGTTGCAGGCCATGGCGACTTCGTTGGGTATCCAGGGCGTGGGACGTCTGCGAAAGGGGCAGCTCATCGCGGCGATCCAGAACGTGCAGGCTCCCAACAGCGCGGCCGGCGGCGAGGCCTCGGCCGTGACGTCGTCCGCCGCGGCTGTTCCCGCCGCGCAGCCGGAGCCGGCCGTGTCGGCGCTCGACACCGCGCCGGCCACCGGCGTCACCGGCGCGCCAGCAGCGGCCGCGAGCGCGACCGCGCCGACCGAGGCACCCACGCGTGGCCGCAGCCGCCGGGCCGCCTCCCGCGGGTCGGGCAGCCCGTCCGTCGCCCCGGCCGAGCAGGCGACCCTGACCGACGCCCTGGCCGGCCCAGGACAGGGCCAGCCCGCTGCCGTGACCGCCTCCGATGCGACGAGCGGCGCCGACAGCCCGCGGACCGCCGGCACGCTGGAAGCCGTCGTGGCACCGGCTACGGCCACGCCCGCCGCCGTGACGGACAGCGTGCCCACCAAATCACTACCCAGCGTGAAGGATGCGCCTGTGACCGCCGTGCCGGCGGAGACAGTGGTGGCTGAACCGGCCAGCCTTCCCCGCCCGTCGGAGAACGGCAACGGCCGGGCCCGCGAGGACAGACGTGACCGTCAGCAGCCCGATGGCGACCGTTCGTCAACTGAACGTCCCGCGTCCAGTGAGCGTCAGGGGCGCCAGCAGGGCGACCGCCCGGCGAACGACCGCCAGGGGCGTGGTTCTTCCGACCGCAGCCAGTCCGATCGCGGCCAGTCCGATCGGGGGCAGTCCGACCGCGGCCAGTCCGACCGGGGGCAGTCCGACCGTGGTTCTTCCGACCGTGGCCAGACCGAGCGGGCTCAGCCCGACCGGGGCGAGGCAGGCCGCGACGACGACTTCAGCGGGGGGAACCGGCGTAACCGGGGCCGCTTCCGGGAGCGTGGCCGTAACCGTGGCCGCCAGGGCGGCGGCTTCACCGAGTCGGAGCCGGTGGTCCGCGAGGACGACGTGCTCGTGCCGGTCGCCGGCATCCTCGACGTCCTCGACAACTACGCGTTCGTGCGTACCAGCGGTTACCTGACCGGCCCGACCGACGTCTACGTGAGCCTGGCCCAGGTCCGCCGGCACGGTCTGCGCCGCGGTGACGCGATCACCGGGGTGGTCCGGGCACCGCAGGAGGGCGAGCAGCGGCGGGACAAGTACAACGCGCTGGTCCGGCTGGACACGGTCAACGGCCTGGAGCCGGAGGAGGCGCGCAGCCGCCCCGAGTTCACCAAGCTCACCCCGCTCTACCCGCAGGAACGGCTGCGCCTGGAGACCGAGCCGCAGCTGCTGACGACCCGGGTCATCGACCTGGTGATGCCGCTCGGCAAGGGCCAGCGCGCGTTGATCGTCAGCCCGCCCAAGGCAGGCAAGACGATGGTGCTCCAGGCCATCGCGAACGCGATCACCACGAACAACCCGGAATGCCACCTGATGGTCGTTCTCGTCGACGAACGTCCCGAAGAGGTGACCGACATGCAGCGGTCGGTCAAGGGCGAGGTGATCGCCTCGACGTTCGACCGGCCGCCGTCCGACCACACCAGCGTTGCCGAACTGTCCATCGAGCGGGCCAAGAGGCTGGTGGAGCTGGGTGAGGACGTCGTCGTCCTGCTCGACTCGATCACCCGTCTCGGTCGGGCGTACAACCTGGCCGCGCCGGCGTCCGGCCGGATCCTGTCGGGTGGTGTGGACTCCACCGCGCTCTACCCGCCGAAGCGGTTCCTCGGCGCCGCCAGGAACATCGAGAACGGCGGCTCGTTGACCATCATCGCCACGGCGCTGGTGGAGACGGGCTCGACGATGGACACAGTGATCTTCGAGGAGTTCAAGGGCACCGGCAACGCCGAGCTCAAGCTCGACCGTAAGATCGCTGACAAGCGGGTCTTCCCCGCGATCGACGTCAACCCCTCCGGAACCCGTCGGGAGGAGATCCTCCTCGCGCCCGACGAGCTGGTGATCATGCACAAGCTGCGTCGGGTCCTGCACACCCTGGAGTCCCAGCAGGCGTTGGATCTTCTGCTGGACAGGTTGAAGCAGACGCGGACGAACTACGAGTTCCTGATGCAGATCGCGAAGACCACCCCGGGCCAGGACTGAGCTCAGAACGGGGGCCGAGCCGGGACCGATCGCCCAGGGTCCCCGCGACACCCCCGCGGGATGCCCGCCCCGAGGGCGCGCCCGGCTCTGGCAGACTGGAGCGTCGACACCCGGCACCGGTTCACGCCCTCGTTCAGGGGACAGGGCGACCCGGCGGCCATTTCGGGAAGAAGGATCATGAGGGCTGACATTCACCCGACGTACCACGAGACCACGGTTGTCTGTACCTGTGGCTCCACGTTCACTACCCGTAGCACCAAGTCGGACGCTGTGATCCACGCAGAGGTGTGCTCGCAGTGCCACCCGTTCTACACCGGCAAGCAGAAGATTCTTGACGTTGGTGGTCGGGTCGAGAAGTTCGAACGGCGTTTCGGTCGCCGCCGTCCCGGTGACAAGCCGGGCACGACGGCCAAATAGCACGCCGCGGCCAGACAACACGCCGCGGCCGGCCAGACAGCACGCGCCCGTGCCGTACCGGTGACGGCACGGGCGCACTCGTCCCGGCTGCGGCTCGTCCCGGCTGCGGCTCGGCCCGGCCGGGCCTACAGTTCGACGTTGGGAGCACCCGGGAACAGCGCCGTCCGGCTCGTGACGCCCGGCGCCGCCCGCTGATCGAACGTCCCAGGACCAGGAGACGCCCGAAATGACCACTCCGCTCGACGCTCTGCTCACCGAGCACGCCGAGCTGGAGAGCCGGCTCGCCGACCCGTCGGTGCACGCCGACCCGGCGCTGGCCCGCAGCCTCGGCCGCCGGTACGCGGAGCTGACCCCGGCCGTGGAGACCGCCCGCGAGCTGGACCGGGTGGCCGCGGATCTGGCGACGGCCCGCGAGTTCGCCGCCGAGGACACCTCGTTCCGCGCGGAGGTCGCGGAACTGGAGGCCGAACAGGAGACACTCCGTAACAGACTGCGCGCCCATCTGGTACCCACCGACCCGGACGACGCCCGGGACGCGATCCTGGAGATCAAGGCGGGCGCCGGCGGTGAGGAGTCGGCCCTGTTCGCCGGCGACCTGCTGCGGATGTACCTGCGCTACGCCGAACGCCGCGGCTGGCGAACCGAGATCCTCGACGCGAACCCCAGCGACCTCGGCGGCTACCGGGACGTGAGCGTGGCGGTGAAGGCCGGCCGAGGTGCCTCCGGGGGGGTCTTCGGGCGGCTGCGCTTCGAGGGCGGGGTCCACCGGGTGCAGCGGGTGCCGGTCACCGAGTCGGCCGGCCGACTCGGTGACCGGCACCCGCTGCACNCTCGGCGGCCGGCGTCCTGGTGCTGCCCGAGGCGGCGGAGGTCGAGGTCGACATCGACCCCAACGACCTGCGGATAGACGTGTACCGCTCCTCCGGCCCCGGTGGGCAGAGCGTGAACACGACGGACTCGGCGGTGCGGATCACCCACCTGCCCAGCGGGCTGGTGGTGTCCTGCCAGAACGAGAAGAGCCAGCTGCAGAACAAGGAGTCGGCCCTGCGCATCCTGCGGGCCCGGCTGCTGTCGGTGGCCCGCGAGCGGGCGCAGGCCGAGGCGTCGGCGGCGCGGGCGAGCCAGGTCCGCACGGTGGACCGCTCCGAACGCGTCCGTACCTACAACTTCGCCGAGAACCGGATCAGTGACCATAGGGTCGGTTACAAGGCGTACAACCTCGACCAGGTGCTCGACGGTGAGCTCGACGACGTCCTCAACGCGCTGATCGCGGCGGACCTCCAGACCAGGCTGTCGGTCGAGGTGGCGACGTGACCTCCGCCGCGGCCGGGCCGGACCGGACCGGCGTACGGGTACGGACACCCTCGGCGCACTCCCAGCACACTCCGGGTTGGCGCCCGGGCGCCGAGCCGGACCCGGACCTACGGGTCGAGATCGACTCGGCGGCCGCCGTGCTGTCCGNGGCGGCCGCCGTGCTGTCCGCGGCCGGGGTGGCCAGCCCCCGGGCGGACGCGGAGCAGCTTGCCGCCCATGTCACCGGCGAGCCCCGCTGGCGGCTGGCGCTGGCGGGCGCGATGACCCCGGCCGAGCGGGACCTCCTCCACGGCCTGGTGGCCCGCCGGGCCGCCAGGGTGCCGCTGCAGCACCTGGTGGGCACGGTCGGGTTCCGCTATCTCACCCTGACCGTCGGCCCCGGTGTGTTCGTGCCCCGGCCGGAGACCGAGACGGTGGTCGGCTGGGCCATCGACACCGTCCGCGCGGCCGGGTGGGACAGGCCGGTCTGCGTGGACCTGTGCACCGGCTCCGGAGCGATCGCCCTCGCGCTCGCCGACGAACTGCCGGGGGCGCGGGTGTACGCCGTCGACAGCGACCCGGACGCGCTGCTGTGGGCGAAGCGTAATGTCGTACTCACCGGAAGAGCGATAGCCGTGCACCACGCCGACGTGGGGATCGACCTGTCCGGCGGCGCCGCGTCCCGGCACGGCGGTACGCCGGGCGCCGCGGGCGTGATGGCCGCCACCGAGGTGCTGGCTGATCTGCTCGGCCGGGTCGACCTGGTGGTGAGCAACCCGCCGTATCTGTGCGACGACGAACGGGACACGCTCGAGCCGGAGGTTGGCGATCACGACCCGCCGGCCGCCCTGTGGGGCGGGCCGGACGGCCTGGCCGGCGTGCGCGCCGTCGCGGCGGTGGCGGCCGACCTGCTCCGTGACGGTGGCCGGCTGGTGATCGAGCATGCCGACCGGCACGGCTCGGCGGCCCCTGCCCTGCTGCGGACGCACGGTCGCTGGGATGATGTCCACGACCACCAGGACCTGACCGGACGGGACCGGTTCGTCACGGCAACCTGCCGGCCCCGTGGTGGGCCGGGCCTGGCCCGGGGGGCAGCAGGGGCAGCAGGGGAGGAGCGGTGAGCAGACGCTACGACTGCACGGATTCCGAGGTACGGGTGGCCGGGCTCGAGGCGGCCACCCGCGCGGTCCGTCACGGTGGCCTGGTGGTGTTACCCACCGACACGCTGTACGGCATCGGGGCCGACGCCTTCGACCAGGTCGCGGTCCGGGCCCTGCTGACGGCCAAGGGCCGTGGGCCGGAGATGCCCGTACCCGTGCTGATCGGTTCGTGGCGCACCCTTGACGGCCTGGTGGAGCGGGTGACCGAGCAGGTCCGTGACCTGGTGCGGGCGTTCTGGCCGGGCGGGCTCACCCTGATCGTGCGGCACGCGCCGTCGCTGAGCTGGGATCTCGGCGACGCCCGGGGCACGGTCGCGGTACGGATGCCGCTGCACCCGGCGGCGATCGAACTGCTCGGCCGGACCGGCCCGATGGCGGTGTCCAGCGCCAACATCAGCGGCCGGCCGCCGGCGACC
>NZ_JWIO01000003.1:251361-282875 GCF_001017755.1 Protofrankia coriariae
GCGGCCGGCCGCCGGCGACCACGGCCGACGACGCGTTCGCCCAGCTCGGCGACTCCGTCGAGGTGTACCTGGACGGCGGGCCCTGCACGCTCGGCGTCGCCTCGACGATCGTCGACTGCACCGATGACGTCCCGCGGGTTCTGCGGGTCGGCGCCGTCGACCTGGCGGCGCTGCGCGCGATCGTCCCATCACTTCGGGTACCCGCCGCGGTGAACTGACGCAGCACAGTGAACTGACGCAGCAGGAGAGGCAGCTTATGAGCACCCCGTTCTGGGGCCCGGACTTCGACCAGCTCCACGCCGAGGATCCCGAGATCGCTGGTGTCCTCCTGGACGAACTGGACCGGCTGCGAGGCGGGCTCCAGCTCATCGCCAGCGAGAACTTCACCTCACCGGCGGTGCTGGCGGCCCTCGGGTCGACGTTGTCGAACAAGTACGCCGAGGGATATCCCGGCCGCCGGTACTACGGCGGATGCCAGGTCGTGGACCGTGCGGAGGAGATCGGCATCGCCCGGGCGAAGGAGCTCTTCGGCGCCGAGCACGCCAACCTGCAGCCGCACTCGGGGGCGCAGGCCAACTTCGCGGTGTACGCGGCGCTGCTGGTGCCCGGTGACACGGTGTTGGCGATGTCCCTCCCACACGGCGGCCACCTCACCCACGGTAGTCGGGTCAACTTCAGCGGCAAGTGGTTCAACGTCGCCGCGTACGGGGTGCGCGAGGACACCGAGCTGATCGACTACGACGAGGTGCGCGACCTCGCCCGTCAGCACCAGCCCAAAATGATCATCTGTGGCGCCACCGCCTACCCGAGGCTGATCGACTTCGCCGCCTTCCGGTCGATCGCGGACGAGGTCGGGGCCTGGCTGATGGTGGACGCCGCCCACTTCATCGGCCTGGTCGCGGGCCGGGCCATCCCGAGCCCGGTGCCCTACGCCGACGTCGTCAGCTTCACCACCCACAAGGTGCTGCGCGGCCCGCGGGGCGGGATGATCCTCTGCCGGGAGGAGCTCGCCCAGCGCATCGACAAGGCGGTCTTCCCCTTCAGCCAGGGCGGCCCGCTCATGCACGCGGTCGCGGCCAAGGCGGTCGCCCTGCGGGAGGCCGCCACCCCCGCCTACCAGGACTACGCCCAGCAGGTGATCCGCAACGCCCAGGCGCTCGCGGACGCGCTCGCCGCCGAAGGGGTGCGCCCGGTCGCCGGCGGGACTGACACCCACCTCGCCCTGCTCGACCTGCGCGCGCTCGGGGTCACCGGCAAGGAGGCGGAGGCTCGCTGCGACGCCGCCCGCATCACCCTGAACAAGAACGCGATCCCGTACGACCCGCAGCCCCCCGCGGTCTCCTCCGGGATCCGGGTGGGTACGCCGGCGGTGACCACCCAGGGTATGAAGGAGGGCGAGATGAAGGACATCGCCGCGCTCATCGCCCGCGTCGTCAGTGACCCCGACGCGGCCGCCGACGTGGCTGCCAGCGTCGCCGCCCTGACAGTCCGACACCCCGCCTACCCCCGGTGACCGTACTCGCGGTGGCCGCACCCACGGTGACACGACCGACGCGCCCGGAGGCGGGCGCGTCGGTGTCGGCGTCGGTGTCGGCAAGCGGTGGACGCCCCAAGAAGCGGGTGCGTTAGAAGATTGCGGGAGTATCTGCTCGTCTTCGCGGTGTCGGCGGCGATCACGTTCCTGTGCACGCCGGTCGCACGGTGTTTCGCGGTCCGGGTCGGCGCGGTCGCCGGTGTCCGGGACCGTGACGTCCATGCGGTCCCGACGCCACGGCTGGGCGGCCTGGCCATGCTCGCCGGGCTGGCAGCCGGGCTGCTCGTCGCCGACCAGCTCCCGTTCCTCTCCGCGGTCTCCGAGGACTGGGCCGAGCCGCACGCGGTGCTGATCGCCGGCGCGCTGATCTGCCTGCTCGGCGTCGTGGACGACCGGTGGCCGCTGGACGCGGTGACAAAGCTCGCGGGCCAGGTCGTGGCCGCCGGGGTGATGGTGCTGCTGGGCATCCAGTGGTCCTTCGCGGTGAACCCGGACAGCGACACGACCTTCAGCCTCGGGCCGGAGACGGCCGTGCCGCTGTCGATCCTCGCCACGGTGATCCTGGTCAACGCCATGAACTTCATCGACGGGCTGGACGGTCTGGCCGCCGGGGTCGCGGCCATCGCGGCGGGCTCCACGTTCTACTTCGCCTACGAGGTCGCCGTTATCAACCACTTCTCCCGGGCCGCGCCGGCCGCGCTGCTGGCCGCCGTCACCGCCGGTGTGTGCGTCGGCTTCCTGCCGCACAACTTCAACCCGGCGAGGCTGTTCATGGGGGACTCCGGCTCGATGCTGGTCGGCCTGCTCTCCGCCGCATCCATGATCTCGGTGACGGGCCAGGTGGCCTATGGCGGATATGCTGGGCCGTCCCGGTCCCTGCCGTCCCTGATCCCGTTGGCCATCCCGTTGGCGGTGCTCGCCGTGCCCTTCATCGACCTGGGGCTGGCGGTGGTCCGCCGGACCAGAGCCGGCCGCTCCCCGTTCGCCCCGGACAAGATGCACCTGCACCACCGGATGCTGGAAATCGGGAAATCCCACGTCCGGGCCGTGCTCATCATGTACTTCTGGGCGGCGCTGCTTGGTTTCGGCGGGGTCGCCGCGTCCTTTTCCCGGCAGCCGCTGCCGATCCTCGCCGGTGTTGTGGGTCTTGGTCTCGCGGGGCTGCTGGTGTTGTTGCTGGCCGGTCAACGATCCGTGCGGCGCGCATGATCACCGCTGCTGGGCGGACGGTCAGAGCCGGTCTGCTGGTGCTCGCCGCCGTCGCGGTCCCGGCACTGCCGATCGCCGGCTTCGCCCGTGGCGCGAACGGACTCGCCGCCGTCGCCGCCGGTCTCGTTCTCGTCGCGTTGTTCTTCACGGCGAGCAAGCTCGCGGTGAGCGTTGTCGCCCGCCGGATGCGGGCGATGGTGCTGCCCGCGGCGCTGGGCACCTATCTGATGAAGACCATTATTCTGGGTGTTCTGCTGGTGACCCTGGAGGGCTCCGACAGCGTCGACCTGATCGCCTTCTCCTGGGCCGTCCTGGTGGGTGTTCTCGGCTGGGTCGGTGCCGAGCTGTGGGTGGCCACCCACACCCGGGTCCCGTTCTACGATCCGGACGCCTTCCGCGCGCGGGGCGACTCCCCACGTGACACCCTGAACACGTGAGCGACGCCGAACGCACCCCCGGGGACGCTGGAAACAGCCCCGGTACGGGTGGTGGGCCGCGTCGCCCGTACCGGCCCGGCCTGATCTCCGGCGAGATGTGGAGCGCGTTCGGCACGCTGCTCGCCGGTACCGGCTTCTGGGGGCTGGTCGGCTACGGGATCGACCGTGTCACCGGGATCGGCACGGTCTTCCTGCCGGTGGGCGTTGTCGTCGGGATGGGGGCCGCGCTCTATCTTGTGATCTACCGGGCGATGCGGCGCCAGTGACCCGGGCCGGTGGTCCGCGGCCCGGCGGTGCCGATGCGGATGGTTCCCGGGTGTACACCGATCATGATCGATAGTCTTTTGGCCCGTTGGGCAGGCGCGGACTGTTGCTTCGTGTGATCGCATGGTCTCGAAGCGTCTATCCTGGGGCAACGGCAGGAAACTTTCGGGTGCCGTTTGTGTGAACGGGCGAGTGAGCAACCTCTGCTCGGCCCGGACTTGATGCCGATGGCGCCGGGGTGTGGATAGTATCGCCAGTACCGAGTGTCGGCTCGCTGACATCCGGTGTGAGTCGTATCTCTTGGTGGTCTTGCCAGTTCATGATCATAGGGTATCGATAGATGGTCATGCCTGGCGGCCGGCTGTGTCCGGTGATCGTCATGTCTGGTATGCCAGGTGCACGAGTGGGATGCGGCCTGCGCCGGGTATGGCTGTTCGCTTGGACCAGATAGGGTGAGTCCACACCGCCGCCGGTACGGCTGCGTCTCTTTTCCGCTGGTGAGAGTATATTTTGATCATGGAGGTGTACGTCGTGCCGGTCCCCCCGGTCCTCGCGGACGAGGGCTTCCACGGCCCGACCAAGGAGGTGTTCCAGACACCCCACTGGTTCGACGTCGAGCTCGGACCGGTCGACTTCTACCTGAACAAGGCGACCGCCCTGGGGATCTTCGCCGCGCTCGTCGTCGGTGTGGTCTTCTGGCTGGGTTTCCGGCGCGCGACGGTTGTGCCACGCGGGGTGCAGAACGTCTGTGAGTCCATCTACGACTTCATCGACACCTCGATCGCCCGGGACGTCATCGGAGAGCAGGGCCGGAAGTACACGCCCTACCTGGTGGTGCTGTTCACCTTCGTACTGGTCTCCAACGTGCTTGCGATCATCCCCGGCGCACAGTTCCCGCCGACCTCGCGGATAGCGATTCCGATCGTTCTCTCCGCCATCACCTACGTGCTGTTCAACCACGCCGGGATCAAGGCTGTCGGCGCCCGCGCGTATTTCGGCCACATGGTCAATCCGGCGCCGACGGCGCCCTTCCCCGTCAAGCTGCTGCTCGGGCCGATCGAGCTTCTGTCGACTCTGATCGTGCGTCCGTTCACGCTGGCGGTCCGGTTGTTCGCGAACATGTTCGCCGGCCACATCCTGTTGCTGGTGTTCTCGCTCGGCGCGGACTACCTGCTGCCGAAGCCGCCCTTCGTCTTCGGTGTCGCCTCGTTGCTCATGACGATCGTGCTGACCGGTTTCGAGCTCGTCATCGACTTCTTGCAGGCGTACATCATCACTATTCTCACGGCCGCCTTCATCGGCGGCGCGCTTGAGGAGCACGGGGACGAGCACGACAGCTCGCACTCGGTCGACCAGGTGCCCGCCGTCAGCGGCGCATCCGCCGCGGCACACGCATAAGGTTCGGACACCCCGATCAGCACCGCGGCAGGTCGCGGTGCCCGACTGGAAAAGGAATAATGACATGGCAGACACCTCTTTGGTGCTTGCTGCTGCCGACCAGGTGAGCGGCTCTCTCGGCGCGGTGGCCTACGGCCTCGCGGCCATCGGGCCCGGCATCGGTATCGGTCTTATCTTCGGGCTCGGCGTACAGGCCATCGCCCGGCAGCCAGAAGCTGAGCAGGTCGCTTTCCGATACATGATCATCGGCTTCGCGCTCGCGGAAGCACTGGCCCTGATCGGTTTCGTCGTCCCGTTCGTCTTCCCCTAGGCCGGGGGAGACACCGTGGCTATCTCGACACTGCTGCTCGCGGCCGAGGAGGGTGGTGGGCACTCGGACGAAAACGTCCTTGTCCCGCCGGTGAGCGAGCTGCTCATCGGTATCCTGGCCTTCGGTCTGCTGGTGGCCTTCTTCTTCTGGAAGGTCTACCCGCAGATCAGACGGACGTACGCCGAGCGCAGCGACCGTATCGAGGGCAACCTGGCACGCGCCGAGCGCACCCAGCGAGAGGCCGAGGACCTGCTCGTCTCCTACCGCCGGCAGCTCGCCGAGGCCCAGGACGAGGCGGGGCGCATCCGTCAGGACGCCCGTGAACAGGGGCAACAGATTCTCGACTCGCTACGCGCGCAGGCCGGCGAAGAGGTTGCCGAGATCAAGGCCCGTGGCGAGGCTCAGCTGGCCGCCGAGCGGGCCCAGGTCGTCGCCCAGATCCGGCGCGAGATTGGCGAGATCGCGCTCGAACTCGCTACCAAGATCGTCGGTCACGAGCTGCAGCGGGACGACCGCCAGCGGCAGCTCATCGACGACTTCATCGCCGGGCTGGACCGTCCGGCGGAGGGCACGACGGTCCCGGCGCCGGCCGGCCCGGGGGGCTGAGGCGTGGACGGATCCAGCCGTCGTTCACTGGCGGTGGCGCGGGATCGGCTCGACGAGCTGACCGCGCTCCCGCCGCCGGGTACCACGACCCCGAGGCCTGCCGCCAACCTCGCCCGGCTCGCGGACGACCTCGACGGGGTGGTGGACCTGCTCGACCGCGAGCTGGTCGTCCGCCGCGCGCTGACCGATCCGGGCATGCCCGGATCGGCCCGTTCCGAGCTCGCGGCCAGGCTGTTCGGCTCAAAGATCTCGCCAACGGCACTGGAGATCGTGCAGGTCGCGGTCACCGGGCGCTGGGCTCGGCCGCTGGACCTCCAGCAGGCGTTGGCCGAGCTCGCCGTCGAGGTCCTGCTCGCGCAGGCGCAGCGCAACAACGTCCTCGACGACGTCGAGGACGAGCTGTTCAGGTTCGGCCGGCTGCTCAACCGGACACCGGAGCTGTCGCTGGCCCTGAGTGCCCCGGCCGCCCCGGTGTCGGCCAAGCAGGCGCTGGTGGCCAGGTTGCTGGACGGCAAGGCCCACCCCGTAACCGTTCGGCTCGTCCAGCGTGCGGTTACCGAACGTTACCACGGTGACCTCGAGCGCCGGCTCGAACAGCTCACCACGATCGCCGCGGCCCGGCGCAACCGTCTGGTCGCGGTGGTGCTGAGCGCCGTCCCACTCGCGGGCGACCAGATCTACCGGCTGCGGACGGCGATCAGCCGTTATTTTGGCCGTGATGTGCAGCTCCAGGTGGACGTCGACCCCGCTGTGCTCGGGGGCGTCGTCGTGCGGGTCGGTGACGAGGTGGTCGATGGCAGTGTCCTGCGCCGCCTCACCGACGCACGCCGGCGACTGCTGCGGTAGGGCGCTCCCGTGGACATCCAGATCTCGCCGCCCGATCTGCGGGACGTGCCCGCACCATCTGCTGAAGGACCAAAGCGATGACTGAGCTCTCCATCCGACCGGAGGAAATCCGCGCCGCCCTCCGGGACTACGTCGACTCCTACCAGGCATCCGCCGGAGAGCGCGAGGAGGTCGGCCGGGTCGTCGTCGCGGGCGACGGCATCGCGCGGGTCGAGGGTCTGCCGCACGCCATGACCAACGAGCTGCTGGAGTTCCACGGCGGGGTGCTCGGCCTCGCGCTCAACCTGGACGTGGGCGAGATCGGCTGCGTTCTGCTGGGTGAGTCCGAGCACATCGAGGAGGGGCAGGAGGTCCGCCGCACCGGCGAGATCCTCTCCGTCCCGGTCGGGGACGGCTTCCTCGGCCGGGTCGTCGACCCCCTCGGCCGCCCGATCGACGGCCTCGGGGAGATCGTCTCGACCGAGAGCCGGGCCCTTGAGCTGCAGGCGCCCACGGTCGTGCAGCGCCAGCCGGTCAAGGAGCCGTTGCAGACCGGCATCAAGGCCATCGACGCGATGACCGCCATCGGGCGTGGCCAGCGCCAGCTCATCATCGGCGACCGGCAGACCGGCAAGAGCTCGGTCGCCCTCGACACGATCATCAACCAGCGCGAGAACTGGGCGACCGGGGATCCGAAGCTCCAGGTCAAGTGCGTCTATGTGGCGATCGGCCAGAAGAAGTCGACGATCCGGGACGTTCTGAACACCCTGGAGGAGACCGGCGCGCTGGCCTACACGACCATTGTCGCCGCTCCCGCCGACCAGCCGGCCGGTTTCAAGTACCTCGCGCCCTACACCGGTTCCGCGATCGGCCAGCACTGGATGTACAACGGCCAGCACGGCCTGATCGTCTTCGACGACCTGTCCAAGCAGGCCGAGGCCTACCGGGCCATCTCGCTGCTGCTGCGTCGCCCGCCGGGCCGTGAGGCCTACCCCGGCGACGTCTTCTACCTGCACTCCCGGCTGCTCGAGCGCTGCGCGAAGCTCTCGAACGAGCTCGGTGGCGGGTCGCTGACCGGTCTGCCGATCATCGAGACCAAGGGCAACGACATCTCCGCCTACATCCCGACGAACGTCATCTCCATCACCGACGGGCAGATCTTCCTCGAGACCGACCTGTTCAACCAGGGTGTCCGGCCGGCCATCAACGTCGGTACCTCGGTTTCCCGGGTCGGTGGCAGCGCCCAGGTCAAGGCGATGAAGTCCGTCGCCGGCCGGCTGCGTCTCGACCTTGCCCAGTACCGCGAGCTGGAGGCGTTCTCGGCGTTCGGCTCCGACCTGGACAAGGCGTCGCGCGCCCAGCTCGACCGGGGCGCGCGCCTGGTCGAGCTGCTCAAGCAGCCGCAGTTCCAGCCGTTCTCGGTCGAGCGCGAGGTCGTCTCGATCTGGGCGGGGACGACCGGCCACCTCGACGAGGTGCAGATCGGCGACATCCGCCGGTTCGAAAGCGAGTTCCTCGAGTTCGTCGAGCGGACCCAGCCGGGGCTGTTCAAGACGATCCGCGAGACCGGCAAGCTCGACGACGACACCCTCGCCGCGCTCGAGCATCTGATCGCGAAGTTCAAGACCGAGTTCGCGCTCTCCGGCGGTCAGCCCCTGATCAACGAGCCGGTGCCCGACACCCTGGACCCCGCCGAGGTGGAGCAGGAGTCCATCAAGGTGCACCAGCCGAAGCCGCGGGACGAGGACTAAGCCATGGCCGGTCAGCTCCGCGAATACCGGCGCCGCATCCGGTCGGTACAGTCGACCAAGAAGATCACTCGGGCGATGGAGCTCATCGCGGCGTCCCGGATCGTCAAGGCCAAGGCAAGGGTGGCCGCGTCCCGGCCGTACGCCGACGAGATCACCCGGGTGATCTCCGCGGTCGCGTCGCAGACCACGGTCCGCCACCCCCTGACGACCGAGCACCCCGAGGCTCGCCGCGCGGCGGTTCTCGTGATCACCAGCGATCGTGGTCTCGCTGGCGGCTACAACGCCAACGTGCTGCGTCGCACCGGTGAGCTGCTGGAACTGCTGCGCGCCGAGGGCAAGGAACCGGTCCTGTACGCGGTCGGCCGCAAGGCCGTCACCTACTACCGGTTCCGCGGCAGGGAGCTGGCCGGGGAGTTCACCGGCTTCTCCGAGCAGCCCGGTTACGACAACGCCAAGGAAGTCGCCGACGCGCTCATCGCGCGGTTCGTCGAGTCGAGTGAGGCCGCTGGCGTGGACGAGATCCACCTGGTTTTCACCGAGTACGTGAACACGCTGACGCAACGGCCGGTTGCCCACCGCATCCTTCCGCTGGTGCTGGAGAAGACCACCGAGCCCCCGCCCGGTGGCCCGCTCCCGCAGTACGAGTTCGAGCCGTCCGCCGAAGGTGTCCTGGACGCCCTGCTGCCGCGGTACGTCGAAAGCCGGCTGTACGCGTCCCTGCTGGAGTCCGCGGCATCCGAGTCGGCGGCGCGGCAGCGGGCGATGAAGTCCGCGACCGACAACGCGGGTGAGCTGATCAAGACCTACACCCGGCGGGCCAACGCGGCCCGTCAGGACGCGATCACGCAGGAGATATCGGAAATTGTCGGAGGCGCCAACGCACTCGCTCAGGCCTCCTAGGCTGGCTCAGGCAGGGCAGCGGAGCTGAAGGCGGTGCGATGCTGTTTGTCGCACTGCTGGAGGCATAACGGAGCTGAAGGCGGCGCGGCCATGCCTCTTGCGTGGGCGGGTCCCGAGGGAAGCACCGGCATCGACGACCGTCATAACCAAGAAGATCAACCAGACCTGATGTTGCGGGCATCCACACGGAGTGGCCGGTGGCTTCAGGGCACAAGTGAAACTGCCCGAAGCCACCGGCATCCTTCAGGTAGCGGCCGGTGACTTCAGGGCACAAGTGAAACTGAGGACGCCATGACCGTCACCACCACCTCGCCCGCCGCGGCGGAGGGCAAGGCCCCTGGGATCGGCCGGGTCGCCCGTGTAATCGGCCCGGTCGTCGATGTGGAGTTCGCGCCCGAGGAGATCCCCGAGATCTACCGCGCGCTGCGCGTCGACCGCACCATCAACGGACAGACCGCGACCCTCACCCTCGAGGTCGCGCAGCACATCGGTGAGAACACCGTACGGACGATCTCCATGCAGCAGACCGACGGTCTGGTCCGTGGGGCGCCCGTCCAGGACACCGGTTCGCCGATCACCGTCCCCGTCGGCAACGCCACCCGAGGGCACGTGTTCAACGTGCTCGGCGAGCCGCTGGACGTCCCCAGCGTCGACACCGACGTGCGCCGGTCGATCCACGCCACGGCGCCCGCCTTCGACCAGCTCGAGTCGAAGACAGAGATGTTCCCGACCGGGATCAAGGTCATCGACCTGCTGGCGCCCTACGTCCGCGGTGGGAAGATCGGCCTGTTCGGCGGCGCGGGCGTGGGCAAGACGGTCGTCATCCAGGAGATGATCAACCGTGTTGCCAAGCAGTTCAGCGGTGTCTCGGTGTTCGCCGGGGTCGGGGAGCGTACCCGTGAGGGCAACGACCTGTTCCTGGAGATGACCGAGGCCGGCGTCATCAACGACACCGCGCTGGTCTTCGGCCAGATGGACGAGCCACCCGGCACCCGGCTGCGGATCGCGCTCGCGGCGCTGACCATGGCGGAGTACTTCCGCGACGTCCAGAAGCAGGACGTGCTGCTGTTCATCGACAACATCTTCCGGTTCACCCAGGCCGGCTCGGAGGTCTCCACCCTGCTCGGACGGATGCCGAGCGCGGTGGGCTACCAGCCGACGCTGGCCGACGAGATGGGCGTCCTGCAGGAGCGGATCACCTCGACGCGTGGCCACTCGATCACCTCGCTCCAGGCGATCTACGTCCCCGCGGACGACATCACCGACCCGGCGCCGCACACCACCTTCACCCACCTCGACGCCACCACGGTGCTCTCGCGGGCTATCTCCGACCTGGGGATCTACCCCGCCGTCGACCCGCTGGACTCCAGCTCCCGCATCCTCGACGCCCGCTACCTCGGGCAGGAGCACTACGACGTCGCCCGCGAGGTGCAGCGCATCCTGCAGCGCTACAAGGACCTGCAGGACATCATCGCCATTCTCGGTATCGACGAGCTGTCCGAGGAGGACAAGATTCTCGTCAACCGGGCGCGGCGCATCCAGCGCTTCCTGTCGCAGCCGTTCTTCGTCGCCGAGCAGTTCACCGGTATCCCGGGCACCTTCGTCCCGCTCGAAGAGACGATCAAGTCCTTCAAGAAACTGACCGAAGGCGACTACGACCACCTCCCCGAACAGGCGTTCTTCATGTGCGGCGGTATCGAGGACGCCGAGAAGAAGGCCAAGGAACTCCTCTAACGCGAACGTTGTGATGTGACGGCAGGAAGGACGGCAGCGCGATGCCGATACGGGTGGCGATCGTCTCGCCGGAGCGGGAGGTGTGGTCAGGGGATGCCGACATGGTCATCGCTCGGACCACGGAGGGTGAGATCGGGGTGCTGCCCAGGCACGTCCCGTTGCTCGGGGTTCTCGTCCAGGGCGGTGAGGTGCGGATCAAGATCGGTAACGAGACCCTGACCGTCGCGGTGGACGGCGGTTTTCTGTCCGTGACCGACCAGGGCGTGAGCATCCTCGCCGAGCACGCGACCCTGTCGACCCCCACCACCTGACCCGGACCAGCGGCACCGAGAAGGCCGGTGGTAACGCGGAGAACCACAACCGCGTCACCACCGGCCTTTGTTGCGTTGTCAGCTGTTGGGTTGTCAGCGGCCCGCGCCGGGCTGCCAGAGGACGTCGCCGCCGGGGTTGGCGACACGGGAGAGGATGAACAGCAGATCCGAAAGCCGGTTGAGATAGCGGACGGGCAGGGGGCTGGTGCGGTCCGGATCGTCTTCCAGCAGCGCCCAGGCCGAGCGTTCCGCGCGGCGGGCCACCGTCCGCGAGACATGCAGCAGGGCGGCGCCGGGTGAACCGCCCGGCAGGATGAACGAGTTCAGCTTGGGCAGACGCTCGTTGTACCGGTCGCAGGCTTCCTCAAGGCGGTCGATGTAGGCCTGGCTCACCCGCAGCGGGGGGAACGACGGGTTGTCCACGATCGGTGTGCACAGGTCGGCGCCGAGGTCGAAGAGGTCGTTCTGCACCTGGGCAAGTAACGCCCGAACGTCCTCGCTGAGGGCGCCGAGGGCCAGCGCCACACCGATGGTGGCGTTCGTCTCGTCCACGTCCGCGTACGCGGCCAGCCGCGGGTNCGTACGCGGCCAGCCGCGGGTCGGTCTTGCGGACTCGGGAGGTGTCGCCGAGCGCGGTCGTACCGTCGTCCCCGGTCCGCGTGTAGATCCGGGTCAGGTGGATGGCCATGTCGCCACACTGTAGGCGCTCCACCGGTTCTCACGCGCGCGAGTTCCTGTGATCGCGGGCTTGCCGGCCGGCCCGCGTTTCGGCGCTGGTGCCGCCAGGTGGGGTGGCCCCGGCGGCCACCCGGGTCCCGTGTCGGTACTTGAGCGGATTTTTCTCGGTGGCAAAAACTTCCCGCACCGGAATGGCGGTCACGGGATTTTCGCGGTGGGCCGAGGCGGACGGGGCTTTTCTCGCGAGTCGGCCGGTTGGCCCTGCTGGGGACGGGCGGAGCGGGCCGGCCGGGTGCCGATCCGGCCTTGCCGTGCCGGTGGGCCGACCCCGGACAGCGGCCGACAAGGCCCTACCATCGACTTCCGTGGAACGGTTCGTCGCCACGGGCGGCTGTCAGCTGGTCGGCGGGGTGGATGTCCCGGGAGCGAAGAACTCCGTGCTCAAGCTGATGGCCGCGAGCCTGCTGGCGTGCGGCCGCACGACTCTTCGCTCGGTACCCGACATTCTTGACGTGAACGTCATGGCCGACGTCCTGCGCGCGCTCGGGGCGAGCGTCGAGCGGGACGTCGCCGAGAGCTCACTGTCGATCGACGTGCCGGAGCGGCCCGCCGCCGCGGCCGACAGCGATCTCGTCCGGCGGATCCGGGCGTCGGTGGTGGTGCTCGGGCCGCTGGTCGCCCGGTGCGGCGAGGCACGGGTGGCGCTTCCCGGTGGGGACGCCATCGGCGCGCGCGCGCTCGACATGCACGTCAGCGGGCTGGCCAAGCTCGGCGCCATGGTGGACGTCGAGTCCGGGATCCTGGTGGCCCGTTCATCCGGCCGTCTGCAGGGGGCGTCGATCTGGCTGGACTTCCCCAGCGTCGGCGCCACCGAGAACCTGCTGATGGCCGGGGTGCTCGCCAAGGGCACCACGGTGATCGACAACGCCGCCCGGGAGCCTGAGATCGCCGATCTGTGCGCGATGCTGGTCTCCATGGGCGCGCGTCTCGACGGCGCGGGCACGTCCACGCTGGTCATCGAAGGGGTCGACGAGCTGCGGCCGACCACGCACGACACCGTCGCGGACCGGATCGTCGCCGGCACGTTCGCCATCGGCGCGCTCATGACCGGCGGCGACGTGCTGGTCCGGGGCGGCCGCGCCGACCATCTGGAGATCGTGCTCGACAAGCTGACGACGGCCGGCGCCACCGTGGACACCCGGCCGGACGGCTTCCGGGTCCGCGCGGAGCGCCCGCCGCGTTCGATCGACGTGGTGACCCTGCCCTACCCGGGCTTCCCGACGGATCTCCTGCCGCAGACCATTGCCCTGGAGGCGGTCAGCGAGGGCGTCTCCCTGATCACCGAGAACGTCTTCGACAGCCGCTTCGTGTTCTGCCGTGAGCTGAGCAAGCTCGGCGCGGACCTGCGCACCGACGGCCACCATGTCGTGGTGCGCCGCAGCGACCGCCTGGTCGGTACGCACGTGGCGGCCTCGGACGTGCGGGCGGGGGCCGGGCTCGTGCTGGCCGGCCTGGTGGCCGAGGGGATCACCAGCGTCAGCGAGGTCCATCACATCGACCGTGGCTACGCTGCCTTTGCCGAGCAGCTGCGCCTGCTCGGCGCGGACATCCGGCGGGAGCCACGCGATGGGCCGGACGCGCGGCGGGACGATCGCTGAGCGGGCCGGCCGTCGAGCAGGCTGGCCCGGGCCCAGCGGGCACGGGCGTGGACCGGACACGGGGGCGGACGCGGGCCCGGCTGTTGTCAGGCCCGGTCCTGTCCGTCAGGCCCAGTCCCGTTCCGTGCCAGCCACCACCGCGCGGGCCCGCATGGAGTCCTCGGGAAACACCATGACGTGCCAGGCGGCGGTGTGGTGACGCCGTAGCTTCCCGTCGGCGTTCACCTGGATCGGGCCGAGTGCGGCCGTGCCCGAGGTTGACCGGATCCCGTGCTGGCGCAGGAGCTGGCGCAGCCGGTCCGCCTCCGATGATGTGCGCAGCGTGGCCACAGGTACCAGCATGCCGAAGTCGGCATGCTGGAAGGGGGCGTCCGGGTTGCCGCGCGTCCGGGTCGGTGTGAAGACCCATCTGCACACCGCCACGAGTACGGCGGTGGCGGCGACGGCGATGGCCGGACCGATCGTGTAGTGCAGGCTGTTCAGTGGCACCGTCACCTCCCGGCTGTCCGGGCCGGCGGGCCGGACGGCCTTCATCGTCTCAGCGCCGCCGGCCGCGCGCAGGCGTTCGCGCGTGGGTCGCGTCGCAGTCGTAAGCGTAATCTTGGGTAAACATAGCGTTATAGTTGTTCGTATTGCGTGTTTATATTCCTGTCAAGTTGCGGTACTTCCGTGCGTGACAATCCTGCCGCTGTACACATCAGCCCATCTGAACGGCCACTCTGCGACCATGGATACTGGCATTACAGATGAGGCGTCACACGCTTCGCCGCTGGCGCGACACGAATCGAAACGGAGGGTATGGAAACCGTCGGCCGAGATACACGGCCGGCCACGTCCGACAACCTCTGATCGCCGGGCATGCCCTGGCCGGCCTTCAGGTGACACGAACGCAGCTTCGCCCGTGTCGCCGGAAGGAAGGCCCTGGGTGCTTGCGGATGCCCGACCGGTCAGGGCGTGGATCAGGGGGGACGGGGGGACGGGAGGCCTGATGGGCAAGAACGTGACGTTTCGTAACGACGGCGGCAGGGAGTTGCAGACTGTGCGCCTGCACGGCCGGGTCGACGTGCGGACGGTCGGTGATCTGCGGCTGCGCCTGCACACCGCGATCGACTGCGGCCGGGGGCGGCTGCGGGTGAACGTGGCCGGTCTGGAGCTCGCCGACCAGGCGGCGCTCGGCGTGCTGCTCGGTGGGGTGCGGCGGGCCCGGCGTTCCGGGCGGTCGATGGTGCTCGTGGACGTACCCGACGATCTGGGCAGGCTGCTGTCGGCGAACCGTCTCGGACGTTTCCTCCAGGTCGAGGACGCCGACCTGTTCCATGTCGGTCATGCCTGATCCGCGGTAACCGGCCGCTACGCGGCGACCGGCCGGCACGCCGGATCGGCCGGTGTGGTGGGCTGTGGCCGACCAGCGTGGACGGCGGTGCCCCGGTGCCGGGGCGTGGCCGTGCACCATGGGATGATGGAGCCGGCCGGGGAGGAACATGCTCGACGTCGATGCGCAGCGGCTGAACCCAGCGGATGGTCCCGCGTACCGCGCAGGCGGTGGCCAGCCCACCGACCCGCGCCGCCCGCTGGTCATCGCGGGCGCGTTCGCCGCCGCGATCGGTCTGGGAGTGGCCATCGGCCTGGCCACGGCACCGACGAAGACACCCGCCCCCCGGCCGGCGCCCACCGTCGCGCCCCCGGCTGAGGTGCAGCCGCCGCTGGAACCGTCCGCCTGGGAGGGCAGCCGCCAGCCGGGCGCGGCCCACCAGATGCGGGTGCGGCCGGTGGACAGGCGGGCCTTCAGCGCGAGCCTCGCGTACGCCCTGCGGGAGGGCGGCACCGCGGGGGTGGCCACTGACGACGTCGTCATACCGCAGGGAAAGCTCTTCTACGGGGCTGTCGAGGGCGTCGACAGCGCCGCCGACGAGTACTGGGCCGTGGGCCTCGCGCAGGTCGCGGGCGTCACCCCGGCCCCGCCGAACCCGCAGGTGTGGAAGCGGGCGGGCAACGGCCCGTGGCAGCGGATCGCGCAGGGTCCCGGCGCCTGCGACGGCCTGCCCACCGGCCTGTTCACCGTGTGGCAGGGCCGCCCTCCGCNGCAGGGCCGCCCTCCGCTCTGTTCGGGCGGCTGACGACCCGCGCCGGTACGCTTCTGGACGTCCGACAATCCCTTCGGGAACGGGTGCGGCGATGGCGGATGCGGCACGGCAGGACCTCACCGAGCAGGCTCGTCCCCAGCGGGACCGGCCGTGGATCATCCGAACCTACGCGGGGCACTCCAGCCCGGCCGAGACCAACGCCCTCTACCGCCGGAACCTGGCCAAGGGGCAGACCGGGCTCTCGGTCGCCTTCGACCTGCCGACCCAGACCGGCTACGACCCCGACCATGAGCTCGCCCGCGGCGAGGTCGGCAAGGTCGGCGTGCCGATCGCCCACGTCGGCGACATGCGCGCGCTGTTCCACGACATTCCGCTGGGCCAGATGAACACCTCGATGACGATCAACGCGACGGCCATGTGGCTGCTCGCGCTCTACCAGGTCGTCGCGCAGGAGCAGGGCGCGGACGTGGCCGCACTCGTCGGCACCACCCAGAACGACATCATCAAGGAGTACCTCTCCCGCGGGACGTACGTGTTCCCGCCGGCGCCGTCGCTGCGGCTGATCACAGACATGATCGCCTACACGGTGACCGAGATCCCCAAGTGGAATCCGATCAACATTTGCAGCTACCACCTGCAGGAGGCGGGCGCCACCCCCGTCCAGGAGATCGCCTACTCGATGTGCACGGCCATCGCCGTGCTCGACGCCGTGGTCGCCTCCGGGCAGGTGCCGGCGGAACGCACCGGCGAGGTGTGCGCCCGGATCTCCTTCTTCGTCAACGCCGGCGTCCGCTTCGTCGAGGAGCTGTGCAAGATGCGGGCGTTCACGCGGCTGTGGGACACCCTGCTGCGGACCCGCTACGGCGTCGAGGACCCGCGGCACCGGCGGTTCCGCTACGGCGTCCAGGTCAACTCCCTCGGCCTGACCGAGGCGCAGCCGGAGAACAACGTCATCCGGATCGTGCTGGAAGCCCTCGGGGTGACGCTGTCGAAGGACGCCCGCTGCCGGGCGCTGCAACTGCCGGCCTGGAACGAGGCGCTCGGCCTGCCCCGGCCCTGGGACCAGCAGTGGTCCCTGCGCATCCAGCAGATCCTCGCCCACGAGACCGACCTGCTGGAGTACCCCGACCTGTTCGAGGGCTCCGTCGTCGTGGAGCGCCGGGTGGCCGACCTCGCCGAGGCCGCCCAGGCCGAGATCGACCGGGTGCAGGCCATGGGAGGCGCGGTCGCCGCGGTCGAAAGCGGCTACATGAAGTCCGAGCTCGTCCGTTCGCACGCGACCCGCCGGGTGCGCATCGAGTCGGGCGAGGACGTGGTGGTGGGCGTCAACGCCTTCACCACCACCGAGCCGAACCCGCTGCTCGCCGACCTGACCACGGCCATCCAGACGGTGGACCCGGCCGTGGAGGAGGCCGCCCGCACCGACATCGCGACATGGCGGGCCGGCCGCGACGCGCGTGCCGTCGACGAAGCCCTCCAGAACCTGCGGGACACGGCGAAGACCGACGCGAACCTGATGCCGGCCACCCTCGCCTGCGCCCGTGTGGGCGTCACCACCGGCGAGTGGGCCGGTGCCCTGCGGGAGGTGTTCGGCGAGTACCGGGCCCCCACCGGGGTGTCCGCCGCGTCCTCGGTGCACGCGGGCGGCCGGCAGCTCACCGACGTGCGGGAACGGGTCGTGGCGACCGGGAAGGAGCTTGGCCGCCGGCTGAAGTTCCTCGTCGGCAAACCCGGCCTGGACGGGCACTCCAACGGCGCCGAACAGATCGCCGTGCGCGCCCGGGACGCCGGTTTCGAAGTGGTCTACCAGGGCATCCGGCTCACGCCCGCGCAGATCGTCGCCGCCGCCGTGGAGGAGGACGTCCACGTCGTGGGCCTGTCGGTGCTCTCCGGCTCGCACATGGAACTGGTGCCGCTGGTACTCGACGGGCTGCGCGCGGCCGGCGTCGGGGAGGTACCCGTGGTCGTCGGCGGCATCATCCCGCCGGCGGACGCCGAGCGGCTGAAGGCCCTCGGCGTCGCCGAGGTGTACACGCCGAAGGACTACGGCCTCACCGAGATCATGGACAGCGTGGTCGACGTCATCCGGGCCGCTGGCGGCCTGGACCGACCACAGCCCACCAGCTGACCCGGTTGGACTCCGAGACGCTGACTTCGCGGAGAGTAGTCGTCGCGGAAAGTGACTGATGCCTGGTGAGAGCCTCAAAGGCCTGGTGAGAGATGTTTCGCCGGCCCGGGACCGATGTGCGAGGTGGCCGGCGGGCGCGTAGCGTGCCCAAGATGGTCCCCGACACTCCGTCCCTGGACGACGCGGTGGCCCTGGCCACCCGAGCCCATACCGGCCAGCTTGACAAGATCGGCGAGGAGTACATCGGCCATCCGCTGCGGGTCATGCGGGTGGTTGCCGCCATCGCGGACGGCGCCGGGGTCGACCACGAGTACGCGCAGATGGCGGCGGTGCTCCACGACGTCGTCGAGGACTCCGCGATCACCTTGGACGATCTGGTCGCGCTCGGTTACCCGCCTGCGGTCGTGGCGGCGGTCGACGCGCTCAGCCACCGCCCGGGGGAGCCGGTGGAGGACTACCTCGCCCGGGTCGCCGCCGACGATCTCGCCGTCGCCGTGAAGCGGGCGGACATGGCCGACAACGGTGACCCGACGCGGCTGATCAGGCTGCCCGCGGAGCGGGCGGACCGTTACCGGCAGCGTTACGCCGACCGGATGCGCCTGCTCGACGACCTTGTCGCCGCCCGGCGGGCCGCTGGGAAGGCCGCCGGAGCCGGGGAAGCCGCTGCGGCAGCCGACGCGGACGCCCACCGGAAGCCCGCCGAAGAAGCCGGGGAAGTCAGCGGAACCGAGGGCGTCGGCGGAACCGAGGGCGTCGGCGGAGGAGACGCCCAGCGNTCCACCCCCTGACGCTAGGCGGCCGGCGATGCCCACCCGCCCGGACGCCTCCCGAGACGGTGCCCCACAGGACAGCGCTCCACAGAGTGGCGCTTCGCCGGGCGGTGTTCCGCGGGACAGTGCTTCACCGGGCGGCGCTTCGCAGAGTGGCGCTTCGCCGGGCGGTGTTCCGCGGTGCGGTGCCCCACGGGACAGTGCCTCACAGAGCGGCGCCCCGCAGGGCAGCGCCCCGCGGAACACTGCCCCGCGGAACAGCGCGCCATGGGAGGACGTCCCGCTGGAGGATGCTCCGGAGCCGCGGGCCAGGCGTCTGGACCGGAACTGGAGCGAACTGCTTCAGGAGATCCGGGTGGCGCAGACCGGTGTGCAGATCCTCTTCGCCTTCCTGCTGACCCTCCCCTTCACCCAGCGCTGGGACCAGGTCACCGACTTCCAGCGGGCGCTCTACCTGGCCACGCTGCTGGTGGTCGCCGCCGCGTCCGCGCTGCTGATCGGCCCGGTGGCCTACCACCGGATCATGTTCCGCCGGGGTGCCCGCGCCCGGCTGGTCGCCGCGGCCAACACCATGGCGCTGGCCGGACTGGCCATGCTGGGCGTGGGGATCAACGGCGCCGTCCTGCTCGTCGTCGACGTGCTGATGGGCCCGCTCGCCACCGTCCTGATCTGCTCGGCGACCGCGGCGTTCTTCGTTGCGTTGTGGTGGGCGCTGCCGCAACTGACCCGCTGGGAGCTGACAGCCATCCACGAGGACGCCCAGGATTCGCGACCACCCGCCCCCGGTGCACCCGCCCCCGGCGCACCCGACGCCGGACCGCCCCACCCTGGCCCGCCCGGGGCCGGCACGCGGTAAGGTGCGCAACCGTGCGTCTTGTGATAGCGCGGTGCAGCGTCGACTATGTGGGCCGACTGACGGCACACCTGCCCAGCGCCGTCCGCCTGCTGCTGGTGAAGGCGGACGGATCGGTGTCCATCCACGCGGACGGGCGGGCCTACAAGCCGCTGAACTGGATGAGCCCGCCATGTGCGATAGCCGAGGCGGACGGTGTCTGGCGGGTGACCAACCGCGCGGACGAGCAGCTCGTCATCACCCTTGAAGAGATCATGCATGACTCCTCGCACGATCTCGGCGTGGATCCCGGCCTGCAGAAGGACGGCGTCGAGGCGCACCTGCAGGTCCTGCTTGCCGATCGGCCGGACGCGATCCAGGAGGGCCTCACTCTGGTGCGCCGCGAGTACGAGACCGGCATCGGCCCGGTCGACCTGCTCTGCCGGGATCCCGACGGCGCCAGCGTCGCGGTCGAGGTGAAACGCAAAGGCGAGATCGATGGCGTCGAACAGCTCACCCGCTATCTCGCCCGGCTGCAGGACGATCCTTTCCTGCCGCACCCGGTACGCGGCATCCTGGTAGCCCAGTCGATCACCCCACAGGCCCGCCTGCTCGCCGCGGACCGCGGCCTGACCTGCGTCACCGTCGACTACGACGCCCTGCGCGGCCTGGCCCCCGCAATCCCCACCCTGTTCTGACAATGACTGATGGCCGTGAGTCGGGCGTCGGGCAGGGCACAGCGGCGGAAACGTCCCGCAGTGAACGGACCGATCTCCCGGTGGTATGTCTCGGCACCGTCATTACGAGCGAGGACGTCCGCGCCATGGACGACGACGGCCCGGCCGAATATGGTCACCTGGCCGCCCGATTTCAGGAACGAAATCCGTAGAAGTAGGCTCCTCGTTCGCCGCCCACGGCCAGGCCGTGACCGTCGGGAGTCCAGACGCAGGCGTGCAGGCGCCCATCGGCCCGCATCATGGTGACGGCGTCTCCGGAGGCTCCGTCCAAGATTAGTATGTCCCCGTCGTGGCCGGCGGTGGCGAGCCGGGTGCTGTCCGGGGAGATCGCCAACGCGGTCACCTGCCCGGTGTGGCCGATGGGGGTGCCGATGCGGCCGGCGGCTCGGTTCCAGATCCCTATGCTCCCGTCGTCGCTGCCGGTGGCGAGCCAGGTGCCGTCCGGGGCGATCGTCATCGCGGTCACGTTGCCGGTGTGGCCGGTGAGGGTGGTGATGACGCGGCTGGTGGCTGGATCCCAGATCCGGATGACCCCGTCGTGGCTGCCGGTGGCGAGCCAGGCCCCGTCTGGCGCGATCGCCAGCATGGTCGTCCAGCGGGTGCGGCTGGTACGGCTGGTACGGGGGGCGCGGCGGGTACGGGTGGGGACGGGGTTGCCGGTGGCCAGGTTCCAGATCCGCGCCGTCCCATCCTCACCGCTAGTAGCGATCAAGCTGTTGTCCGGTGCGATCGCCAGCATGGTCACCCGCCCGGTATGGCCGATGAGAGTGGCGGTGCACAGGCCGGTGACCCGGTCCCAGAGCCGTACCTCCCCGTCGAGGCTGCCGGTGGCGAGCCAGGTGCCGTCCGGTGCGATCGCTACCGCGGTCACCCAGCCGGTGCCGCCCGTGAGGACAGCGGTGGGATGGCCGGTGGCCCGGTCCAGGATCGCCACTGTCCCAAGGCTGTCGCCCACGACGAGCCAGGTGCCGTCCGGGGCGATCGCCGTCACCTGCGCACCCGTGCTGAGGGTGGCGGTGAGGCGGCCGGTGGCCCGGTCCCGGAGTCGCACCGCCCCGCTGTAGTGGATGGCTGCGAGCCAGGTGCCGTCCGGGGCGATCGTCACCGCGGTTACGTCGCCGGCCGGGCTGGTACGGCTGGTGAGGGTGGCGGCGGCCGGGTCCCAGATCCGTACCGTCCCGTCCCCGAAGCTGCCGGCGGTGGCGAGCCAGCTGCCGTCCGGGGCGATCGCCAGCTTGGTCGCCGCGGCGGTGTGGCCGGTGAGGGTGCCGGTGGCGCGGCCGGTGGCCGGGTCCCAGATCCGTACCGTTCCTTCGTCGTAGCTGCCGGTGGTGGCGAGCCAGGTGCCGTCCGGCGTGATCGCCAGCGCGGTCACCTCGTGGGTGTGGCCGGTCAGGGTGTGCAGAAGGGCGGAGGATGCCGGATCCCAGATCCGGACCGTTCTGTCGTCGCTGCCGCTGGCGAGCCAGCTGCCGTCCGGGGCGATGGCTAACGTGATTACCCAGGCGGTGTGGCCGGTGAGGGTGGCGGTGGCGCGGCCAGTGGCCGAGTCCCAGATGCGTATGGTCCCGTCATGACTGCTGGTGGCGAGCCAGGTGCCGTCCGGTGTGATGGCCAGTGCGGTTATCCAGGCGGTGTGGCCGGTCAGGGTGTGCAGGAGGGTGGCGGTGGCCGAGTCCCAGATGCGTATGGTTCCGTCGTGACTGCCGGTAGCGAGCCATCTGCTGTCTGGTGCGATGGCCAGCGCGGTCGCCGCGTCGGTCTGATCGGTGATCGTGTGCAGGAGGGTGGCGGTGATCGGGTCCCAGATGCATATGGTCCCATCGTTACCGACGGCGGCGAGCCAGGTGCCGTCCGGTGCGATGGCCAGCTCGAGTACTGAACCGGTGCGGCTGGCGAGAGTGCTGGTGAGAGTCCCGGTGGTCGGGTTCCAGATGTGTACGGTCCCATCCCGGCTACCGGTGGCGAGCCAGGTGCCGTCCGGTGCGATGGCCAGCACGGTCACCTGACTGGTGAGGGTGGTTGTGATGCGGCCGGTACTCCGGTCCCAGATCCGTACCGTTGCGTCATCATAGCTGCCGGTGGCGAGCCAGGTGCCGTCCGGTGCGATGGCCAGCGCGGTCACCCGGCCGGTGTGGCCGGCGAGAGGGCGCAGGATGGCGGGATCGGGGATGTCCGGCGGCGTCCAGCGGTTGAGCAGTGCTGGCTGGCCGGACCGGCCTTGTCGGACGGTGACCTGGTCATGCCAGTGGGCGAGTGGCTCGATGCGGCTGTACAGGATCGCGGACAGTGCGTGGGTGGGCTGCGTTGGTCCGAGGAGGTGTGCGGTGCGGGCGAGGTCACGGGCCCGTTCCGCGGCGGTCGGGGTGGGGATACGGGAGAGGTCCCGCCAGGGGGATGTGGGCCCGCGTTGGCACAGCCGGGTCTCGACCCAGCGGAGGTCGCTGGCGAGGGCTTCGGCCTGGTCGGTGCGGCCCGCGGCGAGCAGGTGGTCGATGGCATGGTCCAGCAGGTATCCGTCGGTCAGCTTCCACCATGCGGCCGGCGGTCGCGGTGCCGAGGGCGCGAGCGGTTCGGCTGCCGGCAGGCCGGCCTCGACCGCGTCCACCAGCGCCTCGTTGAGAGCGGTCAGGCGGGCGGGGCCGAGTTCGCCGCGCAGATAGTCGCGGATGACGTCGTGCAGGGTCACGCTGCCCCCTGCCTCGTGTTTCAGGGTGAGCAGGGACAGGCTGTCCAGCTTCAGGCACAGGGCCCGTGACTGTCTCTCGGTGTATGCGCCCGTCGCCTCCCACAGCCGGGCCACGAGGGTCACCGGGACGGTCTCGTTCGCGGCGAAGATCCCCAGTTCGACGAACCGGTCCCTGCCGTCCGCGAGCAGCAGCCGGGCCGCGGCCTCCACGGTCGCCCGCACGGCCTTGCCACGCTCGTTGGGATCATTAAGTTTGTTGGCGTCATCAGGATCTGGTGGTGTCAGTGGATCGTCCACCGCCGCTGGTCCCTGCGCCCGCAGTTGCCGTAGCGTCTCCTCGGCGACCGCGGTGGCATCGGCGCCCGTGTCCACCTGATCCTTGATTATTCCGTTGGTCAGGTGCAGCAGCAGGGGCCAGCGTCCGGTTGTCGCCAGCAGATCCCACGTCAGGACCTCTGGCAGGCGCGGTAATCTCCACGTCAGTACCTGACGGGCCTCTGCGTGAGACATCCTGTCGACCAGAACCGGTGGCGCGCCGGAGCCGGTTGGGAGAATGGTGGGGACGCGTGTGGTGACCAGCCGCACGCACCGACTGCCGCCCCGAAGGAACGGGTCAAGCTGTTCCCGTTCCCAGATGTCGTCGAGAACAAGCAGAATACGGGGGCGCTGGTCCAGGAGCCCGCCCAGACGGGCCCCTGCCAGCTCCGGGTCGTCAAAGGTGGTGGTGTCTCCTGTGATCAGATGAATGACCTGGTTGACCTTTGAGGCGATGCTGGCCCGGCTCCGCTCATCGCGGCCCATGGTGACGAAGTAGACTCGATTTTTGAAGTGCTTCCGCACCTTTTTGTCGGCGCACACGACTTTGGCCAGTGTCGTCTTCCCGAAGCCGCCCGCGCCGGTCAGCACCGTGGTGATTCCTACCGTGCCGCCCTGCCGCGAGCACACCGCGGCGACGACCGACGCGACTTCCGTACGCCTGATCACCCATTCGGGCACGCTCGGCGGTGCCGGCGGCGAATCGTCCGCCCCCGCCNCGCCCCCGCCGGCGGACGATTCTGTATCCGTTCCAGTAGCAGAGTCGCCGCCGCGCCCAGCACGGCCAGAATGAGAACCGACCACCAGGGGTGTCGACGCAGGAGGTCCAGCGGGCCTGGAAAGCGGTCTTCCGATGAGGCTGGACCGGCAGCCAGCCCGCCGAGAACGGCTGNAACGGCTGCGGCGCCTGCCGTGACCGCCAGCGTGACGATTACGACCCGGCGTAGCGCCCCTGCCCCCACCCGCGGCCCCTGTCCCGCTCGCAATCCGTCGTTATTGATGAAATCGCGTCCGATCTGGTTCGATTGACGAATTTTATATCAGATATCCACTGTCCGTCGTACGTGGAGGGCGTCGTACGTGGGTGGCGTGTCGCGTGGGTTGTTCGGCTCCAGCTCGACGGAAAAGGCTCGCCTTTCGGGTCGGGTTTGTGTGGGGAGCGGGTCCGGCCGAGTGCTACCGGACATCGACCATGCTCATTCGAGACAGTCCGCGTCGGCGGTGAACAGGCGCGGCGCCGAAGGATGCGCTGGCGGCCCACGCTGCCCGTGGCCGATGATCATCTCGCTGGCGGTGGGTACTGGCCGATCGGACTGTCCGGTGCCGGCGGGTCGCCGGATACTATTAGTCATGGCTGCGGCCCATGACTATGAGGACATGCACCATTTGGTGGACCGCCTCACCCTCAGCCAGGTGCGGCGGTTGCGGCTGCTCGTCACGCAGGACGAGGAACTCTCCCGGGTTGTCGAGGAAGCCGGTGGACGGCCCGCGGTCGAGACGCCCTCCGAAGACGTCGTTCCGGCGGGGCTGCTGGCCCTGACCGGCAGCATCCGTGGCCCGGCGGATCTAGCCGAGCGGCATGACGATTACATCCGCGAGCGTATGCGGTTGCGTTTCGGCGATTCGGTGTGATTGCGACCGTACTCGATACCGGTATCATCTTTCGCTCGGTTCGGTTGACGCCTCCGTGATTGCCATCGCGGAGCGTTTCCGTGTGGGCCGGGTCGCCACTGTCGACCGTCGGCACTTCAGCGTCGTCAGACCGAATCATGTTCCCGCGCTGACGTTACTGCCATAGTGCTTCGCCATCGACGTCCGGCTGTCCGATTATCTGTTGATTGTTCCTTTTTTGGTCGATGCGACGTGAAGTGGCGGTTGTGGGGCCGCGCGTCGAAGATCTGGGAAGTATCCGCGCGTCGCTGGTGGGCACAACGACGACAGCGACGACGAGAGGGGCGGTCCGGGATGGCTGGGGACTTCACGAGGGTCGGCGTGGTGGGGCTCGGCACCATGGGCGCGGGAATCGCCGAGGTGCTGGCGCGCGCCGGTATCGAGGTGGTGGGCGTCGAACACGGCGACAGGGCGCTGGCACGGGGGCTCGGCCGGATCCGCCACTCGACCGACCGGGCGGTCGACGGCGGCAAACTGACCGGAGCCGACCGGGACGCGCTGTTCGCCCGGATCCACGCCGGCACCGACCTGTCGGCGGTGGCGGACTGCCGGCTGGTCATCGAGGCGGTGCCCGAGCGGCTTGAGGACAAGCAGGCGGTCCTCGCCGACCTGGACGCGCTGTGCCCGTCCGGGACCATCATCGCGACGAACACCAGCTCGCTGTCCATCACCGAACTGGCCACCGGGACGTCCCGGTCGTCCCGGGTCGTCGGCACCCACTGGTTCAACCCGGCGCCGGTCATGGGGCTGGTCGAGATCGTCCGTACGGTCGTCACCGACGCCACCGTGCTGGCGGACGTCGAAGCCCTCGTCACGAAGGTCGGCAAGACCGCGGTGATCGCCGCGGACCGGGCCGGTTTCATCGTCGACGCCCTGCTGTTCGGCTACCTCAACAGCGCTGTGGGGATGCTGGAGGCGCACTACGCCACCCGTGAGGACATCGACGCGGCCATGCGCCTGGGCTGCGGGCATCCGATCGGCCCGCTCGCGCTGCTCGACCTGATCGGGCTCGACTCGGCCTACGAGATCCTGGACTCGATCCACCGCACCTCCCACGACCACCTGCACGCTCCGGCGCCGCTGCTGCGGCAGCTGGTCGCGGCCGGGATGCTCGGTCGCAAGACCGGGCGTGGCTTCTACACCTACGCCGCCCCCGACACGTCCGAGATCGTCGACGTGGTGCCGACGGCCGGTACCACGGCTGGCACCGTGACCGGTGCCACGCCCCGGCCGGTGCGCACGGCGGGCATCGTCGGCAGCGGGACGATGGCCGCCGGGATCGTCGAGGTCTGCGCCCGGTACGGCTACGACGTGGTGTTCCACGCCCGCGGCGAGGAGAAGGTCGCCGCTGTCCGCAAGAAGCTGGAAAGCTCGCTCGAGCGGGGCGTCGAGAAGGGGAGGATCTCCCTGGACGACCGGGCCGCCGCCCTGTCCCGGGTGCGGGGCAGCACCGACCTGGCCGCCCTCGCCGGCTGCGACCTCGTCATCGAGGCGGTCGTGGAGGACCTCGCGGTCAAACGTGCCCTGTTCGCGGCCCTCGACGCGGTGGTGCGCCCCGGGGCGGTGCTGGCGACGACCACGTCGTCCCTGCCGGTGATCGAGTGCGCGGCCGCCACCGCCCGCCCGCGGGACGTGGTGGGGATGCACTGGTTCAACCCGGCACAGGTGATGCGGCTGGTGGAGATCGTGCCCACCGTCCTGACCGCGGACGACGTCACCGCCACGGCCTTCGAGGTGGCGCGGGCGGTGGGCAAGCGTCCGGTGCGCTGTGGCGACCGGGCCGGTTTCATCGTCAACGCCCTGCTGTTCCCCTACCTCAACGACGCGGTGAAGATGCTGGCGGACCACTACGCGGACATCGACGCCATCGACACGGCGATGACGGTTGGCTGCGGGCATCCGATGGGGCCGTTCGCGCTCGTCGACGTCGTTGGCCTGGATGTGACGCTTGCCATCCAGCGCGCTCTGTACCAGGAGTTCCGGGAGCCTGGCCACGCTCCGGCTCCGCTGCTCGAACACCTTGTCAGAGCGGGTTATCTCGGCCGCAAGACCCGCCGCGGGTTCCGGATTCACTGATCAGGCATGCCGGTCGTTGGGCGGCTGGGGTGTCGGCACCGTCGCCTACGATGGCGCCGTACGGCGTGATTCGTCACCGACACGCCGGCCCCCGCTGCCGCACCCGGAGGATGCCGCGATGATCCCGCTGGACAAGGATGCCGCCCGGGAGCTGGGCCGCGAGATCGTGACGTTCGTGCCCGACTGCGTGGTGATGCTCAGGAAGGTCCTGGCCGATCCGCGAGTCTCCCAGTCGGCCAAGCTGGAGGCGGCCGGGGCGCTGGCGTATCTGCTGTCCCCGAAGAACCGACTGACGAACCTGATCCCGGTGGTGGGCCAGCTCGACGATGTCGCGATCGTGGCCTTCGCGTTCCGCCGGCTGGAGATCGGCGCGGGTGAGGCCGTGCTGCGGGAGCACTGGCGCGGCAGCGACCGGGCCTTCCAGCTTCTGCTGGGTGCCTCCGCGGCCCTGTCGTCGCCGCGGGGGGTGATCCGTAAGGCGAAGCTGGTGAAGACGATCGCCACGTCGACCGCCAACCGGATCGGCGTTTCCCGGGGTCACACGGCGGGTGGTGCGGACCCACATCGGGTCATCGAAGGTGAGGTCGTCGACCGGACGTCGGCGACGCGCCCACAATGACCCGGAGCCGGTCCCGACGGGCGCGAGCGCAGGGGCGGGCACAGACGCCGCGGGCACCCGTGATCGTCGGATCCGAGACGACCGAACAGCATCCGGACGGCGACTGGGTCGTCCGCCGGGTCAGCGGCGCGGCCGCGTGGAAGCGCTACCGCTGTCCCGGATGTGAGCAGGAGATAGTCCCGGCCACCCCGCACGTGGTGTGTTGGCCTGACGAGCAGGTCGCTGACCGCAGGCACTGGCACACGATCTGCTGGACCCACCGCGGCCGCCGGAATCCGCCGGGCCGGTCGCGGCCGGGCGGCTGATCCGGCCCGGCTCGCGATCCCGGTCCGCATACGGCCGGCGGGCCCGTGCCTCCAGGGCAGGGGCCGGGTCAGGAGCGGACGGCCGTGGGCCGTTCGGCGTCCGCCGGCTCCGGATCCACGCTGGGATCCACGCTGAGGTCCAGGGGGGCCATCGCCGCGGCCAGCCGGTCGCGCAACTGACCGAGCTGGGCGGTCACCTGGTCGCGTTGCCGACCGAGGTCGGCCAGCCGACGCCGCGAGNGCGAGTCGTTCTCGGCCGTTTCGGCTGCCTCACGGGCGTCGGCGACGATCCGCTCCGCCTGCGCCTCCGCGGTAGCGATGGTCTCCTGAGCCTTTGTCTCGGCCTCCCGGACCGTTCGTTCGCGGGTGCGCTGCGCGTCGGCGTGGGTCTGCTGGGCCTCCTCCAGCGCGACCTCGGCTTCCCGGGTCCGTTCGGCGCGGACGAGGGCGGCCTCTTCCTCGGCAAGCTGGAGGATCTTGGTGATCCGCTCGCCGAACTCCTCCCAGGCCGGCCGGTTGGCGGCCAGATCATCACGCAGCGCGGCGGCCTCGGTGGCGGCCTCCGAAGCCGCGGCCTCGGCCGCGGCCCGATGCGACTCGGCTTCCCGCAACTGTTCGACAAGCCAGTTGACGTGCGCTCTGACCTGATGCGGGTCGTAGCCGCGACGAACCAGATCGAACTCCGGCGAGGCATCCCCACCGCCGGACATCGGGATGAGATCGGTTTGTTCGGTCATGGGACATCAGCGTGCCAGACCACTGTCATGGTTGACCTCCTCGGGGCCGGTGAACCGACGTACATCGAGTCTCCCGGAAAGTGCGCCGATCGCCAGGTTTGTGCTCGAGAAACCCGGCGTTGCGGGTACCCGGCATCCAATACCCCTACACCCCGCGGAAGCGGTTGATCTGGGTGAGGTGACGTTCGCGTGTCGCCTGGTCGCGGACGCCGAGGCCTTCCGCGGGAGCGAGGCAGAGCACCCCGACCTTGCCCTGGTGGAGGTTGCGGTGGACGTCGTAGGCGGCCTGCCCGGTCTCGGTCAGCGGATACACCCGGGAGAGGGTCGGATGGATCAGGCCCTTGGCGATCAGCCGGTTGGCCTCCCAGGCCTCGCGGTAGTTCGCGAAATGCGATCCGATCACGCGCTTGAGGTTCATCCACAGGTAGCGGTTGTCGTAGGAGTGCATGTAGCCGCTGGTGGAGGCGCAGGTCACGATCGTCCCGCCGCGCCGGGCGACGTAGACGGAGGCGCCGAAGGTCTCCCGTCCGGGATGCTCGAAGACGATGTCGGGGTCCTCGCCGCCGGTGAGCTCCCGGATCTTCCGGCCGAACCGCTGCCATTCCTTCGGGTCCTGGTTGTGTTCGTCCTTCCAGAACCGGTAGCCCTCCGCGGCCCGGTCGATCACCAGCTCGGCACCCATCCGGCGGACGATCTCGGCCTTGTGAGCGGAGGAGACGACACAGACCGGGATCGCGCCGCCGCCCAGTGCCATCTGCGTGGCATAGGAGCCGAGTCCGCCGCTGGCACCCCAGATCAGCACCACGTCGCCCTGCTTCATGTTCGCGCCGTTGCGCGACACCAGCTGGCGGTAGGCGGTGGAGTTCACCAGCCCGGGGGCGGCGGCCTCCTCCCAGGTCAGATGCGCGGGTTTCGGCATGAGCTGGTTCGCCTTGACCAGGGCGAGCTCGGCCAGCCCCCCGAAGTTGGTCTCGAAGCCCCAGATGCGCTGCTCCGGGTCGAGCATCGTGTCGTCGTGGCCCTCGGGACGCTCCAGCTCGACCGACAGGCAGTGGGCCACCACCTCGTCGCCGGGCGCCCAGGCGTGCACCCCGGGGCCGGCGCGCAGGACGACTCCGGCGAGGTCGGAGCCGACCACGTGGTATGGCAGGTCGTGGCGTTTGCCGAGCGGGGAGACCCGGCCGTAGCGCTCCAGGAAGCCGAACGTCGGGAGCGGTTCGAAGATCGACGTCCACACGGTGTTGTAGTTGATCGCGGAGGCCATGACCGCGACCAGCGCCTCGCCCGGGCCGAGCTCGGGAGTGGCGACCTCGTCGACGTACAGGGCACGTCGGGGGTCCTTCTCCTGGGAGGTGAGTCCGGCGAAGATGTTGACGTCCGCCTTGCGGACCACCGCCGCCCGGTAGCGCTCGGGTATGCGAAGGTCCGCGAACTCCTTCCGGGGGGTGTCACCGGCAAGAATCGCCTCAGCAATTTCCTTCACGATCGACCTCCCATGCGTCATGTGTGACGTGGGCCAAGATGCTACCGGCGGGTATGCCTAGTAGTCGTCCAGTTAGGGGTGTGCGTAGGGGCCGGAAGCGATACAACGTGAGGTGAGAGCAACCATTGGGGGTGGGAGCGCGTCTGATCTGTTGTGACCGCGCCCATGACAGTCGTGGAGGGGTGGCGGCCCGTGCCTGCGCGGAGCGACGCCGCCCGTAGCGAGGTCGCACGGGACGCCGACGCCGCTCTCACCGTTTTGTACTCGGAACATTACCGGTCGCTTGTCCGTCTCGCCGCTCTCCTGCTCGACGATCTCGGCCTGTGCGAGGAGGTCGTCCAGGACGCCTACATCCGTGTGCACGCGGCCTGGGGCCGTCTGCAGGACCGCGAGAAAGCGCTCGCCTACCTGCGGCAGACCGTCGTCAACCTCGCGCGTTCGACGCTGCGGCGCCGGCTGGTGGCCATCAAGCACGCGCCCAAGCCGATGCCGCACGCGGCCAGCGCGGAGGAGGGCGCCTACGCCCTGGTCGAGCGGGCCGCCGTCGTGCAGGCCCTGCGCGAGCTGCCGCGCCGCCAGCGGGAGGCGGTGGTCCTGCGCTACTATGCCGATCTTTCCGAGGCGGACACCGCGGCGGTCATGCGCTGCAGCGTCGGATCGGTGAAGGCGTACACGTCCCGCGGGCTGGCCGCGCTGGGTAGCAAGCTGGAGGGCCTGCGGTGACCGGGCTCGAACCTGACGAGCTACGCCGGCGCCTTGCCGAGGCGGTCGAACCACTGCAGGCGTCGCCGGACGCGTACGCGCGGATCCGTGCCGGGGCGCTGCGCCGGCGCCGGATGCGGGTGCCGGCTGCGGCCTTCGGCGGGCTGGCGCTGGCGGGTGTGATCGGTGTCGCCTACGTGGTGAGCGAGCCCCGCGACTCCACCACCCTGGTCGAACCGGCCGCGCCGCCGTTGACGCAGACGGCCGGCGCGACGGCCGCACGCACCCCGACCTCGTCGGCCGCCCACGGCGGCGGCGGAGGCGGCCCGGTCCGCGGGACCATCACCGCGCAGCCCTCGTCGCTGTCCACCTCGCCGGTCACGGAAATCAGCCCGCTGCCGTCCTCGAGCGCGACGGCCGGGCGGCCCAGCGTCTCGCCCAGCAACGTCAACTCCCCGCCCCTGCCGCAGCCGGTGTCCCGGCCGGCGAAAAAGGGCGATGTCGACGGCGACGGCACGGACGACACGACGCAACTGTCCGGCAACACCCTCGTGGTCACGCTCAGCCGGTTCGGGCCGGCCACGCTGGCGCTGTCGGAGGTGGTGTCGCCGCCGACCATCTCGATCATCGACATCGACGCCGACGGCTACGGTGAGCTAATCGTCCAGACCGCTGGTAACGCCGACACCAGGACGTTCACCGTGATCAAACTGATCGCGGCCAGACAGCTACGGCAGGTGAGCGGGCCGCC
>NZ_JWIO01000003.1:282885-286365 GCF_001017755.1 Protofrankia coriariae
GGCAGGTGAGCGGGCCGCCACTGCCGCTGTCGGCAGGTCTCTCGGGCACCCACGGTGACGGCTTCACCTGCGACGGCCCAACACCCGGGACCGTGGTCGTCGCCGGCGGCAACGCTACCGGCAATGCCGCCAGCGACCGGACGTACTCGGTCACGTACACGACGTGGCGTCTGTCCGGCGAGAGCTTCCAGACGGTCGGCTCACCCACGTCCTCAACGGTGGACCTGAACACGACCGCGTCGCCCTTCACCGCCGGCTGCGGGGTTTAGCCCCGGATTTCCGCTTTGCGGAAATCCGGGGACCCCTACCCTCTGGGGTTGGTCGTCGAGGGTGCTTTCCGGATCATCTGGTGATGATCCGGAAAGGTAAGGATCTTGGGGTGTGTTCGCTTTGCGGAAATCCGGGGACGGTGGCGGCGGGAAAAATGTGGGCGGTGGTGGTGGGCGAAAAAGGATGTGGATCCGGTGCTGTCCGAACAGCGGCGGATCCACATCCTTCAGGCCCTTCCGGGGTATTTTGTTCCGTGAGGGTCGTTGTCGGTGGTTCTCGGATCACTCGGCCGTCGTTTTCGGGATTTTCGGTCATCTGGTGACGGCTGACACCAGTGATGGTCGACAACGGGAGCTGCGGCGCTGGTCGGCGGGAGGCCGCCGGGGAAGGGCCCGCGAGATCCGCTGGTCGGGGCCATCATCTGGAGTCGCCAGTTCGCCGGTCGGGGCCACCAGGTGAGGCCACCGGCTGGCCGGTGTGGGGGATCAGCGTCTGGTGGCCTGGACCAGTTCGGTGAGGACGCCGCCGGTGTCCTTCGGGTGTAGGAAGGCGATACTGGCGCCCATGGAGCCGTGCCGGGGTCGTTTGTCGACCAGTCGGACCCCCGTGGCGCCGATCGAGGCCAGCGCATTCTCGACATCGTCGACGCCGTAGCCGATGTGATGGACTCCCTCGCCGTTGCGGGCGAGGAACTTGCCGACCGGCGAGTCCGGTCGGATCGGCTCCAGCAGCTGTACGTAGGAGCTGCCCGCGGGGCCGTCGGCGACGAACAGCATGGCTTCACGCACCCCCTGTTCCTCGTTGATCTCCTGGGACGCTACCGTGAGGCCGAACGTCGTCTCATACCAGGAGATGGACTTCTCCAGGTCACGGACGGCGATGCCGACATGGTCGATTCTGGTGAACATCGCGATCTCTGTCTCTCTTTCGTGGTCGTTGCGGCTGCCAGGATTTTCATGATCATTATGATTACCGTGATCGTCGCGGTGGCGTGGAGGAAGGAGATGTGGGGAGCGCGGAAGTCTCGCCGACATGCCGGCCCATCCTCCTGGGATCGTTCCGGGATGCTGCCACACCTGACCGCCACCGGCGCGGATACGCGGGTTGCCCCTGCTGGCCCGGCATGTTGGTCATGATCACGTTATGGTTACCAAAGACGCTGTCGTACCTGCGGGAGGCCCACTCATGCCTGGTTCCGTCATCGTGGCCGGCGCGCGGACGCCGATCGGCAAACTGTCCGGTTCGCTGAAGAACTTCTCCGCCGTCGAGCTGGGTGGGTTCGCGATCAAAGCCGCGTTGTCACGGGCCGGGATCAGTGGCGACCAGGTCGATTACGTGATCGTTGGGCATGTGATCCAGGCGGGTCAGGGCCAGATCACCTCCCGGCAGGCGGCGGCCAGGGGCGGAATCCCGCTGAGCGTTCCCGCGCTCACCGTGAACAAGGTCTGCCTTTCCGGCCTGGACGCGATCGCGCTGGCCGACACCTACATCGCCAGCGGCGAGTTCGACATCGTCGTCGCCGGTGGGATGGAGTCGATGACACACGGCCCGCACCTGTTGCGGTCCCTGCGCGCGGGCGTCCGCTACGGCAGCGCCGAGCTGGTGGACGCAACCGCATACGACGCTCTGACCTGCGCGTTCGACCAGGTGGCGATGGGGGAGGGCACCGAGCGGGGCAACTCGGTGCGGGGTATCGGCCGGGCCGAACAGGACGAGTTCTCCGCCCGGTCGCACCAGCGTGCCGCCGCCGCGATCAAGAACGGCCTGTTCGACGAGGAGATCGTCCCGGTCGAGGTGCCGCAGCGTCGCGGCGACCCGATACTGATCAGCCAGGACGAGGGCGTTCGCGGTGAGACCACCGCCGACTCGCTGGCGAAGCTGCGTCCCGCCTTCGCCGCCGACGGCACGATCACGGCCGGTTCGGCGTCGCAGATCTCCGACGGCGCCGCGGCCGTCGTGGTCACCAGCCGGGCCAAGGCGGCCGAGCTCGGCCTGCCGGTGCTCGCCGAGGTCGGCCACCACGGTTTCGTCGCTGGTCCGGACCCGTCCCTGCACTCCCAGCCGTCGAACGCGATCCTGGCGGCGCTGCGCAAGGAGGGGCTGACCCCGGCGGACGTGGACCTCTACGAGATCAACGAGGCGTTCGCCGCGGTGGGCATCCAGTCCATGCGCGACCTTGGTATCGGCCCGGACGTCACCAACGTCAACGGGGGCGCGATAGCGCTCGGGCACCCGGTCGGCATGTCCGGTACCCGGATCGCCCTCACGCTCGCCTACGAGCTGCGTCGCCGGGGCGGCGGTATCGGTGCCGCCGGCCTGTGCGGCGGCGGTGGCCAGGGCGACGCGCTCGTGCTGCGCGTCCCGGCGTGAGCTCGACCCCGGTGGCGCTCCCGGCGCCCGGGCCGGTCCGGACGCGCTCCGCAGCCCCGGCCGACCTGGTGGACGCCGCCGTCGCCGGCTCCCCACGGGCGCTCGCCCGGCTGATCTCCCTGGTGGAGGACGCCTCCCCGCAGCTGCGGGAGATCATGGCACTGCTGGCGCCACGCGCCGGGCGGGCGCAGGTGATCGGCCTCACCGGTTCCCCCGGGGTGGGCAAGTCGACCTCGACGTCCGCTCTTGTCGGCGCGTTCCGCGCCCGTGGCCTGCGGGTCGGGGTCCTGGCCATCGACCCGTCGTCCCCGTTCAGCGGCGGCGCGCTGCTCGGGGACCGGGTGCGCATGCAGCAGCACGCCACCGACCCCGGCGTCTACATCCGCTCGCTGGCCTCCCGCGGGCATCTCGGTGGCCTGTCCTGGGCGACCCCGCAGGCGCTGCGCGTGCTGGACGCGGCCGGCTTCGACGTGGTGCTCGTCGAGACGGTGGGGGTGGGCCAGGCCGAGGTCGACATCGCCTCGCTGGCCGACACCACGCTGGTACTGCTGGCGCCGGGGATGGGCGACGGCGTCCAGGCGGCCAAGGCCGGCATCCTGGAGATCGCCGACGTGTTCGTGGTCAACAAGGCCGACCGGGACGGCGCGGAGCACACCTACCGGGAGCTCAAACACATGATCGCCCTGGCCGGGCCGGTCAGCGACCAGCGGTGGCAGCCGCCGGTGGTCAGGACCGTCGCCTCCCGTGCGGAGGGCGTCGACGAGATCGTGGACGCGATCGCCGAACACCGCGCGTGGATGCTCCGGCAGGGTGTGCTGGACGCCCGCCGGCGTCGGCGGG
>NZ_JWIO01000003.1:286370-289132 GCF_001017755.1 Protofrankia coriariae
CCCGCCGGCGTCGGCGGGCCGCCGACGAGATCGAACAGATCGCCCTCACCGAGCTGCGGGCCCGCATGGGCGGCCTGCGGGACGCGACCCTGCTGGACGCGCTCGCGGGCGAGGTCGTCGCGGGCACGCTCGACCCCTACACGGCCGCCGAGCGCGTGATCGCCGATGTGACCGGCAGCGGGGCGACCAGCGGCGGGACAGCCGGTACCGGAGCGATCATCGGCTGATTCGGCTGATTCGGCTGATTCGGCTGATTCGGCCGGTTCCCGCCGGGCCGGGTGCCGGGCCGGCGCTACTGGTGCGCGGCCTGGTGCCGTCCGCCGTTGCGCACCGCCAGGTGGCCGGCCGCCGCGATCACCGCGTTGACGTCGAGGGGCGCTCCGACGACACCTACCGCGCCGGCCTGCCGCAGCTTGGTCAGATCCCGCGGGTCGTCGTCCGTGGTGAGGACGACAGCGGGGACCTGCCCGGCGGTGGCGTCCGCCGCGAGCACCCGCAGCAGTTCCTCGACCGGCGCGTCGGGCAGGATCCGGTCCAGCAGCACCAGCGCCGGCCGGGAGCGCCGCACGGCGTCCAGCGCGAGGGCGGCGCGCGGGACGCAGACCGTGTCCGCTCCCAGCGAGCTGCGCAGCACGTGGGTGACCATCGCCCGGGTCGCCGGGTCACCGCTGACGTGCACGACCCGCAGGCGGCTGTCGACCGGCTCCGTCCCCGGCTCTGATCCCGCCGACGGCCGGTCCGTGACGGCCGGCACCGGCGCGAACCCGTCATCGTCGTCCGGGTCGCCGTAGGCGTCGTCGAAACGGACGTCGATGGTGTCCAGGACCACGGCGAACACGCTGCCCACCCGGTAGCGGCTGGCCGCGGTGAGAACGCCGCCCATGGCCGTGACCAGGGCGTGGGACAGCGCCAGCCCCAGCCCACTACCCTCGACGCCGCTCCGTTCGGCTCCGAGCCGTTCAAACGGCCGGAACAGCCTGTTCATGGCCTCTGGGGGCAGGCCGTTGCCGTCGTCCTCGACCTCGATCCGCACCCGGCCCCCGGTGACGGGCACGATCCCGACGCGGACGGTGCCGCCCTCACGGCCGTACTTCAGGGCGTTGCCGACCAGGTTGAGCAGGACCTGCCACAGCCGCCGCCGGTCGGCGTCGGCGACCAGGGGTTCGGCCGGTGAGATGACCCGCCGGATCCCGCGTTGTGCGGCCAGCGGCTCGACCAGCTCGACGACGCCCTGGACGATCTCCAGGACGTTGACGGGCCCCTTGTTGATGTCCCCACGCCCGGCCCGCAGCCGGGCGAGGTCGAGCACGTCGTCGATGAGGGCCTGCATGTGCCGGCCACCGGTGATGATCCGTTCGACGTCGTCGTGCAGCTCCGGCGCCAGCGGCTCGAGCTCCAGCAGCTGGGCGAAGCCGAGGACCGCGTTGAGGGGGGTGCGCAGCTCGTGGCCGAGCCGCGCGACGAACTCGTCCTTCGCCCGGGACTCCCGTTCGGCCGCCTCCCGGGCCCGGACGTCCTCGGTGTCCTGGGCTGCGATCACGAAGCCGCCGTCGGGATCGGCCCGTACCGACAGCAGATAGGGCGCCGGGTTGCCCGCGGTGTCGACGAGATCGACGGTTCCGCGCCACTGGCCGGTACGGCTGAGCGCCCGGGGCACGACATCGCGCAGCCGGACCCGCGAGGACGGCTCCACCACGTCGATCAGGTCCCGTAGATGGATCGTCCCGGCCAGTCGTTCACCGAGAAAGGTCCTCGCGGCCGCGCCCGCGTCGAGGACGCGGCCATCCGCGCCGACGAGTACGACCAGGCTTGTCAGCGCGTCGAGGAGGGTCCGTGGAACCACCTATGCCTCGTCGTCCCGTGCCTCGTCATCCCGGTCATTGCGCATCGTCCACTCCACGGCGGGCAATAGTAGGGCGTGCCGTCGAAGAGCGTTGTCCCGGGTTTGGTCGAGTGTCCGTTTATGCCGTCCCAGGGATGGAACCTGCACAGAAGGTAGCATCCGGCGGCTGGTCGTCGCCAATGCTGGCACACTCACCAATCCCGGCAGGCTCGCCGATACCGGCACGAAGGTGGTGGCAGCCATGGTAGATCTTGAACCATGCTCGTAGCGTTCAGCGTGACCCCGATCGGCACCGGCGAGGACGTCGGCGACCTGGTCGCCGAGGCGGTGCGGGTGGTCCGCGCCAGCGGCCTGCCCAACGAGACGTCGGCGATGTTCACGACGGTCGAGGGGGAGTGGGACGAGGTCATCGACGTCGTGCGCCGGGCGGTCGAGGCCGTGGCCGCGAGGTCCGGACGGGTGAGCCTGGTACTCAAGGCCGACATCCGCCAGGGGGCCACCGACGCGATACACGCCAAGGTCGCCTCGATCGAACGGCGCCTGGCCCAGGAATGACCCAACAGTGACCGCTGCCCGGCCAGGTGGGCCAACCTGGCCGGGTTGGACGGATTTTGTCTGGTCCGTGATGGCTGCCGAGCTGGTTGTGGGCTGGTCGGAGGCGCGATGCTGACCGGCCGTGGGCGCCCGGTACACCGAGGCGCTGTCCGGTTTCGCTGCTCGGATGCAACGATGGAGTCATGCCACGGAGGTCACCCATGTCGTCCGGGCCCCGATCGTCAGGACCAGGGCCCGCCAGATCGCGAAACGCCTCGCCCTCAGATCCACGGCTTTCTGACGAACTCGCCGGCCTCCGCTTCGCCGGCGCGGTCCCGCTCGACCCCAAGCCCGCGCCCACCCGGCCGGCGGCCACCGCCGCGGG
>NZ_JWIO01000003.1:289142-294510 GCF_001017755.1 Protofrankia coriariae
GGCCACCGCCGCGGGTGCGGCGCGAACCGCCCAGGCGGGCCCGGGCGCCCCGGCGCAGCCCGTCGTCGTGGACGTCAGCGAGGCCACGTTCGCCACGGAGGTCCTGCAGCGGTCCATGCAGGTCCCGGTGGTGGTCGACTTCTGGGCCAGCTGGTGCGGCCCGTGCAAGCAGCTCAGCCCCATCCTCGAGCGGCTGGCGGAAGCCGACGGCGGACGCTGGGTCCTCGCCAAGATCGATGTGGACGCGAACCCGCAGCTCGCCCAGGCCGCGGCCGTCCAGGGCATTCCCGCGGTCAAGGCGATCATCGGTGGGCGGATCATCGGTGAGTTCACCGGCGCCCTGCCCGAACGCGAGGTGCGGGCCTGGCTCGACCAGCTGCTCGCGCTCGTCGACGAGGCCACCGACGGCCTGCCCGGCGGGCCGGACGCGGCCGCAGCCGACCCGCACCATGCCGCCGCGCAGGAGGCGCTCGCCCGCGGTGACCTCGACGCCGCCGCGGCGGCCTACCGCGCACGGCTCGCCGAGGCCCCCGGTGACCAGGACGCGGTGCTGGGGCTCTCCCGCGTCGATCTCTTCCAGCGGGTGGCGACGATCGACGCGACCGCGTTGCGCGCCCGGCTGGCGGCCGACCCCGACGACGTCGAGGCGGCCATCATGCTGGCCGACGTCCTGGTCGCCAAGGGCGAGATCGAGACGGGCCTGACCCGGCTGGTCGGCGTCGTCCGGCGGACCACCGGCGACGAGCGGGAACGCGTCCGGGCCCACCTTGTCGGCCTGTTCCAGGCGCTGGGGGACGGCGAGCCGGCGGNCCGGCGGTCGCCCCGGCCCGCCGAGCCCTCGCCGCCGCCCTGTTCTAGGCATTTTCCGGCGTTCTGGTCCCGGCGTTCCGGGCGTTTTCCATCTGGGTTCCATCTGGTCGAGCGCCCCTCACCGGCCCGGCGAGCCTCGCCGGGCCGGCAGCACGGGGCGTCCGGCCGGCTGGTCGGTCCCGGTCGACCTGTTTCCAGCTGGCCCGTGCCCGTCAGCTGGTCAGTTCTGGGCGGCGCCCTCGTAGCACAGCCACAGGGTGCTCAGGGCGGGCAGGGTGAGCGTCACCGACGCCGGCTGGTTGTGGCGGGTGGCCTCCACGGCGAGCACGGAACCCAGGTTCCCCAGCCCGCTGCCGGCGTACTCGGTGGCGTCGGTGTTGATGAGCTCACGCCAGCGGCCGGCGAACGGCAGTCCGAGCTGGTAGCCGGTGTGGGGGACGCCGGAGAAGTTGGTGACGCAGGCGAGTACCCGCCCGCTCGTCGCGGTACTGGCGGCCGGGCCGCCAGCCGGGCCGCCAGCCGGGTCGGCCGTGGGGTCGGCGGCCCACCGCAGGAACGAGAACACGTTGTTCTCGGCGTCGTTCGCGTCGATCCAGGAGAACCCCTCCGGGGAGATGTCCCGTTCCCAGAGGGCGGGGGTGGCCCGGTAGGCCCCGTTGAGGTCCTTCAGCAGCGTGGCCACACCCCGGTGGTCCGGGTCGTCCAGGTGCCACCAGTCCAGCGACCGGGCCTCGGACCACTCGGCCTCCTGGGCGAACTCCCCGCCCATGAACAGCAGCTGCTTGCCCGGGTGCGCCCACATGTAGCCGTAGAGTGCGCGCAGGTTGGCCAGCTGCTGCCAGCGGTCACCGGGCATCTTGCGCAGCAGCGAGCCCTTCCCGTGCACCACCTCGTCGTGGCTGAGCGGGAGGACGAAGTTCTCCGAGTACGCGTACATCATGGAGAAGGTCATCTGGTGGTGGTGGTACACGCGGAACACCGGCGCCCGGGAGAGGTAGTCGAGCGTGTCGTGCATCCAGCCCATGTTCCACTTGAACCCGAATCCGAGTCCGGCTCGGCTGGTGGGAGCGGTGACGCCGGGGAAGCTGGTGGACTCCTCGGCGATCATGGCGATGCCCGGGTAGCGCTTGTAGGCGGTGGCGTTGACCTCTTGGAGGAACCGGATCGCCTCCAGGTATCACCCCCGGCCAGGCCGTCGACTCCTCGGCGATCATCATCACGCCCGGGACGCGCCGGTAGACCGTGGCGTTGGTCTCCTGCAGGAACGACACCGCGTCCAGGTTCTCCCGGCCACCGTGGATGTTGGGGATCCACTCGCCCTCGGCCCTGGAGTAGTCCAGGTAGAGCATGGAGGCGACGGCGTCCACCCGCAGCCCGTCGATGTGGAACTCCTCGAACCAGTACACCGCGTTCGCGACCAGGAAGTTGCGCACCTCGGGACGCCCGAAGTCGAACACGTACGTCCCCCAGTCGGGCTGTTCGCCGCGGCGGGGGTCGGGGTGCTCGTACAGCGGGGTGCCGTCGAAGCGGCCCAGCGCCCAGACGTCCCGGGGGAAGTGCGCCGGCACCCAGTCGACGATCACACCGATGCCGGCCTGGTGGAGCTGGTCGACGAGGTAGCGGAAGTCGTCGGGGTCGCCGAACCGCGATGTCGGGGCGTAGTAGGCCGACACCTGGTAGCCCCACGAACCACCGAAGGGATGCTCGGCCACGGGCAGCAGTTCGACGTGGGTGAAGCCCATCTCCCGCACGTGGGCGACGAGCTCGGTGGCGAGCTGGCGGTACGACAACCCTCGACGCCAGGAACCCAGATGCACCTCGTAGACCGAGATCGGCATGGCGTGCCACGCGGTGCGCCTGCGCCGCGCCAGCCACGCTTCGTCACTCCAGGTGTAGTCGGACTCGAAGACGACGCTCGCCGTGGCCGGCGGGTTCTCGGTGTGCAGCGCGAGCGGGTCGGCCTTCTGCCGCCAGACACCGTCGAAGCCGAGGATCTCGTACTTGTACCGGCAGCCGGCGCCGATGCCGGGTACGAACAGCTCCCAGACGCCGGTCGCTCCCAGCGAGCGCATCGGGTAGGCCCGGCCGTCCCAGAAGTCGAAGTCGCCGACCACCCGCACCCCGCGGGCGTTCGGCGCCCACACGGCGAAACCGACCCCGCTGACCTCGGCGGTGCCGGTGCTGTCCGGGTAGCGGCGCACCCGTGCGCCGAGTGCCTTCCACAGCTGTTCGTGGCGGCCCTCACCGATGAGGTGCAGGTCCATCTCCCCGAGGGTGGGCAGGTGGCGGTAGGGGTCGTCGACGACGTGCGTGGCGTCGCAGTACTGGACCTCCAGCCGGTAGCCGGGAACGGCGCCGGTCGGCAGCGCCACGGCGAACACCCCGGCCGTGTGCAGCCGGGTGCACTCGAACCGCTCGTTCTCGGTGATGACGACCACGCCCACCGCGTCCGGCCGCAGGGCCCGCACGATCGTCCAGTCGCCGTGGGGATGGGCGCCGAGGATGTGATGCGGATCGTGGTGCGAGCCGTTCACCAGCCGCTCAAGTTCGGCGGTGTCGACGAGCAGGGACGGGGGGGACGACGCCGGGGCGTCCTGGCCGCCGGCGTCCCGCTCCGCCCCGCTCTGCCCGGTCGTGCCCCGTTCCGCCCTGTCGTGCTGGGCCGCGGTGTGCTCGCCGCGGTCACGTCCGCCGTCCCGGTAGGCCGTTTCGGGATATCCGCCGCCCTCGGAATACCTGGTGTCATACCTGGCGTCGTCATACCTGGTGTCGTCATATCCGGCGTCGTCGTGGTCGTTGCCCCGGCGGCCGCCGCCGTGTCCGGCCATGGCCATGGCCGGCAGCGGGGAACGGGCGAGCCCGGAGCTGGCGTCACTCGGAGGACCGCTGGCGTCGCGACGACAACTGCCTGGCTGGCCCTCGTCGACTCCACCTGCCGCGCCGTCAGGACCGATCATGGGCAACACGCCATCCTTAGAACGTAGTCATCAGTCCGTGGAGGTCAGCCGTTCGACCGAACCGAGCGGGATCGGCAGCCACGATGGGCGGTGACGGGCCTCGTAGACGACTTCGTACACAGCCTTGTCGAGCTCGAACGCTCGCAACAGGGCAGCTTCCTCGCGTGGGTCGTGCCCGCGGACGCTGGCGTACCCGGCGCAGAAGGCGTCACGGTTGCGAGTCGCCCATTCCTGCGCGCGATATCTGAGTCCGGACTCGTCCTCCCGTTCCACCAACAGCGACCGTTCCAACAACAACGACTGGGCTGCGTAGTCGAATGATCGGAGCATGCCGGCGACATCACGATGGACGGACTGTAGTGCTGTGCGTTCTGCCAGCGGACGTGCCGGTTCGCCCTCGAAGTCGAAGAGTACCCACCCCGAGTCGACCCGTAGCACCTGACCCAGATGGTAGTCGCCGTGCACGCGCTGCAGGGCGACCGGTGACGTCTGACGGGCGAGCTCGTCGTAGGCGGCGCGCAGCCCCGTCTCGAAGGCCCGCAACTGCTCGACGGCCCTGATCGCGGCGTCCAGCCGGCTGTGCATCCCGGTGGCCTGCGCCCGCAGGGTCTCGGCATCGCCGACAGCCGTGGGAAGCGTCTCGGCGATGATGCGGTGCACGTCCGCGGTGGCCGCGCCCAGCCGCTCGGACTCGGCCGCGAAGTCGCCGCCGACCTCGTCGGCGTGCAGGTCCGCCTCCGCGTAGAGGTCCCGGACGCTGGCGAGGGCGAGCCGCCAGCCTTCGGTGCCGCTGCGGAGGAACTCCTGCATGAACGCGAACGTGGTGCGCTGGCCGTCGAGAACACCGTCCAGCCAGGCCAGCGGCCGGGCCACGCTGGGGCTGCCCGCGTCGGCGAGCGCGCGGGTCATCTCCAGATCCGGGTTCGTCCCCGGCCACAGCCGCCGGAAGACCTTCAGGATGTAGGCGTCGCCGTACACGACCGAGGTGTTGGACTGCTCCGCGCCGATCACATGGGCGGGGAAGAGCTCCAACTCCTCCAGCGTGTACGGCACGAGCCCGTCGTGGGCCGTCCGGCCACGGATGAACGCCAGCAGGGCGGCGCTGCCGTCCGGATCGTGCAGCCCGTCGTAGATCAGCCCGTCGGCGGACTTGCCGACGAAGAAGGCCTCGTGCCCGTAGGGCGCGTCCGGCCGCACCACCAGGGGTATCTGGTAGTGGTCGGCCAGCCCGCCGTCGGCATAGCGGACCTCGACGACGAAGTGGTGCAGCAGGTCGGACAGCCGCACGTTGCGGACGACACGCAGGCCGGCCCAGGGCCGGCCCTTGCCGGCGAACCAGCGCTGCCGCGGCAGCCAGGAGGTCAGGAGGGCGACCAGATCAGAATTGCCGCCCACCATCGTCGACCTCCTCGCGCGCCACCATCTGGCGACCATCCTCGGACGTGTACGCCCTACCCTGCCGTATGTCTGACCGGTCGGTACGTCCCGGCCCGTCAGGAGCCCAGTTCCCCCGCCCGAGTGAGCGCGAACCAGTAGTGTCCGTGTCCGGCCAGGGTCAACAGGTACGGCAGTTCCCCGATCGGCGGGAAGCGCACCCCGCC
>NZ_JWIO01000003.1:294517-305237 GCF_001017755.1 Protofrankia coriariae
GGCGGGAAGCGCACCCCGCCGAGCAGTTCGACCGGCACCATTCCGGTGAACCTGCGGAGGTCGAGCTCCACCGGCTGGGCGAAACGTGACAGGTTGGCCACGCAGAGCACCCGGTCGTCGCCGAACTCCCGGACAAAGGCGAAAACGGACGGATTGGACGCCGGGAACTCCTCGAAACTGCCGAGGCCGAAGACCGGATGCCGCTTACGCACCTCGATCATCCGCCGGGTCCAGGCCAGAAAGGACGTCGGCATCCGCTGCCCGGCCTCGACGTTCAGCGCCTGGTACCCGTACACCGGATCCATGATGGGTGGCAGGTAGAGCCGGGCCGGATCGCTCGTGGAAAAACCGGCATTGCGGTCCGGGGACCACTGCATCGGCGTCCGCACACCGTCCCGGTCACCCAGGTAGATGTTGTCACCCATGCCGATCTCATCGCCGTAGTAGATCACCGGTGAACCGGGCAGCGAGAGCAGCAGCGCGGTGAAGAGCTCCATCTGGTCACGGCTGTTCTCCAGCAGCGGGGCGAGGCGTCGGCGTATCCCGATGTTCGCCTTCATGCGCGGGTCCTTCGCGTACTCGGCGTACATGTAGTCGCGTTCCTCGTCGGTGACCATCTCCAGGGTCAGTTCGTCGTGGTTGCGCAGGAAGATGCCCCACTGGCAGTTCGGCGGGATCGCCGGTGTCTGCGCCAGGATCTCCGAGATGGGGTAACGGGACTCCCGGCGGACAGCCATGAAGATCCGTGGCATCAACGGGAAATGGAACGCCATATGACACTCGTCGTCGTCGCCGAAGTACTGGACGACGTCGGACGGCCACTGGTTCGCCTCGGCCAGCAGCACCCGGTCGGCGTATTTCGCGTCGAACTCCTTGCGGATTCGACGCAGATATTCGTGGGTCTCCGGCAGGTTCTCGCCGTTGGTTTCCTCCCGTACGTAGAGGTACGGGACGGCGTCCAGCCGGAATCCGTCGATACCGAGGTCCAGCCAGAAGCGCAGCACCTCGATCATGGCTTCCTGGACGTCCGGATTATCATAGTTGAGGTCGGGCTGGTGGGAGAAGAAACGGTGCCAGTAGTACTGGCCGCGCACCGGGTCCCAGGTCCAGTTCGACTTCTCCGTGTCGACGAAGATGATCCGGGCGTCGAGGAACTTCTGGTCCGTGTCCGACCACACGTAGAAGTCGCCGTATGGGCCGTCCGGGTCGCTGCGGGAGGCCAGGAACCACGGGTGCTGGTCGGAGGTGTGGTTCATGACCAGGTCCGCGATGATCCGGATGCCTCGGCGGTGGGCCTCGTCCACCAGGTTGACGAAGTCCCCGAGGTCGCCGAACTCCGGAAGAATCTGGAAGTAGTCGGAGATGTCGTACCCGCCGTCCCGCAGCGGTGATTCGTAGATCGGCAGCAGCCACAGGCAGTCGACCCCGAGCCAGCTCAGGTAGTCGAGTTTGCCGGTGAGCCCGCGCAGGTCGCCCGTGCCGTCGCCGTTGGAGTCGGCAAAGCCGCGGATGAGGACCTCGTAGAAGACCGCCCGCTTGAACCACAGCGGGTCGCGGGACAGTTCGTCGGCCGACGGTGGCCTGGCGTCGCCGGCCGACGGCCCGCTTTCGGTGCTCCTGCTTTCGGTGCTCCTGGTGTCCCCGGCGCCTCTGGCTCCCTCGGCGCCCCTGTCGTCCTCGGTGGTTCCGGTGTCCCTGGCACTCATGCCCTGCGCCGGACGTCGAGGATGTGAGCTGGTTCCGTCACCGGGTCCAGCCGGACGTAATTCTCTTGCCCCCACGTGTAGTCAGCCCCGCTGATCTCGTCGTGAACGTCGAATGTCTCCCGCCACTCGAGACCGAGGGCGGGCATGTCGAGACGGACGGTCGTCTCCCGGGTGTTGTGCGGATCCAGGTTGACGACGACCAGGATGCAGTCGTCGCCCGCTGCCCCCCCGGAGCGCTTGGAGAAGACGAGGAAATCGTCGCCATCGGCATGGTGAAAACGAAGGTTGCGCAGCCAGTGCAGCGCCGGATGTTCCCTGCGTATCCGGTTCAGCCTGGCAAGATATGGTGCGAGCGAGCGTCCGGCGTTTTCAGCGCCGGCCCAGTCCCGTGGTCGGTACTGGTATTTCTCGGAGTCCAGGTACTCCTCGCTGCCGGCTCGTACGGGAGCGTTCTCGAACAGCTCGTAACCCGCGTAGACTCCCCACGACGGCGACATCATCGATGCCAGCACCGCGCGAATCCTGAATGCCGCCTCACCGCCCTCCTGCAGGTAGCCGGGCAGAATGTCGGGGGTGTTGACGAAGAAGTTGGGACGCATGTAGTGTGCGGTTTCGAGCAGCTCCCGGCCGTATGTCTCCAGCTCCGACTTCGTGTTGCGCCAGGTGAAATAGGTGTATGACTGGGTGAAACCGACCTGCGCCAGCGCCCGCATCATGGGCGGCCGGGTGAACGCCTCGGACAGGAAGAGCACGTCCGGCTCGACCGACTTCACCTCGGCGATGAGCCACTCCCAGAACTGGACCGGCTTGGTGTGGGGATTGTCGACCCGGAATATCCGTACCCCGTGCGAGGTCCAGTACCTGACCACGCGCAGCACCTCGTGGTAGAGCCCGACCGGGTCGCTGTCGAAGTTGAGCGGGTAGATGTCCTGGTACTTCTTCGGCGGGTTCTCCGCGTACGCGATGGAGCCGTCGCTGCGCACGGTGAACCATTCCGGGTGGACCTTGGCCCACGGGTGGTCGGGCGCGCACTGCAGGGCCAGGTCGAGGGCGATCTCCATGCCCAGGGCACGGGCCCTGGCGACGAAGTCGTCGAAGTCGTCGATCGTCCCCAGGTCCGGGTGGACGGCGTCATGGCCGCCGGCGTCACTGCCGATCGCCCACGGCGAGCCCGGGTCGTCGGGGCCCGTGACCAGGGTGTTGTTCGGGCCCTTGCGGTTGACCTCGCCGATGGGGTGGATCGGCGGCAGGTAGACCACGTCGAAACCCATCGCGGCGACGGCGGGCAACCGCTCGGCCGCGGTCGCGAACGTGCCCGACCGCGGCGGGTGCAGGCTCGCTCCCTCGGAACGGGGAAAGAACTCGTACCAGCTTCCGAACAGGGCCCGGGGCCGGTCCACCCAGATCCGGTACAGGGGCGAGCGGGTGATGAGCTCCCGCAGCGGGCACCGGGTGAGCAGGTCGACCAGCGCCGGGTCGCACGCCGCCGCGATCCGCGCGCGCGGATCCGTCAGTGTGTCGTCGCGCAGGACGTCGACGGCGTGCCGGACCGCCGCCCGCCGGCCTTCGGGGATCCCGGGCAGGGCGCGCAGCAGGAGCCGGGCGCCGTCCTCGAAGTCCACCGACAGTTCGTCCGTGCTCTGGCCGGCGGCCGTCTTGACCTCGGCAGCGTGCCGCCAGGTGGCCACCGGGTCGGCCCACGCCTCGACGCGGAAGCCCCACAGGCCCTCCGAATCGACCCGGACCTCGGCTTCGTAACGATCGGTGCCCGCTGTGACCTGCCGCATCCGGGTGAACGGGTTCCCGCGACCGTCCGGACCTGACAGTGCCACGTTGGCACCGATCAGATCATGCCCGTCACGGAATACCGTCGCGGCGACGGTGAGGGTCTCACCCTCGACTGCCCGCGACGGCCACTGCCCACAGGATACGGCGGGGCTGACGTCAGAGATGACAACCCGGCCTATGGAACGTCCGATCATCGCCGCGACCTTATCCAGGTGAACCACCCCTTGATAGTCGGCCTCTCCTGTACCGATTGGTGGCGCCCCAACGTGAACAGCGTGGGACCACCAGGTGGGGACGTGTTGGGGATACGGAGGTACTCCGCCGGGGGAGGGGGATGTCGGCATCGGATCGAAGTCTCCACGTTGATGCGCGTTCGCGGCCGGACCCGGTGCCGGGCGCGTGCTGGTCCGTCATCGGTCCCGCTCCGGGATACCCGGGCCCGCCGGGCTCACGCGGGTGGGGCGCCACCTGCTCGGCGCGCTTCGCCGACGCCCGCCCGCACACGCCGCGCCGGCGGTCGCCAGCTGCCCCGGGGGGCCGTCCCGGACGGGCCCGCGCGTGCGTCCGGGAACCCTGGAGAGGTCCCGTTCGTCCCGCAGAACACAGGCCCCATAACCCCACGTCGCCGTGGGCATGCGTGATCGAGTCCAGTAGGCTGCGTCGCGTTCGGTGCGGGGGGCGGCCAGGGCCCCGAAATACAGCAACAGCCCCGATCGCAATGACAGCAGGAGGAGCAAGTGGGAGTCAGCCTCAGTAAGGGCGGAAACGTTTCGCTGACCAAGGAGGCACCCGGTCTGACCAACATCGTCGTCGGTCTCGGCTGGGATGTCCGCAGCACGACCGGTGCTGATTTCGATCTTGATGCGAGCGCGATTGCCCTCAGATCCGATGGCAAGGTCCTCTCGGACAGCCACTTCGTCTTCTTCAACAATCTCAAGAGCCCGGACGGCGCCATCGAGCATCAGGGCGACAACCTCACCGGTGAGGGAGAAGGTGACGATGAAGCGATCAACGTGAGCCTCGCCAGTCTGCCCGCGGAGGTCGACAAGGTGGTGTTTCCGGTTTCGATCTATGACGCGGATGCACGCCAGCAGAACTTCGGTCAGGTCCGCAATGCGTTCATCAGGATCGTGAACGGGGTGGGGAGCGCCGAGATCGCGCGTTACGATCTCACCGAGGACGCCTCCACCGAAACTGCGATGGTCTTCGGTGAAGTGTACCGGCACGGCGCCGAGTGGAAGTTCCGGGCTGTCGGCCAGGGTTATGCGTCCGGGCTTGCCGGAATCGCCCGGGACTACGGAGTCAATGTCTGATCCCTCCGCGTCGACGCCCGGCCGTCGTGGCTGGCCGGCCCGGGCCGGGTGAAGCGGACCGGGAGCGCCGGTGCCACCGCGCCCGGTGAGCCGCGGGCGGGTCGTTGGATGCCTGGTGACGGCCCGCGCCCGGTGCCGGACGCCGATGGTCCCGGTTTGACCGTTACCCGGTGGTGTCGGCCCGGCCGGTTACGATGCCCGGGGTCGCGGTCTACGGCCGGGTGGCCCCCGCAGTTGCGCGGGCGTGGTCAGGGCATGGTTACGACCTGGGCCGCGCCCGCTCCGGGTCGACGTGCGGTTGATGTGATGCCTCGATGCTCCGGACCGGGGTCGAGGCGCGGTGGGTGGTGCTCCCGGTGCCGCGCCAGACCCGGTCCGGAGGAAGGTTGCCTGTCCTCGTGCATGCACTGCGAATTTTTGGTTGGTCGCTGGCGATCACCGTGGCCGGTGTCGCGCTGGCCGGTGTGCTCGGCGGCCCGAAGACGGCCGCAATCGTCGCCATCCTGGCCGTGCTGGAGATAAGCCTGTCGTTCGACAACGCGGTCATCAACGCCACGATCCTGCGCCGGATGAACGAGTTCTGGCAGCGGATATTCCTCACCGTCGGCATCCTGATCGCCGTATTCGGGATGCGCCTGGTGTTCCCGATCGTCATCGTCGCGCTCACCGCCCATCTCGGCCCCATCGAGGTCTTCGACCTCGCGTTGAACAACCCGGACGAGTACGCGGCCCGGCTGCACGACGCGCATCCGGCCATCGCCGCCTTCGGTGGCATCTTCCTCTTCATGATCTTCCTGGATTTCATGTTCGACCCCGAACGTGACGTCCAGTGGCTCCGCTGGATCGAGGAGCCGCTGCGCAGGGCGGGGCACCTCGACGTGCTGTCGGTCGTGGTCGGGCTCATCGCGCTGCTCATCGTCGCCGAGGCGTTCTCCGGTGACGCGATCCAGCAGGTGCTCACGGCCGGTGTCGCCGGTATCGCCACCTATCTGGGCGTGCGTGGTCTCGGTGAGTTCTTCGAGGCGCGTGGTGTGGGAGCCGACGACGATGACGCGGAGGAGGCCGAGAAGGACACCGGCGACGCCACCGCGGTGGTGCCCGCGGGAGCCGCGTCCGCGGCGGAGGCGACCGGCGGTAAAGGCGGTCCCAACGCGCTGGTCCTCGCGTCGGGAAAGGCCGCGTTCTTCCTGTTCCTGTATCTGGAGGTGCTGGACGCGTCGTTCTCCTTCGACGGCGTGGTAGGTGCTTTCGCGATCACGCAGGAGATCTTCGTCATCGCGGCCGGGCTCGGTATCGGCGCCATGTACATCCGGTCGATCACCGTCTACCTCGTCCGCAAGGGCACCCTGCAGGAGTACGTCTACCTGGAGCACGGAGCCCACTACGCCATCGGTGCGCTCGCGGTGATCCTCGCCATCAGCATCGAGACCGAGGTCCCGGAGATCATCACTGGTCTCGTCGGCGTCGGGTTCATCGGAGTTGCCCTGATCTCCTCCCTCCTGCGCCGGAACAAGGAGCGGGGTGCCGGTGCGGATGAGGGCGACGGCCCGGACGAACGGCAGCGTGAGATCGTTACTGCCCGTTCATGACAGTCGTGCGTCCATGGACAGCGCCGTCCATGGACGGTGGCGTTCAGGACAGCGAAGATCCTTGACCGTGTACGTGCCACCACCAGTACGTGCCACCACCACGGGGGGGTTCGCGGCGATCCGGCAACAGGCCGTCCGGCTTGCTGACACGACCACCACAAGGGAGCGGAACATGTCCATCGACTACACCAAGCGATCTACCGACTCATCCGCCGACTCGTCGTCCGGCTCATCCGCCGGCTCGCCGTCCGGCACGCCCGGGGTGTCGCTGAACAAGGTGACCCTGACCAAGAGCTCGCCCTCGGTCTCCCTGAGCAAGCAGGGTGGCGGCGGGCGGCTGCACGTCAACCTCAACTGGAACGCCCAGGGCGCGGCGGGTGCCGGCGGCCGGGGCGGCCTCCTCAAGCGGGTGCTGAGCGCCGGGCAGGGCGGGATCGACCTCGATCTGGCCAGCCTGTACGAGCTCGCCGACGGCCGTAAAGGGGTCGTGCAGGCGCTCGGTAACGCGTTCGGCTCCTTCGAGACACCCCCGTACGTCCAGCTCGACGCCGACGACCGTACCGGTGCCTCCACCGGTGGGGAGAACCTGTTCGTCAACCTCGCCCACGTCTCGGAGATCCGCCGTCTGCTGATCTTCGCTTTCATCTATTCCGGCGTCCCGAACTTCGACCAGGCCGGCGCGGTGGTGACCCTCACCCCGGCGCGGGGCGCGCCCATCGAGGTCCGGCTGGACGAGCGGGCCGGTAGCGCCCGGATGTGCGCGATCGCGCTGCTGACCAACCAGGGCGGCAACGACCTCATCGTGAACAGGGAGGTGCGCTATGTCGGCGGCCACCAGGAGCTTGACCGGGCCTTCGGCTGGGGTCTGAACTGGACTCCGGGACGTAAGTAGGCGCATATAGACAGCAAACGGTCAACAGGGCCGGGATCAGGGGGGCGAGGGGATGTGGCTGCGCGCGGCCGGGGAGTGGAAGCGGCGGTGACCCGGCCGGTGCCGGTACCGCCCGCGGACGGTGGGCCTGCTTCGACATCCCGACTACGGCACGGGTCGGTGGCCGATACGCCACATCCGGTGCCGCCGGGTGACAACGGCGACGAGGCAGACCCGGGGGAGATCGTGGCCGGCGCAGGAGAGGCCGGGGACGCCGGACGTGACGCCCCGCCGGCCGACCTCCCACCGGTGGAACCGGTCGTGACCGTCGTCGCAGAGCAGCCCCCGACACGGCCCCCCGCGGCTGGTGCCACCGGCAGGCCCGCTGGCGGGCAGGGCGTTGCCAGCGGGCCCGTCGACACCGTCACCGACAGCGCTGTCACCGATAGCGCTGTCACCGACGGCACTGTCGCCGATGCGACCGTCGCCGAGGAGAAGGCCGCGGCCGAGGACGAGGTTCCCGCCGACGAGAACGAGGTTCCCGCCGAGAACGCCGTCATCGACGGCAGCGCCGATGGTTCCGCGGCCGCCGCCGTCGCCGTCCGCCTGGACGACCTGGCCCGGCGGGTCGAGGAACTGGCCAGGCTCCGGCGTCACGACGCCGACCTGGTGGATCGCCTGCACGCCGAGAACACCCGGTTGCGGGCGGGCGAGCTGACCGAGGCGATGTCGCCGTTGCTGCGGGGCCTGATGCGGCTGCACGACCAGATGACGAGCCTGGGCGCGGACGACGGCCAGAGCGTCGCCGGTATCCTGCGTACGCAGTTGTTGCAGATCATGGATGTCGCCGTGGACGTCCGCCCGTACACCGCGGTCGTGGGCATGCCCTTCGATCCGGCCCGGCACGTCGGCGTACGCCGTATCGGTACGGACGACGCCAAGCGCGACCGGACGATCGCCCGAACCGTCAAACCCGGGTTCGTCCGTGGTGAGTCGATCGTGGTGCGTCCAGCCGAGGTGGAGGTCTTTCGGGCACACTAGTAGGACTTGATTAGGTCTGTCTGTGGTTGTACTGACTGTCGTCTTCATGTGTGTGGCGGTGGTTGGTGTGAGACAGGACGAGATGGCCCGGGTGCGGCCGGTGATCGAACGGTTCGCGGGTGAGATGTTCGCGGACCTGCCGCGGCGGGACCAGCGGGGCAAGGGTGAGCTGTATGTCCGGGGGCTGTTGACCGACGGCAAGCGCAAGAGCATGGTCCCGATGGCCGCCCGCCTCGGGGTGGATCCTCAGCAGCTGCAGCAGTTCGTGACCAGTTCGACCTGGGACTACACCCAGGTGCGGCGGCGGCTGGCCGGCTGGGCGGCCGGGTTCCTCGACCCGGTCGCGCTGGTGGTGGACGACACCGGCTTCCCGAAGGACGGGTCGGCCTCGCCGGGGGTGGCCCGGATGTACTCCGGCTCCCTGGGGAAGGTCGGGAACTGTCAGATCGGGGTGTCGGTGCATACGGTCACCGACTGGGCGTCGGCCGCGGTGGACTGGCGGCTGTTCCTGCCGGCCTCCTGGGACGACACCGCCCTGTCCGACCCGCGGGACAGCGCCGCCGCGCGGGCCCGGCGGGCAGCCGCGGGGGTCCCGGACACCGCGCGGCACCGGGAGAAGTGGCGGCTCGCGCTGGACATGCTCGACGAGCTGGCCGGCTGGGGTATGCCCGTCCGGCCGGTGGTGGCCGACGCCGGCTACGGCGACGCCGCCGCCTTCCGCCAGGGTCTGACTGACCGGAACATCCCCTACGTGCTGGCGGTGAAGCCGACCGCGACCGCCTACCCCGCCGACGCGGTGCCGGTCACTGCCCCGTACTCCGGGACCGGCCGGCGGCCNGTCTGCCTACCCCGACCCGCCCCGGGATCTGAAATCCCTGGTCATGGCCGCCGGCCGCCGCGCGGGCCGGTACGTGACCTGGCGCCACGGCACCCACAGGACCCCGGCCAACCCGACCGCCGCGATGCGCTCCCGCTTCCTCGCGCTCCGGGTCCGTCCCGCCAACCGGAACATCACCCGCAACCCCGACCGGAGCCTGCCGGACTGCTGGCTGTTGGCCGAATGGCCCCCCGGCCAGCCCGAACCCACCGACTACTGGCTGTCCACCCTGCCCGAGGGCACCCCCCTGCGGCACCTCGTCCGCCTCGCGAAGATCCGCTGGCGGATCGAACACGACTACCGCGAACTCAAAGACGGCCTCGGTCTGGACCACTTCGAAGGACGCACCTTCACCGGCTGGCACCACCACGTCACCCTCGTCAGCATCGCCCAAGCGCTCTGCACCCAGCTCCGCCGCGACCCAAAAGTCCCTGCGCCGGCCTGACTCTCTACGGAGTTCTCCGCACCCTCCAGGCCCTGCTTGCCGTCTGGACCGGCGCCTGCCCCACCTGCCAACGACCCTTCACCCACACACCCAACGTCACACAACACCTATCCGGAGTCACCTAACGATGTCCTACTACCCGTTGGGCGTAATCCAGGTACTGTCGGCACCAGTCCTGCCACGAGACGTGTCCCTCTCCGGGCCGGAAGGGTGATCAGATATGCCGGTTGTGTCCCTCGGCCCGTACACGGTGTCCGAACGGCTCCTTGCCCGCGACGACATGCGCGCCGCGCTCGCCGCCCGCGACTTCGGCACCGCCTTCCGGCTGATGCGGAAGTACGACGCCGCCAGTCAGGACCGCATCGCCTCCGCGGTCGAGGGCCTCGACCAGAGCCGCGTCAGCAAGATCGTGCACGGTCGGGACCGGGTGGCCTCCCTGGAACTGATCGAACGCATCGCCGACGGCCTGCGCATCCCCGGCGGCATGCTCGGCCTGGCCCGCCGCACATGGGAACCCACCGCACACCCACCGCACGCCCAGGTAGACGTAAAGGCGCCGGTGGTCGACAGCCGGTCGGGCACCGCTCAGCAGCCGGTCACCAACCCCGAGGCAACCGCTCAAGGACTGGTGTACGAACCCTCGGTGCGACGTACCCTGAGCACTGTCGCCGAGCTCGGGAGGGCCGACGTGCGCCGTCGGGACATGCTGCTTCGTTCATCATTCGTTCTCGGTGCACTCGCCGGCCCCAGCCGAGATTGGCTGTTGACCAGCCTGGACGCCGCCGACGCCGGCCGGCCCGCCCACGCGGACATGGCCGCGGTCGAGTCCATCCGCAACATGTTCGGCGTGTTCCAGGAAATGGACGTCATCCAGGGCGGTGGTGACATCGCCCGCCGCACCGTCGCCCAGTACCTGACCGAACACGTTCTCCCGCTCCTGCAGGAATCCCACCCCGAGCCCGTCCGCCAGGCGTTGTTCGAGGTCGCCGCCGAACAGACCTATCTCGCCGGCTGGATGGCGTTCGACTCCGGCCAACACGGCATCGCGCAGCGCTACCTGATCCAGTCCCTCCGGCTCGCCGACGCCGCC
>NZ_JWIO01000003.1:305242-316263 GCF_001017755.1 Protofrankia coriariae
CCGGCTCGCCGACGCCGCCGGTAACCGGATGCTCGGCGCCCATGTCCTGGCTGGCCTCTCCGACCAGGCAACCCAACTCGGCCACCCCGACGAAGGGCTCCGGCTCGCCCGCGCCGGCCGCCACGGCCTGCGTGGTCTGCGTGCCCCCGCCGCCCTGACCGACCTGTACGTGTTGGAAGCCCGCGCCCTGTCGGTCCTGGGCCGCTCCACCGACACCGCCGCGACGATCGCGCAGGCCGAAAAGACCTTCGATCTCATCAACCCGGCGAACGAACCCGAATGGGCAAAGTTCATCGACGAGCCCTACGTCACGGGGGAGATCGCGAACAGTCTCCGCGACATCGGCGACCCGACCGAAGCCCACCGCTACGCCCGCCAGTCCGTCGAGGCCGCCCGTAAGCAGAACCGGGGACGCCGCGGGGCACTCAGCCAAACCGTCGTCGCCGTCAGCTTCACCCAGCAAAACGACCTCGAAGGCGCCATCACCGCCGGCCACACGGCGATCGACATCGCCGCCGGAGTCCCCACCTCCGCCCGCTACGTCACCGCCATGACCGACCTGCGGAAACGACTCGCCCCGTACCAGCAAAATACCCACGCCCGCGAACTCGTCTCCCGCATCGACCGCACCGCGCTTGCCGGCAGCGCAGCCTGACCACACCGGAGCCGAACCGACGACCAGCGGTGCGGCCCGACGGACGACGCCGGCTATGTCCGAGGCTGACTGACTGCCGAATTATCCGTTTTAGGATCAAGAGCGGGCCGCGCCGCGCGACCGCCTGCGCGTGGCGCTGGCGCGCCATGCTCGCCGGGCGCGTCGCGCACCACCTATCCGCAGAGACCGCAGGCCGATCTACCCATTGACGGATCATCAATTGATAGGCAGGATTGCAGTACACATGTGGCTACTGGGGGGAACTGTGGGAGCGGTACGCGTCTGGGACGGCAAGGAATGGGAAAGGTACTGCATGGCCATTCTACGCCTCCACCACGGAGCCCAGGATTTTCATATAGTTCCCGATCGCCACGGCGGAGACCTCGGCCTTGAGGCGTTCACGCAGGATGGATGCGCGTACCAGTGTTACGCCGCCCTTGAGCCATTGTCGACAGCGGACCTCTACGAGAGTCAGCGCAACAAGCTCACAAAAGATCTCGGAAAACTTCGACACAATGAGCAGGAGCTTTCTCGCCTTGTTGGTTCGATAAAAATTCGACGCTACATGTTCATGGTCCATCGCCATGACTCGCACAAGCTTCTTCAGCACGCCCAAGGCAAGGTAGAAGAAGTGAAGTCCTGGGGCTTGCCATTCATAGCGAACGATCTTGCTATTGTTGTCGTCACCGACGATTCATTCTCTAGGGAAAGATCTTCACTTCTGGGCATTCCGCCGCCGCTTATGGACATGGAGTTTCCTGAAGTGCCAACCAGCGATTGGGCCATAGAGAATACCGAGCTCGTCGCCACAGCGACGCGGAAACTTTCGTTTCTCCCCAGTAAAGAGATGGCTCGCCGCTACTTAGAGACTCTCATGAAACAGTATCTTCAGGCTGAGAACGTGCTCGAAACAATGCGCCTGAAGTATCCCGACCAGTGGCAAGCCGCAGAACGCTGCAGGGCCCAGAAAGAAGACCTTCTAGTACTTGAGTACGGGGCCTTTTTCGATAGTCCTTCGGCGAGTCAGATCCTAAAAATCGTAGAGGATCTGACTCAGGATCTGCAGCGTTCCGTACCGGCGCTCGGCATCGATATGGCCAGGCAGTTTTCTTGGGCTTCGGTAGCCGATTGGCTAATGCGCTGCCCTCTGGACTTTATTCCGGCGGAGGCGGCAGCATGAATGACCTGGACTTCCTCGAAAGTGCCTTCGCCGCCATCGACACGCCGGTCAGATTCGCACGCCGACCAGATCCTGTTCCTGCTGATCTCCGGCTATCCTGGCGGCTAGTGATTCTCGCCCTGATACTGCGCAGATGTCGCGCAGACACAGCAACAGTTCAGCAGCTGCATGTGCTTTCTTGGGCGATCAGAACTACGAAATCTAGAGCCGTCTTCCTTCGGTGGATCAGTGGAGAGAAGAGGCCGGACGACGTAATAGTACGTTTCGAGCCCTCAATATCCCTGTCAATCGATCTAGCCAACGGTTCTGGACTTGTGAAGCGTTCTAGCAACGGCCGAATTACGTTGACAGAAAAAGGTCTTCTTCTCGCCGAAGCCATCAACCGTGACCCTGACACGCTTCGTTCCGAAAAGGAATTTCTCAATAAACTTCCCAGACGAGTCACTCAACGTTTTGTGCACGATGCTGTTGCGTGGATGGGCTGAGTGATGCGCCTGAAAATTCGTCGTCTCGCTCTGCAGGCGAACACTAACGGTCCGACCTTCGGCACGACGATAGACTTCGACGACGGCTTGAATATCCTCAGGGCCGACAATTCGAGCGGGAAGTCTACCTGCCTGCAGGCAATAATCTATGGCCTTGGGCTGGAGGGAATGCTGAGTCCCCGCAGGGAGGTTCCGCTTCCTCATGCTATGACTGACATCATTGAAGCAGGCGGGGAAGTATTCACGATCGAATCGTCGTATGTAAGTCTTGAGATCGAGAATAGCAATGGCGAGATCTTGGCAATTAGAAGAACGGTACGTGGCCAACCCGATACCTCGGTAATACAAACTTGGGCTGGCCCCATGCTGACCGATCCAGGGGACTGGCCACAACGAGACTATTTTGTGCGTCGACCGGGAGCGGCCCAGCGAGAGGCAGGGTTTCACTTCCAGCTCAACCGCTTCCTTGGCTGGCAGACTCCTCGAGTTACGCGAATGGATGGTGGGGAGGCGCCCTTGTACCTCGAAGCGCTCTTTCCCTACTTCTACGTAGAACAAAAGCATGGATGGTCCGGGGTGCAAGCTAGGATACCTGGCTATCTGGGTCTCAGGGAGCCAGGAAAAAGGGCGGTGGAATTCATTCTAGGGCTCGATGCATTCGAGCGTGTGTTGACTCGCCAACGCCTCATTTCAGCGCGATCCATCTTAGAAAGCGACTGGAAGTCAGTTGCGCGGGCACTAAGTACTTCAGCTGAATCGGCCGGCGTGGTCGTCAGAGGCGATTTTGAAAAACCTTCAGAAAACTTCGAGATCTCTTCGATCTCTTACACTATTAGTACCGGGCAGGTTTGGTCCAGCCTTGATGATGAGATTGATCGTCTCGCGGCGGAAGTAGCTCGTTCTCAAAGAACGCCGATTCGTAGAGTGGATCAAGTCGCCAAACAGGGAGAAAGTGAACTCCTGTCTGCTCAGAATTCTCTTACAAACGCCGCTACCGCACTGTCCGCTGTCATGGAGGAAGTTGAGAGTAATCGCCGCCGTAAGGTCGAAATAGAAAGTAGGATCGATGCGCTGGATGAGGATCTACAACGACATCGCGATTTAAGGGCTCTTAAGAGGCTTGGTGCTTCGCAATCCGGATTGTTGGACGACTACAGTATCTGCCCTACCTGCCACCAGGAGCTTCGTGACGGCATGGAGATCTCACACGCTCCGATGTCGATCGATGAAAATATAACCTTTATAGAGCAAGAGCTTCAAACTTTTCGCGCAATGCTTCACGATGTTGATCGAGTTTCGACCGCTCTTGCCGCGCGAGAACTACTCCTTCGCGAGCAGGTTACCGGTCTACGACGGCGCGTTCGTGTGTATAAGCAGGCATTATCAGATGTTGACTCGACGCCGTCTGCAACAGACATCGCGGAGAGGATCAGGGTCGAGGACCGACACGAAGATCTGATCCGCAAGCAAGCAGAACTCATTAGGATTACCCGCCAGCTCAGCGAAATATCGACCTCATGGCGTTCAAATAGCGAGCGGCTTAGAGCGATAGGCGAAGTAAGGGTTGACGAGAGCGATCTTGCCAAGCTCCGACTGTTGGAAAAAATCATTCGGGAGCAGCTGAAGAGTTACGGCTTCGGGTCTCTTCAGCCCGACACGATTGAAGTGTCGGACGATACGTATCGTCCGACCCACGAAGGATTCGATCTCGGGTTCGACTTGTCTGCAAGTGACATGATCAGACTAATCTGGTCGTATCTCCTCGGTTTACTCGAAACTAGCCTACGCAGTAATGGAAATCACCCGGCTTTCTTGGTCTTCGATGAACCGCGGCAGCAAGATACGGCGCCAATAAGCTTCGAGCGTCTTTTGTCTCGGTCTGCATGGATGACTACCAGAGGCGTTCCAGTACAGATCATATTCGCGACGAGCGAGAGCGAGGGCACGATTAGCGAGATGGTTAACAATCTTCCGCACAGAATGATCAGTTTTTCGTCGGAGCGGAAGATCCTTCAACCTCTATAGGCTATGGATTGTAAGGCCCGGCGCGGCCTCCCGACGAGCAGGGCACGTCAATGCGGCATAACAGCCGTCAGTGTTGATCGGCCACGTCCCGTGGCAGACTGTAGGCCTTCCTCGACCAGCAGGTGCCCCCGCTTGCCGGCCCGGGAGGGGTCAGATTGTTCGAGTCGAGCCCGGTGCAGTCCCGCGACCGGTGTACCCATCGGTGTACCCAAGCCGGCGGATGTTGGCGGACGAGCACGAACACCGGTGGACGGCGAGCGCAGGCCACGCTGACACGGCGGACGTCCACGGACGTCAGCGGACAAACCGCTCTTTCCTCTTAATCTGCGGGTTCGGGGTTCAAGTCCCTGGCGGCGCACCCGCCGGCTTGCCATGCTCGCCGATCTTTGATCGGCTTCGCCGAGGGACGTGATGTCTACCCGGGGGGCGGCCCCCGGACCCCCGGTGTCGCGCTCTGCGCGACTACCATCCACACGGAATCCCATGACAGCGTACCGTGCACCGGGTGAGACAGCCTGTGCCGCACAGCGGGGAGGGCTATATGCAGGAGCCCGAGCTGCCGGCAGCTCTCTGTGATGTCGAGCTTGTTGATCCACCCGCCTGGCTCGACGAGGTGCTCGTGGATGCGGATGAGGATCTGTCCGCGGGATGCTTGCGGTCGTTCGCGTCGATCGAGGAGTTCGACGCCTACGCCCGGCAGGTCACTGCCGATGACGGAGAGGCACTACGTCGCACCGCATGACCGGTTGGGCGCATCCCTAGCCGAGGACGACTCTGCGATCACCGAAGTCGGCGACGATCTCGATCTTTCCGCCGAGGGCTTCCACGTAGGCCCTGATCGTGGACAGTCCTGCGCGGTCGAGCGCACCGCGTTCAAGTTCGGAGACCGACGGCTGCTTGACGTGCATGCGCTCGGCCAGCTCCACCTGAGTCAGGCCCTGCTCCTCGCGGATCTCTCTGAGTCTGAAGGCGCGCACCTCGGCGTCCATACGAGCGCGATGCTCCGCGACTCTGTCTTCCCTCGGAGGCCGCTTGGCTCGTGCCTGGCTCCATGTACTTGTCATCGTGTGCGCCTCCTCCCGATCAGCTTCCATGTTCACTACGCAACCACTCATCGTACCGATCATCGGCGATCTTGATATTTCGGGTGTACCAGCCATTCCAGTCACCGGACTTGTCACCGCCGACGAGCAGTACCGCCCGCCGTTGTGGATCGAACACGAACAGGATGCGTACCTCTCCCGAGCCGGATGATCCCGGGCGCAGCTCTTTCATGTTGTGGTGTCGGGATCTCTTGATGAGGTCGACCAGAGGCCGGCCTAAAGCCGGGCCGTCGTCTGCGAGCTTGTCGATCGCGGCTGTGACCAGGTCGTAGCTACTGTCGTCGAGGCTCAACAGCCACGTCATCGACCTCGTCGAGTAGCCGGGCATCCCGGCGCACCTCCTCACTATAGGCTCTTGCCTGTATAGGGCAAGGCCTATGAGGTCGGCGACGTCATGTACCTGGTCGTGTACCCGAGCCGGCGCACGTCGACGGACGAGCACGAACACCCGCTGCGTGACCTGCGCTCACCGTCCGCCGGTGTGCGTGTTCGTCCGCCAACCCGCCGGCTTGGGTACAGCGATGGATACACTTGGACGGTCGCCAGTGCCGACCGCCGGCTGGCCTGCTTTGGCCCAGGTCAACGGCCATCCGATCCTCACCGGAACCAATCGATGGGACCAGGCGATCATCGTTGCCACGGGCACACCGTGGCATGTTCAGGCCAACGAGAACTTAATGCCTGGGTTAAGCTGTTCGAGTGCGAAGCTGGGAAGTCCTCCTGGCCGAGGATGTCGTCGAGTGGTTCGTCGACCTGACCAAGAACGACCCCCACTCGGCCGACCTCGTCGAGGACGCCATCGACCGGCTAGCCGCCGCAGGCCCGACCCTCGACCGGCCCCTGGTCGACCGGATCAAGGGCTCACGTCATCACAACATGAAAGAGCTACGGCCTGGCTCGGCAGGCACGAGCGAGATCCGAATCCTGTTCGCCTTCGACCCGGTCCGCCGTGTGGTGCTGCTGGTGGCCGGAGACAAGTCCGGCAACTGGCAGCACTGGTATGAGACCGCGATACCCGCGGCGGACGAACGCTACGACCTTCATCTGACCGAGATCGCGAGGAGGGACTACCGATGACAACGATGAGATGGGACGACGTCAAACGCCAGGCCAAGCAGCACGTGTCGCCGCCGGCCACCCGGTACGGACCGACGCCGACCGTGAGGCCGGGCAGCGCCGTCTCGACGACGAGATCCACGCCTACCGGCTGGCCGAGGTCCGACGCAGCCGCGCCCTGACCCAACGCGAGGTCGCTGAAACCATGGGCGTATCCGGTCCCCGCATCTCCGATGTGGAACGCGGAAAGCTGGATGTGGTGTCGGTGTCGGTCCTGCGCGCCTACGTCGAGGCTCTCGGCGGACGGTTGAAGGTCACCGCCGAGTTCGGCGACTCGAGCTACATCGTCGCCTGACATCGGCTCCGTCAACCGCCACCGAACACAGCAGCAGGAAGGCCAGCCCGGACCTGGACCGGTAGACAGTGGCGGACAGGGAGCCCTGCCGGAATGATCGTTCTGGCGGATCGACGTCACGTGGCGCTGTACGCTCGTCGCGTGGCTGAGACAAGACTGCTCACAGCGGTACTGACGCCAGACCCGGACGGTGGGTATGTCGTCCAGATTGTGGAGCTGCCGGGTGTGATCAGCCAGGGCGACACCGTGGAGGAGGCACTGGCGAACATTCGCGAAGCCGCCGAGCTCTACCTCGAAGACGCGACGCCAGCGGATCGAGCCGCACTTGACGTCCACCCTCTGACCACCGCGGTGCAGGTGCGTGTGGCTTGAGCGGCCTTCCTGTCCTGTCCGGCGCGCGACTGGTCAAGGCGCTCGAGCGCGCTGACGAACTCGACGCACTCCTGTAGCAGGCACCCAGCGCAGGCGGTACCGGGTGGCCGGCGGCGACACGTGCTGCTTGGCCTGGCGTTTGACGTCGTCCCATCTCATCGTTGTCATCGGTAGTCCCTCCTCTCGATCCCGATCAGGTGAAGGTCGTAGCGTTCGTTCGCTGAGAAGGGGAGGGGCTCGCGGCTACGGTAGGAGCGTGACGGGGCTTCTGGGGCGCACGACGGAGAAGTGCCGTCGATCAAGGGTTGCTATGGCATCTGTTCCAAGTCTTTCAGCGATCGCGATGACAGCGGCGTCAACCGAGCCGAGAGGGAAGTCCGCGTATTTCTCGATCAGTTCAACAATCCGATCGATGTCCGTCTTTGCCAGCGGGATCAGGGTGATCTGTCCGGTACCGATAGAGCGCAGGAACGCGGCTTCGGCATGGGTACCCTTCTCCCGCTCCAGCAGGTAACAGACCTCGGTGAGCACGGGGTAGGGAACGAGTAACGGGCGGGGCGTACGTCGCATGAGCGCGACGCACCGGGCGTGATCTTTGTCGTCGGCGTCGATGGCGGCGACGAGTGGGCCGGTGTCCCAGATGATCACTCGGGTTCGCGTCCCATCTCCGCACGCAGGATCTCGCCGGAGCGGGCCGCGAGGTCGCCCTTGCCGCTGGACAGCGCGCCCACGAAGTCTGGCAGCGGCCACTCGTCGCCGCCGTCCTCGGTCGGGGTGCTCTCGCGCACGAGAGCCAGGATCGGCGCCACCTGCGATTCAGGCAGCCGGTCAATCAATCTATGCAGCTCGTCCCGCAAGATGCTCACAGATCACAGGATACGGCCGCGGGCGGCGGCCGACTCGCCAGATCCACTGGCGTACGACCTTGTGGCCCTGTCAGGGTGGGCATCTCCTGTCTCATCCCATCTTGCGATCTTGGCGGGTAGAACGATCTGGGCGAGCGTGCTCCTGCCGACCTGCCGACCTACCGACCTGCCGACCTGCCGACCTGCCGACCTGCCGCGCGCCGCCGACGACCACCCGGGTGTCTCCAAGCGCCGCCGACACAAGGTCCGTGGCATGCCTCGGGAAGAGGTCAGGACTCGGCTGCCCGACTGCCATCCCGCCCTCCTCCGGCCGGCCCAAACACATGCCCGCGGTCAGTTTGAAGCCATGGTCACGGTCGTTCCGCGAGCATGATCGCGGTTGTTCCGCGGGCATGGCCGTGACCGGTCTGACGTCCCGGCGTTTCCGGAGCGGCCCTGCCACGGCGGAGCCGGGTGGGGCTCGGAGGGGCTTGCGTGGTTCCGGCGAGGTGAGGGGCCGTGTATGGCGGGCATCAGGCTGTTTTTCTGGCGCTCGGCGCCACTGTCACCGACAGGAGAAGGGCGAGCGTGAGCACCATCCAGGCCGCGAGATAGCTGAAGGCGAGGGTGGGCGAGGCGAGGGTGTACAGGAGGCCGGCGACGACGTTCGCGGCGAGGTTCCCGACCGCTTGGACGGTGGCGAGCAGCCCGAACGCCGACCCTCGGATCTCGTCGGGCGCGAGGGCCGCGACGGCCGCGTGTTCGGCGGTCTCCGCGCAGCCGATCCCGATTCCGGCGAGCACGAAGGCCACGCCGAGCAGCCAGATCACCGGTCCGGAGACCGCGAGCAGCAGGTAGGAGACCAGGAACGTCGCTACTCCGACGGCGGTGACCAGGAGCGGGCCGTGACGGCCGATCCGGTCGGACAGCCCGCCCGCGGGAAAGGACGCGGCCGTTGCGGCGATGTTGTAGGCGATGTACAGCGCGATCCCGATCCGGGTGGCCGCGTCCGTGCCGTGGCCGGCGGCCAGGAGATCGGTGGCGCGCAGGATCAGCAGGGTGCCCGCCACGTTGCCGACCTCGAAGGCGGTGAACCCCGCCAGCACTCGGCCGAGCTGCCCGCGCAGCACCGGCCGGATCTGGAACCGCAACCGGCGCCGCCCGGTGGCCCGTGGCAGCTTTGCCTGCCGGATCGCGTAGACGATCGCGAGCGCCGCCAGCAGACCGGGAACGAGCGAGATCAGCATGGCGGTGCGCACGCTGACCAGCGACACCAGGCCGAGCGCCAGCAAGGGGCCGATGATCGCGCCGAGGTTGTCCATGGTCCGTTCAAACCCGTAGGCCCGGCCGTAGGCGACGGCGGGCACCACGTCGGCGAGCAGCGCGTTGCGGGCCGGTACCCGCAGTCCGCGGGCCGCCCAGGCGCCAGCCCGCAACATCCCCGCCTGGGCTACGGAGGTGGTCGCCCCGATCAGTGCGGAGAACACCGCCGTGGTAGTGTAGCCGCCGACCGCGACCGCGCGCCGCCGGCCGGGATCGTCCGCCAGCGCGCCGCCGACGAACCTGCCCGCCCCGGCCAGCCCTTCCGACACTCCTTCGATCGCGCCCAGTGCCGCGGCCGGCGCGCCCAGGGTCGTGGTGACAAAGCTCGCCATCAGCGAGGTCGGCACCTCATGCCCGACATCGGCGAGGAAGCTCGCCGTCCCAATCCCTCCGACACCTGGTGTCAGCCACGGCCGCCGCCCCGAGGCGATAGATGTCTCGGCAGGGGTTTCGGCTGGCGCTGTACTGGTCTCAGTATTCACAGGTGGGATCAGACAACACGCGGTCCCGCAGATGCAGACTGTTTTTCCTGGCGGGTGCCCTATATGCTGATCATTAGTTTCGGTCTGTGCTACTACTGAGCGAACCAGCAATCGCAAGGATTACCGGCTCAGCGATTGGCCGAGACCAGCGGCCGGACGGTGGCAGTGTGCTGAAGGTCATAGCCATCCAGATCTGCGACAGATCGCTGGAACAGCGGATCCCGAAGTGTGGCGATCAGCGGTCGGGCCGCCCCCAACGCGCCATGGCCAAGAGCGATCTCGTAGGGCTCCCACAGCAGCGGGACGAAGTCGAGCCCCAGATCCGCCAGCCCGGCACGCACCCCCAGACCGACATCGGCGATACCCGTGGCAACGGCAAACGCGATCTCCATATGCGAATGCAGTTCGGGCCCGGCAATCTCGTGCGGCGCGACCCCGTCGGTGAGTAGAAGCTGTTCGAGCAGCAGCCGAGTACCCGCGCCCAACTCACGCCTGGCCACCCGCAGACCACCGAGCTGGGCGGCGGACGCCAGGCCCCGTGGGTTGCCCGCCGGGACGATCAGCCCCTGCTCACGCCGCCACAGATGCAGAAGACGCGGCTTGTCGCGACCCAGCACCGCCCGCGCGAACGCCTCGTTGTACACGCCATCCCGATGGCGCAGGTGGATCACCGCGCCATCGGCCTCGCCACGCGCGACCGCTCGCAGCCCCTGGAAACTCCCCCGCGCCCCTACCGGCACGACCGCCGCGCCGAGCCGGTCAAGCAGGACACCCAGCGCCGGGTCATCGCTGCCCGCCAGCCGGAACACCCTCTCTGGCTCCAACAGGCGCGCCGCGGCGATCGCACCCTCACCGGCGACCCGCGCCCGCCGCCGGTCCGCCATGGTGATCACTCCGGCATCCGCCAGATAGCGGTAGGCCCGCACCACCGTCGACGACGTCGTTCCCAGAGTCCGGGCGTACTCCCGCACGCCGGGCAACTCCTCACCCGCCGCCAACTCCCCGGACCGCACACGACGAGCTAAATCATCAGCAATCTGCATATAAAGGGCCATGGCTACCAACTATATGATCATTTAGCCGTCCGAGGCGCCGGCACCGGCGCACGACGGAAAAGTGTCGATCAAGGGTTGCTATGGC
>NZ_JWIO01000022.1:0-32141 GCF_001017755.1 Protofrankia coriariae
GCCGCGCAGGCCATCCTCCCGAGCGTGGTCACGATCTCCGTCGCCTCCAGGAACAACGAGGGGAGCACCGGCTCCGGCGTGATCATCCGCCAGGACGGCTACATCCTGACCAACAACCACGTGGTCTCCGACGCCGCGAGCGGCGGTTCACTGAGCGTGAGTACGCAGGACGGCAAGGACTACAACGCGAGGATCGTCGGTACCGACCCGAGCTCCGACCTCGCGGTTATCAAGATCGACGAAACCGGTCTGAAGCCTGCGACCTTCGGCAACTCCGACGCGCTCGCGGTCGGCGAACTGGTGATCGCGGTCGGCAGCCCCCTCGGCCTGAACGGCACCGTGACCTCGGGCATCGTCAGCGCCGTGCACCGGCCGGTGCGGACCGGCGACGCCGACGTCCAGGACAGCAACGCGGTTCTCGACGCCATCCAGACCGACGCCCCGATCAACCCGGGCAACTCCGGCGGCCCGCTGGTCAACAGCAGGGGCGAGCTGATCGGCATCAACTCGGCGATCGCCACCGTGGGATCGGGCGGCCGCGGTTTCGGCGGTCAGCAGCAGCAGTCCGGCAACATCGGCGTCGGGTTCGCGATCCCGGCCAACTACGCCCAGTCCATCGCCGAAGAACTGATCACCGGAGGCACCGCGAGACACCCGTACCTCGGGGTCAGCGCGTCCACGGCGGGCGTGGGCCCGTCCGACCCGACAGGTGAGGGCACCGGCGCCACCATCGGTGAGCTGGTCAACAACGGGCCGGCGCAGCAGGCCGGGCTCCAGCCGGGCGATGTCATCACCAAACTGGGCGACCGCCGGATCACCAGTGTGGACGGCCTCATCGCCGCCGTGCGCTCACACGGCATCGGCAACAAGGTGACAGTCACCTACACCCGCAACGGCCAGACACTGACCACCGACGTGACCCTCGCCCAGCAACCGTCCTGAGCACTCGATGTCACGGGAGCGGCCGACCGGGAGCCGGCCCGCATGGCACCGGGCGGCGGCCCGGGCGCCCGCTCCCGCACTGCCGCGCTGTCCGCCACTAACCCGTCCCCACCACCGCCACCAGCGGACCACCAGCGGTGCTGGGGACGGCGGCCGAGCAGGCCAGGAATGTTACGAGTCCGTCATGTGACAACAAAGTTTTCCCAAGGTTCCGCATGACATGACCGAGACGTTCTACCGTAATAAGTGATGGTGATGTCACTCCGTCCGTGTCAGGGCGCGGCTGCGACAGGAATCACCGATGGGGGATCCGGGAGAGTGCACTGATGGACGGCGGCATCGACCACACCACCTTCGACACGGCCATCCCCGCGGGTGCGCCACCTGTCATCCGTCCCGCCGCCTTCGACAGGAAGCCGCGACCTGAGCGGCCGGCGGTCGGCGCCGACGCCGACATCGACGCCGACATCGTCATGCGGATCCGGCATGGTCAGCGGCAGGCATTCGACGATCTCTACGACCGGTACGCCGACGACGTCTTCTCCGTGTGCCTGTTGATCCTTGGCGAGCCGACCGTCGCGCACGCCGCGGCGGGCACGGCGTTCGCCCTCGTCGCCCGTAGCCGCCTCAGCCCGCTCAGCGATCCCACCCGGCTGCACGCGTGGCTGCTGGAGCTCGCCCGCGGCAGCTCACTGGCGTGGTCGGGCTCGCCGCAGGTACAGGCAGCTCCGGTACCGCACGGGATCACCCCCGAGGAGATGCTCGCCGCGACCCAACTGGTGGCGGCGCCGGCATCCCTGCGGGAAGGGCTTGCGCGTACCTTCGACCGGGCCGCCGCGGCGGCCACCGCCCGCGACATCGCGGCCCGCGCCCACTACCGGGCGCTCGGCACCGGCCGCGGCCCCGACGGCACAGCGGTCATCTCCCGCGACGGCGTGGCTGGCCCCGTCCCCGCGGCCGGCGCCCTCCCCGGCGGCACAGTCGGCGCTGTCGCTGCCGGCTACGGCAACGGGGCCGGTACCGTCCGCGACAGCGCGGCCCACGATGTCGCGGCTCACGACGGCCCAGCTCACGACGGTGCGGCCGGCCCGGGCCAGCTACCGGTTCACGCCGAGCCGGCGGACAGCGACAGGACCTTAGTCATCGGCCCGGTGACAGGCCAGGGCGTTCTGTCCGACCCGACCGAGCCGAGTCGGGCCGGGCCGGGCCGGGCCAGGCCGGGCCCGGTCGGGCCGCTGGCGCCCGGGTACCTCGGTGGGGAGCCCCCGGTGGCCGGATCGCGTCGGCGCGGTCGTCCGGTCGCGGCAGCCGCCGCATCGCTGCTGGTCATGGCCACGATCGGTGCCGTCGTCGCGGTCAACTGGCCCACCGCGGCATCCGACACCACCGCCAGCCGCCCCGGCACCGCGGTGATCATACCGAGTTCGTCCGGAGAGGAGCCCGGCGGCTTCTCCTCGGATCCCTCGTCCGCGTCCGGATCGTCGGCCCCGGTCGACCCCGCGGTGGGTGCGCCGCCCGCCCAGCAGCCGTCCGCCCAACGCACCGGGCCGACCACGTCCGACTTCGGGCCTCCGGCCGGGGTCGCACTGGTGTCCTCCCAGCTCTCCATCAACGACGGCCCGCTCCCCCCGGCCGCCCCACCGCCGGTGAACGCCCCGCCTACGACGATCACGGAACCGCCCCAGCCGACCGCGACGGCGACCCCGCCCGAACCGGAGCCCACGGCAACCACCGAGCCCACCGGTCCCGGCACTCCGTCCAGCAGCGCCGGGACCGACCCGCCGGCGGGCAGCCCGACCAGCCCGGGCGAAACATCCACGGCGGATCCGTCGATCACCGCCACGGCCGTGAGCCCGTCGGCATCCGGCGGCCCGGCGGACGAGGAGGGCGGGCCCGCGACCACCCGCGCGCCCCTGACCTCGGTCTGAACCGCCAGGAACCGGCCGCCCGGCCGGCCATCGCGCCGGCCCGCGGTTCCGGAACGGCTCCGCGTCACCCGGTCGACTGCCCGGCCGACGCGCTGACGGACCCGGTAGAGCTAGCGGACCCGGTAGAAGAGGGTCGTCACGTACTGGTCAAAGTCGTTGACACGTAGCGTCAGCCGCAGCTGCCAGATGCCCGGCAGCGGGACCTGCATGCCTTCGCCGATCACATGGCCGGGTGCCGCCTGGGTGAGCGGCACCGGCAGCGGGCCGACACCGGCGTCCGGCAGTGACAGCGCGGCCGACGTCTCTGCGAGCGGCTGTGCCTTCCCCGCGGGGTCGAAGACGTAGACGTGCAGGGTCTGCGGGCCACGCCTGGTGGGGGCGATGTCCACCTGGACGGTCAGCGGCCCGGCGAAGACCGTGTCGGAGAACGGGGGGACGTACGACGTCCGCGCCGGGACGGAGTTGACCAGCACCGCTGTCACCCCGAGCACCACGGCGGCGACTCCCACCTCGAGGATGATCCCCCGGCGCAGCCGCGCCAACGCGCCCTCGCTGATCCTGGGACGCGGCGGCAGGCCCGGCGAGGACGCGCCCCCCGACGGGCCGGCAGCAATATCATCATTGTTTCTCCGTGCTGCCAGCGGCCCGGCTGCCCGGCCTGTCAGCAGGCCGAGGACGGCACGGCCACGATTCACGTGAATCCCCGCTTCCCGCCGGGCCGGCGGGGCTGACCCGGCGGATCCGGCGGATCCGGAAAGCCCGGGCCCGTGGCCCACGGTCTGGACGGCCACGCCCACCGCCGTACTTCCCCGACCGTCCCCGGCCGGTTCCACGGCGGTGTCCCCGACCTCGTTCCAGGCGTGGTTCCCGGCCTGCCCCGCGGTGGCGTTCGTGTCCGCCCGGTCCGCGGCCGGCGCGGCACGGGGTGGCCGATGGTGGCGCGCGACCCAGTTGTGCCCCAACCAGCCGAATCCGAGCATCATCGCCACGAACCAGAGCTTCACCAGCAGCAGACGGCCGTAGGTGGTGTTCAGCGCCGAGAGCGAGCCGACCTCCCGCCATGTCTGATAGACACCGGTCAGAACGATCACAGTGACAGCCGCCATCGCGACACGTGACCACTTCGGCAGGACCTCGGCGAGTTCGGCGGCCCGGGCAGCCGGCACCTCGACGTCGTCGCCGGGAGGCTGCCGGCCGTCCCGCGAAACGCGCCGGGAGGTGGCCCACAGAAAGATCACAAGGACCGTGAGACCGCCACCCCAGGCTGCGACACCCAGCAGGTGCAGGGTCACGTTGGCGGTTGCCAGCCACGCGTCGTCACCGGCACCCGCATGCCCGGCCGCACTCTGGGTCACCGTGGCGACAAGAGCGAGCCCCGCCAGCTCCAGCAGGGAGCGCCGGTGACCCGCCATGACCGCACGCAGCAGCGGTACCGCGAGCAGCAGCGCGAGGATGCGCAGCAGCACCAGATGCCCGTATCTGCCGTGCAGGGTGGCCGACAACGCATCCCAGCGGAACAGGGCGGACAGGCCCTGACCGGCGCCGTACGGCCCCTGCAGCAGCAACAGCGCGACGGACGAGCCGAAGGTGACCCCCCACCCCGCCCACAGCAGGCGCCGCGGGCCTGGCAGCCCCAGCCCGGCCGGCCACAGCGCCAGCAGGAACAGGCCCGCCCCGACCAGGACGGCGAGCCCGGCGAAAGCGGCGAAACGGGCGACGCCGGCCAGCACGCCCACAACCACCGAGCCACGGGTGGTCGTGGACACCGACGCGGCCGCCGACGCGTCCGGTACCACCCCGACCCCGAAGAAGAAACCACCGGAGACCGGGTGGCTGTCCGCGGAGACCACATGCCAACTGACCACGTACGTTCCGTTGTCGAGCCCGGGACGGATCCCCACCACGGCCTCGTTGCCGGCCTGCCCGTGCCGCGCGGCACCGTCGTCCACCCGCTGGCCGGGCGCGGAGATGACCGTTATCGAGCCGGCGTTCACCGTGACCGACTCGCTGAAGGTCAGCGTGACCCGCGACGGCGCGGCCGGCTGGCTCGACCCCCCGGCGGGATCGCTGCCCTCGAGCACGGCATGCGCGGACGCCGGCACGGCCGTCCCGACCACCGCCACGAGCATGGCCGCGAGCAGGAAGCCGACGCGACGCGCGACGCGCCGCCAACGCCACCCGGCGTCAAAACATGGTGACGCGGTGTCAACGCGAGATCGGGTCAACGACCCGATGCCAGTCCTGGGCCGGAATACCGGCCCGATGCCAATCCGGAACCGAACCACCGGCCCAGTGTCCACCTCGCCGCCCGCGAACGGCGGCAACGCCGGCATCCGCGGCCGGCCACCACGTCCCACAACTCTCCCGGGAACAGTGGAGGCCAGCGTGCCGGGAGCCGGGAGCCGGGAGCCGGCGGAAACTCCGGCCGGCCACGCTCCGCAGGAATCTCCATGGTGCCGCGGAAACCCTGTGCCCTTCCGGGAACCTCCGCGGCCCGCTGGCAACTTCCGAGCGTGCCACATCTTCCAGGGCCCTCCGAGCATTCTTTTCAAGATCCATAAATCCACTTCCCGTGGATCGCCGAGCGGTTTTCCGCGATCGTCGTCGGACGAGGAATCACCGGCTCCCGCTCATCGGCCGGCTAGAATCCGGCTGCATGAAGACCGCGCGCCCATGAAGATCTCGTGAACGCCGCTGTCGGAAGGCTGTCCGGCCGGGTCCGGCCGGTCGGCGTGTCGCGGCGTGTGCTCGTGCTTCTGGGCGCCGTGGCCTGCTGGCTCGTCTTCACGGCCGGGCCGGCGCAGGCGCATTCCGTCAGCGGTGCCTCGGCCACGAACTTCCGCACGACCGTGACCGGCCTGCGGCCGCCGGNGCACGACCGTGACCGGCCTGCGGCCGCCGGTGGACGGGGTCAGCCTCGTACCCGTGGAGAACGGCAGCCGGGTGCGACTGACCGTCACCGGCAACCACACGGTCGTCGTCAAGGGGTACGACGAGGAGCCCTATCTGCGGGTGGATTCCACCGGCGTCTGGCAGAACACGCTCTCACCCGCCACGTATCTCAACCGTGACCGGTACGGGTCGAGCGGCTCCGTCCCGGCCGGCGACAGCCGGGCCGCCAAGGCGACGCCACGCTGGGAGAAGATCGCCGACGGCCGGACCGTCGTCTGGCACGACCACCGCGCCCACTGGATGGGCACGCAGGACCCGCCGGCCGTGAAGGCCGCCCCGGGCCGCTTCCACCAGATCTACGCCTGGACGATCCCCCTGACCGTGGACGACCAGGCGGTCCTCACCGCCGGCACCCTCGACTGGGTTCCCGGACCGTCACCGGTGCCGTGGCTCGTCCTCACCGTGGCTGTCGCCGCCGCGGTAGCCGCCAGCGGGCTGTACCAGCGCCGCGACGCCGCGCTGGCCGCAGCCGTGACAGTGATCGTCGGGGTGGACGTCACCCATTCGGTGCTCGTCGCCTGCTCCCGGGCCAGCGGCCGGCTCTCAGGGTTCGTCTACGGCAACATCGTTGAGATGACCGCCTGGATCCTCGGGCTGGCCGCGGCCGTCCTGCTGCTACGGCGCTCGAGCGCGGGCCGCTACCTCGCCGGGACCGCGGGCTTCGTCATCGCCATGGTCGGCGGTTTCGGCGACCTGGGCGTGCTGTACCGGTCCAGCGCCCCGATCGCCGGGCCGATCGGCCTCGCCCGGACGCTGACCGCGGTCACCATCGGTATCGGCTTGGGCCTGCTCGCCGCCACGGCACTGGCGTCCCGCCAGCGCGCGTCACGCGGGCCGGGCGGTACGGGACGGAAAAGCCGCCACCACAGCGACCCGGGACAGGCCGGCCCGGATCACGCCGGCCTGCCACACGACGGCCGGCAACCGGCCGACATGCTCCCTACCCGGCGGGATATGGCAAGCTGACCGCCGTGAACGCGCGCACGGCGCTGCCCGCCGTCGCCAGGACGCCCGCCGCCGCGACACCCGCTGTCGCCGGGACGGCTGCCGGGCGGGGCATGCGCGCGTCCGTCTTCGCCGGCTCCTCGGTCTGCCTCGCCGTGGCGGCGCACACCGCCGCCGACGGTCACCGACCGTCAATGGCGATCTTCCTGGGGGCCTTCGGGTTGATCACCCGCATCGCGTACGGGCTTGCCGGGCGGGAACGCCATGCCATCGCCGTACTCGCCGGGGTCGGCCTGACCCAGATCGTCCTGCACGCCACGTTTGCGGTCACAGCGCACGGCGCCGGCACGGCGTCCGACGCGGTCCTGCATGACGGAGCTGTCATGAGCGCCGTGCACGCCGTGGCGGCCGGGCTCGTCGCCGGCATGCTCCGCCATGCCGAGAAGGGGCTGTGGAGCACGAGCGTCCTGCGTTCGGCGGCCGCCCGGTTCGGGATGCTCGCCCGCCGCGTCGGCAGGCTGCTGCGGGCCACCCACCGGTTCGCGGCGCGGTGCGGCATCCCGCTCACGATCGGGCCGGCGGCCACCCGCGCCCCCGGCATGCCCGGTGGATGTCCGCTCGCCGCGTCCGCGCCGTCGGCGTCCATGGGCGGATGCCTGTTCGTCCGCGCCGGCAGACGACGTGGGCCGCCGGCCCGCCGTACGGCCGCCGGCCGGTCCCACCCGAGGGCCCGGCCACAATCGGCCTGACCGTCACGCGTCCGCATCCGCCACGCGTCACCTCACTCCGTGCCCTGCCCCGCCTGCCCTGTCCTGCCTGTGGACGGCGTCCGCCGCCGGACCGGCCGGCTCGGCGAGCGCTGGCCCGATGCATGCCCGCTGCCCGGATTCGCGTCCGTCGGATCCGGCGGCGGCGAACGGGCCTGCGGGGCGACCGGCACCGGCTGACCGGCACTGGCCCGACCGGCATGGTCTACCGGCCGGCCCGCGTCAGGCCGGTAGGCCTCGGCGCGCCGGGCCGGGTTCACCGTCTGTGTGGGTGAGGTGTACGCGGGTCCGGGCTGACGCCCCGTACGCACATGCTCCCGCCGCTCCGCCGGCGACGTGAAAAACCACTGTCACGCCGTCCGCGGGAGGCAGGTTCCCCGAAAGGATCGGTATGTCCCGCACCACCCGTGGCATCGCCGTGCTCGGCGCCGCCCTCACCGGCGTGATCGCCTTTGCGCTGCCGGCGTCCGCGCATGTCACCGTGCAGCCGAAATCAGCGGCTGCCGGCAGTTACAGCACCCTGTCATTCAAGATCCCGACCGAACGGGACGACGCCTCCACGACCAAACTGGAGATCCAGTTCCCGACCGACACCCCGATCAGCTCGGTGACGATCGAGCCACACCCGGGCTGGAGCTACCAGGTCGCGAAGACCAAGCTGGCCGAACCCATCAAGACCGACGACGGCTCCGTCTCCGAAGTGATCTCTCAGATCACCTGGACCGCGTCCTCCGCCGATACCGCGATCAAGCCGGGTGAGTTCGCCGTGTTCAACGTCTCGGCCGGGCCGCTGCCAGCCCAGGCCGGCACGGTCGCGTTCAAGGCCCTGCAGACCTACAGCAACGGCGAGGTCGTGCGCTGGATCGACGTGGCCCAGCCCGGTCAGGACGAGCCCGAACACCCGGCGCCGTCCCTGACCCTCACCGCGGCGGCCGCTGGCGGCGCGGACGCGCACGGCGCCTCGGCAGCCAGCGCGTCCCCCGCCGGCACCGGCACGGCCGACAGGGCGGCGTCGCACAGCGTCGACAGCTCCGACGGCACGGCCCGTGGGCTGGGCATCGCGGGCCTGGTCGTCGGCCTGATCGGCATCGGGGCCGGCGTGGCTGCCCTGCGCGGCGGACGCGGCGGTACGACCACCTCCTGATCACCGGTGCGCCGAGGGCGACACGAAAAATCTTCGTGTCGCCTTCGGCGCTGCCAGCCACGGCCTCCGGCGACACGAAAAATCTTCGTGTCGCCTTCGGCCGGTGCCCGCCGCGGCTCCCCGCCGGCCGTCGTCCCCGGCGCCTTTNGGGTGCCTCGGATCGCTCACCTGTACCGATATCCGATCAAGGGCCTGTCGGCTGAGATGCTGGACTCGATGACGCTGTCAGCGAGCGAGGGCCTCCTTGTGGACCGGGTGTACGCACTGGCAAGGCCCGAGACCGTTTTCGACGAAGCACATCCACAGCGACTGCCGAAGACCCGCTTTCTGATGCTGGCGAAGAACTCGGAGCTGGCCCGCGTCGCGAGCCGGTACGACGCCGCCACCGGTCTGCTCACCCTCGACCACCCGGTCGGGAAGCTGACCGCCGACCTGGGTAACGCCCGGGACCGGGCAGCGGTGGAGGACTACTTCGCGACACTGCTCGCCGACACCCTGCACGGAGACCGGCCACGGCTGGTGGCCGGCTCCGACAGCCACCGGTTCACCGATGCCTCCATTGTCTCCGCCGATATGATGCGAGCCATTTCGATCATCAATCTGGCCTCTGTCCGCGACATCGCGGACCGGCTGGGAACGGACGTCCACCATCTGCGCTTCCGGGCGAACATCTATGTGGACGATGTCGACGCCTGGTCGGAACTGGACTGGGTCGGACACGAGATCGACCTCGGTGGGGTGCGTGTCAAGGCGCTCGTCCCCACCGGCCGGTGCGCCGCGACCACGGTCAACCCGCGGACGGGCGAGCGTGACATCAGGATTCCGAAGGAACTACAGGCCCACTATGGACACATCAACTGCGGGGTGTATGCCGCCGTCCGTTCCGACGGCACGATCAGAATCGGGGACCAGGTCACGGTGGACGATCAGGCCGCCCCGGAACAGCCCTGAATGATCTGAAAGTCGACCGGCGCGCCCTGGCCCGGCGGCAACGGACATCCCCCGCGCCGCGCCACCGACTTCAAAACCGCTATGGCCTGTTCACCCCCGATGAGTAGACACACCCGCATGCGCTACTGAAGATCTATCCGGGACGCTTTAGGCTTCTGGTCCTGTGAGCCCCGTTCTCGCGTCAGGCCGGGCCGGGAACTTCGTCCGGGCGCTGCTGACCATCCTCGTGATGGCCCTGGTGTTCCGCGAGATATATCTGCTGTGGTTCTTCCACACCCCCGCATGGACGAGCAGACCCAAGGAGATCCGCTGGTGTGGGGCGTGGTACGAACGGAGCAACGAGCGTGACCGTACGCTGGTGGAGGCCCGCGACCTCGCCGGCGGCTCCCTCGTCCAGGTCTCCCGCCTGCCCGTGTGGAAGCCGATTGTCGCTTACAAGCCGTCCGACGACTGCCCGCCGTACATCTTCGGCAAGGTCGGTGATGACACCTTCACCACCTATCTGATCAGTGGGGACTGACCCTCAGTCGGGAGCCGGCTATGGTCGCCGGGTCCGCCCCCGGCTGGGGCTGCTGGAGAACGTGCACCCGAGCATGGATCGAGTTGCGCTGCTGCAGCGCGGCACGGACGGCCCGGTGCAGTCCGTCCTCCAGGTAGAGCGTGTTGTCCCAGTCGACGACGTGGGGGAACAGATCCCCGTAGAAGGTCGAGTCCTCGTCGAGCAGGACGTCCAGCGCGAGCACTCGTTTGGTGGTGACCAACTGGTCCAGCCTGACCTGGCGCGGTGGAATCGCCGCCCACTCCCGCTGGCTCAGCCCGTGATCGGGATAGGGGCGACCGTCACCCACCCATTTGAAGATCACCCAGCACCTCCTCGCCGAGGCCGCGACGTCGCGGAACATCTGATGGCCAGTTGACCAAAGGCCGCATGATCATGATCCTCCTCGCGCTCGGGCTCCCGCCGAATCCGGGGCTCCCGCCGGAGCGGCGAAGCCGATCCAGGAGGTCCGGATGCCGACCTGGGAAGTCCGGAGGCTCCAACAGCCTACCGACCAAAGGCCAGATGATCGCAATCCTTCTCATGCGACCGGAGGCCTCACAGGATGCCGGAGACCTCCGTCAACCCAGCGGATCGCGGCCGTTCTCTACAGTAGTTGTTCGTATATTGTTTTGGATCGACAACGTCATCCAAACTGTCATCCAAACTGTCATCTAAAATCAACACTTCACGTATTATAGCCAACCGAAAACCGTTCACCGTCGGAGTCGAACGGCGCCGGTCGGGCATCACCCGGGGCGACCCCCGCTCCCCCACCCATGCCGCCGTCCCGTCCGCGACGCGCCGGGCGCCGTCCACGACACGCCGAGGGCCGCCCGCGATGTGTCGAGCGACACCGACCGGAACCGCTCCCGGAGCAACCTCGCGACCTCGGCCCTGTCGACGTCCCGACATCCCGACACCCCGAGCGACTTCCGCACCGCTGGCTCCAGCGGACCCAGCGGACGCTGTAGGCAGACACCGTAGAACGCGGAAGAAACGTAGAAGAAACGTAGAAGATATCTACTCTTCATACTCAATCTGCCGGCGACCGCACGCCGTGGACGGTGGACGCCGCCCACGCGCACTCGCCGCTTTTACAGCACCACCAGCATTCTTGTCAATGCGATCAACATGACCTAGTGTGATCTTTTGCGATCCGTCGCTGTTCCATTGCACGCAGACCGACGGCTAATTAGGTTAGCCTTACTTGAGAACAGGTAACCATATTTTAGCGGAGGGCATCGTGACGGCACCGACACCGCTCGAGGAAGCGACGCCCAGCCGGGCCCGCACCGTGATCGCCGGAGCCCGACACGCTCTGCTGACGCTGCCATACGAACGCCTCTGCGGCCGGGTCGGCCTGCTCGACGACGGTGGCGAGCCGATCCTGCTCGTCACGGCCGGCAGCCCGCCCGCGCACGCGGCCGGCAGCTCCCCGACAGCGCGGGTCGACATTCACGGGCCGCAGGGTGAGCGCCTCGTCCTCTCCGGCTCCCTGCGCGTCGTTCCCGGCCCGGCGACGGACGTCATCGCGCGGCTGGCCGGGCCTGGCTGCCCGACACCGCGGCCACCCCTCGGCTCGTGCGGGCACGATCATGATCTCGTCGCGATCGCGATGATCGTCGCCGAAGTCGTCCTCTACCTGCTCACTCTCACGGATCCCGGCGGCGCGGCGGCCCAGCCGTCACCAGATCATGACAGAACAGACCACAGCGGAACGGATCGCGGCGGGGCCGGATCGGCAGACCCTCCCGGACCGCGGCCGACAGCGCCCGAGAAAGCCACGGCAGGGAGCAGCCGGCGGGCACCACGGGCCGCGGGTGAACGCGACCGCAGGCGGGCCCGAGCCGCCGGNAGGCGGGCCCGAGCCGCCGGTGGCTGTGGGACCCGTATCGACCTGATCGCCTACGCCCTGGCCGAGCCGGACCTGATAGCGGCCTACGCGCCGGATCTGGTGGCGCATCTGAACACGGTGCACGCCGAGCAGATCCGCCGCCTCGCCGAACACGCGGTCGCCGTCGACACCGACCAGGGCCGCGGGGCGCGGCAGCCCGCCGGCCCCAGGCTGGTGAGGATCGTGCGGTCGGGGCACGCGCGGGAGTTCGCCGGCGCGCAGATCACCCGGCTCGACCACCAGGGCCTGGACATGTGGCGGATAGGGCCTTCGGGAGCCGAGGAGATCCATCTTCCGTTCCGGGCACCGCTGCGCGAACCACGCGAGCTCGGCAAGGAGATCCGCTGGCTGCTCGGGCTCGTCTGAAAACCCGTCCGGGCCTGCCCTACCCGGCTGGACCGGCCCGAATCCTGTCCGCATCCCCTGCGGAACGGTCCCGCCCTTCTGACCGGCGGCACCGCGCGGAACGGTTTCCTGCCCCGCGGTGGCGCGGGCTCGTCCGGCCCGGCCGGCGGCCCCGCACGGAATGGCCACCCGCCTGAGACGACGGTCGTTCACAGGCTGGTCGTCCGCGGGCGGATTATCCACAGATCATTCCGCGGGTCGGCCACCAACGGGCCAGTTGTCCACAGAGCCGGCCACCGATGGGCCGTGGGCCCCGGTCTGTCCGCATAATCGGGATCGCGCACCGTCGTCGCATCCATGCGGGAGGTCCGGATGCTCCACCGGATGAGAACCCGGCTGACGCCGGTCACCACCCTCACCATCCTGATCGGCGTCATCACGCTGTTCGCCATGGGCTGCTCCAGCTCGTCCGACACGCCCGCATCCGGCGGTACGACGGCCCCCGGGCCTGCCGGTACGGCCCAGACGGGCCAGGCGGCTTCCGCCGGTGTCCCGGCAGCCAGCCGGACGGCCAGCTTCCGCGCGCCCGGCAGCACCCCGGGGACGGTCGAGGTCGGCCTGGTCGGTCTGAAGGCGGACGGACGTCTGAGCACGCTCACCCTGCTGTGGACACCGAGATACACCGGCGCCCCACAGGGGAAGGAGATTTCGGTCTTCGACATGTTCGACGGGCACAGCCCCGCGGTGACCCTGGTCGACAGCGTCAACCTGAAGCGCTACCTCGTCGTCCAGGACAGCCGCAACGTCGAGCTGGGCGCGAGCGGCCCCCAGACGAAGACCTCCAACAACACCCCGGTCAGCGCCTCGTACACCTTTGCCGCGCCGCCCGCGGACGTGCGGACGATCGACGTCTACGCCGACGACCGGCTGCTGTTCGACGACGTCCCGGTCGGCCGGTGAGCCCCGTGCGGACGCGGACGCCGAGCGCGCTGACCGGCCCCGCACAGCCCGGCCCCGCGTGGGCCGGGTCCACGCTGACCCGGCCCACGCTGACCCGGCTCGGCGCGGTCGTGCTGGCGTCGGTCACCGCTGTGGTGTCGTGGCTGTGCGTGCCGACAGCCCGCGCCGCGACGGACACCCCCACGACTGCACCCACAGTAACCGATCAGGCGATCATCGAGTCGATCCGGGAGATCGATCCAGCGGCGGCGATCCGGCCGATCGACGTCGAACGGTCTGTTGTCACGCTGCGTACCGAGAGGCGTGACGGCTCCGGCGTGGTCTTGACGATCAGCTCGGACGTGCTCTTCGCGTTCGACTCGGCGAACCTGACCAAGGCGGCCCGCGAGCAGCTCGACGGCATCGCGGCACAGCTCGGCAGGGTGACCGGCACGATCACCGTCAACGGGTATACCGACAGCACCGGTACGCCCGCGTACAACGTGATCCTGTCCCAGCAGCGGGCGAACGCCGTCGCGAACCTGCTGCGTCCGAAGGCCCCGCCCGGCGTCCTCGTCTCGGCGACCGGGCACGGCGCCGCCAACCCGGTCGCGCCGAACACCAACTCGGACGGCTCGGACAACAGCGCGGGCCGCGGCCAGAACCGACGGGTCAGCATCATCTATCGCACATCATGACCGTCACACATGACGATCGACCACACATGACGATCGATGCCGAACCCGTTCCCATCGCTCAAAGCGGCGCTCCCCGCCGTGCCGTACCTGATACCTGTCATCATGATCTTTTTGGATACGGCCGGTATCACGGTCTGGAGCTGCGGCGGCGGGTCCGTGGCCGTTCGTGCCCGCGTGGACCGCATCAACCTGTGCGGGTGAGATGGCCGGTGGGGAAGCGGCCCGCAATGCCGGACGCGTCCAGTGGTCGTACCGTCTCGGAGCATGACCGAGGCAACGCGGTGGTTGTCGAGCTCCACATTCAGGAAATCAGTCGTATGGTCGGTGGATCTCGCGGAACAGGACACGGTCACGGCCGCCTGGCGGCCAGCCCGACCGGACGGCCCCATTGGTCCGGTCGCGTCGGATTCGCGGGTCGTATCCGATCCACCATCTGATCCGGCCGTATCGGATGAAACGCGAGGGCCCGGAACGTCCCCGGCCGTGGTCTTCGACCGGGCGACGGTCGCCTACGACCGGGTCCCGGTGCTGGAGAACGTCCATGGAACGGTCGAAAGCGGCCGTACCGTAGCCGTCATCGGCCCGGACGGCGCCGGAAAGTCGACGCTGATGAAAGCGCTGCTCGGGCTTGCCCCGGTGGTGAGCGGATCGGTGACGGTACTCGGCTGCCCACCGATGCAGGCCCGCCGCCGGGTCGCCTACGTCCCGCAGGTCGACGCTCTCGGGCCCGACCCGCGGGTGACCGTCGCCCAGGCCGTCCTCATGGGTCGTTACCGCTCGCTCGGCTGGGTACGGCGGCCCACCCGCACGGACCGGGCCATCGCGGCACGTGCCCTGGAAACGGTCGGGCTCACCCACCGCGCCGGGGACCGGTTCGAGGCGCTGCCCGGCGGGCAGCGTCAGCGGGTGCTCCTCGCCCGTGCCATCGCCCAGCAGCCGTACCTGCTGCTGCTCGACGAGCCGTTCGACGGTGTGGACGTCCTTTCCCAGCAGGCGTTGCTGTCCGCGCTGGCGGCCATGCGCTCGGCCGGCACCAGCGTCATGATGTCCACGCACGATCTCGCGCTGGCCCATCTGACCTGCGACAGCGTCTGGCTGCTCAACCGCCGCCAGTTCGGCTCCGGACCGGCGGCAGTCACCCTCACCTCGGAGAAGCTGCGCACCACCTACCACGGCGGCAGCCCCCAGCACCTGCCGCATCATCGGCCGCGGCACCATCTGTCGCGGCACCGCGCCGAATAGCCGCCCAGACATCCGAATCCAGCTGTCGGAACACGGCCGGTATCGAATGATCCGCTGGATGCCCCGGCCGGGCGCCACGGCTGGACATCCCTACCGGGCATCGCGAGCGGGCATCGCGAGCGGGCATCGTGGCTGGGCGCGGGACCCACGGCCGCGAGTGATCCGTACCGGGTAGCCCGGCGGATCCGAATGACCCGGCAGACCTTCGGGCCCGCGTGCCTTCCGGGCCGAAAGCCTTCCGGACCATCGGTATCCGGACCATCCGGATCGCTTTCCGGACCACCCGGACCCGACGGAAACCGGAGCCGGCAAACGCATGACCGCCCGTCTTCAACCCACCATGCGCCGGAAACCCGCATGGCCCGAAAAGTCCGCCTGCCGGCAGCATGTCGCAAACATGATCGCATCGCCGTTGGCCGTTGGTCCTGCACTGTGCGTGCCCGAGGTTCCGAAAAGCGTGGCCCACTCGTCATGGGCGAGAAAACCCGGTGGACGGTGCACCTACCCTTGGCTCATGGAGTTCACCCAGTCCGACAAGCTCACCGGCGTCTGCTACGACGTCCGGGGCCCCGTCCTGGACCAGGCGACGAAGCTGGAAGCCGCTGGTCAGCGCATCCTCAAACTGAACATCGGCAACCCGGCGCCGTTCGGGTTCCACGCGCCACCGGCGGTCCTTGAGGCAGTGGTGAACGGCCTCGCCGAGGCACAGGGCTACAGCGATTCCAAGGGCCTGCTCTCCGCCCGCACGGCCGCGGTCCGGTACGCGAACGGGAAGGGCATCACCGGTATCGACCCCGACGGGGTCTACCTCGGCAACGGCGTCTCAGAACTGATCATGATGTCACTGCAGGCGCTGCTCAACGACGGCGACGAGGTGCTGCTCCCGGCGCCGGACTACCCGCTGTGGACGGCTGTGGTCAGCCTGTGCGGCGGGCGGCCCGTCCACTATCTGTGCGACGAGCCGGCCGGCTGGATGCCGGACCTGGACGACATGGCCGGCAGGATCACCACGCGCACCCGCGCCATCGTAGTGATCAACCCGAACAACCCCACCGGCGCGGTCTACGACCGCGAGATCCTCGAGGGCATCGTCGAACTCGCCCGCCAGCACAACCTGATGATCTTCTCGGACGAGATCTACGACCGGATCCTCTACGACGACGCCGAGCACATCTCCACCGCGGCCCTCGCCCCGGACGTCGTGTGCGTGACGTTCAACGGGCTGTCCAAGGCGTACCGGCTGGCCGGCTTCCGCTCCGGCTGGATGGTGCTCTCGGGCCCGCGCACGCACGCGTCCAGCTATGTCGAGGGGCTCAACATCCTGGCCAACATGCGGCTGTGCGCCAACGTCCCGGGCCAGTTCGCCATGCGGGCCGCGCTCGAGGACGACAGCGGCGCGGGCGACCTCGTCCTGCCCGGTGGCCGCCTGCACGAGCAGCGGGACGTGGTGTGGAAGCTGCTCAACGACATTCCTGGCGTGTCGTGCGTGAAGCCGAAAGGGGCGCTGTACGCGTTCCCGCGGCTCGATCCGGACGTCTACCCGGTCACCGACGACGAACGGCTCGTCCTGGACCTGCTCCTGGCCGAAAAAATCATGGTTGTGCAGGGCACGGGTTTCAACTGGCCGCGGCCTGATCACTTCCGGATCGTCACGCTGCCGGACGTGGACGACCTCACCGACGCGGTGGGCCGCATCAGCAGGTTCCTCACCGCCTACGCCCAGGGGGAAACGGTCCACCGCCGGGACGGACTGCCCACCTTCGAGCCACAACACGTACCGGGCTGACCCGCCCGCGACAGGATGCCCGGATTAACCTTTTTCGTACAGAAGAGTCCGAACGGGCAGAATTCGAACCAGTCGGAGATGACGGAATCGCTGGCCGGGTTTACCCGACGTATTCATTTCGCCGGATATTGGTGGTTTTTGGCGGCCCCGGGCACGGATCTGACGATGACGGCCGTAACCGGTTCGGGTCTGGTCAGGAACGGCGCCGGGACGAGGTGGTGGCTGCCGCGCAACCGTACCGACCGAGGGAACTGGGCCGCCGCAGTACCGCCGGCACCCGCCGATGGCCGCCGACGCGGCTGCGACCGCCCGCTGGCGGCCGTCCCACCGCGGAAGCCGTAGGTGGGGCAGTGGAGGAGTAGGTGGAAAAGGTTGCGATGACAGCGTTTTCCACCTACACCCACGCAGGCCGTAGGTGGAAAACGGCGTGTCGGCAGCGGTTTTCACCTACGACTGAGGAGCGCTGGATCTGCCACCGCGGGATGTCGGACATGAGTAACGGTGTGTGATGCCAGCCGCGAAGACGCCCGTGTCGAAACCGTTCCGTCTTCCTGGTCTGACGTTCCGTCTCCTGATCTGACAGAGACCCGTCGTCCGGGGCCCCGGCCGCCGTACGGTGAGAGAGTGAAGGCTGTGTCCAGTGCCGAATCCAGCCGAGCGACCCCCGCCCCGACGGCATCGTCCCGGGGGGCCGCGCCCACCACGGAACCATCGCGGGCCGGGCCGGGTAGCGGTGGCCGCCGGGCCATGCTCGGCCGTGGAACCACTGTCCGGGCCACCCGTCAGGGAGACGCCGTCTGCGCCGCGCTGGCCGAGATCGACGCGTTCACCAGCGCCCAGGACCTGCACGCCCACCTGCGCGACATGGGGCAGGCCGTCGGCCTGACCACCGTCTACCGGCATCTGCAGGTCCTCGCCGACCGGGGCGAGGTCGACGTGCTGCGCCGCGACGACGGGGAGACCCTCTACCGCCGCTGCGCGACCGACAACCATCACCATCACCTGGTCTGCCGCCACTGCGGCCGGACCGTCGAGGTCGAGGGGCCCGAGATCGAGGCGTGGACCGACCGCGTCGCCGCGGCCGCGGGCTTCACCGACGTCGCCCACACCCTGGAGATCTACGGGACCTGCGCCGACTGCGCCGCCGCGGCCACCCCAAGCTGAACGACATCCGTACCGTAACCATACGTAGCCGCGCAGACAGCGAGGCCAACGATGGCACGGACGTGCGCTCCCGACCGCCAGGAAAGATCACCGCGAGTTTGTCGCTGTGTACGCTCACGGGCCGAAAACCGTACAGAACGACAAACACTTCTTGATCATTACCTGTGCGGACGGTCGCGGACGGTGTCCGCGACCCGTTGTTGAGCGGCTGCCGGCTCGGCCGGCTGTCGGCTCGGCCTGGCTAGCGGCCGGCGCCCTGCTCCGGACGGCTCCCGCCGGGTGGGCTGACCAGCGCCGGGGCGAGTTCCCGCCACTGCCGGCGGGGCAGCCCGCGGCGGTCCGGGTCGAGCACCTGGACGCACACGTGGTCGGCGCCGGCGTCCAGATGCTCCTTGATCCGGCCGAGCAGGACGTCCGGGTCGCCCCAGGGCACGATCGTGTCGACGAGCCGGTCCGAACCCGCGTCCGCGAAATCGCTGTCGGTGAAGCCGAATCGGCGCAGGTTGTTCGTGTAGTTCGGCAGCCGCAGGTAGGAGCCGGTGTGCCGCCGGGCCAGTTCCCGCGCGGTCTCGGGGTTGGTGTCCAGGACGAACGCCTGCTCCGGGACGAGCAGCTTGCCCGGCCCGAGGATCGCCCGGGCGCTCGCGGTGTGCTCCGGCGGCACGAAGAACGTGTGAGCGCCGTCCGCCCGGGCGCGCGCCAGCTCCAGCATCTTCGGCCCGAGCGCGGCGAGCACCCGCGGTGACGACGCCGGCGGAACCGCCCGGTACTGCTCCCGGGCGCTGGCGTCCATCTCGTCGAGGTAGGCGCGCATCTGCGTGAGCGGTTTGGTGTACGGCACCCCGCGGATCTCCATCAGGGACGCGTGCGACACACCGACGCCGAGCAGGAACCGGCCGGGGAACGCCTCGGCCAGCGTCAGTTGCCCGGCCGCCATCGTCTGCGGGTGCCGGGCGAGGATCTGCGCGATGCCGGTGGCGACGGTCAGCCGTGGCGCCGCCGCGAGCATCAGCCCCGCGGTGACCAGCACCTCCCGGCCCCTGACCTCGCCGGTCCAGACCGCGGGATAGCCCAGTTCGTCGAGTTCGGCGACGGCGTCGCGCACCACGGACGCCGGCGAGTAGTCGAACTGGCCGCTCCAGATCCCGACCTGGCCGAGCGTCACCGAGGCGGACGGGTCGGCGGGGCGGGCCGCGATGGCGGGTACGCCGGCCTCCGGCGCGGCCGGCCCCGTCCCAGCCGACCTTGTCCCGGCCGGCTCCGTCCCGACCGGCTCCGGCTCACCGGCGGTGATGGGCGTCTGCGCAACTGTCACCGCACCACGCTATCCGGGCCGAGGCACCGACCGCCCGTCGGGCGACCTGGCCGCGAGGGAGTGTCGCTCGCGCGGCCGGCACCCGGCCGGCACCCGGCCGAGCAGGCTCCGTCCAGACCCGGGCCGAGCCGGACGAACGAGCCGGATGAATCGACCCAGAGCAGGTCCGGGCCAGCCGGATTCGTCGAGGTCAGGCCGGGCGTCCGAGCTTGCTCACCGCGTCCGGACGACTATCGTCTACTGCGCGGCGGTCCCGCCGACCCGCGTGGCCGGCCGCCTCGGGCGCGTCCGGTGGATGTCGACACCAACAGAGATCCACCGGGTACACCCATCGCGCAGGCCGTCACCGACGATCTCGGGAACGGCCGAGGACGACCGGAGGACGCCATGTCCGCTCCTGACACAGAGTCCGCTGAGACAGAGTCCGCTCCCGACACAGACCGCCTCGACACCGTCGCCGCACCCGTCCCGCGCGACCCGGCGGACGCCGGCACCGGCAGTGTCGCCGGCGCCGGCGACGATGACGACACCGCGCCGGTCCGGCTGCTGACACCGGACGGGCGCCGGCTGCCCCTGGCCGACTACGATCCGTACCTCGCCGACCTCACCGACGCCGACCTGATCGGGCTCCTGCGCGACATGGTGATCGCACGCAGGCTCGACGAGGAGTCGACCGCCCTGCAACGCCAGGGCGAGCTCGGTCTGTGGGCGAGCCTGCGCGGGCAGGAGGCGGCCCAGGTCGGCTCGGCGCGGGCGCTGCGCACCGACGACATGGTCTTCCCGACCTACCGTGAGCACGCGGTGGCCTGGTGCCGGGGCGTCGATCCGCTGGACGTTCTCGGCCTGTTCCGCGGGGTCGCCCACGGTGGCTGGGACGTGGACGAACACGGCTTCCAGACGTACGCGATCGTGGTGGGCTCCCAGGTCCTGCACGCGACCGGCTACGCCATGGGGGTCACCAAGGAGGTCAGGACGGGTCTGGGTCGCCGGCCGGTCGGGACGGCCCACCGGCCCGNCGGCACCGGCGGGAGCGGCGGGAGCGGCGGGAGCGGCGGCACCGCCGGTGGCGGCGACGACCTGCCGGCGACCCTGGTCTACTTCGGCGACGGAGCGTCCAGTCAGGGTGACGTCAACGAGGCGTTCAACTGGGCGGGCGTGTTCGAAGCGCCGGTGGTCTTCTTCTGCCAGAACAACCAGTGGGCGATCTCCGAGCCGACACGGCGGCAGACCCGCGTCCCGATCTACTTCAGGGCCCGCGGGTTCGGCATCGCCGGCGTCCGGGTGGACGGCAACGACGTGCTGGCGACCCTGGCCGTAACGCGCTGGGCGCTCCACCAGGCCCGCCAGGGACGACCGGCCCTGGTGGAGGCGGTCACCTACCGGATGGGCGCGCACACCACCGCGGACGACCCGTCCCGCTACCGCCAGGCGTCGGAGCTCGCGCGCTGGGGCGCCCTCGACCCTGTCCAGCGGATGGCGGCCTACCTGCGTGGTCGTGGACTGCTGGACGACGACGCGGCCGCCGCCCTGGACCGGGAGGCCGACGCGCTCGCGGCCACCCTGCGGCAACGCTGCCTGAACCTGCCCGACCCGGCTCCGCTGAGCCTGTTCGACCACGTGTATGTGCACGACACCGAGGAACTGGTCAACGCGCGGGCCACGTTCGCCGACTTCACCGAAGCCGACCTCCCCGAGGCCGGCTTCACCGAGGCCGAGCAGACCGACCAGGCCGAACCGGCCTACCAGAGCGAGCCGTCCCATCGGAGTGAAGCGTCCTACTGGAGCGAGCCGGTACCCCGGAACGAGCCGTCCCGACCGGCCGGGACGGCCCAGCGAGCCGAACGCCCGGGTGGCCGGGCGGCAGTGGTCCGGCCGGCGTCGACGGTCACCGTGGCGACGGCCCGCGGCACCAGAAGGGCGCTGTGACCATGCCGCGCCAGCAGGATGCCGCGACCACCCCACGCCAGCAGGGCGCTGTGGCCACGTCGCACCCGCGGGTCGCCGCGGCCAGGTCGTCGACGCTGACCCTGGCCAAGGCCCTCAACGCGGGGCTGCGCACGGCCATGGAGGACGATCCGAGAGTCGTCGTGATGGGCGAGGACGTCGGCCGGCTCGGCGGGGTCTTCCGCATCACCGACGGGCTGCTGGCCGACTTCGGCGAGGAACGGGTGATCGACACCCCGCTCGCGGAATCCGCGATCATCGGGACGGCGATCGGGCTGGCGATGCGCGGGTTCCGGCCGGTGTGCGAGATCCAGTTCGACGGTTTCGTCTACCCCGCCTTCGATCAGATCGTCACCCAGCTGGCCAAGATGTACTACCGGACGCGGGGCCGTGTCCGCCTGCCCGTGACGGTCAGGATCCCCTGCGGCGGAGGCATCGGCGCGGTCGAACACCACAGTGAGTCACCAGAGGCATATTTCTGCCACACCGCCGGGCTGAAGGTGGTGGCCTGCTCCAACCCGGTCGACGCCCACACGATGATCCGCCAGGCCGTCGCCACGGACGACCCGGTGATCTTTTTTGAGCCCAAGCGCCGCTACTGGGACAAGGCCGAGGTCACCACCGGCCTGCCGCTGTCGGCGGCCGCTCCGCTGCACGTCAGCCGGGTCGTGCGCCCCGGGGACGACGCGACGCTGGTCGCCTACGGCCCGATGGTGCGGACCTGCCTGGACGCGGCCGCCGTCATGGCCGAGGAGGGGCGCGCGCTCGAGGTGATCGACCTGCGCACACTGTCCCCGCTCGACCTGTCGCCCGTGTTCGCGTCCGTCCGGCGGACCGGGCGGCTGGTGGTGGTGCACGAGGCGCCGTCGAACGTGTCCCTGTCCGCGGAGATCGCCGCGCGGGTCACCGAGAAGGCGTTCTACTCGCTGGAAGCCCCAGTGCTACGTGTCACGGGATACGACACCCCGTATCCGCCATCTCGTCTGGAGGAGCACTACCTGCCAGACGTCGACCGGGTGCTCGACGCCGTGGACCGATCGTTCAGCTACTGACCGGCATCTGCTGACCCGTATCGACCCCTACCGACCCGTATCTACCCGTACCGGCCGCCCGCCGACAGCGAGATGTTCAAGAGCCTTCGTGATGCCGCAGGACCGGGTGCCGGTCATCGGCCGTTCCCGGTCATCGGTTGTCCCCGGTCACCAGTTGGAGGTCACCGTGTCACGTGCGCAGTTCCGGCTCCCCGACCTGGGTGAGGGCCTGCCCGACGCCGAGATCGTCCGATGGCTGGTGGAGGTGGGTGAGCACGTCGCCGTCAACCAGCCGATCGCCGAGGTGGAGACCGCCAAGGCGCTGGTGGAGGTGCCCTCCCCGTTCACGGGCGTGCTGGCCGTCCGGCACGCCGAGCCGGGCGACACGGTCGAGGTGGGGCAGCCACTGGTGACCATCGACACCGGCGCCGGCGGCGAAACCGGCAGCGGAACCAAAACTGTGGACGCCGCCACCGACAGCGCCGAATCCAGCGCCAACGGCACTCACAGGACGGCTGGCGCGGACGCCACGGCAGGCGGCGCCAGCNCGCCAGCCCCGTCACGGCCGGTCCGGGTGCCGCGAAGGGCCGGCGGCGCGGTCCGGCGCCGGTGGCCGCGTCCAGCCCGGATCCCGCAGCCGGCCACCCGCCCGGTCCCGCCGCGTCCGGTTCGGACGAGCGGGGCGACGAGCGGATGCCCGTGCTGGTCGGGTACGGTCCGCGCGGGGCGTCCGGGGTGTCCCGGCGGGCCTCGCGCCGAAGCTCGCGCCAGGACCCGGCAGACAGGCGCCAGGCCTCGGCAGGCAGGACGGACGGGGCAGCCTCGACGGCGGTGGCCGGCTGGCCCGCGACACGCGGGTCGGCGCAGCCCGCTGGCCGACCCGGCAGCCCGCGGCCGGTCGACAGCCCCGCCGGGCCGCGGCGGTCGGCCCAGGCCGTCGCCGTGCTCGCGAAACCACCGGTGCGCAAGCTCGCCCGCGACCTCGGTGTCGACCTGGGCACGGTCGTCGGCACCGGGCCGCACGGGACGATCAGCCGCGCCGACGTCGAGGCGGCCCGGACGTTCGCGAACGGCCACGACACCGACCAGGAGCGGGTCCGCCGCATCCCGGTGACGGGCGTCCGGCGGGCGACCGCGCAGGCGATGGTGTCCAGCGTGGCGAACGCGCCGCAGGCCACCGAGTTCGTGAGCGTGGACGTCACCGAGACGATGGCGGCCCGCGACCGGCTGGCCGCGCTGCCCGAGTTCGCCGACGTCAGGGTGACCCCGCTGCTGTTCGTCGCCAAGGCGCTGCTGACGGCCGTCGGCCGCCAACCAATGATCAATTCCCGCTGGGAGGACGCGGTCGGCGACGAGCCCGCGCGGATCGCCGTCCACGGGTACGTCAACCTCGGGATCGCGGTGGCCTCGCCGCGCGGGCTCGTCGTACCGAACATCGCGGACGCGGACCGAATGAGCCTCGTCGAGCTCGCGCACGCGCTGCACGAGCTGACCGTCACCGCCCGCGGCGGAAAGACCACACCGGAGGCGCTGCGCGGCGGGACGATCACGATCACCAACGTCGGGGTGTTCGGCATCGACATCGGAACCCCCATCCTCAACCCGCCGGAAGCGGCGATCCTCGCGCTGGGGGCGATCCGTCCGATGCCCTGGGTGCACGAGGGCGAACTGGCCGTCCGGACGGTGGCGCAGCTCGCCCTCACCTTCGACCACCGGATCGTCGACGGCGAACTTGGCTCCAGGGTGCTTGCGGACGTCGCCCGGATGCTCACCGACCCGACCGTGACCCTTGCCTGGAACTGACCTACCGACGAGGACACGGGCAGCCCACCAGGACAGCAGCCGGTAATCATTTGTCATCAAATAATTACTATTTGCCACGAGCAGGCAGACGGGTTGGACCTTCGAGGGTACCCGCCGGCGTGAACACAACAGATCGAGTAGAAATCCCAACCGAGGCAAAGCGCGTGGGATGGGGTGGACAACGGAGGAAGAAGCTTGCCTGGTACGGTTGCGCCTTGCTTAGGGCTTCCGGTACGGCTTCCGGCACAAAGGGGTGGAACGCATGACGCGCGTGGAGGCACTGCAGGCGGCGGACGAGTTCGTCGCCAAGGTCCTGACCTCCGCAGGCTCCAGCGGACGTTTCAACGGCGCTCTCAACCTTGCCGAACGGGTCGACCTGACGCTGCGGGTCGCCCGGTTCCTCCTGGAGGGGCAGGGCGCCTCCGAGGCCGATGACCTGCTCAAACGGGACATGCGCAACGAACTGGACCAGGCGTTCCCGCCGCTGCGTACGTCCTAGGCACGTCCCAGGGCGCATCCGGCACGCACCGGGGCCGTCCCCGGTCGAGGATCTACCGTCAGACGGCCCAGGACCAGTCCCGGGCCCCGGGACTCCGCCGGGCCTACCCGGCCCGGCACGCCGGATCCGGGCAGGCGACGCGGGCACGGGTCCGGTGGCGCGGACGGGGCACTTGCCCGCGCCACCTTCCTAACAGGCAGCTACCCAGAGCTACCAGATACCAGATACCAGTCTGCTGGCTATTAGAACGCCTCCTCGGGGAGGTCCATCAGGTCGAGGTCGGTGGCCGCCAGGACGCCGAGCCGGGCGGACAGTTCGGGCAGCACGTTCGCGGCGAACCAGCGGGCCGCGGACACCTTGCCCACGTAAAAGGCCTGCTCCTTGGCTGACAGGATCCCCGCCGCCCCCCGCGCGGCCAACGCGTTCTCCGCGACCTCGGCCTGGCGCAGCAGCAGCCAGCCGATGACGAGGTCGCCGACGCTCATCAGCAGCCGGGTGGTGTTGAGGCCGACCTTGTACACGTTGCGGGGATCCTCCGCCACGCTGGTGAGAAAACCGACCAGTGTGCCGACCATCGACTGGACGTTGTCCAGCGCGACGCCGAGGACCTCCCGTTCGCGCCGCAACGAGCCGTCGCCGGCGTCGCCCTTGGCGAACGCCTGGATCTCGCCGAGCAGCGCGCCCAGCGCCGTGCTCCGGTCCCGCACGATCTTGCGGAAGAAGAAGTCCTGCCCCTGAATGGACGTGGTGCCCTCGTACAGGGTGTCGATCTTGGCGTCCCGGATGTACTGCTCGATCGGATAGTCCTGCAGGTAGCCGGAGCCGCCGAGGACCTGCAGGGACGTCGCGAGCAGCTCGTAGGACCGTTCCGAGCCGACGCCCTTGACGATGGGCAGCAGCAGGTCGTTGAGCCGTTCGGCGAGTTCGTCCCGGGTACCCGCCGCATGTGCCAGGGCGACCCTGTCCTGGATCGTGGCGGTGTACAGGACGAGCGCCCGCATGCCTTCCGCGTACGCCTTCTGCACCATCAGCATCCGCCGGACGTCCGGGTGGTGGATGACCGTGACGCGCGGCGCGGTCTTGTCCAGCAGCCGGGTCAGGTCGGCGCCCTGGACCCGGGTCCGAGCGAACTCGAGCGCGTTGAGATAGCCGGTGGACAGTGTCGCGATGGCCTTGGTGCCCACCATCATCCGGGCGTACTCGATGACCTCGAACATCTGGGCAATGCCGTCGTGGACGTCGCCGACCAGCCAGCCGACCGCGGGCTGCTTCTCGCCGTAGCGCAGTTCGCAGGTGGCGGAGACCTTCAGCCCCATCTTCTTCTCGACGTTGGAGACGTGGACGCCGTTGCGCTCGCGGGGCTCGCCGGTGTTCGGGTCCACCAGGAACTTCGGCACCAGGAACATGGACAGGCCCTTGGTGCCCGGCCCGTGGCCGACCGGCCGGGCCAGGGTGAGGTGGAAGATGTTCTCCGGTACGTCCCAGTCACCGTTGGTGATGAAACGCTTCACGCCCTCGATGTGCCAGCTGCCGTCGGGCTGAGGTACCGCTCTGGTGCGCCCGGCGCCCACGTCCGAGCCGGCGTCGGGCTCGGTAAGGACCATGGTCGCGCCCCACTGGCGTTCGATCGCCAGCCGGGCGAGGTTCTTCTGCTCGGCGGTGCCGAGCCGGTCGAGAATCGCCGCGAAGGTGGGCCCGCTCATGTACATGAACACCGCCGGATTGGCCCCGAGGACCAGCTCCGAGGCGGCCCAGGCGACCGAGGGCGGCGCGCCCATCCCCCCGAGGTGCGGCGGCACGAACAGCCGCCACCACTGGCCTTCCATGAGCTGGGCGTAGGACTTCTTGAACGACTCCGGCAGGGTGACGCTGCCGGAGCTGGCGTCGAAGACCGGCGGGTTGCGGTCGGCGTCCGCGAACGACTCGGCAATCGGGCCGGTGGCCAGTCTGTCGAGTTCGGCGAGTACTTCGTGGGCCGTGTCGCGATCCATGTCGGCGAACGGGCCGTGCCCGAGCGTGTTGTCGACACCCAGCACCTCGAACAGGTTGAACTCGATGTCGCGGAGGTTGCTCTTGTAGTGCCCCATGGCTGTCTCCCGGGGAAGAGCCGGCCTCGGTGCTCACCGATGGGGCCGGCGTACTCCTACTGGCCAGTAACTCATACCCATGCTACCCGCCGGTAACCATCCTTGGTACAGATGCGTGGAACTCGGAACAACGAGCCGGAGCGAGCCAGACCCATGACATTGCGTAGCGAATGACATGGCGCGGCGAAACTTTCCGCGTGGACGCGACGGACGCGACGGAAAGGCGTCCGGCTCTGTGGCGCTCTATGGCGCCTGACTCCGCGACGGGAAGGCTCCCGCGCCATCACCGGAGAAAACGATCGTTCTTCTCCCGTGCCCGGATTCCGCCGCGGTTCCTTCACCGCGGCTTCCGAGACCCGGCCGGCCACCTGGAAAACCGTCCCGGATACGTACTCGCCCGGGGTGGACGACGATCCGCCGGAGACGGCCTACGAGACGTCCCCCCAGCGCAGGTTGCCGTCGGGATCGCGCAGGCAGATCACGGGACGCCCGTTGGCCCCCTGGACAACCTGGCCGGTGTCGGTGACGGTGCATTCGGCGTTCGGCACGGGAGCGGCCGGGTCGGGCGGCGGCGGGCTGGCCAGCCCCCAGCGCGGCTGGCCCGGGTCCGTCTGCTGGCAGTACAGGATCAGCCCGTTGATGGCCTGTCGTGGGGCGATGTCGCGTGCGGGTACGCACGGCTGGCCCACGAACACCGCGGGCGGCCAGTACGACGAGTCAGGATCCAGCAGGGTGTCGGGGACGTCGCCCGGCGCGGCGGGATCGGACGCTCCCGGAGATGCCTGCGTGCCCGGGGCGGCCTGCGTGCCCGGGGATGCGGTGTCCGTCCTGCCGGTCGCGGCCGGCGGCGGCCCGGAGCGCTCACTCGGCCCGCCCGGGGAGCCCGTGGCCGAGGCCCGTGGCGCGGACATTTCGATGTCGCTCCCGGACGACCCGCAGCCGGCCAGCAGGAGCGCCGTCAGCCCGACCGCCGCGACGGCACCTGCCACGCTTCGGGCACGGGTTGCGGCATTGGCCCATAGACACCCGTGTCCTGCATGTCCAGCCGCCACACCGTCCAGCTTAGGCCGTGTCAGCCGGATGTTGGTTGATGCGGGTGGCCGGCCGGGCGCCGCCCGCGGTCGACGATCGACCAACGATCGATCGGAGATGGACAGGGGATGAACCGGAGATGGCCTGAGCATCGGCCGGCAGGGCACGGCGGCGGACGGGAAACACGATCGATCCGGCGGGCGCCGGCCGGGATTCCCGACTAGCATGAACCAGGCGTGACCGGGTCGGGACGCATCCCTTGCCACTGTGGGACAGATCACGATCACCGGAAACGACTGACATCGCCATCCTGTCCCGTACGACGGTTCTCCGGCCTACGATCCGGCACATGGTCGCCTGCCCGACATGCGGAAAGGCCAATCAGGAGGAAGCACGCTTCTGCTTCTCCTGTGGTACTCCCCAGCCCACGTTCGGGATCGGCGCCCGCAAGACCGTCACGATCCTGTTCTGCGACGTCACCGGCTACACGGCCATCGGTGAGCAGATCGACTCCGAGCCGCTGCAACAGGTCATGTGGCGGTTCTTCAGCGCCGCCCGCGAGGTGATCTCCTCGCACGGGGGCAGCGTCGAGAAGTTCATCGGGGACGCCGTGTTCGCCGTCTTCGGCATCCCCGTCCTGCACGAGGACGACGCGCTGCGGGCCGCCCGCGCCGCATGCGGGATCCGCGCCAGCATGGACGTGCTCAACGCCGACCTGGAACGTGACTGGGGGTTCCGCTTCCGCATCCGCATCGGCATCAACACCGGCGAGGTCACCGTCGGCGGGCCGGGGACGGGCGGCGGCATCACCGGGGACGCCGTCAACGTCGCGTCCCGGCTGGAGGAGGCCGCCACCCCCGGCCAGATCTTCATCGCGGACGCCACCCTGCGGCTGATCCGGCCGCACGTGCGCGCCGAACCGGTCGGGCCGCTGGTCGTCCAGGGCAAGAAGGCACCGCTGCGGGCCCACCGTCTGATCGACCTGGCCCACCCCGGGATCGGGCCGGGGGCGCGGTTCGCGCCCGAGGGCTTCGCCGCCCCCGTGATCGGCCGGGACCGGGAACGCCGCCGCCTCGACGACGCCCTCGAGCAGGTGATCGAGGAACGCACCTGCCACCTGTTCACCCTGCTCGGCCCGGCCGGTATCGGGAAGTCCCGGATGGTCCGGGAGTTCTGCGAGGCGGCGGCGTCGCGGGCGACGGTGCTCACCGGGCGTTGCCTGTCCTATGGCGAGGGCATCACCTACTGGCCGCTGATGGAGATGGTCCGGCAGGCGACCGGGATGTCCGCCGACGAGAGCGCGCCCGAGGGCCGCCGCCGCCTGCGCGAGCTGCTGGAGGATGTCGGTAACGTCACCAGCGGCGTCACCGGGGACGCCGCCGCCGTGGTGGACGGGCTGGCGCCCCTGGTCGGGCTCGGCGGCGCCGAGGTCGGCGCGCAGGAGAGCTTCTGGGCGGTACGGACCTTCCTCGCCGCGCTCGCCGAGAAACGTCCGCTGATCGTCTGGTTCGACGACGTGCACTGGGCCGAGCCGACCCTGCTGGACCTGATCGAACACGTCGCCGACTGGTCCCGGGAAGCGCCGATCCTGCTGCTGTGCCTGGCCAGGCCGGAGCTGCTCGAGGAACGCCGGACGTGGGGCGGCGGCAAGCTCAACGCCACGTCCATGCTGCTGCAGCCGCTGAGCGAGGAGCGCTGCCAGCGCCTGATCCGCACCCTGATGGGCTCGAACGACCTCGACCCGGCGCTGGTCGCGCGCATCACCGACTCGGCCGCGGGCAACCCGCTGTTCGTCGAGCAGACGCTGGCGGCCCTCGTCGACGACGGGCTGCTGCGCCGCGAGGGCGACCGCTGGATCGCCACCGGCAACCTGGGCTCGGTCCAGGTCGCCCCGACGATCTCCGCGCTGCTCGCCGCCCGGCTCGACCGGCTCAACATCCACGAACGGCGGGTCCTGGAGCGCGCCGCCGTGGTCGGCCAGCGTTTCTACCTGGACGCGGTGGTGGAGCTGTCCGCCCCGGCGGACCGGGCGGCGGTCGCCGAGCACTGCCTGTCGCTGGTCCGCAAGGAGCTCGTCCATCCCGACCGGTCGGACCTGCCCGGGGTGGAGGCGTTCCGGTTCCTGCACGTCCTGCTGCGTGACAGCGCCTACCAGGCGACGTCGAAGCGGCAGCGGGCGGACCTGCACCAGGGATACGCGAGCTGGCTGCAGACCCGGATGGCCGGGCGGCCCGGTGAGCACGACGAGCTCGTCGGCTATCACCTGGAGCAGGCCTACCGGTACCGGGTCGAGCTCGGGCTGCGTGACGCCGAGACCGAGGAGCTGGGACGGCAGGCCGCCACCTGCCTGATCGAGGCCGCCGACCGGGTCCGCCAGGGCGACGAGACGGGGGCGGCCGGGCTTCTCAAGCGGGCGGTCAAACTACTTCCAGTGACAGACCCGCTGCGAATACGCGCCGAGATCGACCTTGGCTGGGCGCTGTACTCCTTCGGCCGCTTCAGCGACGCCGAACGCATGCTGCGCCAGGCAACCGACCGGGCCACCCGGATCGGCGAGGCGGGCCTGCGCGCCCACGCCCGCCTCGCCCATCTGCGGCTGATGTTCGCCACCAGCCCGGAGGGACTGGTCGCCGAAACCCTCGGCGAGGCGACCCGGGCATTACCGATCTTCGTGCAGAGCGGGGACGAGGTCGGCGCCGCGCTCGCCTGCCGTGGCCAGGCCGCCGCCTACATGGCGGCCGGCTGCTACGCCCTGGCGGAACGGGCGATGCAGGCCGCCGTCCGGCACGCCGAGGAGTCCGGGGTGCTGCGCGACGCCCAGACGACCAGACGGGACCTCGTCCACCTGCTCAGCCTGGCCCCCCGGCCGGTCGGCGAGTCGATCGAACGCGCGCAGCGGGCGCTGGCCGGTGTCGGCGACGACCGCGGCCTGCGCCGGTCCCTGCTCGCCCAACTGGCGCTGCTGCACACGATGGCCGGGGACGTCGACGCCGGCATGGAGCACCTGATCAGGGCCGAAGCGATCGACTGGGACGTGCGCAGCCCCCGCGGGGACCCGCTGTACGGGGGTTTCGTCGTCGCCCGGATCGCCCTGCTCACCGACGACCTCGACACGGCCGAGCACGAGCTGCGGCGCAGCTGCCGCCGGCTGGCCCGGATGGGCGAGCGCGCACATCTGGCCACCCGCGCCGCGGCCCTCGCCGACGTCCTGGTCAAGCTCGGGCGCCTGGACGAGGCAGCCACCTACGTGTCGCGCTCCCGCGACGCCGCCGCCGGCGACCAGGTGCCCGCTCAGGCGGGCTGGTGCGGGGTGCACGCCAAGCTGCTCGCGATGCGGGGCCGGGACCGGGAGGTCGAGGCCGTGCGGTTCGCCGAGGCCGCCTGCGATCTCGCCGGCCGGACCGACGACTGGGACGGGCAGGCGCAGGCCTGGCTGACCTACGCCGAGGTGCTCCACCGGACCGGGCAGACCGACCTGGTCCGGCCGAAGGTCGACGCCGCGGTCGCCTGCTACGAGAAGAAGGGCAATCTCACCGGGGCGGCGCAGGCCCGCCGACTGTCGGAGAACCTCACCGCCTCCGTCTGAGGGCCCCGTCCGGAGGGCCTCCTCTGCCTTTGCCGGCCGCTGGCGCCTCTGCCTGCCGGGCCCTTCGGTCTGAGGCCTTCGCCCACCTCCGCCGCTGTCGCTGCCGCCACCTGAGGCCCGGCCCGTCTGTCCGGGCCCGGTCCCCCGGCCGTTCAGCCGGCCGGCCCCTGGCGGTCCGTCCGTCCGCTCGCTCATCTGGTCGCGGGCGGTTCTAGAACCCCGCCGGCCGCCGGCCACCGCCTGCCGGGTCGTCCGGGCTGCCGGGCGTGGCCCCGTGCCCGCGGGCACGGGCCTCTTCCTGCAGGTAGTAGAGCTCCTCGGCCCACACCCGGAAGCGTTCCACCGCGGCCAGCTCCGCGGCCAGCGCACGGGCGATCCGGGCGATCGTGAGACGTTCCACCGGGCTGCGCAGCCACGGGCGGTCGGCCGCCTCCTCCTCGCTGGCTCGCTCGTAGGCCGCTCGGTGCAGGACGATCTCCGCCTGGGCGACCTCGATCTGCTCGATCAGCATCCGCGTCCGCGTCCACAGCTCGGCGTCGCTTGGCATGGCCCGTCCAACCGGCCAGGGCCTGTTGCGGGGCCCGCTTAGCGGCGGGCCCCCCGAGC
>NZ_JWIO01000022.1:32147-36510 GCF_001017755.1 Protofrankia coriariae
CGGGCCCCCCGAGCCGGCCGACTGCGTCACGGCGGACCTCGGCATGACAGACATGGTGACAGGCACCGCTTTACAGTCGGCGCCCGGCTGGGCCCGGTAATGATACCGCCGTCAGCCGCCGCCGTCCGGCGTCCGCGGCGTCACTCACCCCCTATGTACGAAGTCGGCGGCAGGAAGTGAATGCCCTGCGACCATGGGTAAAACCGATGGCGAGATAACGGAAAGGGATTAGATCAGAACTTTCCGTGTTGTCGACGAAGGCCGGGGGGCACGGTGGCCGGATCGGTGGCGGTTGTACTGGGATTTCCACTCCTGCTGATGGTCGGCATGCTGGCCATGCAGCGGGTGGAACAAATGATCGAACGGGTGCGACGGCCGGCGCTGCGGGCCGTCCCGGACCTGGACGACACCTGCGTCGGGGTGGTTGAGGAGACCGGACCGCCCCCGGCCCGGCTTCTGCGGCTGATCGTGTCCCGACACGCCGTCCGCCCCTGACCGACAGCCCGACGTCACCAGCCCCGGCATGCGCCGGGGCTGGTGAGAAGGATGCGTGGAAAAGATGACGCCGGTCAGCGTGGCGCGGAGCCGCTGACGGGCCGCGGGCTGATCAGCGCGCGGAGCTGGTGGCGGTGGCTCTGGGCGTCCCGGTGGCCGGCCGTCGCGGCCCGGGCTCGACCTGCAGCCGGCCGGTCAGGCCGGTGGAACGCAACAACGCCATGAACGCCGGGGACGCCCCCCGGATCCGCACGGTCGAGTGGACCCCGCGCAACAGCAGGTCGGCCCGCAGGAGCGCGGCCATCCCCGCGATGTCAATGGCGCTCAGACCATCGACGTCCACCACCACGTCGGTGCCGCCACGGCCGAGCAGCTCGTGGATCTGCTGACGGAATCGCAACCGGCCACGGGTGTCGAGCTCGCCGTCGAGTACGATGATCACTTCGCACTCGGACTGCGTCACCGACATCCGCAGCCGACCGGCCTGCACCTGCATGCTTTTGCCCCCCGGTGATACCGCCGGTTCCCCGCCACTGTCACCCGTTGCCACACCTCCGGATGAGACCGGATGAGAATCGTCAACAGCCGTGGTCTTTCCCCGAGCCACGAGATACACACACTCGACACAACGATACTACCGAGCGTGACCAAAGATTCCGACTCCCACGGGGCGCGGGCCCGGTGGGAGCTGCCGGGCGGCCAGCGGGCGGGTCCTGACGGTCACCAGGCCAGCGCCGCGGGCCGGCACCGGGGTCACCGCGGGGCGCGTCGGGCCTCGCGAAAGCGGCGAATGAGGCTGTTGGTGGAACTGTCGTGGGCCAGCCGTCCGGCATCGGCGGCCTCGGCGAGATCGTCACCGTCCGTGGTATCCGCCGACAGTTCCGGAATGATGCGCTGTGCCAGCAGTTTGCCGAGCTCCACCCCCCACTGGTCGAAACTGTTGATGTCCCAGAGCACGCCCTGGGTGAAGACCTTGTGCTCGTACAGGGCGATGAGCTGGCCGAGGGTGAACGGCGTCAGCCGGTCCGCGAGAATCGTGTTGGTCGGCCGGTTCCCCGGGAACGTCCGGTGCGGGACGAGGGCGGGGTCGACCCCTTCGGCGGCGACCTGTTCGGCGCTGCGGCCGAAGGCGAGCGCCTCGGTCTGGGCGAAGAAGTTCGCCATCAGCAGGACGTGGTGGTCCGTCCCCCCGCCCCGACCTGTCCGCACGTCGTGGTTCGGGTGGACGAAGCCGATGAAGTCGGCCGGGACCAGCGCGGTGCCCTGGTGGATGAGCTGGAAGTAGGCGTGCTGGCCGTTGGTCCCGGGCGTGCCCCACACCACCGGGCCGGTGGGCGTGGACACCGGCCGGCCGGAGCGGTCCACGGACTTGCCGTTGCTCTCCATGTCGAGCTGCTGAAGGTATGCCGGGAACCGTCCCAGATAGTGGCTGTAGGGCAGCACGGCATGGGTCTGCGCGCCGAAGAAGTCCCGGTACCACAGGCCGAGCAGCCCCAGCAGCACCGGCAGGTTCCGGTCGAACGGAGCCGTCCGGAAGTGGACGTCCATCGCGTGGAACCCGGCGAGCAGGTCACGGAAGTGCTCCGGCCCGATCGCCAGCATCAGGGAGAGGCCGATCGCGGAGTCCACCGAGTACCGCCCACCGACCCAGTCCCAGAACTCGAACATGTTGGCGCTGTCGATACCGAACCCGGTCACCTCCGCCGTGTTCGTCGACACCGCCACGAAGTGGAACGGGACGGCGTCCGGCCCGAGCGCGTCGGTCACCCAGGCGCGGGCGGTGCGGGCGTTCGCGAGCGTCTCCAGGGTGGTGAACGTCTTGGACGAGACGACGAACAGCGTCTCGGCCGGGTCGAGGTCGTGGGTCGCCTCCCAGATGTCGGTGCCGTCGACGTTGGAGACGAAGCGGAACCGTATCGACCGGTCGGAGTAGTCCAGCAGCGCGTCGTACGCCATGGCCGGGCCGAGGTCCGAGCCGCCGATCCCGATGTTCACGACCGTCCGGATGTGCTTTCCGGTGGCGCCCCGCCAGACCCCGGAACGGACCTTGTCGGCGAACGCGGACATCCGCTGGAGCACGGCGTGCACCGCGGGCACCACGTTCACGCCGTCCACCTCGATGACGGCGTCCGCGGGGGCGCGCAGCGCGACATGGAGCACCGCCCTGCCCTCGGTCGTGTTGATCCGCTGGCCGGTGAACATGGCTTCGATCTGCTCCCGCAGCCGGGCCCGTTCGGCCAGGGCGACCAGCAGCTCCACCGTCCGGGCGGTGATTCTGTTCTTGGAGAAGTCGAGGTGGAGGCCGTCGGCCGCCGCGGTGAACGTCTCGCCCCGACGCGGGTCGTCGTCGAACAGGCCGCGCAGATGGACACCGGCAAGCTCAGCGTGGTGCTTCTCGAGCGCCGCCCATTCCGGCGTGCCGGTTATCAGGGAATCGTGCTGGACAGCACCAGGGGACGGCTCGATGGACGACATGATCTTCGGGAACCTCCCGGTTGGACGGCTGCGGGCGCGGGCGCGGCTGCGACATGCCCACGATGCTGCATGCCCCCGCGCCGGGTCCACGTCACCGCATGCCCAGCAGGTCACCGCGCGCGTCACCCGGCGGGCCGCCGCGACGGCGCGGTACCGCCGGGAACCGGCACAGGCCGCCCACCAGTCGATGTGACACTGTGAATGCGAATAGATCATGAACGTGACCGGCTGTCACTGGCTATGATCTGTGTCACCCATCTGTCAGCGTCGGTTGTGACCCGCGACGGGATCGGCGGACGGTGACGGTCGTACACTCACGACTGTTTTGCGGCTCCGACACGGATGCGGGAATGGCTGTCCATACGGTGGCGGACGGAACTGACCTTTGTTGATTGATCGCTCGCTGGTGGAGGCCGCTCTCCCCGGCTACCAGGTCGAAGGCGAACTCGGCCGCGGTGGCTACGGGCTGGTCCTCGGCGGCCGTCATCGGCTGATCGGCCGCAACGTCGCGATCAAGGTGCTGCTCGACACGGCCAACGACGCGGACTTGCGGGCCCGCTTCCTCGCCGAGGCCCGCGTCCTGGCCGAACTCGACCACCCGCACATCGTGCGCATCCATGACTACATCGAGCATCGGGGCAGCTGTCTGCTCGTCATGGAACTGCTCCCCGGCGGCACCCTGCGCCAGCGGCTGGCGACCGGCCCGATCTCCCCGGAGGCCACCTGCGCGCTGGGCCTGGCGGCCGCGGCGGCGCTGCAGGCCGCGCACGCCCACAACGTCCTGCACCGGGACATCAAGCCCGACAACATGATGTTCGCCTCCGACGGGCTGCTGAAGGTCACCGACTTCGGCGTCGCGAAGATTTTCGAGGGCACCGAGACGACCGCCAGCGGGATTCTCGGGACGCCGCGTTACATGGCCCCCGAGCAGATCACCGGAGGGCGGCTGCACGCCTCCACCGATCTCTACGCGCTCGGCGGGGTGCTCTACGAATTACTCGCTCAACGGCCTCTTTTCGGCCGTTCCCTGTCCGTGGGCGAGCTCGTCAACCACCATCTCAACGTCACCCCGCTTCCGCTCGAGGGCATACCCGCCGCCATCAACGCGGTCATCATGCGCGTGCTGGCCAAGGAACCCGCCGCCCGCTTCGGCGGCGCCACCGAATTCGCCCTTGATCTCGCCCAGGCCGCCGCGGGCTCGTTCGGTCCGAGCTGGCTCACCCGCAGCGGCATCAAGGTGCGGGTGGACGACGAGGTGCGGCACGCGGCGCTGGGTCAGGTGTCCGGGTCGAATCCGTCCGCTCAGGGTGCCCAGGCACAGCCCCGACAGCCCGCAACGCCGGGATCCGGGCCCCAGCAGCCGCCGCGGCCGTGGCCGGCTGGCGCGCAGCCG
>NZ_JWIO01000022.1:36515-44131 GCF_001017755.1 Protofrankia coriariae
CGCAGCCGCAGCCGCAGCCGCAGCCGCAGCCGCAGCCGCAGCCAGGATGGTCCGGGCCACAGGCACAACCACAGCCGGGATGGCCGCAGCCGCAACCGGGATGGTCCGGGCCGCAGCAGCCCCAGGCGGCGCAGGCGTATCCGCCTCCGTACGACGGCCGGGCCGCCCCCGGACCCCAGGCCCCCCACTGGGTGCCGCCAGCCGGGTACCCGCCGCCGGCCCAGCCGGCCGGTGGACCGCCGCCGGGCCGGTCCGGTACGGACTGGTGGCAGCCCAACCCGTTCGCTCCCGGCGGCGGGCCCTCCGGGCCGCAGGACGGACGGGTGCCCGCGGGCGCGCAGCCACCCGCGGTACCCGGCCCGGGATGGCCGGCAGGGCAGCGGCGGCCGTCCCGCCGTCGGATGTGGTTGATCACAGGCGTCGTGTTCACGGTGGTCGCCGCGCTGAGCGTCGGTATCACGCTGGTGGTGACCAGAGGCGGGGGCACTCCGGCCCACTCCGCGCTGTTCGTGCCGGGCACCGCCTACTCGGGCACGGCGCTGACCCTGCCCGACCTGGACGCGTACGACGTCACGATCGACCGGGCGGGCGCGCTCTACATCACCGACTGGACCAGCCACCAGGTACGTAAGATCCAGCCGGACGGGACCGTGGTCACCGTCGCCGGCACCGGCACCGGCAACGCGGGCTTCGGCGGCGACGGCGGCCCGGCCACCCAGGCGGAGCTGAACAGCCCGGCCACGACGGCCGTCGACTCGGACGGCAACGTCTACATCAGCGACTCGCACAACCACCGCATCCGGAAGATCGACCCGCTGGGAATCATCACGACGATCGCCGGCACCGGCACCGCCGGCTTCTCCGGCGACGGCGCCCCGGCCACGGCGGCCCAGCTCAACGAGCCCTACGGGCTGGCGGTCGCCACAGACGGCTCGATCTACATCTCCGACTACGAGAACCAGCGCATCCGGAAGATCGACCCGCTGGGAATCATCACGACGATCGCCGGCACCGGCACGGCCGGCTTCTCCGGCGACGGCGGCCCGGCCCTCCAGGCCCAGATCAAAAATCCCAACAACCTGGCAGTGGCCGCCGACGGCACCCTCTACATATCCGAGCTCGGCAACGCGCGGATCCGCAAGGTCAGCCCCAACGGCGTCATCACGACCGTCGCCGGGAACGGCACCTCCGGCTACGGCGGGGACGGCGGCCCGGCCACCGCGGCCCAGCTGCGCGTCCCCAGCGTCGCCCTCAGCCCGGACGGCGTCCTCTACATCGCCGACTACAGCAACGAGCGCATCCGGCGGGTGGCCACCAACGGCGTGATCACCACTGTCGCCGGCAACGGGACTGCGGGCTCGGCCGGGGACGGCGCGGCGGCGATCCGGGCGCAGCTGTCCAGCCCGACCGGCGTCACCGTCGACGGCGCCGGCAACCTCTACATCGCCGACGACAAGAACGACCGCGTCCGGCGCGTCAGCACCACCGGCATCATCACGACCGTTGCCCAGGCCGGGTAGACCGGCCGGGAACCGTCGGATCATGCTTCTTACCGCGTGTCGCCGGCCATCCGGGCAGCTGGCGGCCGACGGTGGTGTCACCATGTGCGCTCCACACACTTCGTACACTTCAGGCACTTCGTTCGCTTGTGTACTTCGTTCGCTTCCCTGTTTCCCGCGCGCCGGCGACCCCGAGGAATCGAGTAGGACCACGACATGGCAGTCGACCGCGCACGGGTAGCGGCCGCGTTACCGGACTACGACGTCGGTGACGAGCTCGGCCGCGGGGGCTTCGGCGTGGTCTTCGCCGGCCGGCACAAACTGATCCAGCGTGATGTCGCCGTCAAGGTGCTGCCCGAGGAGGACGGCGGGGCCGAGGAGGTCCGCGAGCGGTTCCTGGTGGAGGCGCGGCTGCTCGCCGGGTTCGACCATCCCCATGTCGTCCGGGTCTACGACTATGTGGAACGCGGTGGCCTGTGCCTGCTGGTGATGGAGAAACTGACCGGCGGCAGCCTGCGCCAGCGGTTCGCCACCGGCCCGGACGGCCGGCAGCGGCGCGGCACCGGGCCTTCCGAGCCTGGCGGGCCCGGCGGGTCGAACCAGCCGGNTCGGGCTGTCGGCCGCCACCGCGCTGGCCGCCGCGCACGCCCGCGGCGTCCTGCACCGGGACGTCAAGCCGGACAACCTGCTGTTCACCGACGCTGGCCTGCCCAAGGTGACCGACTTCGGCATCGCCAAGATCCTCGAGGCCACGGCGACCACCACCACCGGGCTGGTGGGCACGCCGCGTTACATGGCGCCGGAGCAGATCAGCGGTGACCGGCTCAGCCCGGCGACGGACCTGTACGCCCTCGGGCTCGTCCTCTACGAGTTGCTGGCCGGCCGACCTCCGTTCGAGCGGCACCTGAGTGTCCCGGCGATGCTCCACCACCACCTCAACGTGCCTCCCGCACAGCTGACGGAGGCCCCGGAGCCGGTCGCCGCCGTGATCGGGCGCGCGCTGGAGAAGAGCCCGCCCGCCCGGCACTCCTCCGCCCAGGAGTTCGCCATCGATCTGGCGCGGGCCGCGGCCAGCGCCTATGGCCCCGGCTGGCTGACCGCCAGCAGGGTACCCACCAGCCTGCCGGACGCCGTCACCGCGGCGGCTCGAGGTGACGCGGTGGCCACGCCCCGGTCACCGGCGCAGTCTCGACCGGCGACGACCCGGCCGTGGTGGTCCGCGTCCGGCGCGGCCGCTGGCACGGACACGGGTACGGACGGCGACACGACTCGGCTGGTCACCCCGGACTCCCCACCTGTCTCGGCAGCGGATCCGGCGGCCGGGTGGCCGGACGGCCGGGTACCGGCCCGGGCTGCCTGGCAGCCGGCCGGACAGCCTCGGGGAGGCCCGAGCCCGGAACCGCCGGACGGCCGGCCGTCCAACTCGTTCACGGCTCCCACCCGGACCCCACCTCCCGGGCCACTGGACGGCTGGCCGGCTGGCGGTGGCGAGCGCGGGCTGGAGTACCCCGAGGCGCACGGTTCGGGGGCACGCGGTTCGGGGGCACGGCGTGTGGCTGCCCTGTTCGGGCCGCGGCGCAACCGGATCGGCGCCGGTGTCCTGGTGCTCGTCCTGATCGCCGTCGTGCTGGTCACGGTCTCGCGCGGCGGTTCCAGCCCGCGGCCGGGCCGGGCCGCGTACAGCGGCCCCGCCATCGCAGGTGCTCTCTCGTCGGTGAACGGCATCGCCGTCGGCGCGGACGGGACCATCGTCGTGTCGGACGGCAGCGCTGGCCGTGTGCTGACGCTCAGCCCGACCGGGACCGTCGAGTGGCTGGCTGGTTCCCGCCCGCNGGCCGACGGCCGGGGCGAGCGCACAGCCCACGGCCGACACCGACGCCCGCCGGAGGGTCCTGGCCTCACCGGGCAGCGTGGCGGTCGACACCACCGGCGTGATCTACGTCGCCACCAGCACCTCCGACGGCCAGATCTTCAGGATCACCAGGGACGGCGGCATCTCCGTGGTCGCCGGCAGCGGCCCCGAGCTGGACGGATTCACGGGAAACAACGGGGCCGCAACCGCCGCGGAACTGTCGCAACCACGCGGGATCGCGGTCGACGACAACGGCGACGTCCTCTTTTCCGAAGGCACCCGGGTACGGAAGGTCACAGTCGCCACCGGGAGGATCGCCGCGGTCGCGGGCTCGTCGACCAGCGGAACGTCGGGTGACAACGGCCCGGCCGCCGACGCCCTGTTGAGCGTTCCGACGGACGTCGTCATCGCCAGGGACGGCAGCATCTACATCCTCGACGGAGAGGCGGAAACGGTCCGAAAGATCACTCCGAAGGGCGTCATCTCCCGTTTCGCCGGCACGGCACCGCCAGCGGCCGGCACGGCGGGCACGGCGTCGCCCACGCCGACTGCCTCACCGCCGCCGGTCGGCAGCGCCGGGGACGGCTCCCCGGCAACCGCGGTGACGCTCGGCGATCCCGACGGGATCGCACTCGCGCCGAACGGTGATCTCTACATCGCCGACTACTCGAACAACGTGATCCGGCTGGTGGACGCGGCCACCGGAGTGATCAGCACCTTCGCCGGGTCGCGTACCGCCACCGAGCCCGGGGACGGCGGAGACGCACGGGAGGCCCGAGTCTACGCGCCGACCGGGATCGCCGTCGACGGCACCGGCGCGGTCTACATCGCCCAGTACGGCGGGATCGTCCGCCGGGTCGGGCCGGACGGCCTCATATCCACCATCCTCAAACCCTCCTGACACCACCGGACACCACCGACGCATACCGCGCCGGCCGCCACCGCGGCCTGCCCCGCCAGCCTTGTTCCGGCCGGCCCCACACCGTCCCCCACCGCCTCATATCGGTGTGCCCGCTCCCGGCTGTGCGGGCGCACCGGGCCGCTTGTGGACAGCGCGATTCCTACCGGCGTCGAGCGATGACGGGACGTTCGGCATCGTGGCCGTCAACGGCGCCACCTGCCCTGCTTCCCGGACAGATGACACCCAGAGTCGTTATCTGATTACGCAAACGAGCGGTCAACATGTCGGCGACCGTGGACGGCGGGAGGCTCCGGAGAGCGTGGACGGCGCCTGTCCACCCCGTCTCCCGCGAGGTTCGACATGACCGTGAAGAAGCTGACGCACCTGTCCCTGCTTGCACTGCTGATCTTTTACCTGGCGAACACGCCCAGTGATGCCGCTTATGTGGTCCGCTCGGCGGTCATCGTGCTCGGGGACGCCGCGGAAGGCCTGTCCCATTTCGTCACCGAGGTCGCATGAGACGCCGAACGGGATCGGACGGGGCAGCGTATGAACCGTGACGCAATGATCATTGATGTTCGATGTTCGCCCCGCTCCCACCGCGAGGCCGGCGGGCTCCCCCGACCATGCCCGTGGGGGCGGCCGAGGCTGTACGGGATACCCGGGCGAACGGCGGCGCCCACGCGGACACGCCCGGACACGGCGGACCCACCTCATCCGTGGCGGCACACGTAGCGGCGGTATATGTAGCGGCGGTATATGTGACATACATGGCGGCCTACCTGGCGACCAGCCACGGGGCAGCCAGCCATGTGACAGCTGATCAGGCGGCAGCCGGTCAGGTGGCGGCCAGCGGGCGAGTGACTGCCACGATCGACGTCCAGTCCGACAGGGCGGACTCGACCACACCCCAGCGGGCGCCCTTCGCCGCGATCACCCGGCCGTTCCCCACGTACATGCCGACGTGGCCCGGTGCCGCGGGGGTGCCGTCGGCCCCGGGGATGAACAGCAGGTCACCGGGCTGCGGATCCACGGCGGACACCAGCGGGCCCGCCCGCATCTGGTCCACGGTGACCCGCGGCAGCGACACCCCGATCCGCTGGTACGCCGCCTGCACCAGCGAGGAGCAGTCCCAGGCGTCCGGGCCGGTCGCGCCCCACACGTAGGGCTTGCCGATCTGGCTCTCCATGAACGCCAGCACCGGGGCCACCGCAGCCGCCGACACCGTGCCCGCGACCATGGCGTCGATGACGTCGCCATAGACCTGTGCCTGGGCGAGGATGGTCCGGACGTAGTTACGGGTCTCCGGGTACGGCGGAACACCGGCGTAGGCGAGCACCGCGCCCGGCCCGGCGTTGTAGGCCGCGAGCATCTTCTCCCGTGGATCCGCCGAAACGGACGCCGTCGCCGCGGCCACCGCACAGTCGTAACGGGCCGCGGCGGGAATGGCGTCCGCCGGGTTCCACACGTCGCCCTGGCCGTGGACCGCCCAGGTCCCGGGCATGAACTGGGCGATACCCATCGCGCCGACAGCGGAGCGGGCGGACGGGTTGAAACCGGACTCCTGGTGCAGCTGGGCGGCCAGCACCGCCGGCGACACCTCGGCGCAACCGGCGTTGTTCGCGGCCTCGATGATCATCGGCAGGTACTCCGGCGGGATGCCGGCGGCGTTCCTGATCGTCCGGCGCACGTCGGAACCGTCGTTCCCGATGAAGGGGCCGGCAATGATCACGACGATGGCCGTGACACCGAAGACGAACGCGGCGATGCTGCCGGCCAGCCCCAGCCCGCTCCAGAGCATCCATCGTTGCCGGCGCCGACGGGCGCGGGCGCTCCCCCCTGACACGGCGTCAGCGGCCCGGTGCGTCGCCGTAGGAGTTCGCCAGGTCCGCGCCGGCCACCAGCCAGGTGCCGTCGGTCTGGCGGAGCAGGGTGAGCGCCGGGTTCGACACCGTCTCGACGCGGTCGCCGACCCGGTCGCTCACGGTCGTGCGCCGGACGTTGAGCAGCAGCACGACCCGGCCGCTGGCGGTGCTGTCGACACCGCCGAGCGGCGAGGTGGCGAGCACCTCGACGGTGGACCGGCTGCCCAGCTCCCGCAGTTCCAGCCAGCCCCGTGCCGGCTCCTCGGTGGCGGTGGCGGCCCGTTCCCCGCCGAGCTGGGCGAAGAAGTCCGGGGTCATGCAGGTGCGGGCGCGCAGCAGACCGGCGTCCGGCCCGCTGTCGGCCCGGGTGTCGTAGGACTGCCAGCGGGTGAAGCAGTCCACCACGACGCTTCCGGGATCACGGGGGTCGAGCGGGGCGGAGGCCAGCGGTGAGGCGGTGGCAAGTGGCGGACCAGGTGGCTGGCTCGCGGCCGGCGGTGGCCCGGTCGCGGTCGGGGCGCTGCTCGCCCGGGCCACGACGTCACGCACGGCCGAACAGGCCGACACACCGCACAGCAGCACCGGCGCCGCCGCCACCAGCACGCACAACCTGGACGCGCCCTGTACGAGCATCCGCGAAGGCGTCCGCCCGACCGACATGCCGGAAAAGATCACTCCCTGCCGTCCAGCCAGTCCCTGACCCGGCCGCGGCGGATCCGCCACTGGTGGCCGACCTTGCGAGCCGGGATCTCCCGTTCGGACAGCAGCCTGAGCACCGTGCTCTCCGACAGCCGCAGCCACGCGACCAGCTCGTCGACCGTCAGCACGTCATCGTCCGCGGGATCCCTGCCCGCCGCGAACGCCGCCACCGAGACGCCCTCCTGTGCCACGTGACGGCCTCCCTCTCCGAGCACATACCGCCGGCGCAGGAAGTTACACCCACCCAAGCCACCCTGACGACCCCCAAAGGAGCCTTGTCATACTTGAACTGCTCGTGTTACATCGATCCGTCCGAAGTTCAAGCCAAGCAACCGTAAGCAGCAGTAACAGGCACTAACCAGCCGGAGAATACCACGGAGGTCGACAGCGCGTGACCGATGTGTCGCGGGAGCCCTACGGCGATGACGGTGACGCGCGTCCCGTCTCGCTGATCGGTACACGCCTCCCCGGGGCGGGTCCACGGCCGGATTCGACGACCCGTGATGACGTACCCGCCGCCGGAACCACAACCAGCGGCAGCCCGTCACCACCAAGATCTTCCCCCGCTGTCGAGCCAGGTACGGACACCCGGGCCGGACGGATCACCAGACGTCTGCGCCGCCGGTCGCGCGATGATCCGGGCGGGCACGCCTCCGCCGACGCGGACGACCCGCGTCAGGCCGAAGCGTTCCTGCTGCAGGACGCCGGGAGCACCACCACACCGCCAGCGGTCACCCCCGGTGACTCCGAGGGGCCGGCTGTCTCGGCTGCCACCGATCCCGCGGCTGCCAGCCCCGCCG
>NZ_JWIO01000022.1:44225-54413 GCF_001017755.1 Protofrankia coriariae
GGCCGCGGGTGGTCACCCGCCAGCGGTCCCCGCCGCGGCGGAGCCAACCGGTACGCCCACCGCCGGACCAGCCGGTACCCGCGCCGGTGACGGCCGGCCGCGAGCCGTCCACCACTCCGACGCCCCTGCCGGGCGGGCCACGCCGGCCACGGACGGTGCCGAGACATCCACTCCGGCCACCCGGGAGACAGCCGCCGAGGAACCCACGCCGGGCGACGACCACACGCCGTCCGTACGGCCGTTCGGCACCGGATCCGGCGGTCGTCCCGCCGCCACGGCCCGCCCGTCGGGGCGACCGTCCGCGCACGCTCCCCGGATGGCGGCCGTCCCAGCGGTACCGACGCCGGCACCGGCAGCCGCCCAGCCGGACGTCCAGTCACCGGTGCGGCCAGCGACCACCTCGGCCGTCACACCGACTGGAACACCGAGCCCGTCGTCACAGCCGTCCTCCGAACAGTCGCCGTCTGTCGGCTCTTCGGCACCAGCCCTCCCGCCGTCGGCGAACGACCCCGCTGGCCCCACCCCGGCGGGACACGGCCGGCGGTCGGCGCTGCTTCCCGCGATCCGCGGCCCCCGCGGCGGACGTGAGCTGTGGCCCTGGCAGGAGCCCTGGGACGATGCCACCGAGCTGGCGCCCTGGGAGGAGATCCCCATTCGGGAGTCCCTCGCCGACCGGGTCGCCGCGCCGCTGGAAGGCTCCCGGCGGATCGCGGTCACCTCGCTGATCGGCGGTTCGGGACGCACCACCGTCACGGCGATGCTCGGGATGACCCTGGCCGGCATCCGCGCCGAGCCCGTGGTCGCCCTCGACATCTCCGGTGACCTGGAACGCGTCACGGCCACCGGCGACTCCGACGCGGAGGTCGAGTTCGGCGCCTCACTCGCGGAACGCGTCGGCGTGCGCCCATCTGTGACGCTCAGTGATCTGGTCGCGGACGCGATCTCCTACCGGGCCCGCCGTGGCGGCACCCCACGACCGCCCCGGGAGATCCGCTGGCTGATCGGCGGCGACGCCGTCGGGGCAGCCACGCCGGCCCAGGCCACCGCGGGCTTCGACGTCCTGCCCGCCTACCGCCCCACCGACGCCCCCCAGCCCGCCGGGCGAGCCACACCGGGCGAGACGGCGGCCCCCGCCCCCGGCAGCGCCGTTGCGGCTCCCGCCAGCGACACCGGGACGCAGCCGGCTCCGCTGGTGGCAGCCGGCATACCGGGCCCGCCCACCCCGCAGGTGCTCGCGGCCGGCCTGCGCACCCTGGAACAGACGTACCCGCTGGTGCTCGTCGACACCCCGCTGGACTGGGACAGCAAGTTCGCATCGATCACACTCGGTGACGCGGACGTGATCCTGCTGGTCGTGCCGGCGCTTCCCAGCGATCTGGCCGAAACGTCCGCCGCCATCCGTGGGGCGGCCGCCCTGCGCGCCCACAGCACAGGCCCGCGACCAGCGGTGATCGTAGCCGCGGTGTCGGTCCGCCGCGGACGGTGGTCACCGCAGACCCGCTCGGCCGCGGCCAAACTGGCCCGGCGGGTCGATGCGCTGGTGCGCATCCCGTATGACACACGACTTGACGACGAACTGCCCGACCATGCCCACGGCGCTGCCCGGCACCGCCCGGGCTCGCTGCCCGGCGGCCGCCCGCCGATCGTCTTCTCCCGGGTGCGGTGGCGCAGCCGGCGGGCATTTCTCCGGCTGGCCGCGACCGTCATCGACGCCTGCGATGATCCCGACAGTGCGGAACCCGAGAGGAATGAGAGCGACAACACAACCATCGCCACCGCCGCCGCCTCCGAAGATCGCGGCTTGATTCCCGGCGTATGATCCGACGATCTACGAGCCGGACCGAGTTCAGAAGGGAACAGCGATGATCGTCCATGCTGTGACCGCGCAGGCGACGATCGTCCTGGCACAGGTAGAGGTCAAGCCCGACGACTCCAAGGCACCCGGGATCAACGCGCTCAAGGATCTCGTCAACGGCCTCGCCGCGTACGCGGTGATCGCCGCGGTAGCCTCCGTGCTGCTCGGCGGAATCGCCTGGGCGCTCGGCGAGCGGATGGGCCTCGACCGCACCTCGGCGGTCGGCAAGAGCGGTGTACTCGCCGGCTTCGGGCTGGCCTTCCTCGTCGGTGCCACAGCCGCCGTCGTCAACTTCTTTCTCGCTACCGGAGCCTCCGCGTCGTCGGGCGCCGTCGATCAGCCGCAGGGGCTGGACAGGTCAGCCATCGTCGAGACGATCAACCCCGGGGAACCGACCCAGACCCTCCGCCACAGCCCTTCTGACCGGTTCTCGTGAAACCTGACGGCTGATATTGGGATGATGGATCCGCTGTCGTCTCGCGAGTAGTCGCGTCCGAGGTTGTCACACCGAGGGAGGGGATGTTGGTCAACCAGGCTGACTGGCCCATGCGCCGTCTCGTCGGCCTCCTGGTGGCAATCGGAGCGGTGACTGTGACGGCCGGCATCCTCATCGGACGCTACGCGATCCCGTCCTCCCGCTCGGTCAGCATCCAGGGGCAGCCCCCGCCACGTATCGACAGCCGTCCGACATCGGCCGCGTCGAATACCACGTCTCCCACCGTGGTACCGGGTACCTCTCCGACCGGAAGCGGTACCACCGCGCCTCCCGCGGCGCACCTGACCGGACAGATACCAGGCATGCCAACCCGCATCAACGAGTTCGGCATCCCCGTCGGCTACCCCCACACAGAAGCCGGCGCCATAAGCGCCTGCGGAAACTACGTCTCTGCATATGTTGATCGACGCAATCGAGATGCTTCTCAGCTCAAAAAAATATTTGGCTCAATTTCTACCCCTGAAGCAGTCGACAAACTAGCAGATCAAATAAATTCAGCAGATTCAACGATGGCAAAAAATCTTGGACTTACCTCCATCAACTCTCCCGACATGTTATTCAATATACGACCTCTTGGATACTCGGTAAAATCATTCGACTCTAATCAAGTAACAGTATCCGTGTGGTCAACTGCCGCCGTTGGATCTTACAGTAATAAAGGAATCACTACACCACAGCAAAGCTGGGGTACCGATATCTGCACAGTCACCTGGCAAGACGGAGACTGGAAGCTATCCAATGCAGGAGATGGACCGAATGGACCATCCCTCACTGAACGCGCGGCCGAGGGAATCGGAAGGTTCATCTACATAGGAAGGCCAGCAGAGTGAGCGCCCAGACGTTGGCCAGCAGAGAAGTACTAGCCATCAGCATCGACCCTCTTACCGGAATCAGGAATGCCGTTTCCGATGGAACCGACGGCTTTCTGGAATCGGTGGGTTCTGCGTTTGCGAACATGGCGGCGGACTTGTCTGCATCCATCTTCAATTTTGCCGCACAGCAGACCGCGATCGATCTAAATAAAGACTACATCGTCAACAATTACAATATTGTCTTCGGTGTGGCTATCCTGGTCGTGACGGGTCTGTTCATGTGTGCGTGCATCGCCGGAGCGATCCGGGGAGACGCGCATCTGTTGGGTCGCTCACTCGCGTCCACGGGTACGGCGATTTTTGGCTCCTTCGTCATGCTGACCCTGCTGCAGATGGTGCTTTCCGCCGCGGACGGCATGTCCGAGGCGTTCGGCGACGGCGCACCTCTGGGCGCAAGTCTGGTCGCTCAGCTCAGGGCCCTCCCCCAGCAGGGGAACTTCGCCCTCGACATGGTTCTGTCGCTGCTGGTCGCACTGTTCTCGTTCGCGCTCTTCCTGGTCCTCTACCTACGCAAAATAGCAATTATCGCGGTTGCGGTATTCATTCCACTATACCTAGCCGGGCAGCCGGCTATATCGACCCGCGACTGGATGAAGCGGGCCATGGAGATCCTCGCGGCGCTCATCCTTGCCAAACCGGTCATTTACGCGATCTTCACCCTGGGTGCGAGCATCGCGGGTGACTCAACCGGGTCGGGCATGGACCAGACGCTGACCATTCTCAGCGGTATTGTGATCATGGCTGCCGCGGTGTTCTCGCCGTTCGCCCTGCTACGTGTGATCGGGATGGCCGACGTCCAGCTCATGCAGGTTGTCGGCGCGGCAGGCAGGCGAGGCGCGGCGAGTTTCGGCCACGGCGCCGGCGCTCTGCTCGGCTCGTCGTCACGGGAGACCTTCCGGGGTATCGGCGGGCGGCTGCAGAGCCGGCAGCGCAGCGGATCGGGTGTGGACGCAGGCCGGCCCTTCACCGGTGACCTCGCTCCGGTCGGCACCGGTGCCGCGGCCAGGGCCGGCAGCCGTCGCGGCACCGGGGTGGGCCCGATGACACGGGTCGGTGCGCCTGTCGCCCGGGCCGGCCGGGCCGGCAGCGGGCAACCGGCGCGGACCGCGGCCCGCGCCGCGGAACACGCGGACGTTGGCTCGCCGGCGCCACGGACCAGGTCGGCAACCGGCACGGGCAACCGGGTCGCGGCGCCGGCCGGCACCTCCGCACGCGCCTCCCAGTCCGTTCCCCGAGCCCTGCCACCCGCCGGGTCATCACCCAAGGTAACCTCGCCGAGACCGCCCATCCACCCCACGCGTACCGGGGGAGGCTGAGTAGAGCGTGGTCGCCGAACGCAGCTACCGCTTCGGGCCGCTGGAACGCGGCGGCATCCTGCTCGGCATGCGCTGGCCCCAGCTGGGCCTGATGGTCGGCGTGATGCTGTGCGTCCTCGGGGCGCTGCGGTCGCCGGTCATATTCGCCCCGGGATGGATCGCGCTGGCCGGTGCGCTGGGGTTCGTCGCGTTCGTCCGCGTCGACGACCGTAACCTCGATCAGTGGGTACCGATCCTCTTCGGTTTCACGATGCAGAAGGTGATGGGCGAGACGGTGTTCCGCGGAGCGGTGTTCAGGGTCGGCAACAGCTCCGACCATCTGTCCAAGACCGCGCTGCCCGGTCCGCTGTCGTCCCTGGTGATGTTGTCGGTACCGGTGGGCAACGGCCGTTACGTGGCGGTGGTCAAGGACACCAGGCGGGGAACGTTCACGGCTGTCCTACAGGTGCAGGGCAGCCAGTTCGCGCTGCTGGAGTCCGGCGACCAGCAGGCCAGGGTGGACGCCTGGGGTGAGCTGCTCGCCGGGCTGACCGTCGGCGGCGGGCGGCTGTCCCGTCTCCAGTGGCTGGAACGCACGCTGCCGGACTCCGGGGACCAGCTGCAACGGCACTGGCGAGTGCGCGGGCAGCACGACGGTTCGTGGGCGGCCGAGGCCTACCAGGAGGTCATCGACGCCGCCGGCCCGGTCGCCCAGCGGCACGAGACCTTCCTGTCGTTCCAGCTCCGCGCGCGCGACGTACGGCGGGCGATCCAACGCGCCGGCGGTGGTGACCACGCGGCCTGCACGGTTCTGCTCGGCGAGCTGCGCACCATGGAGGCCGCGCTGGCCAGAGCCTCGATCAACACGGTCGGCTGGCTGCCGCCACGCGCCCTGGCCGCGGTGATCCGGACGACCTACGACCCGTACTCGATCGAGATGATCGACGCACGTGGTGGCGCGGCCTCCGACCGGGCCGGTGGGCTCGCGGGGCTGCCGTCAGGTGTCGACCCGGCGATCGCCGGCCCGGTGCGCGCGGTGGCCGGCTGGGACCACTACCGCACCGACTCCGGCTTCCACACCACCTATTGGATCAACGGCTGGCCGCGGGTGCCGTCCCCGGCCGCGTTCCTCGCCCCGCTGCTGATGGAGACCACCTGCCGGCGGACAGTATCCCTGATCGTCGAGCCGATGCCTGGCCGCAAGGCCGAGAAGGCGGTCAACCGCCGCCGGATGGCGCATCTGGGTGAACAGCAGATGCGCGACAAGGTCGGCAAGGTCACCACCCAGCGCGACATGGCCGAAGCGTCCGAGGTGGAACGCCGTGAGCAGGAGCTCATCGCCGGCTTCGGCGCCTTCCGCTTCCACGGGTTCGTGACGGTCTCCGCGGACGACCTCGACAGCCTGGCCGAAGCGTGCGGCGAGGCGGAGACGTTGGCGTCCCGCAGCCGGCTGGAGATGGTCCGTCTTGTCGGCGAACAGGATCAGGGGTTCAGCGTTGCCGCTCTGCCGCTGGCCGTGGGGGTCTCATGACACTGCACCGTTCGGGGGGGGCCGGCACCGACCGGGAGACCCGTCGTGAGCTGAAGGACCTGCGGCGGGCCGAACGTGAGGCGCAGCGCGGCGAACAGGCCGCCGCCCGGGCCGAACGGGCGGCCATCCGGCGGGCTCGGATGGCGTTGCGCCGCGGCGAGCAGCCACCACACCTCGTCGGCCCGCACGCTGGCCGGATCTTCCACAAGCTCCGTCTGCCGGCCCACATGGAGACGACCGCACAGATCGCCGGCATCTACCCGTTCGTCGTGGACGCCGGGCTGGACACCCCCGGCATGTACATCGGCCGCCACGTCTGGTCCGGCGACTCCTTCGTCTTCGACGTGTTCGAGCTCTACCGCCAGCAGGTCATCGAGAACCCCAACTTCGCGGTCTTCGGCTCGGTCGGCTCACGCAAGTCGTCCCTGCTCAAGACGCTGATCTCGCGGGGGGCCGCGTTCGGCTACCAGGCTGCCGTGCCCTGCGACCCGAAAGGTGAGTACACCAGGCTGGCCCGCCGGCTGGGCTGCGAGCCGACCTACATCGGCCCGGGCCTGTCTACCCGGCTCAACCCGCTGGACGCCCCGCCACGGCCGCCGGGCATGGCGGACGCGGACTGGTCCCGGGAGGTCAAACGGGCCCGGTCGGCGCTGCTGTCCTCGTTGATCGAGACCGCGAAGGGCGTGCCGCTCACCCCGTCCGAGCACACCGCTGTCGACCTCGCCCTCGACGTCGTGACCCGGCAGATCACCGGCGCCTCCACCGACCGGCAGGCGACCCCGCTGCTGCCCCACGTCCTGGACGCGATGACGAACCCGTCGGAGGCCGACTGCGCGGCACTGCCGGTGACCGCGACCGAACTGCGCGACTCCTCCCGGGACGCGACGCTGACCCTGCGCCGGCTCACCCACGGCGCGCTTGGCGGGCTCTTCGACGGCCCGACCACCTCCCCGCTGGACTTCGACCGTCCGATCGCCGTGCTCAACCTCGAGCGGGTCCAGGGCTCCGACGAGATGATCGCACTGATCATGACGTGTGCGCAGGCGTGGATGGAAGCCGCGCTGATGCGCCAGGACGGTGTCCAGCGCTACGTCGTCTACGACGAGTGCTGGCGGCTGATGCGCTTCGCGGGCCTGGTCCGGCGGCTGTCCGCCCAGCAGAAACTCGCCCGCCAGTGGGGATGCGCGAACGCGATCGTCGCACACCGGATCTCCGACCTGCTCTCGGCCTCCCCGGACTCCGTCGAGGTGGCCAAGGGCCTGCTCGCCGAGACCGCGATCCGCATTCTGTACAAGCAGGCGTCCGACCAGATCCCGGACACGCAGCGGGCGCTGGACCTCACCGACGTCGCCTCGGACATGCTGCCCCGGCTGGATCCCGGTTTCGCGTTGTGGCTCATCGGGAACCGCGCGTTCTACGTCGAGCACGTCGTCGGCGACCTGGAGATCCCGGTCGTTCTCAACGGATCGAAGATGCACGGCGAGGTCGACAACGTCAACCTCGTCCCGGATGATCTCGACCCCGTCCTGCTGGACGGCTACACCTATCGCAACCGGGCCGGGTACCACACCACCGATAACGACGAGTACGCCGGCGGCTACAGTCCCAACGCCGATCACGGCGCCGAACACGGCGTCCGGTTCGCCAACGGGCCCGAAGACGACGGCTTCGGCATCCCGGCCCGGTACGGAGCAGACGGATTCGCCGTTGACGACCCGTCTGCCGGCCAGGACGAGTTTTCCGCCGAAGAGATGATGGACACCTTCCCCTACGGCCCGCTGTCCCGGGAGATCTAGCCGACCGCGGGCCACTCGATCACGCTATCCGTTCCCCGGGCTCCACGGCCGGAACGGATCAGTCGCCTCGAGCTGTCCCTCGGGATCAGCGGTCGGGGAAACCGGCGGAACATCCGGCCCGTCGATCGGGAGGGATGCCCCCTGCCCGGACGGCAGCCCCGGCCGTGCCACCGGTGGCACAGCCGGGCGGGCTGTGGAGGCCACCCTGGGCAGGAGGACGATACCGGGATTGCAGTCGCCGAGCGCCGCCCGACGATCCCCCAGTGACGAGTCGATCAGAACGAAAGCGGTCGGCGGAAGCTGCTGGATCTGCGTCGGCTCGACACTGAACTCGTAGACCCGCTGCAGAACCGCGCCGTCCTGCTGGGAATCAGTGGCTGACAGGCTTTCGGTGTTCTCCCAGAATGCCGACTGGGACACCGTCACCGACCGGCTCCAGCCGCTTGATTTTCCACCCTTCCCGCGCGAACCGCCGCGGCTCTCGGTCTCGGAGAGAGAGACGCTCCCCCCCGCGCTGCTGGACGTTCCCGTGGTGAGGCTGCTGCCGACCTGCCGGGTGATCTGGGAGAAGACGAACTTGTGTCCACGACCGACGAACTCGGCCGCGGTCTCGGCCTCCTTGGCATTCCCCAGCCGCATGACGAGGGTGGCGCTGTCACCCGCGCCGATCAGGCGTTCGGTGCCCTCCCCGAGGTGCTCGAAAAGATTCACCAGACGTATGCCGGCGTTGGCCGCGTACCGGGCCATGCCCTCCAGCGCGGGCAGTCCCATCCGGTCTCCGCCGGCAACCACCAGAATGTCATCGTGGGAAGCGTCGCCACGGCGGCGGCGGAGCTGGTGCAGGACAATGTGGAACAACACCCTGTCGACGAATTCCTTACGGGCGGTCGACGTGTCATGGCTCGACGTTGCTATGATGCGCAGCCCGTGCACCGGCCACCACGGCTGTGGTGCGGCGGTCGTCGCCGTTTCCTCCCGGCCGGCCAGCCGTTCCAGAGACGCCCGCAGGTAACGGATTTCCTGCCGAGTTCCTTCGCTTTCACCCCACGTGCCCGCCCGGTCGGCGACAGCGTTCCGCTCCGCGGGCGACAGAGGATCGGAGCCATCATTCTGCTCGTTCCCCTCCAGCACGCGCAGGCCGGCGGCAAGCCGGCTGAAGGTCAGCGGTGGATCCAGCCGGGTGGCGACAACCGCGAGTATCTCGGCATCGAGCACCCGAAGCGTCGGATCAGCGCCTCCGCCACGTCCCACGTCGACGGCATCCGCAAGAAGCTCCGCGGCATCATCGGGATCCACGCCATGCAGCAGCCCCAGCCCGCCGATATCAGCGGGGAGATCGTCTACCGTGACCGGGCGCCCCGCATCGACCGCGAGCTGGGCAAGACCACCACCGACCCCGCGCTCGCTGAAGTCGAGCAGGAGAATGCCACCACCGGAAGCCAGCGCCGAGGAACCGACGGTCGCCAGCAGGCTCGCCCAGCCGTCGCGAGTGCCACCGAAAACATCGATCCGGCCCGCCGTCGGCCGGGGCGCCAGCGGGTGGAACAGCGGTGCCGTCTCCCGCCGGGTACGGTCAGCGGCCTCGTGACTTTCCACCGCCGCCCTCCAACCGGCGGTAGCGGCCTGATACCTCTCCCACTCGGCATCGCGATTCCTCTGCCATACGACCTTCGTTTGATCAATTTTTCTTTTAAGGCCCACTACTCGATAAAGAATAATTATTATCAGAAATAGTGCAATCGGAAACCAAAAAAGTGCTTTGTTTTCATCAAAGATCTCATATTTCATGCTAAGTATCAGCAGCATGACAGGGAAAATCAAATTCCCAGGAAGATGTCGCATGCGCTGCGCGAGGTCGTCTTCATGTTTTTTGGTGTCTGGTGGAGGTGGTTCGTTCCATACTGGTGGGTGGTCGCGCTGGGGATGTGGATTGACACCGGGATCGACATACTCCCAGCCCCACCGCTCGGCCGGGACGAACAACCGTCGGGCGAGTTCAGAACCGGGGTGCTCAGAACCGGACATCTGGCTTCATGGATTACAGCTCCACCTTCTGACGACCGCGATCGCAACGTTCGCATCGGCTTTGTGATACCAAAGTCGACATGGTAGGCCAACCTACCATCGAGCACCATCTGTGATGCTGCCGTGCAGCTGATATGGACCCGCGCCTGGCCGCCGCGTCTCCCGGCCACCGTGGGAAGCCTCAACCGGCGGCCGACCCGCTGGACGCCCTGCCCGCTGACGGATTCGGGCCCGGCCAGGCAGGGGCAGGCAGCCTCGGATCAGCCTCCCGCCCTGGCTCGTGAACGGCTTGCGGCTGCCGCGGCTGTGGCGGCCGCC
>NZ_JWIO01000022.1:54421-79822 GCF_001017755.1 Protofrankia coriariae
TGGCGGCCGCCGCACCGAGCAGGACACAGCAGACCCCGGCGGCGGCAACCGGGACCTGTCGGCTCAACGTAGCCGCGGACAGCCACACGCCGAACCCGAGGACGGCTCCGAGAGCCCCCGCGGCGAACACCGCGGATCCCTGACGGGAGCCGTCGCGCAGCAGCCGGCGGGTCGACTCCAGATAGGCGAGCGCGAACAGGGCGGCCAGCACACCGCCGGCGCCCATGACGCTGGCCAGCGGTGTCTGCCTCGGCTCGATCGTCACCTCCTGGACGCTGCTCGTGCCCGCCCGATCCAGCCGTACCTGCCCGTGGACGGCTCCGCCGGCGATCCACCGGGTCAGCGGCGGGGCGGTGACGTCTGTTCGCCAGGGCTCGCCCGCGTTCACTGTCACCGGGTCGCCGGTCGCGGTGCCCAGTGGGATGCCCGCCACGGACAGCCGCAGGAGCACCGTCACCGTTCCCGAGGCCGTGGCCGTGCCGCTGATCTCCACCGGCTCGGCCAGGTCGACCCGCGCGACAGCGGGCGGGGTGGCCCCGGCCACCTGGATGCCCTCGGCGGCGGTGGAGCCGGTGGGGACGGCCGGTTGTGGGGACGGCCACAGCACGGCGACCAGCACCATCAGCACGGCCGCGGCCAGCGCGGTCCCGGCCAGTTGCCGCAGCGGCACCGGCACCGACGGCGGGCGACGGCGGTGCGCCCGCCCCTGTTGCTGGCCGGTGGCCGACAGCTCCGGCAGCGGGACGAGGGAGGCCTGGTCGAGGTCGACATCGTCTGGCGACGGCCGGCCCACGGGCGTGCCGGACAGCGCCGGCACCAGGTCGGTCACCAGCACGGACTCCTCGCCACGGCCGGACGGGCCGCGTCGGACCGACGATTCCAGGGCCGTGCGCACCGCCGGGGAGAGGTCCCGTACGGCCAGCCCTGACCGCTCCAGCCAGCCGGGCCCGAACGCCTCGGACGCGACGGCCGCGACGGACTCCGCGAGCTGTTCGGCACTCGCCGGCCTGCGCTCGGGATCCCGGGCCAGCCCGCGCATGAGAAGCCAGGCGAGCCCGGATGGCACCTCGTCGCCGGGCGACGGTGGCTCAGCGGCGTCCTGATGTGCCCGGAACCGGTGGAACCCGCCTTCGGTCGGGTAGGGGAGGCGTCCGGCGAGCAGGTAGTACAGCATTGCCGTCGCCGAATAGACGTCGGTGCGGACGTCCAGGTAGTCGCCGCGGGACTGCTCCGGGGACATGTACCCGGGCGTGCCGGCGATGACGAACCGACCGTCCCGGGAGGCGAGGGTGGTCTCCCCGCCGATGACCCGGGCCAGCCCGAAATCGGTCACCTTGACCGTGCCGCGGCTGTCGAACATCACGTTGCCGGGTTTGATGTCGCGGTGCAGCAGCCCCTGGTCGTGGGCGGCCTGCGCCGCGGAGAGAACGGCGAGCACGGCCGCGCAGGACTGTTCCATGGTCAGCCCGATGCGGCGGAAACGCTCCGCGAGCGTCCCGCCGGGGAGGTGTTCGAGCACCAGCGCGCAGACCCGTTCCGGCGGGCCCGTGGCGTCGACGGCCACCTCTTCGTCCGCGTACTCGTACACCGTGACGATGTGCAGGTGGCTCAGCCGGGCCAGGGCCCGTCCTTCTTCGTTGAACCGCAGCCGCATCTGCGGGTCGGCGGCGATCCGGTTCGGCAGGTGTTTGACGGCGACCGCCCGGTCGAGCCGTGGATCCCGGGCCGCGTAGACGACGCCGAACCCGCCGCGGCCGAGTTCGCCGCCCAGCCTGTACCGCGGCAGGGCGGCCACCAGCGCCCGTGGGGCCACGGACGGACCGGATACGGACGAATTGATCGTCACGAAGGATCGTCCTGACGCGGGCGCCAGTCAGTGCGACGGGTGATGGAGGGGTCGGTCTCCTCGTCGAAGAACCGTGCGGGCGGCTGCCGCGGCTTTTCGTATCCGTGCCTGTTCGCATCCGCAGCGGATTGCTGCGGCCGGACGACAGGCCGCGGCGACGGCCTTTCGTACCCACGCTCCTCCGCCTCCGCAGCGGGCGGCTGCGGGCGGACGACGGCAGGCCGCGACGGGGCTGTCGGACGGGCCCCACCGGCCGGCAGCCCGGCGCCTGCCGGGCTCGGGGCCCGGCGCTCGCCGCCGCCCGGGGGATCGCCCACGGGAACATCGTCTGTGGACGGCGTCTTCCTGGCCGCGGCCATGGTCACCGCGGATGGGCCCGTGGCCGGGGTGCCGGCCGGCACAGGCGCGGGGGCCGGTGCGGGGGCCGAGAGGGAGGCCGGCGCGGAGACTGGCGTGGGGGTGAGGTAGCCCAGCAGGAAGCCGATCCCCGCGGCGGCCGCGATGAAGGTCAGGTTGGACGACGTCGACGGTGCCGTCACCCGCAGTGCCGACAGGCTGACGATCGCGACGAAGCCGGCCCCACACCCGGCGGGCGCGAACCGGACGGCCCGCCGCCACCGGTTGTGGGGAAGACGATGGCGCGCGAGCGCGAACAACGCGGCGGCCCACAACATGGCCGTGACGACCAGCAGGCCCAGCCCGAACATGCCGTATGTGCAGACCAGTGTGCCGCGGATGTCGGCGATACCGTCGGCCGAGGCGAGGACGTCACGCTTCGCGTCGCGGAGAGTGACAGACATGGGTAGCAGCCCGGTCGCCTGTCCGCGCAGCTCCGCCATGTCGATGTCGACGCTCCAGGCCAGCGAGGCACCGGGCGGCACGTCCATCCGCACGGCGGTGTCGAAGACGAAGAAGGTCAGGCCCAGCGCGGATCCGCTGACGCGGATCGACCGTATCTGGGCCGGCTCGTTTCGATTGTTGCGAACTGTGACAAGAACACGGGTGGGCTGCTCCGGATCGAGCACGATCCGTCGCCCGGTGACGGAGACCTCGTTGACCACCGCGTCGAGCTGAAGCCCCCCGCTGCCCGCGGCGACGATGCCGCTGGCGGGACCGCCCGGCCCGTCGCCGGCTGTGGCTGTGGCTGTGGCGGGGCCCGGCAACAGGACCAGGACAGCCAGCACGATGATCACCAAAACGGTGAGCGGCCTCGCGGCTCGCCGCGTCGGCTCCACGACAACAGCCACGACGCCCCCCGAGAATCCGCTTTCTGTTGTGACGTCGATGTTACTGTCATCGCGGGAGCAGGGCTGCGGCTGGACATGCTGTCCGGTACACGACACGCCGCCGCTCCGTTCGCGGTCGGGGGGCGTCGTGCGTTTTTCTTGTGCGGTTTTACGTCGGGCAGGCATCAGAACCGTTCTGACGGCCGTTCTGCCCTCGGTGATTCTGCTCGGCATACTCGGCGCGGCGTCCACGGCCGGGCTCACGACAGCCGTCGCCCCCGCCGCGGGCACGAAATCGATCCACATGGCTCTGGCTGCCGTGGCTACTCCAAGTAGTAGCGCGCCCGCGCCAGGCCCCACCGCCTGCCCCGAGGGGACCCCGGACGGCTGCCTGTGCCCGGACGGTTCCGTGGTGCCCGGCGGGCGGGAATGCGCCCCGCAGCCGTGCCCCACCGGCCAGCAGCGCAACGCGGACGGCGTCTGTGACTACCCACCGTGCCCCGAAGGGCAGCAACGCAACGCGAAGGGGATCTGCGACTACCCGCCATGCCCGGCAGGCCAGGAACGCAGTTCGGACGGCGTCTGCGCCTACCCGCCGTGCCCCGAAGGGCAGCAACGCGGTGAGGACAACACCTGCGGCTACCCACCATGCCCCGAGGGCCAGCAACGCGGCGACAACGGGACCTGCGACTATCCGCCGTGCCCGGCCGGGCAGCAGCGAAACGCGAACGGCGTCTGCGGCTATCCGCCATGCCCCACCGGCCAGGAACGTGACGCGAACGGCACCTGCCGCTACCCACCATGCCCGGCAGACCAGCAACGCGGCGTGGACGGGATCTGCCGGCCGATCTCCGTGACCTGCCCGGACGGCTCCACCGCCCGCAGCCGGCAGCAGTGCCCGCCACCACCGACAACCTGCTGGGACGGCAGCACGGCCGCCGCCGGGCAGCAGTGCCCACCGCAGCGCGAGACCTGCGCCGGCGGGGTGACGGTGGCGGCCGGGCAGCCGTGTCCGCCGCCGCGGCCTGGGCAGACCTGTCCTGGCGGGGCGCTGCCGGACCGCGACGGCGTCTGTCCACGGCCGTCGGTCTCCTGCCCTGGCGGTCTGTTGGTGCCCGCCGGGCAGCAGTGCCCGCAGCCACCGTCACCCTGCCTGTCCGGATCCGTACGGGACGCGTCCGACCGGTGCGTGCCGGTCAGGCCGGGGCCCACGGCCGCCCAGCAGCCCACCTCTGTGCCCTCGCCCGCAGCGGCGCTCCCCAGCCCACTACCCGGGCAGCTGGCGCTGGACAAACCTGTCGTCTCCGCCGGGGACACCCTGTTCGCCACCGGTGCCGGCTGCACTCCGGCCGCCGATGTCGTCATCGTCTCCGATGACGGCCGGACGATCGGCCGGACGGTCGCGGACGCGAGCGGGGAGTTCTCCACGGCTGTGCAGTTCGCCACCTACCGGGCCGGAAACCGTTCGATCATCGCGACCTGTGGGCCGGTCCTGCGGTCCGAGGTGAACATGGTGCTGTCCAGTTCGACCGGCGGCACGTCCAACACGTTCGTCCTGATGCTGTTCTTCCTGTTCGCCGGCTCTCTCGTGGTACGTCACCAGATCGGCCAGAGCATCTGACCGGAGTGCCCGGCCGGCGGTGGACGGCCTAGCCCGCGACGAGCGACGTGGAACGACCTGATCACGAACAACATGAACCGTGAGCGGCAGCCGTCGGGAACCGGACAATGGAAACGGCCGGCCGGGGAGCGCACGCCGGCCCACGCGGCGGGAGGTGGCGGACCGCTGGGTAGGAAGGACGGGAGCGGCGGCGCGGGCAAGGGATGGGCGGTGGCCGTGTACCACCGCTACCCACGCCGCCGCTCCCGTCTCGGCCCGACACCGGAAGGCCCTTCAGGGCTCCCGGCAGCGCGCTTGTTTCGCCGTCGCGCCTGCGGAGCCCTCCGCCCTGAGGCATTCAGGGGGAACGGGCACCATCGGTGTCGGTTCACCCGGCGGCCAGGACACCGTCAGCCGGCGGCCGGGGAGTTGGGAACATGGCTCTGCACAGTGCTCGGGAACGTCGTCGTTCGGGAGCATCGTTGTTCAGAAACGTCGTTGTTCAGAAACGTCGTCCGGGCTGCCCGTCCACCGGTCGAGCCGGATCCGGATACCGCGGCGGTCAGGTCCCGGCGGTGAGCCAGGCGTGCGTCATGGATCGGCGTGACAGCTGTCGCACCGACAGCTCCGGCAGCGACGGCTCGTCCGGCTCAGCCCGTTCCTCGCAGGCCACCGCGGTGTTCTGGACCCTTCCCCAGATGATGCTCCGGCATTCGTCGGCGCCCACCACAAGGGAGGTACGGGTATGCGGGTCGAACACCTCGACGTGCCCGTCGAAACCTGGCGCGAGAATCCTGAAATGGCTCCACAGGTGTGCTGTGTAGGTGTCCGCGAACTTGCCGAGAAGCTCTCCGTCGGCGTCCAGGACAAGTATTCTCTTACCCATTTCAACACCCTTCGCCGGTGGTCCGAACAGTACCGGGTGACTGGCCTGGGAGCAGCTTACGACAAGCCTGCGCGATTCGCCTATACCGAGTTTTCCGTTATCCCCGGAGCGGAATGCGGGTAATACCGGACACCAATTCCGTCGGCACCGGCCCGGCCAACTGCCGCCGGACTGATTCGACGCGCCTTCGCCGGCCCGGAGCGTACAACGGCCGGCGAACACCACGGCGGCCGGAGTTGGCACATGGTATTCCGTCCCGGACGCAACAAGCTGGCCCGGTATACCCGCCGGCCCGGGAAGACGGCCACCGGTAGTCCGGCCCGGCCCGAACAGAGCCCCCTGATCATATGCCGGCCGACCGGCGACATATGCCCGCGCGGAGTGTTGCGTGCCCGTCTCGCTGGACCGGTACGGCGGCGAAGCCGCCCACGACCGGCCGGCGCGGGGCCTGTCTGATCGCCGACCATATCAGGACACCGCCCGTTTACCGGAGAGCCGACACTCCGGGACAAAACGCTCGCGGCGAGCGCCCCGGCATGCCTGGCGCGCCGGCGGCGCGGACCAGGAACGATCGCAGGCCCGCCCGGCTGGCAGCCCCCGGCTGGCAGCCGGTACCCCGTCCATCCACTCACTGTGCCCGACATCGGCGGGGCCCAGGATGCCGAAGGGCCGGCCGGAGGACCACCGGAAACCGAAGGAGGACCAAAGGACCGGCCGTCAGCGGCCCAGTATCCCCCGCAGCCTGGACATCGCCGGCCACGTCGGCGCCGGCCCGTCCACCGGATACGGCGGGAAGGCCCGTTCGGCGACGTCCACCAGAATGGCGACATCCAGGGGCTTCAGCACGACACCGGCGGTGAGGATGTAGTCGGCAACCCCGGCCGCCGGCAGCAGCACCACACCGTCGAGCAGGGCGAGCCCGTGTGGCAGCTCGGCGCGGGAGAACGCGACCACCGGCTGGGCCTGCAGCTGCCAGCCGTCCGGAAGATCGGCCACCAGGTGGCTGGTGACCTCCTCGCCCATCCAGGTGACCAGGCCGAGCATGGCGCGCAACGGCACCTTGCCGGCCCACAGCCCGGCCCGGTTCTGGCGCAGCGGCCCACGGTGGGCGTCCGTCTCGACGACCCACGCCCCGGACGGGCCGATCACCAGATGGTCGACGTTGCCGGCGGAGTCCGCGAGCGCGCGGTCGTGCAGGACCGTGTAGCCGGCCCGGACGAGGCGGTCGAGGGCGCGGGCCGTGCGACGCTCGGCCTCGGCGTCGTGTCGCCATGACTCGATCTCCGACGGGGAACGCAGGAAGCGCGCCGCGGCGACGGCGAGGACGACCAGGACGGCCCCGAGGACCATCTGCAGCACGACCAGCGCGGACAGGCCCACCACGGCACCGAACACGCTGACGGCGGCCACGGTCAGCGCGGCGGCCACGGCCGCGGTGACGACCGCTCGTGCCAGGCGGTCCTTACGTTCGGCTACGTAGAGCTCCCTGCGGCGCAGGTACTCCGCCATGGCCGACCGTCCAGGCCACTGCCCTTCCGGCATCCCGGTCGTCACCACCTTCCGGTCGCCCCGTTTCCGACCGCTCCGCCGCGCCGGCCTGGCCCGCGTGACGCGGGAGCTGGCATGGCGCGGGACCCGCTGCCGCGGGCCCCGTCACCTCCGCCGTTGACGCGTGGGCCGGCGCGGAACGCGCTCCGTCCCCGGTCCGGCTCCGTGCGACCGCACGCGGTTCCACCTGCCCCATGCGCGTCGCACACTGGCCATCACCGAGTGTGCCGCGATGCGGTCACCGAACGCCACAGCAAACCAACTATGCGACGGCCACCATTCCATAAAAATCGCAACAGTCATCCAACATGACACATACTTACACTCTGTCCCAACGGTGCCCAGCACCCTGTCCCAACGGCCCCCAGGCCGGGCGCCGCACAGCCCGGAACGGCGCCCAGGCCGGGCACCGCACAGTCTGGACGCTGCACACACCTCCCATCAGACTCCGGACGATGACCGAACTTTCCGGTGTGAAGGGGGTCGGGTGATGGGCACAATCCGACAGCGGCCCTTCGATGTGCGCCACATCGTTCGCGCATCGGTAACTACCGGGCAACACCCTGCTGTGAAGGTCTGGTCAAAGGGCCGGAAAGCCCACGACGTGGCGGACCGGGACCACCTGACCCGTGCCGACCGCCATCGGCCCGTACCGCGACCCACGGCCAGCGACCCTGGCCGGTCCGGACCTGGAGGGTTCATGAAACGGACACCGGCAGGCATGCCAGCACCCGATCCCGACGCCTGTTGTACCGATCCCTGTTGTAGCGGCCCCTGTTGTACCAACGACAGGATCCGCACCAACGACAGGATCCGGTCCGACGGTGGGCTCCGCGCCGACGACGAGATCCGTTCACGGGAGGACGTCCACCGTTACGCGCACCTGACCTGCCTGACCGATCAGCCCGCCGGGAACGTCGGCATCGAGACCGAGTGGTTCGTCGTCGACATCGCCTCCCCGGCACGCCCGGTGCCCCCCGGCCGCACGCTGGCGGCGCTCACCGGCAGCCCACCGCCGCGGCCNNCCGGCAGCCCACCGCCGCGGCCGTCACGGGACGGGGAGACCTCCCTGCCGACCTCCCCGGAGCCGGTGGACGACCTGTTCCTGCCCGGGGGGACCCGGCTCACCTTCGAACCCGGCGGCCAGCTCGAGCTGTCCGCCCCGCCCCTGCCGCTGCCGGACGCGCTGGCGCGGACCGCCACCGATCTCACCGCGGTGCGCGCCATGCTCGCCGACGCCGGACTCGCCCTGGCCGCGATGGGCACCGATCCGCTGCGGCCGCCGCGCCGCCAGCTGCACGCCTCCCGCTACGTGGCCATGCAGCAGTACTTCCGGCGGACGGACGGCGGCCGGGCGGGTGAGGCGATGATGTGCTCGACCGCGTCCGTCCAGGTCAACCTGGACGCGGGCGCCACGGCGCGGTGGGCCCGGCGCTTCGAGCTGGCGCATGCCCTCGGCCCGGTGCTGGTGGCCATGTTCGCCGCGTCCCCGGTGCTGGCCGGGACGGCGACCGGGTGGCGTTCCACCCGGCAGTCGCTGTGGGCGGACATCGACCCGACCCGGACCTCCCCGGTGGCAGCCCCCCAGCAGTCGGATCCGGCGAGGGCCTGGGCGGACTACCTGCTGGCGGCCAGGGTCATGCTGGTGCGCGGGCCCGACGGTGACTTCCAGCTCGCCCGGGACGGGTCGACGTTCGCCGACTGGGTGGCCGGTGCCGGCCCGGTGGCACGGCCGCCGACAGTCGCGGACCTGCGCTACCACGCGACCACGGTGTTCCCGCCGGTACGTCCGCGCGGCTGGCTGGAGCTGCGCTACCTCGACGCGGCACCGGCCGGCAACTGGCCGGTGGCGGTCGCGGTGACCACCGCCCTGCTCGACGACCCCCGCGCCGCGGACACGGCCGCCGACGCGTGCGAACCCGTGGCCGGCCGCTGGCTGACCGCGGCCGCGCTGGGGCTACGCGACGACATGCTGCACCGGGCGGCGCGGCGGTGCGCGGGCGCCGCCCGGGACGCGCTGGGACGCCTGGGTGTCGACGATGCCCTGCTCGCCGCCGTCGACACCTATCTCGAGACCTACGTCGAGCCGGGCCGCTGCCCCGCCGACGATCTCATCGACCGGCTGCCGGCCGACGGTCCGCTGGGCCTGCTCCGGGACGAGATCAACGCTGGGATCGGCACCGCTGCCGTCAGCGGGAGCACTGCCGTCAGCGGGAGCACTGCCGTCAGCGGGAGCGCTCCCGCTGACGGAGCCGGTACCAGCGCCAACGGCGGCACCGGTAGCGCTGCCGGCACCGGTAGCGCTACCGGTGCCGGTACCGTCGCCGGCCACGAGCGCGCGACCACCCGGCCATGGGCGACGGCATGATGACCACCCGGCCGACCACCCAGTTGATCACCCGGCTGACCACCGACGAGATCGTCCGGGCGCTCGCGGACAGCCGGGCCCGCAGCCTCGCCTACACCGATCTCGACGACGACGACCTGCGGCGCCAGCACTCACCGCTGATGTCACCGCTGGTCTGGGACCTTGCCCACATCGGCAACTACGAGGAGTCGTGGCTGCTGCGGGCGGTCGCGGGCAGCCGGCCGCTGCGGCCGGGCATCGACGACATCTACGACGCGTTCCGCCACCCCCGGGCGGACCGGCCGGCCCTGCCGCTGCTCGGCCCGGCGCAGGCGAGGTCCTACCTCGACGAGGTGCGCGGCGCCGTCCTGGGCGTCCTGGCGCGGCTCAACCCGGACACGCTGCTGTCGTCGACCACCTGGGTGGTCAGCGACAGCGGGCCGTCCCCGCGGATGGCCGACATGGTCGGCGCGCCCTCGCCGGGCTCGCGCGCGGCGCTGCTGACCGGCGGGTTCGTCTACGGGCTGGTGGTCCAGCACGAGCACCAGCACGACGAGACGATGCTCGCCACCCACCAGCTCCGTACGGGTGCCCCGATCATCGGCGACCGCGCCGCGCCGCCACCCGGCCGGCCGGTGCCCGCGGCGGAGATCCTGATACCGGCCGGCGAGTTCACGATGGGCACCGACGGCGACACCGCCGGCACGGCATGGGCGTACGACAACGAACGTCCCGCCCACCGGGTGTACGTACCGGCCTTCTTCATCGGCACGCTGCCGGTCTCCAACGCCGCGCACGCGGCGTTCATCGAGGACGGCGGCTATCACGACGAACGCCTGTGGTCGGCCGCCGGCTGGGCGTGGCGGTGCCGGGCCGGCCTGACCGCCCCACAGTTCTGGCGTCGCGAGGGCGACGCCTGGATACGCCGGCGCTTCGGCCGGGACGAGCCGGTCCCGATGGACGAGCCCGTGCAGCATGTCTGCTGGTACGAGGCGCAGGCGCACGCGCGCTGGGCGGGCCGGCGGCTGCCCACCGAGGCCGAGTGGGAGAAGGCGTGCGCGCACGATCCCGTCACCGGGCGTTCGCGACGTTTTCCCTGGGGGGACAGCGAGCCGACGCCGGAGCGGGCCAACCTGGGGCAGGCGGCCACCCGCCCCGCGCCGCTGGGGGCGTATCCGGCCGGCGCGAGCGCTTACGGCGTCGAGCAGATGATCGGTGACGTGTGGGAGTGGACGGCCGGGGATTTCGTGGGCTATCCGGGTTTCCGGTCGTTCCCCTACCGCGAGTACAGCGAGGTGTTCTTCCCATCCGCGCCCGGTGCCGGCAAGGGGCCGCCCGCCGGGGCGGTCGGTGCCGCCGCGGCGAACGGGGTGGCCGGGGCGGCCGATGTTGCCGAGTACGCCGGGTTCAAGGTGCTGCGCGGTGGCTCCTGGGCGACGCATCACAGCGCTGTCAGAGCTACCTTCCGTAACTGGGACCACCCGATCCGCCGGCAGATCTTCGCCGGCTTCCGGCTCGCGCGCGACGCCTGACGGACCACGCCACCACAGAAGCCGGCAGGCCGCGGGCGGNAGCCGGCAGGCCGCGGGCGGTGTGGCCACGCCTCCCGCGCGCCCTGACCATCCGACCTGGCCGTCAGAGCTGGCCGTCAGAGCTGGCCACCGCGACAAGCCTGGTCGCCGAAGAGGAAGAGCAACAGAGCCCGACCATCGAGGAAAGAAGGATGATTCCGGTTGTGTCGTCACACGGCGTGGCTGGGGACGCCGCGGACGCTGGCCTCGCTCCTGCATGACCCGCCGCACGGCCTGCTGCGCCAGGCCTGGGAGCCGCGGCGGATGCTGCACGGCAGGATCAACGCCGACGGCTTCGGTGCCGGGTGGTACGCCCCTGAGATCCGCACGGAGCCGGCCCGCTACCGTCGCGCCGTCCCGATCTGGACCGACGCCTCGTTCGCGTCCCTCGCCGGCGTGATCAGTTCGGGCTGTGTGCTGGCCGCGGTCCGCAACGCCACCGTCGGCATGCCTGTCGAGGAGACGGCGACCGCGCCGTACACCGACGGACGGCACCTGCTCAGCCACAACGGACGGGTGGATCTCACGGTGCCGCTGGGCCTGCTGCGGGGCTCGCGGGGAGCGCCGGTGCCCGACTCGCGCTGTGACTCCGCGCTGCTGGCGGCCGTGGTGTGGCAGCGGCTGGCCGCGGGCGCGCACCTCGCCGACGCCGTCGCGGAGGTCGTCGTCGCGGCGGGCGGCAGGGACGGCGCAGCCCGTCTCAACCTTTTGGTAACCGATGGATCGCAAATAGTGGCGACAACCTGGGGTGAAACCCTGTCGTACCGCGTGTCCGGCGGCGAGAACACCGGAGTCGGTATCGGGGCCGATATGGAAGTCGGCACAGAGATCGGCGCCGGAGTCGAGGTGGCCAGCGAACCCAGCGATGACGGAGACGGATGGATCGATCTTGATGATCACCAATTGCTCGTAGCCGACACACGCAATGTCATCGTTAGTAATTTGACCTAAGATTCAGCTACTCTCGGTTGCATTAACGCTCCCGGAGGTTACAGATCATGACAGCGTCCAGCACCGGTCTCACCAACGTCGGTTCCACCAGGGATGATCTCGACCCGAAAATCGTCTTCGATCGGCATCTCACCGCGTCCGACCGGACCACGGCACTGACCAGGGACGTCGGCACCGGACTCACGTCGAATCCGAAGGAACTACCACCCAAGTGGTTCTACGACGCCAACGGGAGCATGCTCTTCGACGCCATCACCCGGTTGCCCGAGTACTACCCCACCCGGGCTGAACGGGCAATTCTGGCCGGCCACGTCCACGAGATCGCCGTGATGTCGCGAGCGGACACCCTCGTCGAACTCGGCTCCGGAACCTCCGCCAAGACCCGCCTGCTGCTCGACGCCCTCCAGCGCAGCGGCCACCTGCGCGGGTTCGTCCCGTTCGACGTGGACGAGTCCGTGCTCTCCCACGCCGCGGCCGCGATCCGGCAGGAATATCCGGCGGTGCGGGTGCACGCGATCGTCGGCGATTTCGAGCGTCACCTCCACCTGCTGCCCGACGCCAACCGCCGCCTGGTCGCGTTTCTCGGCGGGACGATCGGCAATCTCGCGCCCGCGGGCCGGCACGCATTCCTCACCAGCATGCGCGCCCACCTGAAAGGTGACGACATGCTGCTGCTGGGCTGCGACCTGGTCAAGGATCCAGACCGGCTGGTGGCCGCCTACAACGACAGCGCGGGCGTCACGGCCGCGTTCAACCGCAACGTCCTGTCGGTCATCAATCACGAACTCGACGCCGACTTCGACCCGCGCGGGTTCGCCCACGTGGCCCGGTGGGACGCGGAGAACTCCTGGATCGAGATGCGCCTGCGCTCCGTCCGCGACCAGCGGGTCCACGTCGGCGCGCTGGACCTGTCGGTGTCCTTCGCCGAGAACGAGCAGATGCGCACCGAGATCAGTGCCAAGTTCACCCGGGACAGCCTGGCCGCCGAGTTCGCCGCCGCGGGCCTGGCCATGGTCCACTGGTGGACCGACTCCGCGGGCGACTTCGGGCTCGCTCTCGCCGTCCCCGCCTGACGACTCCGGCCGGCCGAACAGGACCGGCCGAACAAGACCGGCCGGCAGGACCCGGCCGACGAACCGGGCCGGCTGATCAGGTGACGGGCCCGGTCAGCCGCCGGCCAGGGAGACGTCACGGGCGGCACCGGTGGACGCCGAGGTCGCCATCGCCGCGTAGGCCCGCAACGCCGCCGACACCGGGCGCTGGCGCTCCTTCGGCCGGTAGCCGCCGGCGGCGGTCAACTCGGCCCGNAACTCGGCCCGCCGCGCGGCGAGTTCCTCGGCGTCCACCAGCAGGTCCAGCCGGCGGGCCGGGATGTCGATCTCGATGATGTCACCGTCACGGACAAGCGCGATCGCGCCGCCGTGCGCGGCCTCGGGCGAGACGTGGCCGATGGACAGGCCCGCCGAGCCGCCGGAGAACCGGCCGTCGGTGACCAGCGCGCACTGCGGGCCGAGCCCGCGGGCCTTGAGGAAGGTCGTCGGGTACAGCATCTCCTGCATGCCGGGGCCGCCGCGCGGGCCCTCGTAGCGGATGACCAGCACGTCACCCGGGGTGACCCGCTTCGACAGGATCGCCTCCACCGCCTCCTCCTGGCTCTCCAGCACCAGGGCGGGGCCGCGGAAGGTCAGCCGGCCGGCCTCCACCCCGGCGGTCTTGAGCACGGCGCCGTCCGGCGCCAGTGACCCGCGCAGCACCGCCAGACCGCCGTCGGCGGAATAGGCGTGCGCGACGTCGCGGATACAGCCGGCGGCGGTGTCGGTGTCCAGCGACTCCCAGCGGGCCGTGGACGAGAACGGCTCGATCGTGCGCACGCCGCCCGGGGCTGCGTGGAAGAGCTCCACCGCCTCCGGCGCCGGGTCCGGCCGGCGGACGTCCCAGTGGGTGAGGAACTCCGCCAGGCTCGCGGCGTGCACCGAGTGGACGTCGTGGCGCAGCAGGCCGGCCCGGTCGAGCTCGCCGAGGATGGCCGGGATGCCACCGGCGCGGTGGACGTCCTCCATGTGGTAGTCCGAGCTCGGCGCCACCTTGCACAGGCATGGCACCGTCCGGGAGATCGCGTCGATGTCGTCGAGGGTGACCGCCACCCCGGCCTCGACCGCGGCGGCCAGCAGGTGCAGCACGGTGTTGGTCGAACCGCCCATGGCCACGTCCACCGCAAAGGCGTTGAGGAAGGCCGAACGGGTCGCGATCGAGCGCGGCAGCACCGTGTCGTCGTCCTTGTCGTACCAGCGCTTCGCGAGATCCACCACCGTGCGTCCGGCCCGGACGAACAGGTCGCGGCGGGCCGCGGAGGTGGCGAGCGTGGAGCCGTTGCCGGGCAGCGCGAGCCCGAGCGCCTCGGTCAGGCAGTTCATCGAGTTCGCGGTGAACATCCCGGAGCAGGACCCGCAGGTGGGGCAGGCGGAGCGTTCCACCGCGTCCAGTTCGGCGTCCCCGACCGCGGTGTCGACGGAGGCGGCGATCGCGGAGATGAGGTCCAGCCCCGAGCGGACCACACCGTCGCTGACGACCGCCCGGCCGGACTCCATCGCCCCGCCGGAGACGAACACGGTCGGGATGTTCAGCCGCAGGGCCGCCAGCAGCATCCCAGGAGTGATCTTGTCGCAGTTCGAGATGCAGACGAGCGCGTCCGCGCAGTGCGCGTTCACCATGTACTCGACGCTGTCGGCGATGATCTCGCGGGACGGCAGCGAGTAGAGCATGCCGCCGTGGCCCATGGCGATGCCGTCGTCGACCGCGATCGTGTGGAACTCCCGGCCCACGCCGCCGGCCTCGGCGACCGCGTCCGACACGATCCGGCCGAGGTCGCGCAGGTGCACATGGCCGGGCACGAACTCGGTGAAGCTGTTCGCGATCGCCACGATCGGCTTGCCGAAGTCGTTGTCGGTCATGCCGGTGGCGCGCCACAGCGCGCGGGCACCGGCCATGTTGCGGCCGTGAGTGGTGGTGCGGGAACGCAGAACAGGCATCGGGCAGTCCTCATGGCGATCGATCGGCGTGGACGTGGGTCACGCCGGGGCCGCGGGCACACCCATACCAGGCATTCATACCCGTACAGGCATCAAACCCGCCCGGACCCGCCCGCCGGGCCCCACCCGTCCGCTTCAAGCCTAACCCCCGTCGTATTCGAGGCCGCGCGAGCCACCGCGGCGCGGCCGCCACCGATCGCCCGGCCCGCCGAAACCAGCGGGGCCACCGGGGCCGCCGCCGCGGCGCAGCTGCCACCGCCGCCACTGGCGCTGGACCAGCCACACGACCACGAAGGACGCGGCCGTGCCCAGCAGCGGGGCCACATCGTGGTCGCGAGGGCCGGCCACATACTTGACGGTCCCGTCGAGGTGCTGGACCCGCTGGCTCGTCCGCGTCCCGATCACGAGCAGGAACAGGCTGACGACGGCGATGATCGCGTATCCCGTCCGGAAGAGGGTCTGGACGCCGACCCGGCGGCGCGCGACCGCGCCGCGGAAGAGCAGCACCGGGACCATCCAGCCCAGAAAGCCGAAGACGACCGCGAACACCGGCGCGAAGAAGAAATAGCTGGCGAAGGTGCTCACGACAGCTCGGTCACATGCTCCACGCTCGGCGGCTGCGCGAAGAAGGGACCCAGCGCCGCACGCCAACGGGTGAACCGGTCGGAGGTGCGGAAGGTCACCAGGTGCGCGTCCAGGTTCTCCCACTCGACGAACAGGACGAACCGGGACGGTGTCTCCACCCCGCGGGCCAGCCGCGCCGACCGGCAGCCGGGGCAGGTGGTGATCTCGGTGACGACACGACGGTAGGCGGCGGCGAACGCCTCCTCCTGGCCGGGCACGACGTCGAAACGGGCGACTTCCAGCACCGGCGAGCCCTGGGCGCCGTCCTCGGCAGCGGTCATGGCCCAAGTCTGGCACGAATCGGACATGCACGATCCAGCCGCGGCCCGGAACGGGCCAACCCGGACGGATCGGCCCCGACGGATCGCGCTCGTCCCCTCCCGGACCTGCCGGCGGCATCCCGATGGTGCGACCGGGAGAGAACGCCCTGCCCGCCCTCTCCCGGATCTGCCCCTCCCCTTTTCCGTCTGGTTCTGTCTGGCCTTTTCGACTCCGTCCGGTCTCTCCGACCTGCTCTTCTCCCGCCTGTTTCCGTCCGCTTCCCTCCCGCGGGCCTTTCCGCCCGGGGCCGGCGGTACCCGGCCCCGGGCGGAAAGAGAGCCGCTTCTATGTTCAGGCATCCTTTCTCACGACCTGCTGTTCCTCCTCGGGGTGGCCGGAGTTCTCCCGCGGGTGACCGGAGTTCTCCTCGGCAGGATGGGCAGGTTGCCCAGCCGGCACCGAATCCGGTCGTTGCCGGCGGAACCGGTGCCAGCCGGGCCGGTGCTTTTCACCCGGCGGCATCAGCGCCGCGATACCCCCTCGCAGCCGCAGGCCGGCCAGCATGGCGACGCTGGCTGTCACGCTCCGCGTGACATCGTCCGGCCCGGACACCGTGGCGGCGATGGAGGCGAGGCCCGCGACGCCGACCGTCACGACCGCGAGGACGGCCGCGACCAGCAGCCGGCCGCTGACGAGCGCGATTCCGCTGAGCACCACGCCGAGCAGGATCAACGTGTTCGTGGACGGCAACGTGATCTTCTGGTCGCCCTCCGCAAGCGCCGCTACCGCGACGAACACCTGGGCGGTCATCGTGCCTCCCGTCGGTGCCGAGCCGCAACGTGGATCCTGGAGCTGGATACCAAGCGGTTACCTGTCTGGAACAGCGGACGCGGGAGAAGGACTATTGTCGAGAACGGTCCGTTCTCCCACCGGGGCCAACCGGGGTGCGGGTCAAGCTGGTCCGGTTCGGCGGGTGGGTGCGCCAACACCCTCCCGCCGACCGCGCCGGGCGAGCTGCCCGACATGGTCGTTATTTCCGAATAGATGGTCATCGCTGCCTTTCCGCGTCTCTTCCATGTCTTTCGGGAATCGTCTTCCGCGGCCGTGGGCCCCGGGATCGCGTAACCGTCGCCCTGGTCCGTGCGGACCCTGGCCGAAGGGGCGCGCAAGTATGGTTCACCTCGCCTGTCCGAAGGCCCGGAGAGCCCAGAGATGACGAAGAGCGGCCCACCCCTTGCGATCAGGTGAATCCGCCCACCGGGACGCGCCGGAGCGTCCCCGCGCCATACGCACGACAGGAGTGGCCCAGCGCTCGGCGGTCCTCGGATGAACCCGCGAACCGACGCCTGATCAGGCCAGGGCATCGATCTCGCGGTTTGCGGACTCTGCCTCATAGCGCCACATCCTTTGAGAAGGAGGGGCCGCCTCGCTGCGGGCGATGCCTACACTATGCAGACCAAACTGTGGTAATGCAAGAACTATTCACGAAGATCAAATAATTCATAATCCGTCCACCTGTGGCGGATGATCGCATGGACGATCTTGACAGCTCGCCGCTTCCACGCAACCGCACCAGACAGCCACTCCAGGCCAGCCCGGTCCTGCGGCTGGCTCGGTGAGGTGGTTAAGATGCGGGTCAGCCTCCACAAGGGGCAAGCCATCCGTCGATGCTCCGGCCGGCCAGCTCACCCGCATAGCCGACGGCTCGACGAGCATAGACGACCCGCCGGCGTCCGGAGGATGATGAGCTGGGCCTCCGCGCCCCGGGAGCCGGGAGCCCGGCTCCGCGGGCCTTGTGGACTCCGTTCCCGGAGCCACGACGCGAAAACCACGATCGCGTCGACCCTGGCCCGCTGGGCGCCGGGTCGTCCCGCCATGCCCGTTCATCGCGACCAGGAGCCACCGTGAGCGCCAACACGCCAGGTATAGTCATTGCTACTTCCTGCGACTATTCGGGAAGTTGTCCAACCGTCTATCAGGAGGGCCCCGATACCGTCCTGGTGCAGGGGTACGTGGTCGACTCCGGTCACGACGTACCGGACGGCGAATCCATGGTCCGCATCCCGGTCGCGCTCCTGCGTCAGGCCGCCCAGGCGCTACAGGCCTGACCGGCCCCCCGACCAGCCACCCACACGGCCTGAAGGAACCTGTAACGGCGAACCCGCGACGCAACCCGCCGCGGCGCGGCGACGCGAACGTCATCCGCCACCGCGTCGCTGTCATTCTGGCCAGCCAGGGAGCTGGGCCGCTCGGATCTCCGGACCGACTCGGAAGGGTGTGGCATGAGAAACCTCCCGGACGATGACGCTTCGGCCCGAGCGGCCGGAGCGCAGCTGGGAGCCGAACTCGCGGCCCTGCGGCACCGGCACCGGCTCAGCGGCCAGGAGCTCGCCAGCCGAACCAGGATGAGTCAGTCGAAAATATCCCGAATAGAGACCGGTACGGTCACACCCAGCCCTGACGACGTCGAAGCGATCGTGCGTGCGCTCGACGAGCCGGAGACAGTGGTGTCGCAGTTCCGGCAGGCAGCCGAACGCCTCGTGTCCGGCGCGGACCCGGTCATCGACCCCACCCCCTACATCGGCCGCTTCCAGCCCCAGTATCTCGAGCACGAGTCCGCCGCCCAGGTCGTCCGCTTCTTTCAGCCGACCCTCGTACCCGGCCTGTTGCAGACGAGCGAATACGCACAGGCGATCATCCTGCGTTTCTGCGAGCTGTTCGACATCGACTACCTCGCCGAGGGCGCCCAAGCGGTCGCCCTGCGGATGGAACGGCAGCGGATCCTCTACGACGAACGGCGGACCTTCTACTTCGTGCTGCTGGAGTCGGTGCTCGCCTATCCGGTGGCGGCGCCCGCGGCCATGATCGCCCAGATCGACCGCATCCGGGATCTCGCGGACAGCCGGCCGAACATCACCATCGCCTTAGTCCCCAACGGGACCGAGCTCGTGGTGCCGCCGTCCAGCAGCATAGAAATACTGGACGAGAACCGCGCGCTCACCGAGGCGATACTGTCCGTGGTGTCGCACAAGAAGCCTGAAACCGTCCGGGTTCTTCTCCGGATCTTCGCTGAGCTCGAGAGCAAGGCGACCACCGACATCAACCCGATCCTCGACCGCCACCGCCGCGTCTACATCGACCAGATCCTCTCCAAACAGCGCTGACCGCTCGGCGCGAGCACGGCCCCAGGGGCATCCACCCCAGAAGGCACACGCTTCACCGCCGTCGGAGCGCGGGTCACTGCGCGGGGGCACCGTTCCAGTCGACGAGCTGGACGACGATGCCGTTCGGGTCACGGACCTGGAACGCCCTCTCGCCCCACTCCTCGGTGGTCAGAGGCATGGTGATGGCCACCCCCTCCGCCTGTAGCCGGGCCAGCTCACCCTCGAGGTCGTCGACGACGAACGCGAGTATCAGGCCGGCCGCGTGGCTGTCGCGCTGGTCCGCCGGCAGCGTCGGCAGCCCGCGGCGCAGGAAGACGACGTTCATGCCGGTGTCGTCGCGCGTGAGCGAGGCGAACCCGTCGGCCGCCATCTCCTGCCGGAAGCCGAAGTGCTCGACGAGGAACGCGGCGGACGCACTCACGTCCTCGACGTTCAACGGCACCGCGGACGAAGTGATCTTCGCATGCTGCATCTATCTGACCATAGACACCCACGCTGCTCCGCGCATCAATGATTATCAACCGGCGCCCCTCGGATGAATCCGCGAACCGGCACCTGGTCAGGCCAGGGCATCGATCCCGCGGTCCACGGGCTTTACCTCACAGCGCCATCTACTTAAGAAGAAGAGCCGCCTCGCAGCAGCGGGATGATCCTGTTATGCAGACCAAACTGTGGTAATGCAAGAACTATTACCGCACCAGGTCAAACCGGTCCTGCAGCTGACTCGATGATCTGACTAAGATGCGGGGCAGCCTCCACAAGAGGCACACCTACCGTCGATACCTCAGCCGGCCGGCTCATCCGCATAACCAGCGGTACGACGTGCATAGATGACCCGATAGTGACCTCAAGATCAAATTTTCTGGGCACGAAGCGCGGTCGCCTTGCCTTGGGCACAGAGTCGTCTCGCACCCGTCCGATCAAGTGAGATCGCGCGACGGAAACCGCCGAACCTCGTTGGGGAGTCGTGCATGGACATGACCTGGACTATCCCGCTGGTGGTTGTATCGCTACCTATCGTTGTTGTTCTGATCGCGTGGCTGTCGTGGCTGCTCTTCAGCTATCTGATCTTTAAGCGCGGCGGGGACAACGTCTTCGAGAACATCTGGAAGATCGCTGTCGCGTTTCCTCTTCGCGACTGGATGAGGCTGATCCGCTGGATGAGGAGGCCACCAAACAATCCGCCTGTAGATCAATAACAAGATTCCTCTTGGACCAGCTGCCCCTAATCTTGATCTTTAACCTGTGCGTTGTTGGTAGGCGGTCCTGGTCGGGCCCCGTTTAGCGATCTTTCCGACGTCGCGGTGAGATGCTGCTCGGAACCCCGTCGGACCCTGCGGGGGCCAGCCACCCCGGTGGAGCTGGCTGCTCTCATGGGAGATGCAGATCGCGGATCAGCGGGCGGTCAAGGCGCTCGGTGGTTGTCTCCGCGGGACGTAGCCGACACCATCCATGATCTCAGGATACCGATTTCCCGCAGCCTTGAATGCCGATCACCTGCACGCTTCAGTGCCGATTACCTGCGTCCTTCGATGCCGATCATCTGCAAGATCGATACGGGAAGATGGAGCGGCGGCTGGAGATCTTGAGCTGATCGGCGGTGTGGAGCGTCGCGCCGTTCGGGTCAGCCGGCCATGTCGACGAAGCGGGAGTAGTGGCCCTGGAAGGCGACGGTGACGGTGCCGGTCGGGCCGTTGCGGTGCTTCGCGACGATCAGGTCGGCCTCGCCGGCGCGGGCCGACTCCTTCTCCACGGCGTCCTCCCGGTACAGCAGGATCACGGCGTCCGCGTCCTGCTCGAGGGATCCCGACTCGCGGAGGTCGGAGATCTGCGGGCGTTTGTCCGCGCGCTGCTCCGACGCCCGGTTGAGCTGGGAGATCGCCACCACCGGGATGTCCAGCTCCTTGGCGAGCAGTTTGAGCGAACGCGATATCTCGCTGACCTCCTGCTGGCGGCTCTCGGTGCGCTTCGGTGAGGACATCAGCTGGAGGTAGTCGAGGACGATCATCCGTAGGCCGTTGCGCTGCTTCAGGCGACGGGCCTTCGCCCGGATCTCCATCATGGTCAGGTGCGGGCTGTCGTCGATGAACAGGGGCGCGTCGGCGACCTCGCCCATCCGGCGGGCCAGCCGGGCCCAGTCGTCGTCGGTGAGCCGACCCGTGCGGATGTTCTGCAGGGACACTCGCGCCTCCGCCGACAGCAGCCGCATGGTGATCTCCATCCGGCTCATCTCCAGCGAGAAGATCACGGACGCCATGCTGTTGCGGATCGACGCGGACCGGGCGAGGTCCAGCCCGAGTGTGCTCTTGCCGACAGCGGGCCTGGCCGCGATGATCCACAGCTGGCCGCCGTGGAGACCGTTGGTCAGCTCGTCGAGATCGTTGAAGCCGGTGGGGACGCCGGTCAGCGCGCCGTCGTGCCCCGCGATCGCCTCGATCTCCTCCAGCGCGGGGTTGAGCAGGTCGCCGAGTGGTGCGTAGTCCTCACTCGAGCGGCGTTCGGTGACCTCGTAGACGGCGGCCTGCGCGCGGTCGACCACCTCGTCCACGTCCTGGGCGGGGCCGTAGGCGAGCTGGACGATGCGGGTGCCCGCCTCGGCGAGACGGCGCAGAACAGCCTTCTCCGCGACGATGCGGGCGTAGTAGCCGGCGTTCGCCGCGGTCGGGACGCTGGAGATGAGGGTGTGCAGGTAGCCCGGCCCGCCGACGCGCTCGAGCAGCTCCCGCCGGGCGAGTTCGGCGGCGACGCTGATCACGTCAGCCGGCTCGCCGCGACCGTAGAGATCGCCGATGACACCGTAGATCGTGCTGTGCGCAGGACGGTAGAAGTCGCTCGCGGAGAGCACCTCGACGACGTCGGCGATCGCGTCCTTCGACAGCATCATGCCGCCCAGCGCGCTCTGCTCGGCAGCCAGATCATGCGGCGGCGTGCGGTCGAACTCGACCGGCCCGCCGGAAGCGGCCCGGGTGCGGTCGACATCGGTCAGCGTCACGGCTGTGGCCTCGTCATGCCTGTGGCCCCGTCATGATTGCGGCCCCGTCATGCCTGCCCCTTTCCCCACACCACACCATCTTCGAACATATGTTCGACTACAGTGGCGGCCCCGTCAATCCCTGGGGAGGTGTCTCCTCGAGCACTTCACCGGGCGGCGTCGACTGTATGGGCGCACCCGCCCAGCATCCAAAAAGTTGTCCACAGGCCCTGTGGACAACTCTGTGCACAACTCCGGAAAGGCTGGGGAAATCGCTGGGACAAGCCCGTCGAGGCTGTGGACAACCAGCCGGCGCTGACGTCGGCTGTGCTGCTATCAGTGCAGGAAGGGCGTCATCGCCGTCCATCCCCTGTGGATGGAAGAAATTCGACGACGAATCGTACGGAGACCCCCGCGCGGCCTCCGCGCGGTCGGCGGCCTGACAGCTGGCTGTCCAGAAAGCACAACGGGTGACCGCGATGTCGGCATCGGCCGGCCCAGCAGGAGCATGCCCGTCCAAGGCGAAGGCCGCGCGAAGGAACATCATCGCGCGGCCTCTGCCCGGGTGAGTGACATCGCGGTCACCCGATCAGCGTGCTGTCCCGCGGGCGGCCGTTGTGGGCCGGCCGCGTTCGGCTGGTCGTCAGGCGGAGACGACGTCCAGCTTGAGGGTCGCCACGACCTCCGGGTGCAGGTGCACCGACACGGTGTGGGACCCGAGCGACTTGATCGGCGAGGGCAGCTCGACCCGCCGGCGGTCCAGGTCCGGGCCACCGGCGGCGGACACGGCCGCCACCACGTCCGTCGCCGTCACCGAGCCGAACAGCCGACCCTCCTTGCCCGCTCGGGTCACCAGCCGGATCGGCAGGGTCGCGAGCTGGCCGGCGATCTCCTTTGCCTGCCCGAGATCGCGGATCTCCCGGGCCGACCGGGCCCGACGGATCTGCTCGATCTGCTTCTCGGCGCCCCGGGTGGCCACGATCGCGTACCGGCGAGGAATGAGGTAGTTGCGCCCGTACCCCGCAGCGACCTGGACCGTGTCGCCCGGGCTGCCGAGGCCGGGTATCTCCTGGGTGAGGATGAGCTTCATCGTCATCCTCCTCAGCGGGCCGTCGAGGTGTAGGGCAGCAGGGCCATCTCCCGGCTGTTCTTCACCGCGATCGCGATGTCACGCTGGTGCTGGCTGCAGTTGCCGGTCACCCGCCGAGCGCGGATCTTGCCGCGGTCGGAGATGAACTTCCGCAGCAGCGAGGTGTCCTTGTAGTCGATGTAGTCGGTCTTGTCCTTGCAGAACACGCAAACCTTCTTCTTCGGCTTGCGCACGGCCGCCTTGGCCATCGTGCACTCCTATGTCATGGCTTCGACCCGACGTCACGGCTTCGGCCCGACGCCGGTGGGCCCGGCCCCGGTCAGGCGCTGCCGGGGATCGGCTGGATCAGAACGGGGGCTCCTCGGAGTAGCCGCCGGGCGACGCCGACCACGGGTCGTCGGCAGGCCCGCCGCCGTATCCCGAGCCGCCACCGGACGGCCCGCCGTAGCCGCCGCCCGCGGACGGCCCCCCGGACGCCGGCGGCCCACCGTAGCCGCCGGAAGGCCCGCCGCCGCTGTAACCGCCGCCGGCGGCACCGCCGCGACCGGCCTTGACGACCTTGGCGGTGGCGTACCGCAGCGACGGGCCGATCTCGTCGACGTCCAGCTCGACCACGGTCCGCTTCTCGCCCTCACGGGTCTCGAACGACCGCTGCTTGAGCCGGCCCTGGACGATGACCCGAGCGCCCTTCTGCAACGACTCCGCGACGTGCTCGGCGGCCTGCCGCCAGATGGAGCAGCGCAGGAACAGCGCGTCCCCGTCCTTCCACTCGTTGGTGGCCCGGTCGAGGGTGCGTGGTGTCGAGGCGACGGTGAAGCTGGCGACGGCCGCGCCGTTGGGCGTGAAACGAAGCTCGGGATCGTTCGTCAGGTTCCCGACCACCGTGATGACTGTCTCACCGGCCATGGGGCCGCTCCCTTCAGGCCGCGGCCCGCCGCCGCGGCTTCTTCTCGGGCAGCCGGATCACCTTGGTACGGATCACCGATTCGTTGAGGACGAGTTGGCGGTCGAGTTCGGCGACGACGTCCGGCTCGGCGTGCAGGTCGATAATGGCGTAAATGCCCTCGAAACTCTTGCGGATCTCGTAGGCAAGCCGGCGGCGGCCCCAGACGTCGACCTTCTCCACCACGCCGCCGCCGGAGCGGACGACGGTCAGGTACTGGTCGAGAGACGGCGCCACCGTGCGCTCCTCGAGATCCGGCTCGAGGATCACCATCAGTTCGTAATGACGTGGCAAGGGTGAACCCACCTCCTGTGGACTCGGGCGGCCACGGAGGGTTCCGTGGCAGGAGGGACAGTGCCGCACACGGCCGGACGCGGAACGGATCCGCACGGACCGACCAGCGGCAACGTCGCAAACACTACTCGATACCGCCCGGCCCGATACCACCCGGCCACAGGCCGATCGGTCGGACCCACCCGCTGCCCTTCCCCGTCGTCGTCCACTCCCCGTCGTCATCCGCTGTCGTCATTCACCACCGTCATCCGTCACCTCGCGCGTCTCGCGGGTCGCGCCGGTGGACTCGGTGCCCGGCGCCGGCTCCGAGAGCGTCACCTCGCGGGTCCCGCGCCCGCGTGCGGCGGCGACCACCCGCAGACCGGCGCCGACCATCCCCACGACGAGCGTCAGCGAGATCACCACCAGCAGGCCGTGCACGTGCCGGCCGGGTGACGGCCAGATCGCGGCGACCACGGCCACGGCGGCGGCCAGGCCGACGGACGCGACGAACGGCGCGAACCCGCGGCCTGTGACACCGACACCTCTCACAGCTTCATATCCTGCCCGTGCCATCCTTCCCCGATCCCACCACCACGGCCATCGGGTTCTTCCAGAGACGAAGGATCCACAGTACGTGCCAGATCCCGCAGCTCACGGACGGCAAAAAGGTGTCGTTCTTCCATTTCCATTTTCATGGCCGGCGGGGCTCGTCCGACCATACGATCCGATCGGTTCGCGACCACCGGACCGACCGTGGCTGACGTGATTTCCTTCCACACATTTTCTGGCCGGCCGCAACATGGCGGGGCCCGGGGCGACCACGGTATTTACTGATATTTTTGTTTCCGGTCACCTTGTGGTTCCGCTCTCCGACGGGAACGGGGCTAATTTCGGCGCTATGCCTGTGAGTCCTCGTGGTGAAGTGATGGGATCGGGGGTTCCGGCCGACATGGCCGAGGACATGACGATCGCCGAGCAGCACGAATGGCTGCGGACTTTTCTCCGCCGCCGGCCGGTCAGCAGACGGAGCATCCTGCTCGGTGGGCTGGCCGGGGCCGGCGCGGCGAG
>NZ_JWIO01000022.1:79827-80493 GCF_001017755.1 Protofrankia coriariae
GGGGCCGGCGCGGCGAGCCTGCTCGGCACGCCGTTCGGCCGGGCCGCCTACGCCGGTGCGACCACCGACAGCCCCCTGCTGGTCGGCGGCCGGCACGCCGCGTTCGGCGCCGACCCGTCCCGACAGCTGCGGCTCGCGGCGCAGCTGTCGGGTAACCCGGGCCGAGGCAGGGTGCTGGTCGACATCGGGCCGGGCCGTGGACTCGGCCACACGACCGAGGCGGAGATCCGTCCGCTGCTGTCCCAGGTCCCGCAGGTCGACGGCTCGATCTACACGGTCGAGCAGTACTACGTGCACGCGGCGTTCGACAACCTGGCACCGGGACACGAGTACTACTACCGTTTTCGAATCCCGGGCGGGAGTGCCACTCCCGTCCAGGCGGTCCGCACCGGCCACCGGAAGGGGCGCGAGGGCGGTTCCTTCCGGTTCACGATGATGGGTGACCAGGGGTCGAACACCACCCCGCAGGGTCTCCCGCCGGGCCGGTTCGACGACAACTACTACCAGGCGGACAACGACCCGACCGTCGCGCACGCCTCGGCCATCACCGCGACCATCGCCCGGCAGGACCCGGTGTTCCACCTGCTCGCCGGAGACATCTGCTACGCGGATCCGTCGGGTGCGGGGCTGCCGCCCAGGCGGAACCTCGCCGGCTCGCCGCCGGCC
>NZ_JWIO01000022.1:80498-98025 GCF_001017755.1 Protofrankia coriariae
CCTCGCCGGCTCGCCGCCGGCCGGTTTCGACAACTACGACCCGACCGTCTGGGACGTCTACCTGGCCGACATCGAGGCCAGCGCCGCCCGCACCCCGTGGATGTTCGCCACCGGCAACCACGACATGGAGGCGCTGTACTCCCCGCACGGCTACGGCGGCCACCACGCCCGGCTGGACCTGCCCGACGGCGGGCCGAAGGGCTGCCCCAGCGTGTACTCGTTCGTCCACGGCAACGTGGCCGTGCTCTCGCTGGACGCGAACGACGTCAGCTTCGAGATCAGGACGAACACCGGCTACTCCGGCGGGGCGCAGACCTCGTGGGTGGAGCGGACGCTGAAGGCCCACCGCGCCGACCCGGACATCGACTTCATCGTCTGTTTCTTCCACCACTGCGCCTACTCGACGACCGCGCAGCACGCCAGCGACGGCGGGGTCCGCGGCGCGTGGGCGGGGCTGTTCGACAGGTACCAGGTCGACCTGGTGCTGCAGGGCCACAACCACCTCTACGAGCGGACCGACCCGATCCGCGGGAACACCCCGACCAGGCAGGCCCCCGACGGTTCGGTCATCGAGCCGGCGAAGGACGGCACCACCTACATCGTCGCCGGCAGCGGTGGACGGCCCCGCTACCAGTTCCAGGCCGGGGAGCCGGAATCCTACCGTGGAAAGATCGTTCCGGGTTCCAACGCCGTGCCGAACAGCTACGTCTGGCAGTCGGACGGGACGAAGCTGACCGAGTCCATCAGCTGGTCGCGGACCCGGTTCGACAACTACGCGATCGTGGTCGCCGACTCCGATCCGGGCCGGCCGGGCGGACACTCCACCCTGACCCTCCGGGGTGTGGACGAGCACGGCACCGAGTTCGATCGGGTGACCCTGCGCCGGGCCGTTGCGCGCGGCCACACCGTTCCCACGAAGAACCCGCCCGATCACCCGGGATCCGCGCCCGGTCACCGCTGAGACGCGGCCTCCGGCGACACAAACCGCTGATCATGTCCACGGCCGGCTGCCGTCCAGCCACGTGCCGGGCGTGATCGAACATCCGTCAGGCACGCCCTAGTCGACCCACTGACCCTGGGTGAAGGCGATGACGAAGGTCGCCATCACAGGGGCTGACAGCCAGATGTACACCGGGCGCACCCATGGCCGGCGCGTCACGACGCGTCCGAGCAGCAGGTATGTCGGGAATGCCACCAGCATCGTCCGGATGCCCGAGGCGTAGTAGTTCGAGCAGCTCATCAACAGCGTGGCGCCGCCGACGAAGGTGGCCTCGCCGAAGCGGGCCGAGCGCAGGAGCGCCACGGCCACCACGACCCCGACGACGACCGCGGCCACCTCGCCGCGCCAGAACCAGGTGAACGCCGACGACTGGGACGCGTCGAAGGCCGAGTGCCAGCTCGTCCGCCAGCCCTCCCACGGCCAGTCGACCCACCGCTGCCAGCCGTCCCGCATGGCCTGCGTGTAGGCGTCCCAGTGGCCGGTGCGCACCCGCAGGTAGGAGACGAAGGCGAGGACGGGCAGCGGTGGCAGGGCAAGCGCGAGCCCCGCCGGCGCAAACACCGGCAGCCCCGCACGCCGCCGGCTGACCACGTACTGGACGGCCAGCGCCAGGCAGAAGGGGATGCCGGTGACCCGGGTGGACGCGGCGCCCGCGCCGAGCAGGCCCGCCAGCCACCAGCGCTGCCGGCGCGCCGCGAGCCAGGACGTGGTGGCGAAACCGAGAAAGATCGCCTCGGAGTACGCGGCGCACAGGAACACCGCGTACGGGAACAGCACGACGGCGATGACCGCGAAGTCCGCGCCGCGCCGGTCAGGCGCGCCCCACCCGTCCGATGCCGCCCACCCGCCCGGTGCGCCTGCCAGGGCCGGCGTGGTGTCCCGGGTGTCCGGCAGGCTGCCGCGGCCCGCCACGGCTGTCCGGTCCGCCACCGCTGTCCGGTCCCTGATATCCGTTTGGTCCCTGACAGCCGTCCGGTGCCTGGTCGTCGGTGCTGTCCGGTCCGCCGCCGCGTCGTCCACCCGCGTCTGGTCGTCCATCTGCATCTGCCAGATGGCCGCCATGGCCGCGGCCCCCGCCACGAACGAGACGGCCATCCCGGCGAAGGTCCAGTCCGGGACGAAAAGATGCGCGAGGCGCATCGCGAGCGGGAATCCGGGGAAGTCCACCTCGGTACGGTCGGTGTACTCCGGCGACGCATAGCCGAACCGCGCGACCTTGGTGAACAGCCCGACGTCCCAGCGGTCCCACAACGTGCGCAGCCCTGGCAGCTCGGCGAGCGGGCGGCCGGAGAGCGCCCGGGACGCGGCCAGCGAGAGCACGATCACCGCGATCCGGCTGGCGACCCACACCGGCAGGGTGGCCTGGACGGCCGATGGCAGCCGGCCCCACCACGACCGAGCGGCGTCCACCACGCCGGCGCTACCCGACCGTGGACGCGGAAACCCCGGACGCGGACGCCCCGGATCCGGATGCGGAGCCCGGATCTCCCCCGGTCCGGTCAGCTCCGCTCCGGTACGGCCCGGTCCGGCGGGGTCCGCCGGCGGACCGTCCAGTGCCGGTGTCACGGGCCGGCACCCGCCGTGGCCGATCCGCCCTGCTGATCACCACCGACCACCGAGCGGTGGGGGGGCAGTCGGTAGGTGTCCCAACGCGCCTTCCGGCCGGCATCCGCGGTGGCCTCGGCGGCGGGCGTCGCCGGAACGCCCGNCCGGAACGCCCGCCGCGCGCCGGCCGCGACGGTCCGGGACACCGTCGAGAACGCCGCCGGCCGGGTCGTCCGCCCCGGTCGCGCGGACCACGTCCAGCTCCGGCCGCAGGATCTCGCGGACGACCAGCCCGGCCAGTACGCACAGCACGAGATCACGGATGGCGACGGCGCCCACGAACCAGCCGCGGCCGATCCCGTGCGCTCCGTTGGTGTCGTTGTAGACGAAGTGCAGGAACCGGGTGAGCAGCACATACGCCTCGCTGGCCTGCCAGGCGAGGAATGCCGGCCAGCGCGGCCTGGCCAGCGCCACCAGCGGTATCAGCCACAGCGTGTACTGCGGGGAGAAGACCTTGTTGGTCACCAGGAAGGCGACGACGGTGAGGAACAGCAGCGCCGGCAGCCGCGGCCGCCGCGGCGCGAACCAGCCGAGCGCCGCAATGCCCACCAGCAGCGTCCCGAGAGCAAGCATCGAGGCGATGTTGAGGGTACCGGTGGGGATCCCGTCGTCCCGGACGCTGCCGAGCACCTTCGGGACCGCGACCACCACCAGCAGCCAGCCCGCCAGCCCGGCCAGCGCGATCGGTACCCGCCGCGCCGGCCAGCGCACAGCGGCCGCGAAACCCGCCGCCACCAGCAGGAGGCCGGCCAGCAGGATGGCGATCAGATGCACGGGGCCGAACGCCCGCGGTGAGAAGGAGCTGGCCAGCCAGGTCGTGGCGAAGGCCAGGGAGTCCCAGTCCGGGCCCCGCTGCGAGTTCAGGTCGACGAAGCGCAGCATCGCGTTCGCGGCCCCGCCCGGGGCATGCCCGTCGAGCAGGGTGAGCCAGTCACCACCGGCCCAGAACGTCGTCCAGATGCTGTCGCCGGTGCGTTGATCCTCGGTGAAGTAGCCGGCGATCAGCCACAGCGGCACCCACACGGCCACGGCGGTCACGATCGTCGCCACCATGGTCCGGACGAAGGCCCAGCCCCGGCCCGCGCGCAGGGCCAGCACGGCCAGCGGCAGCAGGAACAGCAGCGGGTAGAACTTGGTCGCAGCCCCAAGCCCGAACAGAATGCCGGCGACCACCGGCGCACGGCGTGACCAGGCCAGCAGCCCGGCGGCGGCGAACGCGACCGCGACGATGTCCCAGTTGGTCAGCAGATGCAGCACCAGGGCGGGGGCGAGGGCGAACAGAGCCGCGTCCCACACTCGGGCCCGGCCCGCCGTCAGCGCCGTACAGAAGACCGCGACACAGGTCATGACCAGGAACAGCAGGGCCGTGACGTCGTAGAAGACGGCGGTGCGCTGGTCGATGGTGTAACCGACCAGCACCTGCCTGCCGTCCTCGTCCCGGTACACCGGCTGCGACGGCGAGGCGACGCCGGAGACCGACGACGCGAACTGCATGACCGCGCCGATCAGCGGCGGATACTCGGTCGGATAGTCGAGGAAGGGACGTTTGCCCGTGGCCAGGCCTTCCTGGCCGTAGAGGGCGACCACGTCGGAGTAGCACATCCGCGTGTACTGGTACTCGTCCGACCAGTTGCGGGTGTCCCGGCAGGGCAGCTTCTGCGCGTACGCGAGGACACACGCGAGGACGGTGAACGCCATGAGCACCCGCAGTGGCGTCCACCAGCTCCGGCTGGCGCCGATACGCGCATGATCGCCTGGCGGGCCGCCGACGAGCATGCTGGCACCGGCGACCACCGGGTCCTCCCGGGACGGGCAGACCGGGGTGACGGGTGCCGCCTGTGACGAATGCCTGCCACCCGTCCCGGCCGCCAGCGGCCGCACGGTCATCCGCGGGCCTGTCGACACCGCCCGGCAGCCTGCCGGGGCATCCGGTGTCCTACCGTCTCGGCTCGGTGGACGTCGGCGGCGATCCGGAAGATCCCGGAGAACCTAGCCATACGCCATCGCCACCCGTGCAACACGCCTTCCCGTTCGATGGGGGGGAGATCCGGCCGGTCTGGGCAGAGGAGTCCGCGGGAGTTTCGGCCGGCCGCTCCAGCCCTGCCGGCTCACCCGGTCGTGTCCTGGCCGAACTGCGGTAACCCGTCGTCATTGTTCTTTGAACGCCGCGGGTTCGGGGTCGGTGACTGTCCGTCCTGCCCGTTGGCGGACAGGGTCGAATCCGCCGACGGTGAGAGCAGCGCTGTCGGGCGACCGTGCCGGTCGCGGTCGGGCTCATCCGCCGGCTCCGTCACCTCGGGCGAGACGGTGGGCACTGGTGAGAAGGTCGGCTGCGGAGTCGGTGACGGCGAAGCGTTGGTGACGGTGCCGCCGTACTTCGGCGGGGGGAAGCTCTGGGGCGCGACGCCGGTGAGGGCACCGTCCATGAAGGCCTTCCAGATCTTCGCCGGGTAGCCGCCGCCGTAGACACCGCCGGCGGCCCCGGGGATGCCGGTCAGCGCGGTCGCCTTGCTCACCCCGCCATCACCGCGGAACATGTTCACGCAGGCCGCAACCTGCGGAACGTAACCACAGAACCACGCGGTCCGGAAGTTGTCCGTGGTGCCGGTCTTGCCGGCCGCCGGCCGGCCGTCGGCAAGCTGCGCCGACTTGCCCGTGCCGTTCTTCAGGACCGACTGCAGCGCGTACGTCACATCGGCCGCCACGGTCGCGGGGATGGCGTTCTTCGCGTTGGTCGGCCCCTCGTAGATGACCTTGCCCTTGCCGTCGATCACCCGGTCGACCAGGTGCGGGGCGACGGCCTTGCCGTTGTTGGCGAAGGTGCCGTAGACCGCGACCATGTCCTTGGCGGTGATGCCGTCACGGCCGAGGGTCACCCCGCCGTCGTCGGTCAGCGGGACGTCCTTGCCCACCCCCAGTGCGCGCGCGGTGGAGATGACGTTGCCGATGCCGGCCTCGATGCCCAGCGGGACGTAGACGGTGTTGACCGACTCGGCGGTCGCGTCGATCAGGTTCAGGTACCCGAAGTTGCCGTGCTCCTCGTCGTTGCGGACCATGTACGTCCCGCTGCCGTCGGCGGCCTTGCCGGGAATCTCCAGCACGTCCGGAGCCTCGTAGACCGACTTGAGGCTGATTCCCTTCTGCAGCGCGGCCGCCAGCGTGATCGGTTTGAAGGTCGACCCCGGTGGCACCTGTGCTCCGGAGACGTTGTCGACGTAGGAGGTCTGGCCGTTGTCGCCCTTGCCGTAGATCGAGCCCCCGTACCAGGCCAGCACCCGGCCGGTACCCGGCTCGACCGCGACCAGGCCGGTCTTCAGGTCGGGAACGGCGGCGTAGGGCTTGGCCAGCACGTTCGTCACGGCCAGGTAGGCGGCGGTCTGCCGGCCCTGGTCGATGCTGGTCTGGATGCGCAGGCCCTCCAGGTTGATCTGCTGCTCGCTGATCCCGGCCGCGATCAGCTCGTCCTTGACCTGGTCCCGGATGTAGGCGGCCTGCGGTGAGGAGACCGCCATGCCGTTGGACCTGTCCCGCTCCAGGGTCACCGGTGGCTTCTTGTCCGAGGTCGCGCGGGACGCGTCCAGCCAGCCCTTCTCGACCATCGTGTCCAGCACCTCGTGCCACCGGCGCTCGGCGGCGGCCGGGGTCACCCGCGGGTCCAGCGCGTTCGGGGAGCGGATCAGCCCGGCGATGACCGCGCCCTCCTCCGCGCTGAGCTGCTTGGCCGGCTTGCCGAAGTACGTCTTGGACGCGGCCTCGATGCCGTACGCCCCCCGGCCGAAATAGATCGTGTTGAGGTAGGACTCCAGGATCTCGTCCTTGGAGTACTTGCGGGCGAGTTTGACCGCGAGGACGATCTCCTTCATCTTGCGGGAGAAGGTGCGTTCCTGCGTCAGATAGGCGTTCTTGGCGTACTGCTGGGTGATGGTCGACCCGCCCTGGGAGATCTCACCACCACGGACGTTCACCCACAGCGCCCGGGCGATTCCCCGCGGGGAGATGCCGGGCTCGCTGTAGAAGTTCTTGTTCTCCGCCGCGAGCACGGCGTGCTGGACGTCGACCGACACCTCGGAGAGCGGGACGTCCGTCCGGTTGACCGTCCCGATCTTGGCGATCTCGGTGGTGCGGTCCGCGTAGGTGATGATGGACGTCTGCGCGGCGGCGTTGACGGCCGCCGGCAGCGGCACCTTCGTCAGGGAGTAGAGGACGGCGACCAGCGCGGCGAACATCAGCACGCCGGACAGCAGCCCGAACATGACCAGCCGGCGCAGCCACAGCGGACGGTTCCGCCAGAACATCGGCCCCCGTCTTCCCTGGCCCGGCCGGACCGGCGGCTGCTCCGCCCCGTCCGCAAGGCCGCGACGACCGTCGACGCGGGTCGGCGACGCGCCCGGGAGATCCGCCGGACCCGCGCCCGCGCGTTTGCGGGCGCCGTTGGCCGGGGCCGCGGCGGGGACGTCGTCCGGGCGGGGACGGCGGACGTAGGTGGTGGAGTCGGCGGTGCGTTCCCGGACGCCGATGCGCTCCATGGTGGCCCGGTCGGTCGTGTCGTACATGTTGTTGACGGGCTTGCTGTTGACAGGCTTGCCGTCGGCGGGCTGCCCGCGTCGCTCGGCCCGCACCGCGGTCCGGCCCGTCTCGCCGTATGTGTTCTCGCCGTATGTGTTGCTGCCGGGGGTGGCGCCCGCCTGGCCGGACACGCCACCGCCAGGCCGGGCCGCGCCGTTCGGGCGGCTGTCGAGGTGGCCGTTCACAGGGCCGACATCCGGATGATCCCCCTCGGCCGACGCACGGTCGGCCGAGGTGCGGCGAACGTGGGTACGGCCGTCGTCATCGCGCGGGTACACGCCCCGATCGTAGATGTTGGCCTCACTGACAGTCCCGTCCGTGGCTGCGGGAGTGAACCCCGCGTCGTCGGTGGCTGTTGTCAGACGGTACGCCGCCCCCCGCAACCGCCCATACACCGGGTTCCCGCCAACGTGCGGGAAACCCTGCGATGGTGGGCCCGGGCCCCGACTACTCCTCGGCCGTCCTGCGGCGGGCCGTCCGTTTGACCCGGGGCCGACCGGTTCCGATCACGAATGACATGATCAGGTGGTTCCAGGAGCAGGACGTGCAGACCTCCACGACGTAGACCCGTAGCTCGCTGAACTGCCGCGCGAGGGCCGGTAGGTCCCTGGTCGCCCGTACCCGGCCGGAACTGACGCCAAGCTCGTCACCGTAGGTATATGTGATGTTGATCAACGGCTCGCGGCCCCGGCAGACCGGGCAGCGTCTGCCGCTCGCCTCTCCGTGATATCTGGCCGCCCGCAGCAGGTACGGGTGCGCGTCACACACATCCGTGGTCGACACTCTGCCGGCATGCAGGTCAGCGAGTGTCGCCCGCCGGGCGAGCGCGTAGTCGACAACCGACCGTGGACGCATGGCATAAGACGGTACGCCGGATGCGTCGCGCTGGCAGACGCTCCGGACACAAGCCCATGCGACGCCGAAAGAGCTCCGGGCGCCGGACACGGCACGTAACGGTTGTCCATACAAATACCGACAGGACGGGCTCCGGGCCGGTCGCAACGATCCGGCCATCCCGCCTTTCCGTACCGGACACCCCCGGTTGCCTTCGTTATCCCGAAGTGGCATGCTCGATGTATCGAAACGATATGTCTTACAGAGACGTCCCGGCTAGAAAGATCCTGGTCAGAGATGTCCTGGCCGGCCGCGGTTCCCAGCCGGGTACGGTCCCAGCCGGGTGCGGTCCCAGCCGGGTGCGGCGCCGCACAACTCGTACGGACACAGTTCATACAGATACAGCTCACACACGACGCAGCTCCGCGGTGACACAGCCTTGCGGTGGCACGGCTCCGTGACGGCACGGCTCACCGCCGGATCAGTACGTCCCATCGCCGGATCAGCACAGACGAACAGATCGAACCGACGGATCGCGGCGCCGAGCCGCCCTGGACACACCGGTCACGTCAGCGTCACGGCTGGCCATCCGATGACTTCCGAGGAAAGGAGCGAGGATGTTGGAGCTGGCCGTCCTCGCGCTGCTCTCCGAGAGCCCCATGCACGGCTACGAGCTGCGCAAACGCCTCAACACCGTGCTGGGGACCTTCCATCGCTTCAGCTACGGCTCGCTGTACCCCTGCCTGCGCAAGCTGCAGGCCGAGCACTACGTCACGGCCGACGACTCCAGCGCCGCGAACCGTCTCGGCGGCCGCAGCCGCGTCGTCTACACCCTCACCGCCGAGGGCAAGGAGCGCCTGGCCGCCCTGCTCGGCGAGGGCGGCCCGTCCTCCTGGGAGGACGAGATGTTCGGCGTCCGGTTCGCGTTCTTCGGCAAGACCGACGCGGACGTGCGGCTGCGCATCCTCGAAGGCCGCCGCGGCCGCCTGGAGGAACGGCGCGAGAAGGTCCGCTCCGCGCTGGCCAGGACCCGTGAGCGTTTCGACTCCTACACCCTCGAGCTGCAGCGCCACGGTCTTGAGTCCGTCGAACGCGAGGTTCGCTGGCTGACCGAGCTGATCGAGACGGAACGCGCGCAGGCACCGGCCAGCGGACGCGCGCGCCCGGCGACGACCGTCGGGCCGCCGGGCGGACCACCCGCGGAAACATCCACAGAGTTGTCCACCGATCCGGCGCCGCCGACGCCGTCGGATCCGGGGGGAAACGGCAACGAGGCCCCGCCCGCGCGCTAGTGCCCGCGCCGGTGCGCCCACCTCGCCCCGGATCCCACCCACCCGCCTCCCACAACCCAGAAGGAGCAGACCGTCATGGGTTCGGTACGTGTCGCCATCGTCGGTGTAGGCAACTGCGCCGCATCCCTCGTCCAGGGGGTCGAGTACTACCGCGACGCTGATCCGTCCGCACAGGTCCCGGGCCTGATGCACACCCAGCTCGGGGAATACCACGTCGGGGACCTGGAGTTCGTCGCCGCGTTCGACGTGGACGCGAAGAAGGTCGGGCGGGACCTGTCCGAGGCCATCGGCGCCAGCGAGAACAACACGATCAAGATCGCGGAGGTGCCTCCGCTCGGAGTCACCGTCGCCCGCGGACACACCCTCGACGGCCTCGGCCGCTACTACCGGGAGACGATCGCCGAGTCCGACGACACCCCGGTGGACGTCGTCGCAGCCCTGCGCGAGGCCCGGGCCGACGTCCTCGTCTGCTATCTGCCCGTCGGCTCCGAGGATGCGGCGAAGTTCTACGCCCAGGCCGCGATCGACGCCGGCGTCGGCTTCGTCAACTGCCTGCCGGTGTTCATCGCGGGCCGCCCCGAATGGGCGGAGAAGTTCCGCGCCGCGGGCGTCCCGATCGTCGGCGACGACATCAAGTCACAGGTCGGCGCCACCATCACCCACCGGGTGCTCGCCAAGCTGTTCGAGGACAGAGGCGTCGTCCTGGACCGCACGATGCAGCTCAACGTCGGCGGCAACATGGACTTCAAGAACATGCTCGAGCGGGACAGGCTGGAGTCCAAGAAGATCTCCAAGACGCAGGCGGTGACCTCCCAGGTCTCCCACGAGATCGGCAAGGACAACGTCCACATCGGCCCGTCCGACTACGTCGCCTGGCTGGACGACCGCAAGTGGGCCTACGTCCGGCTGGAGGGCCGCGCGTTCGGCGACGTGCCGCTGAACCTGGAGTACAAGCTCGAGGTCTGGGACTCCCCGAACAGCGCCGGCGTCGTCATCGACGCGGTCCGCTGCGCCAAGATCGCCCTTGACCGGGGTGTCGGCGGGCCGCTGCTCGCGGCATCCTCCTACTTCATGAAGTCGCCGCCGGAGCAGTACCGGGACAACATCGCCCGGGACAAGGTGGAGGCGTTCATCCTGGGCGAATAGTCCGTCCTGGGCGAATAACGGCCCTTCGCGGCGACCAACGGCCGTGGAGGCCACCGGTGAACGGTGCCCGGTCACCTGGAGGGGGTGGCCGGGCACCGTTGTGCCCGGACCCGGTCGGGCGATGTGGCAGAGCCTGGGCCCGCCCGGGCATCTGTGCCGGAGCCCGGTCAGGGCCGGCTGTCCGTGGCGGGACCCGGTCAGGCGGGGGCGTCGGCGCACCGGTGGGGCTGGCCCGCCGTGGTGGGATCCGCCGTCGCGGTGGCCGCGGGCAGGCGACGGGCTGCGGTCACCGTCGGATCGGGAGCCGGCGTCCGCGGGTCGCGGGCCCGCAGGTACAGCAGCGCGCACACGATGAAGCCACCGCCGGCGACCAGCACCATGACAGGCGACCGCCCGGTGGGCGGCAGCGTGATCGCCGCCAGTGCCGCGGCGGCCACGTAGGCCACGTTGAACAACAGGTCGTAGAGGGAGAAGGCGCGGCCCCGGTAGGCGTCCTCGGTCTGTTCCTGGACGATCGTGTCCACACAGATCTTGCTCGCCTGGGCGGCGAACCCGATCGGGACCGACCCGGCGATCAGCAGCGGTGACGAGAACGGCAGGCACAGGGCGATCTCGATGATCCCGGCGGCGAGCAGCACCAGGCTGATCCAGACCTGCTTGCTGACCAGCCGGGTCACCCGCGGGGTGACGAGCGCGGCCGCGACCGTGCCCGCCCCGCTGGCCGTCACCAGCAGCGCGAGACCGCCGAGACCGCCGTCCGCGCCGGTGAAGTAGTTGCGGTAGAGCAGGATGGCCATCACCGTCGTCAGGCCGTACGCCGCCCGCGAGCCGGTCAGCGTGGCGAGCGCATACCGGGCCGGGCGCCGCTGCCACAGGTGGCCGGCGCCGGCCGCCAGCTCCACGACCACCTGCCGGGCTTCGCGCAGCAGCCCCTGCCCGGGTGGGGAGTGCAGCGGCCCGAACTCGTACCGGCCGGCGCGGCCGGCGGTGCCCNCGGCGGTGCCCGCCGCGGCCAGGTAGACCACGGCGGAGAGCGCGGCGACCAGGGCGACGCCCGCGTCGTCGCCGCCGATCAGCCCCCGTATTCCGCTGCCGATCCCGGCGCCGACCAGCGTCATGACCGTCCCGGACGTCACCGACAGGGCGTTCGCCGTGACCAGCCGCCCGGTCGGGACGACAACGGGCAGCCCCGCGGACAGCGCCGCGAGCACGAGACGGTTCACGCTGAACACCGCGAGCGCGCTCGCGTAGAAGTCGACGCCGGTGTGGCCGGCCGCGATGAGCAGGACGAGCAGGACGAGCAGCACCGCCCGGGCCAGCGCGCACAGCACCAGCACCCGCTGCCGGGAGATCCGGTCGAGCACGATCCCGGCGAACGGGCCGATGACGCTGAACGGCAGCACCACGATCGCCAGCGATGCCGCGAGCGCCGTGGCCGACGTCGCCCGTTCCGGGGAGAACAGCACGTAGCTGACCAGGCTCGCCTGGAACACGCCGTCGGCGGCCTGCGAGGTCAGGCGGGCGGCATAGAGCCGCCGGAATCCCGTCAGCCCGAGGAGCTGTCGCAGATCTCCGGCCCGCGCCACACCCCTGAGCCTACGGACCCACGCCCCGCCAGGGCGCGGGGCTCACCCGATGCCACGCCCGGGATCCACCAGGCCCGTGGCCAGCCTGCGGCCCCGCCCGCCCCGGCGCAGCCGCGCGAGACACACGCGCCCCCTGCCATGGATGGCGGCGGCTCCTACCCGCGTCCGCCCCTGCGGCCCTGTGGCCGCTCCGAGCCGTAGGTGAAAACCGTTGTTCCCGCAGCGGCAGCCACCTACGGCTTCCGCTGCTGTAGGTGGTTTCCGCTGTGATGACAGCGGTTTCTGCCTACGGCCGAGCAGGGCCGGGTGCCGGGCCGGGCTGGGCGCCAGGGTTGGGGCCGGGGCCGGCCTCGACTGCGGGGCCAGCTTCGGAAGCGGAGACGGAGTTGGGGGCCGGGGGCTCGCCGGGGATGGGGACGTTGTTCGCGCGGGCCCAGCGGAACAGCTCCGCCTCGGCCGCCGCACGCCCGACCAGGCCCGCCTCGAAGCGGAAGTCGAGCATGTGCGCCCGGGCCTGCCCCACCAGCCGGCCGGGGGTCAGGCCCAGCAGCGCCATGATGTCGTCCCCGGACAGCTCCGGGCGGATCGCGGCGATCTCCTCCTGCTCGGCCAGCCGGGCGATCCGCTCCTCCAGCGCGTCATACGTGGCGGCCAGCATCTCGGCCTTGCGCCGGTTGCGCGTCGTGCAGTCCGAGCGGACGAGCTTGTGCAGCCTGGACAGCTGCGGCCCGGCGTCGTGGACGTACCGGCGCACCGCCGCGTCCGTCCACTCCCCGCGCCCGTAGCCGTGGAAGCGCAGGTGCAGGAACACCAGCAGGGTGATCGCGTCCGCGACGTTCTTGGGGAAGCGCAGCGCGGCCAGGCGCTTACGGGTCATGTCGCGCCCGACCACCTCGTGATGGTGGAAGGAGACACCGCCGCCGGGGGCGTGCCGGCGGGTCCGCGGTTTGCCGATGTCGTGCAGCAGGGCGGCCCAGCGCAGCACCTCGTCCGGGCCGCCGCTGGGCGGCGGGTCCTCCAGGGCGATGGCCTGGCGCAGCACGGTCAGGGTGTGGGCGTAGACGTCCTTGTGCTGGTGGTGCTCGTCGATCTCCATCCGCAGCGCGGGCAGTTCGGGCAGGACGATGTCGGCGACGCCGACGTCCACCAGTCGGGTCAGCCCGGCGACGGGGTCGGCCGCGACCATGAGTTTGCGCAGCTCGTCCCGGATGCGTTCAACAGAGACGATCTTCAGCCGGGGTGTCCGCGAACGCATCGCCGCGACCAGTTCGGGCACCGGGACCAGGCCGAGCTGGGCTTCGAAGCGGGCCGCGCGCAGGATGCGCAGCGGGTCGTCGTCGAAGGACGCCTCCGGGGAGCCGGGTGTGCGCAGCACCTTGCGGGCGAGATCGCCCAGGCCGCCGAAGAGATCGATGAACTCGTGGCCGGGCACGGACACCGCCATGGCGTTGACGGTGAAGTCACGGCGGACGAGATCACCCTCGAGGGTGTCACCGTAGGCGACCGTCGGGTTGCGTGAGGTGCGGTCATACGCCTCGGTCCGGTAGGTGGTGACCTCGAAACGCACCCCGGAGCGGATCAGCCCGACGGTGCCGAACGCGATTCCCGCCTCCCAGACCCCGTCCGCCCAGGCACGGGTGATGTCCAGAATCTGTTCGGGGCGGGCGTCCGTGGCGAAGTCGAGGTCGGCGTCGGACGGGCCGGAACGGCCGAGCAGGGCGTCCCGGACGGACCCGCCGACCAGATACAGGCTGTAGCCGGCGTCAGCGAAGACCCGTCCAAGAGCGTCTGCCGCGGGCGGAACCTTGAGCAGGGCGCTTACCGCCCGCTCCGCGGAGTCACGTGGATTGTCCAAGCAGATCACCGACACCGCCCCAGGGTATAGGCGGCCAGGGCGCGAACGCCCATGGTTACTGAGCACCTGTGCTGAGCATCTGAGTACGGATGGCCGAGGTTGTCGAGCCGAGCTCCCGGGTACGGGCGACCCGGGTGTGAACCCCGCTCATGGCCGCGCCGGCCTCGCCCGACGCGGGGTCAGCGCGGTCATGGTGCGGTGGGCACCGAGGGGTACGAGCGTCCGGGTCATGAGCGGTCCGGGCACGGCGGGGCCGCGGCGTGCACCGTTCGGTATCGGGGCCGCCGCGAGCGGGCGGGGTACGGGCGCATGCTGGGAGAAGTGGCGCGCAAGGCTCGTACGATCAGCCCATGGCCCCGTTCCCGGCATCCCCTCGGCGGCGGTTGCGCCAGGTGGAGGAGACTTCGGCGGGTGGGCTGGTATTGGACGACCATTCGGAAATGGCCAATGCGGCACTGATAGCACGTCGTGACCGACATGGCCGTCTGCTGTGGTCGTTACCGAAGGGCCACGTCGAGAACGGGGAGACAGCGGAACAGACGGCGGTCCGGGAGGTGGCGGAGGAGACTGGTGTGACCGGACGGGTACTCGGTCAGCTCGGGATGATCGACTTCTGGTTCGTCGCCGGACGGACGCGCGTGCACAAGACAGTCCACCACTATCTCCTGCTCCGCACGACCGGGGAGCTCTCGGACGTCGATATCGAGGTCACCGAGGTTGCCTGGGTGCCGCTGGCCGAGGTTCCGCGCCGGCTCGCCTATGCGGACGAACGCAGCCTCCTGCGCCGGGTGCCGGCCATTCTCACGGACAGCGTGTGACAGCCGGCCAGGCGCGTCCGGCGGCGCGGCGCACCGCTGTGGTCGCCGTAATCATGCTGTCAGTGACATTTTTGCTGCTGAGCACGACGATGGCCCGCGCCCGGGCCGACCCGTCATCCACAGGTTCCACATATGTATCCACAGGTTCGTCCACAGACCCCGCTGGACCTGTGGACCTGGCCGGGCCCACGGGCTCGGCCAGGCGCGTGGGCCCGGCGACCGCCACGGGCCGCGCTGCTCCACAACCGTGGCCGCGGCCCACCGAGGTGGTCCGGTCCGCCCAGTCCGCCGGGACGGTCCAGTCCACCGACCAGTCCATCACGGCGGTCCGGTCCATCACGGCGGTCCGGTCCGCCACGGCCGTGGCCACCGGTGCCGCCCGGCCGGTCCGGGTGGCGCTCGACAGGCTGCCCACCGTCGCCGGGCCACAGCTGCCCCTGACCGTCACCGGTCATCTGGAGCTCACCGGCGCCGAGCAGATCTCCGGCGTGGAGATACGGGCCGAACTGGCGCGCCCGGTATCCAGCCGCAAGGAGCTGGCGGACCTGCGTGAGAACCCGGCCGCCCCGGCCGGGCTGAACTATCCGACCACGGTGCTGTCCGAACCGGTGGCGAGCAGGCTCGTGCCAGGAGGGCTCCCGGCCACGTTCACCGTGGGCGCGCGGCTGACGGGGCTGGGCCTGCCGACCGCGCTGCGGATCTACCCGTTGCGTTTCACCGCCTCCGGCGTCGTCAACGGCCAGCGCCAGGTCGTCGGGACGACCTACTCCTTCCTGATCTGGGCTCCGGCCACGGTGACCGCCCCCACCCCGGTCTCGGTCGTGCTGCCGCTGGCGGAGGTGCCGCGGCTGCGTGCCGACGGCCGGCTCACCGACGACGACCTGACCGAACTGGTGGCCCCCGGCGGCCGGCTGAACCGGCTGCTGAGCGCTGTCGCGCCGGTCAACGGCCGGCCGGCGCCACCCGTCGCCCTCGCGGTCGACCCGCTCCTCGTCCAGACGCTTCAGATCATCTCCAGCGGTCCGTACGAGGTGGCCACGCCGTCCGGTCCCAGCCCCCGGCGGGCGGACCGGGACGCCGAGGCCTTCCTGGCAAAGCTGAAAGCGTTCGCGGACGCCGGCGGCACGATCTTCGCCCTGCCCTACGGCGACGTCGACGTGGTGGCGCTGACCCGCGCCCAGGAGTTCCACAGCATCCTGGTGGCGCTGCTGACCGGCCGGACCGTCGTCGCGAACGTGATCGGCCGCGGCCCGGACGCGACGATCGCCTACCCCGGTGACGGGCTCATCGACGCCCCCACCCTCGACCTGCTGCGCCGCATGGGCATCACGACCGTGATCGCGGACTCCCGCCTGCTGCCACCGAAGGACCCGGAGAAGACCTATACCCCCGCGAGCGCCACCGGGATCCCGACATCCGGCGGCGTCGCACGGGTACTGGCCGCCGACCAGCAGCTCGGAGAGCTGGCGGCCGGTCCCGCCGGTCCCGTCAGCGAGACCGACCTGCCGACCCAGGCGGAGTCGTTCCAGAACCTCCTGGCCGAGACGGCGATGATCACCGCTGAGCGGCCGGGGCTGGCCCGCCCCCAGACGATCGCGCTGCCGCGTTACTGGGACCCGCCGGCCGGCTGGGCGCAGACGGTCGTGGGCGGCCTGTCCACGCCGTTCTCCCGACCGGTCGCGCTGCCGTCGACGCCGGCGGCACAGGCTGCCTCCGCGGAAACAGGCTCGGCGGGAAGTGGCTCCGTGGCGCAGGCCGTCCCGGCCGACGAGCGCGGCCGGCTGACCTACCCCGACTGGGCCCGCGCGGCCGAGCTGCCGATCTCCCGGGTGATCGCCGCCGAGGACCTGCGCAGCCAGATCCACGCGCTGCGGTCCGTCCTGTGCCCGCCGGACTCGGGCGCCGCCGGCGTGCGCAACTGCGCCGCCGCGGGCATCGACGCGATGGAGAACACGCTCACGTCGTCCGAATCGGTGGCCTGGCGAACGGGCGCCGCCGGCACGGACGGCGCCGACGAGCTGGGCACGGGTGTTGCCGGCGCGGTGCGGGCGCTGCGGGACGGCATCCGGGTGGTCGCCTCCCGCAGTGTGTCACTGACCGGCAAACACGGGACGGTCCCGGTCACACTCGAGAACAACACCGAGGCCGTCATCAACGTGGTGCTCTCGCTGTCCTCGAGCGACCGAGCCCGGCTACGATCGGCGACCCAGGTTAAACTCACGGTGCCACCTTTGCAGAAGGTGCAGGTGGAGATCGAGGTCGATGCCGAAGGTGCCGGTACGTTCCCCGTCGATGTCACCATCCTCACCCCGGCCGGCAAGCCGCTGTCAGCCGCGCCGCCGGTGCGGATCCTGGTGAAGTCCACGGTCTTCGGCGTGATAGCGGTGGCGATAACGGGAGGGGCCCTGGCGGTTCTGGTGTTCGCGGTGCTGGTCCGGCTGGTCCGCCGGTTGCGGACGTTGCGCGGCCGGACGTCCACCGGAGCGTCCGCGCGAACCGAACCGGCCCCGCAGGGCGGTGGGTCCACCCTGGCCGAGCCACCGGAGGCGGCCGGGCCGCAGAGGCTGCCCGGGGCAGCCGGGGTGTTCGGGCTGTCCGGGGGGCCCGGACCGTCCGGGACGCCCGTGTCCGCCGTCCCGGATGGTCCGGGCCCCCATGAACGCGAAGGCGTGCCCGATGCCGCCTCCGCTGACGGCCGGCGCACCGACGTCCCCTCGGAGGACGACGGCCTGGCGTGGCTGCTGCGCGCCGGTCACGCCTCCGGTGGCCGGGGAAGACAACGGTGACGGCCGGCGCTGGCGACGGGACCAGGAACGGCGGGAGCC
>NZ_JWIO01000022.1:98170-102426 GCF_001017755.1 Protofrankia coriariae
CGGGTGGCCGGGCCGGGAAGGCTCCCGGGGGCAGGGCCATGACCCTCGGCCGGGCCAGTGGCACCATGGCGATCGGTACGGTCGCCTCCCGGGCGTCGGGGTTCCTGCGGACGGTGGCGATCGCCGCGGCGATCGGCACCGGCGCGGTCGGGGACGCCTACAACGTCGCCAACACCACCCCGAACATCCTCTACGACCTGCTGCTCGGCGGGGTGCTGTCCAGCGTGATCGTGCCGGTGCTGGTCCGGGCGGCCAGGGAGGACGAGGACGGGGGCGAGGCGTTCGCGTCCTCGCTGCTCACCCTGGTGGTGCTGGGGCTCGGTGTCATCGTGGTGGTCGCGACGATGGCCGCCCCGGCCATCGTGGGCGTCTACCTGGTCGCCGGCGGCGCCGAGCAGGATCTCGCCGTGACGTTCCTGCGATGGTTCCTCCCGCAGGTGATCTTCTACGGGCTGGGCGCCACGATCGGGGCGATCCTCAACGTCCGCCAGTCGTTCGCCGCGCCGATGTTCACGCCGGTGCTCAACAACCTGATCGTGATCGCGACCTGCGTGGCGTTCATCTTCGTGCCCGGGCCGCGCCCGCCCACGGTCGGTGGGATCAGCGACACCCAGATCACCGTGCTGGCCGCCGGCACCACCCTCGGCGTCGTGGTCATGACGTTCGCGCTGCTGCCGTCGCTGCGGGCGGTCGGCTTCCGCTACCGGCCGCGGCTGGACCTCACCCATCCCGGGCTGCGCCAGGCGATGCGGCTGGCCGGCTGGACGCTGCTCTACGTGGCGATCAGCCAGGTCGGCTACCTGGTCATCGTGCGTCTCGCCAGCTCCACGACGGCGTACACCGTGTACACGTACGGATACCAGATCTTCCAGCTCCCCTACGCCATCGTCGCGGTGTCGGTGATCACCGCGCTGTTGCCGCGGATGAGCGTGCACGCTGCGGACAACCGTCGCGACCTGGTCCGCCAGGACCTGTCCACCGGGACGCGGCTGGCGGCGGTGGTGATCGTGCCGGCGGCGCTCGCGCTGCTGGCGCTGGGCCGCCCGATCGCGGTCGCGCTGTTCAACCACGGCGCGGTCAGCCACGCCGAGGCCCTGCGCATCGGTGACACCCTGGCCGCGTTCGCCGTCGCCCTGGTGCCGTTCTCGCTGTTCCAGGTGCAGTTGCGGGTGTTCTACGCCCAGCAGGACAGCCGGACCCCCGCGCTGGTCAACATGGGGATCGTTGCCACCAACATCGCCGGCGCGGCCGCGCTGAGCGCGCTGCTGCCCGACCGGCTGCGGTCGGTGGCGCTGGCGCTGGCCTTCGCCGTGTCCTACCTGGTCGGGGTCGCGGTCTCCTCGGTCCTGCTGCGGGGCCGCCTGGGCGGTATCGACGCCGGCCGGATCGCCCGCATGCTCACCCAGGTGACCATCGCCGGCGGGCTGGGCGCGGTCGTGGCCGCGGGGGTCTGTGCCCTGGTGCGGGAGGCTCTCGGCCAGGGCTGGCTCGGTTCGGGCGTGAGCGTCGTCCTCGCCTGCGCGGTGGGACTGCCCGTCTACCTGGTGGCCATCGTCCGGATGCGGCTGCCCGAAATGGCCGCGCTCGCCACAACCGTCCGGGGCCGATTTGGCTCACGATCGACACACTGATCCCGGCCACAACCGACACTGTGCCCGGACGCTCCCTCGCGGGCTCGTACACTGAACAGGCTGCATCCGGCTACGACAGTCGGACGCGTCGGTGATGACGGAGGCACTGTGGTCGACGGGCACAACCGACCGCCACAGGTCGACGTCGATAATGACGTGACGAGCAGCGCGACCTGGAAGGCCGGCACCGTGGCGGCACCGGCGTCCCCCGACGCCACCGGCCCGATGGATCCCCCCGGGCCCCCCACCCTGCCGGTCAGCACCGTGCTGGACGGCAGATATCAGCTTCTGTCGGTCATGCACGCGCGTGGGCCGGTCACCCTGTGGCGCGGTGACGACCGCATCCTCGCCCGGCCCGTCGCCGTCCGCGTGGTGCAACACGCCGGCACCGGCGCGCGCGACTCCGCGGCCCTCGACCGTGCCGCCGAAATGCTGCTGTCGGCTGCCATCGGTTCCGGCCGGCTGGTGCACCCTGGCGCGGCATCGACGTACGACGCCACGTCGACCACCACCGATGTCGGCCGTGTCTCCTACGTGGTGAGCGAATGGGTGGAGGGCCGCTCCCTGCAGGCGCTGTCCGCGCAGCGGCCCCTGCGCCCGGACCAGGCCGCGACCGTCCTGCTCGCCGTCGCCCGGGTGCTCGCCGCCGCCCACGAACGCGGCATCCACCACGGTGACCTGCGCTCCAGCGACGTCATTGTCTCCGGCCACGGCATGGTCAAGGTCGTCGATCTCGGTACCGGCTCGGTCGTGGCGGCGCTGGAGAAGGGCGCGCACAGTCAGGCCGAGCCCTGGGCCGGCGCCGACGGCCCAGGCCGTGACACCGAGGATGTCCGGGCCATGGGCGGTCTGCTCTACGCCGCGCTGACCGGGCACTGGCCGTTGGCCTGCGGCGACACCGGGCTCCCCCCGGCGGCCAGGACCGACGACGGCCGGGTGTACTCGCCACGACAGGTCCGCACGGACGTCCCACCGGACCTCGACGCGCTCACCCTGGCCGCGCTCGGGGACGACCGCGGCCGCCGGCCGGCGATCACGTCCGCGGCCGAGCTCGCCGAGGCGCTCGAGGATCTCGCCCCCGCGGACGGCACCCTGGATCTCGGCCGGGTCCGGTTCGACGACGAGCCGTCGCTGACCCGGGCCATGACCGCGGGACCCTCGACCTCCGGTTACACCGTGGACGGGTTCGACGCGGACCCCCACGGCCCGGCAGGCTCCTACGGCCCGCCGGGGAGCGCGGCGTACCCGCCTGGCGGCACCGGCACCGGCGGCTATCGCGGCGGTTACCGGGACGACCGGGGCCGCCAGGACGACGGCCGCTTCCCGACGGATCGCCCCCGCCGCGGCCGTTCCGCTCCCGCCTCCGGGGCGCCCGGCTTCCTCAGCGACCACCCGGACGAGCGGGGTGCCCGGCGATCGCGTGGCCCGCGGCCGCGCCGCAGACTGCTGCTCGTGGCCGGGCTCATCGCCACCATCGCGATGGTCGCGGTTACGGTGACCTCGGTCGTGCTGACCCGCGGTACCGACAAGAAGGCTCCGGCCGCCCCGTCCGCGGCCCCGTCCGCGACCGCCCCGGCCAGTACCGGTGAGCCGCTGCTGACCCCGAACGTGCTGGCCTTCGACCCACCGCCCGGGCAGAACGGCGAGAACGACGCGGAGGCGCCGAAGGCCATCGACGGCAACCCGTCCACCGTCTGGACAACGGAGGGGTACAACAACACCGACGGCCGGCAGTTCGGCGGGCTGAAGTCGGGGGTGGGTCTCCGGCTGGACTTTGGCCAGCCCGTCACCGTCCGCCAGATAACGATTACTTTTGGTTTCGGTCCTACCGCGTTCGAGCTGCGTGCCGGTGACGCCGCCGTGAACGACGTCAACGCCTACAGCGTGGTCCTCCCCGAAACCGTCGCCACCAACACGACCGTGTCCGTCCCGGCGACGACCGCCCACCGGTACTGGGTTGTCTGGCTGACCAGGTTGCCGACGGTGGACGACGGCCGGTTCAAAGGCGCTGTCGCGGACGTCTCCTTCCGCTCCTGACCAGCGGGAAGAACGCTCCGGCCTGGCCTCGCAGCCCCGTGACCCCCGCCCAGCCGCCCGCCCCTGGCAACGGCGCGCCGGACGGCACGGCCGACGAGAGCGCGGCCGACGCCGGCACCATCACCCCGGCTCCAGCCGCGCTTACCCCAGCTGGGCCAGCTGGCCCAGCCAACGCGGTGAACCCAGCCAACGCGGTGGAGCCGGCGAATGCGGTAAGCGCGGCGACCGCCCCGGTGACGCCGGCGGAGCGCGACCGGGCACTGCTCCGCCGGCATGTCGACGGGGACCCGGACGCCTTCACCGAGCTGGTACGGGCCCACAGCGGCCGCGCGTGGGCGGTGGCACTGGGCATGCTGCGGGACCGGGATGACGCCGCTGACGCCGTTCAGGAGGCGATGCTGTCGGCCTACCGCGGTGCCGCGGCCTTCCGCGGCGAGGCGTCGGTGTCCACCTGGCTGCACCGCATCGTCGTCAACGCCTGTCTGGACCGGCTGCGCCGGCGCGCGGCCCGTCCACAGGTCCCGCTGCTCACCGGTGGCGATGGTGACGGCGGTCATGGTCACGGTGGCGGTCGTGGCGGCGACGAGC
>NZ_JWIO01000022.1:102435-113980 GCF_001017755.1 Protofrankia coriariae
TGGCGGCGACGAGCCGGCCGAGCCGCGTGACGCCATCGTCGAAGGTGAGACGCGGCTGGCCGTCGAATCCGCGCTCCGCCGGCTTCCGGAACCGCTGCGGCTGGCGGTGATACTCGTCGACATCCAGGGCTGGTCGGTCGCGGACGCGTCCAGGCTGCTCGCGGTCCCGGTGGGCACGGTGAAAAGCCGCTGCGCGCGGGGGCGCGCGAAGTTGGCTGTAATGCTCGACTACCTGCGTCCCGGGAACCCTGCGCCGCTCGATTCCGTCAGTCAGAGCAGGCACGTCAATACGCCCGGAGCGGTCGGAGGAGGTGTCGGCGATGACCACTGATCGGCATCCGGATGTGGAGCACCTCGATGCCTACGCCGGTGGGGACCTTTCGGTGTCCGCCGTGGAACTCCACGTCCGCGGCTGCCCGCAGTGCGGCGAAACCGTGGCGGCGCTGCGTCGGGTGCGCCACGACCTCGCCGCGCTGGCCTCGGTGACCATGCCGGAGGACGTCGCGACCAGGCTGTACGCCGCCCTGGTCAGCGAGCAGGAGCGGTACCGGCCGGCCGGCCCGGACGGCGGCGCCCACCCCGGCCCGGCTGAGGCGGACGGGCGCGGGCTGGCGCCGCCGCGGTCGGTGCCACGCCGGCCGGTGCGCTGGCTGCGGCCACTGAGTCCGCTGCGGCCATCCCGCGCACGCACCCGGTCATATCCCGGGGCGCCGGGATGGACGCGTGGCCGGGGCCGGCCGGCCGGGCGGCCGCTGCGGGTGGGGCAGGTCCCCCCGTGGCTGAGCGCGGCAGCAGCATGCCTGACAGTAATCGTCGCGGTGGTCGGCCTTGTGGGGGTGCTGGGCCGCAACACCGGGCGAAGCAGCGTCGGCGAGGCCGTCAGCCAGGCCGTGGCACCGCTGTCGGCCGACATCACCGGATCGTCCGAGGGGACGCGCCGCGCCGCGGGGGCCGACTCAAGCGGCAGCGCGGCGGCCCCGCCAGCCCCCGCCGCCCCCGCGGCAACGGCGGCTGGCGGCGGGGAGACCACCACCGCCACGGCGGCGATATTCGCGCACACCGGGCATCTGCTCAGCATCTCCGACATCCCTCGGCACACCCTCGACCTGCTGTCCGGGCGGATCAAGGGGACGTTCCAGGCGCCGCTGCGCGACTACGGCGCCGCCCCCGCGGTGCCACCCGCCGCGGCGGCGGCCCTCATCACCGAACTCACTCAGCCGGATCTGCGCACCTGCTATCTCAGCCTGGCGACCCAGACCGGCGGCAACATCATCGCTTTGGATCTCGTTGCCTTCGGCGGGCGGCCGGCGGTGCTGGTCGTGCTGTCCGTCCCGACCGATCCCGACAAGCTGCAAGTGATCGTTCTTGACGAGCGGTGCGGAGTGACCAACATCGCAGCCGCGATGTGGTACAGCACCACCACATCCCGGTGGTAGTCACCTGGGCCGCGGCTGCCGGATGTTGGTCGACGTGGGCGCCGCCCGCGCGGCCGAACATCCGTCGGACGCGGCCCAGATCATGCCCAACCGCTGGTCATCGGTGTGCCGGTAACGATCCCCGGCCCGCCGCGGAGTAGCTCTGGCGTTGCCTCGACAGTTCCGGCTCCACCGCCGGGCAGCCCCCGACGGTGGAGCCGGAGCGCCGGTCGGGCCCACTTGGTGGCGCCGCGGGAGCGCCGGCGGGCGGGCCCGGCGGCGGTACGGGAGCACAGCCGAGGGAATCGGGTGCGCAATGGGACAGTTGTGGGTGGCGCACGGCCTCACCGGCGACAGCCGGCGATCTGAAGGGACAGGTGGAAATGTGACCGCGCACAGCAGCGGGAACGAATCGCGCATCCCGGACGTCCGGGATCCCGATGTCCGAGATGTCATCATCATCGGATCCGGTCCGGCCGGCTACACCGCGGCGATATACACGGCGCGCGCGAACCTGCGCCCCCTGGTCTTCGAGGGTGCGGTATCGGCCGGCGGCGCGCTGATGACCACTACCGAGGTGGAGAACTTCCCCGGTTTCCCCGATGGCGTCCAGGGCCCCGACCTCATGGACGGCATCCGCCGGCAGGCCGAGCGCTTCGGCGCGGAACTGCTCGCCGAGGACGTCACCGCGGTCGACCTGCGGGCCGACCCGAAGATCGTAACTGTCGAGGACCAGACCTACCGCGCCCACACTGTGATCATCGCCACCGGCTCGGCGTACCGCCGGCTGGGCCTGCCGGACGAGGAGCGGCTGCTGGGACGCGGGGTGTCCGCGTGCGCGACCTGTGACGGCTTCTTCTTCCGGGACCAGGACATCCTCGTCGTCGGCGGCGGTGACTCCGCGCTGGAGGAGGCGACGTTCCTGACCCGCTTCGGCCGGTCCGTCACCGTCATCCACCGGCGGGACCGGCTGCGGGCAAGCGTGATCATGCAGCAGCGCGCGTTCGCCAACGACAAGATCCGATTCCGCTGGAACGCCGAGGTCGTGGCGATCCTCGGCGAGGAGCGGGTCACCGGCGTCCAGGTCCGCGACACCGTGACCGGCGAGACCAGCGAGATAGCCGCCAGCGGGCTGTTCGTCGCCATCGGCCACGAGCCACGCACCGAGCTCGTCCGCGGCCAGCTCGACCTGGACGCCGCTGGTTACGTCGCGGTCGAGCATCCGTCCACCCGCACCAACCTGCCCGGTGTGTTCGCCTGCGGCGACGTCGTGGACCACATCTACCGGCAGGCCATCACGGCGGCCGGCACCGGGTGCGCCGCGGCGCTGGACGCCGAACGCCATCTGGCCGCCCGTGAGGGCGAAGCCGGCCGGCCGCCCNGGCCGCCCCGGGCGCCCGCCGAGGCTGTCGCCGGGGCGGCCGCGTCCTGACCACCCCGCCAACAACTCGATCATGCCTGTGCTGACCGGGTGCGGCTCCGGTCGCGGCGTTCCCGGCCAGCACGACCGTCCACGCAGCGTCCATCGATGACGATCGGCCCAGCGGCGACAACCGGAAGCATCGACAACAACCAGGAGGAGATCACTATGGCAGGAGCCACCCAGCCCGTCACCGACAACAGCTTCACCGAGGAGGTACTGAAGAGCAAGGTGCCTGTCCTGGTCGACTTCTGGGCGGAGTGGTGCGGGCCCTGCAGGCTGGTCGCCCCGGTCCTCGAGGAGATCGCCGCCGAGCACGGTGACAAGCTACGGGTCGTCAAGCTCAACATCGACGAGAACCCGCAGACCGCTCGGCAGTACCAGATCCTGTCCATCCCCACCCTGGCCGTGTTCGTCAACGGCGAGGTGGACAAGAGCATCGTTGGCGCGAAGCCGAAGGCCGCCCTGCTGCGGGATCTCTCCGCGTACATCTGAGGCGCCCGCGGACGACGCCCACCCTGAAGGGGCGCGCCCGTGGCCTCCGCGTCCCACCACACCTGTGGCCTGTCTGGATCGGTCCGCTGATCCAGACAGGCCACAGGTGTGAAAGAAACACGACCGCGCCGCCCCTGCCCGCCAGGAGCCGCACAGGCCGAACCGCCGACAGCACGAGAAAATCCACCACCGCCACCCGGCTGCCCCACGACCACGGCGGTGGCGGCAGGACGAGCCGCTAGCCTGTGTCTCCGTGACCCGTCCGCGAGCAGGTTCGAGTGGTAACCGCAGGATCAAACTCCTGCGTCTCGGCGACCGCGACCCTTCGGTCGCCGAGATACGCGCCGCGCTGATCTCCCTGTCGTTCCTGCCGGCCGCGCCGCACCAGCAGGAAGCCCCCGCGGCCGGCCGGCCGCGGNNNNGGCCGGCCGGCCGCGGCCGAGCGGGACGGATCTGCCGCACCCGGCCGGCCCGCCCGGCGCCGGGCTGCCGGACGGCGGACCACGAAGCGGCACACGGGCGGGGGCACCCGACACGCCGATGCCGGCGGCAGCCCGCTTCGACGCCGCCCGCGAACTCGATGCCGCCCTGGAGTTCGACGCCGCCCTGGACCGGGCCGTCCGGGCGTTCCAGCAGAGCCGGGGGCTGTCCGCGGACGGCATCGTCGGCCCGGACACCTTCCGCGCCCTTGAGGAGGCCCGTCGCAAACTGGGCGACCGGTTGCTCTTCTACAGCGTCAACCACCCCTTCATCGGGGATGACGTGGCGGCGCTGCAGGAACGGCTGTCGAACATGGGGTTCGACGTGGGGCGGACGGACGGCATCTTCGGCCCGCGGACCGAGGCGGCGCTCAGGGACTTCCAGTACAACCGCGCGCTGGAGCCCGACGGCCGGTGCGGGCCGCTGACGCTGCGGGAGCTGAAGAAGCTCGAGCGCACCGTCGTCGGTGGCCGCCCGGACGTGCTGCGGGAGTCGGTGCGGCTGCTCCAGCGGGGCCCGTCCCTGCTCGGTGTCGTGGTCGCGGTCGACCCCGGCCACGGCGGGAACGACCCTGGAGTCACCGTCGGCGACCTGTGCGAGCGCGATCTCATCGCCGATCTCGCCGCCCGGTTGGAGGCCCGGCTGCTGGCCTCCGGTCTGGAGGCCTACCTCCTGCACGGCCCGCACGAGTCCCCGGACGACGTCGAACGGGCGCACCGCGCGAACGAGATCGGCGCGGACCTGCTGGTGTCGCTGCACCTGGACGCGGGGAAGTCACCCCAGGCCCAGGGAGTGTCGTCCTACTACTTCGGCAACGCCCGGGGCTCGTCCGCCGTGGGCGAGCGTCTTGCCACGCTCGTCCAGAAGGAGCTGGTGTCCCGCACGGACCTGGTCAACTGCCGGACCCACGCCAAGACGTGGGAGCTGCTCCGGCGGACGAGGATGCCGGCGATCCGGACGGATCTGGGATATCTGACGAACCCGCACGACGCCGCCGCGCTGGGGTCGCCGGAGTTCCGGGACACGGTCGCCGAGGCAATCCTCGCCGCGGTGCAGCGGCTGTTCCTGCCGCCGGATCTCGACCCACCGACCGGCCAGCTGCGGGTCCCGACCCTCGCCTCCCGCCGCCCCCGCTGACCGGGAGCCTGCCACCAGGGGCCTCCCCGGTCCCCGGACGTTCTGGAGGGCATGGAGGCCTTTCCCCACGCCGGTCCGCCCCATCCGGTGCCGTCCGGACGGCCCGGCGTCGTTAGGACCGTCCCGCGCCGTCCCTCGCTGTTAGGACAGGCCGGCGGAACGGCGGAACGGCCCGCTCTCGCCGGGGGATGTGTCGGCGGGGACGGACGGCGCAACCACGGGAATCGGAAGAGCAGGAGCGGCCGAGGCCATCGGAAGACTGCCGGACGGCCGAGGTCAGCTCGCCGGGACGGTCCCGGCGACGCTTCCGACCTGACGCAGCATCCCTTCGGGCGCCATCGACCCGAGCAGCCGTTCCAGAGCCACCTCGACGTCCTCCCGCCAGCTCACGGTGTTCTTGACCTCGAGCCGCAGCCGTGGCCACCGGTGGTGGGGCCGCACGGTCTTGAAGCCGACGGCGAGCAGGTAGTCGGCGGGCACCACGCACCGGGTGCCTTCGCCCTTGAGGTCACCGAACGCCTCGATGGCGCGGAAACCACGCCGGAACACGTCCTTGGCAATCGCCTGGACGAGGATGCGCCCGAAGCCCTGCCCGGCGAAGTCCTCCATGATTTTCACGGTCATGAGCAGGACGGCGTCCGGGCTGACCGGGCTGGTCGGGAAGGCGACCGACCGGGGTACGTACGCGGCCGGCGCATACATCGCGAAACCGGCCGGGACGCCGTCCACATATGCGATCTTTCCGCAGCTTCCCCACTCGAGGAGGGTGGAGGACACCCACGCCTCCTTCTCCAGCGCGGTGTCTCCGGCCTCCTCGGCACGGCTACGGGCGACGGGGTCGAGCTCCCAGAAGACGCATCGGCGACATCGCACCGGCAGATCGTCGATGTTGTCGAGAGTGATGTTGGCGATGCGGCGGCTCATAGCTCGACGATCCACCCGGCCCGGGTTCTGGCGGCGACGGCAACGCTGACATCTCGCACAGGGTCAGACTAGCCCGGCTGCCCGGATCCTCATCGGCCTGCCCCGGATCCGCCCAGCCGTGTCGGGCTCGGCGAGGGCGTGTCCGATGGCTGTTGGTCGATGTGGGCGGCGATCCAGGCGGACTCCCGCAAGGCGGAGGAGGAGCGCACAGCGGAGTTATGGGCGGCGGCGACACGGCGGGGGTTGTCTGGGCACCGCCCGCGCGATCGATACAGCCACCAGGCACGCCCTGGTGCCGCGTCAGTCAACGCTCACCAGCACGGCCGTGTTTTTCCGGGCTTTTCCGCATCTGGGCCGTATCCCGAGCGCCCGGACGCGGGAGCGGGCCGGGGTCCAATCCATGACCGCGGGCGCCCCGGCCCCTGAGTGGCCTCAGGCGTCCGAGGGCTCGCGCCTACGAACATGCTCATCGACGCGCGCCCGCTCCGCGGTCAGCGATCAGGCGCCTGGAACATCCGGGGCCCGCGCTTCGAGCGTCCCCGCGACGGTGTTCGGTCAGCCCTCCGGGGCGGGTGAAGGCCCGCGTGCGGCCGCGCTGTTTCACGTGGGCACGAGGTTCCACGTGAAACAGCGGCGCTTCCTCGTCTTCCTCGTCCGGGCCGGGAGCCCTCACCCGGACGAGGAAGACGAGGAAGCGGCTCCCGACGCCGTCATCACCGCGACGATCCGCTCCAGGTCCTCGATGCTCGCGAACTCGACGGTGATCTTCCCCTTGTTCCGACCCATGTCGACCTTCACCCGTGTGTCGAACTGGTCGGAGAGACGGGATGCGAGCTTGTGCAGGGCCGGCGAGGTGACCCGCGGGCGGCGGGGCGGCGNGGGGCGGCGTCCGCCGCGGCCCCTCCTCGCCCAGCGCGACGATCTCCTCGACGGCCCGTACGGACAGTCCCTCGGCGACGATGCGGGTGGCGAGCCGGTCCTGCGCATCGGGATCCTCCAGCGACAGCAGCGCGCGGGCGTGGCCGGCCGAGAGCACGCCGGCTGCCACCCGTCGCTGCACGGCCGGCGGCAGCCCCAGCAGCCGGATCATGTTGGTGACGTGGGAGCGGGAGCGCCCGAGCTTCCCGGCGAGTTCCTCGTGGGTGGCGCCGAAGTCGCGCAGGAGCTGCTCGTAGGCGGCCGCTTCCTCCAGCGGGTTGAGCTGCTGGCGGTGCAGGTTCTCCAGCAGGGCGTCGCGCAGCATGGCGTCGTCGGCGGTGTCCCGCACGATGGCGGGGATCTGGCTGAAGCCCGCGAGCTTGGACGCCCGCCAGCGCCGTTCGCCCATGACCAGCTCGTAGCGTCCGGGCATGATCTCACGGACGACGATGGGCTGGAGCAGGCCGACCTCACGCAGGCTCGCGGCCAGCTCCTCCAGGGCGTCCTCGTCGAAGTGCGTCCGCGGCTGGCGGGGGTTCGGCGTCACCGAGTCGACCGGGACCTCCCGGAAGGTGGCGCCGTGGACGGGCGTCGGCCCGACCTGCAGCCCGAAACCGTCACCGATGCCCGTGCTGATCCCGCCGGCGCCCTCCGTCCCGGTCGGGATCAGTGCTCCCAGGCCGCGTCCCAGCCCACCCCGGCGCGCGGTCACACTCCCACTCCGTTCGGCTCGAAGCCCCGTTCGGCGATTTCACGCGCGGCGGCCAGATAGGACAGTGACCCGCGGGAGGCGGGGTCGTAGGTCAGCACCGAGCGGCCGTAGCTCGGCGCCTCGGCGATCCGCACGTTACGCGGGATGGTCGTGCCCAGGACGCGGTTGCCGAAGTGCTCCTTGACCTCGTGCACGACCTGGTCCGCCAGCCGCGTCCGCGAGTCGTACATGGTCAGGATGATGGTGGACAGCCGGAGTTCCGGGTTGAGATGTGCCTGCACAAGTTCGACGTTACGCAGGAGCTGTCCGAGCCCCTCAAGCGCGTAGTACTCGCACTGGATGGGGATCAGCAGCTCCTTGGCGGCCACCAGGGCGTTGACGGTGAGCAGCCCGAGGCTCGGCGGGCAGTCCACCAGGATGTAGTCAACCTCCTGCCGCAGCCCGGCGATCGCCCGGCGCAGCCGGGTCTCCCGGGCCACCACCGACACCAGCTCGATCTCCGCGCCGGCGAGGTCGATCGTGGCCGGGGCGCAGTACAGCCCCTCGGCCTCGGACGACCTGACGACGACCTCCTCAAGCGGCCGGTCCCCGAGCAGCACCTCGTAGATGGACGGGACACCGGAACGGTGGTCGACCCCGAGAGCCGTCGATGCGTTGCCCTGTGGGTCCAGGTCGATGCAGAGGACCCGGCATCCGTGCATGGCGAGGGCCGTGGCGAGATTGACCGTGGTGGTGGTCTTCCCCACCCCGCCCTTCTGGTTCGCCACGGTGATGATGCGCTGTCGCGTCGGCCGCGGAAACGGCCGTCGTCGTTCCATTGTCAAGGCTTCCACTGCCGCTGCTGCCGCCGCTCCGATAGGGGTGGATGGATCGTTCGTATCCAGTGACGTGTCGGCGGGCCGAACCCCGTTCCGCACCGCGCGCATGGATCTGTTGCTTCCTCCTGGCGCTGTTTCACGTGGAACGTGCGCGCCCACCTGCACGTTGCGCCTCCCGTCCTCGCCGCGTTTCACGCGTTTTCCCACTTCCCTGCCGGCGCCCAGGCTGTGGTGCGGCATGGACGGCGCGCAATACGGTGGTCGGTTCAGTCACCCTTCCGACCCCGCACTTCACGACGGCCACATCACGCCAGCCCTGGGCCTCCAGCTCACCTCGCGCGATCGACAACTCCTCGACAACGCCTGCCCCGCGCAGTGCAAGCATGACACCGCCCGGTTTCACCATTGGCAGGAGCATCGCGCCCAGCCGTTCCAGGGGCGCGAGGGCCCGTGCAACGCAGACGTCGAACGCGTGGGTCTCCACGGTAGCGGCAGCGTCGGGCGCGCGTCCGCGAAGCACGGTGACCCGCCCCTCAAGACCGAGCCGGCCCACCGCCTCCTGAAGGAACAGACATCGGCGCTGCATCGGCTCGAGAAGGGTCACCCGCAGATCGGGACGAGCGAGGGCGAGCGGTATCCCGGGCAGGCCGGCTCCGCTGCCCACGTCCACGACGGCTGCCGCCTGATCGATCGCCTCCGCCACGACCGCGCTGTTGAGCAGGTGACGCTCCCAGAGCCGGTCGGCCTCTCTAGGGCCGATCAGGCCGCGTTCGACACCAGCGGTGGCAAGGAGGTCCGCATAGACGCGGGCGAGCTCGAAACCGGCTCCGAAGACCTCGGGAGCGACGGACGGAGGATCGTACACAGGCACCATCCGACCAGCATGCTCGACAGCGGGACACAAACGGCGCAACCAGCCTTCGGCACGCTCCGGGATTCCCACCGGATCGACTTCGCCGGCCTGGCAGGCCCGAGAAGCGGTCCGGGGATCCGCTCCGGATCCGCTCCTGGCGGACGCGGCGGACGCGGCGGACGCGGAAGCCTGTCCCGGAGCCGGTCTGGGCGAGCGCCCGGAAGAGCACGGGCCAGCGGGACGCCGGACGGCATTCGCGATCTCGCGGATTCACGACCGACAGGGATCAGGCAGCCCGGCCACCGCGCCGACGGCCAGGACGCCTCCGATGCCCGCCACCCCGGTACCCGTGAGCTGCCCCGGGCCCTGGTCCTGGGCCGGAGATCAGGCCTCCTGCCTCGGCCATCGCAGGATGACCGGGAGGTCCGGCCGCTCATTGTCCAGCAGCACGTCAGCGACGTCCATGGGCGCGGCCAGCGTCCGGTAGAGCTCCTGCCCTGGCAGGTAGCGCCGTTCGTAGCGCTCGCGAACCGCGTCCGTCGACCCGAACAAGGCGACGGCCCGACCCAGCCCGCGGCGCGGCGACTCCGCCGGGCTGACCCGCACGAAGACGCTGACCTCCCAGCAGGCGCGCAGTTCCTCACGCAGCAGGAAAACGCCGTCCAGCAGCAACACCGCGTTCTGTGCGGCGGTCCGCTCCGGCACGCTACGGGCGGCATCGTACCGATGATCGAAAATGGCATTGCGAAAACGCCGGTCGCCACCCGGCCCGAGTGGGTCGATGACAAGATGTCGAAGAGCCGCATAATCAAACGAATCGAAGAAATAGCCCACTGGCGACAGCGCGCCTCTGCGACGGCGAACGGCTTCCGGGTGGTGGAAACCGTCGATGCTCATGGCACCACCGGCCTGCCCAGGCGCGTGACGCTCCGCGCGAGCTCGTCGGCCAGCGTGGTCTTGCCCGCGGCGTCCGGCCCGTCGACGGCCACCCGGAGCACCTGGTCCGGCCGGGTGGTCACCAGCAGGTCCGTCAGGGCTTCGATCACACGCGTCCGTGCACATCCCGCATCCGGGCCACCGGCTCATGGCGAGAGACCGTATCGAGGCTGGTAACGATGAACAGCGTTGACACCGAGCGGCACACCAACACCGACCACTCGGGATCCCCCGGCAACGACCAAACGGGAAACACAGCCCGCCCCGACGCGGGCCATCTGATCAGGCACCGCGTCGCTCACGGCTTCCGGGACCATGCCCAGCACCGTCCACATCCATCACCGCCCGCACCGCCGCTGCCCGCACCACCACCGCCCGACGACACGCACTCCGAACAAAACCACCCGGGACCTGGCCCCACCTCCACCCAGGCGACCACCCACCCCGCCCTGCTCGCCGTCGCACAACCGAATCATGAAAGCGAGGGAACAAGTGGTTGCTGGAGCAGCCACTTCCGTACTCGTTCTTCTGGCTACGGGGCTGCCCGGCCGGTGTGCTGGCTGCTCCGGCGCGGTCTGGAGGCGCCGGGTGCCAGGTTGTGGGTGTGGGCGCCCGCAGCCGCGCCGCTGTAACGCCCTATAATCCCCCGGTGCCCGGCGGGGCCACCCGGCGGACACCACGATCCGTCCCAGCCCCCGAAGATTCCGTACTTCGACCCGCCGGTACCCGCGTCCGGACGAGGAACCGGTGGACGCGGGCCGCGGGCCTCAGCCCCGCGCCGCGCGACGGCTCTGAGCTCGCCGTCTTTGCGTCCGCCGATCCTCTTCCTTGCTCCCCCCATGCGAGATCCCCACATGCGACTGCCCCGCATGTGGAAGGGCCGGAGCCGGTCCGCGGGAAGGAGCGTTCAGCACGCCATCACCGGCTGGCGGGGTGTCAGTTCGCCGGGATGACGACCACGCGGCGCTGGGGCTCCTCGCCCTCGGACTCGCTGACGACGCCGTCGATGGTTGCGATCAGGTCGTGGACGACCTTGCGCTCGAACGGCGTCATCGGCTTGAGTTTCTCCGGCCGGGCTCCCGCCTTCACCCGCTCGGCGACCGCCGTGGCCAGGTCGCGCAGCTCGGCCCGCCGCCGCGCGCGGTGCCCGCCCACGTCGAGCATGAGCCGGCTGCGCACGCCGGTCTTCTGGAGCACCGCCAGCCTGGTGAGTTCCTGGAGCGCCTCGAGCGTTTCCCCCCGACTGCCCACCAGCAGGTCGAGCCCGTCCCCGACGACGGCGACCACGGCTCGCTCCCCCTCGACGTCCAGGTCGAGGTCGCCGTCCAGGTCGACGATGTCGAGCAGCGCCTCCAGATAGTCGGCGGCGATCTCCCCTTCCTGTTCCAGGTCGGCGATCCGTTGCCGGCCGTTCACCGCCGGCGGGGCGGGGCTGTC
>NZ_JWIO01000022.1:113990-120954 GCF_001017755.1 Protofrankia coriariae
GGGCGGGGCTGTCCTCCCCGCCGGGAGGCGCCGGCCGGGAGGTGGCCGGTGTGGACAGGCCGTCGGCCTGTTCGACTCCGCTGACCGTGATGTCGGCGGCGGCCAGGTCAGATGCGGAACCGGTCATCAGAGCAGCTCCTTACACGGGTGGACGTCTGCGGATCGCGGGTCGGGCGAGCCCGGCGCCGATTCCCGGCAGGAATGGTCACCGCGGGAACGGTCACCGTCGGCCTCCGGGGCGGCCGCCCTTGCCACGTCGCTTGGCGGGCCGGGAACCACCTGTATGCCGGCGTACGCCCGCCGTGGCATGGGGCTTTCCCGCCCGGGGCTGGGCGTCGTCACCGGCCGGGGTGTGCCTGTCCGGAGCGGACCCGTTCTGCGTCTGCGCCGGCTGCGGTACCGCCTCGCCGGCCTCGGCCGCGTCGGATGCCTTCGACGGGCGGGCGGGCTGAGTCGGCTGTTTCGGCTGGGCCGGCTGCTGGGCCGGCTGCGAGGACTGCGCGGAGCCGCCTCGGGGGGAACGGGTTCCTGGCGGAGCCTTGCGCACGGCCTTGTTGGAGTTCGCCGTCTTGCCGGCTCCGGCTCCGGTTTCGGCCTGGCCGGCACCGCCCGGCGTCCTGTCGGTCGATGCGGCGGTCGAGCCCGTGGCCGGCGAGGCCGCACCCGGTCGGTTCTTACCCTTGCTGGTTGGCCGGGCACCTGGCGCGGGACGGGCCGGCGCCGGCTGCGATGTCCTGTTCTTCGTCCCGGACGCGTTCTTCGCCCCGGGCGCCGACCGGGTGCTCGGCACCTGCCCGCCGGCGCCCTGCACAGCCGGCGGCGGCATCTTCTTGATCACGAAGAACTGCTGGCCCATGCTCCACAGGTTGGTGGTCAGCCAGTACAGCAGGACAGCGATCGGGAACTGGAAGCCGAACACCGCGAGCATGATCGGGGAGCCGTAGAGCAGGACCTTCTGCACGATCGCCTGCTGCGGATCGACCGGCCCGGTCCGCGCCATGATCTGCCGCTGGGTGAGGAACGTCGTCGCACCCATCAGGACGATCAACGTGACCGCGAAGATCTTGACGTTCGTCCCGTTCGCCTGGACGAACTCCAGGAAGTTCGACGACGAGGTGAACGAGGTGGACAGCGAGACGCCGAGCAGCTTGGCCTCGGCGATCTGCTGCACCTGCTGGGCGCTCAGCCCGACCCGGGGGGCCCACTCCAGCACGCCGCCGGGCCGGTCGACCGGCCTCAGGTGGCTGAAGACGTGGAACAGCGCGATGAACAGGGGGATCTGGAGCAGGATCGGCAGGCACCCGAGCAACGGGTTGCCATGTTCCTTCTGCAACTCCATGATCTTGGCATTCATCTGCTGCCGGTCATGGCCGTACTTGTCCCGGATCTCCTTGATCTTCGGCTGCATCAGCTGCATCGTCCGCTGGGCCTTCACCTGCTTGACGAACAGCGGAAAGATCATGATCCGGACGCAGATCACCAGCAGGACGACCGACAGCGCCCACGCGAAGAAGCTGTCCCGGCCGAAGATCGGCCCGAAGCCCCCGTGAAAGAAGACGATCGCGTTCGCCGCGAGATGGTAGAGGGGATCCAGCACTGGTTCGTCTCCTTAGACCCTCGTGCCACAGCGGGACGCGGTCGGTTCGGGCGAGTTCGGGTGCGGGTCCAGCCGCTGCCGCGCACCCGCGGCCACGGCCTGAGCGGCCTGCTCACCGGCGGGGACACCGCGTTCACCGGCCGGCCCGCCGAAGCGCCCGGGGCGGCCTGGCGGGATGTCGGCACGCACCGGCACCGGGTCGTGGCCACCGGCCGACAGCGGCTGGCAGCGCAGCAGCCGCCAGGCCGCCAGCAGGCCGCCCCGGACCCCGCCGTAACGACGCACCGCCTCCAGCCCGTACGCGCTGCAGGACGGCTCGAAGCGGCAGAGCCCCGCGCTGCGTGGGGACCAGACGGCCCGGTAGAAAGCAATCATCATGCGCAGTACCCAGGCCAGCGGGCTGCGCACCACGTCGTCCCGGCCACGGGACATCCGTGGCGCGAGCCGCCCGGCCAGGCGGGTGGCGGCGAGCAGGTCGATCACGACGACCAGGCCCGCGGCCAGCGCAACGCCACCGCGGCTCATCGTGACTGCCGGTCCGCGGTGCCAGCGGTACCGGTGGTGCCGGTGGGCCTTGTGACCGTCCCAGCCATGCCTGCCCCGGCTGTGCCAGGAGTGGCCGGGACGAGACGGCCGCGCAGGCCCCGCTCGAGCGCCCGCCCCAGTTCGTCCGAGGATGCGGTGGCGCTCTCCGGTAAGGCTCGCACGATCACGAGTGTTCCGGCGGGGATGCGGTCGAGACGGGCACGGACCTGCTCCCGCAGGCGTCTGCGGACGCGGTTGCGCACAACCGCGTTCCCCACCTTGCGTCCCACGACGAAACCGACCCGTGGCGGAAGTGTGACGACCGGCTCCGGACCGCCGTCCACAGCGTGGTTGTCCACAATCAGACTGTGGATGACCAGTGGGCCGCTGCGGCTGCGACGGCCGGCGCCACTGATCGAGGCATGCTCGGCCCTGGTCCGGACACGGTTCCGAACGGGCAGCATGACGCGAAAAGGACCGGGGCGCGGGTGGATCTCAGGCGGACAGCTCGCTGCGGCCCTTGCGGCGACGGGCCGAGAGCACGGCACGACCGGCACGGGTCCGCATCCGGAGCCGGAAACCATGCGTCTTGGCACGCCGGCGGTTGTTCGGCTGGAAGGTGCGCTTGCTCACAGAGGACTCCGGACGCCAGACGGGCAAAGGACAACACTAGCCACGGAAACGGTACAGAACGCGGTGGAGACACCCACCCGAGAGCGCACTGTCGCCGCAACCCGACGCCTGAGACTATCAAGCCCCGCCGTGCGGGGGCGGGCCGGCGGGTGTCGGCCGGCCGCGCTGGCGCGCCGGGTGGGGGCGGCGCGAAAGCGGCTTTGCCGGTGCGGTGTCATGGTCGTACACAGCTTGTGGACGACCATGTGGAGAACTGCCCCGGCAGGGGTGGCCGCAGGCGCCCGGTCCGGCCCTGTCCACCCGTCCGACGTCTTCGGAGGAGCCCGCCTCGTGACAGACCTTAGCGCCGACCCCTCCGCCGGCATGTCAGGCAGGGTGCCTGTCGAGGAACCGGACCTGTCCGCCGTGTGGGGACAGGCCGTCGCCGGGGTCGCGGACGGCACCCTGTCGGCCCAGCAGCGGGCCTGGCTGCGCCTGACCCGTCCGCTCGGCCTCGTCCAGGACACCGCGCTGCTCGCGGCCCCGAACGAGTTCACCAAGGACCTGCTCGACTCGCGCCTCCGACCGTTTCTGTCCACAGCTTTGTCCACAGCCTATGGACGAGAGATCCGGGTGGCGGTCACCGTCGAGCACCTGCCCGACCCGGAGCCGATGACCGGGCCGATCCAGCTACCGCTGCCCACCTCCCCGGTATCCCCCGTGTCCGCCGTGTCTGCCACGTCCGCGGCGTCCGCTGCGGATACGGCCAGGATCACCCCGGGCCTCGGACGCGACCCGGCGCCCCGGTCCTACGAGCCGACCCGACTGAACCCACGTTACGTGTTCGAGACGTTCGTCATCGGTGACAGCAACCGATTCCCACACGCGGCTGCGGTGGCCGTCGCCGAGGCGCCGGCGAAGGCGTACAACCCGCTGTTCATCTACGGCGACTCCGGGCTCGGCAAGACCCACCTGCTGCACGCGATCGGCCACTACACGCTGAAGCTGTATCCGGACTCGCGGGTGAAGTATGTCAGCTCGGAGGAGTTCACCAACGACTTCATCAACTCGATCCGGGACGACCGGCAGCAGGCGTTCCAACGCCGCTACCGGGACACCGACGTGCTCCTGGTCGACGACATCCAGTTCCTGGAGAACAAGGAGCGCACCCAGGAGGAGTTCTTCCACACCTTCAACGTGCTGCACGACACCGAGAAGCAGATCGTCATCTCCTCCGACCGTTCCCCCAAGCAGCTCTCGGCGCTGGAGGACCGGCTGCGCAGCCGGTTCGAGTGGGGCCTGATCACCGACGTCACCCCGCCCGACCTGGAGACCAGGATCGCGATCCTGTCGAAGAAGGCCGCCACCGAGCGGCTGCCGGTCCCCGGCGACGTGCTGGAGTACATCGCGACCCACATCGAGCGCAACATCCGGGAGCTGGAGGGCGCGCTGATCCGGGTGGCGGCGTTCGCGAGCCTGAACAAGTCGCACGTCGACCGGACACTGGCCGAGATCGTCCTGCGGGACCTGATCCCGGACGCGGCCGACCCGGAGATCACCGCTGCCGCGATCATGAACGCGACCGCGACGTACTTCGGTGTGTCCATGGAGGACCTGTGCGGCACGTCCCGCAGCCGGGTGCTGGTCACCGCCCGGCAGATCGCCATGTACCTGTGCCGGGAGCTGACCGACCTGTCGCTGCCGAAGATCGGCCAGCACTTCGGCGGCCGGGACCACACCACGGTGATGCACGCGGACCGCAAGATCCGGGGGCTGATGGCCGAACGCCGGGCGATCTACAACCAGGTCACCGAACTGACCAACCGCATCCGGGCGCAGACCCGACAGGCCTGACCGGTTCGACAGGCACGCCCGACTCGACAGGCCCGACAGGCATGACCCGGGCGAAGCAGGGGTAGGAGCTACTGCTGGTAGCCGGATCCACGCCGGTGTCCCTGTGGAGTCTTGTGCACAGCTTGTGGAAAACCCTGTGGAATCCGTGGGCGGAGGCCCGCGGCGGCCTGTGCGTAACGGGGGACAGGCTGTGTGGAAACTGTGCACAGCCGGGGGACAGACTGCGAACAACCGGGGACGAGCGGGGGACAAACAGGCCGGCGGTGGAAATCCACTGGAGCTGGGCACAGCGGTTTCCACACGATCCGCACCCCCTCTTAAGCTCTTGACCTGCGAAAACGCAAGTTGTCCCCAGTATCCACCGGCCCTACTGACACGACGAACTAGATCATTTTTTAATGAACAACCCCACTGGAAGTTGGGCCTGGGGACAACCTCGCATGATCGTCCGCGCGTCGCCTTCGGATCGCTGTCCGGGATCTCGTCACGCACAGCGGGCCACCGCGGCAGTGCCAGCCTCGCGCCGGGCCCCGCTGTGAGCCGCCGGCCGAAGCCTGCGATGCTGGAACGCCGTACCGGATGCGGCATGGTGGCCTGGCAGTGGCTCGACAGTGGCTCGACAACGACAGGCAGCGGCACGACAGCGGTCGGACCTGCGAACGTGTTCGTTGGGCCGCCGGCAGCATCTGGCGGGACCCGCACCTGTCAGCACGCAGCCGGCATGACAGGTCGGCGTGGTCACGAGGACGAACGGTTCAGAAGGGCGAATCATGAAGTTCCGGGTTGAACGGGACGACTTCACCGATGCCGTGGCATGGACGGCGCGCACACTGCCGACCCGGGCGACCTCCCAGCTTCAGGTCCTGGCCGGCCTCATGCTGGACGCCACCGGGCCGTCGCTGACGGTCGCGGCCTTCGACTACGAGGTGGCCGCCCAGTCCGGTGTGGACGCGGCGATCGAGCAGGAGGGCCGGGCCCTGGTCTCCGGCAAGCTGCTCGCCGAGATCACCAGGGCCCTCCCGTCCGCGCCGGTCGACCTGTACACCGACGGCGCGCGGGTGGTCCTCACCTGTGGCAACGCGCGTTTCACCCTGCCGACCATGTCGGTGGACGACTACCCGGCGCTGCCGCCGATGCCGGCGGTCACCGGCCACATCGAGGGCGCGGCGTTCGCCGGGGCCGTCTCGCAGGTCGCCGTCGCCGCGGGCAAGGACGACACCCTGCCCGTCCTCACCGGTGTGCGGGTCGAGATCGACGGCGATGTCCTCACCCTGGCCGCTACCGACCGCTACCGGCTGGCGGTCCGGAAGCTGAGATGGCGCCCGGCGTCCGAGACGGCCGACGGCGTGGCCATGGTGCCGGCACGTACACTGAGCGAGACGGCGAAGTCCCTGTCCGGGTCCGGGGTGGAGGTCGCGATCTCCCTCGGCTCGGGTCCCTCCGGGGAGGCGCTGGCCGGGTTCGCCGGTGGCGGCCGTCAGACCACGACCCGCCTGGTGGACGGCTCGTTCCCGCCCTACCAGCGGCTGCTGCCCGACAGCTCACCGCTGACCGCCCAGGTCGAGATCGCCCCGTTCGCCGAGGCTGTCAAGCGTGTCGCGCTGGTCGCCGCCCGCACCGCCCCGGTCCAGCTGAGCTTCTCCGACGATCAACTGGTTCTGGAGGCCGGGGCCGGCGGTGAGGCCCAGGCCCAGGAGACGTTGACGATCGGCTACGACGGACCGTCGCTGTCGATCGCCTTCAACCCGTCGTACCTGCTCGACGGCCTGGGTGCGCTGGAGTCCGATGTCGTCCACGTCGGGTTCGCCAGCGCCGACGACCCGGACGAGGCGTCGAAGAAGCCCGCCATCCTCACCGGCAAGGCGCCCGACGACGGTGAGGTCCCGGACTACCGGTACCTGCTCATGCCGATCCGGCTGTCCGGGTGACGTGCGTCTCACCCATCTGTCGCTGGTGGACTTCCGGTCCTACCCGGCACTGGATCTGCTGCTCGCACCCGGGGTGAACACGTTCGTCGGCTCCAACGGGCAGGGCAAGACCAACCTGCTGGAGGCCGTCGGTTACCTGGCGACGCTTGGCAGTCACCGGGTGGCCTCGGACGCCCCGCTGGTCCGTGAGGGCGCCACGAGCGCCGCGGTGCGGGCCCGGATCGCGCGGGGCGACCGCGCCGCGCTGGTCGAGATCGAGATCATCCCGGGCCGGGCGAACCGCGCCCGGCTCAACCGGGCTCCCCTCGCCCGATCCCACGACGTCCTCGGCCTGCTGGTCATGGTGTTCTTCGCTCCGGAGGACCTGGCCCTGGTCAAGGGGGATCCGGCCGGGCGCCGGCGGTTCCTCGACGATCTGCTGGTGGCCCGCACCCCCCGGCTCGCCGGT
>NZ_JWIO01000022.1:120959-125258 GCF_001017755.1 Protofrankia coriariae
CCGCACCCCCCGGCTCGCCGGTGTGTTCGCCGACTACGACAAGGTCCTGCGCCAGCGGTCGACGCTGTTGCGGACGGCCGGGGCGGCACGGCGCTCCGGCCGTGCCGGTGACCTGCGCACCCTGGACGTGTGGGACTCCCACCTGGTCCGGCACGGCTGCGAGCTGCTGGCCGCGCGGCTGGCGCTGGTCGAACAGCTGCGGCCACGGGTGGCGGCCGCCTACCGAGCGGTCGCGTCCGCGCCGGCCCCCCGGCCGTCGGCCGTACCGGCCGGGCAGCCTGGACCGGTCGCACCGCCCGGACCGGGCGCGACGATGGAACCGGACATGCCGGCTGGAGCGGATGCGCCGGGCATGCCGGACGGATCAGCCGCCGCGGCCGATGTGGCTGGTTCGGCGGCGGCACCGGCCGGCGAGCGGGAGCTGACCGGTGTGGAGTACCGCTCGAGCGTGGTCGCGCGCGTGGCCGAGCGGGCCGGCGGCCCGGTGCCTGATCAGACAGGTGACCGGACAGGTGACCCGGTGGGCGGTCAGGCCGGTGGCGAGCCGGTTCCCGACCGGACGGTCCTGGCGGAGGCGATGCTCGCCGAGCTCGCCGCGGTCCGGCAGCAGGAGATCGAACGAGGGGTGACCCTGGTCGGCCCGCACCGTGACGAGCTGCTGCTGTCGATCAGCGGGCGGCCGGCGCGCGGCTATGCCAGCCACGGCGAGTCGTGGTCGCTGGCTCTCGCGCTCAAGCTCGCGTCGTTCGAGCTGCTCCAGGACGACCAGCGCGAACCGGTCCTGCTGCTGGACGACGTGTTCGCCGAACTCGACACGCATCGTCGTGACCGGCTGGCGGAGCTGATCCGCTCGGCCGAGCAGGTGCTGGTGACCGCCGCGGTCGAGGCGGACGTGCCCGCCGCCCTGGCCGGGGCGCGGTTCACGGTGGCGGACGGGAAGGTCAGCCGTGTCGGATGACCCGGATGCCCTGCATGCTCTGCATGCCCCGGATACCCCGGATGGGGCTACCGCCGGCGATCGGTCGGCGGCCGCTACCACCGGCCGCCGCGGGCCGGCATCCGCTGGCCATGTGCCGGTTCCCGACAGGCGCCAGGCGTCATCAGATGACCACAAAAAGTCATCCAGCGACGGTACGTCTGACAGCGGATCGCCACCCGCTGACCACGGGTCGGTCGCTGGCCGTCGCGGACGCTCGCCCAGCGGTAACGAGGCCGACATCGCTCAACGTAACGAGAACGAAGGCGGGTCCGGCGAGCAGCCCGCGCGCGGGGCTGATCTCGCCCGTCTCGTCCTGGCTCGGGCAAAGGAGGACGCGCGGGCGAGGGCACGGGCGGCTGGTCGCGGTGGCGGGCGCGCGGGTGAGGGCGATGGCGCGGCCGGCCGTAACGGGCCGGCCAGCGGTGACGGCCGGTCCGACCCGGCACGGCGGCCGGCGCGCCAGNCCGGCGCGCCGGCCGCGGCTGCCCGGGATGGCCGCGCCCGGCCGGGAATGGGCCGAACCGGTCACGCTGGGTGCCACGGTGCAACGGCTGCTTGCCGAACGCGGCTGGCAGGACCAGGCGACGGACGCGTCGGTGCTGGCCCGCTGGGAGGCTCTGGTCGGCCCGAACATCTCCGCACGCTGCCATCCGGTCTCCCTGCGTGACGGCGAGCTGGAACTCGCCGCCGAGTCGACGGCCTGGGCGACCCAGCTGCGGCTGCTGTCCCGGCAGCTGCTGGCCACCCTGCGCACGGAGCTCGGGCCAGACGTCGTGCGCCGGATCGTCGTTCGGGGGCCGACCGCGCCGAGTTGGCGGCACGGCCCGTTGCAGGCACCCGGCGGGCGCGGCCCCCGTGACACCTACGGCTGAACCGGCCGGCCCCGCTCGGCGGGATCGGGATTCGAGCAGGTCGGGCCAGTGGTGGCCGGCCGGCCCCACGGCCCGCGCGCCGCATGGGGCCGCGTCCGCGGGCCGCGGCCTGTGGACAGTGACAGCCGGACGGGCGTCGCGGCCGCCGACGGTGCCCGGGCGGCGCCGTTGTGCCATGGCCGCCTGGGCACCCGGCCACACCGCTCGGCCCGCAGGCGGGCGTCGCGGGCATCCCGGACGTTCAGGGCGTCCCGGAGGTTGCCCGCGGCCCGCACACAGGGTCTCCGGATCGCCCACAGACGTCGTGCGGGTAACCCCTGTGTACGGGGGTTCGATGGAAAGCTGTTCGGGACGCTGCGCGGATGCCAGGGGCCACCCCGCGTCCTTCTGGTCGGTATGCCAGGTAGACTCAGGAGACGCTTCTCGCGTTGTGCGCAGTTGAGGACGAGGGGACATACCGCGTGGCCTACGATGCAAGTTCGATCAAGGTTCTTGAGGGTCTCGACGCGGTTCGCAAGCGTCCAGGTATGTACATCGGCTCCACCGGTGAGCGTGGTCTCCATCATCTCGTCTACGAGGTTGTGGACAACGCTGTGGATGAAGCGTTGGCCGGCTACTGCGACACGATCGGTGTGACCCTGCTCGCCGACGGCGGTGTCCGGGTCTCCGACAACGGCCGTGGCATCCCGGTGGGTGAGCATCCGACGGAGAAGCGCCCGGCGGTCGAGGTCGTCCTGACCACGCTGCACGCCGGCGGGAAGTTCGACGGCAAGTCGTACGCGGTCTCCGGCGGTCTGCACGGGGTCGGCGTGAGCGTGGTGAACGCGCTGTCCACCCGGCTCGAGGTGGAGATCCGCCGGGAGGGCTTCACCTGGTTCCAGCCGTACGAGAACACCCGTCCGGCCGCGCCGCTGGCCAAGGGCGCCCCCACCAGGAAGACCGGTACGACCGTCACCTTCTGGGCCGACGACACGATCTTCGAGACGACCGACTACAAGTACGAGACCCTCTCCCGCCGGCTGCAGGAGATGGCGTTCCTGAACAAGGGGCTGACGATCAACCTGCGGGACGAGCGTCCCGAGGAGCCCCTCGAGGTCACCTACCGCTACGCCGGCGGGCTCGTCGACTTCGTCGAGCACCTCAACGCCAGCAAGGACCCGATCCACAAGACCGTCATCTCGCTGGACTCCAAGGGCACCGGCATCGAGGCCGAGCTCGCGATGCAGTGGAACGCCGGCTACAACGAGTCGGTCTACACGTTCGCCAACACCATCAACACCCATGAGGGCGGCACCCACGAGGAGGGCTTCCGCGCGGCGCTGACCAGCGCGGTCAACGCCTACGCCAAGGACCAGAACCTGCTCAAGCCCCCGAAGTCCAACGGCAAGAACTCCGACGAGCGCCTTGCCGGCGACGACATCCGCGAGGGCCTGACCGCGATCATCTCGGTGAAGCTGGCGCAGCCGCAGTTCGAGGGCCAGACCAAGACGAAGCTCGGCAACAGCGAGGCCAAGCGGTTCGTCCAGGAGATGTGCTACTCGGCGCTCAAGGACTGGCTCGAGGCCAACCGGGTCGAGGCCCGGGCGATCGTCAGCAAGGCGCTGGACGCCCAGCGGGCGCGGATCGCCGCCCGCGCCGCCCGCGACCTGACCAGGCGCAAGGGCCTGCTCGGGGGCACCGGCCTGCCCGGCAAGCTCGCCGACTGCCAGTACACCGACCCGGAGCGCTGCGAGCTCTACATCGTCGAGGGTGACTCGGCCGGCGGCTCCGCCAAGGGCGGCCGGGACTCGAAGTTCCAGGCGATCCTCCCGCTGCGCGGGAAGATCCTCAACGTGGAGAAGGCCCGTATCGACCGGGTGCTGAAGAACACCGAGGTCCAGGCGCTGATCCAGGCGCTCGGCTGCGGTATCCACGACGACTTCGACGCCAGCAAGCTCCGCTATCACAAGATCGTCCTGATGGCGGACGCGGACGTCGACGGCCAGCACATCCGCACGCTGCTGCTGACGCTGTTGTTCCGGTTCATGCGCCCGCTGGTCGAGGCCGGCTACGTCTTCCTCGCCCAGCCGCCCCTCTACAAGATCAAATGGGGTCGGGAGGACTGGCAGTACGCCTACTCCGACCGGGAGCGCGACGGCCTGATCGAACACGGCATCGAGGCCGGCCGCAAACTGCCCAAGGACGCCATCCAGCGCTTCAAGGGCCTCGGCGAGATGAACGCCACCGAGCTGTGGGACACCACCATGGACCCCGACCGCCGCATCCTGCTGCAGGTGACCCTGGACGACGCCGCCGTGGCGGACGAGCTGTTCTCCGTCCTGATGGGTGAGGACGTCGACGCCCGGCGCTCCTTCATCCAGCGCAACGCCAAGGACGTCCGTTTCCTTGACATCTGACCGGCCGCGAGGCGCGCGGCCGCGGGCACCGCGGCGAGCCGACCGGCGGCGG
>NZ_JWIO01000022.1:125269-130452 GCF_001017755.1 Protofrankia coriariae
CCGGCGGCGGTCCAGCCGGTTCGGCACCCCGGATGTCCGATTACAGACAGTTTGTACCATCCACGGCTGACCACCCGCACCATCCCCGTATGGAAGGACCTGCGTGACCGACGTACTACCTCCGCCGCCCGGCGACCGGGTCGAGCCCATCGGCATCGAAGTCGAGATGCAGCGGTCGTACCTCGACTACGCGATGTCGGTCATCGTCGGCCGGGCGCTGCCAGAGGTCCGTGACGGCCTCAAGCCGGTGCACCGCCGCGTCCTGTACGCGATGTACGACGGCGGCTACCGTCCGGACCGGGGCTACTTCAAGTGTTCGCGCGTCGTCGGTGACGTCATGGGTAACTACCACCCGCACGGCGACTCGGCGATCTACGACACCCTGGTGCGGCTCGCCCAGCCCTGGTCGCTGCGCTACCCGCTGGTCGACGGCAACGGCAACTTCGGCTCCCCGGGCAACGACCCGCCGGCGGCCATGCGGTACACCGAGTCACGGCTGGCGCCGCTGGCCATGGAGATGCTGCGCGACATCGACCAGGACACGGTCGACTTCGCCCCGAACTACGACGGCCGCTCGCAGGAACCGACGATCCTGCCCAGCCGCTTCCCGAACCTGCTGGTCAACGGCGCCGGCGGGATCGCGGTCGGGATGGCCACCAACATCCCCCCGCACAACCTGCGGGAGGTCGCCGACGGCGTGAAGTGGTTCCTCGCGCACCCGGACGCCAGCGACGCCGAGCTGCTCGAGGCCCTGCTCGAGCTGATCAAGGGGCCGGACTTCCCCACCGCCGGCCTCATCGTCGGCCGCCAGGGCATCGAGGACGCCTATCGCACCGGCCGCGGCAGCATCCGCATGCGGGCGGTGGTGCAGGTCGAGGAGAACAAGGGCCGCACCCAGCTCGTCGTCACCGAACTGCCGTACCAGGTCAACCCGGACAACCTCGCGGAGAAGATCGCCGAGCTGGTCCGGGACAACCGCATCAGCGGGATCTCCGACATCCGGGACGAGACCTCGGCGCGCACCGGCCAGCGCCTGATCATCGACCTCAAGCGGGACGCGGTCGCGAAGGTCGTCCTGAACAACCTGTACAAGCACACCCAGCTGCAGGACACCTTCGGCGTGAACATGCTGGCGATCGTCGACGGGGTGCCGCGCACCCTGCGGCTGGACCAGATGGTGCGGTACTACGTCGACCACCAGGTGGACGTGATCGTCCGGCGGACCCGCTACCAGCTACGCAAGGCCCGCGAGCGCCTGCACGTGCTCGAGGGCCTGCTGATCGCCCTCGATCACCTGGATGAAGTGATCAATCTGATCCGCAACGCCGAGTCGGCGGACGCCGCGCGCGGACAGCTGATGGACCGGTTCTCCCTGTCGGAGATCCAGGCGGTCGCCATCCTGGACATGCAGCTGCGCCGGCTCGCCGCGCTCGAGCGTCAGAAGATCATTGACGAGGCGGCCGAGCTGCGGGCGAAGATCGCCGATCTCGAGGCGATCCTTGCCTCACCGGCCCGCCAGCGGGAGATCATCGGCGAGGAGCTCACCGAGATCGTCGACCGGTTCGGCGACGAGCGGCGGACCAGGCTCGTCCCGTTCGAGGGCGACATGTCCGTCGAGGACCTCATCGCCCGCGAGGATGTCGTCGTCACCGTCACCCGCGGCGGCTACGCCAAGCGCACCAAGACCGACCTGTACCGCTCACAGCGCCGCGGCGGCAAGGGCGTCCAGGGCGCGGCCCTGCGCGAGGACGACATCGTCGAGCACTTCTTCGTCACCACCACCCATCACTGGCTGCTGTTCTTCACCAACAAGGGGCGGGTGTACCGGGCCAAGGCGCACGAGCTGCCCGAGCAGGCCCGCACCGCCAAGGGCCAGCACGTGGCGAACATCCTCGCGTTCGGCCAGGACGAGCGCATCGCCGAGGTCATGGCAATCAAGGACTATCAGGCGGCCCCGTACCTGGTGCTCGCGACCAGGCGGGGGCTGTGCAAGAAGACCGCGCTGGCCGAGTTCGACTCCAACCGCTCCGGCGGGCTCGTCGCGATCAACCTGCGGGACGACGACGAGCTCATCGCGGCCCGGCTCGTCTCCGCCGGCGACGACCTGCTGCTGGTCAGCCGGCAGGCGCAGTCCATCCGCTTCCACGCCGACGACGAGCAGCTGCGTCCGATGGGGCGGGCCACCTCCGGCGTCATCGGGATGCGCTTCGACAGCGACGACGAGCTGCTCGCGATGGAGGTCGTCCCGCCGGAGTCGGAGGCGAACCTGCTCGTCGCCACCAGCGGCGGCTACGCCAAGCAGACGTCGCTGGGCGAGTATCCGGTGCAGGGACGCGGCGGCAAGGGCGTCCTCACCGCGAAGATCGTCTCTACCCGTGGTGGCCTGGTCGGAGCCCTCGTGGTCAGCCCGGACGACCAGCTCTACGCGATCACGTCCAACGGTGGCGTGCTACGGACGATCGCGCGCGACGTCCGCCGGGCCCAGCGGCAGACCATGGGGGTCCGTCTCATCGATCTCGAAGCCGGCGTACAGGTCGTCGGAGTAGCACGTAATGCCGATGCGGAAGACAACGCCAACGGCGGTCCGACAGCCGCTCCCGGCGGGGGAAACCCAGCCTGAGGACGGATGACCGGCGGCCGGGCGGCAAGGCGGGAGATGGACCGTGAGCGACAGCGACGACGACCGGACCACCCGGTCACCGGCCTTCCGTGGATCTTCTCCGCCGCGGCCGGAGCAACAGCCCGGACGGGTCGGGGAACCCCGTAACGAACAGCGCGCCGCCCCGGGCCAGGACCGTTCTGGCCCGGGAGCCGCGAAACCCTCCACCCCTCCGACGTTCCCGACACCATCGGTGCCGGGAACGTCACCAGGCTCCGGTGCCGGGGCAGGCTCCGCGGCGAGCCCGGGGCCGAACGACGACGGGACGCAGGTGCAGAAGCCGGCCTCGGTGCTCCGGGAACTGCGGATGCCACGGGAGGCCCGAGGCACCCGTGACGCCCGTGACACCCGTGGTGCCAGGACCTCGCAGCGGGCGGCCCCCAGCTCATCGGCATCCCCGTCCCCCCGGCCGGCCACGCCGAAGAAGGCGGACACCGGCTCCCAGCCCGGCCGGGCGGACGGGAAAGCGGCGACCACGGGCTCGAACGCCTCCTCCAGGCGCCCGACCCCGGGCCGGCCCGTGAGCTCCCCAACCACCCCGGCGGCCTCGGCGGGACCCCGGCGGCCTCGGCGGGCGCCGCGGGCCCACGGCCGGGCGCATCGTCCACGTCGGCGACATCACCGACGTCAGCCGCCACCGGCTCGACAGGCTCGGCCGGACCTGCCACCAGCACGTCGACGGGGACGCGCGGGTCACGTCCGACCGCGGCCGGCACCCCGTCCGGCGACCCGGCCGCGCCGCGTCAAGCGGCAGGATCTCCCACCGTGACCGACAGTGTCGACACGGAAGCCATCGCACTGGCATCCGCTTCGACATCCACCGGCGGGCGGCCCCGGCTCGATTCGGACACGATCTCGCTGCGCCGCCCGGCGAAGAAAACCGGCGGTTCAACCGGTACCGGTGCATCGCCGGCCGCCCGCCCGGCAACTGACGGCCAGGTCACGCGCGGCGCGCCGGGCGGGGATGCTGGTGGTGTGGGACAGTCGAAACGTGGACCGGCGGCCGCGGCGGCGCAGGCTCCGGAGACGGAGGCCTTCAAACGGGTGGACGGTGGACATCCACACAGTGACGATCGGGCTACGCCCGCATCGTCTGATCGTCGTGCCACAACAGGCCCGCTGGCGCGCGGTGGGACCACAGGTACTCGGGATCCCCTCGTGAAGCGGCCGACCGACCCCACCGGCGCGGGCGCGTCCGGCACCTCCCAGATCCCCGTACGGGAACGGGGCGGAGTGAAGGAGCCGGCGGCCACCGGGCCGGTGACAGGCACCGCCACCGGGCCGTCCGCGATGCGCCCACCCGGGCAGGGACGGCGGGCCCGGCTGCGCATCACCCGGGTCAACCCCCTGTCGGTGGCCCAGCTGACGTTCGCGTTCTCCCTCTGCGTGTTCGTCGTACTGATGATCGCCGCTGCCGTGCTGTGGTTCGTACTGAACTCCATCGGCGTCTTCGACAGCGTCGTGGAAGCGGCGGACACACTCACCGACGGCAGCAACGGCGGGGTACGCGTCTGGTTGTCGTTCACCAGAGCCATGGAGATCGGCCTGCTCGTCGGCGCGATCAACGTGATCCTGATGACGGCCCTGGCGACCCTGGGCGCGCTGCTCTACAACCTGTGCACCGAGATGGTCGGCGGCATCGAAGTCACCCTGGGCGACTAGCCGCGACACGTCGGCCGTGACAGGCTTCCAGCCCGGGTGCCTGCCCCGAACATCCCGCGCATCCGGTACTGTGGAGCCCAGCAAGGACCTGTAGCTCAGTCGGTCAGAGCGCTTCCCTGATAAGGAAGAGGCCGGTGGTTCAAGTCCACCCAGGTCCACGGGCTGGCTATTCGTGCTTGCCGAACTGTGTTCGGCTTCGCCGGGGCCGCGATGTCTGTCCAGGGGAGCGGACCCCCTGAAACCCCCGGTGCCGGGCTTCGCTCGGCCGGGTGGGGGCCGTTAGCGATGCTGTCTGTGCCCGTTCAGTCCGACGTCCTTGCCCACGTCGGAGTCTTTCGGGGCTTGGTCAGCCCGCCGTCCGCAGCTCACCCAGTGCCGCATCCAGTGCTCGGAATCGGCGGTGGCCACGATCCGGTGCACGCGCGAGGGCGACAGCCCCACTGAAGTTGACCCGATTTCGTACGCACCTGGGCTCTTTGGGACAGTGGTTTCGAGGAGGATCGCAGGTGCCGAGATCAGAACCGCCCTACACCGCCGAGTTCCGCCGGCAGATGATCGAGCTCGTCCGAGCCGGAAGATCACCTGAGGAGCCGGTGGCGGAATATGGCCCGTCGGGTCAGTCAATCCGTAACCGGGTACGCCAGGACGAACGCGCGGAAGGGGTTCGGTCCGACGGGCTGGCCGCCGCGGAGCGCGACGAGCCGAACCGGCTCCAGAAGGAGGATCGGCAGCTGTGGGAAGAACGGGAGATCCTCCGGAAGGCAGCGTTTTTCTTCGCGTCACGGAGATCTGTCAGAGATGAAGGTTGCTCTGATCGACGCGGAGAAGACACCATTCTGTCTTCATGTCGGCCTGCGTGCCG
>NZ_JWIO01000020.1:0-4865 GCF_001017755.1 Protofrankia coriariae
CGGCCCGGCCGCTCCGGGAGGTCTCGCTCCGGGGCAGGCCGGTGCCGGGCGGACCGGCGCGCGGCCGGCCACCGCGCCGTCGCCCGGTGCGGGACCCAAGGGCCCGGCGCGAGTGGGCAAGTCCCACGAGCACACCGAGCAGGGTCGCCAGCGACGCGCCGGCCGGCCCGAGGCCGGCGAGCACCAGCACGACCGCCAGCACGCCGCGGGTCAGCCCCTCGAGCGCGAGGTTGACCGCCAGCGTCCGATGCCTCAGGGCGGACTGGAGCAGCCCACGGTCGACGCAGAGCAGGCACCACGCCGCGCCCGCGGTGAGCATCTCCGCCACGCCGCCGGGGCCCGGCAGGGACAGCGCGGCGGCGATCGCGCCGCGCAGGGCGAGGCCCCCGGCAGCCGTGGACAGCGTCAGCACGACCCCGGCGCGACGCACCCGGGCGACCCAGCCGTCGACCAGGGCGCCGCGGCCGTCCTGCCGCCAGCTCGTGATCGTGCGGACGACCCCGACGAGCAGCGCGCTGCCCGGCATGGACACCACGAAGAACAACGCCAGGAGCTGGGCCAGCGCCCCGTAGGCCACCGGTGGGAGCGCACGCGCGAGGACGAGCGTGACGAGCAGGTTCGCGGTGTTGACGATGATGCCGGCCGCGGCGATCGGGGAGGCCGCCCGCACCGCGGTGGCGGTCGCCCGGCGTGTCGGCGCCCACCGCGCGGCCGCGCCGCGCGGGCGTCCGGCCCGGCCCGCCGTGCCCCCGCGTGCGGTGCCTGTGGTGCCCCCGTCCATCGCGGCACGACCCGTCGCGGCGCTGTCGGCCCGGGGGCGACCTGCCGCGACGGTGCTGGCCGTGCCGCGACCCGTCGCGACACCGCTGGCCGAGAGGACGCCATGGGCCGCGAGGATGTCCGTCACAACCGGGAGGGTGTTCGTCGCGCTCGGACGAACTGCTGGCCCATCACCACCCCCCGGCGTCACGACAGTGATTTTCCCATTGCCCGATGTGACATTCCCGCGTCGGGAAATCAGTGGCCGGTCCCGCCGGACTCCGGATATCACCCCCGTGGCCGCTTCTGTCGGTGCCTGTCGGCACCTGCCGGCGCCGGCCCGGCATGTACCGGTATGTATTTGTACATGCCGGTACATGCCGGTACATGCCGGTACGTGCTGATGCGTGCCGGAGTGCCGGTACGTGTCAGGTGGGTCGGGCGGGCCTGTCGGTCACGAAGATCGCGGTGGATGGGAAGAAACGGCCCCGCACCGGCCCCCACTGGCCCCAGATCCGGTCGTGACCGGCCGGCCATTCCGGCTCGATCACGTCCAGCAGGCGCAGCCCGGCTGCCACCAGCTCCCGGACCCGGTCACCGACGGTCCGGTGCGTCTCGGCGTAGGTCGTCCGGCCGGCCCAGTCCCGTTCCACATAGGCCCGCCGGTCGAAGTAGCTGCGCACGACCGTCAGCCCCTCCTTGCCCGGATGGTCGGGAAACGACCAGATCATCGGGTGTGTCGTGGAGAAGACCCAGCGGCCGCCGGGCCGCAGCACCCGGGCGACCTCGCGCATGACCGCGGCGCTGTCCGCGACGAACGGGATCGCGCCAAAGGCGGAGCAGGCCGTGTCCACGCTCGCGTCGGCCAGCGGCAGCCGGGTCGCGTCGGCCTGCACCAGGGGGACCGTGATACCGGTGGCGGCCGACAGCGCGCGGGCGTGCCGCAGCTGCCCGGCGGAGAGGTCCAGCGCCACCACCTCGGCGCCGCGGGCGACCAGCCAGCGGGCGCACTGCGCGCCACCGCAGCCGATCTCCAGGATGGTGCGGCCGCGGACCTCGCCGAGCAGCCCGGCGTCGGCCTCCCGCAGCCCCTCCGGGCACCACAGGAAGTCGGTGTCGCCGAGGAAGGCGCCGTGTTCGGCCTGGTAGTCGTCGGCGGTGGCGTCCCAGTAGCCGCGGCTGGCCCACCGGGCGCTGTCGTCGTCGATGTCGCTGTAGCCGAACTCCGCCGGGTGGTAGCGGCCCGGAGGGCACTGCGGCGCGACCCGGCGGGCGGGTGCCGGCTCGCCGCCGGCCGGGCCGGGGTGTTCTGTTCCGTTCACGGCATCGATCCTCGCAGTGTCCGGCGGGCCCCTGGACGCCGGCGGTGCGCGCCCGGGCGGGCGGTGCCCCGCCGGCCGCGGAACGAGGCCATGCCAGCCGTGCCGTCAGTCGTGCCAGTTCAGTCGTTTGAGTTCAGCCGTTTGAGTTCGGTCGTGCCAGCCGCTTCGGGGTGGCGGCGCCGGACTGCCGGCGCGGCCCCGCGGTGGGGTCGCGCGTCCGGTGGTCCCGTCGATCCTGTGATCCTGTGATCCTGGACGAGGTTGCGGGCCCCTGGCGTTGACCACCTTGGACACCGGTCCCTAGACTTGGGACTGGCACGAGAGTCCGTGGGTCTCAGACCTAGTAGATCCGCTCGAGCGTCGCTTTCGGTATCGACAGTGTTCGTTTAGCACGGTCCCTGTCCCTCCGTCCCGGCGGTTCGACCCGGCCCTCGTGCATACGACGAACCCCGTAGTCGGAGCCGACCCCTTGACGAGCACCACCGACGTACGACCCGTGGAGACCGTGACCACACCGCCTACCCCGACCACCCCGCAGGTCGCGGTCAACGACATCGGCTCGGCCGAGGACTTCCTCGCCGCCGTCGACAAGACGATCAAATTTTTCAACGACGGCGACATCGTCGACGGCACCATCGTGAAGGTGGACCGCGACGAGGTGCTCCTCGACATCGGCTACAAGACCGAAGGCGTCATCCCGTCCCGGGAGCTTTCGATCAAGCACGATGTCGACCCGCACGAGGTCGTAACCGTCGGCGATCATGTCGAGGCTCTTGTTCTCCAGAAGGAGGACAAGGAAGGCCGGCTCATCCTGTCGAAGAAGCGCGCCCAGTACGAGCGCGCCTGGGGCACGATCGAGAAGCTCAAGGAGGAGGACGGCGTCGTCAACGGCACCGTCATCGAGGTCGTCAAGGGTGGCCTCATCCTCGACATCGGGCTGCGTGGCTTCCTGCCGGCATCCCTGGTGGAGATGCGCCGCGTCCGGGACCTGCAGCCCTACGTCGGCCGTGAGCTCGAAGCCAAGATCATAGAGCTGGACAAGAACCGGAACAACGTGGTTCTCTCCCGGCGGGCATGGCTGGAGCAGACCCAGAGCGAGGTCCGCTCGGAGTTCCTCGCCCAGCTCGCCAAGGGTCAGATCCGCAAGGGCGTCGTCAGCTCCATCGTCAACTTCGGCGCGTTCGTCGACCTCGGTGGCGTCGATGGTCTGGTGCACGTCTCCGAGCTGTCCTGGAAGCACATCGACCACCCGTCCGAGGTCGTCGAGGTCGGCCAGGAGGTCACGGTCGAGGTGCTCGACGTCGACCTGGAGCGGGAGCGGGTGTCGCTGTCGCTGAAGGCCACCCAGGAAGACCCGTGGCGCCAGTTCGCCCGCACCCACGCCATCGGCCAGGTCGTGCCGGGCCGGGTCACCAAGCTCGTGCCGTTCGGCGCGTTCGTCCGGGTGGACGAGGGCATCGAGGGCCTGGTGCACATCTCCGAACTGGCCGAGCGCCACGTGGAGATCCCCGAGCAGGTCGTCAACGTCGGGGACGAGATCCTCGTCAAGGTCATCGACATCGACCTGGACCGCCGTCGGATCAGCCTGTCCCTCAAGCAGGCCAACGACAGCAGCGCGCTGGTGCCCGACGGCGAGGCGTTCGACCCGTCCCAGTACGGGATGGAGGCCAAGTACGACGAGCAGGGCAACTACGTCTACCCCGAGGGTTTCGACCCGGAGACAGGGGAGTGGCTGCCCGGCTTCGAGGAGCAGCAGGCCGAGTGGGAGCGGCAGTACGCCGAGGCCCAGCAGCGGTACGAGGCGCACCAGGCGCAGATTCGCGCAGCTCAGGAGGCCGAGGCCGCCGCGGCCGCGCCGTCGTCCTACACCTCCGCCGAGTCGGAGCAGCCCGCTTCCGCGATCGACGAGGAAGCGTTGCGCCGGCTCCGCGAGCAGTTCGGCCGGGAGTAGCCCCGTCATCTGGTCGGCTCCGCCAGCCGGGTGCTACCGCTGATCGTTCAGTGACATGAGTGTGGGCCTGTAGGAGAATCTCCTACAGGCCCACACTCATGTGTCCGTATGTTCCTGATGACTGCCTTCTGACGGCTCCGCGTGCGCGCGGCTGGCCGCGTCCTACCGTGGTTCCAGCCGGATGATCAGGGATTTCGACGTGGGAGTGTTGCTGCGCCGGGCGGTGCTGTCCAGCGGGACAAGGACGTTCGTCTCCGGGAAGTAGGCCGCGGCGCAGCCACGGGCGGTCGGGTAGGCGACAGCCCGGAAGTTCTCGGCCCGACGTTCCTTGCCCTTCCCCTTCCCGGCGGCGGCATCGTGGACGCTGACAATGTCCACCTGGCCCCCGTCGGGGATGCCGAGCGCGGCGAGGTCGTCAGGGTGGACGAGGACGACGCGCCGGCCGTGGCGGATGCCGCGGTAACGGTCGTCAGGGCCGTAGATGGTGGTGTTGTACTGGTCGTGGGAGCGGATCGTCTGGAGCAGCAGGTGCCCGGGCGGTGTGCGCAGCACCTCCAGCGTGTTGACGGTGATGGCGGCGCGGCCGGACGGGGTCGGGAAGCTGCGGCTGTCCCGGGGCGGGTGCGGCAGCAGGAACCCGCCGGGCCGGCTGGCCCGGGTGTCGTAGTCGGCGAAGCCGGGGATGACGGCGGCGATGTGGCCGCGGATGCGCCGGTAGTCGCCGGCCAGGGCCGCCCAGTCCACCGTGGTTCTCCCGCCGAGGGTGGCCCGGGCGAGCCCGCAGACGATGGCGACCTCCGAGCGCAGCGACGGCGCGGCCGGTGGCAGGCCGC
>NZ_JWIO01000020.1:4870-10738 GCF_001017755.1 Protofrankia coriariae
CGGCCGGTGGCAGGCCGCCGCGGGAGGCGTGCACGGCACCCATCGAGTCCTCGACGGTGACGAACTGCGGGCCGCCGGCCTGCACGTCGATCTCGGTCCGGCCCAGCGTGGGCAGGATGAGGGCCTGGCGGCCGGTGACCACGTGGGAGCGGTTGAGCTTGGTGGAGATCTGCACGGTGAGCCGGCAGCCACGCATCGCCGCCTCGCTGACGGCCGTGTCGGGCGCGGCGGCGACGAAGTTGCCGCCCATGCCGACGAAGACCTTCACCCGCCCGTCACGCATCGCGCGGATCGCGTCGACGACGTCGTAGCCACTCCGCCGTGGCGGGGTGAAGCCGAACTCGGCGCCGAGGGCGTCGAGGAACGCGTCCGGCATCCTCTCCCAGATGCCCATCGTGCGGTCGCCCTGGACGTTGCTGTGCCCGCGGACCGGGCAGACCCCCGCCCCCGGCCGGCCGATGTTGCCGCGCAGGAGCAGGAAGTTCACCACCTCCCGGATCGTGGCCACCGCGTTGGCGTGCTGGGTGAGCCCCATCGCCCAGCACACGATGATCTTCTCGGCGGCCAGCGCCCGGCGGGCCAGCTCGTCGATCTCGCTGTCGGCGAGCCCGGTGGCGGTGCGGACGTCGTCGTCGGACAGCGTCCGCAGATGCTCGGCGAACGCGTCGAAGCCGGTGGTGTGCGCGGCGAGGAAGCCGTGGTCGAGCACCGTGCCCGGGGCGGCTGCCTCGGCGTCGAGCAGGCGGCGTGACAGCGCCTGGAACAGCGCCATGTCACCGTTGAGCCGGATCTGGAGATACTGGTCGGCCAGGGCGGTGCCGCGCCCGAGCACACCGGCGGGCCGCTGCGGGTTACGGAACCGGATCAGCGACGTCTCGGGCAGCGGGTTGACCGCGACGATGCCGCCGCCGGCCCGCTTCACCCGCTCCAGCGTCGAGAGCATGCGTGGATGGTTCGTCCCCGGGTTCTGCCCGACGACGAGCACCAGGTCGGCCTGTTCGAGATCGTCGAGGGTGACGCTGCCCTTGCCGATGCCGATCGTCTCGGTGAGCGCCGCCCCGGAGGACTCGTGGCACATGTTCGAGCAGTCCGGCAGGTTGTTGGTGCCGAACGCGCGGACGAACAGCTGGTAGACGAACGCCGCCTCGTTGCTGGTGCGTCCCGAGGTGTAGAAGACGGCCTCGTCGGGGCTGTCCAGACCGGTCAGCTCGGCCGCGATGATCCTGAACGCGTCGTCCCAGCTCACCGGGTGGTAGTGGTCGTCGTCCGCCGCCCTGTACATCGGTTCGCACAGCCGGCCCTGCTGCCCGAGCCAGTAGCCGGAGCGGCCGGCGAGATCCGGCAGCGGATGCGCGGCGAAGAACTCCGGTGTCAGCCGGCGCAGGGTCGCCTCCTCCGCGACGGCCTTCGCCCCGTTCTCGCAGAACTCCGCGGCGGAGCGGTGCGCGGGATCCGGGTCCGGCCAGGCGCAGCCCGGGCAGTCGAACCCGTCCGCCTGGTTGAGCAGCCGCAGGGTGGTGACGCTGCGCCGCACCCCCATCTGGGCCACCGACTGGCCGAGCGCGTGCGCCACCCCGGGCACCCCCGCCGCATAACGCGCCGGGCCGTCCGCCGTAACCCGTCCCTGATCTGGATCCGTCACCGGCGCCCTGCGCACCATGCCGGGCACCTCCTGTTCGGAGCATTCGGACATGCATGTTCCGTCATACACGTGGACGCTGGTCGACGAATCAATATATGCCCAGCGAATGAATCGCAACCACCATACTGGCCGACCTTGCGGCCCGGTCGCCCGGCTGAGGGCGAGGACTCACGGGCCGAGACGAAAGGGTGGGTAGGAGTCGGTGCTGAGGACGAACGCGTACGCGATCACCCGGTTCGACCAGCGCAGTACCCCCACCACGTAGTCGAACAGAACCCGTGGTAGTCGCCCGGTGGCCAGGACGGCGAACCAGCCGACAATCACCGCGACGACCACGCCGATGTCCAGGAAGACCAGGACGACGTAGTGCGGGATTGCCAGGAACCATTTGACCAGCGGCAGCCAGCGGTTGAGCCGGGATACGTCCGGATAAGGAATACTGAGATGGACGGCCTGTTCGGCGTCGGTGGCGGGATAGTCGTCCCGCAGCAGGAGCAGATAGGCCGCCACCCGGTTCTCGAAACGGAGCAGGTTCAGATTCCAGTCGAACCACCAGCGGGGATACTTCCGCCGGAACAGGATCATCAGGAGTGGGCCGAGGAACAGCAGACCACCGGCGGCTCCCGCGCCCCCCCAGGAGGGGTAGATGCCGCTGACGGTCATGAATACGACAGCGATGGGCAGTACCGTGAAGATTCGAAAGAACACCGTCAGCCGGTTACGGGCGTCGGTCGGATAGCCCACGGTGAATGCGACCGGGTACTCGCCGGTGTACGCCTCGTCTTCAGGGGTCGTCATGACCCGTTGTTCCCGTTACTCGCATTGCTGTCCCGGCGGCGGGGGGCCGTCGCCGGATTCCCGCCCGGGACGCCGGGATGCCGGGACGCGGATACCGCGGCCCGCTCCCCACCGCTTCGGATATTACCGGGCCTTCAGGCATCACAAAACCGTAGTCGCGGCCGTGGCGCGATGTCCAACCGGCGTGACGTCCAGCCGGTGCCGCGCGTTCCGGGTCGGTTCCGCGGGCCGCTCCGACGATTCACCTGGTGGGGGTGATGAGGCGGACACCGTCGCCCTGCATGGTGGACGTAGCGGTTGTCGCGTTCCATCGGCCGCGTGCACCCACGGGCCGCATGCACGCCACGCCGGGTCCGGCTGGCCCGCGGACCCGGCGTGGGCAACGCCGAACAGGCCGTGGCGACCGAGGGGTCCCTGACCGAGGGGCCCGGCCGAAGGGGTCCCGACCGAGGGGGTCATCGTGGACACCGACTATTCGTATCCGCTGCTCAGCGTGTTCTGGACGTTGTTGTGGTTCTTCCTTTTCATGTTGTGGTTCTACCTGTTGTTCGCGGTCGTGTCCGACATCCTGCTCAGCCATGACCTGTCCGGCTGGGCCAAGGCGGGCTGGGTCGTCCTCGCCATCGTGCTTCCGTTGTTCGGCATCCTCGTGTATCTGATCGTGCGGGGCGGCGGCATGCACGAACGGGCGATGGAGCGGGCGGCCCAGCAGGAGCAGGCGCTGCGGGAACGGGTGCTGCGCAACCACGTCCCGCCGGGCGCCGCGCCGGGAGGCAGCCCCGCGGACGAGCTCGGCCGCCTTGCCGAGCTGCGGGACCGCGGCGCCATTTCGGACGAGGAGTACCAGCGGCTGAAGGCGAAGGTCCTCACCTAATGGCCGGGCCGGGCCGCCGACGCGGACCTGGCCGACAGCCTGCCGTGCCAGGAATCGCCGAGGATGCTGTGGCCTGGTCAGGCCCCGGCCGGGTGCGGAGGAGCGACGGCGATACGGCAGACTCGGTCCTGTGCTGCGGGTGGGACTGACCGGTGGGATCGGTGCGGGCAAGAGCGCGGTGGCGCGGCTGTTGGCCGGCCACGGCGCGGTGGTGATCGACGCGGACCAGCTCGCCCGCGAGGTGGTCGCTCCCGGGACGCCGGGGCTGCGGGCCGTGGTCGAGGAGTTCGGTTCGCATCTGCTTGGTGCCGACGGCGCGCTCGACCGGGCGGCTCTCGGCGCGGTCGTGTTCGCCGACCCGGAGGCCCGCCGCCGGCTGGAGGCGATCACGCATCCGCTGGTCGGCGCCCAGGCGGTCGAACGCATGGCGCAGGCGCCAGCGGACGCGGTGGTCGTCTACGATGTGCCGCTGCTCGTCGAAGCCGGTCTTGCCGACCGGTACGACGTGGTCGTCGTGGTGGAGGCACCGCTGGAGGTCCGCCTGGCCCGGCTGGCCGACCGGGGCCTGCCCCCGGAACAGGCGCGGGCGCGGATGGCCAACCAGGCCGACGACGCCGCCCGCCGGGCGGTCGCGGACGTTCTCGTGGACAACGGCGGCAGCCTGGAGGATCTTCGAGCCAGGGTGGACGAGGTGTGGGCGCGGCTGCTCGCGGCCCACCAGCCCGGATAGCGCCGGGCGGTCGCGGCGGGCCTGCGCGGAACGGGTCGGATGCGAAATTGTCGGAGGTCTGTGGTGTTGTAGGGGACGTGAGCTCCACGACCGATCGTCTCACCGGTGTCGACCGCCCCGCCAACAACATCACGCGTTCGACCGCGCCGTTCCAGGTCGTCTCCGACTTCGAGCCCTCCGGTGACCAGCCGGCGGCGATCGCGGAGCTGGCCCGCCGGATCCGCGCCGGCGAGAAGGACCTCGTCCTGCTGGGCGCGACCGGTACCGGCAAGTCGGCCACCACCGCGTGGCTGATAGAGCAGGTGCAGCGGCCGACGCTGGTGATGGCGCCGAACAAGACCCTGGCGGCCCAGCTCGCCAACGAGTTCCGGGAGCTGCTGCCGCACAACGCCGTCGAGTACTTCGTCTCGTACTACGACTACTACCAGCCCGAGGCGTACATCGCGCAGACCGACACCTACATCGAGAAGGACTCCTCGGTCAACGAGGAGGTCGAGCGGCTGCGCCACTCGGCCACGATGAGCCTGCTCACCCGCAGGGACGTGGTGGTCGTGGCGAGCGTGAGCTGCATCTACGGCCTGGGCACCCCCGAGGAGTACATCAAGCGCATGGTCCGGCTGCGGGTCGGGGAGGAGATCGACCGCGACAGCCTGCTGCGCCGGTTCGTCGACGTCCAGTACGCCCGCAACGACATCGCCTTCACCCGGGGGACGCTGCGGGTCCGCGGCGACACCGTCGAGGTGTTCCCCGTCTACGAGGAGCTCGCCGTCCGGATCGAGATGTTCGGCGACGAGATCGAACGGCTGGCCTACCTGCACCCGCTCACCGGCGAGATCGTCCGTGAGGCGCAGGAGGTGTTCGTCTTCCCCGCCACCCACTACGTGGCCGGCCCGGAACGCATGGAACGGGCGATCGCGGGCATCGAGACGGAGCTCACCGACCGGCTCGCCGAGCTGGAACGCCAGAGCAGGCTGCTGGAGGCCCAGCGGCTGCGGATGCGCACCACCTATGACATCGAGATGATGCGCCAGGTCGGTTTCTGCTCGGGCATCGAGAACTACTCCCGGCACATCGACGGCCGGGCCGCCGGCAGCGCACCGCATACGCTGCTGGACTATTTCCCGGACGACTTCCTGCTGGTCATCGACGAGTCGCACAACACGGTCCCGCAGATCGGCGGGATGTTCGAGGGCGACATGTCGCGCAAGCGCAACCTGGTCGAGCACGGTTTCCGGCTGCCCAGCGCGATGGACAACCGGCCGCTGCGCTGGGAGGAGTTCTGCGCCCGCATCGACCAGACGGTGTACCTGTCGGCGACCCCCGGTCCGTACGAGCTCTCCCGCGCCGACGGCGTGGTCGAGCAGATCATCCGGCCGACCGGCCTGCTCGACCCGGAGGTCGTGCTCAAACCGACCAGGGGGCAGATCGACGACCTCGTCGGCGAGATCCGCATCCGCGCCGAACGTGACGAGCGGGTGCTGGTCACGACGCTGACCAAGAAGATGGCCGAGGACCTCACCGACTACCTGCTCGAGCTCGGCATCCGGGTCCGCTACCTGCACAGCGACATCGACACGCTCCGCCGCGTCGAGCTGCTCACCGGCCTGCGCAAGGGCGAGTTCGACGTGCTGGTCGGCATCAACCTGCTGCGGGAGGGGCTGGACCTGCCCGAGGTGTCACTGGTGTCCATCCTGGACGCCGACAAGGAGGGCTTCCTGCGGTCGGACAAGTCGCTGATCCAGACCATCGGCCGGGCCGCCCGCAACGTCTCCGGCCAGGTGCACATGTACGCCGACGCCATCACCCCGTCGATGCGGCGGGCCA
>NZ_JWIO01000020.1:10745-19279 GCF_001017755.1 Protofrankia coriariae
CCCCGTCGATGCGGCGGGCCATCGAGGAGACGAACCGGCGGCGCGCGAAGCAGATCGCCTACAACACGGAACGGGGAGTGGACCCGCAGCCGCTGCGCAAGAAGGTCATCGACATCCTGGACGACCTCGTCCGGGAGAACGCCGAGGGCGGGGCCATCGGCGGTGGCGGCCGCGCGCAGTCCCGCGGGAAGGTGCCGGCCCCCGGGATGTCCTCGAAGGCGGGCCGTGACGGCGCGGTCGGGCGGCACGCGGCCCAGCTGGCCGGCATGCCCAGCGCCGACCTGGCGCAGCTCATCCGCCAGCTCGACGACCAGATGCACGAGGCGGCCAAGGAGCTCCATTTCGAACTCGCCGCCCGCCTACGCGACGAGATCGCCGAACTGAAAAAAGAACTACGCGGCATGCACGCAGCCGGTATATGACCGACGGCCTTCCCGCTCATGGCCGGGCGGGTACGGGTGCGTTCCCGGTCTCTCCCCGGTCGGCCGGCAGGAGGCCGAGCTGGGTGCTCAGCTCCGTCCGGAACCGCATGCCCGGCAGCCAGTAGCGGTCCGTGACGGCAAAACGTTCACCCAGTGGGAACGGGCCATCCGGATCCTGGTCCGTCAGGAGCGCGCGGGCGCGGCCCAGAAGCGCCATCGCGTCCTCCGCGACACGAAACCCGATCTCCGGGATGTCCGCCGGCCACATGGTGTTGATGATTTCATCACTGAGCGCGCAGGACGTCCCCCACCAGCTGTCCCAGCCGGGCAGGCTCTTGCCGAAGTACCCGGCGTACCGGTCGGCCCAGGCACCGCGGACGCCCATGGCATATGCGGACGAGCCGATCGTCCGGCCGGGGTCCAGGCCGGTGACGGACGCGAAGCCCAGGAACTGCCACCGCCGAACCGGTCTGGTCGACAGCCAGCTCACACACGTGGTCATGGCCTGCCACTCCTCGGCGGAGAAAGCCGCGAGCTCCGCATCCGGACGCGGTATCAGCACAGTGGAGGCCACCTCGACCACGTCGAACCAGAGGTCACCGCTGCGTGCCTCCACCGGCGGTCTGGTGCCGACCCAGCATGCCCTGCCCTGCCAGACGCCCGATGTCCGTGATGTGGTCACCCACTGGTCACCACTGTCGAGATATGCCCGCAGCAGCTCGGCCTCGGCCAGTTCACCGCCGCGTACGAGCGCGTCCACCAGCCGCGGCGATGTCGACCTGGCCGCCCACAGCCGTAGATGATCGGCATAGGCGTCGTTCAGCGTGCCGGTCATTTCCGGCCTTCTCTCATGTCTGGTTTTTCTCCTGTGCTCATGGCAGCCGTCCAGGGGAAGGGCACCGGGGCGCCATCGGGAATGTCCGCCTGGCCTACGGCACGGAACAACGCGGCCTCGCCGTATGTCGCCGCGCGGCGCCCCCGGCGGAACAACACCTCTCCCGCCCGGCCGCCGACCACACACGACCCGTCCGCCAGCTCACGGATCGGCCGAACGAGCACGAAGTCCCTGGCCATGAAGAGCGGCAGTGGTTCGTCCGGATGATGCGTGAGGGTGGGAATCTCCTGGAGGCCGGCCTCGAGCGCGGCGGCGAGCAGGACGTTCTGCAGGGTGACCTTCGTGCCGTCGGGCAGCCCCACCGCATGCAGCGGCCCACCGCTCCACCCCTGTTTGCGCAACCGCTCCGCGACCGTCAGGACAGCGGACCGTCGGAGGCGCGGATCGATCACCGCGTTCACTCGTTCCCGGCCATGGCAGCCCGTCGACGGCCGATGGCAGTCCACGATTTGCTTTCATCGTTCGGATTTATTATTCCCAGCTGGCTGGAGACGGCGGTCCGGAAGCGGACGCCCGGCGCCGGGTAAGACGCATGAAGGTATGGAAAGCTGTCACCCAGGTCGTTGTCCCACGGGGTGCCGGCCAGGACGTCGTCGCGCCCGACGACGATCCAGAATCCGGAGTTCACCTCGCCGGCGTGCTCCGGGGCGTCGTCTGGCCACATGTCCGTAAGCTCTTCCGCCGACAGTGCTTCATGGGCAGCCTCCCAGTAGTCCGGGTCACAGGTTGCCTTGCCGAGGAAGAGGGCGATGTCCCACGCCAGCGCCGGCGGCACCCCGGCGACAGCCGCATGCGGTGGGCCGGCATCCGTGTCGACCAGCAGGTCGCGGCCGGCCACGAGCGAACATCCCATCGCCTGCCAGACCGCCATCTGCCGAACGGAAACCCACCCCACGAATGGCGTCTGCCGTGCCAGGAAGCGCGGTGGAAGAGCGGCGAGTTCGGCGAGATCTTCCTGGGTCTGTGGGATCAGGACCATCAGCGAGATCTCGACCGGGTCGAACCACAGATCACCTGCCGAGGCTTCGCTGGTATCCGGGGGGTACCAGCCCAGCCAGCAGCGCCGGCCACTCCAGATCCCGGCCGACTCCGGTGCGGGCAGCCGTCTCGCCAGGCCGTCCCGGCGGGCCTGGAGCAGGTCGCGCTCGAGGTACAGCCCGTTCGTATCCAGGGCGACAAGCAGTTCATCCACCGAACGTTTGCCCGTCAGATCCCGAAGATAGTTCGCAAAACATTCCACGAGCGTTGGAAGGGATGGCGCATCCGAACGGCTTCTCATTTTTCGGCCAAGATTCTCGGTGGTTCCAGGCGTCCCATCAGGGGGAACCGAGAACCGTCGGGATTGTTTGGTTGGCGGGCGGTCCGGAACAAAGCGGCTTCGCCCCATGTCAGTGGCTTGTCCTTTTTCTTGTATAATATTTCGCCCTCCGTGCCACCGCGGACCAGGCTTCCGTCTGACAGCTGGCGGATATTGTGATTCGGTCTGAAAAATATCGAATTCCCTCGTTCTTCCGGGAATGGCTCGTCGGGGTGGTGGCGTATGGTTGGGACGTCTATCCCCGCTTCGCGGGCGGCGAGGAGACGGCGGTTGTCGATGCTCAGCAGCGACTTGTCGGGGAGTTCGACGACGTCGATGGGTTTTCCCTTCCAACCCTCGGTCCGCATGCTCTCCACCAGTTCGGAGAGGGTTATGTCATCGTGTGTCTGCGGGCTCACGTTCTCCTGACTGAATCGTATGGTGTGCGGATTTTCCAGGCTGTGGACCGGTGGTGTCCATGCGCGCGCGACACCACGGGACGTACCGGCTTCTGCTCTCAGAATACGCCCGGTGATCCGGCCGGCTGGTTCGCCGCCGGCCATCGCCAGTGCGGGCGACGGGAACGGCCCGAGGATGTTCCTGAGAATCGTGGTGACGTGGGTAGAGGCGTCGCGGAGGTTGGTGGTGAGGGTGGTGAGGTGGGTGCGGGCGGCGGCGAGGATGCTGTGGGTGATGGCGCCGCCATGAGCGAGTCCGGTGAGGACGCGGCCGTCGCGGAGGGCGCCGCCGGCCACACGCAGGCCGCGGGCGAGCCCGGCGGTGGTAGTGAGCCCCCTGGTGCCCGGGATGCAGCCGAGTAACGCCAGGCCGACATCCCAGCCGGATGCCTCGCCGGCGGCGTAGCGGGCCAGGGTGTCGGCGAGGACGACCAGAGCGGCGGCGAACACGATCCAGGCGGCCGGCCCGCCGATCACCAGGGCGACGACGCCGAGGACTGCGACGGTGATCTGCGCGGCCCGCACGGTGGTGTGCCAGAGGCTGCCCGCGGTCTGTCTGATCTTCTCCCAGGACCACCAGCGTTTGTTGCGGATGCCCGCGTCGGAGGCGTCGCGGATGGCCTGGCCACAGGTGTGCGCGGCGTCCGCGCGCAGCCGGCCGGCGGCCAACGCGAGCCGGCGGGCGGCGTCGAGATCGTCCTGGGCTCCGCGGGCGGCGTCGCGGGCCTGCTCGAGACGGATCTGGGCGGCGTCACGGTCGCGGATGGCCTGGGCGAGCTGCGCCGGGTCGGGCGGAGGGATCCCCGCGCTGGCGGTGTGGAGGGCGGGGGTCAGGTGGAGAGCGGGGGCCAGGTCGGTGAGGGCGGCGGCCGCGGTCGTCAGCGCGGTCTGGGTCGGGGCGAGGAGGGTCTGGGCGTGGTCACGGCGGGCGCGGGCATCGCGACCACGCGCGAGGGCACGGTCGGCCTGCCGCTGGGCGGCGTCCAGGATCGGCTCGTAGGCGCCGAGGGCCTGGCCAGCCATCCGGTAGGACGTCTCCAGCCTGGTCAGCTGGCCGGGGAACTCGTCCAGTTCGTCGCGGAAGGCGTCACCGGCGGTGCCGGCCCAGGACTGTACGACACCGCCGACGGTGACCGTGGCGATCTGCCCGCGGGCATGCTCGACGTCGGCGACGAACGTCAGGAAGCGTCGCGCCAGCTCCCGAACGGCGAAGGGGTCGCCCGGGGTTGGGTCGTGCTCGAGGTCGAGGACACCCCAGTCGGTGGGACGGCTCACCGGACCGGACGACCTGGAGCGCGGCCAGGGCGGCAGGAACAGCGGCGGGCGTGGCCGGCTCCGTGTTCCGCGGAACACACCCGGTGGACGCGAGGAACGCGTAACGGCGGATGCACAACCGTCATGGGCACCGTCCAGGCAGGATCAGGATCAGGGATCAAAGCCAGGCAAAGCTCATAAACAGGATGAAATTAACATGAGCTGTGACCGTCTGGCCACCGTAGCCAGCCGAGTCGACCGAGATGGCCGGCCCGCTACCGGCTCTTCCCGGGGCGGGAGTCCGCGTTCCGCGGGGCACGGTCGGGCCGGAGGCGGCCCCGGGCCAGCCGCGACGGGTGCGACTGTGTTCTGTGTTCCGCGGGGCACGGTCACGTCAGTGCGCCCCGCGGATCCGGTCGACCCCCTCGCACGGCACGGACGGTCAGCCGTACGTAGTCGACGACGGGCGCGGGCAGGCGTTCGGCGACGGCCCGGGTGAACGCGGCCCGTTCGTCGAGGGGCAGCCGGTCCAGGTGCGCGCCGAGGACGACCGTTTCCAGGTAGCGCAGCAGCAGGTCGTCGTCGGGGAAGACCGCCGGGTCCGCCACCAGCGCCACCTCGGTGTCGACGAAGCCAGCGGCCCGCAGCCGGGTGTCCGTCCCGGCGGCGTCGGCGAAGTTCCACACGTCCGGCACGTCGTCGACCAGGCTGTCGATGGCGCGGATGACGTTCGCGATGTTCCCGTGCCCACCGCATTCGAAGACGAGCTGGCCGCCGGGGGCCAGGACGGCCGCGAGGTTGTCGAACAGCGCGCCATGGTCGGGTATCCAGTGGAAGGCGGCCACGCTGAAGACCGCGTCGACCAGGCCGGCCGGGCCGGCCGGGCCGGGCAGGCGCAGCGGCCGGGTCAGGTCCGCGTGAACGATCTCCAGGCGGTCGGTGCGGCCGGCCAGCCGGGCTCTGAGCCGGTCCAGCATGGCGGCCGAACCGTCCACGGCGATCACTCGCCCGTGGGGCAGGCGGTCGAGCAGGGCGGCGGTGTCGCGGCCGGTCCCGCAGCCGGCGTCGAGGACCGTCTCGCCGCCGGCCAGCGCCAGGCGGGAGAGGGTGCGCAGACCCCACTGCTCATGGGGCAGTGGCAGGGCATCGTAGCCATGGGCGTCCCATTCGTGAGACATATACCGATCCTACGTTGCGACGGGTGATGGTTCGATAGCAGGATGGGACGCCATCCGCCGCCGAGAGGAATGCCGAGGGGCGCGGCCCTGGTCGGATTCCGTACCGGTGCCGGGGCGGGCAGGGACCGACAGAGCCGGCAAGGGAGCCGGCAAGGGAGCCGGCAGGGACGGGCAGGGTCGGTGGTCATGGGAACCGACAGTGATCGTCAAGGAACGGTAACGAAATCTTAAACAACAATCGTGGGGTCCGGCCGTGTGCATGCGCCGGGGACCGGGAAGTCTGGAAGAGGACGAATTCGGTGATGCGATCTTTCCCACGGCATACGTCCTGCCCGGAAAGGGGAGCGAACGGATATGACCGCTGACCATACGCCGCGGGGAACGGTCCACACACCGGTGTCGGTACGCCCCGGGGCCGCCGTCGCCATCGCCTTGTTGACCTTCCTGCTGTCCGCCTTCATACTCCCGGCCGCGGTGCCGGACCGCCCGACCGCCGCCTATCTCTCCGCCGGGCTCATCGGTGCCGGAGTGGTGTTCGGCGTGCTGCTCGCCGCCGACTTCGCCCGGGCCGCGGCCGCGCGTCGGGCGGGTGCCGAGGTCAGCGGGATCACGGTCGGCGCCTTCGGTAGCCGGCTGACCACCATGACGCAGATCACCGAACCCGTGGCCGCTGCCCGCGTTGCCCGCGCCGGCCTGCTCGTCGGTGGGCTCGGGGGAGGTGCGCTCGTCGTGCTCGGCTGGCTCGCCCCCGGCGGCGCCGCGGCGCTCGCCGGCAGCGTCGGGCTGTGGGCGGGCGGCCTCCTGCTGCTGCTCACCGCCTCGGAGCTGCTGCCCACGCCACGCACAGGTGGGGGGCGGCTGCTCGCGGCCGCGGTGTACCGCCGGACGGGCAGCCGGGAACGCGCCGACGCCGCCGTGGCCCGAGCCGCGGTGATCGTCGGCTGGACGCTGATCGCGTCGGGCCTGGCCGTGACCTTCCTGACCAGCCCGGCGGGGCTGTGGGTGGCGCTGCTGGGCTGGATCGCGCTTGGCGCCGGCCGTCTCGAGCAGTCCCGGTTGCGCACGAACCGGCTGCTGGCCGGCGTCCGGGTCGGTGAGGTGATGGGGCCCGCCCCCGAGAGCGTGGCCGGTTGGCGCACGGTCGCCGCCGCTGTGGACGAGGTGGTGGCGCCGGCCGTGGCCGCCTCCGGGCGGACGGTGTTCACCGTCGTGGATTTCGACGGTGCTCTCGCTGGTGTCGTGTTCCTGCGTGATCTTGACGCGGTCCCGCTGGACGACCGTGGGCTGACCAGGGTCAGCAAGGTGGGTGTGCCGATGGCCGCGGTGTGCCTGACCACGCCGGACGAGCTGCTCACCGACCTGCTTCCGCGGCTGGCCGGACGGCCGGGCGCGGGCCTCGCGCTGGTGGTCGACGACATCGGCGGCGCCAGGCCACAGCCGGTCGGCGCCGTCGGCCATATGGAGATCACAAAGGCGTTGGCGGTCGCGTCGTTGCGGGCCGCCGTGGCCGGCGCGCATGGTGGTGCTGGTGGGCCGGGTGGTGCTGGGCCCGGCACGGTCGGTAGGGTGCCGGACGCCGCGCGGCCGGTCGACTGAGCGCTCCCCGAAGCGCCGCCCCTGCCCGGCCGGCCCGTGTGATGAGCCCCCGGTCAGGGTCGATCGATGGCATGCTGGCATGCGCATACGCCGGAGTGCCCGGGACGGACACGAGTACTGTTGCCGCCATGACGATCAGGACCGCCGAGGCGTTGGCCGGCTGTGCGCCCGTCGACTACCTGGCGGTGGGGAACCCGACACTTGACGTCCTGCCCGACTCCTCCTCCACCATCGGTGGGAGCATGGTCTACGCCGTGGTGCAGGCGGCGCGGCTGGGCCTGTGTGCAGCCGGTGTCGGGTGCGGCCATGGTGCGGAACTGGCACCGGTGTGGACGCCGTTCGAGGCGGAGGCGTTTCTCTACATCCAGCCGGCGCCGGAGACGACCCGGTTCCGCAACGACAACGCCGGCAGCCTGCGAACCCAGTGGCTGGAGTCGTCCGCGGGCGTCGTCTCGGGGCTCGACCGGCTCCCGGAGAGCAGGGTGCTGCATCTGGCGCCAGTCGCGCGGGAAATCGTCCTCGACGATGTTGTCCGGCGCAGCGCGCGGGGGCTGGTCGGGCTCACCCCGCAGGGCCTGATCCGTTCCTGGGACGCCAGCCGGCTCGTCCGTCATCACATGCTGCACATCGACGGCGCGACCGCGAAGAACATCGACGCGGTGGTGTTCGCCGACTATGAGGCCACCTATCTGGCCAGCGTGGCCGAGGCGGTGCGTCGCGCCGGCGGGGTCGTCGTGATCACCAAGGGTCCTCGCGGGGCGGAGGTCCTGCTCGCGAACGGGAAACAGGAGTTCTCCGCCATCGCGGCCGACCGTCTCGTCGACGACACCGGCGCCGGGGACGTTTTCGCCGCGTCGCTGTTCATCGCGCTGGACACGGGGAGCACGGTCAGTGACGCTGTCCGGTTTGCCGCGGCGGCTGCCACGCTGAGCATCAGCGGAATCGGCCCGGGGGCGATCGCCACCCGGGACGCCGTCGTGAAGCTGGCCGGCCGGGACACCGCGATCGATCGCAGCGCCGTCGGGCTGTTCTGACGCGCCTGCGTTCTGTTTCGATCTCGTTCGTTCGGAGGTCTTTTCTTTCGCCCACGCCGTAGTCAACACTGTTGACGACTTCTGGCGCCAAAGTTGATCTTGAAGGTTGTCGGTTATCGGCGGTTGTCGGTTGTCGGTCGTGGTTGTCGCTGGTGGTGTCCGAAACCGAAATTGTCCCGGCGTCGCCCCGGGTGTGGGCCGGGCCCGTGCCGGGCGCCCCGCATCGCGGGCTGCCGCGTGTTCGCCGGCCCTCGTCGAACCGTTCCGAGAGAGCCGGCGAAAACCTGAGATTCTATTCGACCCGTTCGATCCGCTGGCCGGCGCCTTCGGGGTATCTCGACACATGGTTGTGCGGGTTCCACGGATAGTGAATGCTGTCGGCGAGCCGGCGGGCGTCCAT
>NZ_JWIO01000020.1:19291-69425 GCF_001017755.1 Protofrankia coriariae
CGAGCCGGCGGGCGTCCATGACGTCACGCCGTTCCTCGGCCAGCCGCAGAAGAAGGAGCAGGAACACGCAGCCGACCGAGAGCAGCGAGATCAGGAAGAGGAAGAAGACGAGGATCGGGCTCACGTGAACACCCCCGGTTAGAAGAACGCGGCACCGTCGGCCATCTCACGCCGACCGGTGCCTTCCCTGCCGAACCGACCAGCCCTAGAGTCACATGAGCCAACACCTTGTGGCTAGCGGAGAGATGACGGGATAGTTTCGGGCAGCCGGAAAAAAATCGGAAGAGAGAGTGGCTGGGGTGCAAAAAGGGGGGAGCCTTCCACGTGAGCGGGCCCGGCAGGCGCTGATCGACGATCTGACCGCTCTCCGGAAAGGCCGGGGCCTCTCCCTGCCCGCGCTGCAACAACGGGACGGCCTGTTGGCGGTCCTGCGGGAATGGAGCGCCGCCGCCGGCCGGGACGGTTCTGTGTCGAGCGCGTTCGCGGTGCTCGTCCAGCTGCTGTCGGACCTGGACCTGAGCATCCGGAGCAGGTCCCTGCGCAACGCCTACGCACTCGCCGAGCCCTCGGCCGCGGGTACGTCCAGGTTCTTCGAGGACCCGGGGATTCTCACGGCCCGGCGCCGGCGGCTGGCCGACGTGGTGGGGTTGCATCCCGACACCATCGAGAACTACGAGAACGAGAAGATCTCGGAAATCGCTCTGACGTTGTTGGAGGGACCGCCACCGAGCTCCGGCGGCGCGGTGGCGGTGGCGTTCGAGCACACGAGCAGCCCCATGCGGGTGTTCGTCAGCGGTACCGTGACCGATCTCGACGAATACTGGCGCCCGGCCCGGGAACGGATCGTCGCCCAGAGCAGTGAAGAGGCGGCCATCGAAATCCTGAAAAGCCGCGACCAGCGGAACCGGCAGCCGTTGTTGGACGAGGTGAGTGCCTGCGACGTCTATGTCGGGATCATCGGGCATCATTTCGGTGACGCCTCCGCAGATCCCGCGCGGTCCGCGACGATGGCCGAGTACGATCGCGCCCGTGTGCTGGGGAAACAGTTGCTGATCTATCTTGTCGATTCGGGCGAGGCCTGGCCGGGAGGTCCCGGACAGTCCGATCACCAGCAGTTCCAGGCGGAGTTCCGCCGGGAGCTCATGCTGCGTTTCTCGCCGTGGTCCTTTGACAGCGCCGCGGATCTGCAGCTGCGGGTGCGGCACGACCTGGCCCGTCTTGTGCAGGAGTTCAGCCAGCCGAACAGCCCGTACCGCGTCTTCCATCCGGATCTGCGGTCCGTCCGTGACGTGTTCGACACGCGGAATCAGTCGACCCGGGCCCAGGTGGCCGATTTCATCGAGTTCCTGGCGGAGCAGTTCCGGCCGTTGTTCGCGATCAGCCCGGATTCCTACAACGACCATCCGATCCTGCGCGAGGCGAAACGACGGCTCAGCGACCTGATTCCCGAGGTCGGCCTGTCGGTGACGGACGGCGTGGTCCGGCGAGCCGGCGTCCGTCATGTGATCATGCGTACCGAGACGGTTGTGCGGATGTTGCAGACACCGCGCCGGCTGGACGCGCGCGAATTCGAGAAGACCGGCCAGGAGATCGGCCGCAGCGCGGCCCGCGACCTTGTCGACCACGCCCTGCACTACGGACGCTGGATGCCCTCCAGCCCGGCGGCCTTCGTCGCGCTGTGGAACTACTGGGACCGTACCGGCGGCTGGGGCACGTACGAGCTGCGGAACGTGACGGAGGAGTCCTGGCACCTGGCGATCCGGGAGAACTTCCTGCGGACCACCGACCTGGACGAGACACGCCAGCTCTACACGTTCTGGCAGGGCTACATCAAAGGATTCCTCAACCGTGCCCTGCCGGAGATATCAGCTATCATCCTGCGGATTCCGGAGGAGGAGCGTACCGGTAGCATCAGCATGCCACCGGCGACCCGGGTCCGTTCGGTGCGTTACGAGTCGACAAATGAGCGGGAGGACATCTTCGTCATCACCTTCGAGCGCGGCCCGTTGTTCAGCGCCTTACGGGGGCTCGTCGGGAGCAGTTACCACCGCGAACGCCACGAGTACGCCACGTCGCTGGTGTGGACCCGCGGCGCCTTTCAGGCGGCCTGGCAGAGCGACGAGGACCGCATGCGGAAGATGCTGGCCGAGTATTTTTCCGGCCCGCGGTATCATCGCTGCGTTCAGACCTTGCAGTCCTTTGACTACCCGCCTGACGATCCCGAGCTCGCCGACGACTGCTTCGTACTGACGAACCGCCTCATACAAGAAATCGTGGATGCCGGCGAGGGGGAAGAGTGAACACCGTCATCAAGGAGATCGAGGAAGTCGACGAGGCCTTTCTCGCGGCCAACAGGCTGGTGGTTCTCTACAGTGGTGGGCTGGACGGCACGTACCTGCTGTACCATATCCACCGGGTCCGCCCGAGCGCCGAGGTAGTTGTTCTCAGTTGCGACCTCGGCGGGGGAGTGGATACCAACCGGGCCCGGATGATCTGTGCGAACCTCCCTTTCGAGCACATCGTGCTGGACCGGACCGCGGCCTTCGTACGGGACTACGCGTTCCCCTCGATCTCGGCTCAGGCATGCTACGGGGGGACGCATCCGATATCGGCTTCGCTGTCCCGGCCGCTGCTCGCCCGGACGGCCTTCGACGAGGCCACCCGGCGTGACTGCTCGGTCATTCTGCACACCGCGGACGCCACCCAGAACAGTCTGCGGCGTTTCAACCAGACCCTCGCCGACCTCGGGTTCAGGGGACACTACGGGTCACCTTTTTCCGCCCGTCCGCCGCATCGGAGAGAAAAGCGCTGGACGCTGGCGGAGGCCGGCATCATCGACGACGGCGCATCAATCTTCAGTACCGATGTCAACATCTGGTGCCGTGAGTTCGAGGCCGCCGGGCTCGACGACCCCGAGAAGATAGAGATTCCGGAGTCGCTTTTCCACTGGACCCGGTACCGCGGCACCGACCCGGTGGAGGTCGAAGTGTCCTTCGAAGCCGGGACACCGGTGGCCCTCGACGGCGTCGAAACAGACGGTGTCTCCCTGCTCTCCCGGCTGAACGACGTCGTCGGGCAGTTCGGCCTCGGCCGTTTCATCGGCCTGGAGGAGATCGCGAACGGCCAGAAGGTCCAGGAGGTGCGGGAGATGCCCGCCGCCATGCTGCTGATGGACGCCTACCGGCGCCTGGAGCAGGCGACCCATCCCGCCTCGTGCATCCGGGAGAAGATGCACATCGAGCAGCTGTGGGTACAGGAGGCGGTCGAGGGACGCTGGCTCAGCCCACTGCGGGAGGCGTCCCAGAGTTTCATCTCCACAATCGCCGCGTCGGTGTCCGGGAGCGTGCGCTACCTGCTGTCAGAAAACCGCATCCTGCTCCGCGGCCTCACCGCCGACGCCCCCCGCTACGTCCGCGACCGTTCCCAGATCCGCCTCCCCACCGCACAGGACCACACGGCCCGGTGACTCCCTCCACGTCACGGACGCGGACGACGGCGACCGGGCCGGTGGAACGGTCCGTCGTCAGTCGTCCGCGGTGGGGGCGAGCGGCTGCCTGCCGGGGTCGAGGCAGTCGTTGCTGATTCTCGGCTCCCGGCCGCTGATGACGTATCTGCACGGCTGCCCGTTGTCGTTCTCCGGATCCTGGCCCGCTCTGGTCGGTCCGGCCGGGAGCTCCGGGCGGGAGAGGTCGACGTATATGATCGTCATCTGCTTGCTCATCGCGACCTGAGAAGTACGGAAATCGACACATCCGGTCGCGCCCGGCCACGCCTGCGGGCTGGTGGGGTCCTCACACCTTTCCTGGTCGTCCTGCCGAGGATTCCTGTTGTCCAGGTAGGGTTCCTCCCGCAGGGTCTTCCAGGCCTGTGCTCTGCTGATCCCCACGCCTGATTTTCTGATGGCGTCGACGAACAGCTTGGCCGTGTCGTAGGCCAGACCGGTACGCTCGTCCACCCAGGGGGGATCCGAGGGGTCCACCGTGTCCGGTGCGTACTTCTTCTTGATCCCGGTCACCGCGTACATGTCCTTCAGGCGGCCACAGAAGTCCCGTAGCGATCTACTCGCAAACGGCGGGGGATTCTGTTCCAGCTCTCCGTTCAGGCATTTTCTGCCGGCGAGCAGCACGGGTGCTCCCTTGGAGACGAACCTGAACTCTCCGCCGGTGCCGCGGCCCACGTCCTGGCTGACCACTCTTGAGACCGAGTCGTCGGCCAGCAGCAGCTCCCCGCAGCGTTCCATGCCCCGTAGGAACTCGCGAAAATCGTTGTACCGGCCGGCGAAGAAAACGAGATCCGCTGGCTGCTGCTCCCCGCACCGGTCGCGGAACCAGTCCGCCGTTCCCTGCGCAGGTGCCCATCCGCGTGGCTCATAGGTGAGCCCGGCGCGCGCGGCCTCCTCCTGGACGTCGCGTACCAGGGTCGAAACATAGAAGTCATCCACCGTCGGCAGACGCTGGCCCGTGGGATCACTGTCAGGTGAGTACGGGTAGTACACGCTGATCCTGCTTTTCTTCTTCTGCCTGGCGTAGCTGACGGCGAGCAGGGCCTCCCGCCGGTTGTCCGGCACCATCTGCAGATACAGCAGCGAGGAGTTTTTCATACCGTCCCCGGACAGGGTTGTGGCGACCACGGGTATGCCGGCGTTCCCCAGCGTGGTGACGGCCTGACGGGTGTCCGCGGTGCTGCGGTCCATGCCGATGACACCGAGCAGTTTCGCTCTCGTGTCGGAGGCCAGCGGGACGAGATGATCCCGGGCCACCCGGTCGGCGTACCTCATCCGACTGCCACCGTTGGCGATGACGACGCGTAGTACGGTCTGCGCGGACGGCGAGGTCACTCCCGCCGTGTTCCGGCATTCCGCAAGCGGAAGATCTTTTCTCTGGTTGAGCGTGTGCTGCCAGGTCAGCAGTCCCTCCAGCTCCGCGACCTGCGCCGCGGTCCAGTCACTTTCGATCTCTCCGGTGAGACCGGCAAAGTAGACCAGCGTCACAAGCTGGCTCGGCGACTGTGCTGGTGAAAGGCCGGCGATTTCCGCCGCGCACCGGTTCTGCCTGGCAATCTCCTGCTGCACGATGAGCAACCGGTCGGCGGGAGCCGACTTCTCCCCGGCGTTGAACAGATAGCCGCCGTCACTGTAGCCGATGCACTGGCCGTCGACCCAGGACACCGAGACACCCGCTCGCGACCAGCAGCCTTCATGATCGAAAAAATGGGTTCCATGCCGAAGAATCCCTGTGGCCACGGACGCCAGGAGCACGGGCACGAGTACGACCGCGAGCGAACGCAGTACCCATCGGCGCGCCCATACCGGGGGCGACGGGGCGAACAGAGGCTGTCCCCATCCTCGAGCGTCCGATTTGGCGGTCACGCCGGGCGGGGGTGCCACGAAGGTGGGTATCCGTAGCCACAGCCGCCAGCCCGCACCGATGGGGCGTTGGGGCGCGTTCCAGGCGTCAAACGCGTCCGCCGCGTTGGCAGCGGTCAGGGGATGGCGAGGGAGTGGCTGCGGGATGGCGTTGACCTGGTAGCCGGCGACCATCAGCAGGGGGTCGTCCTTCCTGCCGCCGCTGCGGATGACCGGGATCAGATTCAGGAACCGCGTCACGCGCCCGCGCGGCGGCGTACCATGGTCACGGACGGTGGTGAGCAGGTTCAGGAACTGTTCGCCCCGCGGGTCACCGGCGATGTTGTCGATGAGGGTCAGGACCCGGGCGGTGCGCCGCCACGCCCATGGCCGCCAGAGTCGGCGCCGGTAGGCCAGCCGCAGGTCGTGGAGAAAGGCGCCGATCAGCAGCCGTTCGCGTTGAGTCTGCTGTGTAGGGGCGCGGAACGCGTTCGCGGTGAGGCTGACGGCGAACGGGACGAATTTCTTCCTGCCTACCGCTGGAAACAGCTGCTGCTTCATGAACCAGCGGGTGCGCACCAGACCCGGGACGGGGACACGGCCGGACAGCCAGAGCACAAAGCGCAGTGGCGGTCCGAAAACAATCAGTACGGCCAGCAGGGGCCGAAACCATCCTGGCGTGCTGTCCAAAAGCAGATGGGTATTGTTGCCGGTGCCCCTGAGCTCATCTCGCAGGCGTCGGGTGAGCTCTTTCTCCTGGGCTTTTCCAGCAGGGGAGCTCAGTGTCTGTCGGGTCAACCAATCCGTGAACGCGTACGTACGGAAATGGTATCCGAAGCCGGACGGTGCCGTGCGTAGCTGCTCGAAGAGCGCGTGCAGTACCGGCAGTACCGGTGGGTCGTCACCCCCGGGAAGGGGCGGGGAGTCCGGATGCCGGCGGTCATCGGGCGTCAGGTCGAGATAGGCGTGCGGCAGCAGCGAGGGTGGCGATGACTCCTGTATCCGGTTGTGTACCTCGGCGAGCCAGGAGCCGCTGTCCGGGTTGGCGACCAGGCATATCAGCGGTGCCGACCGGCGCCGTCTGAGATCGATGGCGAGGGAGCGGAGCAGGGTGAGAACGGCGCCCACACCGTCGAAAAATGGAATCATGGCAGCAGGCTCCGGCCAGGGTCATCGTTCGTCATGACTGCTCCCCGTCAAACAGCGTGCCCGGCTGCCCTGGGCGGCCGAATTCCCTGGTTGGTCGACGCCGGGTGTCCCGTCGTGACGCCGCTGTCCGGTGCCGTCCCTCCGCCGCCGGAGTACCGCTCGCGGAGTCTCCCCCGTATCGTCCCCATAAGTCAGCACTATGCCACGCAGCGCGCTGGTGTCGGTCCAGGCCCGTCCCGGCGGATCGGTTTGTCGATTCGGTGGAGGTCGATGGCACGGAAAAGCGGTCGCGCAGGCTTTGGCCGGTCGGCTGTCGTCCGGTGGCCGGACGGGTGCTTCCGGTGTGTTCTGCCGTGTGTCACGGTTTCAAGCGGCCGATAGTTGTTCAATCAGTGTTCTGATCTTGCTTTTTTGGCTCGACTGTCCCTTCCCTTTCGCCCCTGTCCGTAACTCCGCGGACGATCCGGGCTGTCCGGGTTCGGGGCGGCATGTTGGCCGGACCGCGTGTCGGGTGGTTCGTGGGCTCGGGTGGGACTGTGGTTGCGGCGGAGCCGTGAATGGTTATGTTGAGCACTGTATTGATGGCTCTTCGTGACTGAGCGGGTGACTCCTCCGGAGGGCGCAGGTCGCGGAGGGCAGGTACCACGGCAACTGTGTGTGTGCGGCTGTATGTGTGCGGGCACACGGTGGACGATGGGGGGCATGGACGTTCCCGAACCACGCCGATTGGAGTACACGGAGGCGTTGCGGCGCCTGCGGCTCATGCTGGGTGACCTCGCCGAGCAGACCAGCAAGATCCTCCTCGACGCGACCAGCGCGGTGACCGGGCAGGCCGACACCGCTGGCGTGCACGCCGCGGTGGCCTGCCTGCGGGACTGCTGCCAGGACCTCGACGAGGACCTGGTGCTGCTGCTGGCCCGGCAGAATCCGGTCGCGGGGGATCTGCACCTGGTCGTGGCCGGGCTGCGCACCGCCGCGGCGGTGCAGCGGATGGCCGAGCTCGCCGACCACGTCGCCGCCACCGCCGATCTGCGGGCACCCACCGTGGTGGTCCCGGTCGGGCTGCGCCCCACCCTCAGCCAGCTCGGCCGGCTGTGCGCCGAGCAGGCGAGCAGTCTGGCCACCGCGATCTGCGCCGACGACCCGGCAGCCGCCGCCTGGCGGGTCACTGTGGGCGACGATCCCATCGACCGCATCCACCGGCAGCTGATGGCCGCCCTCACCGACCCCGGCTGGCCCCACGGCATCCAACAGGCGGTGGACCTCGCCCTGCTGTCCCGTTACTACGAGCGGTACGCCGACCAGGCCGTCACCGCCGCCCGTCAACTCGTCCGCCTGCGCTGGGTCCCGTCGGTGTCGGACAACCTGGACGATCCTGACCGGCCGGACGGTCCGGGCACCGCCGGCGATCCGGCCGGCCGGGCGCCCGCGCACCTCCTGCCAGGAGGCCGACCGGAGAGGTGACCGACAAGGGAAGATCCTGATGGTGGCGGGTATCGCTGCCTCGGTGAGGATTCCGCCTGGCAGGGGGTTCGGTCAGATGGCCAGGGCGGACAGGATAAGGGTGAGGCCGTCGTGGAACTGCTCCCGCATGTCCGCGGCGAGATGGTCGGCTACCGCGGCGAGATGCGGATAGCGGGACGCGGACGAACCGATCGCGGTGATCGGTGTCACGGTGGCGTCCGGTCCTTTCCTGGCGATGGTCGCCGCGGTGTGCCGGGCTTCGGTCAGGGCGTGCCCGAGCGTGTAGAAGAGCAGGGTCGTGTAGGCGTCGGAGGCCTGCCGGTCGGGCAGGCCTGCCTGCCGTAGCAGGCCGATCGCGTGGTTGGTCCGTTCCCAGCTGGCCTCTCCGCCGGGTGGGCGGCGCAGCACGATGGGCGCGAGTGTCGGATGCCGCAGCAGCGACCCGCGCAGCTGCGCGAAGGTCTCCCTGAGGTCGGCCCGGGGATCGCCGGTGTGGGGGAGGGGCTCGTCACCGCGCACGACCCGGTCGGCGAGGGCCTCGAGCAGCTCGTTCTTGGTCCGGAAGTGCCGGTAGACGGCGGTCGGGTCGATGTTCAGGCGTGCGCCCAGGGCCCGCATGCTGAAGCCGCCGACCCCGCCGATGTCGACGATCTCCATCGCGGTGTCGAGGAGGAGCTGCCGGGACAGCGTGCCGCGAGGGGTGCGGGTGTGGCGGGGCTGCGCGGTCTCCATACGGTCTCCCTGCGGTCTCCATCGTCGCGGTGCCTTCCGCCGGGATCGGCCAGGGCCGGTCGAGGCTGGCTGGGGCCGATCGGGATCGGTCACGTCGGCGTCCCGTCGAGATCTTTTCGGAAGACTACACCGTAGTCAACGCTGTTGACGCCACGTCTCGACAATTTGATCTTCATCGACCGGCCTGCCGTCGACCAAACGGTGATATTCACAAGATCAGATTATTGTTTTGGCGTCCAATAGTTCACTCATGGGAAACTTGTCCGGTCACTATCGCGTACACGACATCACTGTCAGACACAAGGAGCAATGACTCTTGGACAAGCCGGTGCCGCAGCCGGACGCTGAAGGCGCACGGGAGAGGGACGTCCGCGCGGACGGCTCCGGGCTCCCGCACAGGGGGCCAGCCGTTCCTGCCGAAGATCCTGTGACCCCGCCGTTCAGCGACGACTTCGAGTCGGGGGTGCACGAACTCGACCAGGAGCTCGGCACACTCCTGGTCGAGGTGAACATGCGCCCACCGGCGGAGTCCAGCGAGATCGCCCGGGCCATCGAGTCCAGGGCCGCGGCGCTGCGCGCCGGTCGCAACCCGAGCCGGACGCAGGCAATGGTGTTCGACGGGCTTGCCGCGAGGATCGCCATCACCCGCTCGGACCTGGCCGCCATGGCCGGCGACCTGCACACGGCGCAACGCATCGCCGACAGCGCCTACCGGATGGCGGTAGCGTCCCGCGACCGGGTCATGATCGGTTCGGCTCGGCGGAAGCAGGCGGCGATCGCGATGGAAGCGGGCCGGCCCGCTGAGGCCCTGCAGCTGCTCGCGGACGGGTTACGGCGCTGCCCCGAGGGCCCTGTCGCCGCCGCGCTGCTGGCCCGGCAGGTACAGGCCCACGCGCTGGCCGGAGCGCACCCGGACGTCATAGAACAGCAGACCGACAGAGCCCTGGCGGCGGCCAGCGCGCTGCCCGTCGCCGAACAGGGCATGCCCGGGCTGTTCTTCACCAGCTACCATCCGGCGGACGCCAAGGAACGGGCGTTGACCGCGAACGCGCTCGTCGGCCGGGTCCGCCGCGCTGAAAATCTCTACCGGTGGTGTGTGCCCGTCTTCGACGCGATCGACATGCCCGGCTGGTCGTCGGGTGCCCGCTTCACGCTGGCCACCGCGCTCGTCCTCGGCGGTGGGCGGCTCGACCTGGAACGATCGGCCGAACTCGTCGAGGATGCCGTCACCATCTCGCTGCACCGCCGTACCGGGGCCTTGTCGGTGAAGGCCGACCGCTGGATCGGCGCGGTCCGCCCACACGCGGCCGGAACCCGGACGATCGAGACGATCAGCCGGGTGCGGGCATGGCAACGAGGCGAACTCAGCGCCTGACCGCCGAGCCCGCGACCGCACTGAACGGATCGGGGAAGGATCCGTTCAGTGCGTCAGTGCGGGATGGCGTTCAGGAGGTCCTGGGCGCCCTGGCGGAGCAGCGCGACCGCGACCGACGCCCCCAGCGTGGTCGGGTCCGTACCGGGGCCCCACTCGTGGGCGTCCAGGACGGTCTTGCCGTCGGGGCTGAACACCTTCGCCCGCAGGGACAGCCGCCCGTCGGGCTCGGTGTGGGCGTGCCCGGCGATCGGCGAGTTGCAGTGGCCCTGCAGGACGTGCAGGAGCATGCGCTCGGCGGTGACCTGCCGCCGGGCGTCGAGATCGTCCATGCCGGCGACGAGCTGGGCGGTGTCGGTGTCGTCCTCGCGGCACTGCAGGCCGAGCACGCCGGCGCCGATCGGCGGGCACATCGTCTCCACCGAGAGGATCTCGGTGATCCGGCCCGCCTGGCCGATGCGCTCCAGGCCGGAGACGGCCAGCAGCAGCGCGTCGGCCGCGCCGTCGTCCAGCCTGGCCAGCCGGGTGTTGGCGTTGCCGCGGATCGGCACGGTCTCCAGATGCGGGTGAGACTGGGCGAGCTGGGCGATCCGGCGTACGGCGGAGGTACCGACCCGGGTGCCGGCGGGCAGCTGGTCCAGGGTGCGGCCGCCGGGGTGGATCAGGGCGTCGCGGATGTCGTCCCGGGGCAGGTAGGCGGCGAAGACGGTGCCGGCCGGGACCGGGCGGTCCCCAGGGACGTCCTTCATACAGTGCACAGCGAGATCGGCACGGCCGGCGAGCAGTGCCTCGTCGACCTCCTTGGTGAAGGCACCCTTGCCACCGAGCGCGGACAGCGGACCGGTCCACCTGTCCCCACTGGTGGTGATGGGCACGATCTCGGCGGTGAGATCGGGGTTGAGGGCTGTCAGCTCCGCGCGGACCCGCTCGGCCTGGGCAAGAGCCATCGGGGAGGAACGGGTACCAATGCGGATCAGCCGGGATGCGGACATGGCCACCAGGCTAGTTCTCCGGGCCGCCACAGGCGCCCCGAGCCCACCTGAGTGTCGCACCCGCCGCCCGCGGCCCGTCCACGGGCCACGCCCGGAGGATGCTCCGCTCCCGATCGGATACTCTGCCGCAACGGCATGGCGGAGGGCCCGTGTCTGTGTCCGAGGCGACAGTGGCCGGGCGGCCGCGGTTACGGCCGCTCCGGGCTTTCCGTCACCATTCGTCACCATCCGTCGTCGTCCGTCATTGCCTGACCGTCTGGCGGGCGGCCGTTATGGCCAGGGTGAGGGTCGCGGCGTCGTAGGCGCCGTGGTGGCGCCGGCCGTTGATGAAGAACGTCGGAGTTCCCGAGACGTCGCTGACGTCGGCGGAGGCGATGTCGCGCTCGACCCGGTCGGCGCCGGCCCTGGCGCGCAGGTCGGCCCGGAACCGCTCGAGGTCGAGCCCCAGCTCGCCCGCGTACCGCAGCAGATCCCTGACCGTGAGGGCCGACTGGCGATCGAAGAGCAGGTCGTGCATCTCCCAGAACGCGCCCTGCTCGGCCGCGGCCTCGACCGCGATGGCCGCGTACTCGGCATGGGGGTGCACCTTCGTCAGCGGCAGGTGCCGCCAGACATAGCGCAGATCGCCGAAATCCGCGAGCAGTTCGCGGACGACGGCCTCGGCCCGGCCACAGTAGGGACACTCGAAGTCGCCGTATTCGACGAGGGTCACCGGGGCGTCGAGCGGCCCCCGGATCCGGTCGCGCTCCGGGTCGACGGGCTCTGCGAGGTCGATAATGATCTCGGATACGCCGCGTTCGGCGCGGGCCCGCATCCGCGCCGGCAACATGCCCGCCACCTGGAAGACGATCCAGGAGAGCACGGACGCGGCGAGCGCCGCCGCCAGAATACCGATCTTCGCCTCCGCAAGGCGCTCGCCGGTGAACGCCATCGTCGCGATCAGCAGTGGCACGGTGAAGCCGATCCCGGCGAGCGCCCCGGCACCGGTGATCGCGTCCCAGCCGACGGGCAGGCGCACCCGGCCGTGGGTGACCGCCCTGACCAGCCACACCGAGCCGACGATGCCCACCGGTTTGCCGAGCAGGTAGCCGGCGATGATGCCGAGCGTCACGGGTGAGCGCAGCGCGCGGCCGAGGACGTCGCCGCTGATCTCGACCCCGGCGTTCGCCAGTGCGAACAGCGGGACGACGAGGTAGCTCGTCCACGGGTGGATGATCTGCTGGAGGCGTTCGTTCGGCGAGATCGCGTACCAGACGCCGACCCGGGCCCTGCGGGCGAGTTCCGGTGTCGGCTGCTCGCGGAACGACCGGAACAGGTCGGTGGCGCGCTCCAGGTCGCCGCGCTCCGCCGGGTGGGCGTAGGTCAGCAGGCCCATCGCGAGCCCGACGACGATCGGGTCGATCCCGGAGCGCAACAGCGCGACCCAGGACGCGAACCCCAGCGCGGCGTATCCCAGACCGGAGCGCATGCCCGCCACCCGCGCCGCGAGTATCACCGCGAAGATGCCGAGCCCGGTGGCGAGCGCGCTCCAGACGACGTCCTCGCTGTAGAAGACGGCGATGACGACGAGTGCGACGAAATCGTCGACGACGGTGAGTGTCAGGAGGAACGTCCGCAGCCGCTCGGGGAAGCGTGGCCCGACGACGGCGAGCACACCCAGGGCGAAGGCGGTGTCGGTGGACATCGTGATCCCCCAGCCACGCGCGGACGGTTCCCCCGCGTTGACCGCCAGGTAGATCAGGACGGGTACGGCCATCCCCGCCAGACAGGCCACGACGGGCAGGGCGAGGCGGCGTCGTTCTCGCAGCTCGCCTATGTCGAACTCGCGCCGGGTCTCCAGCCCGACGACGAAGAAGAAAAGCGCCATCAGCCCGTTGGTGACCCATTCCCGCAGGTCCTGCGCGACGCCCCGATGGCCGATCTCGATCGACAGCTCGGTTCCCCAGACCGTCTCGTACGACGCGGCGGCGACGTTCACCCAGATCAGGGCGGCGAGCGTCGCCGCCAGCAGGACCGCGGCACCACCGGTCTCGGTGCGCAGGAACTCCCGCAGCGGCGACCGGCCGCCCGGCCACGGGGTCCTGCCCGCAAGCGCCTGGCCCACCCCCCGGTCCGGTTCCGCCACACCACCGATTCTCGTTCGCCGAAGGCGGGGCGGCCGGTCACCAGCCGCGGGCGCGCCATTCGGCGAGGTGGGGGCGTTCCGCGCCAAGGGTGGTGTCGTGGCCGTGGCCCGGATAGATCCAGGTGGCGTCGGGCAGCGAGCCGAAGACCTTGCTCTCCAGATCGTCCATGAGGGATCTGAACGCGACGGGATCCCCGAACGTGGCACCCGGGCCGCCGGGGAACAGGCAGTCGCCGGTGAACAGGTGCGGCGCCGCGGAGCCGGCGCCGTAGAGCAGCGCGATGGAGCCGGCGGTGTGCCCGACCAGGTGGATGACCCGCAGGGTGACCTCGCCGACGGTCACCTCGTCGCCGTCACGCACCAGGGTCGTGGTCGCCACCGGGATGGCGCCGGCGTCGTCGGGATGCGCCACCGTGCGCGCGCCGGTGGCCGCGACCACCGCGGACAGCGCCTGCACGTGGTCGCCGTGGCGATGGCTGGTCACCACGGTCGCAAGGCCGCCGTCATCGACGAGGGCCAGCAGCGTGTCGGGCTCGTTCGCGGCGTCGATCAGGAGCTGTTCGCCCGTCGCGGCACATCGCAGCAGGTAGGCGTTGTTGTCCATCGGGCCGACCGCGACCTTGGAAATGGTCAGTTCGGGCAGCGTCCGGACGTCCGCCGGCCCACCGACACGTACCGCGCCGGTGTAGCCGTCGCCGTTGATCTCGTGTCCCATCATCCCTCGTCGGCTGTCGGTTGTACGGGTTCATCATCCTCCGCTCCGGCATCCTCCGTTCCGGAACTGTCGGAGCCGGTCCGTAGCATGGCAGGCGCGGCGGATGCCACGTCCGGCCGTGGCACGGCCGGTCCCTGGTCCCAAGCCCCACGCTTGGCCCTGGCCCCGAGCCTGGTCCCGTCCCCAGAGCAGAGCGCGAAGGATTCCCACGATGGCAGACCGTCTCGTCGTGCGCGGCGCGCGAGAGCACAACCTGCGTGACGTCGACCTCGACCTGCCGCGGGACTCACTGATCGTCTTCACCGGCCTGTCGGGTTCGGGCAAGTCCAGCCTCGCGTTCGACACGATCTTCGCCGAGGGGCAGCGACGGTACGTCGAGTCGCTGTCGGCCTACGCCCGCCAGTTCCTCGGTCAGATGGACAAACCCGACGTCGACTTCATCGAGGGCCTGTCACCGGCGGTCTCCATCGACCAGAAGTCGACCTCGCGCAACCCCCGTTCCACCGTGGGGACGATCACCGAGGTATACGACTACCTGCGGCTGCTGTTCGCGCGGGCGGGCCGGCCGCACTGCCCGAGATGCGGCCGGCCGATCTCCCGGCAGACCCCGCAGCAGATCGTCGACCGCCTGCTCGAGCTGCCCGCGGGCACCCGGTTCCAGGTGCTGGCCCCGGTCGTGCGGGGACGCAAGGGCGAGTACGTCGAGCTGTTCGCGGAGCTGCAGGCCAAGGGTTTCGCCCGGGTGCGCGTCGACGGCGGCGTCCACGCGCTCACCGACGTGCCGAAGCTGGAGAAGCAGCGCAAGCACACCATCGAGGTGGTGGTCGACCGGCTGGCGGTGAAGGCGTCCGCCAAACAGCGGCTGACGGACTCCGTCGAGACCGCGCTCGGCCTCGGGGGCGGCCTGACGCTGGTCGACTTCGTCGACCGGGATCCCGCCGATCCCGACCGCGAGCGGATGTACTCCGAGCACCTCGCCTGCCTCTACGACGACCTGTCGTTCGAGGAGCTCGAGCCGCGCTCGTTCTCCTTCAACTCCCCGTACGGCGCCTGCGCGCAGTGCTCGGGCCTGGGTACCCGCAAGGAGGTCGACCCCGACCTGGTCGTCCCCGACCCGTCGCTGTCGCTGGCAGCCGGCGCGGTCGCCCCCTGGTCGGCCGGCCACAACAAGGAGTACTTCACCCGGCTCCTCGAGGCCCTCGCCGCCGACCTCGGCTTCCGGATGGACATCCCCTGGGAGGGGCTGCCGGAACGGGCCCGCAAGGCGGTGCTGTACGGGCGGGGCGAGACCGAGGTCCAGGTCTCCTACACCAACCGCTACGGCCGCTCCCGTCAGTACTACACGGCCTTCGAGGGCGTCATCGCCTTCCTCCAGCGCCGCCACCGCGAGGCCGAGTCGGACAGCAGCCGGGAGCGCTACGAGGGCTACATGCGCGACGTCGCCTGCTCGGCCTGCCGCGGCACCCGGCTCAAACCCGAGTCGCTGGCGGTGACGCTGGGCGGCCGGTCGATCGCCGAGATCGCCGGCATGGCCATCGGGGAGTGCGCCGGCTTCCTGCGCACCCTCGAGCTCACCGAGCGGGAGCGCACGATCGCCGGCCGGGTGCTCAAGGAGATCGACGCGCGGCTGGCGTTCCTGCTCGACGTCGGCCTCGACTACCTCTCGCTGGACCGGGCCGCCGGCACCCTGGCCGGCGGTGAGGCGCAGCGGATCCGGCTCGCCACCCAGATCGGCTCCGGGCTGGTCGGCGTCCTCTACGTGCTCGACGAGCCCTCGATCGGGCTGCACCAGCGGGACAACCGCCGCCTCATCCAGACCCTGGTACGGCTGCGGGACCTCGGCAACACCCTGATCGTCGTCGAGCACGACGAGGACACGATCCGGGCCGCCGACTGGGTCGTCGACATCGGCCCCGGAGCCGGGGAGCACGGCGGGAAGGTCGTCGTCTCCGGCTCGGTGGACGCGCTGCTGTCCGCGGAGGCCTCGCTGACCGGGGCGTACCTGTCCGGCCGTCGGGAGATCCCGGTGCCCGACATCCGGCGGCAGCCGACCAGGGGCCGCGCGCTGACCGTCCACGCCGCCCGGGAGCACAACCTGCGCGAGGTGACGGTGTCGTTCCCGCTCGGCTGCTTCGTCGCGGTCACCGGCGTCTCCGGTTCGGGCAAGTCGACCCTGGTCAACGACATCCTCGCCACGGTGCTCGCGAACAGGCTCAACGGCGCCCGGGAGGTGCCGGGCCGGCACCGCACCGTCACCGGTGTCGAGCATCTCGACAAGGCCGTCCGGGTTGACCAGTCGCCGATCGGGCGCACCCCGCGTTCGAACCCGGCCACCTACACCGGCGTCTTCGACCACATCCGGCGGCTGTTCGCCGAGACCACCGAGGCCAAGGTCCGCGGCTATCTGCCCGGGCGCTTCTCGTTCAACGTCAAGGGCGGCCGGTGCGAGGCCTGCGCCGGCGACGGCACGATCAAGATCGAAATGAACTTCCTGCCGGACGTGTACGTGCCGTGCGAGGTCTGCCAGGGCGCCCGGTACAACCGGGAGACGCTCGAGGTCCACTACAAGAACCGCAGCATCGCCGAGGTCCTCGACATGCCGATCGAGGAGGCCGCGGAGTTCTTCGCCGCCGTTCCCGCGATCGCCCGGCACCTGCGCACCCTCGACGACGTGGGGCTGGGCTACGTTCGCCTCGGGCAGCCGGCGCCGACGCTGTCCGGCGGCGAGGCGCAGCGGGTCAAGCTCGCCGCCGAGCTCCAGCGGCGCTCCACCGGACGCACCGTCTACGTCCTGGACGAGCCCACCACCGGGCTGCACTTCGAGGACATCCGCAAGCTGCTCGGGGTCCTCGGTCGGCTGGTCGACGCCGGCAACACGGTGATCGTCATCGAGCACAACCTGGACGTCATCAAGACCGCCGACTGGATCATCGACATGGGGCCGGAGGGCGGCACCGGCGGCGGCCGGGTGGTCGCCGAGGGGCCGCCCGAGACGGTCGCGGCGGTCGNNNGAGACGGTCGCGGCGGTCGAGGAGAGCCACACCGGCCTCTTCCTGCGGGAGATCTTCGGGCAGCGCCTGGACACGGCCCAGGGCGACGCCACGGCGCTGCCTCCGGCCACGGCATCCTCGGCGAAGACCCCGGCCGTGCGGGGGGCCGTCTCAGGTCAGCGGTCGCCCCGCGCCCCACTGCGCCCCGCCGCGGATGCCGTGGCGGGATAGCCCCCGTGGCGGGGAGGGCTCCGTCGGGGGACGGGGGATCAGTTCTCCAGCAGGTTCGCGAGGACTGCGTCCAACTCCTCGGCGGCGCGTTCCTGCCCGCGGGGAACGACCCGTTCGGTCGCGTCGAGGAACGCCCGGGCGGCGTCCATGCTCAGCCGGACGGCGGAGTGCAGCTCACCAGCGGTCAGATCGAGACGGATACAACCACGCTCGGGTTCGGGGGTGATCCGCACGTCGCCGGTGCCGGTGGGCACGTCCAGCCCGGCCCGCAGCGCGTCACGCAGGACCACCCACGTCCCGCGGGGCAGCGCGGGGTGATCAGGTCGGGAGATGAGCTCCAACGTCACCGCGAGCGGGTCGGCCCGTCGCCAGTTCACCTGCAGCACGGTCAGCCGCCCGCGGGAAGGTGCGTCATCGACGACCAACTCGGTGGTCACGTCCTCCACCTGCATCCGTCGTGCCTCCTTCGTCGTCCTGCGACGCTGTGCACCGCGGTATCGAGGGTGACAGCCAGTCAGGCAAGACGCCACCCGGAAAGCGTGGCGGGACCTGTTCGGGACCAGCCGGGACAAGGCCGGCGCCGACACTGCGGGACCCTGGCCGGGGAGGTCGTCATCTCGATGTCGTGGGGAAGGCGTCTGTCGGCTCCGCCGGCCGTACAGGGCCNNTCCGCCGGCCGTACAGGGCCGGCCGGCTCCGTCGATCATATCGGCCCTGTTCCGCCGGCCGCGCTTCGCCCTGCTGGCCGTGCCTCACCAACCAGGCTTCCCCCGGCCGGCCGGAAGCGCGCCCACGTCCGGCCCACCACACCCATCCGCCACCGAGCGTCCGACGGATCATGCTTCGCACACCGCTCATGGTCTTCGAGCATGGACCCTTACACCGCTTCCCGCCGGGCGCGGTGAGCGGGTGTCCGCGAGCTGTGAGATATGCCTGCCCGCGTTCACCGCCGGGCGTGCTCGCGCCCCAGGTCACGGCCACCCCGCACGGTTAAGTGCTCAGCGTGGTGAAATGGTTACGTGGAGGTGTTGTTCTGTGCCGATCCGGCTCGCCGTAGGCTCGGTTCATGGCTGATCCGGCGTCCTACCGTCCCGCGCCGGGATCGGTTCCGGAGACCCCGGGGGTGTACCGGTTCTTCGACGAGCACGGCCGGGTGGTCTACGTGGGCAAGGCGAAGAACCTGCGCGCCCGGTTGTCGAACTACTTCACCGACATCCACAACCGGCACCCCCGCACCCAGCACATGGTGACGACCGCGAGTTCGGTCGACTGGACCGTCGTATCGACCGAGGTCGAGGCCCTTCAGCTCGAGTACACGTGGATCAAGGAGTTTGATCCCCGCTTCAACGTCCGATACCGGGACGACAAGAGCTACCCGAGCCTCGCCGTCACCCTGTACGAGCAGTTCCCGCGCCTGCAGGTGATGCGCGGCGCCAAGCGCCCCGGCGTCCGCTACTTCGGCCCCTACGCCCACGCGTGGGCCATCAGGGAGACGCTCGACCTGCTCCTGCGCGTCTTTCCGGCGCGCACGTGCAGCACGGGGGTGTTCAAACAGGCCGCCCGCATCGGCCGTCCCTGCCTGCTCGGCTACATCGACCGCTGCTCGGCGCCGTGCGTCGGCCGGGTCGACGCCGCCGAGCACCGCCGCATCGTCGAGGATTTCTGCGACTTCATGTCGGGTCAGACCGGCCGCTACATCCGCCGGCTCGAGCGCGAGATGGGCGAGGCCGCGGCCGAGCAGCGCTACGAACAGGCGGCCCGGCTGCGCGACGACATCGGCGCGCTGCGCCGGGCGATGGAGAAACAGGCGGTCGTCCTGCCCGACGGCACCGACGCCGACGTCGTCGCGTTCGCCCAGGACGAGCTCGAGGCCGCCGTGCAGATCTTCTACGTCCGCGACGGGCGGGTCCGGGGCCAGCGCGGCTGGGTCGTGGACAAGATCGAGGACCTGACGACGGGGGAGCTGGTCGAGCAGTTCCTCACCCAGGAGTACCTCTCCGACAGCACGGGCGCCTCTCCTGCCAGCGCCAGCGCCAGCGCCGGGGCCGGGGCCGGGGCGTCGTCCGCGGGCGCGGGCCGGGTGGGCACCGGGGTGACGAACGAGATCCCGCGGGAGGTGCTCGTCCCGCAGCTGCCACCGGACGCGGAGGTGGTCGCGGACCTGCTCGGCATCGCCCGCGGCGGCCGGGTCGACCTGCGGGTCCCCCGGCGCGGGGACAAGCGCACCCTGATGGAGACCGTCGAGCACAACGCCAGGCAGGCGTTCGCCCTGCACCGCATGCGGCGGGCCAGCGACCTCTCCGCCCGCAGCCGGGCGCTGTCGGAGCTTTCCGACGCCCTGGGCCTCGCCGACCCGCCGCTGCGGATCGAGTCGTTCGACATCTCCAACCTGCAGGGCACCGAGGTCGTCGCCAGCATGGTCGTCTTCGAGGACGGGCTGCCGCGCAAGTCGGAGTACCGGCGGTTCGCCATCCGCGGGGTCGACGGGCAGGACGACGTCGCGAGCATGCACGAGACGATCACCAGGCGGTTCGGCCGGTACCTCGCCGAGAAGGCCCGGACCGGGGAGTTCGCGGGCCTGCCGGACCTCGAGGATCCCGTCGGCGGCGCCGACGCCCCGGACCCGTCGGGCGCACCGGCGCTGCCGGGCTCCCCTGAGGCGGCCACGCCGGCCGGGCCGGCAGCCGGGGCAGGGTCCCCCGGCACGACGCCAGAGGCTGCCAGCGCCGCGCTGGACCCCACCACCGGCCGGCCGCGGCGCTTCGCCTACCCCCCGAACCTCGTCGTCGTCGACGGTGGCCCACCGCAGGTCGCCGCGGCGCGCCGGGCCCTCGACGCGCTCGGCATCGACAGCGGCCCTGGCGGGGTCGCCCTGTGCGGGCTGGCCAAGCGCCTGGAGGAGGTCTGGCTGCCGGACGAGGAGGATCCGGTGATCCTGCCCCGCACCAGCGAGGCGCTGTACCTGCTGCAGCGGATCCGGGACGAGGCGCACCGGTTCGCGATCACCTACCACCGGCAGAAGCGCTCGAAGAGCATGGTCCGTTCGGCCCTCGACGACATTCCCGGCCTCGGGGAGACCCGCCGCAAGGCGCTGCTGCGTGCCTTCGGCTCGCTCGCGCGGATCCGGCAGGCCACCGTCGAGCAGATCGCCGAGGTGCCGGGCATCGGCCGGCACACGGCCCGGGCGATCGTGGACGCGCTCGCTCCCACCAGCCCCGGCGGCGCGGACGCCACCCCGGGCGCGGTCGACCCGTCCACCGGAGAGATCCTGGACAGTGCGGATGCCCCGCCATCCGTGACCCAGGCAGGCACCCCCGCGCCATCCACTACCGCCCGCGCCACCGCCCCTGACCCCGGTCCCGACGCCACACAGACACGGGGTGTTCCCACATGACCTCCGCCGCGCCACTCGAGCTCGCCATCATCACCGGGCTGTCCGGAGCCGGCCGCAGCACCGCGGCCAAGTGTCTGGAGGATCTCGGCTGGTTCGTCGTGGACAACCTGCCGCCGGCGCTGCTGGCCACCATGACCGAGCTCGGGCTGCGTTCCCAGGGCGCGGTCAACCGCATCGCGGTGGTCGTGGACGTCCGCGGCCGGGCGTTCTTCTCCGACCTGCGCGCGACCCTGGACGCGCACTCCGCCCGCGGCATGCACCCGCGGGTGCTGTTCCTGGAGGCTGCGGACGAGACGCTGGTGCGCCGGTTCGACCATGTCCGCCGGCCGCATCCGCTGCAGGGCGACGGCCGGGTGGTCGACGGCATCAGCCGCGAGCGCACGTTACTGGCGCAGCTGCGCGGCGAGTCCGACCTGGTGCTGGACACCACCGACCTCAACGTCCACGAGCTGCGCGCGAAGATCGACGCGGCGTTCGGCCAGCCGTCGGGGACCAGGCTGGCCGCGACGGTGGTCTCTTTCGGCTACAAGTACGGTCTTCCGCTCGACGCCGACCTGGTGGCCGACTGCCGGTTCCTGCCGAACCCCCACTGGGTGGCGGAACTGCGGCCGTACACCGGCCGTGACCCGCAGGTGCGTGACTACGTCCTCGAGCAACCCGGGGCGGAGGAGTTCGTCGAACAGTACGCGGCGCTGCTGCGGCTGGTGGGGGAGGGATATGTGCGTGAGGGCAAGCGGTATCTGACGCTCGCGGTGGGCTGTACCGGCGGCAAGCACCGCAGTGTGGCAGTGGCCGAACAGCTCGCCGGGCGGCTCGCCGGGGACGGCGTCGGCGTCCGGGTGGTGCACCGTGACCTGGGGCGCGAGTGACCGTCATCGATCAGGCGCCGCTGCCCGGCCCCGCGGTGGTGGCCTTTGGCGGGGGGCACGGGCTGGCCGCGTCCCTGCGGGCGCTGCGGCGCATCACCCACCATCTCACCGCGGTTGTGACTGTGGGTGATGACGGGGGTTCGTCGGGTCGGCTGCGGGCCGAGTTCGGCGCGCTGCCCATGGGCGACCTGCGGATGGCGTTGGCCGCCCTGGCCGGCCCGGACACCTGGTCGTCCACCTGGGCGGAGCTGTTCCAGCACCGGTTCGGCGGGGACGGGCCGCTGGCCGGGCACGCCGTCGGCAACCTGGTGCTCACCGCGCTCGCCGAGCGGCACGGCTCCCCGGTGGACGCGCTCGACCTGGCCGGCAGGCTGCTGGGGGTGGCCGGCCGGGTACTGCCGCTGTCCGACGACGGCATCGACATCGTCGCCCGGGTCGCCGGCCTCGATCCGGCCGACCCGCACGCCACGGTGGAGGTCCGCGGCCAGGCGGCGGTGGCCACCACGGCCGGGCGGGTGGTGAGCCTGTGTCTGCAGCCGGCCAAGCCCGCTGCCTGCCCGCAGGTGCTCACCGCGATCGACACCGCCGAGTGGATCGTGTTCGGCCCGGGGTCGCTCTACACCAGCGTGCTGCCCCACCTGCTGGTGCCCGAGATCACCGACCGGCTGCTCGGCTCGCCGGNCGGCTCGCCGGCCCGCCGGGTCATGGTGCTCAACCTGGTGCCGCAGCCGGGTGAGACCGAGGGCTACCCGCCGGAGGAGCACCTGCGGGTCATCGGGACGCACGCGCCGGAGCTGGCCCTCGACGTGGTGATCGCCGATCCCGACGCGGTGCCCGACCCGGTCGCGCTCGCCCACGCCTCGGCCGGGCTGGGGGCGCGGCTGCACCTGGTGCCCGTCGCCCATCCCGGCGAACCGCGGCACGACCCCCGACGGCTGGCCACCGCGTTCGAGACGGTGTTCGGGCTGACGCCGGGCAGCCGGCCGGCACGACCGGGGCAGCCGGGGCGGGAAGAGCATGCAGGAAGAACAGGGATCTTCCGATCGGGCCACGGGCCCTCGACCGGCGCCGCGTCCGGTGGCGCGCGGGCAGGCGCCGGGCGGCCGGTCGGGAACGACGAGCTTGTCAGCGACGAGGCGGCATCGACCGGTGGGACGCGCGGTGGCCCCGCCACCGCCGGCCGGTCGCGTGAAGGTGAGGAATGATTCGTGTGGCTGCAATGACCGCCACCGTCAAGGACGAGCTCAGCCGGTTGCGGGTGGCCAAGCCGTGTTGTCGCCGCGCGGAGATGGCCGCGCTGCTGCGTTTCGGCGGCGGGCTGCACATCGTGCGCGGTCGTATCGTCGTCGAGGCCGAGCTCGACGCGGGTGCCACCGCGCGGCGGCTGCGCCGGGAGATCGCCGAGGTCTTCGGCTTCCCGTCCGGTATCGCGGTGCTCGCCGCCGGCGGGCTGCGCCGGTCGGTGCGTTACATCGTCCGGGTGGAACGCGACGGTGAGCAGCTCGCCCGGTCGACCGGGCTGCTCGACCAGCGGGGCCGGCCGGTGCGCGGGCTGCCGCCGCAGGTCGTCACGGGCGCGTCCTGTGATGCCGCGGCGGCGTGGCGCGGGGCGTTCCTGGCGCACGGCTCGTTGACCGAGCCGGGCCGGTCGTGCTCGCTGGAGATCACTTCGCCGGGGCCGGAGGCGGCGCTCGCGCTGGTCGGCGCGGCCCGGCGGCTGGGGGTGGCGGCCAAGAGCCGGGACGTGCGCGGGGTGGACCGGGTGGTGATCCGGGATGGGGACGCGATCAGCGCGCTGCTGACGAAGATCGGCGCCCACGACAGCCTGCTGGCCTGGGAGGAGCGTCGGATGCGCCGGGAGGTGCGGGCGACCGCGAACCGCCTGGCGAACTTCGACGACGCCAACCTGCGCCGTTCCGCCCGGGCGGCGGTGGCGGCCGGGGCCCGGGTCCAGGCGGCGTTGAAGATCCTGGGGGACGACGCGCCCGGTCATCTGCTCGCGGCCGGCCGGCTGCGTCTGGAGCACGCACAGGCGTCCCTGGAGGAGCTGGGCGCGCTCGCGGACCCGCCGTTGACCAAGGACGCGGTGGCCGGCCGTATCCGGCGGCTGCTCGCGCTGGCGGACAAGCGGGCGCACGCGCTCGGGCTGCCGAACACCGAGGCGAGTGTCTCTCCGGATCTTCTCGAGAACGCCTAGCGAACGGGCCACCAACTACGCGATCATGGTCTTTCCGTGCTGTCGCGGATGCGGAGCTCGACGCGTCAGCGGTGCCGGCTGGTATATCCTTAGCAATACTAAGTAAAAGGGATATTACCGTCTCCGCCGGGATGGCCGGATGGGGCGGTCGGACGGCGGCGCGGCGATCAGACGGCAACTAGACGGCCACCGGACGGCTACCAGGTGGCAGCCAGATAACGATGTCGTGGCAATCGGGTGACAACCAGGTGACAGCAAGGTGGCACCTGGGCGGCAGTCAGGTGGCGGTCGGATGACGACCGGTGGCAACGATCGGAAAAGCAGCGACCGGCTGGAGGGAGCTGCCGGCCGGCCGGCGGGGCGCGCTCATCGGCTCCGCCCGCGCAACCGTCGGCCCCGCGGGCCCTGACCACGTCGGTGAGAGCATGCTTCTTCTCTCTGACGCAGGCCCGAAAGGCCCGGCACACGCCAGGATGGTCCGCGAGGGAACGCGGCAAGGAGGAGATATGGACAGCTTCGGCAGCACAGGTCATCTCAAAGTCGGTGACCATACGTATACGATCCGCCGGCTGGACGCGGTGCCCGGAGCCGACCGGCTGCCCTACAGCCTGCGCGTCCTGCTGGAGAACCTGCTGCGCACCGAGGACGGTGCCAACATCACGGCCGATCATGTCAACGCGCTCGCGTCCTGGGACCCGGCCGCCGAACCGAGCCAGGAGATCCAGTTCACACCGGCTCGGGTGATCATGCAGGACTTCACCGGGGTGCCGTGCGTGGTCGACCTCGCCGCCATGCGCGAGGCCATGGTGGCCCTCGGCGGGGATCCGGCGAAGATCAATCCGCTGGCGCCCGCCGAGCTGGTGATCGACCACTCGATCATCGCGGACGTCTTCGGCCGCGCGGACGCCTTCGCCCGCAACGCCGAGCTGGAGTTCGGCCGCAACCGTGAGCGCTACCAGTTCTTGCGGTGGGGCCAGGCGGCCTTCGACAACTTCACCGTCGTCCCGCCGAACACCGGGATCGTCCACCAGGTCAACCTGGAGTACCTCGCCCGGGTGGTCTTCACCAGGGACACCCCCGACGGTCGGCTGGCCTACCCGGACACGCTGGTCGGCACCGACAGCCACACCACGATGATCAACGGGCTCGGGGTGCTCGGCTGGGGTGTCGGTGGCATCGAGGCCGAGGCCGCCATGCTCGGCCAGCCGGTCAGCATGCTCATCCCGACCGTGGTCGGCTTCAAGCTCACCGGCGAGCTCGTCCCCGGCACCACCGCCACCGACCTGGTCCTCACCATCACCGAGAAGCTGCGCCAGCACGGTGTGGTCGGCCGTTTCGTCGAGTTCTACGGCGAGGGCGTGGGCAACGTCCCGCTGGCGAACCGGGCCACCATCGGCAACATGAGCCCCGAGTACGGCTCGACCTGCGCGATCTTCCCGGTGGACGCGGAGACGCTGGCCTACCTGCGGCTGACCGGCCGTCCCCAGGAGCAGATCGACCTGGTCGAGGCCTACACCAAGGAGCAGGGGCTGTGGCACGATCCCGGCCACGAGCCGGTGTACACGACCACCCTTGAGCTCGACCTGTCCACGATCGAGCCGTCGCTGGCCGGGCCGCGGCGCCCGCAGGACAGAGTGCCCCTGCGTACCGCCAAGACCGCCTTCCGCACGGCGCTTACGGACTACGCCGGCTCCTCCGCGACCGCCCCGGCCGCGCTGGTCAACGGTGGCGCGGACGAGGCCAGCGCCGAGTCCTTCCCCGCCAGCGACCCCGCGGCCGCGTTCGCGGACAAGGCCGGCGACGCGCCCGTGTCGTCCAACGGTGTCGCCGGTGACGTCGCCGACCGCCCGTCCAGCCCGACCCGGGTGACGCTCGCGGACGGCACCAGCTTCGAAATCGACCACGGCGCGGTCGCGATCGCCGCGATCACCTCGTGTACGAACACCTCCAACCCGCAGGTGATGATCGGCGCGGCGATCCTGGCCCGCAACGCCGTCGAGCGCGGCCTGACCCGCAGGCCGTGGGTCAAGACCACCCTCGCCCCGGGCTCCAAGGTCGTCATGGACTACTACGAGCGCGCCGGGCTCACCCCGTACCTGGACAAACTCGGCTTCAACCTGGTCGGGTACGGGTGCACCACCTGCATCGGCAACTCCGGCCCGCTGCAGGAGGAGATCAGCCAGGGTGTGAACGACGGTGACCTGGCGGTGGTCAGCGTCCTGTCCGGCAACCGCAACTTCGAGGGCCGGATCAATCCGGACGTCAAGATGAACTACCTGGCGTCCCCGCCGCTGGTCGTCGCCTACGCGCTGGCCGGCACGATGGACATCGACCTGACCAGCGACCCGCTCGGCACCGACAGCGCCGGCAACCCGGTCTACCTGCGGGACATCTGGCCGAGCGAGGCCGAGGTCGCCGAGGTGGTCGGCGACGCGATCCGCTCGGAGATGTTCACCGAGGACTACGGCGACCTCACCGGGGACAAGCAGTGGCAGTCGCTGCCCACCGGCGACGGGGGCGAGGTCTCCCAGACCTTCGCCTGGGCCCCTGACTCGACCTACGTCCGCCACCCCCCGTACTTCGAGGGGATCTCGGCGACGCCGGCGCCGCGCCCGGACATCGTCGGCGCCCGGGTGCTGGCGCTGCTGGGCGACTCGGTGACCACCGACCACATCTCACCCGCCGGCTCCATCAAGCGGGACTCGCCGGCCGGTCGCTATCTCGTCGAGCACGGGGTCGACCCGAAGGACTTCAACTCCTACGGCTCCCGCCGGGGCAACCACGAGGTGATGATCCGCGGGACGTTCGCCAACATCCGGCTGCGCAACCGGCTCGTGCCCGGCGTCGAGGGCGGGGTCACCCGCTACCTGCCCGACGGCGAGCAGTTGGCGATCTACGATGCGGCGCAGAAGTACGCCGCCGCCGAGGTGCCGCTGGTCATCCTCGCCGGCAAGGAGTACGGCTCGGGCTCGTCGCGTGACTGGGCGGCCAAGGGCACGGCACTGCTCGGTGTCCGCGCCGTGATCGCCGAGTCGTACGAGCGCATCCACCGCTCCAACCTGATCGGGATGGGGGTCCTGCCGCTGCAGTTCCCGCCCGGGGAGTCGGTCACCTCGTTCGGCCTGACCGGGGAGGAGACGTTCACCATCGTCGGGCTCGCGGACGTCGACGAGCGGACCGCCACCCTCACCGTCCAGGCGGACGACAGGCGTTTCGACGCGGTCGTGCGCATCGACACGCCGGGGGAGGCGGAGTACTACCGCAACGGCGGCATCCTGCCCTACGTTCTGCGTTCGCTGCTGGTCCAGTAGCACGCGACCGGGCAACGGGGCCCGGGCTGTCACCGCGCGCCGGCGCGGGCGGGGGCGGGCGAACGGGTGCCGGGACCGGTGCGACAAGGCCGCCGAGAGTGCTTGCAGAGGCTCTCGGCGGCCTTTGCGCGTTCGCCCCGGCCGCCCGGCCGGGGGTCAGAGCCCGTCCGGGCGGTGGCGGGCCGTTCCCCTCACGGAGAGCGCCGGGAGGAACGCCCAACCGAACACGATCATCAATACCAGGACTACGCCGGATCATGAGATGAATGTGCCGGACTGTTTGCTTTGGGGGTGTTGCGTCCCCATGTGTGCCACCCGATATCGTTTGACACAGCACCAGCGCACCCCAGAGACCAGCGCCAGCCCAGTGTCTCTGTCCCCCAGAAGACACACGTCGGATCGAAACGCCCAGTCCTGCCCTGATCCGATGTCCCCTCCGAGTAGTCAAAGGTAGGAGTGAGGCCCCCGATCCTGACGATTTGCCCCCGAATCGTCGCCGAACCATGTCCACGTCATGGTTCGAAAGTCAGGGATCGCGGTGCCTTGCGGGCGTACGGGAAGGAACACGTGTTGCTCCCACGTGGCGTGATCCGCTTCCCCGCGAGCGGGGAATCCGCTGGTCGCGGTCGCCATCGTGATCAGGCATCGGTGGACGAGGCCGATCACGAATCCCTGTACCGCCGGATCTGGCTGAGCCCACAGTCCCGCCGGGTCGCCACCATCGCCGCGGTCACGACCGGGACCCTGGCCGCGTCGACCGCGGGCTTTGCCGCGACGATGCCGGGCCCGGGTGGCAACGCCTCGTTGGAGCCCGCCGCCACCACCGACACCGCCGCCGCCTCGGTGATCGGCGGCGGGTCGCGCGCAAGTACCCTGGCCGCGTCCGCCGTCGGGCTGGCCAGCCGGATCGGCGACCCGGATCCGACCCTCACCGAGGTGTCGATCGTCCCGGACCGTACGGCCATCGCACCGGACGCCCCCGTCGTCTTCACCGTCCGCGCCACCCAGATCGGCACCAACCAACCCGTCAGCAACCAGCGGATCCGGATCGCGGTGGCGAACGGGCCGCAGTGGACCACCACCGCCCAGCTACAGACCGACGCCAGCGGAACCGCGAAGATCAGCACGCGGCTGCTGTCCACCACGACGCTGACCGCGGTGTTCGACGGCACCAACGCCCTGCGCCCGTCACTGGCCAGCGCGACCACCGTCACGGTGCGCAGCCCCACGACCTCCAGTTCGGCCGCCGGTTCGACCACCGGCAGGTCGACGACGACCCCCACGGTCATCCCGGGCAGCTCCATCGGCCAGAAGATCGTCTACCTCGCCTCGCTGCAGAAGGGCAAGCCCTACGTCTACGGCGCGGCCGGCCCCAACGCCTTCGACTGCTCCGGGTACTCGCAGTACGTGTTCAAGCAGCTCGGCCGATATCTCCCCCGGACGGCGCAGCAGCAGTTCGACGCCTCCATCCGCATCCCCAAGGCGGCCAAGCAGCCCGGCGACCTGATCTTCTTCGGCTCGCCGGACAACATCACGCACATGGGCATCTACGCGGGCAACGGCTACATGTGGGCCGCTCCCCAGACCGGGCGGACGATCAATCTCCAGCCCATCTACACCAGCACCTACTGGGTGGGACGTTTCCTGTAGAGCACGGCTGGCAGCCGCCCGTCGTCTAACCTTCTCCCTGTGCGGTGGGCGGCGTCACCGCCCTGCTGTCCTACAGGAGAGGAGGTGCCGAGCGTGACCGCTACGGCAGCCCCCTCCGACCGGGTGCTCACGATCCCGAACCTGCTCTCCGCCCTGCGGCTGGTCGGGGTCCCCGTCTTCCTGTGGCTGGCGCTGGGACCCCACGCCGACGGGGCGGCGCTCGGCGTTCTCGCCTTTGCCGGTGTCAGCGACTACCTCGACGGCAAGCTCGCCCGGGCACTCGGGCAGACCAGTCGGCTGGGCACCCTGCTCGACCCGCTCGCCGACCGTCTCTACATCTTCGCGACGATCATTGCTCTTACGCTGCGTGACATCGTCCCCTGGTGGTTCGCGGCGCTGCTCGTCGGCCGGGACGTCCTGATCGCGGTCGCCATACCACCGGTGCTGCGGCGGCTGGGGTACGGTCCGGCGCTGCCCGTGCACTACCTGGGCAAGGCCGCGACCTTCAACCTCCTCTACGCCTTCCCGCTGCTGCTGCTCTCGGCCGGGGACGGCTGGCTGGCCACCGCATCCCGCCCGTTCGGCTGGGCGTTCGCCGTCTGGGGCGTGGCCCTGTACTGGTGGTCGGGGATCCTCTACGGCGTGCAGTTGCGCCGGCTCGTCCGGGCGGCCCGCGGCCCACGGCCGCCGCNCCCGCGGCCCACGGCCGCCGCTGCGCCCGCGCGGGGATCCGGGGCAGCCGGAGGAAGCCGGTCGGCTGGACGCGGAGGTGGGCCGGTGAGAGCCGTCGTCATGGCGGGCGGGGAGGGGACCCGGCTGCGCCCGATAACGGCCAACCAGCCCAAACCGCTGCTCCCCGTCGTCAACCGGCCGATCATGGAGCATGTGCTGCGGCTGCTGCGACGGCACGGGGTCGACGAGACCGTGGTCACCCTGCAGTTCCTCGCCGCCCACGTCCGCGCCTACTTCGGTGACGGCGACGAGCTGGGGATGCGCCTGTCGTACGCCACCGAGACCACGCCGCTGGGGACCGCTGGCAGCGTCAAGAACGCGCAGGACGCGCTGCGTCACGACCCCTTCCTGGTGATCAGCGGGGACGCGCTCACCGACATCGACCTGACCGCCCTGATGGCTCACCACCGCAAGAGCGGGGCGCTGGTCACCGTCGCGCTCAAGTCCGTCCCGAACCCGCTGGAGTTCGGGATCGTCATCACCTCCGACGACGGCCGGATCGCCCGCTTCCTGGAGAAGCCGACCTGGGGGCAGGTGTTCTCCGACACGGTCAACACCGGCATCTACGTCATGGAGCCGGAGGTTCTCGACCACGTTCCCCCCGGCGAGCGGGTGGACTGGTCCGGTGAGGTGTTCCCGAAGCTCGTCGCCGCCGGGGCACCGCTGTTCGGCCACGTCGTCGCCGGCTACTGGGAGGACGTCGGTACCCTCGACAGCTTCCTGCGGGTCCAGGCCGACGTGCTCGACGGCAAGGTCGACGTGGACATCGGCGGGTTCGAGGTCTCGCCGGGGGTGTGGATCGGCCGGGACGCCGACGTCCACCCCGACGCGCTGCTCGCCGGACCGCTGGTCGTCGGCGACTACACCAAGGTCGAGGCCGGCGCCGAACTGCGTGAGTTCACCGTTGTCGGCAGCAACGTCATGGTCAAGTCCGGTGCCTTCCTGCACCGGGCGGTGGTCCAGGACAACGCCCAGATCGGGCCGCGGACGCACCTGCGCGGCTGTGTGATCGGCAAGAGCACCGACGTGCTGCGGGCCGCGCGGGTCGAGGAGGGCGCGGTCATCGGGGACGAGTGCGTGATCGAGGAGGAGGCGTTCGTCTCCCACGACGTCAAGATCTACCCGTTCAAGACGATCGAGGCCGGGGCGGTCGTCAACACCAGCGTGATCTGGGAGTCCCGGGGGCAGCGTTCGCTGTTCGGCCCCCGCGGGGTGTCGGGGCTGGTCAACGTCGAGATCACACCGGAGCTGGTGGTCCGGCTCGGCAGCGCGTACGCCACGACCCTGCGCAAGGGCTCGACGGTGACCACCGCCCGGGACACCTCCCGGGCCGCCCGGGCGCTCAAACGCGCGGTGACCAGCGCGCTGACCGCCAGCGCGATCGACGTGCGGGACCTGGAGGTCGCGCCGATGCCGCTGGTCCGCTTCGACGTCCGTTCCTCCGACGCGGCCGGCGGCGTCGTCATCCGCGCGACCGCGGGGGACGCCGAACGCGTCGACATCATCTTCCTGGACGCCGAGGGGAGCGACCTTTCCCCCGCCGTCCAGCGCACGCTCGACCGGGTCGTCAACCGCCAGGAGTTCCGGCGGGCCTTCCCCGACGAGATCGGGGAGCTGCGTTTCCCGGCCCGCACCGCCGGCAGCTACGCCCGGGACCTGCTCGACCGGGTGGACACCTCCGGCCTGGCCGAGGCCGGCCTGAAGATCGTGATCGACGCGGCGGGGGGAACGGCGGCGCTGGTCCTGCCCACCTTGCTGGGACATCTCGGGGTGGACGCGCTCACCGTCAACGGCCGGCTGGACCAGACCGTCCAGACCCATCCGCCCGATGCCCGTCACCGGCACGCGCTGGACCGGCTCGGCGAGCTGGTGGCCAGCTCCCGGGCCGCGTTCGGGGTCCGCTTCGACCACATCGGCGAACGGATCACGATCGTGGACGAGCGGGGTGACCCGATCGATGACGAGCGCGCGCTGCTGGTCTTCCTCGACCTGGTCGCCGCCGAGAACCGCGGGGCCGAGGTCGTGCTGCCGGTGACGACCACGCGGGTCGCCGACCAGGTGACCCGCTTCCACGGGCTGACGGTGCGACGGACGTCGCTGTCCGCCGCAGACCTGACCCGGGCCGCGGCCGACCCGGGCGTCGTCTTCGCCGCGGACGGCCGCGGGGGCTTCGTCGTCCCCGAGTTCGCCTCCGCGATCGACGGCCTGGCCGCGTTTGTCAGGCTGGCCGCCCTGGTCGCCCGGACCAGGCTGACCCTCAGCGCCATCGACGCGCGTATTCCACCGGTCTCCGTCCTGCGCCGTTCCGTGGCGACACCGTGGGCAACCAAGGGGACGGTGATGCGCCGGATCGTGGAATCGGTCGACCCCGACGGGGGATGCACGATCGACACCACCGACGGTGTCCGGGTGATACGGCCGGACGGCTCCTGGGTGCTGGTGCTGCCCGACCCGGCCGAAGCCGTCACCCACCTGTGGGCCGAGGGAAGCGCCACCACCGACGCCGACCAGCTCCTCCAGCGCTGGAGCGGCGTGGTGGGGGAATCTTCGTAGTTGTTCCGCGGGGATGTGCCGGATGTAGGTGGGTGTGTCGCGGTGCCGCATTGCGACGGCTTGCGATGCCCCGCTACGCTCGGCCCGCCGGGTAGCTGGCCGGCCATGGTGTCCAGCAGTGTCTGGAGCTGATCGGTGATACGGGCGTTCGTCGCGTGTCGCCGGCGGCCTTGAGGAGTATCGGAGGCAGTCCCGCGTGTACCCGGAGGACCTGAAGTACACCAGGGAGCACGAGTGGGTCCGGGCGAACGAGGCCACCGTGCGGGTGGGTATCACCTCCTACGCCCAGGAGGCTCTCGGCGACATCGTTTTTGTGACATTGCCAGCGGTAGGGGAACGGGTGGAGGCCGGCCAGCCGTTCGGAGAGGTGGAGTCGACCAAGAGCGTCTCCGATGTCTACGCTCCGGTCTCAGGGGAGGTGATCGCCCGTAACGAGGTGCTCGACAGCACCCCCGAGCTGGTCAACTCCGATCCCTATGGGGAGGGCTGGCTGGTCGAGCTGGCTGTCGACGACACGTCCGCGACCGTGTCACTGCTGGACGCCGCTGCGTACGTCCAGCATGTGAAAGCACAGTAAAGGTCTACGGAGCATCCACGGAACATCTACGGAATGCCGTCAGTCGTTCGCGTTGACGCTACGGACGCCACGCCGGAATAGCTCTCCCGCTCCCCTTTTCGCGGCAGTGGGCCTGATGCACTAGCCTCGTTGTGCGCCGGGAAGGCGATACGAGGCCGCGATCTCACGGTCGGTGTTGCCTGTTCCGGTCTCGGAGCCGTTACCGGACGAGGGGACGGGCGTGGCTCTGAGGAGGCAACGAACGTTTTCGCCACCCCCAGGCGAGGTGGCCCGAGTGGCCGGCCAACCGCGTCCGCGGCGGTCCGGCAGGAAGCAGACGCGACCGTGTTCTGCACGAGGTGCGGACAGCAGAACCCGACCGATGCCCTGTACTGTGCACGGTGCGGGTCACCGCTGGTACGTCCAGGTGAGCCCATCGCGCCGGAGCGGCCTGCCGAACAGACCTCCACGCTCAACCTCGCCGCCGCCCTGTCGGGCGTCGAGGGTGACCACGTCGACGAGTCGAGCGAGCGGGACGCGGTCGCCGCGGTCGACGCGCTGCCACCCGGCTCCGGTCTGCTCGTCGTCAAACGCGGCCCCAACGCGGGCAGCCGCTTCCTGCTGGACGCCGATCTGACCACCGCCGGCCGCCATCCGGAAAGCGACATCTTCCTCGACGACGTGACCGTCTCACGCCGCCACGCCGAGTTCCACCGCTCGCCGTACACCAAGGGCTTTGCGGTACGCGATGTCGGCAGCCTCAACGGCACCTATCTCAATCGTGAGCGGATCGACTCCGCCGAGCTCTCCAGCGGCGACGAGGTGCAGATCGGCAAGTTCCGGCTGGTGTTCCTGACCGGGCCGGTGCCGTTGACGGGTGGCGGGGGCCCGCAGTGAGCAGGCGGTTCGCGGTGAGTCGAGGGTCGCGTCGATGAGCGCCGGCCGCGCCACGGCCCGTTCCGCGCCCGCGCCCGCGCCTGCGCGGACGCCGCGGGGCCAGGCGGATGCCTCCAGCGCGAAGACCCTCACCATCGGTGAGGTCCTCGACCAGCTGCGGCTGGACTACCCGGACGTGACCCTGTCCAAGATCCGTTATCTGGAGGCGGAGGGGCTCGTCACCCCCGCTCGCACGAGCGCGAACTACCGTAAGTACTCCGCCGACGACGTCGCCCGGCTGCGCTACGTCCTCGGGGCGCAGCGCGAGCGTTTCCTGCCGCTGAGAGTGATCAAGCAGGAGCTGGATTCGCTGGACCGCGGGCTGCTCCCCCGGGAGCGTCCCGGCCCACGTGCGGTGGCGCCGCCGTCACCCAGCCCCCTCGACGCCCTGCTCGACAACGGCGAGCAGGTGCGGATGTCACGACGGGAGCTGCTCGCCGCGGCCGGTGTCAGCGAGCAGGAACTCACCGAACTCGAGCAGTACGGGCTGGTCGCGCCCCGTCCCGGGGGCAGCTACTTCGACGGGGACGCGCTGGCTGTCGCGCGGACGTTCGCCGCGCTGAGCGGCTTTGGCATCCAGCCTCGGCATCTGCGCCCGTCGCGGGTGGCCGCCGACCGGGAGGCCGGGCTGGTCGAGCAGGTGACGGTACCGCTGCGGGCGCAGCGTGACCCGTTCAGCGGCGGGCGGGCAGAGGAGGCGCTGGACGAGATCGCCGGGCTGCTCGTGCGGCTGCACGCGGCCTTGCTGCGCTCCCGGCTGCGCTCCGGGCCGGGCACGTCACGTCCCCGGCGGCGCCCCGGGCCGGCACGTGACACCGCCGGTCGGGGATGCGGCGTCTGTCGGTTGCGTGGGCCGGCCCAGGTACGGGCACCTATTGTTGACTGGGGTGGCAGGTCCGGACAGCGACCGACCCTGTCGGGGATCTGATCGGGGATCTTGTAGGAGATCTTGTCGGAGGCGTCGGGCCGCTGACGAAGTCCGGAGACCGGGATAGTGTCAGCCGGTGGCGGTTTACAGTTTCCGGTCGGATCATCCCGTCCTGCCCACCTGCGCGAGGAGGTAGATCGGTGCATCGGCTGGACATCGTCGGCGTTCGTGTCGAGCTTCCGTCGAAGCAGCCGATCGTCCTGTTGAAGGAGGTCGGCGGTGAGCGTTACCTGCCTATCTGGATCGGCGCGGTGGAGGCGACGGCCATAGCCTTCGCACAGGAGGGCATCACGACCGCCCGCCCGATGACGCACGATCTGATGCGTGACGTGTTGCGTGCCCTGCGGACCGAGCTCACCAGGGTGACCATCAACGATCTGCAGGACGGTGTGTTCTTCGCCACACTCGTGTTCGGCAACGGGGTCGAGGTCTCGGCCCGGCCGTCGGACGCCATCGCACTGGCGATGCGGATGGGGGCGCCGGTCTACGGCGAGGAGTCCGTGCTCGCCGAGGCCGGGATCACCGTGCCGGAGGAACAGGAACAGGAGCAGGAGAACGAGCTGGAGAAGTTCCGGGAGTTCCTCGACACGATCTCACCGGAGGACTTCAACACGCCAGGCTCCTGAAGGCAGGGTCCGAGCTTGTGACGCGCCGGCCGACGGGCCGTACAGAAGGTCACATGCTGGGACTTTCCGTATAGACCATGACGTGGACGGGAGCGCCGTCAGTGTGTCGGCCGTACGAGCGTGCCTGGCAGGCGGTCCGGGGTCGACCGTCGTCAGGTTCCAGGAGCCTGCGGGCGCGTCAGGACGCCCTGTCAGCCGCCTGGTTCTCGGGCCGCCGAAAGGCTTCCCGGCCGATTCGTACGGTTCGCTGACCACTGTGGCCGTGCGCGGTTGTATCCTCACAAAGGCTTGATCTGGGAACATTGTGGGTCTGTCACGAGACACGCCAATCACGATCATTGATGGGATCGCCCGAGGCTCTTACCGTCGAGTCGAGGCGGCTGAGCGAGTCCGGGTGACTGGCTGGCGGACGGGACGACGACAGCGATGATCGGATGGCGATGATCGGACAGGGGCAGCTCTTCCCGGACGATCTTCCGTTGCCGCCCGGTGACGATGTCGGTTACCGGGGGCCTACCGCGTGTGCGGCCGCGGGCATCACCTACCGGCAGCTCGACTACTGGGCCCGTACCGGCCTGGTCGTGCCGAGCGTGCGCGGCGCCACCGGGTCGGGCAGCCAGCGGCTGTACTCCTTCCGGGACGTGCTGGTCCTACGTGTCGTGCGCAAGCTGCTGGAGGCCGGGGTCTCGCTGCAGAACATCCGCGCCGCCGCCGACTGCCTGCGCCTGCGCGGGATCGAGGACCTGGCGCAGGTCACGCTGGTCAGCGACGGGTCGACCGTGTACGAGTGCACCTCCGACGACCAGGTCATCGACCTCGTCCAGGGCGGCCAGGGGGTTTTCGCGATCGCGGTCGGCCGGGCCGTCCAGGACATGCGCGGGCAGCTGTCCCAGCTTCCGACGGAACGCCCCGAGCGCGGGCACACCGGGCCGACAGCGGTCGGTCATCCCGGGGACGAACTGGCCAGCCGGCGCAGCCGGCGCAGCTCGGCCTGACGGCCCCGCGGCCAGCCGGCCGGCCATCGATGATGATCCGCAGCGGTCAGCGTGGGTTCGCGGCGGCGCGGCGCGCGGCGTAGTGCGTGGTGCCGTGCGGCGCGGCACAGTGCGGGTCGTCAGGCCGCCCGGCCGTGGGGTGCGCCGCGGTGGGCAGATGGTCGACCTGCAAGGTGATGTGGTCGATGTGATGGTCCTCCCGCAGCCAGGCGTGCATCCCGACCCGAACAGCGTGGCAGTCCGCGTCAGGCTGCACCAGCACGTGCGCGGACAACGCCGGCTCACCGGAGGTGATCTGCCAGATATGCAGGTCGTGGACCTCGCTGACACCGGGCCGGCGGGCCATCGCGGCACCGATGCCGTCCGGGTCGACCCCGTCGGGAGCAGCCTCGAGGAAGATCCGGCCGGACGCGTACAGCAGGCCGGCACCGGCTTTGACCATGAGGACGACGACGGTCAGCGAGGCGATCGTGTCCGCGCGCTTCCAGCCGGTGGCGAGAACGACCATGCCCGCGGCGGCGGTGGCGACGAACGCGTAGAGATCGCTGAGAACGTGCTGGAAGGCGCCGTCGATGTTCAGGCTCGTCCGGTTGGCCCGGCTCATCGCCCAGGCCGCGGCGAGGTTGACGGCTACCCCGACGAGCGCGACGGCCAGCACGGGCCCACCGGCCACATCACCCGGGGTGAACAGCCGGCGGATCGCCTCGACGGTGAGCCAGCCGGCCAGCAGGAGCAGGGTGAGCCCGTTGACCTGGGCGGAGAGGATCTCCACCCGGCGCAGGCCGAACGTGTAGGCGCCGCCGGCCGGCCGTGCCGCGACCCGCAGAGCCACCAGTGCCAGCATGATCGCCGCTGCGTCGGTGAGCATGTGGGCCGCGTCCGACAGCAGCGCCAGGGAGTGCGCGAGCAGGCCGACGACGACCTCCACGACAAGGTAGGCGAGGATGACGCCGAGGGCGATCATCAGCCAGCGTCGGTCCGCGTCCGCGGCGACGTCGTGCCCGTGACCGGCGTGCTGCCCGTGACCGGTGTCGCGCCAGTGGCTGGCACGGTGTCCGTGGCCGGTGTTGTGACCAGTGTCGTGTCCGTGGCCGGTGTGCCGGCCGCTGCCGCGGCCATGGCCGTGCGCTGTTCCGGTATTCTCCGCCACCGGTCTTCCTTTCCTGGCCTGCCGCTGTCCTGCCGTGGCCGCCCCCACTTTCAACGTTACTTCCTTCAACCGGTCCCGTCATTTGCGCTGAAAATGGCTGTCGATATCGGATTCAGTGTTCCGGGAAGCGGCGCTGTTTTCCCGCCGTCCGTTTCCCACATCCGGGCGGGCGATTTCTCCGGATGTCACAGCCGGGACGGCTTCCCGCCCGTGACATGCCCGGGCGGCAGCGGTGCCCGCGGTGCGCACGGCCGCCGGCGCCACCGCCGTTCCCGTCGCCGTCGACGGTCCGCGCTGTCTCGCGCCGGCCCCGGCCGGCCGCCCGGCTGAATGATCGTCGAGTGGTCGGGGTAGGCCGGGAGAGCCGCCGTACACGCGTAGCGGCAGGTCACTTCGCCGTTCCCGGACCTGTCGGTGGCGTGCCGTACGATCGCCAACTGTGTCTGACAAACCCGCGGTACTCGCGCACGACCTGCACAAGCGCTTCGGCACGAGCGTCGCGCTCGCCGGTCTGGATCTCAGCGTGGCGACCGGGACAGTACATGCGGTCCTCGGTCCGAACGGCGCCGGCAAGACGACCGCTGTGAAAATTCTCACCACCTTGTTGCGTGCCGATTCCGGACATGCCGAGGTTCTCGGTCTTGACGTCAGCCGACGCGCGGGTGAACTGCGGTCCCGAATCGGGCTCACCGGTCAGTACGCCGCCGTCGACGAACGGCTCACCGGCCAGGAGAACCTGGAGATGTTCGGCCGGCTCTACCGGCTGTCGGTTGTTTCGGCGCGGGCCCGTGCCGAAACCCTGCTGGAACGTTTCGACCTCACCGACGCCGCCCGCCGACAGGCCGGCACCTATTCCGGTGGTATGCGCCGGCGGCTCGACCTGGCCGCCAGCCTGATCCTCGCGCCGCCCATGCTCTTCCTCGACGAACCGACGACCGGGCTCGACCCGCGCAGCCGGATCCAGATGTGGGAGGTCATCGAGGAACTCGTCCGGGACGGCACCACCGTCCTGCTGACGACGCAGTACCTGGAGGAGGCCGACCAGCTGGCCCGGCGCATCTCGGTGATCGACGGTGGCCGGGTCATCGCGGAGGGCACCGCCGACGACCTGAAGTCGCAGGTGGGCGGGGACCGTCTCGACATCGTGATCGCCCGGGGCGGGGACGTCGACGCCGCGCGCGGCGTGCTGGCACGGTTCGCCTCCGGCGAGGTGAGTGTCGACGCCGACCGTCGGCGGCTGAGCGCGCCGATGAACCGCGGTGCCGGCGTGCTGCCGGACATGGTCCGCGGCGTCGACGAGGTGGGCGTGACCCTCGAGGACATCGCGCTGCACCGGCCCACCCTCGACGACGTCTTCCTGGCACTCACCGGCCATCACGCGCGCGACGAGGGCACGGCCACGAGCCCGCACGAGAGCACCACCACCGAGGAGCTGGTGACGACATGAGCACCATCATCAGCGGCAGCGCCGCCGCCGTCGTGGTCCGGCCGGTCGAGGGCCGCAGCCGGTTTGTCTGGTCGCTGCTGGACGCCTGGGTCGTCTGCCGGCGCAACCTGATCCAGACCTGGCGGGTGCCCGAGCTGCTGGTGTTCTCCACGATCCAGCCGGTGATGTTCGTGCTGCTGTTCGTCTACGTGTTCGGTGGCGCGATCAACGTCGGGCCCGGGGTGGACTACGTGGACTTCCTGATGCCCGGGATCTTCATCCAGACGGCGATCTTCGGCAGCATGGTGACGGGTGTCGGGCTCGCCGAGGACCGCCAGCGTGGCCTGATCGACCGGTTCCGCTCGCTGCCGATGTCGCGGGGCGCACTGCTGGCCGGCCGGACCCTCTCGGACCTGTTCCGCAACGTGTTCGTAGTCGCGATCATGCTGCTGGTCGGGATCGCGGTCGGGTTCCGCTTCGGTGACACGACCGTGCCCGCGGTGCTGGTCGGCTTCGCCCTCATGCTGCTGTTCTCCTACGCGTTCGCCTGGGTGTCGGCGGTGATCGGGCTGTCGGTGCGCAACGCGGAGGCGGCGCAGTCGGCCGGGTTCATCTGGGTCTTCCCGCTGACCTTCGCCAGCTCCGCGTTCGTCCCGGTCAGCACGATGCCGGGCTGGCTGCAGGCCTTCGCCGAGCATCAGCCGATCACCGTGACGATCGACGCGACGCGGGCGCTGTTCCTCGGCGGCCCGGTGGCCTCCGCGCTGCTCCAGTCGCTGGCGTGGTGTGTTGGGATGCTCGTCGTCTTCGTGCCATGGTGTATCCGGGCCTACCGGCGGTCCACCGGCGGCTGACCCGCCAACGTCACCGGCCCGGCCGCCGGCCCGACCGGCCTGGTCGGCTGGGCCGACACCGCGGATGCCCAGCCGTCCGTACTGGACCATCCCCACCTGGCCCGGGCACGATGTACGGATGTCCTCGTCCGGTAGCGTCACATCCGCGGACACCGTTGGAGTCAGGGAAAACCCCGCCCTGACCGGATCTTGCCGTTAGGTTGGTGCTCCGTCGTGGCATCGGTGTGAGCGCGGGGAGGTCGTGGTGTCGGGCACTCGGCGGGTCCGGACACTCGTCACCGGTATTCAGACATGCCTGGGCGAGGCGCTGAGCCTTGCCGACCAACTGGACGCGCTGGCCGACCAGGTCGAACGGCCCGGCGCGGACGGGCCAGCATCCGGCGGCCGGGCCGGCCAGCGGGCGCCTTCCGCGGATGTCTGGCACGCCATCCCCGACGTTGCTGACGAGCAGCTGCCGGCCGCGATCGGGATGGCCGCCGCGATCGCCCGTGGACAGGCGCCGGACCTCGCCAGCGCGCCCTGGTCGTCACCGCTGTGGCCGCCACCCCAACCGGCCGGCCACGCGCCGGGGAGCGAGGCCGCCACCGCTCTGCCCGAGCTGCCGGAACTGCCAGGCCGTCCGCGACCACGGCCGGCGGCCGGGCGTCCCTACCGGCCGGGGCTGTGGCGGGTGGGCCGGGTACTCGTCCCACCTCTGCTGCCCGGCGGGCAGACCGCCGAGGTGCCGCTGGCCGTCAGTCTCCTCGACGGCGGCAACCTGCGGATCGTGGTGGACCGGGACCGCCGGGCCGAGGGCGTCGGCGTCGTACGGGCCCTGCTCACCCGGGTGCTCGCGGCGGCACCGCCGGGATCGGTCCGGGTCACCGTCTACGACCCCTACGAGCTCGGCGCCGGGCTCGCCGGCTTCGCCCCGCTGCGGGCCGCCGGCGTGGTCAGCCCTACCCTGACCACCCGGACCAGGCTGGAGACCGCGCTGGGGGAGCTGTCCGCGGACGTCGGGCGCATCACCGTCGACCGGCTTGGTGGCCGGTTCGCCTCCCTGCGGGAACGGGAGGCCGCGGGCCTGCCCCGGGCCGAGCCGTGGCGGCTGCTGGTGCTGCTGGCCTGGCCGTCGCTGGCCGACGACGCCGCGCGGGCGCTGGAGGCGGTCGCCGCCCAGGGCCCCGCGTGCGGCGTGCACGTGATCGCGCTGGTGGAGGACGGCGGTGCGGCCGTCGGCCGCCNGGTGCGGCCGTCGGCCGCCGGGGGCACGAGACGCTGACGGGCGCCGAGACCCTGCGCGCGACCGGGCCCGCCGAGGATCCCGCCGTGGACGGTCTGTTCACCGCTGCCGGGGGCGTGCCCGACGGCGACCGGGTTTCCGCGGCCGCCCCGACGGTCTGGAGCTGTTCGCTGGCCGGGCCGCTGGAATGCGAGCTGGACGACCCGCCGCCGCCCGAGCTGGTGGCCGCGGTCGCCGAGTCCGTCGCGGCCGCGACGGCCGTCGAGGCCACCCGCCCCCCGGACGCCCGGGCGCTGCTTCCCGACACGTTGTGGAGCTTCGACGCGGCCGGTGGTCTGAGCGTCCCGGTGGCGTTCGGGCCGGACGGTCCGGTCACGCTCCGCTTCGACGACGACACCGTCCACGCTCTTGTGGGCGGGCAGGCCGGCTCGGGCAAGTCGACGCTGCTGCTCGACGTGGTGTACGGGCTGGCCGCCCGCTACGCCCCCGAGCAGCTGCGCTTCCACCTGCTCGACTTCAAGGAGGGCCTGGAGTTCGCCCAGTTCGCCCCCCGGGCCGACGACCCGTTCGTGCTGCCGCACGCGGACACCGTCGGGATGGACAGCGACCGGGAGTTCGGCGTCGCCGTGCTGCGCCATGTCCGCGCCCAGATGCAGCGCCGGGCCCTGGCCATGCGGGCCGTCGGCGCCCGGGACCTGCGCGGCCTGCGGGCCGCGCAGGGCGGCGCCGGCTGGCCGCGGATCCTGGTGGTGATCGACGAGTTCCAGGTGATGCTCACGCCGCTCGACGCGGTGTCGCGGGAGGCGGTCTCGCATCTGGAGGCGCTCGCCCGCCAGGGCCGCGCCTACGGCATCCACCTGCTGCTGGCCAGCCAGACGCTGTCGGGCATCGACGCCCTGGACGCCACCGCCGGCAAGCGCGGTTCGATCTTCGGTCAGTTCGCGTTGCGGATCGCGCTGCGCACCTCGATCTCGGAGTCCCGGGTGCTGCTGTCGACCACCAACGAGGCGGCGGGCGCGCTCGCGGGCGTGGGGGAGGCCATCGTCAACCGGCGTAACGGCCACCCGGCCGGCAACGAATTCGTCCGGGTGGCCTACCCCACCCCGGCAGTGCTCACGTCGCTGCGCGCGAGCCTCGCGGGGGCGGGGGCGGGGGCGCCCGGCGCGCCGGGTCGACCCGGGCCACGGGTCTTCGTCGGCCACGCACCGGCGATCCTGGACGACAACCAGCTCTACCGGTCGCTCGCGGGCACGCCCGTCCCGGTGGAGCGCGCCGAGCGTGCCGGCGCCGCCGACGCCGCGGCCCTCGAGGGCAGCCCCGACGGCAGTGGCGCGACCGGCGGTGCCGACAGCGGAGACGGCGCGGACGCCGCCGGGACGGCCGAGCCGCTGGCCCTGGTGGGGGTCCCCCTCGACCTGCATCCGGCTGCCGTGGGAGTGCGGCTGTCCCCGCTGCCGGGACGCAACCTCGCGGTGCTCGGCCCGTTGCGCCGGGAGGCGACCGGGGTGCTGCAGGCGGCCGTGGTGAGCGTCGCGGGCCAGGACGCGCCGGGCGGCGTACGGGTCGACATCGTCGCGGTCACCGCCGAGACCACGCAGGCGGCGGAGGTGCTCGCCGGCCGGGTTCGTGCCGTCGGGCAGTCCGCCCGGGTCCATCCGCCGGCGGCGCTGCGCCGGGTGCTGCGGGAGGTCAGCGACGAGGTACGGGACCGGGAGGAGACCGCGCTGGCCGGCGCGGCCGGCGGCCCCTGGCCCGGCGACCGGTCCTACGAGAGGTTCGCCCGGCCGGTGCGGCTGCTCGTCCTGTTCGCTGCCGACGCCGGGCGGGCCGTCCTGGAGGCCAAGGAGCCTCCCGCCCGCCGTTCGGGCCTGGACGACCTGCGTTTCGTCACCCGTCGGGGCCCTGGCCAGCGGGTGCACCTGCTCGGCTGGTGGCGCGGCCCGGGCCGGCTGCTCGACGACCTCGGCCCCATGCACCGCGACGACGTGGGGGCGTGGGTCGCGGTCGGCGTGCCTGCGAGCGACCTGTTCAGTCTCGCGGGCAACCGGTCGGTCACCGCGGGGACGGGCCCGAACCGGGCGGTTCTGTTCGACCGGAACGGGTATGCGGAGGCCCGCACGATCGTCCCGTTCTCGCCGCTGCCGGCCCAGGCCGAGCCGTCGGCGGCGGTGGCGGGTGACCCGCGGCACGATCAGGAGTCGTGGAGGAGGCTACCGGGGTGACCGGGCCGGCTGGACGCGTCGACGACACTGGACGAGCCGACGGCAACGGCGCCGGCGCCCCTCCCGTGCCGCCGGCCACCGGCCACCGGGGCAACGACCGGGCCGGTGACCGGCGCGCCCGCAACCCACGAAACGAGGATCATGGTTGACGTGCCCGACCAGCCGGGTGGCTTCCTCGCCGTACCGGAGGCCGACCCGCGGCGCCGGGTCGACCTCCACCACAAGCCCGTCCTGGAGCCCGCCCTGCGTGATCCCGACCTCGACGACCCGCTGATCGCGGCCGTGCGCTACCGGGCGTTGCTCGCCGAACTCAACCAGGCCAGAAACAAGGTGGAGGACCGGATGTCCGCCGGCCGGCAGCGGCGTGTCGCGCTCGCGCAGGCGCACCGGGAGTCGGCGGAGGCGATCCGCGCCAAGGTCGACGAGGTGTGGCGGACGGTGGCCGAACCGCTCGCGCACCACGGGATCAGCAGCCTTGACCAGCTCCGGCCGCCTCCGGTGGAGCGGGCCGACGACGTGCCCGCCGTCGCCGCAGCCGATCACGATTTTTCTGATCGTTACCTGTCCGACCATGACGTACCTGGCCATGACATGTCCGGCCACGATGTAGCCGGCCACGATGGGTCCGGCCGCACGTCCGACCGTGACATACCCGTCGTCACCGGGCCTGGCCGTGGGCACGGGCCCGGTGGCCGGCCGATCGCCCGGGCCCAGCACCGCCGCGGTGAGCCGGGCCGGGCGCGCACGGCCGGCGGCGCCGCGCCGCAGCGGCGGGCACGTACCAGACAGGTGGTCAGGGCGGCCTCCGCCGGTGCGGCGGTTCCGTTCGAGCCGTCCGAGGCGCCGGGGCGTGCCCACGAGCTGTGCCTGATCGCGATGGGGCACGCAGCCGAGCTGCGGGCGGTCACCCGGTCCGGTTCGTCGGCCTCGGCCGCGATCGTCATCGGCCTGGGTTGCCTGCTGGTGGCTGGTGGGGTGACCGTGTTGCGGGTGTTGTTCGGGGTTGCGGCGCTGCCGTCCCTCACCGGTGCCGCCATGCTCACCGCCGTCGGTGTGGCGGTGGCGACCGACGCGGCTCGGGTGGAGGTTGCCCGTGCGGCGCTGCTCGGGGCCGGTACGGCCGGTGCCGCGGTGCTGGCGACCATACGGGTGGCGTCGCTGGACCCGACCGACGTGATCGCCTCGCTGGTGGCGCTGGTGCTGGCGCTGCGGTTCGGGCTCGGTGTCGGCGCGCCGCGACATCCGCAGCGGAAGTGACCCGGCCGCCGGCCGTCCGGGGCGCTGTCCCTGGGGCATGCACGTCCCCGGAGGTACAAGCCCGCAGGGGCCTTCGAGGGCGCAGCCCCGCAGGGGCTTTCGGGGGCGCAGGCCTCGTGGGGGGCCTCCGGGGACATGGCTCCACAGGTGGGATACAAGAGCGGACGTGACAGAAGAAGGGCAGGACCTCCGTGACGAGCACCATCGCCGACGTCAAGTCCCAGCTTGGTGAGGCGTTCCGGCGTACCGACGAGGTCACCGGTCAGTTGGACGGTGCGCTGACCATGATCGAAGAAGCGCAGGCGATCGTCCTGGCCGCGACCGACGGCAGCGCGCACCGCGCCGTGGAGCAGTTGACCAGCGCGCTGGTGGAGACCCGGGAGCGCATCCAGGACTCGCTGGCGGCGCTCGGGTCGGCGGTGCAGGAGGTCCGCGACTACAGCGACAGCCTGTAGATCGCTCGTCCGGGCCGACCGGCTTCTTCCGTGTGGGCCGCGGACGGTTCTCCAGGGGCCGGCCATGTCCGGGGCAGCCGCCGGCCGACCGCCCCGGAGGTGCACCGGACGTGCCGCGGGCAGCCGTCGGTGATCTCTGTTCGCGTCGGCCGGTACTCACCGCAGGACCGCCGCGGGCCGGCCCGGGCTGTCGCGGCCCGGTCGGGATCAAACGGACATATCTGGATCGGCTGCGCGTGAATGCCGACAAGGGGTATATTCTCCGTGAGCGGGTGCCCGCTGTCGGTCGCCAGCGTGTCGTAGGTGCGGGTCTGGGTAGCAAGTCCGCATGTTCCCTGCAACCCGATGCATCTTTTAGCGGGCCTCACTAAAGTCCGAATCATCCAGAGAGGCCGAGGGTGAAGCGATCATGCTCTCATCGCGCGGTCGGAGGTCCGCGGGGACGTTAGTGCGTAGGCGTTCACCGGTCTGACGGCCATCCGGTGCCACTGCCATGTGCGACCAGAGGGTCGTGGGCGGCGCGGGAACGATCTTTCCGTACTGCCGAGGTCCCCGCCGTGGATCACTAAGGAGGCCCCACCACCGTGCCGGCTACCCCCATCCTGAACCTGCCGCTGGTGCTGCTGTCCAACCGCGGCCCGGTGAGCTTCGACCGTGACGTGTCCGGACGCACCGTCAACCGCGGGGCGGGCGGGCTGGTGTCAGCCCTCTCCGGCCTCGCCGAGCATCTTGACGACGCCGTCTGGGTGTGCGGGGCGTCCACCGAGGAGGACGCTGCTGTCGCCAGCGAAGCGCAGGGCGGCTCGATCCTCGTGCAGACGTCTCCATACCCCCACGTCGTCGAGGACGAACCCGACGGCCCCTCGATCCGGGTCCGGCTGGTCACCACCGACCCGGCCGCCTACGCGGACTTCTACAGCGTCTGGTCGAACCCGATCCTGTGGTTCGTCCAGCACGGGCTCTACGGCCGGGCGCTGTCACCCGTCATCACCCTGGTCGAGCACGACGCGTTCGAGAACGGCTACGCGGCGGTCAACCGCGTGTACGCGGACGCGGTCGTCGACGAGGTTCGCGCCCGCGGCGGCAAGGCGCTGGTCCTGTTGCAGGACTATCACTTCTACCTGGTGGCCGAGCGGGTCCGCGAGCTGTGCCCGGACGTCGTGCTCACCCATTTCATCCATATCCCGTGGCCGGGGCCGGACGAGTGGCGGATCCTGCCGGCCGGTATCCGAGAACGGCTGCTGCGCGGCCTGCTCGGCAGCGACGTCGTCGGCTTCCACACCCGGCGCTACGCCCGCCACTTCGTCCTGTGCGCCCAGGACCTGCTCGGCCTGGACGTCGACCTGGACAACCTGCTGGTCTTCGTCGACGACCGGGTCGTGCGGGCCCGCTACTACCCGATCTCGGTGGACACCGCCGCCCTGGAGGCGACGCTGAGCACCGAGGATGTCGCCGGGCACGTCGCCATGCTGCGGTACACCTTCCTGGACGGGGAGCGGCAGCTGATCCTGCGGGTGGACCGCACCGACCCGAGCAAGAACGTCGTGCGGGGCTTCCTGGCCTTCGGCGCACTGCTCGACCAGCATCCGGAGCTCGTCGGCAAGGTCAGCTTCCTCGCCCTGCTCCAGCCCAGCCGCACCGACGTGCCCGAGTACGCCGACTACATCGCGCTGATCGGCGCGGTGGTGGCAGAGATCAACGCCCGGCACACCAAGGACGGCCGGCAGCCCATCGACCTGCGGATGGCGGAGGATTTCCCGCTCGCGGTGGCCGCCTACTCGATCTGCGACGTGATCCTGGTCAACGCGCTGGCGGACGGCATGAACCTCGTGACCAAGGAGGTCGCGGTGGTCAACCGGCGTGGTGGCGTGCTGGCCCTGTCGGAGAACGCCGGAGCCCACGAGGAGCTGGGGGAATATGCGGTCACCCTGCATCCCTTCGACGTCCAGCAGATGGCGGACGCCCTGTACGAGGCTCTGACCATGCCGCTGGAGGAGCGGCAGCGGCGGCTGGCCGCGGCGGCCGAACAGGTACGCACGCACGACGTGGGACGTTGGCTGAGCGACCAGCTCGACGACCTCGCCCAGCTCGCCGGCTACCTTTGAAGACCTGCCCGAGCTTTGACAATCTGACCAGGGGCCTGAGCAGAAGACGGCCTGGGTCCTATTGGTCTTACTGTGGGTAACCGGCAGGATTCTGCCGTGGCTTACCGGTAGTCTCGGGCGGTGACAGCAGCCACCACCCAGGTTGGCTGATCGTTGATGGGCTGAGGAGCGGACGTGGCGAGTTCCAGCGGTCATCACAAGGCGAACGTGGGTTCGTGGACCGCGGTTTTTCTGATCATTGCGGCGTTCACGGTCGGTGTCTTCGCTCTCGTCCTGCACTCGGTACCGCTGTGGATCGTGACCGGCGTGGCCCTGGTCGTCGGCCTGATCACCGCTGTCGCCTCCCAGATCATGGAACAGGCGTACTGACGCTCCCCTCCTGTACCGCGGTTGCGGGAAATACCCGAAAGACATGATCAGTACCGCCCTGCCCGACCGGGCAGGGCACGTCGCCACGCACGACGGTTGACGCCCGCGGCGCACAGGCCGTTGTCCGCGGCACGCAGCGCGGCACGAGGTGCCGTCCTTCGTCGTTGCCGTGGCCTCGTACGTTGCCGCGGCAGCCGTCACCATCCGGCCATATCCGTGTTCCGCGCCGGGCCGCACCGGGCCAGGACCGGCCGGGGTAGCTGCCAGCCACCAGCGGGTCAGGGGCCCAGGGACCCCAGGGGCTTCAGTGGCTGCTGGAGCCAGCCAGCGAGCGTGGGGTGACGAACGAGACCAGCCGCGTCGTACTCGGCCCCAGCTCCGCCCAGCGGCCCACCGCCAGGTCCTCGACGGCCAGCGCCGCGGTGGGGAAGGTGGGCAGGCGCGAGCGCTCGCCGACCGGGAGCAGACCGGTGGCGAGAGCGTGGATACCCGGGTTGTGGCCGACCAGCAGGACGGTGGGGACGCCGTCGTCGAGCTCCCGGAGGCGGTCGAGCAGGTCCGACACGTCGGCGAGGTAGAGCCGATCCTCGGTCAGTACCGGGACGGCCGCCGGCAGCGCTCCGGCGATCTGCTCGACGGTTTCACGGGTCCGGCGGGCCGAGGAGCACAGCACCAGGTCGGGTGCGAGCTGGTCGGCTGCCAGATGCTCGGCGATGAGCCGGCAGGAGGCCCGGCCGCGCGGCGACAGCGGGCGATCGGCGTCCGGCATGCTGCCGTCGGCCCAGTCGGACTTGCCGTGGCGCAGCAGCAACAGGCGACGCGGCGGCCTCACCGCGCGGCCCGTGGGGGGAGACCCGTGGAGGGAGGGAGATTGGCAGACACCCGGACGCCGCGACCGGGCGCGGGACGAGGCGACACGCAACTCCTCCTCGGACGGCGACGACACGCAGCCTGCCCATCTCGGACCGGGGCGTCAATGGTTCTTTTCTACGCCCGCCGCGGGGCGCCCGCCGCATCCGGCGGCATCTCACCCGCATGGGAAGCCTCACGCACCCGGACGAGGGAAGCCTCGCCTGCCGGTGCCGTGCCGACCGTTGCCGATCATCGGTGCCCCGGCCATGGCGCCGGGCGAGGCACCCGCTCACATCGACAGCTCACATCGACGGCGGTGCCTCACCCGAGGTGATGAAAGATGTCCTACGGTGGAGCTAAAAACCAACCGAAAGGATCAGCTGGTTGCGTACGTGGAAAGCAGCAGACGGTCGGCAAAGGCAAGGGCTTCGTCCGCGCTGAGCCGGCCGCGGGGAACCACGGAATTGCGTTCGTCCGAGGTAAGCCCACCCCACACGCCGTGTTCCTCCTGGCGGAATAAGGCGGTCGCGAGACAGGCCCGCCGCACGGAGCAGCCGGCACATACTTTCCGCGCCCGGGTTTCCGCCGCGGCCCGGGCCTTGGTGTTACGTCCGTCCGGCGGAAAGAACGCGTCGGGATCCCCGTCCCGGCAGGCGGCTTCCTGCCGCCAGTAGGTGGGCCAGCCAGCACCGTAGGGCTGCGGCGGAAGGTCTCGTCCGGGCAGGACCGGTACGCCGGCGCTCATGAGATTCCGCCGATTCTGCCTCTATCGGGGCACAATCCGAGCCGATGGTGGTAGGCGGCAGTGCTACCTGTGGGCAGCAGCCGCAGGTGACTCAGCATGATGTCTCCTGGGGACGTCGCTTGCGGCGGACATGACAATGCGCGGCAACGAGTGGATGTGTTGGAAGGCACATCGACTCCTCTGCTCACGCGGAACCACAACCTCGGGGAGGGACGGACTCAGGGTTGTCCGGCATGAATTGCGCACGCCTGGACACCCTCTTCGTCGGAAACGAACCCGTCTCGTCTCGTTAACCGAGGAACGTAGACGGCTCTCGACGGGATAGCAAGGGTTCCGGAACGCTCGCGTCCGCAGCGCGCCCAACACACCCGGTTCTGGCCCTGTCGATCGGCGTTCCGTTGTCAAATCGCAGCGTTGTGTATATGTACTACCACTCGTAGTAGATGCCCGGTGCTACCAAACCGGGCATCCCGGGTCCCCGCCCGCCCCCGGGGAATCGGGGACGGTGTTCCTGACGATCGCAAGGGTGAGCAGAATCACAGCTATGATCGCCGGCAGCGCGTGGCGCAGAGTCTACGGTCAGAGCGCCCAAGGTGATGCGATCATGCTTCCCGTCCGGCTGGAAGCTACAGGTCCTCCGGTCTTCAGACCCGTCCGATGCGATAGTCGCCCGACCAGATCTCCTGGTACTGGACATTGGTGCCGGGCCGACGCGAAACGATCATCTGTCCGTTTCCGGCGTAGATGGCGTCGTGGTAGGCCTCCCCCTCGGCGTCGAGAAAGAAGATCACGTCTCCTGGCCGGGCGTCGGCGCGGCTGACCGGTTGCAACGCGGCGAACTGGTCGTAGGTGGTACGGGGGACCGAGGCGCCGACCTGGGTGTACACGTACTTGATCAGACCAGAGCAGTCGAAGTCGTTCGGCCCAGCGGCGCCGTAGCGGTACGGTTTGCCGATCTGCTGTTGGGCGACCGCGAACGCCGCCGCCGCGACCGAGGTGGACGCCCCGACCGGAGCCACTGTCAGCGCCGCCGTTGACGCCACCGCCGTTTGTGCCACCGCCGGAGTTGTCAGCAGCGCTGGCACCGGCTGGGCTGAGGCCGGGGCGGACACCGCCGGCGCGGCTGACGCGCCGAAGAGTGCACCCCAGGTCCGCGGGCCGACCACGGCGTCGATGGTCAGGCCGACGCCGGACTGGAAGGTGCGGACGCCGCGTGCGGTCCGCGGGCCGAACCTCCCGTCGGCGAAGATCCCAAGCCGGATCTGCAGCCGCGCCACCGGGTCGCCCTGGCTGCCCAGCCGCAACGACCTGCCGGGGAACTCCTGCCTGCCAGCGGAGGACTCCCATCCGCCGTCGGAGGATTCCCACTCGTTACCGGATGATTCCCACTCGTTACCTGACGATTCCTGCCTGTCGCCCGTGGATTCCTTTCTGCTGTTGGACGACTCCCGCCGGTTGCCGGTGGACCTCTGCCTGTCGCCAGTGGCCCTCTTCCTGGTGCTGCTGGGCTTCTGCCTGCCGCTGGCGGACTCCTGCCCGTCCGTCCAGGTCGTTGCGGATCCCTGCCCCGTCGTCAGGGCGCCCAGGGCCGCGTCGGTCGCGGCGGGCGCACCGCC
>NZ_JWIO01000020.1:69431-77478 GCF_001017755.1 Protofrankia coriariae
GCGGGCGCACCGCCGGCCGACGCGATGGCCGCCCCGGCCGGATGAGGCGTCAGGGCCACCGCGACGGCGACGGCACAGGAAACCGCGGTGATCGTGGGTGAGACCGTACGGCTCGAGATGGACATGCCATCACCCCTCTGCCGCCGTTCCGGGCAGATGGGCCCCGGCCCCGTCCGCGCGTGTGGCCGACACGGGGATGCGGACGGGCTCCGGCGGTCATCCCCGTTACTCACCGTGATAGTGAGCACCCTTACGCTAAGAGATCGGCCAAGACCTTTCAGTGAAGTTAGTTACTGAAGGTGATGATCTTTGCTGCTGTGAGTGATCGTTGGGAGGCCGTTGCGCTCCCACGCGCGGAAGCCACCGACGACGTCGGTGGCGTGGCGCAGGCCCAGATCCTGCAGGGACGCCGCCGCGAGGCTGGAGGTGTACCCCTCCGAGCAGATGATGATGACCTTGATGTCGTCGCCGGTGGCCTGCGGGAGACGCGCGTCACTGGTGGGGTCCAGCCGCCACTCCAGGACGTTACGTTCGATGATCAGCGCGCCGGGGATGCCGCCCTCGGCGCCGCGCTGGGCCGCGGGCCGGATGTCGACCAGCAGTGCCCCGTCCGCCACCGCCGCCGCGGCCGTAGGCGGGTCGAGACGCTCCAGGCGGGCGCGTGCCCGGGCAAGCATCGCGTCGATCCGGCTGCCGCTCACGGCCGCCCTCCGCCCACGGCAAGCGCCCCCGCCGCGTCCCCAGCGGCGGCACCACCGAGCGCGTTCTCGAGCAGGAAGCCCTCGACCGCCTGCTCGGCGGCGTCCGGTGCATACCGCATCGGCAGTTCCGGGGGAGAGTAGGCGTGGATGGTCGCGGCCGGGATAGTCCCCGAATTCCCCACCTTGTGAATGTGGTTCCGATCGAATGTGAGCGACGCCCCCCGTTCATGCTGCCGCCAGTCACGGGGCCGCCAGTCCGCGTCGCAGGCGATCTCCGTGACGGGCCCCTGGATGACGGTCAGCGCGCCGAACGCGCCGCCATGGTCGTGCGCGCGGGTGTACTGGTCCGGGCACCAGCTGATCAGCCACACCTCGACCGATCCGGACAGCACGAGCCGGGTGTACCAGCGGTTGACCGGGTCGTGGCGCAGGATCGCCGTCCATATCCCGGTCGCGGCACCGAGGGAGCGGGTCAGCGCGGCCAGCACATGCGGTTCCACCGTTTCGTTTTCGTCTCGCAGCAGGGAATCGGGCACCAGGGCGGTGCCCGCGAGTAGTGGGTGGATGAGTGGCATGCTCGACTCCCTGTCGGTACGGGCGGAAAGCGATACGGATGGCGAGCGGTACGGGTGGAAAAACAGCGTGATTACATTTTTTTCGCGTTGCCGGTGGACCCGCGGGACGGCTGGCCCGCGGGCCGTGACACGCACCTCGGCGTTCCTGCCGTCACCGCCGACCGGCGTTCCCGGCGCAACCGCCGCCCCCGAGAAAAATCGGCTGGTTGACGACCAGGCGCACACGGCAAATCGGAGAACGCGCCAGGATCCGGATGAGCGGTCGGAACGGGAGAATTCAGACGGGCCGGTGACGTACCGGCGTGACCGGACGGCTTGGGATGACGCGACCGGAACCGGTGCCGTGGCGCCGGTCCGCGGTTGTCAGCGCATCCCGTGCGGGCCACACCCACTGGTACACGCCGCGCTGGCCACAAGCGCGTGATCGATCACGCGATCGCTGTGCAGCAGAATGCGGCGGGATGTCATGCTCGGCACTGTACAACCGACCCGCCACCACAATCCTCGTTTATTCTTGTTCACCCGTTCTGACGCCCCGCCCAGGCCATCCCGCACCGTTCCCGGCAGCATCCTTTCGATCATCCGTCCGACGCTGTCCCACCAGCCGCGAGACATCTCAGAACCCGAAACTCCCGATGCCCCGCACCCTGCCGGCCACGGGCCCGCGAACCGTCATCGCGGACGGGCCGCCGGGCGGGATGGGACGGTTCGCAGCGATCCGTCCGGAAAGCCGCCCCTCGCCGGGGAAAACGGCCGGGTACCTTCCACACATGGAGCAGCGGATCAGTCTGATCACACTGGGTGTCGGGGACGTGGGGCGTGCCCGGGCGTTCTACGAGCGGCTGGGCTGGCAGGGCCAGGAGCTCGAGGAGACCGTCTTCTTCCAGGCCGGCGGCGCCGTGCTGGTGCTCTGGGGACGCGACAAGCTGGCCCGCGACTGCGGTATCGCCGAGGACGCCGAGGGGAGTACCGGTGGGCAGACAGGCGGGTTCAGCGGTGTCGCGCTCGCGCACAACGTCCGCTCCAGAGCGGAGGTCGACGGCATCATCGCGGCGGCGCAACGGGCGGGTGCCACGATCACCCGCCCCGCGGCCGAGACGTTCTACGGCGGCTACGCGGGGGTTTTCACCGACCTCGACGGCCACGTGTGGGAGATCGCCCATAATCCCGGTTTCTCGTTCGCCGAGGACGGCTCGCTCATCCTCCCGGACTTCGGCAGCCCGTAGCCCGTGTCCGCGAACGGGCCGCCCGACGGCTCCCGTCCGCCGGGGCTGTCGCCGTTGGCGGCGCGTGTCCGGCATCCCCGGTATGCTCGGCACAGGTCATGAGCGTCAGCGTCAAGCCCCGGCTCGCTGGCCGGCAACCCTCCTCCGCGGTGGGGTGCCCCGGGTGAGGACCAGGCCGTAGCCGCGGTGGCTGCGGTAAGCGCGGATCCGCCCCCGGGTCCGGTGGACCCCGAGGAGTGCCGTGACCGCCCCTGCCACCATCCAGACCCCCGTCCGCCCGCGGCCGGCGGTGCCGTTTCCGGCCGGGGCCGTGGACGGCGTTGCCGCCGGCGCCCACCCACAGCCAGCGGGGGTGGACGGGCCGCTGCTGCCGGTCGTCGGCGCGGATCTGCGGGTTCCGCTCGTCCAGGGCGGGCAGGCGCGGTACGCCAACCTCGACTACGCCGCGTCCGCCCCGTGCCTGTCCGCCGTGGCGGCCAGAGTGGACGAGATCCTGCCGTTCTACGCCAGCGTCCACCGCGGCGCCGGATACGCCTCCCAGGTGACCACCGCGCTGTACGAGTCGGCGCGCGGGACGGTCGGCGCCTTCGTCGGCGCGCGGCCCGAGGACGTCGTGGTGTTCACCCGCAACACCACCGACGCGCTCAACCTGCTCGCCCGCTGCCTGCCCGGGCCGGCGGCCACCAGTCACCCGGACGACAGCCCGGGCCGCGGGGCGGCCGCCGGCCACGTGGACGGCACCGCGGGCGCGGGCGCCGCCGGCCATCCGGACGACACCGGCCAGGCGGGGGACCCCGGCCGCGGTGACGTGCTGTTCCTCGACGTCGAACACCACGCGAACCTGCTGCCCTGGCGTGCCGTCCGGCATCGCTGCCTGCCGGCCGCGGACACCGTCGACGCGACCCTCGACCGCCTCCGGCGGGCGCTGGCGCACCGGCCGGCCTGCCTCGTCGCCGTGACGGGCGCGTCGAACGTGACCGGCGAGGTCGTCCCCGTCGCCGAGATCGCCGAGATCGCGCACGTCCACGGCGCGCGGATCGTCGTGGACGCCGCGCAGCTGGCGCCGCACCGCCGCATCGACATGGCCGCCTGGGACGTCGACTATGTCGCGCTGTCCGCTCACAAGCTCTACGCGCCCTACGGCGCCGGGGCGCTGATCGGCCGCGCGGACTGGCTCGACGCCGCGCCGCCGTACCTCGCCGGTGGCGGTGCCGTAGCCGGGGTGACCGCCACCGCCACCACCTGGAAGACCGCCCCGCAGCGGCACGAGGCGGGCTCCCCCAACTCGCTCGGTGCGGCCGCCCTGGCCGCGGCCTGCCAGGTGCTGGCCGCGCTCGCGCCGGGCACCCTCGAACGTCACGAGGACGCGCTACGTGACCAGCTTGTCGCGGGGCTGTCCGGGCTGCCGGGCGTGGAGATCCCGCGGATCTGGGCGGACGCCCCCGACCGGCTCGGCGTGGTCACCTTCACCGTGCCCGGCCACAGCGCCGCGCGGACGGCCGCCTACCTGTCCGCCGAGCACGGCATCGGCGTGCGCGACGGCCGTTTCTGCGCCCATCCGCTGCTCGCCCGGCTGGACCTGCCAGGCTCGGCGCTGCGGGCAAGCGTCGGTGTCGGCACCTGCTCCGACGACATCGACCGGCTCGTCACGGCGTTGCGCACCTACCTGCGCGACGGCCCGAGCTGGACCTACCGGGAAGGGCCGGACGGCTGCGCCCCCGCGCCCGACACCCGCCGGCTGCCCGGCTGGTTCGCCCCCGACGCCGTCACCCCGCCCGTCCTGCCCACCCTGGCCGGCGTCTGCACCAACTGACCGGCCGCTGACCGGTCACTGCCAACAGCTGGGACCGCCGGCCGTCGGTATCCGGGAAGCCTGGTCGTCCCGGCCGGCCGGTGACCGTTCCGGGCCGGTGACCCGTCCCGGCAGGGTGGGTCCGTCCTGCGTTGTGGAGCAGGGCTCAGTCAGCCGTCCCCGTCCAGGCCAACGTGTGTCTGTGTCCTCCTCAGGAGGTTCGCGGGGCGTTGCCGTTGCCGGTGCCGCGGCTGGCGGTCGCGGTGAAGACGCGGGCGAGGTACTCGGTGCGCAGCACGCCGCGGCCGTCGGCGCCGATGTAGCCGACGTCCTTGGTCAGGTAACCCTCGGGGTAGCTGTAGCCCGCGGAGGTGATCTCGCCGTTACGGCTCCACCACGCCTTGCGCTGAGTGTGGCAGCGGTCACATTCGTGGATGACATGGTAGGCGCGGGCCTGTTTGTCCCAGACCGCGCTGTGGGGTTCCCAGCGGTGTCCCATGGTGCGGCACTCGATGAAACTGGCGGGCAGCTCGTGCGCCCAGGTCTCGATGTTGCGGCGGGGGGTGTGTTCGGCCATGGGATGGGCTGCTACCTCCGGAATCGCCTGTGTGGACGGGGCGGCGGGCCTGGACGTCGCAGGCTGCCATGCAGGTCAGATAGCACAGGCCAGGTGTTGATGTCGAGCACACGGATCGTTCCGCCATCTTCCGAATCAACCTGACTGTGCGGCTCTTCCTGACTGCGGACGGGAGTCAACCAGCAGGATTCATTATCGGCCTGTCGCACGAAGCGCACACATATCATGAGCGCAGGGTGACCGCCGCTACAGACCGGCCAGACCGGCCAGAGCGACCGACCGTGCCCAGCGGACCGCGGGCCGGCCCTGCCCACGGCGTCAGCGCGCCGGCGCTGGCGGTCGTGACCCGGCCACCGTGGCCGGCACCTGCTACAGGCCGACCCTGCCCGAGGGGTTGTCGCGGTCGAACAGGCGGCCGGCGCGTACATAACTGTCCAGGGACGCCGACGACCGCCAGCGTCCCTGCCGCATGATCGCCCGGTCGGGCACGCCGGCACGGGCGGCGGCCGTGGCAAACCCGGACCGCAGGGAGTGCCCGCCGAAGTCGTCCGGGGACAGGCCCGCCGCGGCGGCCCGGCGCTGGACGATGCGGGCGACCGAGCTCGGGTGCAGCCGGCCCGCGCCCACCCCGCCATGGCGGTTGATCGAACGGAAGGCGGGCCCGTCGGTGAGGCCCGCGGCCTGACGCCAGGCGATCCAGGAGCGGACCGGGCAGGTCGGCCGGTAGGAGCCGAAGGTGAGGCCGACCAGCGCCCCGGCGCGTTCCTGGTCGGTCTTGGACCTGCGGATGGTCAGCACCACACCGTCCGGGGTCTCGGCGATGTCGGCGACGTCCAGCGCGACGAGCTCGCCGCGGCGCAGGCAGCCGGCGAAACCGACCAGCAGCAGCGCCCGGTCGCGCAGGTCGGCGAGCCGGGAGTCGTCCAGTTCGGCGAGCACCTGGGTGAGCAGACCGGTCTCCAGCGCGTTCTTGCGCTTCACGGCGGTGCCGTGGACACGGCGGATACCGTCCCAGACGGTCGCGACCTCGGGTGAGGTGGCCGGATTGGGATGACGGCCGAGCTGGTGGGCCACGGAGATGGCGGCCAGCCTGCGGCGGATGGTGGTCGGTTTGTAGCCGGCGTCGGCCAGCGCCGTCAGGTAGCCGGCCACGGTTGCCGGCAGCGCTGGCAGCGCCACCAGGTGCGGGGAGCGCTCGGCGCACCAGGCGGCGAAGTGCCGCAGGTCTGTTTCGTAGGCACGCCACGTCGAGGCGGCCCTGGCCGCCCGGGCATAGTCGGCCACTCGCTCGACCAGGTCGGACGACAGCACCGTGTAATCGCCATCTCGACGAATCGCAACTTCTGTCCCGTCGCCGCCCACTTCCCAGCCCTTCTCTCCCGCGCCTCCCTGGCGCGCGAGAAGTGAAGCTTATCGCGCGCCAGCCCGCCTATAGTTTCGTATCTATAGTTTCGTTTCTATACGAAACGAAAAATCAAAACGATACTAAACAGTGAAGGATGCGCCTGGCAGAGCCGCACACCCGCCCCGGACCGAGCAGGGCGACCACCGCAAAGAAAAAGGGCGTAGGTCGCTTCCGTCGCCCCGACAGCGCTTTCCACCTACGCCTCGCCCGGCTGTAGGTGGTTTCCGCCGTGCCGATGACGGCTTCCACCTACGGCTGCGGTGCCCGGGCAGCCCCTCGAGAACGGCCGCCTGTACCACGGGTTCCGTTGACGGACGTGCGGCGGTGTTCGACCAGGCCTGCGCAGCACATACCCTGACGCTGATGATCGTGTTCCAGGCGAGCGCCATCAACGACGTCGACACCCCTACTGACCGGCTGCTCAGAGCGGGCCGGACTGGATGTGGTGGCGACGCCAAGGAGGCCCGGGGCTCGGGTCCGCGTCACCGGCCGCCAAGTAGCTTTCCGTGATTTCAGCGAGTCGCTGATCGATTTTGGGTTGCCGCTGACCCCGTCCTGGGACAGCCTCTGTGCATGGTCGAGGTGGAGGTGCTGACAGCGCACGACTGGCCCAGGTGGCGCGAGCTGAGGCTGGCCGCGCTTGCCGCGGTGCCCTACGCCTTCGGGGCCAGACTCGCGGACTGGCAGGGTGATGGCGACAGGGAGGAGCGATGGCGTGCCCGGCTGAGCATCCCGGGCTCGTGCAATTTCCATGCCGTACTCGATGGGAAGCCGGCCGGGATAGTCAGCGGCGTCCCGAGCCCGCGGAACGGCGTCGTAGAGCTGATCTCCCTGTGGGTCAGCGAGGAGGCGTGGGGGCAAGGCGTAGGGGATCGTCTGGTCCGGGCGGTTGAGCAGTGGGCTGTGCAGGGGCGGGCGGAAGTCTTGCAGCTCGCGGTCTCGCCCGGCAACAAGTATGCGATCGCGTTGTACCGGCGCCATGGTTTTGCGGACACAGGGCAATTCGGTGACGTGCTGCCCGGTGGGGGCAGAGAACACATCATGGCGAAGAGACTCCCCCCGGCTGAACTAGACGAGTAAGAGCATGTCTCGTGTGGCCGTTCCGGGTACATATCTGGTCATGGATGTGATGGAGAACAGCCTCGCTCTGCGGCTGGTCCCGGACGATCTATGGGAACGGGTGGAACCCCTGCTCCCCCGCTTCGAGACGCGCCGGCAGGGCGGCGGGACCGCGCCGATCGAGGATCGGGCTGGTCGGCGGGTCGTGGAAGCGGCTGGTGTTTCGGACCGGCCCGCACGGCGGCACGGTTGACAAGAACGCCCACACCGTATTCGTGCTGACCCGGTTCCACCATCATCTCAAGCGCCGCGACATCTACGCCGAGGCCGACGGCGATCCGCTGTGAGCGGCCCGAGATCCAGGCACTACCGGCCGGCTGCTCAGACTGAGCCGGACCGGATTTGGCGACGCCAGGGAGGCAAGTCCAGATTGGGATACCGCGGCGCGACGCCGGCCAGCGTGTCCGCGGTCCAGTACGGATGACCGGGCGGCGGGAAGCCGAACAGTTCGAGCTGCCGGGGGCTGGCCCGTTCGACGAAGCAATACCAGGCGGGGTCGTGACCGCGCGCCGCCCAGCCTCGGCGTTGTCCCCATTCCGCACCCGCGCGGCGGTAGCTGAGGTGCGTGGTGTAGCGAGCGCACCCAGGACGGGTCATGCCGGTGCCGCGATGGAAGGTGCCCGTTTCGAAGGCGACGTCGTTGTTGCGCGAG
>NZ_JWIO01000020.1:77491-78356 GCF_001017755.1 Protofrankia coriariae
GGGACCGGCTGCCGAGACCTCTCGTTCGTAGAGGTGTGGAGATCCGGGCGCGACGAAATCGCCGGCGTCATCGGAGGCGTCCGTGATCCGTAGCGGGAGCCAGTTCGGTTTGGCCGCGGGCTCCGCGGTCTGGGCTTTGGAGAGCAGGTGCGGCGGCCCCAGGTCTTCGGGCACATCGGCCAGAAAGACGAGCATCTCCAGCTGCCGGTACTCGGCTGCCGCGCTGGGCACGACCACGATGTGGTTGAGGTAGTCGCGATGCAGAGCCTGGTCGTAGTCGGCCGCTCCCTGGTACTTCGCCCACGCCTCGGCCGAGTAGATGCGCAGATCGTCCCCGCCCAGAAGCACCTCGGACAGGCGGATCAGGCGATCGTGCGCCACCAGGAGGCTGACCTCCGTACTGGCGAACGGGAACTCGTCGATTCCGGCGAACTCGTCACCGAGATAGCGGTCCCGTCGTGAAAGTCCCGCGCGGACGGAAACATCAGACCCAGTTCGGCAACCGCCGGGCACAGCACCTCCCTGGATAGATAGCCAGGCAGGATGACGAACCCGTGCCGCCGCCACTCCTCAGCGGCCCTTCCAAGATCCATTATGGCAGTATCACCATGCGCCAACCGCCACTCAACCCATTTCTTGCCCTCAGCGCCTCGGAGCGGAGGGCAAGCAGCTCCCTGGTAGCTGACCTGCGCAGACGATGCACCGAGACGCATGTGAGGCATTGGATGTTGCCGCAAAGCGGCTATGTGTCGATATCTCTATGCGAAGAGGGACGGCTCACGGGCGCTGTTCCCCATCATGCCGGGCGGCGCTCCTCACCCACCTGTCGATTCGCGTCCTCGGGCGGGACTGTTTCAAGATCGGT
>NZ_JWIO01000021.1:0-4660 GCF_001017755.1 Protofrankia coriariae
ATCTTATCTTAGCGGCATTGCTGTAGGAGGCTGTCCGCGGACAAGCATAGGTGGTTTCCGTCGTTTCGGTAGCGGTTTCTACCTACGCTTGCCACGGGTGTAGGTGGTTTCGGCTGGGGGGATGGCGGTTTTCACCTACGGGTGGGTCAGGCTCCGGTGGTGGAGCCGGGCCTGACGATCATCAGGATGGTGACAGTCACCCAGAGTAGGTTGAAGGATCCGGTGAGCATTGCCAGGCGTGCGCCGGCCCGTGCGTCGAGGGCAGCGGTGGCGTCGGCGCTCGCCGTGGCCTGCGCGGCGGCGTCGACGGCATGGAGGGCGTCGCGCTGGCCGGGCAGGACGAGCAGAGCCAGGACGATGGCCGCGCCCGCGGTGAGGATGATCGAGGCGATCACCCAGGCGTTGCCCGTGACACCCATTTCACCCGCGGTGGCGAACCCGAGGGCGGGTACGGCGACACCGACGAGGGCGTAGACCGAGCAGATGCGGTACAGGATGCGCAGGGATGCGACAGCGGCCGGATCGCCGGGGTTGGCCTGGGCGTGACGCAGGGCCGGAGGGAACATGCTGGCGGCGACGGCGACCGGGCCGATGGTGAGGACAGCGGCCAGAACGTGCAGGATCAGGAAGAATTTCGTCACGGTGACAATCCTCGCCTCCGACGCCGCGGCGTCGGCCAGTGACCTTCAGGGTGTGGGCTACCGGGCTGGCCCGCTGCCCTCGCCTCCACCAGCCGCGCTCGCCCCGGTCGAAGCCAGCAGACGCGTGCTCCGCTGATGCCGTTGCCGTTCGGTGTCGTAGGCGGCGCGGGCGTGGGCGTTGTGAGGACCACAGCGGGGCCACAGCCGAAATGGCGAAGCTGACCGGTAGCCGGAGGGACACTCACTTTATGTGAATCGTCCGCGCTCCCCGCACCTGGGCGCCAACCTCACGATCATGACTGGACGCCTGGGACGCGGGCGGGCTTCCTGGCCGCGCACCCTCCGAGGTATCCGTGCGGCCGACGGCTGGTGGCCACCTGCGAGCGATGTACCGCATGGTCACGTAGGCGGCCGTGAAGTTACTGAAAGTAATCAGTCTCACCGCGTCCGGCGATACCGAGCCTACTGATGATCATATATGAGCGAAAGCAGGATCCGATGCGTGTCGGGATATACCTGGACGATCAGGGGCGGTCACTGGACGCGGTCGTGGCGGCGGCCCGTGACGGGGCGAAGGCCGGCTTCGCCAGCGCCTGGATGACCCAGTTCGGCGGGTGGGACGCGCTCACCGCGCTGGCGGTCGTGGGCCGGGAGACATCCGGTATCGAGGTCGGGACAGCGGTGGTGCCGACCTATCCCCGCCATCCGCTGGTGCTCGCCAGCCAGGCGCTGACGGTGCAGGCGGCCGTGGGCAATCGGCTCACCCTGGGTATCGGGGTGAGCCATCGGCCCATCGTCGAGGGCCAGTTCGGCTACTCGTTCGATCGGCCCGTGGCGTACCTGCGGGAGTACCTGTCCGTGCTGGTCCCGCTGCTGCACGGGGAGAGCGTCACCCACCAGGGCGCGTCCCTCACCGCCGTCGGCGCCGTTGACGTGCCGGGCGGCAAGCCGCCGTCGCTGCTGATCGGCGCGCTCGGCCCCGCGATGCTGCGGACCGCCGGTGAGTTCGCCGACGGCACGGTCACCACGTGGACGGGCCCGGCGACCCTCGCCGACCACATCGTGCCGACGATCACCCGAGCCGCCAGCGCCGCGGGACGGCCGGATCCTCGGGTGGTGGCGCTCAGCTTCGTCTGTGTGACCGCGGACGCCGACGCGCGCCGGGAGTGGGTCGCGCAACGGTTCGCCATGGTCGGCCAACTGCCCAGCTACCGGGCCGTCCTCGACCGGGAGGGTGTGGACGGCCCGGGGGAGACGGTCATCCTCGGTGACGAGGCGTCCGTCGAACGGCAGATCCGGCGGCTGGCGAGCGCCGGTGTCACCGAACTGGTGGCGCAGCCGATCGGCTCGGCACGGGAGCAGGCGACAGCGACCGACCTGCTCGTCGCGCTCAACACGCCGCCCGCCGGCTGACCTGGTGGGGGCGAGCTGGCCGGCAGACGGATCCGAGAACTGGCATCCCGCTGGCTCTCCCGTCCGGTGGAACGCCGATCCTCCGCGCCGCACGCGAATACAGTCGTAACGGCTGGGTGCGGGGGTGGGCGGACGGAGTCGGTTGTCGCTGCCGGAAGGAGTTGCCGCAAAGGTGAGTGGGTTGTTGGAGGACGGGGAGGCACAGCCGGTTCTCACCCGGGAGCTGAGACTCGCGGCATATGTGGTCTGCATCCGGGACGGTAAAGTGCTGCTCGCGCGCTTCGCCGGCGCGGGTCAGACGTTCTGGACGCTGCCCGGCGGCGGGCTCGATCACGGGGAGGATCCGCTTGCCGCGGCGATCCGCGAGGTCGAGGAGGAAACCGGATACGACGTCGTGATCGAATCCCTGCTCGGTCTAGACTCGATACGCCGGAACTTTCAGCGTGCGGTGGGTGTAGAAGCCGACCAGCAGACCCTGCGGGTCATTTACGCCGCCCGGGTGGTGGCCGGTGAGCTTCGCTACGAGGTGGGCGGTTCGACTGACCAGGCCGCATGGGTCGATCTTGAAGGGGTCCATGCTCTCGAGCGGATCGATCTGGTCGACATAGGGCTGGAGCTCGAACGCAGCCGCCCACCGCTCGGCCGGGTGGACCGGGACCGCTTCCGTCTCTGAAACCGGTCAGGAGTCACAGCCGGGCGCCCGGTGGAGATCCGACCGAAGTCCGATCTCCACCGGGATGACGCCGACTCCCCGGGACGAACCAGATGGTTACCTGGGGCACGGGCCGTCCGGGTCTACCGGATCAGCGAAGCCGGTCCGGTGGGAGGCCCGAGCATGAAACCAGAAACAGAAATGGAAAGAGCAGGGAAAGAACAAAGAATGCGGCCGTGCCGTCGGTGGACGGTCAGCCGATCTTTCCGGACCAGCAGTGCTTGGACGCGTACCACGGTCCGGTGCCCTGCTGCGAGTAGAGGATACGAGCGCGTTTCCACTGCTCCTCGGGGCTGGCCTGCTGCGGCAGACCGGACCCGCCGACACCTCGCCAGGTGGGTGGCAGGAACTGGAACAGCCCACCGGCGCCGATCTCGTTGACGACGCGCGGATTGCCACCGGATTCACACTGTGCGATGGCGGAGAGCACCTGGTCCGAGGCCGGTGCCGCGTTTGCTGGCTGGGATACCGCGACGCTGCCGCCGATGGCTGCGACAACAGCCGGAACGGCGATCATCGCGCGGGTGCGGGTCCTGATTCCCACGCGGTTACGCCGCCTGCTGTGCCTGGTCGCGCCGTCACGCGTATGTCCGTCACGAGTACGTGTCTGGGACATGATGATGTCCTTCCCCACGCCTGCGAGGTGAGCTGTCGGGTTCGGGCTGGGACTGCCCGGCCGCGTTCCGCGGCTTCACCCCAAGGACGTCCGATGCGCGACGCCCGCAAAAATTGGTTCCCCCGCTCCTGCCATTGGTTTGGCTTCCGTCGGCCGGGGCAGGATTCGGCGTGTCGCCCGACGGGTGCCTTCTTCGCGAAGGCACGGCGCAGACCATACGCACGGGTCCGACCTGGAAAGCAAGAGGGGACGGACGGCCGTGAAGATGAGCACACCTTATTTCTGATGTTGATTGTCGCACCGGTCATCCGGTAACGCGCGCGCCCGCGCGCTCATTATCTGGACGGGCATGTGACGCCGGCGAAGCGTGGCGATATCGTCACGATTCCGGCCGGGTGTTCCTGCGCGCGGCGTGGATGGTCGGGCCGAATTCGTGACCGCCGGTACCACCGTCACGGAAATGTTCATGGAAATGAACATGGAAATGCCCGTCGGAAGCTCGCCGAAAATGGCCGGGGAAGGCGGTCGAGACGATCGTGGAAGGCCGTGACAGTGGCCGGAGGGGTGCTCTTCGACGCAGCCGTCGCATGGCCGGAAGCGCCGCGCGGAGAAAGCGCTTGCCGGGGGCTGGCGGCGGTGTGGAAGGCGTGTATCGTGTTCGCCTTGCTCGCGCCGCTGTACCCGCCCGCGCCCGCCCGTGCCGTCCGGGCGGCTCGCGCGGCCGACGCGTGTACCCGATGCGCGCCAAACCCGTCACCGGAAGGAGCCCGGGGAATTCGATACCGCGCCGCCGTTCCCCTTGTCATCCCTGTGCCGCCGCTGCCAGGCCTGCCCTGGCACGTCCCGCGGGGAGGGCTGCCGGAGTGTTGACGAGTGGAGGCCGTTCGCGGCCTGCCCTGGCACGTCCCGCGCCCGGACGGCAGGGATGCCGTCCGGGCGCGGGACGCCGTCTACCCGCGATCTTCCAGCGGCCTGCCTGTGACCTTCCCGAGGCGACGCGACGCCGGCCGGGTGCCGCGACGCCGGGTGCCGTGGCACGGGCATCATGACCCGGAGGATTGGGACATTGACAGGTCATGGTGGGAGGAACTGACCACACAGCCGTGTCGACGGGCGCGTGCGGCCGGCTGATTTGCGAGGCTGACCGGCATGATGACGCTGGCGGCGTGCGCGGTGCTTTCGATGCTGGTCTGGCTGGTCCTCGCGGCCGGGCACGGAATGTTCTGGCGGACCGACACCCGGCTCGACGCCGCTGCCACCGGCGCGGCCGGCGGGCCC
>NZ_JWIO01000021.1:4671-8119 GCF_001017755.1 Protofrankia coriariae
GGGCCCGAGCCGCCCGGCGGCTGGCCCGCGATCACCGTGATCGTGCCGGCCCGGGACGAGGCCGAGATGCTGCCGCACACCCTGCCGGCCCTGCTCGGGCAGGACTACCCGGGACGGTTGCGGATCTTGCTGGTCGACGACTCCAGCGACGACGGTACCGGCGATGTCGCCCGCGTCATCGGCCGGGCCGCGGGTGCTGGTGACAGGCTGACGGTCGTCGACGGCCAGCCGCGCCCGGCCGGCTGGGCGGGCAAGGTGTGGGCCATGGAGCAGGGCGTGCGCGCGGCCGGGCCCGACGCGCGGTGGCTGCTGTTCACCGACGCCGACATCGCTCACGGCCCGCACTCGGTGACCCGGCTGGTCCGCCACGCCACCGGTCGCGGGCTCGACCTCACGTCGCTGATGGCTGTGCTGCGCACGAGCAACCGCTGGGAGCGGCTCGTCATCCCGGCGTTCGTCTACTTCTTCGCCCAGCTCTACCCGTTCCGCCGGGCCAACCGGCCGACGGCGCGCACGGCGGCGGCGGCCGGCGGGTGCGTCCTGTTGCGCCGTGCCGCGCTGGAACGCGCCGGTGGGATCGCCGCCATCCGCGGCGCGGTCATCGACGACTGTTCGCTGGCCAAGGCCGTCAAGCGCGGCGGGGGACGGATCTGGCTGGGCCTGGCCGACCGCGGGCCCGGGGGTGTGCGCAGCGTCCGCCCGTACCCCGGGCTCGCCGACCTGTGGAAAATGATCTCCCGTAGCGCGTACACCCAGCTGCGGCATTCGCCCGTGCTGCTCGCCGGCACCGTCGTCGGCCTGGTGCTGACCTACCTGCTGCCGCCGGCGGCGGCCGTGATCGGGCTGGCGGGGGCTCTCGCCGGTGGCGGTGACGCCGCCGGCGCGGGCACCGGGGGCGCCGGGGGCACGGCCGCGCTGGTCGCCGGCATCGCCGGGCTCGCCACCTGGGCGATCATGACTGCCACCTACGTCCCGATGCTCCGCTACTACCGCCAGCCGGTGTGGACGGCCGTGGCCCTGCCCGCCATCGCCGCCCTGTACACGCTGATGACCGTGGACTCGGCCGTGGCGCACTGGCGCGGCCGAGGCGCCGCCTGGAAGGGTCGCGCCTACTCGCCGTCAGCCTCGTCCGCATCGTCAGCCTCGGCCCCGACGGTGGGCTCCGACAGCGCCACCGGCACCTGACCGTCCCAGCCCTTCCCCGCCGCCGCCAGGCGGGCATGCTCGTGCTGGCTCTCCCTGCCGGGCATCTGCGCTGATCGTGCTGCTCCTGGCGTCGCCGTGCCTCCCGCGCCCGCTCCGAGGCGTCGAGCGGCCCGACCGCCCGGGCTCCGCGCCAGCCGTGCCGACCGCGCCATGCCGGTCACGCTGGCCGGATCGCGGTGGCCGGCCGGCCGCCAACAGCGACGATCAGGGCATTACGATGCAGAGCGTCGTCGCGTCACGGTGTACGGGGGGTTGGGATGGCCGGCGGTTTCGACGTCTTCGTCTCCTACGGGCACGCCGACCAGGAGTGGGTGCGGGTACTCGCGGAGAACCTGGAACGCGCCGGCCTGCACGTGTTCTACGACGAGTGGGAGATCTCGGCCGGGGATGTGCTCGTTCATCGGCTGGACGAGGGCATCCGTACGTCCGCGAACGGGATTCTGGTGGTCAGTCCGGACGCGCTGGCCCGGCCGTGGGTGGCCGAGGAGCATGCGGCGATGCTGACCCGGGCGGTCGCCGGCAGGCAGCGGCTGATCCCGGTGCTGCTCAGGGATGCCGAGCTGCCGCCGTTCCTGGCCGCCCGGGTGTATGTCGACTTCCGGCAGGCTCACGACCCGGCCGGCTACACCACCCGGGTGGGTGAGCTGGTCGCCGCGCTGCGCGGCGAGCGGCGGGCCCGCCCGGAGGTGGACGGTACCGTGCGGCCGCCGCCGGGGCTGGCCTACCGGGCGGAGGGCCCTCTCGCCGCCACCCTGCGGATCAGCCCGGATGGTGTGGCCCTGACCAGGGCGGACGGCACCGTCACCGAGGGCCGGCCGGGTGGGCTGGACTGGTCGGCTGTCCAGGTGCTGCGTGAACTGGAGCGGGTGCGGTGCCCGCCGGTCGTCCGCCGGCGGGCTGCTGGTGAAGGCGGCGGCCACCGCGGCGGCAACGATGTCGGCGGATCCGGTAGACACCGGGTTACGCGCGGCCGGGCGGATGCTCGGCGAGCGGTTCCTGCCCGCCGCCGTGGCCGACGCCCTGGCCCGGGAGCGTGAGGCCGCCGTGCGCGGCGGGGTGCCGCTGCGTCTCGCCCTCGAGATCGCCGGCCAGGACGCCGCCAGCCAAGATGGCAGCGGGCAGAACGGTGCCGGACAGAACAGCGCTGGTCAGGACGGCGGCGGGCAGGACGGTGGCGGGCAGGACGGTGGCGGGCAGGACGGTGGCGGGCAGGACGGTGGCGGGCAGGACGGTGGCGGGCAGGACGGTGGCGGGCAGGACGGTGGCGGGCAGGACGGTGGCGGGCAGGACGGTGGCGGGCAGGACGGTGGCGGGCAGGACGGTGGCGGGCAGGACGGTGGCGGGCAGGACGGTGGCGGGCAGGACGGTGGCGGGCAGGACGGTGGCGGGCAGGATAGCGCCGGGCAGGACGGTGGCGGCCGGACCGGTCAGGACATCGCCGGCCGGTCTGGGACGGGCTGGGCCGGGCTGGCGGATCTGCCGTGGGAGACCCTGACCCTGCCCGGTGACCCTCGGCCGCTGGTGCCGCACCCGTCGGTGCACCTGCACCGGGTCGTGACCGGTCTGGGTGCCGCCCCGGCGATGGGAATCCCCGGGCCGCTGCGGATCCTCGCGGTGATCGCCAGCCCGGAGCGGGGCGGCGGTGAGCTGCTGGACTACGAAGCCGAGCTGGCCCGCATCCTGGACGCGGTCGACGACGCCCGCCGCCGCGGCGCGGCGTACGTGCGCATCCTGAACGAGGGCAGCCGGACGGCGATCCACGACGCGTTGAAGCAGGAGCGGTTCCATATCCTGCACATCTCCTGCCATGCCGAGCCCGGCCGGCTGGTCCTGGAGACCGACTCCGGCGACGCCGACCCGGTCGACACCGAGACGTTCGCCGAGAAGGTGCTGGTGCCCGGCCAGGGGGTGCCGCTGGTCGTGCTCGCCGGCTGCTCCACCGCCCGGACAGCCACCCGGGCCCACGCCACCGACGCCGGTGACGGTCCTGAGGACGGTGGTGGCGCCGCCGGCAGCGGCGAGCCGGAGGATCGCGACGGCCGGGAGAGCGGGGACACGGGGGAGGGGTTCCTGCCGGGGCTCGCCCGGGGGCTGCTCGCCCACGGGGTGCCCGCCGTGCTGGCCATGACGGCGTCTGTCACTGACCGTTACGCCACCGAGCTGGTCTCCCGGCTGTACGGTGAGCTCGCCGACCGGGCCGTGCCCGACCCGCTGGCCGCGCTGGCGGACGCCCGCCGGGCGG
>NZ_JWIO01000021.1:8136-17432 GCF_001017755.1 Protofrankia coriariae
GGCCCTGCCGATCTCGGACCTGCGGGCCGGACTGGTCGAGTGGGCGACCCCGGCGCTGTTCCTGCGCGGCCCGGCGATCCCGCTCTACGACCCGGCCGCCGGCTTCGAGACGATCATCGAGCCGGCGGAGCCGGTGCTGGCCGACGGGATCGTAGTCCGCCGGGTCGGGGAGTTCGTCGGCCGCCGCGGTGAGCTGCGCACCCTGACCCGGGTGTTACGCGGCGAGCAGGCCGGGACGCAGACCGGAGTGGTGATCCACGGGATGGGCGGGGGCGGGAAGTCCACCCTGGCCGCCCAGCTCGTCGCCGGTATCGGGGAGCGGGCCGGGCTGGTGGTCTCGCTGGCCGGCCGGGTCGCCGTCGACCAGATCCTCTACGCGATCGCCGGACGGCTGGCGTCCTGGTGCTTTGCCCACAACCTCAGCGACACCGACATCCGTCGCCGCCTGAGCGATGGCGACGGCTGACGCCGAGTGCCGTGATATGGCGGGCTGATCGGCGGGTGCGGGAGTCGGCGTACGCTCCGACTGGCTGGTTTAGAAAAGCGTCAGAAGAATACTCGCCATTGTGTTTCCTCGCCGGGGGCGGTCAGGGTCTGCTGGTGTGAGGTTACGGTGAGGTGGAAGGCGTTGAGGTCTGGGCGGCCGAGACGGTCCCAGGTGTGTGCGGTGTTCTCGATGATTTTCCAGACGGGTGCGCCGTTGTCGCCTTCCCGGATTCGCAGCAGATCGTTGTCGTCGATATAGGCGTATACCCATCCTTCCGGGTCGCTGGTGCGGAAGGTCGCGTCCCGGTCGGAAGACTGGAATGATCCGCGGTAGGCCAGCCCGGGAACGCGGGACTGCAGCAGGAACTGGAAGCGATCGTCATCGAGGATGAAATTCGCACGCCAGTCAAGTAGTTAACCGTCATAGGATCGCAAAGACATGCGATCCTATGACGGTTACCCGTATATCTGCGATCTTGTCAAGGCGCGCCTGGAACATGTGGGCGGTAAGCCTGGTCGAATCGTCGAACTCTGCCGGATCCGCTTCACGGACGTACATCGTCAGTTGTTCGCCGCCAGGACTGCGTAGTGGTGCTACCCGGAACGGCTTGTAGACGACGCTCCCGACCTCGGCGGCGAATCGGTGTGCCTGTCCCAGCCCGCCGAGGCGCAACCCGATCGGCTGGCAGACGATCTTCCAGGGAAAACACCGCGGTCAATCTACCTCTGTCTATCAGCGCTCGGAAGAGCACCAGGCTATCCGCCTACCGGCTCACAGACCGACGAAATGGAGGCGGTGCATCTGGCCTTGTCGCGTGGAGCTGGGTTGGTTTGGTGGTGTGGGGGATGCAGGTGTCCCGGGTGGGGCTGGGCCGGGACACCTGCGATGGCCGTGTGCTGGGCTGGGCGGAACCGTCGGGGGTCAGGTGGTCCGCGGAGCCGGGATCAGGGGGTGGTGCGGCGGCGGACGACGAGTCTGCGGGCGCCCAGCGCCATCATGAAAACGATCAGTACGGGGACGATCGGGAAGGGCGAGGGGTGGGCGGTGCCGCCTTCGCCGGCTGGTACGCCGCCTGCCGGTATCGGCATCTTCGTGGACGGGGAGCCTGCCGACGCCGCGGATGCCGAGCCGGACGACGACGTCGCCCCCGTCCCCGCTCCCGCCGCCCCCGACCCTGCCGAGCCTGAGGACGGGCCGGGTTTTCCGTCGGGAGTGAGGACCTGATAGCGGGTGATCATGCCGCCGAGGAGGTGTTCGTTGACGTGGCAGTGGAACAGCCAGGTCCCCACGTCGTCGGGCACCATGTCCGCCGTGGCCATGGTGGCGGGCAGCAGTGGGACGGTGTCCATGCGCATGCCGCTCCACAGCACGCTGTTGCCGTGCCAGTGCGGGGTATGCAGGTCCTGTTCGCCGCCCATGCCCATGACGTACCAGCGGACGTGCTCACCCTTCCTCATGGTGATCATCGGCCCGTTGCCGAAGATGTAGCCGTTGATGGCCAGCCGCCGGTTGGACCTGGTGAAGTTCGCGTCGTCCCGCGGCGGATAGGGCGGCTGGGCGAAACGGCGGAGGTTCTCCTCCAGGTACGGGCTGCGGTTCTCGTCCATGATCTCGAAAAGGGCGACGATCTCGCGGTCGACGTCCTTCGGGCTGCCGTCCGGGCGGCCCAGCCCCTTGCCGGTGATGACCATCGTGCCCATCAGGCCGGCGGCGGTGTCGCTGACCTCCTGGGTGTGGGAGTGGTACATCCACATCACAGAGCTGCCGTCGTGCGGGCCGGGGCCGGCGCGGTCGGGCACCAGCCAGGTGTAGGTGTGCCGGCCGCCGGTGGGAACGGCGTCGTCGTACTTGTCCACGCCGGAGGTGTTGTCGGCGTACGGCGCCCCCTCGCTGGCTTTCGTGTAGAAGACCCCGTGGGGATGCACGCTGTCGGGGATCCGGCATCCGTTACGGAATACGACCTTTATGGTGTCGCCGACCTCGGCGTGGATCGTCGGCCCCAGCAGGCCCAGGTACGCGTCCTGCGGCGGGCGCGACACCAGCGTGGTGAAGCCGGCGTCGGTGTAGCCGCGGTAGAGGCATTTCACGTATCGCATACCGATCCGTCCCGGACCGGACTCGAGGAAGGTTTTCTCCTGCGGGCTGAAGGGCTGGCCGGTGATGTCGTTGCGGTCGTCCGGGGCATAGTTCCACACGACCTCGTCGGCACCGATGTAGTAGGTGCGCACGCGCCCGGTCGGGTGGAAGGGCTCGCCGGCGACATCGTTCCAGTACGACCCGGCCGTGCCGGCCTGCGCACCCGGCGCGGGCCCATCCGTACCGTGGGCGCCGTGGGCATCGGGAGCGCCGTGGGCATCGGGAGCGCCGTGAGAGTCGGGAGCGCCGTGGGCGCTCGGTGTGTCGCCCACCGCGGGCCCGGCGGTCACCGTGGCGAGGAGCAGCACCAGCATGCCCGCTGCGGCGGCTCGCCGGACGTGCCGCCGCAGTGGGAGCCGCGACCCATCCGGCCCATCCGATCTGTCTGCTCCTCCCGGGCGCCCCAGTCCTGTCAGAGCGGTCGGAGCGGTCGGAGTCGTCGGATCGGCTGCCGTTCCCCGGCCACGAAAGAATGATCGCGCCGCCGCTGCCCTCCCTGGCGGTCTGCCCTCCATACCTGTACGCCTACCGGCGCGCAATTCCTCAATCACGGAGCGTGACAGTAACTGATTGTGAGCGAAGCTGTCCGGTAGGGGTCCGCATCATCCACCTACACGGTGAAAACAGCGATGTGCGCTGAGACTGAACGTCACAAAAGACGATCGAGGACGGGAAGGGCGCAGAATACCGGGCGGGGGTCGGCCGGACGCCTGGTCGGACGCCGGCCAGAGAGCGTCGGACGGCGTCCGGTCGCCCGAACCGGCGGGGCGGGCCGGGTGGGGGCAGAGCCGTCGCAAACCGCGCTGGCCGCTGGCCCCCTGATCGTGCGTCCTGGTGCATTCTTGTCGGGTCGGTGCGGGCGGGATACCGGGAGCGAGAACGGACAGCGATGAGCATGACCGAGGACGCGACGGTCGACGGGAGCGCACCGGTACGGTGCGCCTACCCGGGATGCCGCCAGCCGCCGAGCGCCCCGGCCGGGCCGGGGCGTCCGCCCGCATACTGCGACGATCCCGCCCACAACCGGCTGTCGGCCTACCGCCGTAGACGGGAGCTCGCCGGGCAGTCCGGGCCGGGAGCGGCCGGGATGGGAGTGGTCATCGGCAAGGCCGGCTCGGAGCGCGCCGCGGGCGCGCGCGGGCGGGCCGACGTGCTGGCCGAGCAGATCACCGCGCTGGCCGGCAACCTCACCCAGACGCTGGACGCCTTCGTCCGGGAGATGACCGCTCTTGGTGACATAGCCGCCACCGAGGCGCGGGTGGAAACGGTCGAGGCGGAGGCGGCCGAGCGCGTCGCCGAGGCGATCGCCCGGGCCGTGCGCGCCGAGCAGACCGCTCGTGAGGCGCAGGTCGCCCGGGACGAGTCGGAGGCCGTCGCGGCCGAGGCGGTCGGCGTGGTCGACACGTTGGAGGAGCGGATCACCGCTCTGGAAGCCGAACGCGACGCGTCCGCAGCGGCCCGGGCGCAGGCGCAGGCAGCGCTCGAGCAGGCCCGCGCCGAGGCCGCCGCGGTGGCGGAAGCGGCACGGCAGGACGCCGAGGCACGCCTGGACGCGGTCCGCGCCGGGGCGACCGCGGAGATCCGCCAGGCGCACCAGGCCGCGGACGCCGCCGTCCGGACGGCACGTGACGAGGCCGCCGCGGCGGTGGCTCAGGCGCGGCAGGACGCCGCGCAGGCGGTTGCCACCGCCACCGCCGCCCGCGACGCCGCGCTGGCCCGGGCCGAGGCTCTGGAGCACACCACGGCCCAGGCCAGGGCGGAGGCTGACCGGCTGCACGCCGACCTGGTACGCCAGCGCGACGCCGCGGACGCCGAGATCGCCCGCGTCCACGCCGACGCCGAGCGCAGGCTCGAGGCTGTCCACCGGGCCGCGGACGAACGCCAGGCCGTGCTCGCCGAGGCCAGGGCGGACGCCCGTTCCCGGGCCGAGCGCGCCGAGCGCCAGGTCGACGAGCTCACCTCCGAGCTGCGCGTCGCCCGGGCCGAGCTGGCCGCGACGCGGGCCGGCCGCAACGGTGACAGCGCGGACGGCGACGCGACGGCCGGTTCAGCGGCAGCGGGCCCCGTGACGGCAGCGGGTGCGGTGGCAGCCGGCGCGGTGGCCGCGCCGGCACGCCATCCGGTGGACCCGCCGGTCACCGCCGCGACAGTCGGATGACGACGGCCGGCCGCCNNNNCCGCCGTTGTCGACCGCCATCGGGCGGTTGTCAGGCGGTTGTCAGGCGGTGGCCGGTCACCGTTCGCCGGGCCGCGACCGACATCCGTCGGACGCGGTCTTCAGGTCGCTGGCCCTTGACCCTGCCAATGACGGTCAGTTACGTTCACGAGCAGACTGGAACCATCGACTACGGTATCCGCCTCACCGGCGGACGCCACGGCCGGTTGGGCTGTCCGGGCGAGGGCCGTGGTGACGGCCGGGCCGGGCGGCTCGGTCTGTGACGGCGCATCCACCGGCGCCGACAATGGAGGTACAGGTGTACAGCGCCAGGTTGAAGCCAGCGGCAGGTACTGCGGCCGACCACGTCGCGCAGGCGTGCGGCTTCACCGTCCGCCGGTACATCGACACCTGCCGCGTGTCGAGCACGGCCTGTCGACCGTGATCTGAGTGCCCGCTCGGACGTCGCGGTTGCCAGGCAGCCAGCAGGCAGCCTGGCTGCCGCCCGGCGCTTCGTCGCCGTCGTCCCCGCCACATCGTCCTGACCGGTGATCCGGTGTGTGGCCTGGCCGAGCGGGCCCAGCGCGGTACCCGGCCCGAGCCGGCATATCCTATGTGATCTCCATAGCGTCCCCGCGCCCAGGGCAGTGATTCATCCAGTGGTGGACGCCGGACTCCAGCGGCAGGAACGGCACGATGACGATCACCAGCACCGATGTCCCACGGCGGGACGGCACCGCCCTGTCGAACGGGTTCGTCCTGCGGGGCGTGTACGCCCTCGACGAGCACGGTTACTTCGACGGCCCCGTGGATGTCGCGGTATGCAATCGGCACATCACTGACGTCCGTCCGCATCTTCCGCTGAACGCCAGCGCGGTCGATGTCGACGCGCATGGGCTGTGGCTGATGCCCGGCGTCATCGACTGCCACTCCCATGTCACGCTCTGCACATACGATCCGCTGGAGATGATGACGACATCGCTGTCGGAGCGCTTCTTCCAGACAGCGGCGATGCTGCGGCGCACCCTGGCCGCCGGGGTGACGTACGTCCGGGACGCCGGCGGCGCGGACGCCGGTGTGCGTGACTCGCTGCTCGCCGGGCACGTCCCCGGGCCGCGGCTGGCGGTCTCGGTGGTCGGGCTGACCCGCTCGGAAGGCCATGGCGACGGGGCGCTGCTCGGCCCCGGTCTGGAGGCGCCGGAGGCTCTGACTGCGCTGGACTATCCCGGCCGGCCCCGGCATGTCGTCCGGGAATCGGACGGGATGCGCGCGGCGGTCCGCTCGGTGGTGCGGGCGGGCGCGGACTGGGTCAACATCTTCGCCAGCGGCGGCATCATGTCGGTGCGCCCGGGGCAGCCGCTGCCGGAGTTCACCGCCGCGGAACTCGCCGTCGCGGTCTCGGAGGCGGCCGCCTTCGGACGCGGGGTCATGGCGCACGCGCTGGGCGCGGCCGCCGTCGACGCGGCGGTGTCGGCCGGCGTCCGTTCGATCGAGCACGGGATCGGTCTCACGGAGCGTGAGGCCGACCTGATGGCGCGGCGTGGTGTCACGCTGGTCCCCACCCTGTCGCCATACCACGAGCTGGGGCAGCTGGCCGACACCGGGCAGTTGCCCCAGTGGGCTGCCGACCGGGCGCACGTGACCCGGGCCATGCTGGCCGACACGATCGGGGTGGCCCGCGACGCCGGGGTCAGGATCGCCCTTGGCAGCGACTGCCGGCACCGGGACCGCCACGGCGCCAACCTTGCCGAGATCACCCGGCTGCGCCAGAGCGGGCTGTCGGCGTCCGAGGCACTGCTCGCGGCGACGGCCAACGGCGCGCGCCTGTGCGGTATCTCGGAAAGTGTCGGTCGTATTGCCCCACGCTATGAGTTCGACGCCATTCTGCTGGACGAGGATCCGGGCGACCTGTCGTTGTTCGAACGTCCCGACGCGGTGACGGGGGTCTTTCTCGGCGGCGTTCCCGTCGTCCCGCACAGCCGCCTGCCCGCAGCCATGACCGTACCTGTGGGCGGTGACCTCCGGCCGTCCCCGGTGCCCGGCCCCGTTGGCGACCTGCCGCCGGCGGCAAATCCCGCGACGCCCTGAGAACTTCGGCCGGCCCGCCACTGGCCGAAGTTCCTGTCGGTGGTGGGCCGATGTGCTGTTGCCGGCGTGTCACCAATGTGTGTCCGTTGGCGCACCGGGAACAGGAAAAGAACTGAACAAAACCCGCTAATATTCGCGAACACGTCGATTCTGCCGCTCTTTTCGTTACGCGAATCGCCGCTGAATTGGCCCGCGGGGGCGTTGACCGCCACGGTTGCTGATGCGCGTTCGTCATACGAGGCTTATCGTTGGTCCGAGCCCCTCACGGAACGGCGGAATATTCGACGTGAGCGGTTCGCAGTGCCCATCGGAGGCGGCGGTTCACGCCGCGCGACCGTCAGGAGGGTCATCGTGCAACATGCCGAGAAGATCAGTAATGAAATGCGCAAGGCGATCGACAACTGCATGTCCTGCTCGACCACGTGCGAGGAGACGATTGCCTACTGCATGGACATGCCGGGAACGATGATGGACGCGGCGAACATGCGTGTCCTGATGGACTGCGCGGCCGTCACGAAGGTCTGCGCGGACATGATGTGCCGCATGTCGTCGATGTACCGGGAAATGTGTGCCATGTGTGCGCGCATATGTACCATGTGCGCCGAGATGGCCATGAAGATGCCCGGCGACGCCCAGATGATGAAGCTGGCGGAGGCGTGCCGTGCGTGCGCCGCCTCCTGCCAGACGATGGCCGGTGCCACGGTCTGAGCCTCGGCACGGCCTGACGTCCGCCGCCCTCTCCTGATCGGCGATGGTGGGGAGCGCGGACGTGTCATCGTCGGGTCCGGGACGTCACGGGGCGCCATCCGCGTCGCCCGGACCCGACGGAAAACCCACAGGTACCCGTCGGCGCCGTCCTCGTCCGGCATTGTTCCGGGTCGGCGCTGTTCCTGGCGGCTGCCGTCTCCTGTCGGTTCTGTCTGTCAGCTCTGTCCGACATTACTGCCGATGCCGGCCAGGATACCGGCCGGGATATTCGGTCAGTCGGATTTCGTGGTGGCCACCAGAGCGGGCGAGACGGTGTCGGCGTCATGGTGACGGGTGTCTTTCCGGACCTGATAGACCCAGCTTCTGCTGACTTTCACCCCCTGCGCGGCCAGCAGCGCGACGGCATCGGTGGCAGCACCTCCGGTCTGTTCGAGCGCGCGGACAATGGCATCGCGTTTTCCGGCCGCGTCCAGTGCGGTCAGTGTAACAGGAAGTGATGCGGACGCCGTCGCCATGGATATCGGAACGGGTCCGTTGTGCTCCGCGCCGGACTTGTCTTCGTTCGGCTTTCCGGCTTCGCCGGGGTTTTCGGCCGGTCGGGCGCTGATGCCCGCGACCAGGATGCCCGCGGGCGGCCGGGCGTTGATACCCGTGTCCGGGCGGGTGACAATGCCAGCCGTGCCAGCCGTGCCAGCCGTGCTGGCCGTGCCGACCCCGTCGGCCGGGATGCCGGGCGACGACGGTGATGCCGGCGCAGCGCGGTGCACGGCCGGTCGTGCTGCCAGTTGCTCACCGCGCTGCGCCGGAACCGTGATCGGGATGTCGGCGGACCGCCGGCCGCCCGCCGTACCGCGGCCGGCGTGGATCTGGCGCATGAGCAGTTCGTAGGAGCCGAGCAGTGCCAGCGGCGGCCAGCCTGCGATGATCCTGGCCGCCAGAGTGGGCTCGGCGTGCATGACGTTCGCCGCCAGCGACGCGCACGCACCCAGCGTCAGCAGCGTGTAGGACAGCCAGGAGCGGGGGCGCCCGGCACGCCGGTCCCGCAGCATCGTCATGGACGCGGCCACGATCAGGCCGTCGACGCTGAACGGGATGACCGTCGCTGCGAGGCGGTCCTCCCCCTGCTCGAGGGCGACCCCGCGCATGTGCCGGTAGGAGACGAAGGCGGCCACCGCCGCGACCGCGACCACCGCGACGATGGTGGTCGCCTGGATGGCCCGCTCCGCCCGCGGTCCGGCCTCGCCGTCCGGCCCGGTGCCGCCACCGGGCTGCGCCGTGTTCCCCGGGATTCCCGGGCCTGCCACATCATGTGGGCCCGCTGTGTTCCCTGGGCGGTTCCCCGGGCTGTTTCCCGGGCCGGTGCCAGCTGGCCCGGGTGAGCCGTCGGGGACGGTGCCGCCCGGCGCGAGGACGCTCGGAGCGGGCTCACCGCCGGGTGGTACGGATCCGCTGTCGACCGTCACGGCAGGTCCTTCCTGGAGGGCCGGCAGGCTGGTGCGGTTTCCACCACTTACCAGCCATCCTGACGCCTGCCGGCCCGTCCAGGTTGCAGGCCTGCGAAGAGTTCCTCATGGTGACTGGTCAGCTACGATTCCGCGGCCGGGACGGTCAGCATCCGGACACGCGCGCGGCGCGGTCCGGCCGCCGGAGCGGTCATTACTATCCATAACCGGTAGGTTCGCGGCGCGGACGGTGCTGTCGGCCGACGGCCGACGGCCGACG
>NZ_JWIO01000021.1:17440-24107 GCF_001017755.1 Protofrankia coriariae
GACGGCCGACGGCCGACGGCGGTCAGGTGGGCAGGTAGCCCGGCAGCCCGCCGCGCTGACGCGGGCGGCGCAGGACCACACGCCGGGAGCCGTCCGGGAACAGGCGCAGCCGCTCGAGCTCCCAGTCACCGAACTCGGCGTGCAGGGTGAGGACAGCCAGAGCCTGCCGGCGGTCCGTCCCGGGCGGCAGGTACAGCCGCTGATACTCCACGTCCATGACGTCACCGTAACGACGAGGTGGACCGCCGGTGTGACGAATCTGTAAGAGCACCCGGGGACAAATGGGGGCTACCGGGTACCGTGGTTACGGTACGTAAAAGCCCTACGGTACGTACAGGCCGAGGAAGGCCAGGGACGCATACACCACCATCATCGCGGCGCACGCCGTCAACACGGCGCGGAACACCTCGTCACGGCGGGTCAGCGCNNNNCCTCGTCACGGCGGGTCAGCGCGGCCGCGACGAACAGGAACGGGAACGCGCCGTAGGCATACCGCTCGCTGGAGTCCAGGTTGCTGCCGGTCAGGAGCACGGCGACGGTCAGCGCGGCCCACAGCGGATAGGACGCCGGCAACGTACGCACCATGACCACGAGCAGGACGGCGACGAGCAGCAGCCACGGGACGTGCAGCGCGGTGCCCACCTCGCCGTGGACGGCGCCTCGGGCCGCCTCCCAGAGCACCGCCGCGGGATTCGAGGAACTGCCGTGCAGCGACTGCTGCCGCTGCAGCCGGATCGGCGCGAGGGCGTCCCCGTGGGCGATCCCCGCCCACAGCAGGTAGCCGCCCAGGCCCACGGCCGGCGCCGCGACGGCCGTCACCCGCCGCAGCCGGTCGGCCGTCGCGGCGGCCGTGATCCCGCGGGCCGCCTCGAGAGCCACCGGGGCGACCAGCAGGACGCCCACCGGCCGGCACAGCCCGGCGAACAGCCCGCAGACGGCGGCGAGCTCCCAGCGCCGGGAGCGGATCCCGGCGAACACCCCGACGGCCAGCAGCCCCCACAACGCCTCGGTGTAGCCCATGACCAGCACGAACGCGGGTGGGGCCAGCGAGGCCAGCCAGATCACACGGGAGACCGCCGCGGGGCCGAAACCCTCCCGGCGCGCCAGTTGGGCGAGCGCCGCCACGAAGGCGAACGCGATCAGGTTCACCAGCACGACCAGGGTGACGCGGACCCCGGTGTGCCCACCGAGCCCGGGCAGCATCGTGACCGCACGCACCAGCAGCGGCAGCAGGGGGAAGAACCGCAGGCTCTGCTCGCCGGACCCGGCGTACCCGTGCTCGGCGATACCCGCGTACCAGCCGGCGTCCCAGCCGAGCGGGCCGGTCAGCGTCAGCCCGCCGGTGCCCACGCCATCGGTGCCAGTGCCAGTGCCGCCGTCCGGATGAGCGGCCCGCACCTGCCCGTCGATGTAGTGGGCCAGCGCGTACGCGGCGGCTGTCACGACGCGCGCGGCGAGCCAGGCGAGGGCGACCTCGCGCAACGGCAGCCCACGCCACCACGCTGGCCACGTCGCAGGCCGTCCCACGGGCTGTCCGGTAGGCCGTTCCTCGGGCTGTCCGCCAGGCCAGCGCGCACGCCACCGCGGTGGCCTGGCGTGCTGGTCGGCCCGGCCGGCGCGCCAGCGACGTCCGATAGCCGTGAGCCTCGGCGTCCGCCCGGTGGTCTGCCCGGGCGGACGCCGAGGCAGGACGGCACCATCCCGCCGGGACACGGCGCACATACGATGCGTGAGCACTCGGTGAGCAGCCACCGTCATACGGACAACGGCCACCGACGCGCCCGACCGAAGATCCACCAGAGCGTCCCGGCGGCTACGGCTGGAAGCGCAGCAGGGCGAAGTTCTCCCAGACCCTGGCCGACTGGCCCTGTTCCATGACCTGGTCGACGCGAGGGCGCTGCGCCTCAAGACGTCCGCGCACCTGGGTGCACAGGGTCTCGTAGGTGCGGTACGCGCCCGACCCGGCGAGGAAGACGGTGTTGCCCGGGCCCGCCTCCGCCAGCGCCCGGTCCGCGACGGCCACCCCGTTGGCGGTGGTGTTGCGGTCCTCGTAGTCCGTCCAGTCGACCCGGTCGGGTGGGGCGTAGGTCGGGACGACGTGCACCCGTATCCACGCCGGTACCGTGCGGGCCAGCCCCGGGCCGAGCTGGTCCGGGCAGACCAGCAGCACGTCACCGGGCCGCCCGAGACGCTCGAGCACATCCGCGGCCTGTCCGGCCTGGCTACGGGCGCGGGAGAGGTCGGTGTAGCCGCCGACGAGCCCGAGCAGCGCGCACGCCAGGACGACGCCCCGGAACAGCCGGCTGTCGACGATGACGGTCATCCCGAGGCCGATCACCAGCAGGAACGGGACGAACGCGGTGGCGGTGTAACGGTCGGCCCAGGCGTTGCCCACCACCTTGCCCACGGCGACGGCCACCACGAGCGTGAGGGTGGCCAGGAAGAACAGCGTCCGCCCGGGTTCGAGCCCCTTCAGGTCCACCATCACGTACCGGCCGTCGATCGCCCGGCCGGCCATCCCCGCGGCGGCGAGCCCGGTGATGAGGAACAGCAGCGTCCGCCCGCCGGTGGTCGGGCCGCCCGCCCACTGCCCGTAGGCGTGCGAGATCGCCGCGAACGTGGCCGGCTCGCCCCACGGCGTCCCGGTGTGCGTCAGCTGATAGTGGAAGCCGCCCAGCCAGGGGGCGAACACCACCGCCCCGCCGACGATGCCGCCGAGAGCGGTTAGCGGTGCCCGCCGGCCCCAGCCCGGCCGTGGTCGCACCGTAACCAGCAGCAGCCAGCCGGCCACCGTGAACAGCAGGTAGAGGCACCAGTAGTGGGTCAGCGCCAGCAGGCCGGAGCACAGCGCCAGCGCGACGGCCGGCCCGGCCGAGCGCCGGCGCAGGGTGCTTTCCAGCGCCAGCCCGCCGGCCGCGGTCAGCAGCACCACCAGGCTGTACATCCGGGTCTCGGTCGCGAAGTACAGCGCGAACGGCGAGGTGAGATAGAGCACCACCGCCACCCGCGCGGCGCGTACCCCGACCACCCGCCGGGCCAGCAGGTACAGCGGCCCGGCTGCGGCCAGGTTCACCAGCGCCGACAGCGCCCGTACCGCGAACGTGCCGGTCCCGAACAGCTCGATCCAGCCGTGCAGCAGCAGGTAGTACAGCGGTGGTGAGCCGTCCTGGCGCAGGCCGTCGAACAGCGTCGGGCCCGACCCGGTCAGCGGGAGCCGGGCGATGGCCACGCTCTGGGCCTCGTCCAGCCACAACGCCTGCCGGGCGGAAAAACGCGCCACCACCGCCGCGACAACAATGACGAACAGCACTGCCCTGAACAGGACAGCTGCCCGGTCAGGACGCTTCAGGCCCGCGTCGGCCGGATCGGGGATGTTCTCCACCGGCCGAACCGCGATATCGGTCACGGTCAGATCCTCCAGTCCCGCGACCTGGGGTCAGTGCGACGCTTTGTTGCCGGTGTAACCAGGGGAGACTTCCTCGTGGTAGTCCTCCTCGACATTGACGCTCCACACGTCGTGGTTGGTGCCGTCCACCATGTTCTGCACACTGAGCAGAGCGGTGTACATCGAGTGGTCCTGGTTGTTGTAGCGGTGCATGCCGTTGCGGCCGACCGGATAGACGTTCGGAGCGACCTCGGCGAGCCACCCGCGCATGATGTCGACGTTCTTTTTGTACTCGGAGTCGTAGAACGGATAGGCCTTCGGCATGCGCACCACGAAACCGCCCTCCACCTGGTCCGCCGGTACCAGACCGAGGGCGGCGAGCTCCTTGGAGGCGAGCGCGATCAGGTCGTCGTCGGCCATCGACCAGGTCTCGTCACCTTCGAAGACGAAGTACTCCAGCCCGAGGCAGGTGCGTCCCTCCTTCACCAGGAAGGGCGACCATGATGCGAAGTTCTGGATACGCCCGACCTGCAGCTCGGGAGAGTGGATGTAAATCCAGTTGTCCGGGAAACCGGCGGATTCGGGCACCACGAGCGCGACGGTGAGGAAGTCCCGGTAGCGCAGCGCGTTCGCGGCCGCCAGGACGTGCTCCGGAGCGGGGGGATCCATCGCGCGGACCAGGGAGGAGAACGGCATCGACGACACGATCTCGTCCGCGTCGTAGTGGTGCTCGCTGCCGATGTCGGTCCGGGACGCCTCCGGCGCGCCCGCGCCCGGGCCGTACCCGCCGGTGACCACCGTGCTCACCCCGGTCGCCCGGCCGCCCTCGTGGTGGATCGCGCGGACCTTCTCCTCAAAAACGATCTTCCCGCCCCGTTCGAGAATCTTGTCCGCGGCGGCCTCCCACATCATTCCGGGCCCGTACTTCGGGTACTGGAACTCCTCGATGAGGGAGGTGATGTCCTTCTGGTTCCGCTTCGGTGTGACCGCGTTCACAATGGCGTTGAGCAGCGAGAGGTTCTTGATGCGCTGCGCGGCCCAGTCCGCCTCGATCGTGTTCGCCGGCACGCCCCACAGCTTCTCGGTGTAGGTCTTGAAGAAGATCCGGTAGAGGCGCCAACCGAAACGGGCCGCGACCCAGCCCTCGATTTTCGTCTGGTCCTTCGGCGGGCGGACCCGCACCCAGAAGTAGGAGAAGATGCAGCGCGCGGCCTCGAGGAGACCCAGGCCACGCAGGGCGTTGCCGGCGCGCAGCGGGTAGTCGAACAGTTTGCCGTCGTAGATGATGCGGCTCGAGCGCGGACGCATCAGGAAGTCCTCGTCGGGCAGGATCTCGTGCCAGAGCGCCTCGACCTCGGGCACCTTGGTGAAGAAGCGGTGCCCGCCGATGTCGAACCGCCAGCCTTCACGCTGCGCGGTACGGCTGATCCCTCCCACCACCGAGTCACCTTCGAGGACCGTTACGGGCACATCCCGTTTGACCAGCTCCCAGCCTGCTGTAAGACCTGCCGGTCCGGCTCCGATAACGACGACCTCGGGCTTTTCGGCCACTGTGCCTGACCTCTCCTCACCTTCGCACGCGACGGTCATCCGCGCGACATACCAGAAAGCCGGTGGACGATGATCCGGCTTTGGCTTCTCAGTCTGGCATGACCCCCGCGGGCGCCCGTCCGCGCCCCCTGACGGCCACGGCGAGCCGGCCGCGACAGCCTGCTCTCGCCCCGCCGCCAGGCCGTACCCCACCCGCCGACGGCCGTGCGCACGCCGGTGCCGCGCGCTCTGGCATGGTGCACGTCATGGCAGCGCCCATACCCGCCCGGACGGACGATCCGGCCGCCGCACCCGGGTGGGCGTCCCCGGGCCACCCGGATCGGGGGACGACGGCCCTGCTGCTGGTCGGCTGGGGCGGTGTCGCGGTGGGCATCGGCGCCGGTGACGGGCGGGGGCCGTGGCAGCTGCTGTTCGTGCTCGTCGGCTGGTTCGCCGTCCTGCTGGCCGCGGGCCCCGCCGAGCGGGCGCGGCGGTGGGCCGGGCGCTGGCACACCGCCGTGTGGACGGGGCTGGCCGGGCTGCTCGCGGCCGGCGTGGCGCTGCGGCCCCGCTACTACGCGGCCGGACGGTGGGCGGACCTCTCCGATGTGCTCGGGGTGGCCGCCGGGCTGCTCACCGCCGGGGCGGTCCTGGTGTGGGCCCGTCCGCCAGCGCCGGACAGCCGCTGGCGGACGGCCCGNTCGCCTCCCCGGCCTGCTTCTGGCTGGTGACCGGCCTGGTCGTGGCCGCCGGCGTCGCGATGATCATGGCGGCGCCGCAGCCCCGGATCGATGTCTTCCACCTGTTACAGGTCTCCGCCGGCGGCCTGTTCGACGGCCACGACATGTACCGACAGCAGTGGGCGCCCAGCCGCGCCGAGTACCCGGTGTACGGGCTGTTCGACGTCTACCCCTACCTGCCCGGCACGACACTGCTGCTCGCGCCGTTCCATCTGCTGTTCGGGGACGTCCGCTACGGCCTGCTGGCCGCGCTGGTGCTCGCCGCCGTCACGGTCCGCCGGATCGCCGGCGTGACCGCCCCCGGCTGGCAGGCGCGGCGGGACACGGGCACGCCGGGTGGCGGGGCCAGCCCGTGGGCCGGGACCACGGATTCGGATCCCAGTGTCCCGGATCCCGGTGTTCCGGCGGCGCTGCCGCTGATGGTGCTCGTCATCCCCGGCGCCATGTACGCGCTGCAGCAGTCCTGGACCGAACCGCTGCTCATCGCCTGTCTGGCCGGGATGGTGCGGGCGGTGCGCGCGGGCCGGCCGGGCTGGGCGGTCGTCACGTTCGCCCTGGCCCTGGCCAGCAAGCAGCATCTGGCGCTGCTGCTGCCGGTCGCGGCGATGTGGCCGGCGTTCGGGCCCCGGCGGGTGCTTGTGGCGGCCGGCGCCGCGGCGGCGCTGGTCGCCCCCTGGGTGCTGGCCGGGCCGGCGGACTTCTGGGCGGACGCGGTGACGACCAACCTGGGCTACCCCGTCCGGGGTGACTCGCTGTCCGTCCCCGGCGTGCTGGTCCACGCCGGGATCACGACCGGGTTCGCCCCGATGCCGCTCGCGCTGGCCGGCGCCTACCTGCTGGCCTGGCGGGTGCGCGCGGACGCGGCCGGGTTCTGCCTGGGCGCCGCCGTGGTGCTGCTGACCCTCGACGTCATGAACAAGCAGTCGTACTTCAACCACTACACGCTGCCGATGGCGCTGCTGGTGATGACGGTGAGCTGCCGGCGGCCGGGCCACGAGCTGGCGGCCCGGCC
>NZ_JWIO01000021.1:24130-35372 GCF_001017755.1 Protofrankia coriariae
CGGCCGGTCAGCGCAGGGTGGAGAACCGTTCCAGCGAGGCGCCCTCGTAGACCATGCGACGGTCGACCTGGAAGGTGCGGTCGCGCAGGGCGGCCAGTTGGTCGGAGACGACCGCGCAGGCCCCCTCCAGGGTCTTGTAGCCGTCCGCCCGGACCAGGAACACCGCGTGACCCGGCCCGGCCATCGTGTTCACCCGGGCGGCGAAGTCCGCGCCGGAGGCCCGTCGCATCCGTTCCGCGTAGTCGACCCAGTCGACCAGCGCCGGCCCGCTGGTGTCGGCGTAGACGATCTGCCGGACGTCGAGGTCGCCACGGCGCTCGATGGCCCGGTACACCGCCGGGCCCAGCTGGTCGGGGCAGTAGGCGACCACGTCACCCGGCCGGGCCAGCGCCGCGATCCGGCTCGCGATCTCCCCGGCCTGGGTGCGTTCCTGCCGGGCCATGTGCCAGCCGCCGAACAGCCCGGTCACGCAGACGACGACCAGGAGCGTGGCCCGCGCCCGGCCGGGCAGCAGGCCGATGCCGAGCGCGGCGAGCAGCAGGAAGGCCGGCAGCGAGATCCCGGTGTAACGCTCCGTGTACGCACTGCCGCCGGTGGTGTTGACCAGGTAGGCGAGGACGAGCGGGATGAGCCACACCGCGACCAGGTAGCGGCCGGGCACCCGCCCGGTCGGGACGATGTGCAGCCCGTCGTCCTGCGGGCGCCCGGTCAGGCCGAGCAGGGCCGCGCCGAGCAGGACCACCCCGAGCAGCGCGCCGGTCGAGGTCGGGCCGGCCCAGTCGAACACCGTGTCCAGCAGCACCTGCGCCTGCACCCGGGCCGCCCACGGCGTGCCCGTGTGCAGCATCTGGAACAGGAAGGACGGCATCCACGGCGCGAACAGCACCGCCGAGGCGAGCATCGCCGCCAGGGCCGACAGCGCGGGACGGCGGTAGCTCACCCGGCGCAGCGCCTGCACCGCGAGGAAGACCGCGACCGTGGTGAGCAGCAGGAACGTCCAGTAGTGGGTGTAGACCAGCGCCGAGGTGGCCACGGTGAGCACCACCAGCCGGCGGCGGGTCGGCCGCTCCAACGCCCGCACCAGGGCCAGCCCGAACAGCAGGACCAGCAGGACGACCAGCGAGTACATCCTGGTCTCGCTGCCGTAGCGGATCGCGTAGGGCGAACAGGCGAACAGCAGCAGGGCGGCAAGGCCCGTGCGGCGCGGGGTGTCGGCGTCACCGCTGCCGAACATCGCCGCCGCCCGACCGACCCGGCGGCCGGCGATCCAGGCGACCGGCAGGGTGATCAGCGACAGGATGCCCGACAGCGCGCGGACGGCGACGTCGCCCGTCCCGAACATCGAGATCCACACGTGCAGCGACAGGTAGTACAGCGGCGGTGAGCCGTCCCGCCGCAGCGCGTCGAGCAGTCCGCCGACCGGCCTGCGGGCGATCTCCACCGTCAGCGACTCGTCCAGCCACAGATGGCTCGGGGTCGCGAAGCGGGCGATGACCCCGATCACGATCGCGGCGATGGTGCCGACGACCAGCAGCCGGCGCAGCCAGCGCTCCCCGTGCGCCGCCCAGTCGCGTGCGGTCGACGGCCGCTCGGCCTCGCCGGGACCGGCCGCCGGCGGGACGCACGTCGCCTCCGGAGGGGACGCCACCACCGCCTCTGCCGCCGGTACCACCGCCGGTGCCGTGCTCGACGCCACCGCCGTTTCCGTCACCGCCGCCGTCACCGCCGCCGGCGGCGGTGACGGCGGCGGTGACGGAAACGNCATGACCGACACCGCTGTCGGCGCGAGGGGCACCGGCGCGGGCGGATCCGCCACCGGGCCCCCGGAAAAGTCGGCTCTCACCAGCGAGACGGTACTCACAGTGCCGGCCTGCCGATCGTCGGTGTCGGCCGGTTGATCGGCCGCGGCCCGCACGGGGGCGGGGGAAAGTTCGGATGGGCTCATGCTTCGGCCTGCCGTCCCTCCTCGTCGGCCGCCTCAGGCTGGATCTCCTGGGCGAGCAGGGCCGGCAGCAGGGTGGCGCGCTGCCGGCCGCCGGAGCGGTGCACCGCGGCCCGCAGCGCCGGGCCGTTGACGGACACCACCGACAGATGCCGCCGTGCCCGGGTCAACGCGGTGTAGATCAGCGGACGGGTCAGCATCCGGCCCGCCTCCGGCGGGAACACGGCCACCACCGCCGGCCACTCGCTGCCCTGGGCCCGATGGACCGTGACCGCCCAGCCGTGCCGCAGGTCCCCGACGATCCCGCCCGGGACCTCCACCGCCCCGCCGGGAAACGCCACCGTGAGCGCGCCCTTGTCACCGACCGCGGTCACCACGCCGATCTCGCCGTTGGCGAACCCGTCGTCGAGATGGTTCGCGGTGGCCACCACCCGGTCCCCGACGTCGAACCCGCCGCCCGCCCGGGTACCGGGGTTGAGCGCCTGCTTGAGCGCGGCGTTGAGCGCCTGCGTCCCCGCGGGGCCGCCGTGGACGGGGGTCACCACCTGGATGTCCGCGACCGGGATGCCCAGCGCCCGCGGGATGGAGTCGGTGACCAGTTGGACGACCCGGTGTGCCGCCTCGCCCGTGCTGCGGGTGGGCACCACCACCACCTCGCGGTCCGGTCCGGACGGGGGCGGGGGCAGCTCACCGGCGCGCACGGCCGTCGCCAGCGTCGCGATCCCCCCGCCCTCGGACTGCCGGTAGAGGCGCCGCAGCTCGGTCACGGGCACCACCCCGGCCGCCAGCAGGTCCGCCAGCACCCGGCCCGGGCCGATGCTGGGCAGCTGCGCGGGGTCCCCGACGAGCAGCAGATGGGTGCCGTCCGCGCAGGCGTCGACGAGGGCCGCGGCGAGCTCGGCGTCGAGCATGGACACCTCGTCGACCACGACGAGGTCCGCCTCGACCGGGTTGTCGGCGTCGCGCGCGAAGGTCCCGGAGGTGCCCTGCGCCTGCAGCAGCCGGTGCAGCGTGCTCGCCGGCCACTCGCACAGCTCCTCCAGCCGTTTGGCGGCCCGGCCGGTCGGGGCCGCCAGGGCCACCTGCGCGCCGGCGGCGCGGGCGAGCCGCACGACCGCGGCGACCGTCCGGCTCTTGCCCGTCCCCGGCCCGCCGGTGAGCAGGCTCACGCCCGCGTCGAGGGCGGTGCGGGCGGCGTGCAGCTGGGTCTCGTCCAGGCCGGCCAGGACCGCGGCAAGGTTCTCGTCGTCCTCATCGTTCTCGTCCGCCCCCTCGGGCCCGTCCGCGTCCGCTGCCGGGGAAGCCGCCCCGGCAGCGGCGTCCGCGGGACCGCCCGGCTCCTCGCCGTCATCGAGATCGAGACCGTCGATGTCGTCCAGGGCGTCGAACATGCCAGGAAGATCGTCATCGTCGGCGGCGGCCGGTCGACGCGCCGGTGTCGCGCCCGTTGGGGTCGCTGTGGTCGCTGTGGCCGGCCGGGGGCGGACGGATCCGGGGCGCAGCGGCTCGGCGAGGGCCAGCAGCCGCGCGACCCCCTCGGCCAGGGTCTGTTCCGCCGTGGCGTACCGCTCGAGCGCGGCCAGCTCACCGGTGATGACCACCTGACCGTCCTCGACGGCGCTGCCCAGCGCCGCCACCGGGTCCCCGACCCCGTCGCGGGCGGCGGCCTGCAGCAGCGGGCCCACCTCCGCTGCCGTGTCCCCGACGCGGGACGCGGCCCGGCGCAGCAGGTACGTGACCACCGCGGGGCCACGGCGGTCGTCGTCGCGGCGCGCACCCATGGCCCGGGCCAGCCGGTCGGCCTGGGTGAGCTCCGCCTCGCCCGCGGCGAGCAACGCCCACGGATCGGCGCGCAGGGCGTCGGCCACCCCCGGCCCGAGTTCGTCGACCAGCCGGTGGACCAGACGGACCGGCAGATCGGCCAGGATCAGCAGCTCGGCCGCGGCATAGGCGCCCCCGGCGGCGGAGAAGGACTCCACCAGCCGCCGGGCCCGTGCGGGAGGGACGCCGGGGACGGTCGCCAGCCGGGTCGCGTCCACGTCGGACGGGGTGCGGATCCCGGCGTCGGGCAGGCGGGCCGCGGTCGTCCGGCCGAGACCCGGCCACAGCCCGGCAGCGCAGAAGGCCGTGAACAGCACAGCCGGGTCGACGGCCGTGCCGTTCGCCGGGCCGTCCGCTGGTACCCCGTCGCTGGCCAGGCTGGGTAGCGCGTCGGTGGAGATGGTCTCGGCCGGCATGCCGGCAGTCTAGAGCGGCCGACGGACCGGCCGTTGCGCGCCGAATCCCGACGTGCCACCAGTAGTTACTGACAGTGACGTCCGATGCTGGATGTTTCCTGCCTGTCCTGTCTCCTGCCTGGCCGTCTTCGTTCCCGTCCTTCCCGTCTTTCCCGCTTCCCATCCTTTTCTTCCCGCCGGCCGTCCCGGTGTCCCTGCCGGCCGTGCCGGCGTCGGCGTGGCGGCCGACGGATGACCGATGCGGGAGCGACGGGGGACCCACGGACGATCAGCGGAACGACGGCCCCTGCCCCCGGGGGAACCTCGGACGAAGGCCCGCGGGCAGGTGCCGCTAAGGTCGATGCGACCCGTCGGGCTCCGCCACGACAGATCCGGGCAGCCGGGCGTGTGGCGTCGGGACAGCTACCCTGAGCAGGTCTCGCGGTGGCGGCTCGTATTCCGATCATCGACACCGGCCCTGTCGTGCCGATCGCGGTGACGGCAACCATGCCCAGTGTTGATCATGTAGTGCCGTATACCAGAGCCACACACAGAGGAGACCGGGAGTGAACGCCCTGGAAGCAGTCGTGCTGGGCACCGTGCAGGGGCTGACGGAGTTCCTGCCGATCTCCAGTACGGCTCACCTGCGGATCGTCCCGGCGTTCTTCGACTGGGAGGATCCCGGCGCGGCGTTCACCGCGGTCACCCAGCTCGGGACCATGGCCGCGGTCCTGATCTACTTCCGCGGGGATCTGAGCCGGATCGCGCTGGCGTGGGCGCGGGGCCTGCGGGACCCGGAGATCCGCCGTACGCTCGACTCCCGCCTCGGCTGGTACATCGGGCTGGGCACGATCCCGATCGGGCTGGTGGGCTTCGCCTTCCAGCACCAGATCGAAACGGGTGCCCGCAACCTGTGGGTGATCGGCGCGGCGCTGATCCTGCTGGGCCTGGCGCTGCTGTACGCCGAGCGGAAGGCCACGCTCAAACGCGACGTCGACGACATCGGGCCGCGGGATGCGGCCATCATCGGGTGCGCCCAGGCGTGCGCGCTCATCCCGGGGGTGTCCCGATCGGGGTCGACGATGACCGCCGGGCTGCTGGTCGGGCTCACCCGGGAGGCGGCCGCGCGCTACTCCTTCCTGCTGTCGATCCCCGCCGTGGTGCTCTCCGGCCTGCTGGAGCTCCGCAAGATCGGCGAGGACGGCGGCGCCGGCATCGGGGCCACGGTGATCGCGACCATCCTCGCCTTCGCCGTCGGGTACGCCTCCATAGCCGGTCTGTTGAAGTTCCTAGTTCGGCACAGCACGATGGTGTTCGTCGCATACCGGGTGGCGCTGGGTAGCCTGGTACTCCTTCTGGTCGCTTCCGGAGTGGTCGCGGCCACGCCATGACGGCGATCATCCCGGGAACCAGGTCCCGGGGGGCAGGTCCCGGGAACTCGTCCCGGCAACACAGCGTCTCGCGGGTGGGCATCGTGCAGATCGTCATGCAGGCCGCGGCAAAGATCGCGGTAGGGATCGTCGTGCGGGGCACCGTCGGGCAGCCGCGGTGACCACCGTTCTGCTCGTACGCCACGGGCTGACCGCGGTGACCGGCTCCATCCTGCTCGGCTGGACGCCGGGTGTCGGCCTCGACGACAGAGGCCGGGCGCAGGCCGGCGCGCTGGCCGGGCGGCTGGCGTCCGTCCCGCTCACCGCCGTCGTCTCCAGCCCGCTGCAACGCTGCCGGGAGACCGCCGAGGCGATCGTCGCGCGGCAGCGGGCGGCCGCCGCGGACCAGGGCGAAGGCACCCAGGACGGTCAGGACGGTGACGCCAGCCGGGCCGGGCCTGGCACCGGCACCAACGCCGAGGGGGGCTCGGGCACGCGGGAGTGGGACGCCGTCACGCTCGACGACCGGCTGGGGGAGTGCCACTACGGCGACTGGACCGGCCAGGAGACGAAGGTGCTGACCGCCGACCCGCTGTGGCGGACCGTCCAGGACCATCCCAGCGCGGTGGTCTTCCCCGGCCCCGGCGGCGAGGCGCTGCGTGACACCCAGCACCGGGCCGTCACCGCGGTGCGGGACTGGAACGCCCGGCTGGGGCCGGCGGCGGTCTGGCTGGCCTGCTCCCACGGCGACGTCATCAAGGCGATCGTCGCGGACGCCATGGGCATCCACCTCGACCTGTTCCAGCGGATACTGATCGACCCCTGCTCGCTGACCATCATCCGCTACACCGAACGGCGGCCGTTCGTGATCCGGGTGAACGACCGGGGTGGTTCCGTCGCCGACCTGCTGCCAGCGCCGTGGATGTTCCCCGCCGACAAGGGCGACGCGGTCGTAGGCGGCGGGGCGTAGGCCGAACCATAAGCAGGGTGGGCCACACGGTGGGACGGGCGCGTGCCCGGCCGTCCAGACTGGGTGGCGTGAGCGAGCCCGCTTCCAACGTCACCCCGCCTGGACGGCCGGGGCCAGCACCCGATCTGGCCGACACCGGGGGCCTCGACGCGTCCGATGCCCTCACACTGCTGCGGGACGGCGAGATCACCGTCACCGGACGCCTGCTCGAGGCCAGCAACACCACCCTGTACTGCGAGATCAGCCTGGACGGGGTCGACGGCCGGTGTATCTACAAGCCGGTGCGCGGCGAACGCGCGCTGTGGGACTTCCCCGACGGGACGCTGGCCGGCCGTGAACGCGCGGCCTACCTGGTCTCCGAGGAGACCGGGACGGGGATCGTGCCGCCCACGGTGCTGCGGGGCGGCCCGTTCGGGACGGGCATGGTCCAGCTGTGGATCGACGTCGACGAGACCGTCGACCTGATCGCTCTCACCCGTTCCGATGATCCCCGGCTACGGACGATCGCCCTGTTCGACGCTGTGATCAACAATGCCGACCGTAAGGGAGGGCATCTGCTGCCCGCCCCGTCCGGCCGCGTCTACGGCGTCGACCACGGGGTGACCTTTCACGTCGAGAACAAACTGCGGACAGTGCTGTGGACGTGGCGGGGACAGCGCCTGCGCACGGACGAGGTCGAACTGCTCAGCTGCCTGCGGGAGGCTCTCGGCGGCCCGCTTGCGGCGGAGCTCGCGGACCTTCTCAGCAACGCGGAAATCAACGGATTGCGGGCCCGAGTGGGCCGTCTGCTGACCGAACGCCGTTTTCCGATGCCGTCTGGTGACTGGCCGGCAATCCCCTGGCCGCCCTTCTGACCAACTGACCAACCGGCCGGCCAGCGCGGACCCACGGATCCCACGAAGCGACTGCGCGTTCCGCGCGTCCGGCTACGCTGACTGTATGCAATCCTGGCCGGCTCCCTCCCGCTCCCGGCTGCCTGGCCGGGGATTACCCCTCCGGGTTTCCGACACGGCCACCCGCGCCGTGCGCCCACTCGCCGCGGGGCAGACAGTCCGAATGTACGTCTGCGGGATCACCCCGTATGATGCCACGCATCTTGGGCATGCATTCACCTATCTCACCTACGACTTGGCGTACCGGGTTCTGCTGGATGCCGGGCATGACGTCGTCTACGTCCAGAACGTCACCGACGTCGACGACCCGCTGTTCGAGCGGGCCCGGCGGGACAGCCTGGACTGGCGGGAGATTGCCCGCAGTCAGACCGAGCTGTTCCGCGCCGACATGACCGCGCTGCGTATCCTTCCGCCCGCGGTGTACGCCGGGGCGGTCGAGTCGATTCCCCTCGTCATCGAACTGATCGAGCAGTTGCGCGACCGTGGCGCGGCCTATCCGGTAGAACAGGACATCTATTTCCCGATCGGCGCGGCTCCCCGCTTCGGCGAGGTCTCCCACCTCAGCCATGCCGAAATGGTCACCCGGGCCGCGGGCAACGGTGGTGATCCGCGGCGCGTGGGCAAGGAGGATCCGCTCGATCCGCTGCTGTGGCGGGCGGAACGCGCCGGGGAACCCTCATGGCCTTCCCCGTTCGGGCCGGGCCGGCCGGGCTGGCACATCGAATGTGCCGCTATCGCCCTGGCGCATCTCGGGGACAGCATCGACATTCAGGGCGGCGGCACCGACCTGGTGTTTCCCCACCACGAGTGCGGCGTCGCCCACGCCGAGGTGGCCAGTGGGGTGTGGCCGTTCGCCCGCACCTATGTGCACACCGCCATGGTTTCGCTCGGTGGGCACAAGATGTCGAAGTCGCGGGGGAACCTGGAGTTCGTCTCCCGGCTGCTGCGCGGCGGTGTCCAGCCGGCGGCGATCCGGCTTGCCCTGCTCGACCACCGGCACACCGTGGGGTGGGAGTGGACGCCGGGCGCGATCGACACCGCCCGTGACCGGCTGGCCCGCTGGCAGGCGGCAACCGCCGGTGCGAGTGCCCCCGACGCCCGGCCACTGCTCGACGACGTCCGCCGGCACCTCGCAGACGATCTTGACGCTCCGGGTGCGCTCGCCGCGGTCGACCGTTGGGCGGCCACGGCGCTGACCGTGGGCGGGCAGGACCCTGAGGCTCCCGGACTGGCGCGTGCCATCATCGACTCGCTACTCGGGGTGGACCTTGACCCGGTTGTACCTTGACCGGTTTGTACCTTGACCCTGTCGTGCCTGGAGGATGTTCACGTTGATGGGCGCCCACTACCAGCGGGCAGACGCTGGAACCTACGGCGAACGACCGGCATTCGGCGAACGGCCGACATTCGACGAGGTGGCGCGGGGCTACGACCCCCAGCAGGTCGAGGAGTACCTGGACACGCTGTGGCGGTACGCGGGCCAGGTGACGGCCCGGGCGGCCGCGGCCGAGGCGGCGCTGGAGAGCGAACGCCTCCGTCGGGACGCCGAGTCCCAACTGCCCGACAGGTCCGCGGCGCAGGCGGGTGGACGGATCGGCATCATGCTGGCCATCGCGCAGCAGGAGGCCGACGAGATCGTCGCGGGTGCCCGCGGCATCGCGGAACGGGCCCTTCAGGAGGTCGTCGAGGACTCCGCCGCCAACCATCCCATCGTGCGCAGGGCGCGTGAGCAGGCGGACAAGCTGCTCTTCGACGCGGTCGAGCAGTCCCGGCTTCAGGCCCGGCAGCGGCACGCCGACGTCGAGACGCAGATCGCGCGGCTGTCCGGCAACCTGGAGACGTTGCGCCACCAGCAGGGCGAGGTGCTCGGCGCGCTGCTGCGGCTGCGCAGCCTGGTCAACAACGAGGAGATCGACCGGGCGGTCACGGAGCTGGCCCGGGCCGGGGCCGCGTCCGCCGCTGCGGGCGCAAGCGATCCCGCGGGCGTCGAGGAGCGTGAACGGACCACGGCGTACCGTCCGGACGCGGCCACATCCGCGCAGACGGTGATAGACTCGGAGCAGAAAGTCACTGCCGCGAGCACCGATACAAACGCTGCTACGAGCTTTGCGGATACGAGCTTTTTCGCCCGGGCGGCGAAGGCGGCCGGTGGCTCCTCGCGTTACCGTGACGACGAGGACATCATCGACGCCGAGGTCGTCGAGGAGTAGCCGCCGAGCAACGGCGGCCGTCGGGCGGTGGAGTGCCATGACGGGCGACGGGGAGGCCCTGTGTCGTATATCACATTCGAGCAGGGTGTTCGAAGATCAGATCAGGGATTGGGTGACTACCGCCCGCGACGGCGCAGGTACCGTTCAAATTCGCGGGCGATCGCGTCCCCACTGGCCTCCGGCAACTCGGTCTCCGGCTCCCTCGACTCGAGCGCACGGACGTACTCGGCGACCTCGGTGTCACCGGCGGCAAGCTCGTCCACCTGGCGTTCCCAGGCCCGGGCCCGCTCGGGCAGGTCATCGAGGGGGATCTCGATGTCGAGCAGGTCCTCGACCCGGCGCAGCAGCGCCAGCGTCGCCTTCGGGCAGGGTGGGTTCGCCACATAGTGAGGGACCGCGGCCCAGAAGGACACCGACGCCAGCCCGGCGCGGGTACACGCGTCCGCGAAAACCCCGACGATGCCGGTCGGACCCTCGTACTTCGACGCGTCCAGCCGGAAACGGGCGGCGGTGCCGGCGTCCCCGGCGGTGCCGTTGATCGGCACCGGGCGGGTGTGCGGCGAGTCCGCGAGCAGCGCGCCGAGACTGACCACCGTCTCGCCGCCCAGGGCGTGCACGGCCTCGATCAGCTCGTCGGTGAAGCTGCGCCAGCGCATGTTCGGCTCAAGACCACGGATGAGGATCAGGTCGCTGTCGCCGCTGGTCGGACTCGCCACCGACAGCCGGGTCGTCGGCCAGGCGATCTTACGGGCATCGCCTGTCCCGCTCACCGTCGGCCGGTTCACCTGGAAGTCGTAGTAGTCGTCCGGATCGATGGCGCCGACGACTCTCGCGTCGAACGTCGACTCCAGATGCTCGACGGCCGCGGACGACGCGTCCGCGGCATCGTTCCAGCCTTCGAAGGCAGCCACTACGATCGGCGACCGTAGCTGACCGACATCGGAGAACTCGATCACCTGCCACCTCCTGCCGCCCCCTGGCGGTTCACTGCCCCTGTGACAGTGCAACGGTACGTCCTACGTTCGTGCGTGCCGGCGGATCCTTGTGACCCACTGTCGGAGAAATGCCGCGAGACCGCCCCGGCCCGTCCCGCTCCACCGTCCAGTTGACGAAAATATTGCCGGCCGGAAGGCCCGTAAGCAGGGCGAACCCAGTGGCGAGCACAAGCTGCGACCGTGGGCGGCGGTGATGCTACCGGTACGCTTCGGACGTGCGAGGAGATCTGCTGTCCGTCCTGGCCGAGCGCGTCGTGGTGGCCGACGGCGCCATGGGAACGATGCTGCAGGCCGCCAGCCTGACACTCGACGACTTCGACGGGCACGAAGGCTGTAACGAGATCCTGAACGTGACGCGTCCAGACGTGGTACGAGCTGTCCACGACGCCTACTTCGCTGTCGGGTGTGACGCAGTCGAGACAAACACGTTCGGGGCTAACCTCGCCAATCTTGGAGAGTACGGCATCGCCGACCGTATCGGGGAACTGGCCGAAGCGGGCGCCCGGATAGCCCGTGAGGCTGCCGACTTCTGGAGCCGACCCGGCCAGCCCCGCTTCGTCCTCGGTTCGGTGGGCCCCGGCACCAAGCTACCCAGCCTCGGCCACATCACCTACCGGCCGCTGCGGGACGCCTACCAGCGGCAGGG
>NZ_JWIO01000021.1:35400-51583 GCF_001017755.1 Protofrankia coriariae
GGCGTCGACGCCATCCTGATCGAGACCGCCCAGGACCTCCTGCAGGCCAAGGCGGCGATCATCGGGGCACGCCGCGCGATGGCCGAGGCCGGCCGGCGGGTGGCCCTGATCGCGCAGGTCACCGTGGAGCTGACCGGCACGATGCTGCTCGGCTCGGAGACCGGCGCGGCGCTCACGGCGCTGGAGCCGCTCGGTATCGACCTGATCGGCCTGAACTGCGCCACCGGCCCGGCCGAGATGAGCGAGCACCTGCGCTACCTGTCCCAGCAGGCCCGGGTCGGACTGTCGGTCATGCCGAACGCCGGCCTGCCCGAGCTGGGCAGGGACGGCGCCACCTATCCGCTGACCCCGGCGGAGCTCGCCGACGCCCAGGACGCCTTCACCCGCGACTACGGCGCGGTGCTCGTCGGCGGCTGCTGCGGCACCACCCCCGAGCATCTGCGCCAGGTCGTGGAGCGGGTCGCCGGCCGGGGCGTGCCCACCCGCCGCCCGGCCGCCGCCCGGACGGGCTCCTCGGCGGCGGCCGGGGCCATCGCCGAAGCCGAGCCGCCGGCCGCCGCGGCCTCGCTCTACCAGTCCGTGCCGTTCCGGCAGGACACCTCGGTCCTGATGGTCGGGGAACGCACCAACACCAACGGGTCCAGGGCGTTCCGCGACGCGCTGATCGACAGCCGCTGGGACGACGTCGTCGAGATCGCCCGTACCGCCACCCGCGAGGGCGCCCACATGATCGACGTGTGTGTGGACTACGTCGGCCGGGACGGCACCGTCGACATGCGCGAGGTCGCCAGCCGCTACGCGACCGCCTCCACGCTGCCGGTCATGCTCGACTCCACCGAACCGCCGGTCATCGAGGCCGGCCTGGAGTGCCTCGGCGGACGCTCGGTGGTCAACTCGGTCAACTTCGAGGACGGCGACGGGCCGGACTCCCGGATCGCCCGGGTGATGCCGGCCATCGTCGAGCACGGCGCCGCCGTCGTGGTGATGTGCATCGACGAGGAGGGCCAGGCCCGCACCGTCGAGCGCAAGGTACAGATCGCCGAACGGACGATCGACTATCTCGTCGACCGGTGGGGGATGCGCACGGCCGACATCTTCGTCGACACGCTCACCTTCACCCTCGGCACCGGCCAGGAGGAGTCCCGCGGCGACGGGGTGGCCACCATCGAGGCCATCCGCGAGATCAAACGCCGGCGTCCCGACGTCCAGACCATCCTCGGGCTGTCCAACATCTCCTTCGGGCTCAAGCCCGCGGCCCGGGTGGTGCTCAACTCGGTGTTCCTGGCCGAGTGCGTCGCCGCCGGGCTGGACGCGGCCATCGTCCACGCGTCGAAGATTCTGCCGACCGCGCGTATCCCGGACGAGCAGCGCGAGGTCGCCCTCGACCTCGTCCACGACCGCCGCCGCGACGGCTACGACCCGCTGACCCGCTTCCTGGAGCTGTTCGAGGGTGTGGACGGCAGCGCCGGCGGGCCGACCCGGGCGCAGCAACTGGCCGCCCTGCCGCTGGACGAACGCCTCAAGCGGCGGATCGTCGACGGGGAACGCACCGGCCTGGAGGCCGACCTCGACGAGGCGATGCGCTCCCGCGACCCGCTGGCGATCATCAACGACACCCTGCTGGACGGCATGAAGGTCGTCGGTGACCTGTTCGGCTCCGGGCAGATGCAGCTGCCGTTCGTGCTGCAGTCCGCCGAGGTCATGAAGGCCGCCGTCGCCTACCTCGAACCGCACATGGAGCGCACCGACAGCCGCGGCAAGGGCACCCTGGTGCTCGCCACGGTCAAGGGCGACGTCCACGACATCGGCAAGAACCTCGTCGACATCATCCTGTCCAACAACGGCTACACCGTCGTCAACCTCGGGATCAAACAGCCGATCGGCACGATCCTGGCCGCGGCGACGGAGCACGACGCCGACGCGATCGGCATGTCGGGGCTGCTGGTCAAGTCGACCGTGGTCATGAAGGAGAACCTCGCGGAGATGAACACCCGCGGGGTGGCCGCCACCTGGCCGGTGCTGCTCGGCGGCGCCGCGCTCACCCGCGCCTACGTCGAGGGGGACCTCGCCGAGCTCTACCAGGGCGACGTCCGCTACGCCCGGGACGCCTTCGAAGGGCTCGCGCTCATGGACGCGGTCATGGCCGCCAAGCGCGGGCAGGCCCCGCCGCTGGCCGACGACCCGCGCACCGCGCAGCGCCGCGCCCGCCGGGAGCGCACCGAGCGGATCAAGGCCGTGCGGGCCGCCGCCCGGGTCGAGGAGCGCGCCGGGCAGCCCCCCGCCGAGACGCCGCCGCGCTCGGACGTGGCCACCGGCAACCCGGTGCCCACCCCGCCGTTCTGGGGGGACCGGATCGTCAAGGGCATCCCGCTGGCCGACTACGCGTCCTACCTGGACGAACGGGCGACCTTCCTCGGCCAGTGGGGGCTGCGCGGCGCCCGCGGCGGCGAGGGGCCCTCCTACGAGGAGCTGGTGGAGACCGAGGGGCGGCCGCGGCTGCGGATGTGGCTCGACCGCATCGCCTCCGAGCGGATGCTGGAGGCGGCCGTCGTCTACGGCTACTTCCCCTGCGTGAGCAAGGGTGAGGATCTGATCGTCCTGTCCGGGGACGGCGCGGAGCGGGCCCGGTTCACCTTCCCGCGCCAGCGCCGGGACCGCCGGCTGTGCCTGGCCGACTTCTACCGGTCGGAGGAGTCCGGCCAGGTCGACGTCGTACCGTTCATGATCGTCACGATGGGCCGGCGGATCAGCGAGGTCACCGCCGAGCTGTTCGCCGCCAACTCCTACCGGGAGTACCTGGAGCTACACGGGCTGTCCGTGCAGCTCACCGAGGCGCTCACCGAATACTGGCACAAGCGGATCCGCGCCGAACTGCTCCTGCCGGACGGCACCCCCACCGGCGCCGCCGACGCCGACGAACTGGCCGCGGTTTTCCGCCAGGGCTACCGCGGCTCCCGCTACTCCTTCGGCTACCCCGCCTGCCCCGACCTTGAGCAGCAGGTCGGGGTGTTCGAGCTGCTGACGCCGGGCCGGGTCGGTGTGGAGCTCTCCGAGGAGTTCCAGCTCGTCCCGGAACAGTCCACCTCAGCCATCATCGCCCACCACCCCGAAGCCAAGTACTTCGCCACCTGATCCCGGCCGTGCTGGGCCTTACCTACCCGATGCGGGACGTCCACGTACGCCGGGCAGCGACGTAGACGGCGTCGCCGCGGAAGGTGCGGTGTGCGTCGGTCAGGCCGAGCTTGGCGGCAACCCGGATCGACGCGGCGTTGTCCGGGTGGATCAGGGAGACGGCTTCGGTCGCCAGCCCCTGCCCCCACCGGTCCCGGCGGATCGTCCAGGCGGCTTCGATGCCGGGCCAGCCCTCCGGCCGGTACAGCCCGGCACGGCCGACGAACTCGCCGCTCGACCGGTCTTCCGCGGCCCACATGCCGAACCCGCACAGATGCCAGTGGCCGGTCAGGGCCGCTTCCATGTCCCAGACGGCTTCCCGGTCGCGGGGGCTGCCGGTGTAGCGGGACATGTCCGGATGTGCCGCCATCGCGGTGTACGGGCCGACGTCTTCCGGTTGCCAGCAGCGCAGGATCAGCCGGTCGGTGATGACTGTGGGGATGGTGACGGTCGTCGGCTGACCGAAGTGCAGGGTCATGCGCCAGCGGTCAGCATCAGCCGCGGCGCCTCGGCCGCGAGCCGTTCCCGGAAGTCCGCCACCGGGGGCACAGCTCGCGGTGGTCGGCGAACAGGCCGGAGAGGTCCCGGGCCCGCTGCACGACCGTACGGGTCGGGAACGCGGCAACGACGTCCAGCGCGCGCATCGCGACCGCCGCGGCTTCCTCCGGCTCCGGACGCGGACGTGCCAGCAGCGCGACGGACAGCGCTGCGAGAGTGTTGCCGTAGTCCTCCGGGTAGCCGCCGCCGCGGGCGTCCAGGATGGCGATGGACTGCCGGGCGTGCGTCTCGGCGCGTTCCCCGTCGCCGAGCCGTCCGGCGACGACCGCGGTGAACCCGGCGACGGCTTCGGCGTCGAACGGGGGTTCACCGAACATCGGCGCCGAGTCGAACAGGCTGTTGGCCATCGCTGTGAGTGCGGTCTGGGCGCCGCCGACGTCGCCGGCCGTGGCTCGGGCGCGGGCTTCATAGGCGGCCAGCCGGGCCCGCAGGTACGGGTGCGCGGACGGCCGTGCCTGCGCGGCCAGGTCGGCGGCCAGGTGGAACCGGCCGCCGTAGTAGGCGATCGACGAGCGCAGTCCCGCCGCTGCTCCGGTCAGCAGCGAATCGCCGACGTCGTCGGCGTACTGGGAGGACAGCACCGCGAACCGGCGGGCCGCGATGTCGTCGCCGGTGTTGAACGCCAACCGGGCCAGGTAGTAGCTGTACTGGCCCGCGAGTACCGTCACCCGCTTACGGAAAGGCCAGGCTGACCCGTCCGGCCAGCGCTTTTTCCGCCTCACGCCACCCGTCCAGCACCCGTGGTGTCAGGACCTGGTGAGGTGTGGTCATGTATGTGGCCGCGATGCGGTCGACGTCGGCTTCCATCTCTTCCATGGTCAGCGGGTCGGGATCCACCGAGGCGATCAGCCGTGACACGTCGGCCGCCATACCCGCGGCCGCGGCCAGCGCCCCTGACTGGACGAACTCTCGCCGGTCCGTGTCCGTCACCTCCCGCGGGTTGGGCAGGCCGTAGCGGCGTGCCTGCTGCTCTCGCCGGGCCTGTTCACGCAGGGTACGCAGTTCCCCGGCTGCGTCCAATGCCCGGTCGAGGGCGTAGACGAGATTTTCCGACGGCACTCCCCGCGCCGATTCGGCCTGGCAGACGTAGCCGCGCTCGAAGCCCACCCGGTCAGCGAGCTGCTTCTGGGAAAGGCTGGCGGCCAGTCGTAGTTCCCGGATGCGGCTGGCCAGCTCCCGCTTCGCTCCGCCTTCACCCATCGGCGCGCCTCCCGGCATCCAGCGGGGGTAACAGCCGCCTGCTACCCCGTAACTCCGTACGGCGTGGCGATCTGTCACGTCCTGTTGTTACCCCGCCGGCACGTTGTGTCGTACTCGTGTCGGCACGATAACCGGCCGGCCACGCAGCCGATTCACGAACGGGAATGTCGTGCCACGAACCGGGACCTGCACGATCCAGACCCGGCCTCGGCCCGGTGTTCCCGCGGACACGTGCTGTACGCCGTCGTGGTCTACGGACCGGATCAGCGGCCGGTCGAAGTCCGCATGCCGTTCCCCAGCGTGGCCGCCGCCGACCACCACGCGGAAAGCCACGGGCTGGATGGCCGAGTGATCCCGGTCGCCTTCCCGTTCCACCCGTCCCGGCCGGGGACCTGAAGACCAGGCCCCCGCCGACCGTGCCTGGTGAGCAGGGCGGGGGCCTGTCCGACGCGCGCCGGCCCGTCCCACGCCCACCCCCGTCAGCCATGGGCAGGGCCGCGGGCCGGCGCGTGCACCCACCCATCCACGGAAAGGGACCGTCATGACCGTCACCGCGCCCGCTCCCGAGGATGTCGGCCACCGCACCACAGAGATCATCAGGCAGATCCGGAACTACCCCGAATTCCTGCGGCTGAAGGAAGCAGCCCTGCTCTATCCCGAGTGCTGGGCGACGTTCACGGGCTACCCGATCATCACCGAATGGGACCTGACGCTCGACGGCCCGCCGCTGTTCGACGAAGCCATCCGCACCCTGGCCCTGAAAACAACAGTCTTCACCCTCACCGGCGGCAACGAGGCCGCCGCCGAGCTTGCTGTCGCGGCCCCGGTGGACGAGATGGTCCACGCCGTCCTCGCCCAGCACACTCTCATCTCCCGCATGCAACGCAGCCTCGCGCTCGACCTGGTCCACATGACCGACCAGGAACAGTTCGACTACGAACCGGGCTGCTACACCGACGCGTGCTACCAGGCCGCCGGCTGGGGTGAACCCAACCGCCGGTACTGGATCGGCGCACAGGAAACCGCCCGACGGCACACGATCCTCAACGGCCTGTACGCCTCCGTCGGCATCAATCCCGGCGGCCGCGCCCACCGCATCACCTTCGACGTCCCGGAGCCGGCACTACCGGGCTGACCGGCGCCGGAACACCGCCCGCAGCCGCGGGAATCTCTGCCGGGCCGCGGCGGGCGTCTCAGCGACGAGCGCCCGCCGCATGTCCACCACATCCGGCCCGGCGGCGTCGAGCAGACGGTCAACAAGGTCCGGGTCGTCCCACCCGTCCCCCGTCTCGACGGCAGCCGGGGTGCCGGCCGGCACCGTGGCGCCCTCGCTGGCGTAGGCCCCGGCGGGCAGACCAACCTTGTGGGGATGCACGCAGACCGCAACCCCGCTGGCCTGATCCACCTGATAACCGGCCGCCCGGTCGAGTGTGTGCCGGCGGGGGTCGGGGCCTGCGGCGACATCGAACCGCCCGCGGGGCAGGACCCGGGACGGGCAGGTCACACAGATCAGAGCATCATCGGCCGGCCGCTCGGGAGATCCGGTCATGACCATATTGTTCCCACCGCGCCATCCCACCGTTACCAGCGCGCTACAGCTTGCCCGGCGCTGGTGCTCCGGTCACAGCATCGACGGCGCCCCGGCACTCGCCCACGCGGTCCGCGTCACGGTCGTACTCGGCCGGCATCATCCGGCTGCCCCGCCCGCGCTGCTGGCCGCGGTCCTCCTGCACGACGCCCCGAACTGGCCCCACCCGACCAACTCGACCCGCTGGTGACGTCCCTGCTCGGCGCGGACACCCTCCGGATCATCCGCGTACTGGAAACCGAACATCACGCCATGCGCAACCCACATACCAGCCGCGAACAGACGCTCGACCGTGTCCACCGGCTCGCCGCCGCCGACATGCCGGCTCTGCTGGCCATCACCGCAGACAAGATCGTCGCGTTCGGGTCGGTGCTGCGCCGGGCGGCCCGCGCCGACGACCCGGACACCTTCTGGCAGGCACGCGGCCCCTTCCGCGAGCAGATGCCGTACTTCCGCACCTTCACCACCGCGGCAGCGCCACTCCTTCCCCTGACAATGGCGGCCGAGCTCACCGGTCTGCTTACCGCCGCCGACCGGGCCTGCCAGACAACAGACTCCCTCTCCCGTCCCGGCCTGTCACAGATCCGGGCTGTTCCCACCCTGCGCTGAAAGGACTCCCATGAACGGTCGTTCTGGGAGTCCGGTAGAGATCTGCGAGGCGGCCTGGGTCAGGATGATCCGCGTCACGTGTTCTGGCGTCGATGACGCCGAGCCTGGTTGGCTGGGAGAGACCCGGCCGTTGTCAGGGAGCCGGCCCGCCCGAGGAGAGCAGGCCCTGGTGCATCCCGTGGACGCGGTCCTGCCTGGTGCCCACAGGCCCGGTGACAACCAGCGGCCGGTGCGTCCCGCGGGCGCGGCCTTGTTCGATGCTCACGGCCCTGGTGACGACACGGTGCCGGTGGGCCCCGCAGGCGACGGTGGGCTGCAGGGGCGCGGGCCGCGGGGGCGCGGCGGTGTCGCCGCCGTTCTGTTCGACATGGACGGGCTGCTCGTCGACACCGAGCCGTTGTGGACGGTGGCCGAGCACGAGCTGGCGGCCAGCCTGGGCGCCCGCTTCACCCCTGAGATCAAGGCCGCGATGATCGGTCACGGCGTGGACACCGCCCTGCCGCTGATGCTGTCGATGCTCGGGGTGCCCGACGCCGACCCGCACGCCGCCGCCCGTTTCCTGATCGAACGGACCGCCGAGCTCTTCGGCGAGTCCGAGCGGATCGTCCCCATGCCCGGCGCCGTGGCGCTGCTGGACGCGCTGGCCGCCGCCGGGATCGCGGCCGCCCTGGTGTCGTCGTCGTTCCGGGTCCTGATGGATCCGGTGCTGGCCGCGGTTGGCGCCGACCGGTTCGCGGTGACGGTCGCCGGGGACGAGGTGAGCCGGCGCAAGCCGCATCCGGAGCCGTACCTGACAGCGACGCGGCTGCTCGGGGCCGACCCGGCCCGCTGCGTGGTCCTGGAGGACAGCGAGGCCGGGGCCCGGGCCGGCCTCGACGCCGGCTGCCCGACGATCTTCGTCCCGTCGCTACCTTCCGTGACGGCATCGACGGCCCATCCGCTGGCCGCCGAGCTGACCGTCCGCCCGAGCCTGCACGAGGTCACCGTCGACCTGCTCGACCTCCTGGCCACCCAGCCAGCGAATGCAGACCGGCCGTAGCCACCCCGCCCCGGCCGGCTGACCACCGCTGCCTTCGCGCAGCCGCTCGAGCCGAGCCGACGCCTTCACCGCTCGCCCCGACGATCGCGGGTATGCCGAAGGATCCGCCCCCCGCCACACTCCCGCACCGGAACGAGTACGTAAGTGGTTGCTGGGGCAGCCACTTGTGCCCTCATTAACATGATCGATTTTTGTTCCCGTATCCCGTTTCGGGATACGGGGGAATCTTGGTCGGTGTTTTTCCGGATGGGGCTCGTGGCCTGCGGAAACGCTTGAATGCCGTCGTCCGTTGCGCGGCTGCTTGAGCGGCCTCCGGACGGCGGCGCGGGGTCACAGGTCGTTGCCGGCGTAGGAGAGGTTGAAGCTTTTGTTGGTCAGGGGGAAGTCGGGGACGATGGTGTCCGCCAGGGCGATGGGCAGGGCGGGCCAGTTGAAGAAGGACGGGTCGACGACCTTCACCCGGGCCAGGGCGCGGTCGGGGGCGAGCTCGACGCGGGTGGTGATGGTGCCGCGCCAGCCCTCGACGATGCCCACCCCCGAAGCGGGGCCTGTCCCCGAACCGATACCCACGTCCGGGCCCACGTCCGGGCCGGGGCCCACACCTGAACCGGGGCCAGAGAGCGGGCCGGTGGGGCCCAGGTCCGAGCCGGGGTCCGCTTCCGAACCGGGCTCCAGGAGCGGACCAGCCCGGCCGGGGATGTCGTCCCGGCCAGGCCCGGAAGCGGGCCCGAGCTCGGCGCGCGTGACGCCGGGGGTGAGGCCCTCGGCGAGCTTCTCGACGAGGGCCAGGGAGACGTCGATCTCCTCCGCCCGGATGAGGAAACGGGCCAGGACGTCACCGCTGGTGTGCACAGGGACGGTGAGGGCGTCGCCGTAGTCGAGGAACGGATGGGCCTGCCGGGCGTCCACCCGTACGCCGCTGGCCCGGGCGACGTAGCCCAGGCAGCCCAGGTCGCGGGCGGCCCGGCTGTCGAGGCGGGCGGCGCCGGTGAAACGGTCACGTACGGTGCTGTGGCCGAGGGCGAGGGCGACGATGTCGCGGATGTCGTCACCGATCGCGCGGATGCGGGCCGGATCCGGCAGGGCACGGACGGCGGCGCCGCCGGGGATGACGCCCCCGCGCAGCAGACGGTGCCCGGTGACCTCCTGGTTGAGGCGCAGCAGCTGTTCGCGGACGCGCTGGGCCTGGGCGTTGAGGATGCCGTGACCGACGTCGTTGCACAGCGCGCCGAGGTCGGCGACGTGGTTGTGCAGCCGTTCGAGCTCGAGCAGGAGCGCCCGGGCGCGCCGGGCCGGTTCGGGGACGGTGGTGGCGGTGGCCTCCTCGACGGCGAGGCAGTAGGCCAGCGCGTGGCCGACAGCGGTGTCCCCGCTGATCCGCTCGGCCAGCGGCAGCCCCTGCGCCACGTCCCGCTGTTCGAAGAGCTTCTCGATGCCCTTGTGGACGAACCACAGCCGGGCCTTGAGCTTGAGGATGGTCTCGCCGACGACGGAGAAGCGGAAGTGGCCGGGTTCGATCAGACCGGCGTGGACGGGCCCGACCGGGATCTCGTAGACGCCGTCGCCTTCGACGGTCAGGAACGGGAAGGGGCCCTCGGGCTCGGCGAACGGCGGCGGGGGGCTGGCGTCGGGCCGCATCGGATACCAGCCGCGGGGCCAGTGCGGGTGACGCACCAGCCGGCGGGGCAGTGGATGGTTCAGCGGGACGATGCCGTGCAGGTCACGCATCTCGCGCTCGAACCGGCCGGCGGGGAAGGACAGATGAGCGAGGCTCGGCAGCGCCGGGGTGTCCGGATCGAGGCGGACGTGCAGTTCGACGCGGGAGTCGGGCGGGCCCTTGACGAACAGGTACACCACCCGGATGGCCGGGCCGCCCGGGGCGTCGGCGCCGTCGTGGTGGGCCGCGACCAGGGCGAGACGGTGGCCGTCGGCCAGCATCTCGCGGACCCGCCGGGGCAGCTCGGTGACCCCGGTGTCGATCACGTCCCGGCCGGCGTGGCGTGGGCCGGGACGAGGCTGGTCGGTGCGGGAGGTCGGGTCGGGGCACATGGGTGTCAGGGCCCTCCGGTGATCGCGGCGGCGGTGGACAGCAGGCTGCTCAGGGGGACGTCGCTGACGCCCAGGGCGGCGCAGGCCAGCAGCCCGACGGCCAGTGGCGCCCACACCGCGGCACCGAACCGTACCGGCACAGCGACACCACCGCCGCCGCCCTCGGCCGGCACAGCGGCGGTGGTGTCGCCGTCCCGGCCGGGGGCGGGCCCCAGCAGCATGTGGGCGGTGCGGGCGGTCATCGCCGCGAACGCGGCCAGCACCAGCACCAGCGCGGCGGCGGTGGCCCAGCCCAGCCCCGCGGGCCCGGTGAGACCGGCGCGGGCGATGGCCAGCTCGGAGGCGAACAGGCTGAACGGCGGGAAGCCGAGCAGCGCCAGCACAGCCAGGCCGAACGCGGCGGCGAGGACCGGCGCCTGGCCCAGCAGGCCGCGCACCCGGCCGATGCGGGTGGTGTGCCGCAGGTGCAGGATGTGCCCGCTGGAGCAGAACGCGACGCTCTTGGCCAGCCCGTGGCCGGCGATGTGCAGCAGCACCGCGGAGGCCGCCAGCCGGCTGCCGGCGGCGGCGCCGAGCGCGATCAGGCTCATGTGCTCCATGCTGGAGTAGGCGAGCATGCGCTTGTAGTCACGTTGCCCGAGCAGCAGGGCGGCGGCCAGGGCGAGGGTGAGCACGGCGGCACCGGCCAGCAGGGTGCGGGCGAACCCGGGGCCCAGCGCCACGTCCGCGATCACCTTGTAGCGCAGGATCGCGGTGAAGGACACCGCCAGCAGCACCCCGGACATCAGCGCCGACACCGGCGCCGGGGCCTGGCTGTGCGCGTCGGGCAGCCAGGCGTGCAGCGGCACCAGCCCGGCCTTGGCGCCGAACCCCAGGATGACCAGGGCGATCCCCATCCGGGTGACGGCCGGATCCAGCTCGTGCGCCCTCGCGACGAGCACCGGCCAGTCCAGGGCGGAGGCTTCCGCGATGCCGGCCTGCCGGGCGGCGTAGTAGATCAGGATGGTGCCCAGGAAGGCCAGGGCGATCCCGGCGGAGCAGATGACGACGTACTTCCAGGCGGCTTCGACCGAGGCGCGGGTCCGCCGGTGGCCGACGAGGAAGGCGGTGACGATGGTGGTGGCCTCGATGGCGACCCACAGCACCCCGAGGTTGGCCACCAGGACGGCGACGGCCATCGCGGCCAGGAACGCGTGCACCAGGATGCCGTAGCGGCGCGCGCCGCGGGCGTCGGTGTGCCCGGCGGCGTTCTCCGCCGCCAGGTAGGCGGGGCCGGCCGCGCAGGCGAGGACCGCGACCGCGCCGATGACCAGCAGGATCCACGCGGACAGGGCGTCGGCGCGGGCCAGCCCGCCGTAGCCGGTGACCGGCCCGTGCCCGGGGACGCGGACGGCCAGCACGATCGCGCAGCCCAGGATCGTGGCGGGGGAGACAAGACCCGCCCACGCGGTGGCCGGCCGCCAGCCGAGCACGGCGNNNNCCAGCCGAGCACGGCGTAGCCGGCCGCGGTGGCCAGCGCGACCGCGACCGGGGCGGTCAGCAGCAGCGTGGCGGCGACGGATGTGGTGCCGGCGGGTGCCGAGGCGGCAAAGGTCGTGCCGACGGATGCCGTGCCGACGGATACCGCGGCGGATGCTGTGGCGGCGAAGGTCATCAGTCGTGCAGCTCCCGCAGGTCGTCGATGTCGGTCCCGCCGAAGGTGGCGTGTATCCGGGTCGTGAGGATCTGCAGGACCAGGACGGCGAGCAGCACGTCGAAGGAGACCCCGAGTTCGACGATGAGCGGCACGCCGGAGGTGGCCAGGAAGGCCATGGCGGTGATGCCGTTGTCCAGTAGCAGGAACCCGACCGCCTGGGCGAGTGCGCGGCGCCGGGTGACCAGGGTGAAGAAGCCGATGAGGACCACGGCCAGGCCGACCGGCAGGGCCCGGGTCGCCGGGCTGGGCGCCAGCTCCACCAGCGGGCGGGACGCGGCGTAGGCGAGCAGGGTCAGCGCCGCGGCGGTCAGCAGCGAGGCCGCCACGTTGACCAGCGGCTCGGTCTCCCGGGTCTCCCCGCTGGCGGCCAGCACCCGCCGCATCAGGTACGGCAGCACCCCGGCGCGCAGCACCAGGATCCCGACGGCCACGGCCAGCAGCTCGAACCGGTGCTCGTGGATGCCGGACAGGGCGGCGATGGCGGCCAGCACCACCCCCTGGACGGCGAACAGGCGCACGAGCGCGGTCAGTTCGCGGCGCCACAGCACCAGCACGGCGGCGAGCAGGAACACTCCGCAGGCCAGGTCGAGCAGTTGGGTGTACGTGCCGGTGCTCATCGTGGCCCACCTTGTGCGGGGCGGCGAGGCGCGGGGCGGCGAGACAGGGTCATGGGCGGGCTTCAGTTTCCGGGTAGGAAGAACGAGGCGCCGACGGCGAGCAGCGCGAGCAGGAAGGAGCCGGCGAGCAGCTCGGGCACCTTGAACAGGCGCATCTTCGCCCAGAACACCTCGGCCGCGGCCAGCCCGGCGCCGAGCAGGGCGACCTTCCCGGCGAAGAGCGCCAGTGCCAGCGGCAGGGCCGCCGCCGCGGTGCCGGTGGCGATCCCCCAGGGGACGAACAGGCTGGTGAGCAGGCCCAGCAGCACCGTCAGCCGCATCTGGGCGCCGAGCTCGATCAGGGCAAGGTCCCCGCCGGCGTACTCCAGGATCATCGCCTCGTGGATCATCGTCAGTTCCAGGTGCGTGGACGGGTTGTCCACCGGCAGCCGGCCGGTCTCGGCGAGGGTGACCACGGCCAGGGCGACACCGGCCAGCAGGCTGGCGGGGGAGGCCAGCCGGGCCGGGTCGTGGACGCCGTGCGCGACGATGGCGGGCAGGTTGGTCGACCCGGCCGGGATCGACAGCGCGACCACCGACAGCAGGATGGTCGGCTCCACCAGGGCGACCACGGTCATCTCGCGGGACGCGCCCATGCCCCCGAAGGCGGTCCCGGTGTCCAGGCCGGCCAGCGCCAGGATCACCGTGCCCAGCGCCAGCAGCGTCACCACGACGAGCAGGTCCGCGCTGTCACGCACCGGGGTGGCGGTGGACGCCAGCGGCACCAGCGCGGCGACCACGAGGGTGGTGGCGACCAGCAGCAGCGGCGCCAGCCGGAAGGCCGGGCCGGTACCCACCGGGGTGATGGGCTGCTTGCGCAGCAGTTTGCGCAGGTCCCGCCATGGCTGTCCGACGCCGGCGCCGGCGCGCCCCTCCATCCGGGCCCGCACCTGCCGCATCAGCCCGGTCAGCAGCGGCGCCCCGGCGACCACGACGGTGACCTGGGTGAGCACCGCCACCGTCCCGACGGCGCTCACCGGGTCACCGCCAGTACCAGCAGGACGGCGACCAGCCCGGAGAACCCGTAGCCGAGGTAACGGTGCACACTGCCGTTGGCCAGCTTCCGTGCGGACGCGCCCACCCCGGCCAGCGCCGCCAGCACCGGCCGGTACAGGCGGTACTCGATCCGGTCCGGGATCCTCCGTTGGAAGCGGACCCGTTCGACCAGGTAGGCCGATTCGCGGGTCGGGGTGACGTCGACGTCCTGCTCGGGCGCGAGCACATCGTCGAACACACGCTGTAACGGTTCGGCGAACGATGTGGCCGTGTACTGCATGCGGGCGCTCGGCGCGCCGCCGCCGCAGTCCCACAGCTCGGCCCCGACGCGACGGGGGTGGCGCGTAAGCAGGCGCGTCGCCGTCGCCACGGCGAGTATCGCGACCGCCAGCGCGACCGCCACCCACAGCGGCGACAGCGTCGTGGCGAGCCGGTCCAGCCGGATGTCCACCCCGCCGTCGGACAACGCCCACCCAGCGTCCGACCCGGCAGGCCCAGACGGGTCGGACGGCCCGTCTGGCCCGGTCAGGCCGGTCGCCGCCACCGCGTCGGACAGGCCGCCGGCAAGCGTCCCCGGGACCAGCGCCAGGGCGACACAGCCGGCGGCGAGCAGCCCCATCCCGGCGAGCATGACCGGCGGGCTCTCCCGCGCGGAGGCGGCCTCGGCGCCGCGCGGGCGGGCGAAGAACCCCACCCCGAGCGCCTTGACGAAGGTGGCGGCGGCCAGCCCCGCGGACAGCGCGATGGCGGCAACCGCCAGCGGCAGCGTCACGGCGCTGGCCGTCCCCGGCACCCCCAGCCCGTGGACGAGCGACTCCAGCAGCAGCCACTCGCTGACGAACCCGTTGCCCGGCGGCAGCGCCACCGCCCCCAGCGCACCCACCGCAAACAGCCCGGCCGTCACCGGCATCCGGGCCCGCAGCCCGCCCAGCGCGTCCAGGTCACGCACTCCGGTGGCCCGCAGCACCGACCCGGCCGCGCAGAACAGCAGCGCCTTGAACGCGGCATGGTTGACCACGTGCAGTAACGCGGCGGCGAGCGCCAGGGCGGCCAGGGGATGTTCCCCGGCGGCGGCGAACATCCCCGCCGCACCGGCGCCGATCAGGACCAGGCCCATGTTCTCGCTCGTCGAGTACGCCAGCAGCTGTTTGACGTCGGTGGCCATCGCCGCCTGCAACATCCCGTACACCGCCGAGACCGCCCCGGCGGTCAGCAGCACCAGCCACCACCAGCGCGGCCCGCCCCCGAGCAGGTCGAACCCGACGCGGATCACCCCGTAGACGCCCAGGTTCACCATGGCCGCGCTCATCAGCGCCGAGACGTGGCTGGGCGCCTGCGGATGCGCCCGCGGCAGCCAGGCGTGCAGCGGGACCGTGCCCGCCTTGGACGCGAACGCGGCAACCGCCAGCACGAAGACCGTGCTCCGTACGGCCGGCGGCACCTCGCCCGCGCCCGCGCGCAGCGCCGGGAACGTCTCACCGCCGGCGCGGGCCGCGAACAGCGCCAGGGCGATCAGGAGCGCCACCAGACCCAGATGCGTCATCACCGCGTACCACACCCCGGCGTCGCGCACCGCGGCCCGCGACCGGTGCTCGGCCAACACCAGCAGCAGCGAGGTGACCGCCATCAGCTCCCACAGCAGCAGGAAGGACGACACGCTGGACGCCGCCGGTACCAGCAGCAGCGTGGCCGCGAAGACGGGTAACACCGCCTGCGTCCCGCGGGCGGACACCCCGTGCCCGGTGTAACCGATCCCGTAGAGCGCCACCGGCGCCACCACCGCGCCGGAGACGGCCATGAACAGCCCGGACAGGGCGTCCACCGTCAGATGCACCCCGGCCAACGGCAGCAGGTCGGGCAGGCTCGCCGACCACGGCGCGCCACCGCCGAGCGCCGCGAGCCCGGCGGTGAGCCCGGCCACGCCGACCCCGGCGGTGGCCACCCCCACCAGTGCCGGCCGCACCCGCTCGAGGGTGAACGCCCCGGCCACCGCCCCGACACCGGCCAGCCCGGTGGCGGTGGCCAGCGCAGGCCCGACCAGACCGCTCACCGGCGGGTCACGGTGCGTAGCGCGGCCACGATCGCGTCCGGCTCCGGCGGGCAGCCCGGCACCTGCAGGTCCACCGGCACCACGTCGGCCACCGAGCCCTGCACGCCGTAGCCGCCGGCGAACTCCCCGCAGTTCAACGCGCAGTCACCCACCGCTATCACCAGCCGTGGCCGTGGTGTCGCCTCCACCGTGCGGCGCAGCGGCTCGGCCATGTTGCGCGTCACCGGCCCGGTGACCAGCAGCACGTCCGCGTGCCGGGGTGACGCCACCACGCGCGCCCCGTACCGCTCGGCGTCGTACACCGGGCCGAACGCGGCGGCAATCTCGATCTCGCACCCGTTGCAGGACCCGGCATCGACACATCGGACCTGTACCGAGCCGGCGAGCTCGCGGGCCGCCGGTAGGCGCTCCGCCTGCGGCGCTGGCGGGGCCTGTTCGGCCACCCGCCCGGTTTCGCGGATCTTGCGCAGCAGATTCACCACATGCTCCTGATGTTCGGTGACGGCGTCCTTCGTGGTGATCGAAAAAATGCTCTGGAACTGGTCTGGACCGGCTCGGAACTCGAGCCGGA
>NZ_JWIO01000021.1:51592-71249 GCF_001017755.1 Protofrankia coriariae
CCGGCTCGGAACTCGAGCCGGAACCCGTACCCGCGGTGACCGCCCTGGCCGGAAACGGGGCTTGGCGCGGGATGCCCGCCGGGTGGCGCCACGGGACCGTACGACAGCTACGACGGCTGCGGCTGCCGTGGCTGGTGTGGCTGGTGTGGTGGCGGCCCGGTCTCCGGCGCGACGGCACGCAGGTCCTGGAGCAGCTCGGCCTGGCCGGTCAGCACCCCGGTCAGGATCGTCCGCGCGACCGTCAACAGGCCGGTGATGTGAGGGCTCGTCAGCGAGTAGCGAACGGAGGAGCCCTCCTTACGGCCCACGACCAGGTTCGCCCGGCGCAGCACCGCCAGTTGCTGGGAGAGGTGGGCCGGTTCCACACCCACCTGCGGCAGCAGTTCCGCCACCGCGTGTTCACGCTGGCTGAGCAGCTCCAGCACCCTGATACGCACCGGATGCCCCAGCGTCCTGAAGAACTCCGCCTTCAGTTGATAAAGGGGCGCGGTCACCGATACCGCCTCCCGGCCCGCCATCACCGGCTCACCTCTTGGCCCCCATCACTTGTTCGCACGCCCCGCCACCACGCTCCGCCGGCTACTCGCCCCATCGCGTCCACGCCGACATGCCCACACCTATGCCCCGCCTCGCCACGATCCGTGTCACCCAGTCCGTGTTGCCGGCGCCCGGCGCGCCCGGTGGCCTGCGGCCGGCCACGGGCTGTTCCCCGCATGTGGCACGGCAACCTTACCAATTGCAAACATTAGCAACTGAAGGAGATGCCAAGGACCGGCGGTGTGCACCGCCGCCCACGAGCCCCGTGGCAGCGGGTCCTGCCCGCGAAACGGCGTGACGGACAGCGACGTTCATCTTCCTCTGCGGCTTATGGCCTCGCTCCGAAGATCACCTATAAAGATCGTCGGACGTTTCCGCCGTAAGCGGCGCAAAGCGTAGGTGGTTTCCGTTCTCCTGACAGCGCTTTCCACCTACGCTCCGCCCGGCTGTAGGTGGCTTTCGTCGTCCTGGTAGCGGTTGTCACCGACGGCTGGGCCTCCACCTACCGGTCCTGGTTGGTCGGTGTCAGTGGGTGTCGCCGACGGTGTGGACGCGGCTGGCCGTGATGATCTGGGTGTACGTGGCGACGGTCGGGCCCGGAGGGAGGCGCAGGCCGGGCGGGGCGTCCGGGGTGGAGACCGTTTCGATGGTCAGCGGCGCGCCGGTCTCGGCAAGCACCAGGTATCTGGTGGCGACGACGAGGCTGGTGTGGTCGGAGACCACGATGCCGATGGCGTGGCCGGGGCGGCCGGCGCGGTCACGGACGGGCCCGGCGTCGAAGACGCCCGGGAGTTGGGCGAGGACCTCGTAGGTAGGCGGCGTTCTGCTGGGGGCTGGTGAGACCGGAGGCGAGATCGGACAGAGCGTCCCCAGCGACGGCGATGTCATGGAAGCTGGCAGGGGCACCGCTGGTTACGGCGCGGGCGATCAGTCGTGCGTGGAGCTGGGCGGTGTCGGTGGGCATCGTCGTGGGGTCGAGCTCCGGCGGGCCCGGTGGGAATTCCGTCGGGCGGTCGTCCCGGTCGGCGGGCTGCGGTCCGCCGACGTTCATGCCGACGCGGTTGACGTACTGGACGTGGCGCTCGTGATGCTGCGACCCGTCGGGGCGCCGCCAGACGTCGACTGCTGGCGCGGTCTCTCCGCTCTGCGGGCGAGGCGCGGTAGCTTCATTCAAGGGTCCGCTCGAGGAGCCGACCGCCGATGCCGCGGGGCGAAGACGCCGTCGCGCCATGACAGCGCGACGGATCGGCTCCCGTGGCTGGCGATCGGCGCCTGCTGCAGTCTCGACGTGTGGATTTTCCTTGTTGGCGACCAGCAGGTGCATCGTCTGCCGGGATGGATCACGGCAGACGATGCCCGCAGGGCAGGCGAGAAACGTCGGTGTCAGGCGCGTCCGAAGTGTCCGAAGAGCAGGCTGCCCGGGGCTTCCAGGTCGGAAGAGAAATAGAACTCCCGGAACGCCCGGATGAACTCCTGGCGTGAAATGCGTCCGTCCCCGTCGACGTCCAAAGCCGCGAAGACGTCCACGGCGTCCGGGGCGCTTATTTTCCAGACCTCCCGCTCGTAGCGCGCAAACTCATCTTTGCTCACCTCGTTGTCACCGTCAATGTCGATGAGGTCGAAGAGTGCATGCGGAATGCCTTCGGCCACGTTTATCCGGCTGGTGTCGACGCTCGCCAGGCGGGTTGCCACGATGTATTCGTCCCTGGTCAGGCGGTCGCTGCTCGAGTCGGCGTGGCGGAGGAGTTCCAGCCAGAATATCTGGTACGTCGCAGCGAGTGCGCGAGCCCTGCTATCATCCCGGTTCAGGCCGTATGCGTTAACGTGGTGATCGATCAGTTGCTGGTAGTCGGCCCAGTCGACGTATCCGTCCCGATTGGCGTCCAGTGCGTCGAACACATACCCGATCTTGGTATTGATGGGATTGCTGATGGCAGTGGTCATATTCCTGTCCTCTCACGTGATCGACCAGGAAGGTCACGGATACGGTCTCCTCCCGCCCACATTAGTGATGGTCATGACCGCCTGCGAGTACGGATAGTCATAGATCAGAATTTCTGGGTGGCATTCAGGCCGGCCGGAGGCTGACGCCGCACCCCATTGGTCACAATGGTGGCACCTGGGCCGCGAGCGCGGGCTTCCCGCTCCGTGAGGGCGAAGGGCTAAGGATTGTCAGGCTGTTCAACGATCCTTCCGGGGTATTCACCTCCAGCGTCACGGTCGACGGCACCACATATGCGGGAATCAAGGGAGACTCGCAGTCGATCTATGGCAAGAAGGGGTCCAGCGGCGTCATCCTGGCCAAGACGGCTCAGACGGTGCTCGTGGGCGTCTACGACGAGGGGCAGCAGCCAGGGACGGCGGCACTCGTCGTTGAGAATCTGGCCGAATGTCTCCGCGAGCAGGCATACTGACCTCTCCGGCCACTGGAGGGTTGATTCTCTGCCGCCGGACCGCCGGGGCAGGCGCTCACCCAGGTAACACCGGATCGAGGGATCGGACGGTCGCCATAGCGGTTGTTTTCGCCTTCGCGTTCCTTCTGAGCGGCGTTTTTCGGGGCTGTGGGCTTCAGGCCGAGGAGGGACGGGTGAGGAGTGATCGCCAGGGGAATGATCGTTCTCAGGAGAGGGTGAGGATGCGGGGGCCGTCATCGGTGATGGCGACAGTGTGCTCGACGTGGGCGGCGCGGTCGCCGTCGGTGGTGTGCAGCGCCCAGCCGTCCGGGGCGGTGCGATAGCGGTCGCCGCCTCCGGCGGTGACCATCGGCTCGATCGCGAGGACGAGCCCTGGCTGTAGCCGCAGGCCCCGGCCGGGGCGGCCGTCGTTCGGGACGTGGGGGTCCTCGTGCATCTGCCGGCCGATGCCGTGCCCGCCGAAGCCGTCCGGGATACCCAGGCCCGCCGCCCGGCACACCCGCCCGATCGCGTGGGAGATGTCCCCGACACGGGCGCCGACCCGGGCGGCGGCGATGCCCGCGGCCAGGGCCCGCTCGGCGGTGGCGATCAGCCGCAGGTCGGCCGGGCGCGGGGTGCCCACGACGAAACTGACCGCGGCGTCGCCGGTCCAGCCGTCGAGCTGCGCGCCGCAGTCGATGCTGACCAGGTCGCCGTCGCGCAGACGGTAGCCGTCCGGTACACCGTGCACGATCACATCGTTGATCGACGTACAGATCACCGCTGGGAACGGGGTCGGCGCGAAGGACGGCAGGTAGTGCAGGAACACCGGCTTGGCGCCGGCCTCGCGGATCACCGTCGCGGCGATGTCGTCGAGCTCGAGCAGGCTCGAGCCCACGTGCGCGGCCTCGCGGACCGCTGCCAGCGCCCGTGCGACCACCCGGCCCGCTTCCCGCATCGCCGCCAGCGCCACGTCCGTCTTGAGCTCGACCATGCCCCCACCTCGCCTCGTCCTCGCCCCGTCGTCCACGCCTCGCTTTCCCTGCCCAATAACTATACCGGTATTAGTATTGCGTTCATGGTGCGGACGGCGCTGACGGCGATGGATCTGGAACGCGGCCGGCGGCTCGGGGCGGCGCTGCGCGAAGCCCGCGGTGAGCGCAGCATGGCGCAGGTCGCCGCCGCCGCCGGGCTGTCCACCGAGACCGTCCGCAAGATAGAGACCGGGCGGATCCCGACACCGGCGTTCTTCACCGTGGCCGCCCTGGCCGGGGCACTCGGGCTCTCCCTCGACATCCTGGCCCGCGCCTGCGCCACAGGCGATTCCTCGGCCGACTCCGACCGGCACCACGCCCTGCTCCACGCGGGCAGATGAGGGATCCACAAGTGAGGGATCAGACGGTCGCCATATCGACCGTCTGATCCCTGACTCCCGTGGTCCGGCGTTACCCGCCGTGGCCCTCGCCGCCGTGGGTCACGGGGGCCGGGAAACGGCATGACGAGCGACGCGACGGTTGTGCTGGGCGAACGGGTGCTCTGATGGGGCCTCCCGAGCATGTTCGGTGCTGGGAGGCCTCACCAGGAGCAGTCAAACCGCCGTCAGGTGGTTGCGATTGCCCGGAGGATGTCCATCTTCGCGGCCCGGCGGGCTGGGAAGATGGCGGCGAGGACGCCGAGGAGACCACCGACGAGCACGACAGCGATGATCGCTACTGTCGGGTAGGCGAAGGTGTCGATGCCCTGCTCCTTCAGCGCGATGGTCAGCGCCCAGCCGAGGAAGCTGCCGACCGCGACCCCGAGCAGCGCTCCGAACACCGCGATCACGACCGCCTCCAACCGGACCATTCTGCGTAGCTGCCGTCTGCTCATGCCGACCGCGCGCAGCAGCCCGATCTCCCGGGTCCGCTCGATGACCGACAGGGCCAGCGTGTTGACGATCCCGAACAGGGCGATGACGACGGCCAGTGCGAGCAGAACGTAGATGAAGCCCAGCAGCTGGTCGACCTGGTTCTCCTGCTGCCGGATGAACTCGGACTGGTCCCGGACCTCCACGTTCGGATGGGGTTTGACCGTGGCGTCGATCTCCTGGCGTACCTGGGTGAGATCCGCGTCCTTCACGGTTTTCGCGAGAACGAAGAAGTCCAGGGTGTTGGTGGGGAAGCGTTGGCTGAACTCGTCGAGCGAGATCAGGTACTGCCCGGCCACCGGGCTCTTCTCGAACGTGCCGGCCAGGCGCAGCGTCGTGGGCCCGTCCGGGAACACCACCGGGACCTCCTGGCCGACGGACAGTTTCTGCTCCCTGGCGGTGTCTTCGTCGATCAGGATCGAGCCCCTGCCCAGGGCTCGGAGATCACCGGCGGTGGTCTTGAGCGCCAGCAGGGTCGGCAGCGCCGCCGGGTCGCCCGCGGTGACCTGCTTCTTGCTGTCGTTGATCCGCACGACGTCGGACCGCAGCCCCGTGACGAGCTCGATACCGGGGGCGTCCCGCAGCGAACGGGCGACGTCGGGGCTGAAGCCCTGCGCGAAACTGGTCGAGGTCAGGTAGAAGTCCGCGCCCAGGTTGTTGCGGACCGTGTTCGTCACCGACTGTTTGATGGACTGGCCGAGCACGGAGAAGGCGCTTACCAGCGCAAGACCGATCATCAATGCGGACGCCGTGGACGCGCTGCGGCGCGGGTTGCGCATGGCGTTCTCCCGCCCGAGCCGCCCGGTCGCGCCGAACAGGGCCGGCAGCGGGCTGCCGATGACCCTGGTGACGGGCCGGGCCAGCAGCGGCGAGAGGGTGGACACCCCGAGGAAGGCCAGCCCCGCCCCGATGCCGACGACAGCCGCCGCGCCCTTGCCGCTGGCCGTCGTCAGGCCCAGCACCAGCAGCGCGGCACCGATGAGCGCCAGCGCACCACCCGCGACCCCCCGGATACGCAGCGAACGCGCGGGCAGCACGAAGGTCTCCCGCATCGCCGCCACCGGGGGTACCGACGCGGCCTTGCGTGCGGGAACGAACGCGGCGACGGCCGTGACAATGATCCCGACGGCATAGGCGACGATGATCGTCCGCGGCTGGAAGACCAGGCCCCCGTCGGGGAGGGAGACCCCGACGGCGGCGGTCACGATCCGCAGCAGCACCGCCAGCCCGGCACCGAGCAGCAGCCCCAGGGTGGCTCCGACGAAGCCGACGATCAGCGCTTCCAGCTGGACCGTGAACTGCACCTGCCGTCTGCGGGCGCCCAGCGCCCGCAGCAGGGCCAGTTCCCGCACCCGCTGGGCCACCAGCATCGTGAAGGTGTTGAAGATGATGAAGGCGCCGACGAAGACCGCGATGCCCGCGAAGACGAGCAGGAACGTCGAGAAGCCGGCGATGGCCTCCTGGACGGTGTTGGCGTTCTCGTCCGTCAGCTGCTTGCCGGTGATCGCCTCGACGCCGGTGGGCAGCACCCGGGCGATCCGGTCGCGAAGCTCGTTCTGGGAGATGCCGTCGTCGGCCGCGATGCTGATCGAGCTGAACTCGCCCGGGGTGAGCAGCACGCGCTGCGCGGTGGCGGTGTCGAACGCGGTCACCGCGGCGCCGCCGAGACTGTCCTGCCCGGCGATCCGGAATGTCCCGACCAGGGTGTAGGGGGTCGGCCCACCGTTGGTGAGGACAGTCACCTGTTCCCCGAGCCGCAGGTCGGCATCGTCCGCGGTGGCCTTGTCCACGACGATCTCCGCCCCGCGCGGCGCGCGGCCGCTGGCGAGCTCCACCGCGGAGGTCTGGCTGCCACCGTCCCAGTTGGTGCCGAGCGAGGGCCCACCACCGGTGTCGACGGCCTTGCCGGTACGGGGGTTGACCAGAACCGCCGTGCCGTCGACGCCGCCGAAGGCCTCGCGCACGCCGTCGACGCCCCGGACGGTGTCCAGCACGGAGGCGGACAGGGGCTGTCTGCTACTGGTCCCGGAGGTGTTGTCCACCGCGTTGGTCGACCGGACCGAGACGGCCACGTTCTGGAAGATGTTGGCGAACAGTCCGTCGAAGGTCCGGTTCAGCGTGTCGGTGAGGACCAGCGTGCCGGTGACGAAGCTGACGCCGGCCACGACCGCCAGCGCGGACAGCACCAGCCGGATCTTACGGGCCAGCAGGCTCTTGAGGGTCGCGCGCAGCATCGTGTCAGACCCTGCCCGCGGATCCGTGATCCTGCTCCTGGCCCGCCTCGTGCCACTCGTCCGGGCTCTGCCGGGGCTGTGGCTGGTGGGCCTCCGGCGACGCGCCGCCGCCGGCGGACGCCTCCTGTTGGAGATCGTCGAGATGCTTCATGCGTTCGAGGACGCTCTCCGCGGTCGGGTTCGGGATCGAGCCGACGAGTTGCCCGTCCGCGAGGAAGACGACCTCGTCGGAGAAGGACGCCGCGGTGGGGTCGTGGGTGACCATGACGACGGTCTGGTCGAACTCGCGCACCGACCGTTGGAGGAACGCCAGCACCTCCGCGCCCGACCGGGAGTCGAGGTTGCCGGTGGGCTCGTCGGCGAACACGATCTCCGGACGGGTGACCAGGGCGCGGGCGCAGGCGACCCGCTGCTGCTGCCCACCGGAGAGCTCCGCGGGACGGTGGCTCAGCCGGGAGGCGAGCCCGACGGCGTCGACCACCGCGCGCAGCCACTCCTGGTCGGGCTTACGCCCGGCGATGCTGAGAGGCAGGGTGATGTTCTCCGCGGCGGTCAGCGTCGGCAGGAGGTTGAACTGCTGGAACACGAACCCGACGCGGTCCCGCCTCAGCTGGGTGAGCTGCTTGTCCGACAGCTTGGACAGGTCCACGTCGCCGACGTAGACCCGGCCGCTGGTCACCGTGTCGAGACCGGCCAGACAGTGCATCAGGGTCGACTTTCCCGACCCGGACGGCCCCATGATCGCGGTGAAGCGGCCGCGGGGGAAGGACACGTCTATGTTCCGCAGGGCGGTGACCGCGGTCTGCCCCGATCCGTAGATCTTGACCAGGCCCTCGGCGCGGGCGGCGGCCGCGGCGAGGGCCACCCCGCCAGCGGCACCGGCCGAATCCGGAGGCTCCGGGGACACAACCGGCTCGGCCTGGGGATCGGCGCCGGAGATCCGGCCCGCTCGGCTCATGGAAGAAGCTCCTTTCAAACAATATGTCGATCACAGCATGTCGATCATGATGCGCTGATCAAACAACGTGCTGACACCACGAACAACCTGCTGACACCGTCCGCCCGGATGTCCGACAAATGCCGGCACCCCGCCGGTCGTCCCGCGGGCCGGGACCGGCCGGAACTGATCCGCACCGCCCGCCGGGGGCGCTCATCGAAGCGATGACCGGCCCCGCGGCGGCGCATTCATCGGATCAGATCCACCCGGCTCCCGGTACTGTCCCACCCTCGTCCGACGATCGCCCGTGACTTTTTCGGTGTCGTTCTCGACTTTCCAACGTTGTCCGGCCCGGCGGCGATCCGAATAGCCGCCGAAATCCGGATGTACGGCGACTGGCAATCTATGAACGCACACCGCCATGGACGCATATCGTGCCGGGTTGTCGTCAACCGACTGTCAGCCATCTGTCGGGTCCGTGTCGGGGCCCGTGCCTGGCCGGCCCGGGTCCGGCTGGTGAGCGTCCGCTGCCCGCCGTACCGCCGGCTCCGACGCCGCTGGTTTCGGCTCCGGATGATCGACTGTCGTGGCCTCCGGGGCCGGACGGTCGGCGGCGGGCAGCGGCGGCGGCGTCCCGCCGAACGCCGGACATCTGATCTTGTGATCGCACCAGTCGCACAACTTGCTGGGGGTCGCCCGCCAGTCGCCCGTGCGCCGGGCCCGGCTGATGGCCGACCACACAGCGTCGATCTTCCGTTCGGTGGCGCGCAGGTCGCTCTCGTCGGGCTGCACCCGTATCCAGGTCCGGTCGGCCAGGTAGTACAGCCGCAGCTCGCGGGGGATCACACCACGGATCCGCCAGAGCAGGTAGGCGTAGAACTTCATCTGGAACAGCGCCTGGCCCTCGAACGCCGGGCCGGGCGACCGGCCCGTCTTGTAGTCGACGACCCGTAACGCCGGGCCGTCGCGGGTCGCCGCCTCGTCGAGACGGTCGATGTAGCCGCGCAGCCGCACCCCGGAGTCGAGCACGTGCTCGACGTAGAGCTCCCGGGCCGCCGGGGTGAGACCGGCGGGGTTCTCCAGGCTGAAGTAGCCGGTGAGCAGGGAACGGGCCGACTCCAGCCACGCGGCCCGCTCGGCCTCGTCCGTGAACAGGGTGGCAAGCTCCGGCTCCCGGGCGAGCAGGTCGTGCCAGGCCGGCTCCAGCAGCGCCTCGGCGGCGGCGATCGTGCGCTCCGGCGGGGGATGGTCGAACAGCCGCTCCAGGACGGTGTGGACGACCGTCCCGCGCACCGCGGCGGAACTCGGCGGCTCGGGCAGCCGGTCGATCACCCGGAAGCGGTAGCGCAGGGGGCAGTTCATGAAGTCGCCCGCCCGCGACGGCGAGAGCGATCCGACGACACGAATCCCGCCCGCGGGAGGCGGAGCGTCCCCGCCGGGCGCGGGTGGCTGGTCCATGGACGGGCTCATGCCTCCGGACCATAGGCGGCCGGTCCGACAATCCGGACGCCGGCCCCGACCGGCCCGGCCCGACCATCTCCAGCCCGCCACCGGCACGCCGGGTACGCCCGACACGCACTGGCGGTCATGGGGTGTCCCGCCACCGGCAAAGACTCCGTAGCATCGCAGACATGGCCGATCAGCCTGACCAGGTCCCGCGTCCCGGCTTCCCCCACGCCGGCGGAGGCGGCCAGGAGGGCGAACCCGGCCGTCGGCCGCCCGGCATGCTCGTAGGGCGGGTCCGCGGCGTACCGGTGTACCTCTCCCCGCTGGCGCTGCTGTTCGGCCTCATCATCGGCCTGCTGCTGCTTGAGCCCAACCGGGAGCGTCTGCCCGGTGTGGCGGACGGGCGGCTGTACCTGCTGGTCGCGATCACCTCCGCCGGGTTCATCGCCTCCCTGGTCCTGCACGAGATCGGCCACTGCCTGACAGCCCTCGGCCTCGGCCTGCGGGTGCGCGCGGTGACGGTGCACGGGTTCGTGGGATTCACCGAGATCGAACCCGAGCCGCCGACCCCCGCCCGGGAGTTTCTGGTCGCCGTCTCCGGGCCGGCCGTCAACGGGGTGCTGGCCGGCGTGGGCTTCGCCCTGCTGGCCGCGCTGGACAGCGGCACCCAGCCCAGCGTGGTCATACTTGACCTGGCCGCGACCAACCTGATCCTCTTCGTGTTCAACCTGCTGCCCGGTCTCCCGCTCGACGGGGGCCGGCTGGTCGTGGCCGCCGTCTGGGGCGGCACCCGGGACAGGCTGCGCGGCGCCCGGGCCGGTGCGTATGGCGGCTACGTGGTCGCCGGCCTGCTGGCGCTGTGGGTCCTGCTCTCCCCGGGCAACCGGTTCGCCGGTCTCTACCTGCTGGTGGTGGCGGCGTTCATCGCGCTCGGGGCGCACCAGTCGCTGCGCCAGGCGCGGATCCGGATGCGCCTGCCGGGGGTGTCGGCCGGGCGTCTGGTGCGGCGTACCCTACCGGTGCAGGGGGACGTGCCGCTCGCCGAGGCGCTGCGACGCGCCCGGGATCTCGGGGCGAGCGCGGTGGCCGTGGTCGACTCCGCCGGCACACCCGTCAAGATCATGAATGGCTCCGCGGTGGACGCCCTGCCCGAACACCGCCGGCCATGGATGACCGTGGACGAGGTCAGCCGCACGATCACCCCCGGCATGGTGCTGGCAGCGGAACTGGAAGGCGAGGACCTGTTGGCGGCGGTACGCGGCACACCCGCGAGCGAGTATCTGGTGACGCAGGACGGGCGCCCGGTGGGCGTGCTCGCCATGGTCGACCTGGTCGCCCGTATCGACCCGGCGAGCATCGGCCGGCTGGTGAACCAGCGGTGAGCGCCGAGCCGGCGCCGCACGGTGACGCGAGCGAACCAGACGAACCAGGAGAGCCAGTGATACACCGGTCACCCACCGGCGCCGCCAACCGTCGCGGGACCCTCACCAAGGGTGACCGTGTCCAGCTCACCGACCCCAAGGGGCGGCGGCACACCGTGACGTTGGAGCCGGGCCGCCAGTTCCACACCCACGCCGGCGCCATCGAGCACGACGACCTGATCGGCCGCACCGAGGGCGTGGTGGTCACCAGCACCGGGGGGACGCCCTACCTGGCGCTGCGCCCGCTGCTGACCGACTTCGTCCTGTCCATGCCACGCGGCGCCGCCGTGGTCTACCCGAAGGACGCCGCGCAGATCGTGACCTACGCCGACGTCTTCCCCGGCGCGCGGGTGCTGGAGGCCGGCGTGGGCTCGGGGGCGCTGTCGTGCTCGCTGCTGCGGGCCGTCGGCGACCAGGGGCTGGTCGTCTCCTACGAACGGCGGGCCGACTTCGCCGAGATCGCGCGCAGGAACGTCGAGACCTTCTTCGGCGGGCCGCACCCCGCCCACGTCCTGCACGTCGGGGACCTCGCCGAGGCGACCGAGCGGGACATCGACCGGGTGGTCCTGGACATGCTGGCCCCCTGGGAGGTGCTGGGCACGGTCAGCGCGGCGCTGGTGCCCGGCGGGGTCGTCTGCGCCTACGTCGCCACCACCACGCAGCTGGCCCGCGTCGTCGAGGAACTGCGGGCCCACGGCGCGTTCGCCGAGCCGGCCGCCTGGGAGTCGATGACGCGCACCTGGCACGTGGACGGGCTGGCGGTGCGCCCCGACCACCGCATGGTCGGCCACACCGGCTTCCTCGTGACGGCCCGGCGGCTGGCAGACGGGGTCACCGCCCCGCCGCGGCGGCGACGGCCCGCCAAGGGCGCGCATCCCGAGGAGACACAGATTTCCGGAGCGGTCCAGACAGCCGCTCCGGTGTCGGATTCCTGACGCCGGTACCGCCCGGATGTCGGATCCCCGACATCCGGGCGCCCGGCTTTCGTGACGCTGAGAACACCGGGACGCTCCCGGCTCCCGTCCAGCGCCCGATCGGCTGAGATGTTCCCGGGGTGCCGCCGGGCGCCGGATGCCGGTGCACCCGACACCCGATGGGGCGGTGCGCCCGGGTGAGACAGTGCGCCCGGGTGAGACGGTCAGGAGCCGGGGCCGGCCTCGAGGGTCCCGTCGGGGCGTTCGACGTAGATGCAGTTGCCCGGGCAGTCGTCCGCGGCGGCCACGACGTCGTCCACCAGCGGCAGCGGTACCGGCGCCGACGCGCCGGCCTGGGTGCGCAGCTCGCCGTCGGAGCCCTTGACGTATGCCAGACCGTCAATGTCGAACTCGAACACGGTCGGGGCGAGCTGGACGCAGAGGCCGTCGCCGGTGCACGCGCCCTGGTCCACACGTACTCGCAACGTCGAGGGCGCTGCCGTGGACCCCGCCGAGGAGGCCGCCGTGGACCCTGCTGCGGGCCTCGTCGTGGGCGCTGTCGAAGGCGTCGATGCCTCAGGGAAATTCGTGGGCGTTGCCACAGGGCTCCGATCGTCTGTCACCATGGCACCGTAACTCGCTGTTTACGCCAAAGCAGGCCCGTAGTCGTCAGACCGGCGTGCCAGCGGCGGTCACAACGGTAGTGTTGGGTGCGTCCCGGTCAGCACGGGGGAGGTGGAGGCGCGGTGTCCGGTCCCCGTTCGGGCTCTGGCTCCGGTGGGAGTTCGGGCCGTCCAGGCGATGGAGATCCACGAGCGTCGGCGTACGAGAAAGAAGTACACGAGCTCACAACACAGGTCGCTTTCCTCGAGGAGGAGGTGGCGATGCTGCGGCGCAGGCTCAACGAGTCGCCGCGGCAGGTTCGCGTGCTTGAGGAGCGACTGGCCGAGGCCCAGGCGGACCTCGCCGGCCTCAGCGGGCAGAACGACAAGCTCGTGGCCACACTGCGCGAAGCTCGTGATCAGATCATCGCCCTGAAGGAAGAAGTCGACCGACTCGCCCAGCCGCCCAGCGGCTATGGGATCTTCATCGGGTCGTACGACGACGGCACGGTCGACGTGTTCACCCAGGGGCGCAAGCTGCGGGTGACGGTGTCGCCGAACGTCGGCGTCGGCGATCTGAGCCCTGGGCAGGAGGTCATGCTCAACGAGGCCCTCAATGTCGTCGACGCGCGCGCGTTCGAGCGTCACGGCGAGATCGTCCTGCTCAAGGAGGTCCTGGAAAGCGGTGACCGGGCTCTGGTCATCGGCCACACCGACGAGGAGCGCGTGGTCCTGCTCGCCCAGCCGCTGCTGGAGGGGCACCTGCGGGCCGGCGACTCGTTGTTGATCGAGACTCGGTCGGGGTACGCGTTCGAGCGCATCCCCAAGTCCGAGGTGGAGGAGCTGGTCCTCGAGGAGGTACCGGACATCGGCTACGAGCAGATCGGTGGTCTCAAGGGCCAGATCGAGTCGATCCGGGACGCCGTCGAACTGCCGTTCCTCTACAAGGATCTCTTCCTCGAGCACAAGCTGAAGCCCCCGAAGGGCGTCCTGCTCTACGGCCCGCCCGGCTGTGGCAAGACGCTCATCGCCAAGGCGGTGGCCAACTCGCTGGCGAAGAAGGTCGAGGCCCAGACCGGCCAGGGCAGCGGCCGGGCGTTCTTCCTGAACATCAAGGGCCCCGAGCTGCTGAACAAGTACGTCGGCGAGACCGAGCGGCAGATCCGGCTGGTGTTCCAGCGGGCGCGGGAGAAGGCGTCCGAGGGCATGCCTGTGATCGTGTTCTTCGACGAGATGGACTCGATCTTCCGGACCCGCGGGTCCGGGGTGTCCTCGGACGTCGAGAACACGATCGTCCCGCAGCTGCTCAGCGAGATCGACGGTGTCGAGCAGCTCGAGAACGTGATCGTGATCGGCGCGTCCAACCGTGAGGACATGATCGACCCGGCGATCCTGCGTCCGGGCCGACTGGACGTCAAGATCAAGGTGGAGCGTCCGGACGCCGAGGCGGCCAAGGACATCTTCGCCAAGTACGTCACGCCCGATCTGCCGCTGCACGCCGAGGACCTCGCCGAGAACGGCGGCAGCCGGGAGGCGACCTGCCAGGGCATGATCCAGCGGGTCGTCGAGCGGATGTACGCCGAGAGCGAGGAGAACCGCTTCCTCGAGGTCACCTACGCCAACGGTGACAAGGAGGTCCTGTACTTCAAGGACTTCAACTCGGGCGCAATGATCGAGAACATCGTCGCCCGGGCGAAGAAGATGGCGGTCAAGGAACTCATCGAGGGGGGCGTCAAGGGGCTGCGCATGCAGCACCTGCTCAACGCCTGCGTCGACGAGTTCAAGGAGAACGAGGACCTGCCCAACACGACCAACCCGGACGACTGGGCACGGATCTCCGGCAAGAAGGGCGAGCGGATCGTCTACATCCGCACGCTCATCACCGGGACCAAGGGCACCGAGGCCGGCCGGTCCATCGACACGATCGCCAACACGGGCCAGTACCTGTAAGTCGGTCGGCCCAGCCGATCGGAGGAAGAGACCGGAAGGCACCGGACGGAGCGGGGCCCGGCCCCGGGGCACCCACGCCAGGGCGTCCCAGGGCCGGGCCCCGCTCCGTCTCGTCTCCCCTCGGTGTCCTCTCGGTGCCCTCTCCTCGGTGTGCACAGAGCCGCGAGGGAGCATCGGGGAGCGCGGCGAGGGAACGGCGAAGAAACACAGCCACGGGTGTCTTCCGGGTACGCAGGACGTTCCGCCGAGGGCGGGAGAGCAGGGAATCCCCGCTCTCCCGCCCTCGGCGTTGACGGGGCGCGGCACGCGCCCGGGCCGGGGCGGGGCGGACGTCGAGGGGCATCGAGGATGCGCCGAGGGAGCCCCGAGGGAGTGGATGTAAACGATTTCCCTGGGCGTTCCGCAGGCGCGGCACGCTCCCGGGCCAGGGTTTTCCGGTCATCAGCGGGCCGTCGATGGGGTGTTTGGTCCGTATTTCTGGGATTTTGTCAGGCAGTCACCGAAGGTCACCCGTCCGGTCCAGGTCTCGGTGCGGGCTCAAAGCACCTACGCTGACAGTGTGAGCGTTCGCCGGATCATGGGAGCCGAGACCGAGTACGGCGTCTCGGTGCCCGGTCAGCCAACCACCAACCAGATGCTTGCCTCGTCGCTGGTGGTCAATTCCTACGCCAGCCGACAGGCGACCGGCGGCAGCCGGGCCCGGTGGGACTTCGAGGAGGAGTCGCCACTGCGCGACGCGCGGGGCTTCGAGCTGCCCCGCGAGCCGGTGGTCGATCCGTCCGCGCCCGCCAACGAGGACGACCTGGGCCTGGCCAACGTCATCCTCACCAACGGCGCCCGCCTCTACGTCGACCATGCCCACCCGGAGTACTCCACGCCCGAGGTGACCAACCCGCGCGACGTGGTGCTGTGGGACAAGGCCGGCGAGCGGGTGATGGCCGAGGCCGCCCGGCGGGCGCTGTCCGTGCCGAACACCATGCCGGTGCACCTGTACAAGAACAACACGGACAACAAGGGCGTCTCCTACGGCTGCCACGAGAACTACCTGATGGCCCGGTCCACGCCGTTCGGCGACATCGTGCGCCATCTCATCCCGTTCTTCGTCTCCCGGCAGGTCGTCTGCGGCGCCGGCCGGGTCGGCATCGGGGTGGACGGCCGGGAGGCCGGCTTCCAGCTCAGCCAGCGGGCCGACTTCTTCGAGGTCGAGGTCGGCCTGGAGACCACCCTGAAGCGTCCGATCATCAACACCCGGGACGAGCCGCACGCCGACCCGGAGAAGTACCGCCGGCTCCATGTGATCATCGGCGATGCGAACATGAGCGAGATCTCGACCTACCTCAAGGTCGGCACCACCTCGCTCGTGCTCGCGATGATCGAGGACTCCTGGCTCGACGTCGACCTCAGCGTCGACAACCCGGTGAGCAGCCTGCGGGCGGTCTCCCACGACCCGTCCCTGCGCCACCTGCTGACGCTCGGCGACGGCCGGAAGATGACCGCCGTCCAGCTGCAGATGGAGTACCTCGAGCAGGCCCGCAAGTACGTCGAGGACCGCTTCGGCACCGACCCGGACGCGCAGACCGCGGACGTGCTCTCCCGCTGGGAGTCCGTCCTGGTGCGTCTTGAGGACGACCCGATGAGCTGCTCCCGGGAGCTGGACTGGGTCGCCAAGCTCGCCATCCTCGAGGGCTACCGGGCCCGGGACGGGGTGGGCTGGGACGCTCCCCGGCTCCAGCTGGTCGACCTGCAGTACTCCGACGTGCGGCCCGACCGTGGCCTGTACAACCGGCTGGTGGCGCGCGGCCGGGTCGATCTGCTGCTCACCGAGGACGAGATCGTCCGCGCCATGACCGAGCCGCCGCACGACACCCGGGCGTTCTTCCGGGGCCGCTGCCTGGCGCTGTACCCGCAGCAGGTGGCCGCCGCATCCTGGGACTCGGTCATCTTCGACATCGGCCGCGACTCCCTGCAGCGGGTGCCGACCCTGGAGCCGCTGCGCGGGACGAAGGCGCACGTCGGCGAGCTGCTCGCCCGCTGCCCGACCGCGCTGGACCTCGTGGACGCCCTCACCGGCGGCTGACCGGGACCACCTCACACAGCCTCCACCAACCCCCCACCGGACTCCTACCGTCCCCGCCACACGGACGCCAGGCCCCACGCCAGCCGGCTCTACCGCCGGCGTGGGGCCCTGCTCGGCCGGGGCGAGCAGGCAGGGAACCGACCGCCGGGCCGGGCCGGGCGCCCTGGGCCCGTGGGTGCAGCGTGCGCCCCTGGGGTACGGGCCTGCCTCGTTCGTCCTCGTAGCGGGCCCGCAGGCCCGCCACACCGCCGCTGACGACGAGGTGGGGCTGGTGGCCGAGCGGGCCGTCCGTGCGTTGCGCCATGGGCGGACGTCGCGACGGATCCGCTGGATCGTGATGAAGTGGTTCTCCACCGGCCAAAGGCAGCGCGATCATGTTCCTCGCGCTGCCGGCGGCCAGACTCCTGGGTCACCGGCCAAAGGCAGAGCGATCATGTTTTTCGCGCTGCCGGCGGCCGGAGCCTGCGGGTGGGCTCATGGCGGGCCGGGCTCGCGACCACCACGTCGGCGTGGTGAGGTCGATGGCGGGCGGCGAGGAACGCCTCAGGATGTCCGGGCCCGGAGATAGTGTCGCTCCAGACGATCGAAGGAGGGTCTCATGGCCACGAAGGACACCGGCGGCGGTCAGCAGCGCGCGGGCCGACGGACGGACCAGAGTGACGACGTCGAGGTCGAGGAGTCCAGCGCCAGCGACATCAAGGAGAGGCACGAGAAGCTGTCCGAGGACGTCGACTCCCTGCTCGACGAAATCGACGACGTGCTCGAGGAGAACGCGGAGGAGTTCGTCAAGGGCTACGTCCAGAAGGGGGGCGAGTAGGCAGCCCCCGCCGACCGGCCGCAACGGCCGAGCGGGAACATCGGGACCGGGGCCGGGAGAACCGGCCGGGACGCCGGCCACCGGGTGGGGCACGGCACAGCCCGCCTGACGGACAGGGCGGGACGGGTGCATGCCCGACCGGGGCCCGCCGGCTGCCGGGCCGCGTAGGGCCCATCCCGGTCGCGGCGGTGCGCGGCCCCGGCAACGTCGCCGGTGGGCCGCCCCGGCATCAGCGGCGCGGGACGACAGTGACATCGTGTGCGGCATCGCACTACGGGTTTCCGTGTGCGTCGTCACACCGTGGGTCATTGTGCGCCTCAGCGCACCGTGGGTCATGGCGTGCGTCATCCGCACCATGGGTCTCGGCGGCCTCACCGACGACCTGGTACCACTTATCCGACCCACCGACTACCTGAAGGGGGATGTGTGGCTGATCCAGCGGGAGTCGCCGGGCGTCTACCGTCTGTGTTCATGACACCGGGAACGTCGTCGTTCACCGAGTTCCTGGCCATGGCCGCGCCCGAGCTGCTGCCAGGCGCACGCGGCAGTCTGCCGGCCGCCGTCACCGAGGTGGCCCATGGCACGACGATCGTGGCGGTGACGTACCCCGGCGGCGTGATCATGGCCGGTGACCGCCGCGCGACCATGGGGAACGTAATCGCACAGCGGGACGTCGAGAAGGTCTTCCACGCCGACGAGTACTCCTGTGTCGGCTATGCCGGCACGGCCGGGATCGGCGCGGATCTCGTCCGCCTGTTCCAGGTCGAGCTCGAGCACTACGAGAAGATCGAGGGTTCCACCCTCAGCCTGCACGCGAAGGCCAACCGACTGTCCTTCATGATCAAGAACAACCTCGGCCTGGCGCTGCAGGGGCTCGCGGTCATCCCGCTGTACGCGGGCTACGACCTCGACGCCGGCAAGGGGCGGATCTTCTCCTACGACATCACCGGTTCCCGGGCCGAGGAACACGGCTTCCAGGCCATCGGCTCCGGCTCCGTCTTCGCCCGTGGCGCGTTGAAGAAGAAGGTCCGGGACGACCTCACCCAGGACGCGACCGTCCGGGTCGCCGTGGAGGCGCTCTACGACGCCGCCGACGAGGACTCCGCCACCGGCGGCCCGGACCTGTCCCGCCGCATCTACCCGGTGGTCGCCTCGGTGACCGAGGACGGTTTCCGCCGCTTCACCGACGACGAGGTGGGCGCCGTGGTCGAGGCCGTCGTCGCCGGCCGTCTGACGAATCCGGGAGGCTGACATGACCATGCCCTTCGGCTATGCCAGTCCGGAGCAGCAGGTCCGGGACAGGTCCGAGTACGCCCGCAAGGGGATCGCGCGCGGCCGCAGCGTGGTTGTGCGCAGCTACGCCGACGGCATCCTGTTCGTGGCGGAGAACCCCTCGTCCACCCTGCACAAGATCAGCGAGATCTACGACCGGGTGGCCTTCGCCGCGGTCGGCAAGTACAACGAGTTCGAGAACCTGCGGACGGCGGGTGTACGCATGATGGACGTCCGTGGGTACATGTACGACCGCCGGGACGTCACCGGGCGGGCGCTGGCCAACTTCTACGCCCAGACCCTCGGCACGATCTTCACCGACAGCATCAAGCCGTACGAGGTGGAGATCGTCGTCGCGGAGGTCGGAGAGGATGCCGTCTCCGACCAGATCTACCGGCTGACCTACGACGGGTCGATCGCGGACGAACGCGGGTTCGTGGCCATCGGTGGGCAGTCCGAGCAGGTCAACACGTCCCTGAAGGAGCATCACGCGGACGCGCAGCCGCTGGCCACGGCGCTGCGGGTCGCCGCGAACGCGCTGCGGGCCGGCACGCCCCCGGGCGCCAACGGCGACCGCGTCCTGTCCTCGGCCAACCTCGAGGTCGCGATGCTCGACCGCACCCGCAGCCGTCGGCTGTTCAAGCGCATCTCCGGCCCACAGCTGGACGCGCTGCTGGACGAAGGCGCCGACACCCCGACCTGACCCGGCAGGCTGGCTGTTCCTCCGCCGGAGGGCCGGTGCGGCCGGCGGCGATGTGTGACTCGTCTCACGTCGCCGCCGGCCTGGGAGAACTGGTTCAGGCGGCGGCCACATGGGCGCGCAGCCAGGCCAGCGTTCGGTTCCAGGCGTCCTCGGCCGCCGCTGGCCGGTGGATCTCGACGCGGTCGTCGCTGTGGAAGGCATGGCCGGCGCCGGGGTAGCTGATCAGCGCGGTGGGCACCGCCGCCGTGCCCGCGGCCGTCCGCAGCGCGTCGATCTCGTCGATGCTGATCAGCGTGTCCTGCTCGCCGTACAGACCGAGCCATGGCGCGCGCAGCGCCGGAGCGAGGCGCACCAGCGGCGGTATGCCGTCCCAGTACGGTGTGCGCACCCCACCGCCGTAGAACGACACGGCCGCGCCCACGGCATGGCGGGTGGCGGTGGCCAGCGC
>NZ_JWIO01000021.1:71255-77129 GCF_001017755.1 Protofrankia coriariae
GCGGGTGGCGGTGGCCAGCGCCACGGTCCCGCCCATGCAGAAGCCGAGCACCGCGGTCCGCCCGGGAGCGAAGCCTGCGCCGGCGAGGTGGGTGAGGCTGGCGTCGACGTCCGTGGTGATGCCGGCGGCGGTCAGAGTGCCCATCTGCCGCGGCGCGGACGGCCAGCTGCCGGCCGGGTCGACCTCGGCGATCCCGTCCCGGTGGTAGAGGTGCGGGGCGACCGCGAGCCAGCCGGCACCGGCCAGCCGTACGCACACCGACACCAGGTACGGCGTGATTCCCCGCGCGTCCTGGACCACGATCACCCCGCCGTGGGTCGGACTGCCCGGGCGCGGCGTGACCACCGTGGCAGGGGTGGTGCCACCCACGGTCGTGACGACTGCGGAGGGTTCGGGCGTCACCGTCATGCTGGTCGTCCTCTCTACCGTCTCCGGCGGGCTCTTCCGGCGGAGACGGCCCTCGGAGTTCTCGGATCGCGCCCCGGATCATCTCCGGACTGTCTCTTGATCGTCTCTGGATCGCAGCCTGCGGCTCCGGCGCGGACGTTACCGGACGCGGGCGCGCATCCGACCCACTTCACCACCCTTTGCGTCAGGGTTGTGACCCTCTGTGCCACGACGGGCGCCGAGGAGGTCACAGGCGGCCACGGACGAGGGCGGCTGGAGCGTCCGCTCACACCAGGGTGGGCGGGCGGCATAGGGTCGTCGGTGTGGATCGCCGCATCTTCGGCCTGGAGAACGAGTACGGGGTCACCTGTGTCTTCCGCGGCCAGCGCAGGCTGTCCCCGGACGAGGTGGCCCGCTATCTCTTCCGTCGGGTCGTCTCCTGGGGTCGTAGCAGCAACGTCTTCCTGAAGAACGGTGCCCGGCTCTATCTCGACGTGGGCAGCCATCCGGAGTACGCCACCCCCGAGTGCGACTCCGTGCCCGACCTCGTCACCCACGACAAGGCCGGCGAGCGCATCCTGGAGGGGCTGCTGGTCGAGGCGGAACGGCGGCTGCGCGAGGAGGGTATCGCCGGCGACATCCACCTGTTCAAGAACAACACGGACTCGGCCGGCAACAGCTACGGCTGCCACGAGAACTACCTGGTGGGGCGGCACGGCGAGTTCAGCCGGCTCGCCGACGTCCTGGTGCCGTTCCTGGTCAGCAGGCAGATCCTGTGCGGGGCGGGCAAGGTCCTGCAGACCCCGCGGGGGGCGGTGTACTGCATCTCGCAGCGCGCCGAGCACATCTGGGAGTCGGTGTCGTCGGCGACCACCCGGTCCCGTCCGATCATCAACACCCGGGACGAGCCGCACGCCGACGCCGAGCGGTTCCGGCGCCTGCACGTGATCGTCGGCGACTCGAACATGAGCGAGACCACGATGTTGCTCAAGATCGGCTCGACCGATCTGGTCCTGCGCATGATCGAGGCCGGGGTGGTGCTGCGGGACATGTCGCTGGAGAACCCCATCCGGGCAATCCGCGAGGTCAGCCACGACATGACCTGCCAGCGCAGGATCAAGCTGGCGAACGGGCGGGAGGCGAGCGCGCTGGAGATCCAGCGCGAGTACTTCACCAAGGCGCAGGAGTTCGTCGAACGCCGCGGCGGGGACGCGGTCGCCAAGCGCGTCCTGGACCTGTGGGGCCGCACCCTGCTCGCGATCGAGACCGACGACCTGGAACTGGTCGCCCGCGAGATCGACTGGGTGACCAAGTACGTGCTCATCGACCGGTTCCGGCACCGGCACGGCCTGTCGCTGGCCTCGCCTCGGGTGGCCGAGATCGACCTGAAGTACCACGACATCCATCGTGACCGGGGCCTGTACTACCGGATGGAACGCGGCGGGCTGGTGGAACGGGTCAGCCGCGACCTCGACATCTTCGAGGCGAAGTCCGTCCCGCCGCAGACCACTCGGGCCCGGCTGCGTGGTGAGTTCATCAAGCGGGCCCAGGAGAAGCGACGCGACTTCACCGTCGACTGGGTACACCTGAAACTGAACGATCAGGCACAGCGTACGGTGCTCTGCAAGGATCCGTTCCGGTCCGTCGACGACCGGGTCGACAAACTCATCGCCAGCATGTGAGGACCACCTACCTGTGACCGTCGTTCCACGCCTTGGCCGAGGTGTCCGTTTTGTTATACTCTCCGCCGTTCTGCTCGCCACGCTGCCCGTCACACTTGCCGCCTGCGGAAGCTCCACCGCGCCCGACGGGACGGGCGAATCGCAGCTACCGACAGTGACAGGCGCGGGCGACCTGTCGGCCAAGCCGACGATCGCGGCCGGTGCCGGCACGCCGCCTGCGACGCTGGTGACCCGCGACCTCGTGGTCGGCACCGGCGCGGTGGCGTCGCCGACCAGCACCGTGTCGGTGCAGTACGTCGGCACCCTGTGGGCCAACGGCAAGGAGTTCGACGCGAGCTGGGACCGTGGAGAGCCGTCGATCTTCCCGCTGGACGGCGTCATCCCCGGCTTCCAGCAGGGCATCGCCGGGATGAAGACCGGCGGCCGGCGCACGCTCGTGATCCCGCCCGAACTCGGCTACGGCGCGACGGACCAGGGGCCGATCCCGGGCGGATCCACCCTGGTCTTCGTCGTCGATCTCGTCGGCGTCCAGGCCAGCGACAACTGACCGGTGTCCCGCCCGACCGGTCCGCGCGGACGCGGACGGACCGATCAGGCGGGGCCGGGCCGGGCCGGGTCGGGCCGCCGGCCAGTCCGGGCGACAGGCGTCGATCGTGTGTTCGATCTCCTCGAACGCGCGGTCGACGCTTTACGGGCCGGGTTGTCGCATGGGCGACGCTGAAGATCCAACAGGGGTGTTCTAGCCTCGTACGGTGTCCCGTCGTCGGCTGGAACGGCTGCTGAACCTGACGATGTGCCTGATGGCCACATCGCGGTTCCTCACCGTCTCCGAAATCGGCGAGCTCGTGGAGGGTTACACCCCCGGCGACACCGCTGACGAGCAGGAGGCGTTCCGCCGCATGTTCGAGCGGGACAAGCAGTACCTGCGCGACATCGGCATCCCGCTGGAGACCGGGTCGGACTCGTACTGGAGCGACGAGGTCGGCTACCGCATCCGCCGCGGCGACTACGCGCTGCCGGAGATCTCCCTCGACCCGGACGAGGCCGCCGCTCTCGGGCTCGCCGCCCAGCTGTGGTCCAGCACGGCGCTGGCGGACGCGTCCGCCAGCGCCCTGCGCAAGCTCGCGGCCGGCGGTATCCGCACCCTGCCCGGCCCGGACGGCCTGGAGCCGCGGGTCGCCACCACGNCCCCTACCGCAAGGTGGAACAGACCGAGGCCCGCGAACGCCACGTCGAGCCGTGGGGGGTGGTCTCCTGGCGGGGACGCTGGTACCTCGTCGGCCACGACCGTGACCGGCGGGCCCCCCGGGTCTTCCGGCTGTCGCGGGTGACCGGCGCCGTGCGCGCGGTCGGGCCGGCAGGCGCGGTCCGCGTCCCCGACGGGGTCGACCTGCGGGCGCTGGTGTCCGCGTCGGCGCCGTCGCCCGAGCCCACCCGCACCGCCGTCCTGTGCGTCCGCCCGGGGGCCGGTCACGCGCTGCGCCGGTACGCCCGGGCGCTCCCCGCCGACGGCCCGCGGCATCTCGCGCCGGGGAGCGACGAGGGCCGCCTGGCCGCCGCGGCGGCCGGGATGGACTGGGTGGAGCTCGACTACTCCGACACCGAGCAGCTGGCCAGATGGATCGCCGGCTACGGCGCGGACGTGCTGGTGGAGCAGCCGGCACAGCTGCGTGCCGAGGTGGTACGCCGACTGGCCGACGCCGCCCGGGCCCACGACGGCATCGAACGGCCACGCCCGGCGGCGAAACCGGCGGACCCAGCCGGTTCCCGGGCGTTCTTCTGCTCCGCGGCCCCGGCCTCCCCACCGGCCACCTCTGTGAAAAAGCCGACCGGGGGACGGAAGAGGCAGTCGGCGGCCGCGTCCCCGGGGAAGCCAACCGGGGACACGGTGATTCCGCCGGTGGTCCCGCCGGTCGCTGACACGGTGGCCAGGGATCCGGCGGGACCGCCGCTGCCCTCGTCGGACGCCCCGGCCGACGGGGAAGCGGGCAGGGCGCCCAGCGGGGCGGCGACGCTGCCGGAGAACGTGCCGTGAGCCCGCCGGTGTCCTCCGCCTCCGCCGCCGACCGGCTCAGTCGGCTGCTGGCCCTGGTGCCGTGGCTGCGCGCCCATCCCGGGGTGTGCCTCGACGAGGCCGCCGCCACCTTCGGGATCACCGTCCGCCAGCTGCGGGACGACCTGGACCTGCTGTTCGTCTGCGGCCTGCCCGGCGGCGCCCCCGGTGACCTGATCGATCTGAGCTACTCCGCCGACCAGATCTCCGTCCTCGACCCGCAGACCCTCGACCGCCCGCTGCGGCTGTCCGCGGACGAGGCCATGGCGCTGGTCGTCGCGGCCCGCACGCTCGCCGACGTGCCCGGCCTGTCCGCCCGCGACGCGCTCGACCGGGCGCTGGGCAAGCTGGCGGACGCCGTCGGCACCCTGCCCGCCGACCGGGTCCGTGTCGAGCTCGACGCCCAGGACGGGGTCCTGCGGGCCGTCCAGGACGCGGTGGCCCGCGGCCGGCAGCTGCGCCTGCGCTACCTGGTCTGGTCCCGCGACGAGCTGACCGAACGCGACGTCGACCCGATGCGGGTGCTCACCCGGGACGGCCACTGGTACCTGGAGGGCTGGTGCCACCGGTCACAGGCGGTCCGGCTGTTCCGCCTCGACCGGATCGACGGCCCGGACGGCGTCACCGTGCTCGACACACCCGCCGACCCGCCGCTGGAGGCCCGCCCGCGGGACACCGACGGCCTGTTCGAGCCCGGCCCGGCGGAGACGCTGGTCGTCCTCGAGCTGGAACCGGCCGCACGCTGGGTCGCCGACCACTACCCGGTCGTCTCCCGCCGCGAGCTCGACGGCGGCCGTCTGCTGGTGGAACTGCGCATCTGGGAGCCCGGCTGGCTGCGCCGCCTGCTGCTCGGCCTCGGCGACCAGGCCAGAGCTCTCGGGCCCCCCGACATCGTCGCGGGCATCCACACCGCCGCCACCCAGGCCCTGGCCGCCTACGGCCTCGACAGCCACGAATAGGCCCAGCGCTACCCCGTCCGGCATGCCGCTCGACGGACACGGCTCCTTCGGCCGGCAGCGCCCCGGACGTGGACGTTGAACGAGTTCGTCCCTGACCGATCCGCTCTCGATTGGTCAGGGACGAACTCGAGTGATTCAGCGGGTCAGGTTCGGCGGGCGACGAGCATCAACCGGCTCGAGCCGAGCTGGTAGGGCGCACCGTCCGGCCCGGCGTACCGCTCGATGCCGGTGAACCCGCCGTCGATGAGCAGCTCACCGAGCTGGCGGCTGGTGTAGACGCGGTGCAGTGCCGTGGCGTCGACGACCTCCCCGCCCCGGCTGAACCGGTACCGGCTGATCAGGCAACTTTCGTCGACGTCGTACTCGGTCGTCGTCTCGACCGTGATGTCCCCGGTCCGCATGGTGCGTGGCTGACCGGTGTAGCCCGGCAGGACGGTCTCCGCGGTCGCGTTGAAGTCGATGACGAGACCCCCGCCGGGGCGGAGGGCACCGGCGAGGGCCGCGATGAACTCCCGGGTGCCGGCGGTGTCCAGGTAACCGAAGCTGTTGCCCAGGCACACGGCGGCGTCGAACGACGCCGGCCGTGGGATCGAGCGCATGTCCGCCTGGGCGAACCTGACGTCGAGGCCGGCCCGAGCCGCCTCCCGCCTGGCATGGCCGACGGCCTCGGCCGAGATGTCGACCCCGGTCACCCGGTGGCCGAGCGCCGCGAGCGCCAGGCTGTGGCGGCCGCTGCCGCACGGGACGTCGAGAATCCGGCCGCCAAAAGGCCCGGGACTGTTTCAAGATCGGT
>NZ_JWIO01000023.1:0-25738 GCF_001017755.1 Protofrankia coriariae
CATTTGACTTGACATCTACCGGGGTACGTCGCGCGAGGGCTGACGAGGATGGCAGGAGCGGAGCAACGGGAGACTGTCACGCTCCGTTCTGCGGGAGCCCAGGGGCGCGATTCTCCCGGGCCACCCGACCTGAGAAGCAGGGTGCTACAGATGGCGCGGCATTCCCGTGCACCGGATGGGAACAACCCGACCAAGCGATGTCATTATTGATTTGGTAACAATCCAGAGGAGGCCCTGTGTCGGCTCGGCGACGACGGCTGAAGGCTTATGACCGACGCCTGCTGGCGAACCAGCCCGTCAGTGAGAAACAACGCACCGACTACCCGGTCGGTTGGTACTTCGCCCGCTACGGTGAGGATCTCAAGCCGGGCGACGTCGTTCCGCTCGAGCTGATGTCACACCAGTGGGCGCTGTTTCGTACCAAGAGCGGCAAGGTCGGCATCATCGACTCCCTGTGCTGCCACGCCGGCGCTGACCTGGCCCGATCCGGCTGGGTGACCGAGGACCGGCTGGCCTGCGGATACCACGCCTGGGAGTTCGAGACCGACGGCCGCTGCACATCCATGCCGCGTGTGCCGACGGACAAGATTCCGGCCCGAGCGCGACAGCGCTCAATCCCGGTGATCGAACGGGCCGGGAACATCTACTTCTGGTACGGCCCGGAACCCGTCCGCGCGTTCGTCGACCTGTCACACTTCGAATCCGACCGGTTCGAGAACGTCAAGGGCCAGATATACATCGGCCGTGGCGATCCCGAGCGTATTTCGGAACACATTGTCGATTCCTATCACTTTCCGTACAGCCACAAAATCAAAGTGCCGGTCGAGTACTCCGTGCTGGCGAACGAGGGAAACCGGTTCGAGTTCCAGCTCCACCCACTGAGCAACGCCGGAGACGCCCGACTTCAGGCGATCAGCACCCACGCCTTTGGTGAGATGGCCGCCCCGTGTATCGGCGTCTATCGAACCCAGACCAGCACAAAAATCAACAGGAAGACCCCGCTGCTGACGGTGCTCACCGCCGCGACCCCGATCCGTGAGGGCCTGTTCACCTTCTCCTGGCGCATCGCCGTCCGCAAGATCGGTCCGGACCGCTACTTCCTGCCACTGAACAAGGCGTTCGCCCGCTTCATGTTCTTCCTGGTTCGCTGGAACTACTACTCCGACATGGAAGTCCTGAAGTGGATGCGCAATCCACCGGCCAAACCTCTGCTGGTCAAGCCAGACGGCCCGGCCATCCGTGAGTTCCGGCAGTTCTACCGACGCCACGTCATCCCCGGCTGGCGCTGGGGTGATCCGGCGCCGGAGGGTTGGACGGGCTCGAACGGCGGGGTGAAGAGCACCGCGCTTGCGGGGGTCTCGGTCAACGGCGAGACCGGCACCGTTCCGGCAACCAGGGCCGTCGCGCCGAACCCGACGGTGCCGGTGAACGGGACGGCCCCTGTCAACGGGGCCATCCCGACCCCCGAGACCCGGCCCGGTCCGATCTTTGCCGGGAAACAGGGAGGCCCCAGGTAGGGGCCTACTCGGGGCCTCGATGAGGGCGGTCTGGCGTCTGCGCCTGGCCGTGTACCGCTTCAGCGGCCCTGCGTGTCACGATCGAGATGGCCCCCGCCACACAGGCGGGGGCCNCCCCGCCACACAGGCGGGGGCCACGTGGTGCGTGTAGCCCAGGCTGCGTCATGCCTGCCGCGTGGGCCAGCTCAGCCTGGCGCCAGCCGCGCCGCTGGCGCGGTTCCCGCACAGCCGGCCCAGCTCGAACGCCAGCTTGGCCGCCGGGTACGCCTCCCGCGCACCCGGCTCACCCATCCGCCGTTCCCCCAGCTCCACCCGTGTCTGTCGGTTGTTTTCGTGCGCATCCGACGAGCCCTCTCTTGACAACAAACACTTGTTTGTAAACGCTGACTGCACCTGACGAGCAGGCAGCCTCACCGCCTTGTTGTCCGTGGCCGGGGCCGGAGCGGGAGGCCAGAGCAGGAGAGGAGCCGCATGACCATCAACGTGGACCCGAGCGGTCCTTTACACACACAGTCACGACTTGAACGCTTCTGGAGCACGACGAACGTGGGGGAGGCACTCCCGGGCGTGGCAACACCCCTGGGTTGGTCGCTGTGGGGCCCCGCGGTCGACGTCGGGGTCCGTGACTGCTTCGCGCGTATGGGTGCGCTCGCGTCCGGTGATGTCCGTGTGCAGGACGATCCCAACGACGCCGTCGCCGCCGTCTTCTACGGCCGCGCCGCCCTGAACGTCAACTTCTTCTGTGAGATGGGCGGGCTGCTGCCCGGCTCGGGGCCGGACGCGATCGCGCGCCAGCTGCTCGGCGAGGTCCCGGCGGGCATCCCGTTGGCCCGCTCCAGGCGCCGCCTGCCGTTCGTCGCGGTCAGGATGCCCTACGCGCTGGCCACCATCCGCCGGGACGTGATCGCGCGGACCGGGCCGACGAAGGCCTGGTGGCAGGCCTGGGTACCGCGTTTCGACACCCTCGACGAGGCCGGCGCCCGGCACGCGCTGGCCGAGGGCCGGGACCGCTTCACGGAGATGATCCGGGTGCAGGCCGGTGGCGTGTTCATCGGGGTGCAGGCGGTGTACGACCAGCTGCTCACCCTCATCGAGAAGGCGGGCCTGGACCACGCGCAGGCCAACGCGCTCGTCGCCGGCCAGGGCTCGCACGCCGAGACCGACATCATCTTCGACCTGTGGCGGATGGGGCGTGGGGAGCTGGATCTCGACGCCTTTCTCACCGAGCACGGCTACCACGGACCCCGCGAGGGCGAGGTCTCCGGGCGGGTCTGGCGCGAGGACCCCACGCCGGTGCTCCGCCTCGCCGCGCAGTACGGCGAGCGCGACGACGCCCAGGACCCGGCGCTGGCCGCCGCGGAGCGGACCCGGGCGCGCGAGCGGGCCGAGCGTGAGCTGCTGGCCGGGCTGCCCGCCGCGCAGCGGCCGGGGGCGAAGCTCGTGCTGAAGCTGGCCGTGTCGCGGATCCCGCTGCGCGGGGTCGCCAAGGCCGCCTACCTGCAGGCTCTCGACGTCGCCCGCGGAGCCGCTCGGAGGCTGGGCACACTGCTGGCCACGGACGGGCGTCTCGACGATCCCGAGGACGTGTTCCTGTTCGAGGTCTCCGAGCTCGTCGACGGGCTGCCCGCCGGGGCGAAGGAGATCGCCGCCCGGCGGCGCGCCCAGCGCGCGGACTTCCTGCGTCACGATATCCCCACGCACTGGCAGGGCCGGCCCGCGCCCTTCGAGCTGGCGCCCGCGGACGACACGTCTGGTGCCTCGGACGCGCAGGACGCGCAGGCCACTGTCAGTGGCATCGGTGCCAGCGGCGGGATCGCCGAGGGCTTCGTACGCGTGGTCCACGACCCGACCTTCAACGACATCGAGCCCGACGAGGTGCTCGTGTGCGTGACCACCGACCCGAGCTGGGCGTCGGTGCTGTTCCTCTCCTCGGCTCTGGTGGTCGACATCGGCGGCCTGCTCAGCCACGCCGCCGTGGTCGCGCGCGAGGTCGGGGTGCCGTGCGTCATCGGTACGGGCAACGGCACCAGGGTGCTGCGCACCGGCGACCGCGTCCGGGTCGACGGCAACAAGGGAACGGTGGAGATCCTCAGGCGGGCCGCGGAAGGCGCGGACCGCGACGGCGTGACCCGTGGCAGCACAAAAAGTGACAGCACAAAAAGTGACAGTGTGATCCGTGACAGTGAACTGGAGAGCACCGCATGAGCACTCCCACGGCCACCAGTGCGACCACCGGCACGGCCACCGTGTCGTCCCGCGGCGTCCCGGCGGAATGGTTGCCCCGCCCCGAGGACGAGCTGTTACACAAGCCCTTCGGCGACGAGTCCTTACCGTGGAAGGAGACCTTCTTCATCACCGTCCGTGATGACATCCTCAACGCGAACATCAACATGCACATGACGGTCAGCGCCAATCGCTCGCCGAACACCCGGTGCGCCATCGGAGTCGCGCAGGGTAACAACTCGGTCATCCAGGTGCTGCGGACCGACGGGACGCACAACGACCGGCAGGTCGGCAACGAGCTCGCGCGGCTGGAGGTGGTCAACCTCTCCTGGGACTCCAATCACGAGCTGCGGTGGGTCGGCAGCCTCGACGAGGTCGAGTTCGACCTGACGCTGAAGGGGAGGCACTTCGCGCCCCTGTGGGACACCATGTTCAAGGGCTACTACGCCACCGGGGAGAGCGGGCAGGTCTACTGCCACACCGAACAGGTCGTCACGGCCAACGGGACGATGCGCTGGCGCGGCGGGCCGGAGCTTGCGTTCTCCGGCTTCGGCTGGCGCGACCGCGGCTGGGGCCGGCGCAAGACCCAGCTCATGTGGAACACCGGCTGGGACCTCCTGTCGGCGATCCTGCCGGACGACAGCGTCTTCTCGGTCATCGCGCTGCGCAGCCACGAACTGCCCGAGCCGGCTCCCATGCCGGTCGCCGGCTGGTGGTCGGACGCGCACACGCTCGTCCCCTGCGTGGGCGGCGTCTACCACAAGGAGGCGACCGCCTGCCCGAAGCACTACGAGCTCGAGTTCTCCAACGGGCACCGCATCGCCGGTGACCTGGTGCGTCCGACGGGGCGGGTCGCGGTGGCGATGCAGGAGTCCGAGGTCGGGCTGGACGCCCCCAACTGGGCCGCCACGATGCAGGACTACTACGCGATCTTCGTTGACCCCGAGGGGCGGGAGTTCCCGCTGTTCACCCAGAACGGCTACATCCACAAGGTCGACGTGTTCCGTGGCGCGCAGTTCGTCCACGCGGGCTCGCCGCCCCGCCGGGCATGATCGGGGCGGTCGTCTTCGACGTGGGCGGGGTCCTGTGCCCGAGCCCCGTCGGAGAGTTCGAGAAGGTCGACGCCGAGTACGGCCTGCCGGCGGGCACGGTGATGTCCTTCGTCCGCGGCGGCGAACTGTTCGCCCGCTGCGAGACGGGGCGGATGCCGATCGCCGAGTTCTACCGCCGGTGCTCCTCGGCGATTGCCGAGAAACATCATGTCGACGTGCCGGCACAGCGTCTGGACGCGATGCTGTGGGCGTGCATGGGCGACAGCGTCCGGCCCGAGATGGTCGCGCTGGTCGTCGAGGTCAAGGCGGCCGGCTACCAGACCGCGTTGCTGACGAACATCTTCGCCGAGCGGCGTGACTGGCTGCACACGCTGCTGCCCGCGGGCACGATCGACGCCTACGGCGACTCGTCGGAGCTGGGGCTGCGCAAGCCCGATCCCACGATCTACCGCAGGCTCCTGGCGATGCTCGGCCGCGGGCCACGGGAGGTGGCCTTCGTCGACGACTTCCCCGAGAACCTCGTGCCCGCGCGCGACCTGGGGATGGTCGGCGTCCTGTACGAAAGCTCGCGGCAGGTGCGCCGGGCGCTGGTAGAAGCCGGCGTGCGGATCACCCTCGATCCGCTGGACGGCCGCACGGGCGAGCCGGAAGCGCGTGAGCCGGGAGTACGTGAGGTGGGAGCGCGTGAGGCGGGAGCGCGTGAGGCGGGTGGGAGCCCGCGAGGCCGGGCCGTGGCCCCGCCCGAGCGGGTCGGCGCTTCATTCGAGCGGCCCGGCGCCCCGTCCGAGCGGGCAGCAGTTCCATCCGAGGAGGTGGCCTGATGGATCTCGCGGTGTTGCAGGCGGTGCGGTTGAAGGGCGGGCTGGCGGACGCGTCCACGGTGATCTGGCTGGCCGGCGGCGACGAGGCCGCCGTGCGCCGCTCGCTTGGGTCGCTCGTCGCGGCCGGGCAGGTCCAGGAGCGCCGCGGCCGCTATCGGCTCATGCCCGGCGGGCGTGACATGCTGCGGGCGGCGCTGGCCGCCGAGCGCGCGGGCCTGGACGTGACCGCGCTCGACCTGGTCTGGGAGGAGTTCAGCGCGCACGACCACACGCTGAAGGTCATCCTGCGGGACTGGCAGCTGCGCGACGGGGAGCCCAACGACCACTCCGACGAGGCGTACGACGCCGTGGTCATCACCCGGGTCGAGGCGCTGCACGGCGACGTGAGCCGTCTCGCGACGCGGGCGGCCGCAATCATCCCCCGGCTGAGCCGCTATCCCGGCCGGCTGGAGATGGCGCTTGTCCGGCTGCGCGGCGGCGACCGGCGCTTCCTGACGCATCCGATGGTCGACAGCTATCACACCGTCTTCCACGAGCTGCACGAGGAGCTCTACGGCGCGACCGGACGCGACCGGGCGAGCGAGGAGGCCACGACCGGATGACCACGATCACCACCGCGGTGCGCCCGCTCGTCCCCGACCTCGACGGCGACCGCGCCTTGCTGGGCGGCAAGGCGTGGGGCATCCAGCGGATGCTCGCGCTCGGGGTGCCGGTGCCGCCGGCCTTCGTCGTGACCACCGAGGCGTGCGCGCGCCACCGCGCCGGCGGTGGCCGGCTGCCCGCCGACGTGCGCGCGGCGTTGCCCGCGGCGATCGCTCACCTCGAGGAGGTCACCGGCCGCACCTTCGGCCGCGGGCCCGCGCCGCTGCTGGTGTCGGTGCGTTCGGGCGCGGCCGTATCGATGCCCGGAATGATGGACACCGTCCTGAACCTGGGGATGACGCCGCGGGCGCAGGTGGCGCTGGCCGCGTCGACGGGCAACGCCCGGTTCGCGGCCGACACCGCCCGGCGTTTCACCCGCCAGTTCGAGGCGGTCGTCGGTGTCGCGCCGCCCACCGAGCCGGCCGCGCAGCTCGAAGCCGCGGTGAGCGCCGTGTTCGCCTCGTGGGACTCGCGCCGCGCCCTGGCCTACCGGCGCGAACGCGGGCTCGACGACAACGCGGGCACCGCGGTGACCGTGCAGGCCATGGTGTTCGGCAACCTCGACGACGCGTCCGGGACGGGCGTGCTGTTCACCCGCGACCCGCTCACCGGGGATCCCGAGCCGTTCGGGGAGTGGCTGCCGCGGGGGCAGGGGGAGGACGTGGTCGCGGGCACCCACGACCCGCTGCGCCTCGCCGAGCTGGCCCGGGCGCAGCCCGCCGTGCACGCCGAGCTCATGGCGCTCGCGGCGACGCTCGAGCGGGAGTGCCGTGACGTGCAGGACATCGAGTTCACCGTCGAGTCCGGGCGCCTGTGGCTGCTGCAGACCCGCGCCGCGAAACGCTCGCCGGTCGCCGCCGTGCGGCTGGCCGTCGCGCTCGCGGAGGAGGGGCTCATCGGCGAGCGCGAGGCCCTGGACCGGGTCTCTCCCGCACAGGTCGCCGCCGTGCTGCGCCCGCACATCGAGCCGCACGCGCGCGCGGCCGCACGCGTGCTGGCCTCGGGACGCCCCGCCTGCCCGGGGGTCGTCAGCGGCGTCGTGGTCTGCGACACCGAGGTGGCTCAGGATCGCGCCGACGCCGGTGAGGCCGTCGTGCTGGCCCGTCCGACCACCGACCCCGAGGACGTGCCGGCGATGTCGGCCGTCGCGGCGATCCTCACCGAGCTCGGTGGCGCGACGTCGCACGCCGCGGTGGTCAGCCGCGAGCTTGGCGTGCCCTGCGTGGTCGGCTGCGGCACCGGGACACTGATGGGCCTGGCGGGCACCGAGGTGACCGTGGACGCAGCCGCGGGCGAGGTGCTCGAGGGTGTGCTGCCCGTCGTGGCCCCGGCCGGGGCCGGGGACGAGCCTGACCTCGCGCGGCTGCTGGCCTGGGCCCGCGCCGAGCCCGGCGCAGATCCGGCCGCCTCACTGCCGGACCTGCTCACGGCACGCGACCGCACCAGGTAACGCGGCCGCACCAAGCGCCTTGAGCGCTGGCCAAGTAGCGCGAATCCCGTCCGCAACCATCCACACAGGTCATGATCGGCGTCCATCGACGCGACGCTGACCATTGCCGTCGGCCCGCTGGCCGCGCGGGTGCGCCGGGGGCCGGGTGGGCTGTGGACAACTCTCGCCGTACCGCGTGCCGCCGGCTGCCCCGGGAGCGCCTCACGGGCTGGTGCCCTGTGGGTCGGCGTCCACGGGTGTCCTACGAGCTGGCGTCTCACTGGCTGGTGTCACCGGTGCGGGAGTGCGCGAGAACGCCGTGGCGGGCGAACAGTGCACACCGATGGTCAGCGTCACGCGTGTCATACGGGTCATGCAGGTCGTACATTGCCAAGTCGCGCGCTGCCGGTTCGTGCGCCGCTGGGTGGTCGGTGTGAACGGTCGCGGTGATCAGCCGCGGCACGGCGTGGGTGAGGGCATGCTCGGCGGCCATGGCGATCGCGTGCGCGTCGACGACGGTGAGCTCCCCGGGGACGACGATGTCGGCCTCGGCGTGCAGGCGGTGGCCGATCCAGCGCAACCGGACCCGGCCGACGGCGCTGACACCCCGGGTGGCCCGTAGCGCGGCCTCGGCCGCGTCGATCAGATCCGGGTCGACGGCGTCCATCAGGCGTCGGTAGACCTCGCCGGCGGCGTCGCGGAGCACGGCGAGGATCGCGACGGTGATGACCAGGCCGATGACCGGGTCGGCGGTGTCCCAGCCCACGGCCACACCGGCGGCGCCCAGCAGCACGGCCAGCGAGGTGAACCCGTCGGTGCGGGCATGCAGCCCGTCCGCGACCAGCGCCGCCGACCCGATCCGCCGGCCGATGCGGATCCGGTGTCGAGCCACCAACTCGTTGCCGGCGAACCCGACCAGCCCGGCCGCGGCCACCGCCGGCAGATGGGTGACCACACGGGGATGCAGCAGCCGGTCGACGGCCTCGTAGGCGGCGAAGCCAGCGGACGCGGCGATCGTCGCGAGGACGGCGACGCCGGCCAGGTCCTCGGCGCGGCCGTAACCGTAGGTGTAACGGCGGGTGGGCGGCCGTCGGCCGAGGACGAACGCGATGCCGATGGGCAGCGTGGTCAGCGCGTCCGTCGCGTTGTGGATGGTGTCCCCGAGCAGCGCCACCGATCCGGACAGCATGACGATGACCATCTGAAGAGCAGCGGTCGTCCCGAGCACGGCCAGCGATATCCACAGCGCACGGATCCCCGCGGCGGACGTCTCCACCGCCGAATCCACCCGGTTCGCCAAATCATGGGAGTGCGGCACCAGCCAGTGAGGCAGTCGTCGCCGCCACCACACGTCATGCGTGTGCACCGTGCCGTCCCCGGCGCCACTGTCACCATGACCGTGATGGTGGTCATCGTGACGGCTGTTTCCACCTCCGCGGCCACCACCGCCATGCCCGTGGCCACCGCTGTCACCACCACCACCGCCGCCACCATCGTCATGACCACCGCCACCACCGTGGCCGTGGTCATGACGATGACCATGTCCATGGTCATCGTGGTACTGCTCGCGGTCACCGTGGGAACGGTCACCACGGTCCCTGTGGATGAAGCGGACGAAACGGTGACCATGGGCGGGGTGGTCGCTGTGGGCGGAACGGTGACCATGGGCGGAACGGTCATCGTTGGCGGCATGGACGGCACGGTGACCATCAGCGTCATGTGGACGGTGACCACTGGCGTCATGAGGATGGCGAGCATCGCGAGAACGAGCATCGCGAGGATGAGCATCGTCAGGACGAGGGTGACCGCTGGGGTCCGGGACACGCTGTTCATGCGCCATACCCGTACGCTGCCACGAAAGGATCATTGCGGCGACGGCGCACCACACCGCCATACGCAGATACGGATTCCCCGTAGATGACCGTCCCCGCAGGTGCGACAGCGTCGCAGGCGGGGCGCGGCCGGCGGTGTCCGCGAACGGAGCCGTGACGTCGAGAACGCGGGGTGAGGGGGAGCGGAAACCGCGTCACCGCTCCGTTCGCGGGCTCTTCTTTCGCACCCTCGCTCCCGCTCGCCGGTCGGGAAACAGGATGTGTGGTCGGTCCGGTGGGGTTGGTGGGCGGGCGGCGGCCAAGGGTGTCGAGGGGAAGCCCGGGCGCCCTGGCCGGGGCGGTCCGGTGAGGAGCGGAAAAGCGCGCACAGCGGCGAACTTGTCCAGATCATGGTTTGTGTGGGTGGCCCCGCACGGGTATACGGCCAGGAGCGGGCAGGCCGACGGCCGTCGCGTCCGAGCCGGACCAGACAGCCATCGTCGGGGTGCGTGCGAACCGGTGGCCGATCGTCCTGACGGGTGTGCGGCTGGTCAGCCGGGTGCGGCCGTCGGGGGCCGGCCGTGCTGGAGGTAGGCGGTCTGGCCGGTGCGCAGGGCGTCAGCGCAGGCGTGGACGCGTCGGGCGATGTACGGCGCGAGAAGCTGATCGCGTTCCGCGGGGGTGCACAGCCGCCATGCGATCAGCTCGTCGGCCTGTAGGCGCAGGTGTCGCTCGGCGTCATCGAGGGTGAGCACCCCGCCGTCAAAGACGAAGTTGGCCAGCGCTGGCCGTCCGTCGTCCTGGGGCGGTATCCAGTCGATCGCCAACAGCCGTCCGAGCCGCAGGTCCAGCCCCAGCTCTTCCTTGATTTCCCGTCGTGCGGTCTCCCACGGGTACTCTCCCTCCTCCATGTGACCGCCGGGCAGGAGCCAGGAGTCGGTGCGGTAGGACGGCTGGACGAGCAGGATCCGACCATCGGGATCATGGAAGAGGGCGCTGGCCCCGGCGATCGAGCGCGGGAGCGTCGCATAGAACTCCGCTGGTGGCAGTGACATCTGCTTCAGATTAGCGGAAGGCGTAGGTGGCAACCGCCGCTATGACGGCGCTTTCCACCTACAGACGTGGAAGCCGTGGGTGGAAATAGTCGTTATGGCGACGGAAACCACCTACGCTCCCCATCCGTTGTTGGTGGGATGCTGGGCACGTGACCGACGGGGGCGCCGATGAGGGCCGCTGGGACTTCTTCGTCTCGTATGCCGAGGCGGATCGTGAATGGGCGGAGTGGCTCGCCTGGACGTTGGAGGAGAACGGGTACCGGGTTCTGATCAGGGCATGGGAGTCCGTCCCGGGGACTGTCTGGTCCGCTCTGGAACAGGAGGGCCTGCGCCGAGCGAGCCGGCTGCTGGCGGTGGTGACACCGGCCTATCTCGAGTCGGATGACGGCGGCGCGCAGTGGCAGGCGGTACGGGAATCGGACCTGAAAGGAGATGCCCGGCGGCTGGTCCCGATTATGATCGAAACCTGTGCTCCGGGCAGCCTCGGAATGCTGGGGACACGCGGACGGATCGACCTGACGGATCTGTCGGGGCCGGCTGATGAACGGGTGGCGCGGATCCGGCTGCTCGACGGGTTGCGGGACGCACAGGCTGGGCGGAGGAGGCCGGACAGCCCGCCCACGTTACCGGTCCGGAAACAGGCCACGGCAGGCCGCATGAGACCGGCAGGTCCGATGCCGTTCCCGGAACGGGTAGCCCGCGCGACCGAGCGGGGAGCTCCGGGGCCCGGGTCAGGGCTGTCGAACGATGCGGATATCGCCCCGGCGGGGACTGGAGGCGGGGCCGGAGGCGATGTGCCCTCGACCTTTCCGGGCATTCCGTCCTCGAAACCGGCCACATGTTCTGGCCGTACCCGGGTGGGGGCGCACACGGATCTCGACGGCGGCCGGGACGCCGACGAGCTCCGCCGCCTGGGAACCGAAAACCCCGGCGGTCCCGGCGAGCCGGCCAACTGGCCCGCATATGAGGCTCTGGTCTCTCGTGCCACGGCCCCCCACGTCCTGGCCGTTGCCGGCCGGCTTGCCGCGACGGCCGGCGAGCCGCCTGAATTCCGTCGTCTTCTTCTCGGCCTCTGCCGTTACCACTACGCGCGGGGGCGGTTCGGCGAGAGCCGTGACCTCGCCGAACGTGCCCGCCGCCACTGGCTACCGGTGCTCGGCCCCGACCATCTCGACACCCTGGCCGCGGGTCATCATCTGGCCCGTGCTCTCTTCGCCCTGAAGAGGGACGACCACCAGAGGGCCTACGAGCTGGACCAGGATATCCTGAGTCGGCGGCGGCGGATTCTTCCGGCCGACCATCCCGACATCCTGGCGTCAGCCAACAGCATTGTCATGGATCTGCGTGCCCTGGGCCGTTTCGACGAGGCGTACACGTTGGCTCTGGACACGTGGGAACGTCGGCAGCGGGTTCTCGGCGATGACCACCCGGACACCCTTTCCAGCGCGGCGAACCTTGCCGGATGCCATTACCTGCTCGGTGACCACCCGGAGTCGCTGCGCCTGAACAAGGATGTCTGGGAGCGCCGGCGCCGGGTTCTCGGTGACCATCATCCCGACACGCTTGCCTCCGCCATCAACACGGCGATGGACCTGTACGCCCTCGATGACCGGAGGCCGGCCCGAACGGCCGCCGAGAAGGCGTTTGTGCGCTGCCAGGAAGTTCTCGGCCATGACCATCCGTGGACGCGGACGGCTGCCGGCCTTCTCCGGGAGTGGCGTGAACAGTGATCCGGAGTATCCGTCATGGCCGTTCGTCCGGCCCTCGTTCGTCGTCCCGTGGGGCAGGAATTTCTGGAATATCAGGGAAAAGGTCGGCTGCCGAGCGCGTCGCCCGCATCCATTCTGACAGGTCCCGGTCCGGAGCGGGTGCCCGTTCCGAGGCGCGTTCCCGGATTCGGGTGACTACTGTCGCGGCCTCGCGTGGGGGGTATACCTCGTCGGCGTCCGGCAGTTCCTCGGCGGTGAGGACCGTGCCCCGGAGTTCGTCCCCGACCCGGGCCGTGACCAGCGGACCGATCACGAGCGAGATCGACTCCAGGGCGCGGGTGGCGGTGAAGAAGGCCCGGAAGGCCGTGGCATCGATGCCGTCCCTCCCGGGGAACGCGACTGGCGTTCCCGCCGCGCGGTTGGGCGCGATCGAGTCGAGAACGCCTCGGGCCCGCTCCCGGACGTCCTCGAAGGTGCTTTCCGCCGGTGGTACGAAGTAGAACGTCTTCTCCCAGGATCCGGACATTATCGGCCCGTCGTAGGTAATCTGTGTGCCCTGTCCTCCCACGGCGGCGGCCAGGGGGCTGGAGAGCGAGTCGAGCAGATCGCTCAGCTCTGGTGAGATGTTTTCGGAGGTGTACACCGTTCCTTTCAGCTCCTCCTCGACCCTGTTCGCCCCGTAACGATGTGGCCATCGTCGCACCCGGCGAGCCCTGGGCTTTTTTGTCCCGGTTGTCCCGTGGCGACGACGCGGATCTCGTTTCGTCTGTCCGATGTTGTCACCGGTCACCCGACGATCCCGGGATGCCGAGTAGTGATGGCGCAGATCTCGTTTCGCCTGTTCGGCCCGCAGCCGGATCTCCATGAGATCGACGTCCTCGTCGGCCCTGGACGAGGCGAGCATGACCCGTAGCCGGGAACGGCTCGCGGCGGCGACGGAGATCTCGTAGGCGCTGTTGCGGCCGGCCAGCTTGATGAACAGCACCGCGAGGTCGAGAGCTATGAGCAGCAGAGAGATCATTACACAGACCAGAAGCGCGTGCAGGTTGTGGCGGAGTACGGTCAGCAACGCGTCCTGATGGTCGAGAACGCCGGCGGGCGGCGGTGCGCTGTCGTTGTTCTCCGCCGTCTGTCTCCTGGCGTCACCGTTGATCCGTTCGATGTTCGCCGACCTGTTCGACTGTGCGGTGGCAAGGGTTTCCGCGGCCTCGTTCTGCCGGGCGACCGCCTTTGCGTAGTTATCGTTGAGAAGCTTGAACACGGGGCCGTTTCCGGCCAGGCCGGTGGCTCCTCGGCCCTCGCGCTCGTCCGTGACCGCGGTGAATGCCTCCCTGACGGCCGTACTGGCGGCCTCGAGTTGGTTCTGGTCATTTTTGATCTCATCGTCGAGCGCGGCGAGCCGAGCGGTTCTGGCCTGCTCGACTGCGGCGTTGAGCGTGGCCGTCCGGTCGGTGTGCCGCCGGCCGAGTTCCGCCGTGATCTCGCTGTCGAACATCTTCAGGACCAGCGGGTCGGTCACGATGACCGCGATGAGCAGGGTGATCACGACTCTGATCGCGTAGCTGCCGATCCTCGGCCGGCCGCGCGGTCGCGCGTCCTCCTCGTGGAGGTCGGAGAAGTCGACGCTCACCTGGGACAGCAGGAATCTGTCGTAAACCACCACGGCCGCCGCGACCAGCAGGCCGACGAGCACTCCGGGGAAAATCCCGCCCCCGGTCGCAATCATCAGAAAGAACGTGCAGCCGGCCGTCGCATAGACGTAGTAGAGCGCCATGAACAGGGCGGCACAGGTGTACCGGGCCCGGTCGGTGAACACGGTGACGTGCGCCGGGTCGATCCCGGCAACGACGAGTAGACGGTTCACGTTTCACCGGCCGGCCGCGCGTTTCCGACGGCTGGCACGCGTCCCACGGCCACTGGATCAGGAAATTTCATACATGATCTTCGTAAATCCAGATGGACCTTCATTCAGAGCTCCCCGCCGTGCTCCATGACCGGGAACGACGCCTCCCGGGACGACAACTTTATACCTGTGTCCACACGGTGGCCGGATTCATCCGTGATGTCCGCCGGGGGCACGCTTCTGGATGCTTCGTCCGCGGGCCGTTCGTCGTCTTCCCGAAGCCACGACGGTGCGCGGGGACGGCGACGGCCGGTATCGGTCCAGCGGACGGAGAGCGGTGGACGGAGGACGGCGAGCTACAGGCCGTATTGTTCGAGGAGGCGTAGCCAGATTTCGCTGACGGTGGGGAATGACGGGACCGCGTGCCACAGGCGGTCCAGGGGTACCTCGCCGACGATGGCGACGGTCGCGGCGTGCAGCAGTTCCTGGACGTCCGGGCCGACGAACGTCGCTCCGACGATCACCGATCGTTCGGAGTCGATGACCAGTTTGCTGGTCCCGCTGGACGTGGTGCTGGCGCGGCCGCGCACCTGGGCGCCGGCCACGTCGCCCGTACCGTAGGTCACGCTCCGTACCGGCAGGCCGGCGTCCCGGGCCTGCTGTTCGGTCAGGCCCACCGCGCAGACCTGGGGATCGGTGAAGATCACCCGTGGTACCACGTCCGTGGCAGCCGGGACGTCGCGGCCGAGGATGACGTCGGCGGCGAGCCTGCCCTGGTACTTGCCCATGTGCGTCAGCAGCGCCCGGCCGTTGCAGTCACCGACGGCGTAGAGCCAGCCCCCGTCCACCCCGGTGGCCCGCATCCAGCCGTCGACGTCGACGAACCGGCCGGGGGTCAGCCCGACCACGTCCAGGCCCAGATCCGCCGTTGCCGGTCGGCGACCGACGGCGACGAGAATCTCCTCGGCGCTGATCCGGCTGCCGTCGGCCAGCGTCGTCACCACCGCCGAGTCGCCGTCCTGCCTGCGCGCGGACGCCAGCGGCACACCAGTGATCACTTCTATGCCCGTGGCCTGGAAAGCCGCGCGCAGTTCCTCCCCTGCGAACGGTTCCTCCCGCGCGAGCAGCCGCCCGGCGGCCTCGACGATGGTCACCCGTGGGCACCCGAGACGGTGGAACGCCTGTGCCATCTCCACCCCGGTCGCGCCGCCACCGACCACCAGCAGCCGGCGCGGCACGTAGGTTGCCGCGGTGGCGCTCCGGTTGTTCCATGGACGCGCGTCGCGCAGGCCGTCGACCGGCGGGACGACCGCGACCGTCCCGGTCGCGACAACCACCGCCCGTCTCGCGGTCAGCCTTCTGGCTCCGTCATCGCCGGTGATCTCGACTGTCCGGGTCCCGACCAACCGGCCGGCCCCGCGGAACAGCGTGATCTTCTTGCTGTCCAGCCAGGGCACCTGGCCGCCGTCGTCCCAGCCGCCGGTCATGTAGTCGCGCCACGCGAAGGCCGCGGCGGCGTCAACGGTACCGGTGACCGCCTGTGCGGCACCGGGAACACGGCTGGCCGCGGCGAGCACGTCGCCGGGGCGCAGCAGCGTCTTGCTCGGAATACATCCCCAGTACGAGCATTCCCCGCCGACCAGCTCGCGCTCCACGATCGAGACGGTGAGCCCGTTGTCCGCGCATCGGCCCGCGACGTTCTCCCCCGCCGGGCCGCCTCCGATCACGATCACATCGGCCTCGTGCGTGTCGACCTCGTGCATGCCGGCCCCCTTGTGCGCCTGCGGACTGTGCCCGGTAGACCAGGAGTACCCGCTGGATGGCCGGAGGCAGCGCGATCATGTTTTTCGCGCTCGGACGCGCGTCCAAAATTCGATCTTGGAAGTTCTGGGAAAAACTCGCTCCTCGGGCGCTTCGAGGGTGTACGGACGGGACGGGCCGCCACCGATCGCTGTCAGCGGGTCTCGGTCTCGGTCTCGGGCCAGGGGACGGGCACGGCGGTGCTGGTGGCGGACCGTGACCCGCGCGCGGACGCGAAGGCGTCGGCGCCGGCATCCCAGGTTCGTCGCAGGTCGGAGCCGGTGGGGAAACGCTGGTCCAGCTCAAGGATGACCATGCCGTGGGCGAAGGCGAACATGGCCTGCGCCACCTGCGGGTCGCCGGTCGCCAGGAAGAACGGTTCGCCGGACCACTCCTCCAGGCCGGGTGTTGTCGAGCCACGGGGCAGGCGGGAGCTGGTGGCCAGGCGGTACAGATTCGGGTGGGCAAGTGCGTACTCGCGGTAGGCGGTCAGGACGCTTGCGATGCTGCCCTCCGCTCCAGGGTGGCGCACCGCCTGATGCAGAGCCTGGCCGATCTCGGCCAGTGCTTCGTCGACCAGGGCCAGTTCGACGGCGTGCTTGCCCGGCAGGTGCTTGTAGATGGAGGGCGCCTGGATGCCGAGATCGGCGCCCAGCCGGCGCATGGTCAGGGCGTCGGCTCCTTCCGCCTCGAGCAGTCGCCTGCCCGCGGCGATGATTTCCGCGGCGCGGGGGCTGAGCGCACGCGACCGGGACGGTGCGCATGGGGCGGAATCGGCACGCTGGGAGGAGTCGGCGCACGGGGAGGGAACGGACCGCGTCATGCGAGCGGGTCGAGGACGAACACCGGATGCCTCGGCGCGATGCGGGCGAGCTCCTCGTCGGTCGAGTCCGCGCTGACGCCGTCGAAGAACACTCCGACCTCGGCTTTCCAGCGGCGGAGGTAGGCGCGCAGGATCGGCGCTTTGTCCGCGTCCGCCACCTCATGGGCACTCCGGTGCTCCCGGCGGCGCCCGAGCAGGATGTCGAGGTTGCCGTCGGCGGCGCGCAGGTTGCGTACCCACTGGGTCTCGCCTCGTGGCGCGACCAGGTACTGCCCGCCCTCATGGTTGAGGAGGTTGACCGGGACCCGGCGGGGCTGCCCGCTGGTCCGTCCCTTCACCTCCAGGACGCGGCTGCCCCAGATGCTGACACCGGCCCGGGTGAAGCCCGCGACCAGGTTGTTGAAGACATGTCGGGTGAACCGACCGGGCTTGCGATAGTAGATCTTGTCCGCTTCGGACATGACTGATCTCCTTCGGGCGCGGTGATGTCACCGCATGGTTGATGTTGGTGGCCACAGGTGTGGCTAACGGTGTTAGCCGATCCTATCGCGCAGATTCGGTTCGTCACGCGGTTCAACCGCGCATGCGCCTGCCTGCCCGGGTCGACCGGCAACGTCGCCGCGCCGGGGCGGAGCGCGGTGGGTGCGGCAGAGGTGTCGTACGCGGCCGGCGCGGATGTCCGCGCCGGCGTGACGAGACGTCACAGCGGGGTCGCGGCACCTCCCGTGGTCCCACTGGATACGCTGTCGGGCAGCCAAGCTTCGATCTGGTGAGCTGGCGGGCGGTCAGTAACGCGGACGGTCGTGACCGCGTTGCTCTTCGTCGGTCGGGCCAGCCGGGTCGGCGCTGGTCCGTTGTCACTTCGAGGAGTGCCCGGTCGAGGCGGGAACCGAATCGGCCGCCAGCCGCCTGGTATCCCGAGCCGCTTCCGGAGGCCCGCCATCGTGTTGACCGCGTCCACGCTTGCTTCGACGACCCTCGCGCTCGGCCCGAGCTTCCTGGACACGGAGCATCTGGCCAAGGCCGGTCTGTTCGTCATCCTGCTGATCGTCTTTGCGGAGTCCGGGCTGCTGATCGGCTTCTTCCTGCCCGGTGACTCGCTGTTGTTCACGGTGGGGCTGCTCGTCTCCAACGGCACGCTGTCGACCCCGCTGTGGCTGGCCTGCGCGCTGATCTCCGTTGCCGCGATCGCCGGTGACCAGACGGGCTTCCTGTTCGGGCGCAAGGTCGGCCCCACGCTCTTCCGGCGCCCGGATTCCAGGCTGTTCCGGCAGGAGAACGTGGAGAAGGCCCATGACTTCTTCGAGCGGTACGGCCCCCGCTCGGTGATCCTCGCCCGCTTCGTCCCGATCGTGCGGACGTTCACCCCGATCGTCGCCGGGGTCAGCGGCATGAACTACCGGCTGTTCGTCACGTTCAACATTGCCGGCGGGCTGCTGTGGGGTACCGGTGTGACGGTGATCGGCTACTTCCTCGGGAAGGTCGATTTCATCGCGCACAACGTCGAGAAGATCTTTATTGGGATCGTGCTGCTGTCGGTGATTCCGATCGGGTTCGAGCTGCTGCGGGCCCGGCGCCGGGGTGGGCGTTCCGGCCCGGGCGCGGCGCCGGTCGGGGCCCGGCACTCCGCCCGGTCCCGCCGGACCGCCGGAACCGACTGATCAGCAGGCCCCGCCGGATCACCGGAACCAGCTGATCACCGGAACCGGTTGATCCGGTGGCCCTCGCCGGATCAACCAGCCGGCGGGGCCACCGGATCAACCGGTCGGCGAACCAATCGGAAACCGACGGGGGAACGCGGGGAACGAATGATCGGCGATGGAATCGGCCGCAACAGGGGGAGCCGTCACAGCCCAGGTAGTTGGGCCGGGCCCGCGCCGGAAACAACCGGCCTGAAAACAAAGGGTCCCGATGGGTGGCCACCGACACGGGGGGAGTCGGTAGTCGCCCCACCGGGACGTACCCCACCTTAGCCGTCCAGGGTCCGCCGCGTCCCACCCCGGTGCCAAAAACCTGGCTGGGGCTTCCCAACGTGCTGTTGGGCCGCTGGTGCGTCCCGCCCTGGTGCGCAAAGTCGCAGCGTGGCCCGTCGCCTGTCGCGGCCAGGACGGACATCCACATATGGCCTGATTTTCTTTTCGGGAGGCCGCTTCAGGAGACCGCGTGGGAGGCTGCCACTCATCCCCTGCGTGTCCGGCCATGGTCGGTGGGTGGTAGACGGGTGACGGTATTTCCCGGGGCGGCCGGGGCGGACACGGGCGATCTCCGGTACCGGCCTGTCGGAGAACCACGACAACCACAGGAACCACAGGAATTACAAAAGTTCGGTTGGAGAACTACAAGAAGTGAGGTTGGCTGATGTCCCTGCTCGACCGCGGTACTCCCCCGGATCCGTTCGACGTTCTGCCCGTCGTACCGTCGTTCACCCTTACCAGTGACGACTTCGCGGACGGGGACGCGCTCACCAAGGAGTTCGCGCACACCTCGGCCGACGGCGCGAACGCCTCGCCACACCTGCGCTGGTCCGGGTTCCCGGCACAGACGCGCGGCTTCGTCGTCACCGCCTTCGACCCGGACGCCCCCACCGGCAGCGGCTTCTGGCACTGGCTCCTCGTCGACATCCCGGCCAGCGTGACCGAGCTGGCCCACGGGGTGGCAAACGGCGATCCAGCCGGCCTGCCGGCTGGGTCCTTCCACGTGCGCAACGACTACGGGACGGCCGATTTCGGAGGTGCCGCACCGCCTCCGGGGGACCGTCCACACCGTTACGTGTTCGCGGTGCACGCCGTCGACGTCCCCTCGCTCGGTGTCGACAGCTCCGTCACGCCCGCGGTCGTGGGGTTCAACCTGGCGTTCCACACCCTTGCCCGGGGCGTGCTGCGGACCACCTACCAGCGCTGACGCCACCAGCGCTGACCGGCAGCTCTGGACATGGCAGGGCTGGCATGGCAGGGCTGGCACGGCAGCCGTCGACGCCGCCGGCGCTGACGGCTGCCGGTCACAGCCGGCTGTGGGCTTCCGGCATCACGGCGGTGGGCAGGATGGCCGGACGCGGGTAGGTTGACGGACATGCTGCGTAAGCTCGCCGTTCTCGCGGTTGTCGCCGGTGCCGGTGCGGTGGCGACCGTTGTCCGTCGCAGGCGGGGCAGGGACGAGGTCGACCTCTGGCACGAGGCGACCACCGCCATCAACGCGAGCTGATCCGAAGGTTCTCGCCCCTGATCCCTGATGCCGTGACGGGCCGGGTCCGGTGTGACCCGGCCACGCGGTTTTGTGGTGCTCGGGAACGGCACCGCCGCGACGCGGTCACGGGCGGCTGGTGAGGTATCCACCCATGGTGCGGAAGTACTCGGTGGCGGGGTATTCGGCGCCGTCGTCGGTGCGTATTCGGCGGATCACCAGGCCGTGGTTGTGCCCACGGCGGGCGTCCGCGCCGNNNNCGGCGGGCGTCCGCGCCGGCCACGATCACGATGCCGTCGCCTTCGCGGATGAAGATGCGGCCCGGCGTGCCGCCGTAGCGTCCCTGCGACACCGCCGCCGACAGGATCCGGATGCGCTCGCCGCGGTGGAACGTGAAGGCGTTCGGGTACGGGTCGGACTGCGCGCGGACCAGGCGTTCGATGTCCTCGGCCGGCCAGGTCCAGTCGATGCGGCTGTCCTCGATCGACCGCTTGTGGAAGAAGCTGGCTCTGGAGCGGTCCTGCCTGACCCAGTCGGTGTGGCCGGAGGCGATGAGCGCCAGCCCGTCGACGGTGATCGGCCCGAACAGGGCCAGCGTCTTGTGGAACAGGTCGGTGGCGGTGTCGGTCGGCTCGACGGACACAGCCCGCTGCAGCACGATGTCGCCGGCGTCGAGCTCGTCGTCCATCATGTGCGCGGTCACGCCGACCTCCCGCTCGCCGTTGATCAGAGCCCAGATCAGCGGGGCGAAGCCGGCGTACGCGGGCAGCAGCGAATCGTGCACGTTGAGCGTGCCGTGCCGGGGCAGGGTGAAGACCTCCGGGGGGATCCAGGTGCGCCAGTTCGTGGCCACGATGATGTCCGGTTCGACCTTCTCCAGCTGGCGTACCAGGTCCTCGTCGGGGCGGCTGCGGATCAGCATGGGAACCCCGTGCTCCTCGGCCAGGTCGGCCACGGAGTCGTCCCAGATCTTCTCGTAGGCGTGGTCGCTGCGGGGATGCGTGACGGCGAGGGCCACCTCGTGCTCGGAGTCCAGCAGGGCTCGCAGAGTGCGATGTCCCCAGGTCTGGTAGCCGAACGTGACGACCCGCATGGGGCTCCTCCTTGACGTGGACAGCCGCTTGGCGCCCTTCGTGGGCGGGAAATTCGATAGAAAATTCTTAAGGTAACCTTACCTAAGCTTTATCGACATGTCTGCTTGAGTCCCGGACATCCCGCCGGCGCCCGCTCGGTACCCATCCGTCATCCGTCGGCTGTCATCCGCTCGGGGCCGGAGCGGCCGCGGGCCTCAGGACTTCAGGGCGGCGGCCGGCCGCGGGCTGTGGTGGCGTCCCATCGGGATGACCAGCGGGGTGCCGCTGACCGGGTCGGCCACCACCTGGCAACGCAGGCCGAACACCTCCTCCACCAGCTCGGCGGTCACCACCTCGGCGGGTGGCCCCTGGGTGACGATGCGGCCGGAGCGCATCGCGATCATGTGGTCGGCGTAGCGGCACGCCTGGTTCAGGTCGTGCAGGACCATCACCACCGTGCGCTTCTCCCGCCGGTTCAGGTCGACGACCAGGTCGAGGACGTCGATCTGATGGGCGAGGTCCAGGAAGGTCGTCGGTTCGTCCAACAGCAGCACGGGGGTGCCCTGGGCCACCGCCATCGCGATCCACGCCCGCTGGCGCTGGCCGCCGGAGAGCTCGTCCACCGGCCGGCCGGCCAGCTCCAGCATGGCCGTCGCCCGCAGCGCCTCGGTGACGGCCTGTTCGTCCGCAGCGGACCACTGGCGCCACCAGGTCTGGTGCGGGGAACGGCCGCGGCCGACCAGGTCGACCACGGTCAGCCCCGCGGGCGCGACCGGGGACTGCGGGAGGATCCCCAACTGCCGGGCGACCTGCCTGGTCGGCATCGAGTGGATGGACCGCCCGTCCAGGTGCACCGCGCCCGCCCGCGGGCGCAGCAGCCGGGCCAGCGCACGCAGCAGCGTGGACTTGCCGCAGGCGTTGGCGCCGACGATCACACTGATCCGGCCGGCGGGGACGACCAGGTCGAGGTCGTCGACGACCACTGTGCTGTCGTAGGCCAGCCGCAGCCCGCTCGCCCGCAGCTCGGGCAGGCCCGGGCCACGCTCGCCCGTGGGGCTGCCGTCCGTGGCGGTGCCGCTCGTGGAGCGGCTGCTCGTGGGGCAGCTGCTCGTGGAGCCCGTGTCGGGGAGGTCAGCCGGTGCCGTCGGCCAGGATGGTGGCTGGAGCGTCACGGGATCAGCCTCCGGAGTCGGCGCGGTTCGCCCGGCCGAGCAGCCAGAGCAGGAACGGTGCGCCCAGCACGCCGGTCACCACGCCGACCGGCAGTTCGGTTTCGGGCAGGAGCTGGCGTCCGATCAGGTCGGCGGACAGCACGATCAGTGCTCCGGCGAGACCGGAGGCGAGCGGGGGCGGCCAGGCGAGGTTCGCCAGCCGCTGCGCGATCTGCGGGGCGGCCAGCGCCACGAAGACGATCGGCCCGGCCGCGGCGGTCGCGAAGGCGACCAGCCCGACCGCTGTGATCATAAGTGCCAGCCTGGTGCGCTGGACCGGGACCCCCAGCCCGGACGCGACCTCGTCGCCGAGCTGGAGGGTGCGGGTGACCCGGCCGAGCGCCAGCGCGACCGGGACGAGCACGGCCATGGCCAGTGCCAACGGGCGGGCCTGGTCGAAGCTCCTGCCGTTGAGGTTGCCGACCAACCAGCCCAGGGCCTGCCCGGCCTCGGCGAGGCGGGCCCTGGCCAGCANAGCAGGTAGTCGGTGGCGCTGCTGCACAGCCAGGACACCCCGATGCCCACCAGGATGATCCGGTATCCGGAGGTGCCGCCCTTCCAGGCCAGCAGATAGATCACCAGCGCCGTGGCGAGGCCGCCGATCAGGCCGAGCAACTGGCTGCCGAGGCCGGCACCGAAGCCGAGCACGATGCCCGCGACGACCGCGGTCTGCGCGCCGGCGGTTATCCCGATCATGTCGGGGCTGGCGAGCGGGTTACGGGTCATGGTCTGGAACACCGCACCGGAGATGCCGAAGGCGACACCGACGAGAAGCCCGACCAGGGCCCGGGGCAGCCGGAGCTCACGCACGACGAACAGCGCTCCGGGGTCCCCTGACCCCCACAGCGCCGGGACGACCTCGGCGATGCCGATCGGATAGTCACCGAACGCGATCCCCAGGCAGAAGACGGCGAACGTGGCGGCGGCCAGGACGGCACAGACCGTCACCAGCCGTGGCCGCAGCACGGCGGACGCGGCGGGCCGGGCCANNNNCGGGCCGGGCCAGCCGCACGGCGGTGCGGCCGCCGACACGGCTCAGGCTGAGCGGACCGTAGGTCGTGGTCACGGCTGTGCTGGCCGCGGCCGTGGAGGCAGCCGCAGCCGCAGCCGCGGAGGTGGCCGTGGCCGCGGACGCTGGCCTGCTCGTGCTCGTGGTCGGGGTGGCCATCGGCTAGAGCTCCGCGAGACGCCGGCGGCGGACCAACATGACGAAGAACGGCGCGCCGAGGAAGGCGACGATGATGCCGACGTTGATCTCCTGTGGGCGGGCGACCACCCGTCCGACCACGTCGGCCGCCAGGATCAGGCAGGAGGCCAGCGCCATCGAGGTCGGCAGCAGCCACCGGTGGTCGGTCCCCGCGATCATCCGGGTGGCGTGCGGGACGACCAGCCCGATGAAGACCAGCGGCCCGGCCACGGCCACGGCACCCCCGGTGAGCACCGTCACGGCGACGGCGCCCTGCAACCGGATGAGGCCGACCCGCCGGCCGAGGGCGGCGGCGACGTCGTCGCCGAGCGCGAGGCTGTTCAGCCCGGGCGCGAGCATGAGCGCGAGCACCACCCCGGTCAGGACGAACGGCGCGGCCTGCGCCACGAGCGTGCCGTCGCGGCCCGCGATGGATCCCGCGGACCAGTACCGGTAGCGGTTCAGCGCCTCCGGGTTGGTCAGCGCGATGGCGCTGGTCAGCGAGCCGAGCAGGGCGGTCACCCCGACCCCGGCCAGGGCGAGTTTGACGGGGGTCGGGCCGGAGCGCCCGGCGGCGCCCAGCAGGTACACGAGCACGCTGGCGGCCAGTGCGCCGGCGAAGGCGAACCAGATGTAGCCGTAGAGCGAGGTCAGCCCGAACGCTGACACGGACAGGACGACCGCCAGCGTGGCGCCGGCGCTCACCCCGAGCAGCCCGGGATCCGCCAGCGGGTTGCGGGTCAGCGTCTGCATGATCGTGCCGGCGAGACCGAGGGCGGCGCCGACGAGCAGGCCGAGCAGGGTGCGTGGGACGCGCAGCCCCCACACGATGGCCTCGACGTCCCCGTCGTCACGATGGATCAGTACTCGCAGGACCTGGTCCAGTGGTACCGGTCGGCTACCGATGGCGATCGACAGGGCGCACAGGAGCGCCAGGACGCAGAGGGAGGCCCCCAACAGGACCGGTCGCCGTGCCGGGTGCAACCCCCGCCGTCCCGAAGCGGCCCGGGGAGCGGGCCTTCCTGTGACCGGCCCGTCCGCCGGCGCGGCACTCGTCGGAGCAGGGCTCGTCGGAACGGAGTTGGGCGGGGCGGTTGTCCCCGTTGATGCGACCCGGAGCCTGTTGGTCACGCGGTCCTCATGGTCACAGAATCTTAGGGCAGGTATACCTAAATAATCAATCGGCGGGAAGTCCTTGTTATTTAGGTAAGCATAACTTTAGTATGCGCTCCGCCAGGTGTCGGACCCGTGGCCTTCGGGTCACGGATCCGGCTGAACCCGAAGAGGAGCAGATGTTCACTACGCAGCCGCGTGTCGCGCGTGTTCCCACCGTTTCCCGCTTGCTACGGTGCGTCGTTGTCTTTGTGGCGATCGCGCTGGGACTCGCCGCCTGTGGCAGCGACGATACGGATACCACGAGTCCCCAGCCGTCGTCCGTCCAGAGCGGCCAAAGTGCGTTTCCGGTCACAATCGCTCACAAATACGGCTCGATCCGGATCAACGCCCAACCCGCCCGGGTCGTCGCGGTCGGCCTGACCGACTCCGAGCCGTTGCTCGCGCTCGGCGTGAAGCCGGTGGGCGTCGTCGACTGGTTCGGGGAGCGTCCCTACGGCAACTGGCCGTGGAGCGAGAAGCTGTGGGCCGGGACGGCCCCGGAGATCGTCGGTGAGCGCAACGAACTCAACTTCGAGAAGATCGCGGCACTCCGGCCGGACCTGATCCTCGCGCTGTACTCCGACATCACCCAGGAGCAGTACGACACCCTCTCCAAGATCGCTCCCACCGTCGCCCAGTCGAAGGAGCATGACGACTTCGCCACCCCGTGGAAGGAGATGACCCGCACCGCCGGCCAGGCGGTCGGCCTGGAGGGCAGGGCCAACGACCTGATCGCCGCCATCGACAAGAAGTTCGCGGACGTGCGCCAGGGCAACCCGGACTTCGCGGGCAGGACCACGGCCATCGTGGACCCGTACGAGCCGGGTCAGTACGCGGTGTTCGCTCCCAGCGACCCCCGGTCGGTGTTCATGTCGGAGATCGGTTTCAAGGTGCCCGACCAGATCGGCCAGCTCGCCGGGTCGGAGTTCGCCGCCGAGATCAGCTCCGAGCAGCTGAACATCGTCGACGTCGACCGCCTGCTGTTCGTCACGGACGCGTCCGACGCCGAGGCGCGGGTGAAGGCGGATCCCGTCTACAGCCGGCTGAAGGTTGCCACGGAGGGCCGGGCGCTGTTCGTGCCGTACGAGGATCCGCCGGTGGGCACCGCGCTGACCTTCAACACCGTGCTCAGCATCCCCTACGCCATCGACCAGTTGGTGCCGCTGCTGAAGACGCCCGGCTCGGCCGGGTAGCGACCCCGCGGGCCC
>NZ_JWIO01000023.1:25749-32069 GCF_001017755.1 Protofrankia coriariae
GCTCGGCTCCCGCGCCTGCCGGATCGACGTCGTCGGTCCGCGGCGGAGGCCGATCCGGCGGTACCCCCGGGAAGCCGGGAGCCGGGTATGGCGGGCCAGCCGTCCAATGGCCTTGCCGATCGACTGACGGTGACCGATAAAGACTGACGGTGACCGACAAGGTCAAAAGTTGGGATATGCGAACTGTTTCATCCTGGGTCGGGAAAGTTCGGTCGGACTTCTCTTTAAGTAAGGATTACTTTAGTATCTGCTCTCGTGCGTCTGGGGTTACAGCCTGAACAGGGCCCGTCTCCCGGACGCGGGTGCCATTGAAGATCAGACAGTAAAGATCAGAAAGGCAGGCCCTGGCGGTCCTGTGTCCGTCAGGGCCGCTGGTCGTGTGCCAGGAACGCCGATCGCGTGCTCGGAAGCTCACGATCGGCGGTCGATGCTGTTCGACGGCTACTGCTGCCGGACGGTCAGTGCTGTCGGGACTGCTGTGGAGGCGTGGTTATCGGTGTCCGGTAACGAAGTGGTGACCGACGTGCGGACCGCCGATGGTGGGTACGAGGAGACGGGCCAGCCGCTCTCCGGGGCGCCGGCGGGGGACGACCTGAGGGACGGGCCGGGGAGCGAGCCGGGAGGCGGACTGTCGCCGCGGGAGCGGCGGCGAATCCTCGTCGAGTGGAACGACACCGCGTGCCCGGTCCCGCCGGGGACGCTGCCCGAGATGTTCGAGGCGCAGGTGCGCCGCGACCCCGCCGCCGTGGCCCTGGTGTTCGGCACGGCCGCGCCCACCGGCACTGACAGCGGCGGCGGCACTGACACCGGCGGCGGCGCCGAGACGTCCGCNACGTCCGCCGGTGACGACACGTCCGCCGGTACCGGCACGTCCACTGTTACGAGGCTGACCTATGCGGAGCTCAACGCGCGGGCGAACCGCCTGGCCCATGCGCTGGTCGCGCGTGGCGTCGGCCCCGAGCGGGTGGTCGCGCTGGCGCTGCCCCGGTCGGCGGAGATGATCGTGGCCGAGCTCGCGGTGCTCAAGGCCGGCGGTGCCTACCTGCCGCTGGACACCGACTACCCGGCCGAACGCGTCGCCTACATGCTCGGCGACGCCGGGCCCGTCTGCCTCGTCACCACCGCGTCGCTGGAGCCCCTGGTCCCCGACGCCCCGGGCATGTCACGGCTGGTGCTCGACGACCCGGCGACCGCCGCGGCCGTGGCAGGCGCGTCCGCGGCGAATCCCACCGATGCCGACCGGCACGGGCCGCTGCACGTCCTCAACACCGCGTATGTGATCTATACCTCCGGCTCGACCGGCCGGCCCAAGGGAGTGGTGCTCTCCCACTCCGGCGTCGCCAAACTGGTCGCCACCCAGCGTGACCGGCTCGGTGTCGGCCCGCACAGCCGGGTCCTGCAGTTCGCCTCGCCCAGCTTCGACGTCGCCTTCTGGGACCTGTGCCTGGGCCTGCTCTCGGGCGGGCGGCTGGTCGTCGTCCCGGCCGAGCTGCGGGTGCCGGGCGCGCCGCTCGCGGACTACGCCCGCGAGCACGAGGTCACCTTCATGATCCTGCCGCCGGCGCTGCTGGCGGCGATGCCGGCGGACGCGGCGCTCCCGCCCGGCGCGACCCTGCTCGCCGGCACCGAGCGGGTCTCGCCGGAGCTGGTCAGGCGCTACGGCCGGGGCCGGCGGATGCTCAACGCCTACGGCCCGACCGAGGCGACGGTGAACTCCACCCTCGGTGAGTGCGATCCCGACGGCCCGTCGGAATCCACCGTGCCGATCGGGCGGCCCGACCCGGGCACCCGCGCGTACGTGCTCGACGCCCGCCTCGGCCCGATCGCGCCCGGGGCCGTCGGCGAGCTCTACCTCGGCGGCTCGGGGCTGGCCCGCGGCTACCTCGGCCGGCCGGACCTGACCGCGCAGCGGTTTGTCGCCGACCCGTTCTCCGCCGCGGGTGAACGCCTCTACCGCACCGGTGACCTGGTGCGCTGGCGCCCGGACGGCCGGCTGGACTTCGTCGGACGCGCCGACGACCAGGTGAAGATCCGCGGCTACCGGATCGAGCTCGGCGAGATCGAGTCGGTGCTGGCCAGGCACGCGTCCGTCGCGCAGGTGGCCGTCGTCGTGCGGGAGGACACCCCCGGCGTCCCCAGGCTCGCGGCGTACGTCGTCCCCTCCGTGCCGGTGGCCGCCGCGTCGGAGCCGTCGCAGCCGCCGAAGTCGTCGGAGCCAGCGCTGTCCGTGCCGGCGCCGCTGGCCCCGTCCGACGACCGGCCGGCGTGTTCGTGGGACGTGGCCACGCTGGTGAGGTCCCTACGGTCGCACGCGCGGCAGTGGCTGCCCGACCACATGGTGCCGACCGCGTTCGTGCCGCTCGAGCGCCTGCCGGTGCTGCCGAGCGGGAAGCTGGACCGCCGGGCCCTGCCGGTCCCGGACAGCCCCGTGCCGGTCTCCGGACGGCGCCCGGGCAGCGCGCGCGAGGAACTGCTGTGCGCCCTGTACGCCGAGGTGCTCGGCCTGCCGGAGGTCGGCGTCGACGACGACTTCTTCGCCCTCGGCGGCGACAGCATCGTCTCGATCCAACTGGTGGTCCGGGCCCGCCGCGGCGGCCTTGTCATCACACCGCGGCAGGTCTTCACCCACCGGACGGTCGCGGAGCTCGCGTCGGTGGCCACCGTCGCCGAGAACGTGGCCGTGGAGGCGCCGGGCGCGGGCGTGGGCGAGGTGCCGTTCACACCCATCGTCAGATGGCTGGACGAGTGCGGCGGCCCGATCGACGGCTTCAGCCAGTGGATGCTGATCACCCTGCCGGTCGGGGCGGACGGGGAGCGGATCGCCGCCGTGCTGCAGGCGCTGGCCGACCGGCACGACCTGCTGCGTTCCAGGCTGCTGCGGGCCGGGCCCGGTGCCGACGGGACGCTGCGGGTGGCGCCCGTGGGCTCGGTGCGGGCCGGCGAGTGGCTGCGCCGGGTGACCGTGGGCGAGGCGGCCGGCGACCGGCTACAGGAGATCGTCGAAGCCGCGGCCGATGACGCGTGCGCGCGGCTCGCCCCCACCGACGGGGTGATGGCGCAGGCGGTGTGGTTCGACGCGGGGGAGACCCGTCCGGGGTCGTTGCTGCTCGCGGCGCACCACGCGGTCGTCGACGGGGTGTCGTGGCGGATCCTGCTGCCGGACCTGGCCGCCGCCTGGGAGGCCGTGGCCGCCGGCCGCACCCCCGGCCCGGAGGACCTGGAGGCTGTCGGGACGTCGTTCCGCCGCTGGGCGCACCTGCTCGTGGACGAGGCGCGCCGGCCCGGGCGGGTCGCCGAGCTGCCGCTGTGGACCGACATCCTCACCGGCCCCGACCCCGCGCTCACGGCGCGGCCGCTGGACCCCGTCGGCGACCTGGCCGGCGTCGAGCGGTTGACCCTGAGGTTTCCCGTGGAACACACGCTCGCGCTGCTGACCAGCGTGCCGGCGGCGTTCCACGCCGGAGTCAACGACGTGCTGCTGACCGCGTTGGCGCTGGCGGTGCGCCAGTGGCGGCGGGACCACGGCATCGAGGACACCCGGTCGGTGCTGATCGCGCTCGAGGGGCACGGGCGGGAGGAGGAGATCGTCGAGGGTGCCGATCTCTCCCGGACGCTGGGCTGGTTCACCAGCATCTTCCCCGTCCGGCTCGACCCCGGGCCGGCCGTGCTCGACGACCTGCTCGGCGACGTCGCCGGCGACGGCCTCGGCCGGGCGCTCAAGCGGGTCAAGGAGCAGGTGCACGCCCTGCCCGACCACGGTGTCGGGTTCGGCCTGCTGCGCTACCTCAACCCCGAGACGGCCGAGGCGCTGCGGGACCTGCCCGGGCCGCAGATCAGCTTCAACTATCTCGGCCGTTTCCAGACCGACGGCGCCACAGATGTGCCCGGGACGGCCGCGCCCTGGACGGCCCTGCCCGGGTTCGGCGTGCTCGCCGGAGGCTACGACGCGGCGATGCCCGTCGCCCCGTACCCACTGGAGATCAACGCCTTTACAGAGGACCACGCCGACGGGCCGCGGCTCGGCGTCACCTGGGCCTGGCCGCGGGCGCTACTGGCCGGCACGGCGGTGCGCACGCTCGCCGAACGCTGGTTCGCCGCGCTCGGCGCGCTGGTCGCCCACGCCGCCACACCGGGGGCCGGCGGCTGGACACCGTCGGACTTCCCGCTGGTCGAGCTGACGCAGGACGACGTCGACGAGCTGGCGGCCGACGTCCCGGGCCTGGCCGACGTCCTCCCGCTGTCACCGTTGCAGCAGGGCTTCTTCTTCCACACCCTGCTCGACGAGACCTCGGCTGTGGACCGGACCTTGCCTGTGGACGGGACCTTGCCCGTGGACCGGGCCGCGCCTGTGGACACCACGCCTGTGGACAGAGCCCCTGTGGGCAGAGCGTCCGTGGACGCGGCCGTGTCGGTGGACGGGAGCGTGCTGGGGGACCGGACCGGCGACCCCGAAGACGCCGATCCGGACGTCTACATCGTCCAGGTGGTGGCCGAGCTCGCCGGCGACGTCGACGCGGACGCCCTGCGCGTGGCGGCACAGGACCTGCTGGACCGGCACGCCCCGCTGCGCGCGTCCTTCCACCAGCGGCCCGACGGGCAGGTCGTGCAGGTGATCGCCGACGGGCTGAGCATGCCCTGGCAGGTCGTCGACCTGTCACAGGTGGACGCGGCGGAACGCGCCGAGCGGGCGCGGGCGGTGGCCGCGGCCGAGTTCGCCCATCGCTTCGACCTCGCCCGGCCGCCGTTGGTACACGCCACGCTGCTGCATCTCGGCGACGGGCGCCACCGGCTACTGATCACCCACCATCACATCGTGGCCGACGGCTGGTCCGTCCCGGTCATGCTGCGTGACCTGCTCGCGCTCTACGACCCGCACCGCGGCCGGGACGCCATCGCCGGGGTGTCGGAGCGGGCGGCGCGGCTGCCCGCCGTCACCCGTTACCGCCAGTACCTGCGCTGGCTGTCCGGCCTCGAGCGGACGCAGGCCAGGCAGGCCTGGCGGGAAGCCCTCGCGGGCCTCGGCGAACCGACCCGGCTGATCGCCGACGACCAGCCGCCCGCCCGGTTCCGGGCCGGCCGGCGCGGCCTGGAGCTCCCCGAGGACGTCACCGCGGCGCTGCTCGCGCGGGCCCGCGACAACGGCCTGACCCTCGCGACGGTCGTGCAGGGCGCCTGGGGCCTGGTGCTCGGCCGGCTGCGCCGCCGCACGGACGTGGTCTTCGGCACCACCGTCTCCGGCCGGGGCGCCGACGTCGCCGGGATGGACGCGATGGTCGGCCTGTTCATCAACACCCTGCCGGTGCGGATGCGCTGGCGCGCGGACCAGCCGCTCGCGCAGGCGCTGGCCCGGCTGCAGGCCGAGCAGTCCGACCTGCTCGACCATCAGCATCTCGGCCTCGGGGAGATCCAGCGGCTGGCCGGGCTCGGTGACCTGTTCGACACCGTCGTCGTGCTGCAGAACTGCCCGATGGACGCGGACGCCACCGACCCGACGGGCACCCCGCGGGTCACCGACGTCGCCGACTTCGGTGTCGGGCACTTCCCGCTGGCCGTTCTGGTGACCCCGGGCCGGCGGCTGGACGTCCAGTTCAAGTACGACGCGGCCCGGCTCGACGACGCGACCGTCGACCGGATCGCGCGGCGGTTCGCCCAGGCGCTGCACACCCTGGCCGACGATCCCGAGCTGCCGGTGGGACGGGCCACGGTGGTGGCCCCCGACACCAGGGCCCGGGCCCTCGCGGCCCTGGCCGGTGGTGCGCTTGCCGGGGACGCGCTCGCTGGGGACGCCGGCAAGGTGTGGAGGATTCGTTCTCCACAGGTCCCGGGGGACGCGCTTGCTGTGGACACGTTCCCTGTGGACACCCCGGCCGGAGATGTGCTGACCGGGGAGGACCGCGCCCGGCCATATCCGACGCTGGTGGACGCGTTCGCGGCGAACGTCGCCCGCACCCCCGAGGCGACCGCGCTCGTGTTCGAGACGGACGCGCCCTCCTACGCCGAGCTCGACCGACGCACGACGGCGCTGGCGGCACGGCTGCGGACGCTGGGCGCGGGCCCCGAGCGGGTTGTCGCTGTCGCGGCCGCCCGGTCGGTGGAGCTGGTGGTCGCCGTCTTCGGTGTGCTGAAGACCGGCGCGGCCTATCTGCCCGTCGACGTGGACTACCCGGCGGAACGGGCGATGTTCATGGTCGCCGACTCGGGTGTGCGGGTCGTGGTGACGACCGCGGACCGGTATGCGGAGCTGCGCGACCGGCTCGCCCCGGTCGACGGCCTGCGCTGGGTCGTCCTCAGCTCCGGCGGCACTGGCGGCACCGGCGAGC
>NZ_JWIO01000023.1:32075-33897 GCF_001017755.1 Protofrankia coriariae
CTGGCGGCACCGGCGAGCCGACAATCGAGATCCTGGACGCGGATCCGGCTTCGGCCACGGCCGGGGATCCGGCCACGGCCGGGGATCCGGTTACAGCCAAGGATTCAGCCGCCGCCCTGGGGACGGCCGAGGCGTTGGCGACGGCCGAGGCGCTGGCGGCGGAGCCCCCGGAAGCCGACGTCCGAGGGCCCGGGCACGCCGGCCCGGCCGCGCCGGGAGCGGACCATCCCGCCTATCTGATCTACACGTCCGGGTCGACCGGGCGGCCCAAGGGCGTCGTGGTCAGCCACGGCGCCGTCCTCGGCCTTGTCGCGTCCCTGCAGAGCGCGTTCACCCTCGGCGGGGACGACCGGATGCTCCAGCAGACCTCCACGAGCTTCGACCCCTCCGTCATGGAGATCTTCTGGCCGCTGTGCTCCGGCGCCGCCGTGGTGCTGCCGCGTCCGGACGGCCACCGTGACCCGCGCTACCTCGCCGAGCTCGTCCATGACCAGCGGGTCACCACGCTCGCGTTCGTGGCCTCGACGCTGGCGGCGTACCTGGAGTACGCCGAGATGACCGGCGACCGGCGCGGGGTCGACGGCCTGCGCCGGGTCATCACCGGTGGGGAGGTGCTGACCACCGACCTGGCCACCCGGTGGTACGAGCTGACTGGCGTGCCGCTGTCGAACGTCTACGGGCCGACCGAGACGACCGTGCTGGTCACCCGCTGGGAGTTCGGCGCCGCCCGGACGGGCACCGCGGCGGCACCCGCCNCCGCCGCCGTCCCAGGAGACACCGCTGCGGCACCTGCCACGCGAGCAGACACCGCGGCGGCGAGTGCCGCGGCGGCGCTCGTCGGCGGGCCCGCGGTGCCGATCGGACGGCCGGTGCCGGGCACCCGCCTGTACGTGCTGGACGCCGGGCTCGAGCCGGTCGACGTCGGGGTGCCGGGCGAGCTCTACGTCGCCGGGGCGCAGCTCGCCCGCGGCTATCATGATCGCCCGGGTCTCACCGCTGAGCGGTTCGCCGCCGACCCGTTCGGCCCGCCCGGGTCGCGGATGTACCGCACCGGTGACCTCGTCGTCCGGCGGGCCGACGGCGCGCTCGTCTACGTGGGTCGCTCCGACCGCCAGGTCAAGATCCGTGGTAACCGGGTGGAGCTCGCGGAGATCGAGGCCCGGCTTGCCGCCGAGCCCGGCGTCGGGCGGGCAGCGGTGGTCGTCCGCCAGGACGGCCCGGGTGCCGCCCGGCTCGTCGCCTACGTCGTACCAGCTGTCGTACCAGCCCCCGGCCGGCTGGGCGGGCCGGCCCGTCCCACCGGCTCGCCCAGCCCCGNCCGGCCCCGACTCAGGCCGTGGCTCTGGCTCAGGCCGTGGCTCCGACTCCCGCGGCCGCGGACTCGATCCGGACGCGCTGCGGGCGTCGGTGGCCGCCGCGCTGCCGTCTCCGATGGTGCCCGACGCGTTCGTGGTGCTCGACGCGCTGCCGCTGACCCCCAACGGCAAGCTCGACCGGGACGCGCTGCCGGCGCCCGCCGTCCACCGGGCGCCGGTGCGGGGCCCGCGCGACGACCGGGAGCGCACGCTCTGCGAGATCTTCGCGGCCGTGCTCAGGGTCGACCAGGTCGGGGTGGACGAGGACTTCTTCGCGCTCGGCGGCGACAGCATCCTGTCGATCGCGGTGGCCAGCCGGGCCCGCCGCGAGGGCATGGAGATCAGCGCCCGGGACGTCTTCGCCCACCGGACCCCGGCCGCGCTGGCGGCGTTCGTCGGACCGTCGGGCACAAGCACGGGTGCTGGGCCGGCGGACGGCGGCGAGCCGGATGATCCGGCGGCGGCCG
>NZ_JWIO01000023.1:33909-34156 GCF_001017755.1 Protofrankia coriariae
CCGCGGCCGCCGGCGATCCTGGCGGCGTCGGTGACGTGCCGCTGTTGCCGATCATGCATCGGCTGCGGGAGGCCGGCGGCCCGATCCGGCGGTTCAACCTCTCGATGCTGGTCAACACCCCGGCGGCGGCAACCACGGAGACGATCACTGCTGTGCTCGCCGCCGTGATCGAACGCCACGACGCCCTGCGGCTGCGGCTGACCCACATCGGCGGTCCCCGGGCCGCCGGCCGACAGTACAGCGGCGG
>NZ_JWIO01000023.1:34161-37094 GCF_001017755.1 Protofrankia coriariae
CCGGCCGACAGTACAGCGGCGGTCTGCCGACCGCCGGCCAGCAGCACAGCGGCGGCCCTCTGGCCGCCGGCCAGCAGCCGGGTGGCGGCCCGTTCGCCGGTGGCCTGCAGCCGGGTGGCTGGGCGCTGCCGGCGCTGTGGTCACTGGAGACGCTGCCGGCCACCGCGGTGACAGCCGCGGACCTGCTCCACCGCGTCGACGTGGCCGGCTTCGACGCCGACCGGCTGCGCGCGGCCATCGCCGCGGAGTCCGACGCGGCCGTCGGACGGCTCGATCCCGAAGCCGGGACGGTAGTGCAGGCGGTCTGGTTCGACGCCGGCCCGGGGCGGCCCGGCCAGCTGCTGCTCGCCGTCCACCATCTGGGGATCGACGGCGTGTCCTGGCGCGTCCTCTTCAGCGATCTTGCTGCCGCGTGGGAGGCGGTGGTGGCCGGGCGGCGTCCCGTCATCGAACCGGTCGCGACGTCGCTGCGCACGTTCGCGCGCGTGCTCACCGAACAGGCGCAGTCCCCGGCGCGCCTGGCCGAGCTCGCGCACTGGGGCGAGACGCTGCGGCCCGGCGGGGAGCTGCTGCCCGGTGCCGGCGGCCCGTTCGGGACGGTCGGTGGGACGGTCGGCGCCACCTCCCGGCACGTCGTCGGCCTGGACGTCGATGACACCGTGCCGCTGCTGACGTCGGTGCCGGCCGCGGTCAACGGTGACGTCACCGATGTGCTGCTCGCCGCGCTGCGGCTGGCGGTCACCCGCTGGCATGCCCGGGGCGGCCGGGACGGCTCTGCCGACCTGCTCGTCGACCTGGAGCGGCACGGCCGGGAGGAGATCGCGTCCGGCCTGGACCTCTCGCGCACGGTCGGCTGGTTCACCAGCGTCACGCCCGTGCGCCTGCCGGCTGTGGACGCGGACGCTGAACCCGCACGGTCATCGTCCGAGGAACGGGGACGGCGGCAGAGCGAGGCGGCGACGCGGCACAATCGTGCGGGCTTGCGGCCGTCGGAGGCGGTCGCCACGCTCAAGGAGGTCAAGGAGCGGCTGCGGGCCAGCGCCGACGGCGGTCTCGGCCACGGGTTGCTGCGCTACCTCAATCCGCAGGTCGGGCCCTTGTTCGCGCGGGCCGCCGTGCCCCAGGTGTTGTTCAACTACTTCGGCCGCTTCCCGTCCGGGCAGCGGGGCCAGGGGCAGGACTGGCTGCCCGCCGCGGACTCCGACGCGCTCGCCGTCGCCTTCGACGCCGACCACGCCCTGCCGTACCTGCTGCAGATCGACGCGATCTGCCAGGAGACGCCGCACGGGCCGCGGCTGACCGCGACCTGGGCCTGGACCGCGGGCGGGCTGTCCGAACACGACGTCCGCGAGCTCGCCGAGGCATGGGCGGACGCGCTGCGGGAGCTGACCGCGGCCGTCGTCGGCACCGGAACCGGCACCAGCGCCGGTACTGGCGGCAGCGCCGGCGGCGCCGGCGGCCTGACCCCGTCCGATCTGACCGTGATCGCGCTCACCCAGACCGAGATCGACGTTGTCGAGCGGATCGCCCCGGGACCGGTCGGCGACATCTGGCCGCTGTCGCCGCTACAGGAGGGGCTGTACTTCCACGCCAGCTACGACATGGGCGAGCTGGACGTCTACACCGCGCAGGTCGCCTTCGACCTCGACCACCGGGTCGACGCCGACCGGCTGCGCCTGGCTGCGGCCACGCTGCTGGCCCGCAACCCCAGCCTGCGGGCGGGTTTCACCAGCGACGGGCTCAGCCGCCCGGTGCAGTTCATCTGCGCGGACCGGGCGGCCCGGCTGACCGAGGTCGACCTGAGCGGGCTGGACGCGTCCGAACGGGACGCGCGGATCACCGAGCTGATGACGGACGACCGCACCCGGCGGTTCGACCTGGCCGACCCGCCGCTGTTCCGGCTGCTGCTGCTGCGCCTGGGCGACGGCCGCGACCGGCTCGCGATCACCCACCATGTGCTGCTGTGGGACGGCTGGTCCGGGCAGGTGCTCGTCGACGAGCTGTTCACTCTGTACGAGCGGGCCGGCGACGACCGGGGGCTGCCCCGGCCGGGCTCCTACCGGGACTACCTGCGCTGGCTCGCCGAGCAGGACGTCGAGCTGGCCAGCCAGTCCTGGCGGGACGCGCTCGCCGGCCTCGCCGAGCCGACACTGCTCGGCCCGGCCGGCCAGAGCCCCACCCCGGCGTTGCCGGACCGGCACGCCGTCGAGCTGTCCGCCGAGCTGAGCGAGCTGCTGCGGGCGCGGGCCCGTCGGCACGCGGTGCCCGTCAACACGCTGCTGAGCGTGGCCTGGGCGCTGGTGCTGTCGAACGCGGTGGGCCGGGACGACGTGGTCTTCGGCACCACGGTCGCGGGCCGGCCGGCGGACATCCCGGACGTCGAGCGCGTGATCGGGCTGTTCCTCAACACCGTGCCGGTGCGGGTCGCCCTCGACCCGTCGGAGCCGGTCGGTGACCTGCTGCGCCGGTTCTCCGCCGAGCGCACCACGCTGATGCCCCACGAGTACCTGGGCCTGGCCGACATGCAGCGCGGTAGTGGCCACAACCAGCTGTTCGACACCCTGTACGTGCTGCAGAACTTCGGCGGCGGGGCGGGCGGCGACTCCGCCCGGCTGCGGGAGCGGCTCGGTGTCCACGACGCCGGCTACGTCGACTCCACCCACTACCCGTTGACCCTGGTCATCTTCCCGGGCCAGCGGCTGCGGATCACCCTGCACTACCGGCCGGACGTCATCGACTCCGCGTTCGCGGGTGCCCTGCTGGCCCGCTACACCACCGCGCTCGACAGCCTGACCGGCGACCCGGCCACCAGAGCCGGCGGCCTCCAGCTGATCCCCCCGCGGGAGCTTCGGCTCCTGGCCGAAAGCCCGACGGCGGACGGGCGTCCGCTGCCCGGCACGCTGTCGCCCGACGAGCCGCCGCGGGCCGGCGGG
>NZ_JWIO01000023.1:37099-70098 GCF_001017755.1 Protofrankia coriariae
CCGCCGCGGGCCGGCGGGTCGTTGCCGTCCGGTGATGTGCCGGTGCCCGACGACACGGTCGCCGACATGCTCGGCGCGCAGGCGGCACATACACCGCGGGAAGTAGCGCTCGTCTTCGGTGAGCAGCGTCTGACCTATGCCGAGCTCGACACCCGGGTCAACCGGATGGCCCGCCTGCTGCTCGCCGAGGGCGCCGGGCCCGAACGGGTCGTGGCGCTGGCCCTGCCGCGTTCGATCGACATGGTCGTGGCGCTGTTCGCGGTGCTGCGGACGGGCGCGGCCTACCTGCCGCTGGACCTGGACTACCCGGCCGACCGGCTGGCATTCATGATCGCCGAAGCGGCCCCGATACGCGTGCTCACCACGTCCACGGTCGAGTCACTGTTGGTCACCCCCGACGCGGCCACGGCGGACGCGGCCGGAACCGGCGCGGGCGGGACCGGCGCGGGCGCAGGCGGGACGGACACGGCTGGGCGCGGGCGCGACGAGGTGGGCGCGACACCCACCCGCGTCCTGCTCGACGACCCGGCGGTGGCCGAACGGCTCGCCGCGCTGCCCGGTGACGGCCTGGCCGACGACGAGCGGCCCGGGTTCGCTCCCGGCCGGCCGCACCGGCTGGACCACCCCGCCTACATCATCTACACCTCCGGCTCCACCGGCCGTCCCAAGGGCGTGGTCACCCCGTACCGGGGGCTGACGAACATGCAGCTCAATCACAGGGAGGTCATTTTCGGGCCGGCGGTCGCCTCCGCCGGCGGGCGGCGGCTGCGGATCGCGCACACCGTCTCCTTCGCGTTCGACATGTCCTGGGAGGAGTTGCTCTGGCTCGTCGAGGGGCACGAGGTGCACGTCTGCGACGAGGAGCTGCGCCGCGACGCCCAGGCCCTGGTGGCCTACTGCGACACGCACCGCGTCGACGTGGTCAACGTGACGCCGACCTACGCCGGGCTGCTGTTCGAGCACGGGCTGCTGGACGGCCCCGACGATCCGGAGCAGGCGCCGAGCACGGCTAGCACGGCGGACCTGGCGGGCCCGGCGGAGCCGGGGTGGGGCGCTCCGACCGGGGGGCACCGGCCGGTGCTGGTGCTGCTGGGCGGCGAAGCGGTCTCCGACGCGGTCTGGTCACGCCTGCGCGACACCAAGGGTACATATGGTTACAACCTGTACGGGCCGACCGAGTACACCATCAACACTCTCGGCGGAGGAACTACCGACAGTGACACCCCGACCGTCGGACGGCCGATCCGTGACACCAGCGTGTACCTGCTGGACGGTTGGCTACGGCCGGTGCCCGACGGCGCCGTCGGCGAACTGCACATCAGCGGTGCGGGCCTGGCCCGCGGCTACCTCGACCGTCCCGGGCTGACCGCCGGGCGGTTCGTCGCCGACCCGTTCGGCCCGCCCGGGTCGCGGATGTACCGCACCGGCGACCTCGCCCGCCGCCGTCCCGACGGCAACTTGGACTTCCTCGGCCGCACCGACGACCAGGTGAAGGTCCGTGGCTACCGGGTCGAGCTCGGTGAGATCTCCGCCGCGCTGGCCCGTCATCCACAGGTCGCCCAGGCCGCCGTGGCCGTCCGCACGGACCCGGCCGTGCCCGGCCTGAACCGGCTGGTCGGCTACGTCGTGCCTGCCGAGCTGACCGGGGACGCCCGTGACCAGGCCGAACGCGAGCAGATCGGCGAATGGCAGCAGATCTACGACGCCGAGTACACCGAGATCGACACCGCTGTCTTCCGGGAGGACTTCGCCGGCTGGGACAGCAGCTACGACGGCCAGCCCATCCCGCTGGCGCACATGCGCGAGTGGCGGGAGGCCACCGTCAGCCGCATCCGCGAGCTGCGGCCCCGGCGGGTGCTGGAGATCGGGGTCGGCAGCGGGCTGCTGCTGTCCCGGCTTGCGCCGGACTGCGAGGCCTACTGGGGCACCGACATCGCCGCGCCCGTCATCGACAAGCTGCGGGCCGACGTGGCGGCCCATCCCGCCCTGGCCGGCCGCGTCGAGCTGCGCGCGCAGCCGGCGCACGTGTTCGACGGGCTGCCGGCCGGCTTCTTCGACACCGTCGTCGTCAACTCGGTGGTGCAGTACTTCCCGAGCGTCGACCACCTCACCGGCGTGCTGGCGGCGGCGGTGGACCTGCTCGTCCCCGGTGGGGCGCTGTTCGTCGGTGACGTGCGCAACCTGCGGCTGGCCCGTGCCTTCCACACCGCGGTCGCGGTGACTCGCGCGGACGAGCGGACCGAGCCGGCACGGCTGCGCCGCGCCGTCGAGCGTGGCGTCACCCTCGACAAGGAACTGCTCGTCGACCCGGACTACTTCGCCGCGCTGCCGCGGGCGATCCCGGGCATCACGGTGACCGTGCGCGTCAAGCGTGGTCATCACCACAACGAGCTCACCCGCCACCGGTACGACACGGTGATCCACCGGTCACCGGTGTCCACCCTCTCCCTCGCGGACACGCCGACGCTGCCCTGGCAGAACTGGATCTCGACCGTCGACACCACCGGACCTGTGGGCACCGGACCTGTGGGCACCGGACCTGTGGATGCCGGCGCTGTGGATGCCGGGCCTGTGGACGGCGTGGCAGCGGACGCGGTTGCCGAGGCCCTGGCCGAACTGCGCGCATATCTGCGGGATCACCGTCCGGACAGGCTGCGGGTCAGCGGCATCCCGAACGCGCGCCTCGCGGGCGAGCTCGCGGCCGTGCGCGCGCTGGTGGGTCAGGCGTCCGCGCTGAACAGCGCTGACGGACAACCGGACAGCGTCGTCGAGCGCCCGCGGGGCGCGTCCGGGCGACCGGACGGCGGGCGCACGGTGACCGACATCCAGGCACTGCTTGCCACGACCGGTGCCGGGGTGGAACCGGAGGTGCTGCATGACCTGGGTGACCAGCTCGGCTACACCGTCCTCACCACCTGGTCCGGCGCCGCGCCGGACACCATGTCCCGGTCCGGCGCTGTGCCGGATGCGGCGCCGTGGGACGGCGCTGTGCCGGATGCGGCGCCGTGGGACGGCGCTGTGCCGGATGCCGCAGCGCGGGACGGACAGGGCGGATCCGCGGTCGCCCACGGGTGCTTCGACGCCGTGTTCGTCGCCGCCGACCAGCTCGCCGGCCGGACCGCCGTCGACGTCTACCGCCCGACCGACACAGCCGTCCAGGCATCGGGAACACCGGCGTCACCAGCGGCATCGGGAGCAGCGGAGACAGTGGAGGCAGCGGAGGCAGCGGAGGCAGCGGAGGCAGCGAGGACATCGGATGCGTCGGGGGTGTCGCTGGCGGCCTACGCCAACGACCCGACCGCCGCGCGCGGCAACGGCGCGCTGATCGCCCGGCTGCGCGACCACCTGCGCGCGCAGCTACCCGACTACATGGTCCCGGCGGGGATCCTCACCCTGGACGCGCTGCCCCGGACCATCAACGGCAAGCTGGATCTCGCGGCCCTGCCGGACGCCGAGCCCAGCGCCGTCCAGACCCCCGGCCGAGCCCCGGCCTCCGCCGAAGAAGAACGCCTGTGCTCCCTGTTCGCGCAGGTCCTGGGCCTGTCCGAGGTCGGGGTCACCGACAGCTTCTTCGATCTCGGCGGCCATTCCCTGCTCGCCATCCGGCTGATCAGCCAGGCCCGCGCCGAGTTCGGCGCCGAGCTGGCCATCCGCGACCTGTTCGAGGCGCCCACCCCGGCGCTGCTCGCCGTACGGGTCGGTGGCGGGCGGCCGCCGCNCCGCCGCGGCCGGCGGTGGTGCCCATACCCCGTCCGCAGCGGATCCCGCTCTCGCCGGCTCAACAGCGGCTCTGGCTGGTCGATCGGCTCGCGGAGGGAGGGATTCCCGTTGGCCGCGAGCGCGGCGGGCGATCCGCGAGGCATACCGCCACCGCCTACAACTACCCGATGGTGTTCCGGCTCCGTGGTGATCTCGACCTGGACGCGCTGCGCGCCGCCGCCGTGGACGTGATGGATCGGCACGAGTCCCTGCGCACCGTCGTCGAGGAACATCAGGGCGCCGGGTTCCAGCGGATCCTCGACATCGGCTCCGCCCGGCCGGAGGTCATGGTCGTCGAATGCGCGTCGGACGAGCTGGCCGAGTGCGTGGCCGAGGCCGCGGCCAAGCCGTTCGACCTGCGTACCGATCCGCCGCTGCGGCTGGCGGTGTTCCGGCTCGGCACGGCCGACCACGTGCTGGCGGTCGTCCTGCACCACATCGCCACGGACGAGTGGTCCGACAGCCCGTTCCTACGTGACCTGGACGCCGCCTACATCGCCCGCCGAAATGGTTCGACGCCCGGATGGGCGCCACTGCCGGTGCAGTATGCCGACTACACGCTGTGGCAACAGCGGTTCCTGGGTGATCCGGCGGATTCGGACAGCATGGCCGCCCGGCAACTGACCTTCTGGGCGGACGCGCTGCGCGACATGCCCGAGGAGATCCCGCTGCCGCTGGACCGGCCGCGGCCCGCGGCCCGTGACGGCGTCGGTGCCCGGGTGCGGTTCGAGGTGCCCGATATGACGGCGCAGGCGCTGCGTGCCCTGTGTACGCGGACCGGTACGAGCATGTCGATGCTGGCCCATGCCGCCGTCGCGGCCTTGCTGCACCGGCTGGGAGCGGGTGAGGACATTCCGCTCGGCGTTCCAGTCGCCGGCCGTACCGACGAGGCACTGGATGACCTGGTCGGCTTCTTCGTCAACACCCTCGTCCTGCGTTCCGACCTGTCCGGTGACCCGGCCTTCACCGAGCTGCTGGCCAGGACCCGTCAGACCGATCTTGCCGCCTTCGACCACCAGGACATCCCGTTCGAGCAGGTGGTCGCGGCGTTGAACCCGCCCCGGGCCGCTGGCCGGAACCCGCTGTTCCAGGTGATGACCGGTTACCACCGTCGTAGCGACGACAGCGGCACCCTGTTCGGGCAGGCGGTGGACTGGTACCCCACCGAAGTCGTGACCGCGAAGTTCGACCTGCACTTCACCCTCGTGGAGCGGGTTGGGGAAAGCGCCGCGGCAGGCCGGATCAGCCTCCTGTTGGAGTACGCGACCGACCGTCTCGCCCACACCGCCGCGGAGCATCTGGCCCGACGGATGATCCGGCTCCTTGAGCAGGTCGCCGCCGACCCGGACCGGCCGCTCGCCGCGATCGACATTCTTGATCCGGACGAACGCCGCCGGCTCCTGGCCGACGGGACCGGTGCCACCCGCGTGGTGCCGGCCCGGACGCTGCCGCGCTTGTTCGAGGAGCAGGTGGACCGCAGCCCTGACACGGTCGCGCTGGTCACCGAGAACATGACACTGCGTTATGCGGAGCTGGACGTTCTGGCGAACCGGTGGGCCAGGCTGCTCACCGCACACGGGATCGGCTCCGGCTCGGTGGTGGGGGTGGCCATCCCGCGGTCGGCGGAGCTCGTCGTCGCGCTCTACGCCGTGCACAAGGCCGGAGCGGCCTACCTGCCGTTGGACACCGACTACCCGCCTGACCGGCTCGCGTTCATGATGGCCGATGCCGCTCCCGTGAGGGTGCTGACCACGTCCGCGGCCACCGCACGCCTGCCGGTCACCGAGGTGCCGCTGTCAGTGGTGGACTCGGCCGAGTTCCGCGCACAGGTCGACGCCCAGCCGGGCACGCGGCTTGACAGCGAGGAGGTTCCGCAGCCCGCCGGCGGCGAGCTGCCGGCTTACGTGATCTACACCTCGGGTTCGACCGGACGGCCGAAAGGTGTCATGGTCTCGCATGCCGGCATCGTCAACCGGCTGTGCTGGATGCAGCACGAGTACCGGCTCGACGCGGGTGACCGCGTCCTGCAGAAGACCCCCTCGAGTTTTGACGTGTCGGTGTGGGAGTTCTTCTGGCCACTGCTCGCCGGGGCGACGCTGGTGGTGGCGGCGCCCGACGGGCATCGGGACCCCGGCTACCTGGCAGCGCTGATCGACCGCGAGCGGATCACGACCGTGCACTTCGTGCCGTCGATGTTGGCGGAATTCCTGGCGGAGCCGGCGGCGGCCGGCTGCACCGGGCTGCGTCGGGCGCTCTGTAGCGGGGAGGCGCTGCCGGCCGACCTCGCTCACCGGTTCCACCGGGTCCTGCCGCATGCGCGGCTGGACAACCTGTACGGGCCGACAGAGGCATCGGTGGACGTGACCTGGTTCCGGGCTGGGCCCGGCGCCGCTGGCGGGATGACGGACGGAGCCGGAACTGGTCCGGGGTCGGTACCGATCGGCCGGCCGGTGTGGAACACCCGCGTGTCGGTGCTCGACTCCGCGCTGCGTCCGGTACCCGCCGGAGTCCCCGGTGAGCTGTACCTCGCGGGCGTGCAGCTCGCCCACGGGTACCTGGGACGGTCCGCGCAGACCGCGGAGCGGTTCGTCGCGGACCCGTACGGCGGCCCGGGCGAGCGGATGTACCGCACCGGCGACCTCGTCCGCTGGACGCCCAGCGGTGAGCTGGAGTTCCTCGGCCGGGCGGACGACCAGGTGAAACTGCGGGGGGTCCGCATCGAGCTGGGCGAGATCTCCTCCGCGCTGCTCGCCGACGGCGCGGTGGCGCAGGCGGCGGCTGCCGTCCGCGAGGACCGCCCCGGTGACCAGCGGCTGGTCGGGTATGTGGTGGCCGCTCCCGGGCAGGACGTGGATACCGCGGCGCTGCGAGCCCGGCTGGCCGCGACGTTGCCCGAGTATCTGGTCCCGGCGGCACTGCTTGTGCTCGACTCGCTGCCGGTCACCCCGAACGGCAAGCTGGACCGCCGCGCCCTGCCGGCGCCGGACCCGTCCACGCGGATGTCAGGGGCCTCGCCGCGTACCGCGCGCGAGCATCTGCTCTGCGGGCTGTTCGCGGATGTTCTCGGCCTGGAACGGGTCGGGACCGACGACAACTTCTTCGCTCTTGGTGGCCACTCGCTGCTGGCGGCCCGTCTGGTGGCGCGGATCGGCACCGCCCTGGGGGTGCGGCTTTCGCTGCGTACCGTCTTCGAGGCACCGACCGTGGCGGGGCTCGTCAGGCGATTGGAGCACACCGGCGCGGCCGGGCCGGTGCTGGAACGGGTGGCGCCTACCGCGCGACCTGAACGGCTGCCGTTGTCATTCGCCCAACAGCGGTTGTGGGTCCTCTACCAGGTTGACGGTCCGAGCCCCACCTACAACATTCCGCTGCTCTGGCGGCTTTTCGGGCACCTTGACATGGCCGCGCTGCGGGCGGCCGTGGGCGACCTGGCGGAGCGGCACGAAACCCTGCGGACGATCTTCCCGCAGCGCGACGGCCGGGCGTACCAGCAGGTGCTGGAGCCGCGCGACACCGGAGTCCGGATCGACGTCGAACGGGTCGGGGAGGCCGGGCTCGCGGCGCGCCTGTCCGCCGCGGTGAGCTACGGCTTCGCGCTCGAGCAGGAACCGCCGATGCGGGTGTGGGTCTTCGAGCTGGCGCCGGAAGAGCACGTCCTGCTGTTCCTGGTGCATCACATCGCCGTCGACGAATGGTCGGAGCGGCCCTTCGTCGACGACCTGACCGCCGCCTACCGGGCCCGGCTGGCCGGGTCGCCACCGGCGTGGGCTCCGCTACCGGTGCAGTACGCCGACTACGCGCTGTGGCAGCGTGCTGTCCTCGGCGACGCCACCGACCCGGACAGCCTGCTGGCCCGCCAGCTCGCCTTCTGGCGGCAGGCGCTCGCCGGCGCGCCGAGCGAGCTGACGCTGCCGCTGGACCGACCGCGTCCGGCCGAGCCGACCTCCCGCGGGGGAGTGGTCGACTTCGCGCTGGACGCGGAGCTCTCGCGCGGTCTGCGCGAGCTCGCCCGGTCGTGCGACGTCAGCATGTTCATGGTGTTGCAGGCCGCGGTCGCGGTGCTGCTCACCCGCCTCGGGGCAGGGAGCGACATCCCGCTGGGCACCCCGGCCGCCGGCCGCGGTGACGAGGCGCTCGACGATCTGGTGGGCTTCTTCCTCAACACGCTGGTGCTACGGACCGACACGTCGGGCGATCCCACCTTCCGCGAGCTGCTGGCCCGGGTGCGCGAGACCGACCTGGCCGCCTTCGACCACCAGGACCTGCCGTTCGAGCAGGTGGTGGATACGGTCAACCCGGCCCGGTCGCTCTCGCGCCATCCGCTCTTCCAGATCATGATCGTCTATCTGGTCGGTGCCGGGGACGGGCCGGCGCTGCTGGGCCTGCCGTCCCGGCCGGAGCCGCTCGGCCAGCACACGGCCAAGTTCGACCTGTCCTTCGCCTTTGTCGAGCCGGCGGACGGCGACGGGATCGTCGGCGGGATCGAGTACAGCGCCGACCTGTTCGACCGCGCCACCGTCGAGCGGATCGGGGCCCGGCTCACCGCGCTGCTCGGCCAGGTGGCGGCCGGTGCCGACGAGCCGATCGGCCTGCTGGACGTGTTCACCCCGCTCGAGCGGGATCGGGTCCTGCGGGACTGGAACGACACCGCCCACCCGGTTGACGAGTCGACAACCCTGCTGGATCTGGTCCGTGCGCAGGCCGCGCGCACTCCGAACGCGATCGCGCTGATCTGTGACGACATACCGCTGTCCGGCTCACAGTCGTCCGGCTCACAGCCGTCCGACACACAACTGTCCGGTGCGCAGGCGGACGGTGCGCAGAGGGACGGTGCGCAGAGGGAGGGTGCGCAGGCACCCTACAGGCAGTCGTCCGACGGGCAGCCGCCCCACGGGGGGCCGTCAGACGGGCATTCACCCCACGCTCGGCCGTTCCGCACGGAGCTGACCTACGCGGAGCTGGACGCGCGGGCGCGGCGGCTGGCGCGGGTGCTGGCCCAGCGGGGTGCCGGGCCGGAACGGATCGTCGCGCTGGCGGTGCCGCGCTCGGCGGAACTCGTCGTCACCCTGCTCGCGATACATCGGACGGGCGCCGCCTACCTGCCGGTCGACCCGGACTACCCGGCCGACCGGATCGCGTTCATGCTCGCCGACGCCCACCCGACCTGCCTGGTGACCACGTCGGCGGTCCGCTCCGCCCTGCCGGAGACGGCCGTGCCCGTCCTGGAACTCGACGATCCCGCCGTCATAGCGGCCGTGAACGGCTCCGCCGCCGGCCTGGCTGTGAACGGTTCCGCCGCGAACAGCTCGGCTGTGGACGGTCCCGCTGTGGACGGCCTCGCGGTGGGTGACTCGGTTGTGAACGGTCTCCCTGTGAACGGCGCCGGTGTGGACAGCGCCGGTGTGGACAGGCTCGATGCGGGTGGGCTCGGCGTCGGCGGCCTGGAGCGGGGCGAGCCGGACGGTCCGGACGGCCTGCCGGGGCGTGGCGCGGTCGATCCCCGGTCGGCGGCGTATGTGATCTACACCTCCGGTTCGACCGGACAGCCCAAGGGAGTCGTCGTCCCGCACGCGGGCATCGTCAACCGGCTGCTGTGGATGCAGGACGAGTACCGGCTGACCGCCGACGACCGGGTGCTGCAGAAGACCCCGGCCAGTTTCGACGTGTCGGTCTGGGAGTTCTTCTGGCCGCTGATCGTCGGCGCGACGCTGGTCATGGCCCGCCCCGAGGGACACCACGATCCGCTGTACCTGGCGGAAGTGATCAAATCGCAGCGGGTGACGACCGTGCACTTCGTGCCGTCCATGCTGGAGGCGTTCCTCGCCGAGCCGGCGGCTGCCGGGTGCACCGGCCTGCGGCGGGTGCTGTGCAGCGGCGAGGCCCTGCCCGCGGAGCTCGCCACCCGTCTGCGTCGCGTCCTGGACATCCGGCTGGACAACCTGTACGGCCCGACCGAGGCCTCCGTCGACGTCACGTCCACCCGCTTCACCGGACCGCTGCCAACCGGCCCGCTACCACCCGGTTCGGTGCCGATCGGCCGTCCGGTGTGGAACACCCAGGCGTACGCGCTCGACGCCGCCATGCGCCCGGTGCCGCCGGGCGTCCCCGGAGAGCTCTACCTCGCCGGCGTCCAGCTCGGACGCGGCTATCTGGGCCGGCCGGGCCTGACCGCGCAGCGGTTCGTCGCCAACCCGTTCGGGGCGGCGAGCAGCCGGCTGTACCGCACCGGCGACCTGGTCCGGTGGACCGACGACGGTGAGCTCGCCTTCCTCGGCCGGGTCGACGACCAGGTGAAGATCAGAGGTTTGCGGGTCGAGCTCGGCGAGATCGAGTCGGTGCTGTCCCAGGCCCCGAGGGTCGCCCGCGCGGTGGTCGTCGTCCGCGAGGACGACCACCGGCAACGCCACCTGGTGGCCTACCTGGTACCGAACGCAACGGATGCACCGGGCGGCGTGACTGCTGTGCACCCGGCCAGCGCCGACGCGCACGGTGCCGGCGCGGGCGGTGTGGACGTCGACGTTGTGCGGGCCCGGGCGGTCGAGGCGCTGCCCGAGTACATGGTTCCGGCGGCCTTTGTCGTGCTCGACGCGCTGCCGGTCACCCCCAACGGCAAGCTCGACCGGGCCGCGCTGCCGGCCCCGGACTTCGCCGGGCTGGTCTCCGACTCCGCGCCGGCCAGCCCGCGCGAGGCGCTGCTGGCCGAGCTCGTCGCCGGGGTGCTGGGCCTGGCGCGCGTCGGCGTCGACGACGACTTCTTCACCCTCGGTGGCGACAGCATCCTCGCGATGCAGGTGGTCGGCCGGGCCCGCGCGGCGGGGCTGGCGATCAGCCCACGGGACGTGTTCCGCTACCGGACGGTGGCGGCGCTCGCGTCGGCCGCCGGGATCCTGCCCGACGCCGCGGATCCAGCGGCCCTCGCGGAGCACGCCGACACCGGCGCGCCCCCGCTGGCGCTCGACGCGGCCGAGGCCGCGGAGCTCGCCGGGCTGCGTCCCCAGCCGGCGGAGATCCTCCCGCTGTCACCGCTACAGGCGGGCCTGCTCTTCCACGCCTCGTTCGATCCGGACACCGACCCGGACGCCGACACCGATCCGGCCGCGGCCGATGCGCTGAACCCGGTTGCTGGCCGGCCGGCCGCCGTTTCCGACGGCGATCCCGGCGTGGGCGATCCCGGCGTCGGCCCCGACGCGGGGGAACTGGACGTCTACACCGTCCAGGTGTCCTTCCAGCTGGACGGCCCGCTGGACCCGGCCCGGCTGCGGCGGTCCTCGCAGGCGCTGCTGGAGCGGCACGCGAACCTGCGGGCCGGCTTCCGCTACCTCGCCTCGGGACGCCCGGTCGCACTGGTCGCGCGGAACGTGACGCTGCCCTGGCGGCAGGTCGACGTCTCGGCGTTGGACGAGGCGGGCCGGCACATCGCGTGGGAGCGGTACCTGGCCCAGGAGCGGCGCCGTTTCGACCTGGCCGCCGCGCCGCTGCTGCGGCTGCTGCTGGTGCGTTTCGGCGACCAGCAACACCGGCTGGTCATCTCCCACCAGCACCTGGTGATGGACGGCTGGTCGGTGCCCCTGCTGATGGCCGAGCTGTCCGAGATCTACCGCCGGGGCGGTGACGCGGCCGGCCTCGCCCCGGCCGTCCCCTACCGTGACTACCTGGGCTGGCTCGCCCGGCAGGACCAGCGGGCGGCGCGGGCCGAGTGGGCGCGCTCGCTCGACGGCCTCGCAGAGCCGACCCTGCTGGTGCCGGCCGACCCGGACCGGCCGCCGCTGGTGCCGGACCTGCGTACGGTGGAGCTGTCCACAGAGCTGACCGCGGCCCTGACGGCGGTGGCCCGCCAGCGTGGCCTCACGCTCAACACCCTGGTGCAGGGCGCCTGGGGCATCCTGCTGTCCCGGCTGACCGGGCGGGACGACGTCGTCTTCGGCGCCACCGTCTCCGGCCGCCCGCCGGAGCTCGCCGGCGTCGAGTCCATGATCGGGCTGTTCATCAACACGGTCCCGGTCCGGGTCCGGTCCCGGCCCGGCGACACCGTGGCCGGCCTGCTCGAACGCCTCCAGGACGCCCAGGCCGGGCTGATCGCCCACCAGCACCTGGGGCTGGCCGACATCCAGCGGGCCGCGGGGCTCGGGGAGCTGTTCGACACGCTGATCGTGTTCGAGAGCTACCCCGTCGCCGACGGCCCGGAGCTCGGCGAGGAGGACGGGCTGCGCACCGCGGCGGTGGGGCATCAGGACGCCACGCACTACCCGTTCGCCTGGGCGGTCGAGCCCGGCGAACGGCTGAGCCTGACCGCGGAGTACCGCGGTGACCTGTTCGACCAGGACGCCGCAGAGCGGATTGTCACCGCCATGGTGGGCCTGCTCGAGGCGATGGCCACCGACATCGACCAGCCGGCCGCCCGGCTGGACGTCCTCTCGCCGCGGGAGCGGCACCGGATGCTGGTGGAGTGGAACGGCACGCTGCTGGCGGTGCCGTCCACGACCGTGCCGGCGCTGTTCGAGGCACAGGCCGAACGCGCTCCGGACGCCGTCGCCGTCGTCTCCGGTACCACCCGGTGGACGTTCGCCGAGCTCAACGACCGGGCGAACCGGCTGGCCAGGCTGCTCGTCGAGCACGGGGTGGCGCCGGAGCGGACGGTGGCGCTGGCGCTGCCACGGTCGGCCGGCTACGTCCAGGCGATCCTGGCTGTGCACAAGGCCGGCGGTGCCTACCTGCCGGTGGATCTGGACAACCCCGCGGACCGGCTTGCGGACATCGTGGCCGACGCCGCCCCGCACCTGCTCGTGACGACACGTCAGATCGCCGCGAGCCTGCCGGTCGCCGGCGTCGCGACGCTGCCGCTCGACGATCCGGCCGTCGTCGCCCGCCTCGCCGCCGTCGACGGCGGGAACCTCACCGACGACGACCGGGCGCTGCCCCTGCTGCCGGCGCACCCGGCCTATGTGATCTACACCTCCGGTTCGACCGGACGACCCAAGGGGGTCGTCGTGCCCCATCAGGGTGTGGTGAACCTTTTCCACAGCCACCGCGCGACCCTGTACGCACCGGCGGTGGCGGCGACCGGCCGGGAGCGGCTGCGGGTGGCGCACGCCTGGTCGTTCTCGTTCGACGCGTCCTGGCAGCCGCAGCTGTGGCTGCTCGACGGCCACGCCCTGCACGTGGCGTCGGATGAGGCCCGCCGGGACCCGGAGCTGCTGGCCCAGATGATCGCAACGGAGGGCATCGACTTCATCGAGGTGACACCGTCGCTGCTCGCCCAGATGGTCGACGTCGGGCTGGTCACGGGGGACCGCTGCCCGCTCGCGGCGGTGGGGTTCGGCGGCGAGGCCGTCCCGGAGCCGCTGTGGAACCGGTTGCGCGCGCTGACCGGCACCGAGAGCTTCAACCTGTACGGCCCGACCGAGTCCACCGTGGACGCGCTCGTCGCCCGGGTCGCTGACAGTGACCGTCCCGTGGTCGGCCGCCCGGTGGCCAACACCCGGGCGTACGTGCTGGACGCGTACCTGCGCCCGGTCCCGCCCGGGGTCACCGGTGAGCTGTACCTGGCCGGGGCTGGCCTGGCCCGCGGCTACCTGGGACGGGCCGCGCTCACCGCGGAGCGGTTCGTCGCGAACCCCTTCGAGCCGGCGGGCGCCCGGATGTATCGGACCGGCGATCTCGCCCGCTGGAACGCGGACGGCCAACTGGAATACGGCGGCCGCTCCGACGACCAGGTCAAGATCCGCGGCTTCCGGATCGAGCTCGCCGAGATCGAGACGACGATCGCCGGGCTGCCCGGCGTCAACCAGGTAGTGGTCACCGTCCGCGAGGACCGCCCGGGCGTCCGGCAACTGGTGGCCTACGTGGTCACCGGTCCCCCGGCGACCGGCCCGGAAACGAACGAAGCGGACCAGCCCGAAGCGGGGACAACTGGGCTGGGGACGGTCGGGCTGGGGACGGCCGGAACGGACAGCGTGTCGCGGCCCGCGGCGTTGTCGGCGCCGGACGTGGCAACGTTGCGTGATCACGCTGTCCGTACGCTGCCCGACTACATGGTGCCGGCGGCGTTCGTGCCGCTCCCACAGCTGCCGACGCTGCCCAACGGGAAGCTGGACCGCAACGCGCTGCCGGCTCCCAACTTCACCGCCACCGTCTCCGGGCGGGCCCCCGGCAACCCCACGGAGCAGGCGCTGCGGGACGCGTTCGCCGCGGTACTGGGCGTCCCCGAACTCGGTGTGGACGACGACTTCTTCACTCTCGGTGGGGACAGCATCGTCGCGATGGAGCTGGTCAGCCAGGCCCGCGCGGCCGGTTTCCGGATCACCCCGCGCCAGGTCTTCCGCCACCGCACGGTGGCGGCGCTGGCCACGGTAGCCACCGCCCTCGCCCCGGTGTCGGAGCGGGCCGGCGGCGACGACGGGACGGGAACCGTCCCGCTGACCCCGATCATGCACGCGCTGCGTGAGCTGGGCGGCCCGATCAGCGGCTATCACCAGTCGGCGCTGGTACAGACACCGGCCGAACTGGACTGGACGACCCTGCTGGCCATCCTGCAAGCGCTGGTGGACCGGCACGACATGCTGCGGGCCCGCCTCGTCCGCGCGTCCGGCCCGAACGGTGACCACTGGACGTTCACCGTGCCGCCTCCCGGGACGCTGGACGTCGCGACGCTGCTCGAACGGGTCGACATCCGCACCAGCGGGCCCGGCGGCGGCGAGCCGGACAGCGGTGGTGGGCAGGGCAGCGGTGGGCTTGGCGTCGAGGAGCCCGACGCCAGCGGGCCCGGCGGCGTTCTCACCGGGGACGCGCTGACCAGGACGATCTCCGCTGCGGCGCTGGCCGCCCGGGACCGGCTGGACCCGGACGCCGGCGTCATGCTCCAGGCGGTGTGGTTCGACGCGGGCGGGTCCGCGCCGGGCCGGCTGCTGCTGATGGTGCACCACCTGTCGATCGACGGCGTCTCCTGGCGCGTCCTGCTGCCGGACCTCGCGACCGCCTGGGAGAGCATCTCCGCGGGACGCCCCGCCGGCCTGCCGCCCGTCGGCACGTCGTTCCGGCGCTGGTCCCGCCTGCTGACCGAACGGGCGTCCGATCCCGCCCGCGAGGACGAGCTGCCGCTGTGGGTGGGCATCCTCGCCGGCGGTGACCCGCTGCCGCTGATCCGGGAGCTCGACCCGGCCCGGGACGTCGTCAGCACGGTGCGCACCCTGGCGCTGCGGCTGCCGGTCGAGCGGACGTCGCCGCTGCTGACCGTGGTGCCGTCCACGCTCGGCGCGACCGTCAACGACGTGCTGCTGACCGCGCTGGCGCTGGCCGTCGCCGACTGGCGCCGCCGCCGGTTGGACGGCGTGGGCAATGACGGCGTGGGTGACACGGACAGCGTCGGCAACGCGGTCCTGGTGGATCTTGAGGGGCACGGCCGCGAGGAGGAGCTCGCCGGGGACGTGGACCTCTCCCGCACCGTGGGCTGGTTCACCAGCGTCATCCCGGTCTGCCTGGACCCCGGCCCGGTCGATCTGGCCGAGGCGCTGGCCGGCGGGCCGGCCGCCGGGCAGGCGCTTGAGCGCGTCCGGGAGCATCTGGCCGGCCTGCCGTCCGGCGGAATCGGCTACGGGCTGCTGCGCCATCTCAACCCGCGGACGGGGCCGGAGCTGGCGCGGCTGGGCGCCCCGCGGATCGAGTTCAACTACATGGGCAGGTTCGGCGTCCCGGAGGCGACGGACTGGTCCTACTCCGCCGAGTCGGACGCGGTGGACCTCGACGCCGACGGTGACATGCCGGAGGAGCACTGCCTGGTGGTGAACTCGCTGACCGAGGACCGTCCGGGCGGGCCGGAGCTGGCTGTGTTCTGGTCCTGGCCGTCCGGTGTGCTGGCCGAGGACGCCGTCCGCGAGCTGGCCGAGACCTGGTTCCAGGCCCTGGACGCGCTGGTGACCCACGCCACCGGCCGGCCGGAGCGCGCATGATCACGATTCCCGCCGCGCGCCCGGCGGCCACCGAGAAAACCAGGCACCGGCAAAACCCGCAGTGGCCAGGAGAGATATCGGAAAATCCTGAAAGAAGCCGTGGCAATATTGTGGGCAATGGCGTGGCCCATGATGATTCCCGTCGACCGTGATCGAGAACTGACTGTGATCGAGAACTGAGTTTCGGCAGGGCCCCGGGAGAACCGGTCGGGAGAACCGGGCCCAGGAGAACAGCGGAACAGCAGAGCCGGAGAAGGGGGACACCCATGACCAACCCGTTCGAGGATCCCGACGGCGTCTACACCGTCCTGGTCAACGCCGAGGGGCAGTACAGCCTGTGGCCGGACTTCATCGACGTCCCGGCCGGCTGGACGGTCGAGCACGGGCCGGGCCCGCGCCAGGAGTGCCTGGACTACATCGAGACACACTGGACGGACATGCGCCCCAAGAGCCTGATCGAGGCAATGGAAGCCGCCCCCCGCGACTGACCCACCGCCGCCCCGGCCGGCGCCGGCTTCGGTGCCGGCTTTGGCGCCGACGAACTCGGCGACGGCTACCAGCGATCCCAACGGGGTGCCGAGGGCCAACGAGTTACCAGTGCCTGGAAGGGGGTCGTTGAGGTCTGGAGGGGCCATGGGCTCTTATCTCCGGGGGGCTCTTATCTCCGGGGGAACAGTTGGAAGCCCGCGGTGGAGGCGATCCGGGTGATGACCGTCTCCCAGTTGCCGCCGGGTGGGACCACGATCCGCCAGTCCCCACGCTCCCAGCGCAGTTCGATGCGCATGGCGGCGTACCCGGTGGTGCCGGTGGAATCCACGGCGTCCGTGGCCACATACAGCACGACCCGGTCGGGGGCGGCCACATCGAACCGGACTCCGGCGTAGCGGAAGATCGGGTCGGAGAACCGTCCGGTGAGCCGGTCGGGAATGGTATATCGCGCCGCGGCTATCCGGGTCCGTGTCAGCAGGGCGGGCTGGTCGGCACCGGTCGCCTGCTCGGCGATGGTGGGTTCGAAGATGTAGGCGCCGACAATGGCGTCCGTACGGAAGACAACGTGGATCGCGGCGAGGGCGGCGCCCAGCGGGGTGTGGGCGAACCCGGACGCCCGGTCGTCGGCCAGGATGCGCGGGCCCGCGGCCGGCGAGACCGGCAGAGCGAAGCCATGGAAGTCCAGCCAGGTCAGGTCGGAGAAGTCCAGGACGGGCAGGCCCGAATCCGGGAGCACCGGCCCGCCGGGCACCGGGACCGCGCCGGCCGTACCCGTGGGCGGTGCCGGCGCCGGTGTCGGGGAGCCGCCCCGGCCGCTGACGAGTACCAGCCCGACGGCGATCCCGACCGCGACCAGCCCGGCGGCGGCCAGCAGCCCCACACCCGTGGAGAAACGACGCTCGCCAGCCATATCCGTGCCCTTACGCCGCTCGACCATCACCTGGATCGCGCGGATCGACAGGACGATCACCCCTTGCGCTAGCTATGACACGTATTGTCAGAATAGGGGGTCGCGCAGTAAGGCGGTGGCCATAGCCCAGCGTGACGCGGGACAGCCCGCGGGCCGCGAGCAGCCGGACGAAGGTGTTCTACTGGTTGACGGTGTTCTACTGGTTGACGGGAGCGTCCTGTGGCGCGCGGGTGTCGGACCATGCCTCCCACAGCGCGGCGTAGCGCCCGCCGGCGGCGATGAGCTCGTCGTGCGTACCGGTTTCGACGATCCGCCCGTCGTCCATGACGACGACGAGGTCCGCGCCTGCCGACTGGGTGAGACGGTGCGCGACGACCAGCCCGGTCCGGCCCGCCAGCGCCTGCTCGGCGGCGGCCTCCAGGATGCGGGCACCGGCGCTGCCGGCGTCCGCGGTGGCCTCGTCGAGGATCGCCACCGGCGGATCGGTGAGGACCAGGCGGGCGAGCGCGAGCTGCTGGGCCTGCGTGACGGTCAGCCGGTGCCCGCCATCCCCCACCACGGTGGCCAGCCCCTCGGGCAGCGCCTTCGCCCACCCGGCCGCGCCGACGCGGTCGAGCGCCGCGAGCAGCTCGTCGTCGCTGGCGTCCGGGCGGGCCAGGCGCAGGTCGTCGGCGAGCGGCCCGGCGAAGACGTGCACGTCCTGGGAGATCAGGACGACTGTCCGGCGGACCGCGGCCGGGCCGAGTTCGTCCAGCCCCACGCCGCCGAGCGCGATCGACCCGCTGGTGGGGCGGTGGATGCCCGCGATGAGCCTGGCCAGGGTCGTCTTGCCCGCGCCGCTGGCGCCGACGAGCGCGACCCGTTCGCCCGGCTCGATGTCGAGGTCGACGTCACGCAGCACCTCGTGACCGGGCCGGTAGGCGTGGCCGATACCGGCGGCCCTGACCGAGGCGTCCACCGGCACGGCGACCGGCGCGACCACCGGCCTGCTGACCGACCCCCTGACCGGCGTGGTGACTGCGGTGGCGGCCGAGACCGCGGACGACACGGTGCCCGACGCGTCGGCCGTCGCGGCATCCGGTGTGCTGGTCAACACGTTGGCCGGCACACCGGCCGGCACGTTGGCTGGCACACTGGCCGGCTGGGCGGGCCGGTGTGGTTCCGGCGTCGTCGGGATGTCGGCGACGCCCACCATCCGGGCCAGGCTCGCGGTCGCGGCCTGGGCCTCGTCGACGAGCGCCAGCGCCACGTTGATCGGGTTGAACAGGTTGTGGAAGTACAGGGCCGCCGCGGTCGCCGTGCCGATCGTCACCGATCCGTTGCGTACCAGCAGGAAGCCGACCGTGAGGACGGCGGCGAGACCGATGAACTCGGCGAGGTTCAGCCGGGCGTAGAACCGCGTGATCAGATGGATTCCCCGCAGGGCCAGGTCGACGGTGGTCCAGGAGCGCTGGGTGACCCGGCCGATGTGTTCGTCGTCGCGGCGGAACGCCCGGACGGTGGCCGCGCCGCCGATGGTGTCGAGGAGCTGCTGCTGCTGGGCGCCGGCGGCGATACGTTGCCTGGCGTAGAGGGGGATGCTGCTCCCGGCGTACCAGCGGACCGCCTGGAACTGGACGGGCGCGGCGAGCAGGGCCGCGAGCGTGAAACGCCAGTCGAGGACCGCGAGCCCCACCAGGGTGAATCCGATGGTCAGAGCGGCGTGGGCCATCTCCGGCAGCGCTCCGCGGACCGCTTCGGTGATCCGCGTGACATCGTTGGTCACGCGTGAGGTCAGGTCGCCGGTGCCGGCGCGTTCCACCTGTTCCAGCGGCAGGGTGAGCGCGCGTGCCACGAAGCGTTCGCGCAGGACGGCCAGCACGCCCTCGCCGAGCCGGGCGACGAGGGTGACCCCGACCGCTGTCAGCACGCCCTGCGCGGCCGCGACGACCACGAGCAGCACGACCGGAGTGATGATCGCGTCGGTCGACCGGCCGTCGGCCACGAGGTCGACGATGTGGCCGAGCAGCGGCGCGGTGAACAGACCGACCACCGTTGACAGGGCCAGCACACCGAACGCGGCGATGGTCAGCGCCCGCCGCTCACGCAGCAGCCCGCCGACCGTGGCACGGATGCGCGCGCTGGTCGCGGTGGGCAGCAGTTCCCGGCCGTCGTCCGTCCGCGCGGAGACCTCAGGGCTGGCCGCGGACGCCTCAGGCCTGCTCGCGGACGCCTCGGGGCTGGCCGCAGACGCTTCGGGCCTGCTCACGGACGCTTCGGGCCTGGCCGCGGATGCCTCGGGGCTGGTCATCGTCGGTTCTCCCGCGTGGTCATCGTGCCAGGACGAGTACTCAGGGCCACCCGCCTGGCCCGCGCGCCAGTTCTCGCGCGGACACTTGTCATCACATGGACACCGTCCGCCACATGAACGCCGTCCGCCGTGCGGACACTGCCCACTATGTGGACACCACTCGTCCCGTGGACAGCGCTTACCGTGTTGACGGCGTCCGTCCCGCGAACAGCGCCTACCGCATGGGCAGCGTTCTCCATACGGACGGTGACCATCAGATGGACACTGTCCGCAGCGTGGACACTGCTCGCTGTGGGGACGGTGGCCATCAGAGGGGCGGTGGCCGTCATGTGAGCACGGTCGCCCGGTAGTCCGCGTGGCCGTGGACGAGTTCGCCATGGGTGCCATCGGCGGTCACCGTGCCCCCGTCGATGACCACCACGCGGTCGGTCACCGCGAGCAGGGCCGGGCTTGTTGTGATCAGGATGGTGGTCCGGCCACGGCGGATGTCGCGTATACCGGCCGCGATCCGCGCCTCGGTGACCGCGTCCACCGCTGTGGTGGGGTCGTGCACGGCCAGCACGGGGGAGCCGACGGCGAGTGCGCGGGCGAGCGCGATACGTTGCCGCTGCCCGCCCGACAGTGACCGTCCACGTTCAGCGAGTATTTCGTCGATACCGTTCGGGAGGCTGCTCGCGACCTCGTCGGCCCCCGCCGCCACCAGCGCCCGTCCAACCACACCCCCGGTACGGGCCTCCACCACGTCACCGGCATCGGCACCGACCGGGCTCCCGGCACCGATGCCGATCGCGGCCGAGCCGTTTCCGGGGCCATGCCCGGTGAGACCGCCCCCGACAGCAACAGGCTGACGTCCGGCGGGCTCATCTTCAGCCGGGCCACCGTGGGGCGTGGGCACCACGACGTTCTCGATCAGGGTTCCCTCGAACAGTTCCGCGTCGTGCGCGGCCACCAGGACCGCGGCGCGGACCGCCGCCGGGTACACCCCGGACAGCGGCACCCCGTCGAGTTCGACCGAACCGCTGTCCGGATCCGCCTCGCGTCCCAGACACCGCAGGACGGCGGTGGCCGCCGCCGGATCAGCCACGACAATCCCCAGCAGCTCGCCGGGGGCGGCGGTGAACGTCAGGCCCCGCAGCGGCCCGTAGGTCACGTCATGGAAGCGGACCTGGCCCCGCACCGGCTCGGGAAGGCTCCTCGTCCCGGCCCCGACCGCTGGGGACGTCGCCAGCACCGAGGCGATGCGGCCGGCGGATGCCCGGCCCTGGGCGAACTCCGCGTTCACCCAGGCGAAGATCGACAGCGGTCCGAGCAGGAACTGGGCGAGCCCGACCGCGGCGATCAGATCACCGACCGAGATGTCGCCCTCGGCCGCGAGCCGACCCGCGACCAGCGCGACCAACGCGATGAAGATGCCCGTCAGCGCGAGGACGCCGCCGTCGTGCCAGGCCTTCGCGCTGGCCGCCCGCAGGGTCGCGGTCAGGGAGTCCTGGCTGGTGCGCCGGTAGCGGGCGATGGCGGCCGGCTCGGCGCCGATGCCCTTGAGCACCCGCAGTCCGGCGACGAGGTCGGCGGCGACGCCCGATGCGTGCGCGGCGCGTTCCTGCTCGGTGTCGCTGCGGCGTTCCAGCGGCCGGCCGAGCAGGTGCGTCCCCCACAGCAGGAACGGCGCGCCGAACAGCACCAGCAGGCCGAGCGGGACGGAGACCGTGAGCAGCGCGACCGCGCCGACCAGCAGGCCGGTGACGGCCGCGATCGACGCGGGCAGCGCCGCGTTCACGATGCCGACCCGCTGGGCGTCCCCCGTGGCGATGCTCACCAGCGCCCCGGACAGGTGACCGGTTTCCGCGCCCGCCCGCGGGTCCAGGACACGGCGGGTGAGCTGGATGCGCAGGTTGTGCGCGGAGCGTTCGGCGGCACGTTCCCCGAACCGCGCGCCGAAGCGGTAGCAGAACGAAAGGCCGGCGAACGTGACCGCGAGGACGGTGAGCCAGCGGAGGAGGTCGCCGGTGGATCCGGTCGACACGGCCCGATCGATGATGATCCCGATCAGGACCGGGACCAGGGCCTCCCCGACCTGATGCCCCGCGACCATCACCGAACCCACAGCGATCCGGCGCCACTGGCTGATGATCGAGCTGATGAGGACGTCCCGTCCCGACGGCCCGCCAGTACGCACCCTTGTCCTCCGGTCCGTTGCTCGTCGTCCTCCGACTGCGGCCGATCATCCCTTGGCGGTGACCGGATGGCTCGTCCGTGCCGTCGCCGTGCCCGCCATGCCCGGCGCGGTCGGCGCGGCCGGCAGGTGNNGGCGCGGCCGGCAGGTGCCGGTGCGGCCGTACCGGCCTGGTCAGCCGTACCAGCGTCTGGTCAGCCCAGCGCCAGGGCCGGTGCGTCGGCGGCCACCCCGTCCGCGGCCGACGCGCCGTCAGCGCGATCGTCGCCACGGTCATAGGCCTGGTCGTCGACCTGCTCGAGGGCGGAGCGCAGGAGTTCCCCGGCTCGGACGGCGATGTTCGACAGCAGCGTGGAGGAGATGCCGTGCGCGTACTCGGTGGCGCCCGGAACGTAGATGCCGGCCGTGGTCCCCGCCGAGGTGACCACCCGGTAGTCGCGCCGCACCCGCAGCCGACCGGTGTCGTCGACGTCGCACACCGCCGCCATACCGCTGAGCAGACGCCACGGGTCGCGGGGGCGGTAGCCGGTGGCCAGCACCACCACGTCCACATCGAGGGTCTGGCGCCGGCCGGTGGGGAGGAACTCGATGGTCGCCCGGACGCCGTCCGGGACGTCCTCCAGGTCGATGACCCGGGACGCCCGCACCATGTGCAGCCGCTCGGCGCCGCGCACCTTCTCCTGGTAGAGGCGGCGGTACAGCTCGTCGATGAGGTCGGTGTCGACCACCGAGTAGTTGGTCCCCCGGTGGTAGTCGAGCAGCATCGCCCGGACCTCGTCGGACGCGTGGAAGAAGTCGTCGACCGCGGTCGGGTCGAAGATCTGGTTGGCGAACGAGCTGTCGTCGGCGGGGCTGAAGCCGTAGCGGGCGAACACCGTGTGCACCGCGGCCCGCGGGAAGTTGGAGTGGAGGTATTCGGTCACCTCGGCCGCGCTCTGGCCGGCGCCGACGACGAGGAACCGCTCCCGCGGTGTCGACGGTATGGCGTTGACGCGGTTGAGCAGGTCGTGGTTGTGCCAGATCCGCTCGGTGATCTCGAACCCGTCCGGTGTGCGAGGTTCCAGACCGGCCGCGATGACGACGTTGCGGGCGCGGCGCACCTCGGTCCGCTCGGGGTCCCCGCCGCGCCGGCTCACCACGTCGATGAAGGCGATCTCGCTGCCGTGGGTGACCGGCCGTAGGTCGACGACCTCCGAGTCGTACTCCACGAGATGGTCGAGGCGGCCCGCCGCCCACTCCAGGTAGTCGTGGAACTCGTGCCGCAACGGGAACATCGTCTTGTGGTTGATGAAGTCCACCAGCCGGTCTTGGCCGTGCAGGTAGGACACAAAGCTGAAATCGCTCGCCGGGTTGCGCAGGGTGACGAGATCCTTCAGGTAGGACACCTGCATGGTGGCGCCGTCGAGCAGCATTCCCCGATGCCAGCCAAAGCGTTTCTGGCGTTCCAGGAAGGTGACCCGCAGCGCCGCAGAGGGCTCCACCTGGGCGTTGTACTCCTCGACGGCGATCGCCAGGGCGAGGTTGGAAGGCCCGAACCCGATCCCGATCACGTCGTGGACACCGAGTTCTGTCAGTTCTCCGGCCCGCTCGTGCAGACGTCCTACCACGGCTGCCCTTCCAGTCATGTGACCGCGTCGGCGCTGACCAGACGCACCTCGTCCGAGGACGCTCAGGCGGAGCACCATGTCATGATTATTAGTTAAGTTAGGCTTACCTATACTCGGAATAATTCGTCGGTGTCAAGGTTGTGCATCTCTTCGTGTTCCGTTGTGTACGGCCTGTTGTGCACCCCTTCGCGGCCCGCCCCTGTGACTGACTTCATTAAGTTTGGTTAACCTAACTTACAGTGAATCAGGTAATGCTGTCCGGCGGATCGCGACAACACCGGTCGCGTCCGGAGTCGTGATGCACGGAGAGGGATCGCGATCCGCCCCTGCGCGACGGCGGGCCTCCCACGTCCCGGCTCTGGAGCCCCCGCGCCGTACGCGGCCGGCTCGGCCGCCGTAGAGTCACACTCCGGCCCACCGGAGCCCTGGTGTCGTACTCTTGGTTGGGTCGTCTCCGGGGGCGTAGCTCAATTGGCAGAGCACTGCCTTTGCAAGGCAGGGGTTCGGGGTTCAAGTCCCCGCGTCTCCACGCTGCAGTACCAGGCGGTTCGCCGGTGAGTTCCCGTCAGCACGGGGCGGGTCACGGCCCCCGTGCGAACGAATCCGCGAACGTGGCTTACGCGGACTCGGCCTGCGGCCCTTCTTCCTCCGTCCCATCGGCTGCGTCGGGCGGCTCAGGGGCGGCCTGGTCGGCGGGCGGTTCGGGTGTGCCGAGGATCGCGTTCGCGATCTTGTGAGGCAGGGTCCACGAAGGCACCTGAGGTCGACGGCGGCTCTTGATGCTGCTGACTCTCGTACTCTGCGCTGTCGTTGCCTTGGTTGATCAGGAGCTGGGCGCGGCATTGGCGGTTGGGCTGGCTGCCATGATCTCCGTCGATCAACTGGCCAGGTCCAAGAGAGAAAGATGATCTATCTGGTGCCGGATGCTCCTCCGGAGTTCCGTCCGGCACCAGGTCCGCATCTGCGGTGTAGTTAAACGTGTAGCCCAGACGGCGGACGTCGGTGTACGGCGGCAGACCTTGAAGTTGATCCGCTGAGGGACAGGTACTTCCGCCGAGGCCCGCACGTCGGTCAGGCTCACCGCACCCCACTCGCCGGGCCGTTCCCGCTGAACGGCCCGGCGAGTGGGGTGCAACACGCCGTTACCGTAAGCTCCCTCATTCGAGGGTTGTTGTGTAGTCAACCGTGTAGCCGGAAGCGGCTCACTCCTGTTCCGTCCGGCGCCTTCTCCGTTCCCGTCACCGCGGTGGCCGAGATGTCGGTGACGGACAGCATGGTGTCCATCGACAGCGCCGCGCGGAGGCGTTCAGGCGGGACGTGACAGATCTCGCGGCTCCTGCTGTCTCCCTATGCGCGGTAGGCGTCGCGGCGGTGGCGGATCGAGTGGATCTCTACGACACGTCTGGCTTCATCGATGCGGTAGATGATCCGATAGGTGCCACGGCGGGCCGAGTAGTACCCGTCGAAGGGTTCGTTGAGTGGCTTGCCCGCTCGGGAGGGGCTGAGGGCGACTGTGTGGTAGATGGCCTCCGTCGCCGCGATCGCCACGTCCAGCGGAAGGTGCTCGCTGAGGTTTCGGCGAGCTTGCCGGGAGAGCAGGACCGTGTACGGGCTGGGCTTCTCGGCGGCGCCTGCGTCGGCCTCCTCGTCGCTGGCGGCCATCAGGCCGCCCCGCGGCGGCGCTCCAACTCGGCCCGGACCTCCTCCACGGCGAACGTGTCCCCTGTCGCGAAGTCCTCCCGCGACTGGCGTAGATCGGCCAGGGCCTCGTCATCGGAGAGCAGATCGAGCGTCTCCTGCATCGACTCGTACTCTGCCACCGAGATCAGCATGACGTCGGCCCGGCCGTTACGGGTGATCGTGAAGTGGTCGTGCTCCCGCGCGACCCGGTCGGCGAGCTCGGCGATCCGGGCCTTGGCCTCTGTGATCGGAATAGTCTCCATAGAGGCCAGGATAGCGACCGGTCTGAATCATAGCCAGAATACGGGTAGAAGATCGGCTGGTGTCTGTCCGACGCACGGTAGCGCTGAAGCATTCGTGCGCCGACCGCCGGGTGATCCCGAGCACGGCGCCGGCCCCGGGCTGAGGAGGCTACCGCAGCACGCGTGACCACGACTGTCCGGTCGACGAAACATCCTGTGCCAGCACTCCATATTTCTCGCTCTCTGTCACCAGTCTGGTGGTTTGGAGTGAAAGATCCCTCACGGTAGGAAGCCCTCACGGTAGGAAGACAGCGAGGATGGCGATGTCGTCCTGGGGCGGGCCGTCGGCGAAGTCGATGACCGCGGCTTCGACCGCTGAGGTGAGCTGGTCGGCGCTGGCGGGTTCGGTGTTGGCGACGAGTGCCCGCAGGCGGTCGTCGCCATACTGCTCCCGGCCGCGACGGGCCTCGGTGACACCGTCGGTGTAGAGCAGGAGCATGTCGCCGGGCCGGAGGCGTATCCGAGTGCTGGTGAGATCGGCGTTGTCGAAGAGCCCGAGGGCGAGACCGTGTGCACCGACTGGTTGCACGGCGCGGTCGCGGTCGCGGTCGCGGAACAGGACGGGGTGTGGCCCGCCGAGCAGAGGATGACCTTCAGGTTTCTTTGGGTCTCGCGGACGGCGAGGTACACGGCGGTGAGGAACCGTTCGCTGTCCGGGTGCTGGGTGAGCAGCGCGGTTGCTGGGCAGGTCGGGGAAGAGGTGGTGCTCGATCTGGTGGCTGAGGTTCCCGCTCAGAACATGGAGCAGCACGGGTCCGTCGATGTTGGCCGAGCCCAGTAGCTGCCGCAGGTACCGTTCGCCGCGGGTCTCACTCTCGATCTGCTCCTGGGTGAAGATCTCGGCGCCATCCGGAAAGTGACCGCAGACAATTGTCGTGCCTGGTGACAAGTCGAGGTGCCTGCCATGTGCCTACTCCCTACAGGTCGATTTCCACGTCGCCGGCCGCCGCCGACACGCAGGTCTGGACGAGTTCGCCTTCGTCGCCGTGTTCCAGGCCGGTGCGCAGGTCCCGGACGCGGCCAGCGGTGAGTCGTGCCACGCAGCTGTGGCAGATGCCCATGCGGCAGCCGCTGGGCATGAGGACGCCGGCGTTCTCACCGACTACCAGCAGCGGTGTGTCGCCGCCAGCGTTTGCCTCCCGCCCGCTCCTGACGAACCGGACCCGGCCGCCGACACCACCACGGCGGACCGCCGGCTGGAAACGCTCCACCCGCAGGCGGTCCGCGAGCCCGGCTCGCTGCCAGGACGCCTCGGCGTCATCCAGCAGGCCGGTCGGCCCACAGGCCCAGGCCCACCGTTCGGTCCAGTCGGGGCAGATCGCGGGCAGCGCCGCAACGGTGAGACGGCCGGTGTACCGGCCGTCGTCTGTACGCGTCCGCGTGTGGTGTTCGTGCAGACGCAGCTTTGGCAGCCGCGCCGCCAACCCGCGTAGCTCGGCGCCGAATATGACGTCCCGCGGGGTCGGCGCCGAATGCACGAGGACCAGGTCCGGCAGTTGGCCGCGTCGCACAAGGCCACGCAGTATCGACATCACGGGTGTGATTCCGCTGCCGGCAGTCAGGAAAAGCAGCCGCGGCGGGGGTGCCGGAGGCAGCACGAACCCACCCCGAGGACCTTCCAGGCGGACAACCGTACCCGCCGTGACACGATGGACAAGATAACGTGAGACCAGGCCGTCAGGGGCGGCCTTCACGGTCACCGAAATGCGGCCGTCCTGGCGTTCCGGCGGTGAGGACAGCGAATATGTACGCCAGTACCGGACACCGTCGACATCGACACCGAGCCGGACGTGCTGGCCAGCCTGGTGCTCGGTCCAACCCAGGCCCGGACGAATCACGAGTGTCGCCGCGTCGATGGTCTCCGGCTGGACGGCCTCGATCCTGCCCCACATCTGCCGGCGTGACCAGAGCGGGTTGACCAGCTCGAGGTAGTTGTCGGGCAGAAGGGGAGTCGTCAGCGACGCCGCCGCGTTTGAAACGACCTTCCGGATGCCTGGCCCGAACCTTCTCGCGGCATAGCCGACAGCCAGTTTGCCGTCGATACGAAAAATTGGATCCGTCGACAGAACGACCTTTTTCACTGTTACATCCCACTCGGCGGTACGCATGTTCCGTGAAGCTCGGGTTTCTGCTCGCAAAGCCTACACCGAAAAATCGCGATCAGCATGATCGACAGTCGTGTCGTATGATCTTTCTGCGGATGTCTCCGGAGGTATGGAGCGGACAGTTCAAGAAACAATGCCAGAAACTTCGGAGCAGACCCTCGTCGCCCTTTCATGCACTTCTGGTTCATGTACTTCTGGTGTGGAGTGGATGCATCGGATGGGCCCGGTGGGTCGGCAGGCGAACGGAGATACTCGTCTCGGTTTCGTCGCTAAACGTGACATGATGACGGCTCGACCGTCCTGGGTCCGTGTTCCGGTGTTCAGGACGGGCGACGACAGGCCGCTGGACACGTCTGGCAGCCCGGTGCGGGACCGCCCGAAACGGCCTGGCCGGCCGCCGGAGGGCCGGCGCGTAACATGATGGTGTGGCGGGTGAGCTTCTGTGGACCACCGCCGACATCGCCCGGCGGTTGGGGATCTCGGTGGAGCACGCTCGGCGGCTCTCCCACCGGGAGGATTTCCCAGCCCCGACCCAGCACATTCGCTACTTCAACCTGTGGCGCGCCACCGATGTCGAATCCTGGCTCACGGAGGGCCGGCAGGACCGCTGAGGCCGAACTTCACGGTGCCGGCGGCGCGCGCCGGACACGGCCGTTCGTCCGGCGCGGTCTCGCCTCCGCGATCGGTGGCGGGATCGCTGAAGCCGTGGCTGTGACCGGGTGACAACGGGCAGGATGGCCTCGGAGCGCCTGGAAACCGAGGGGAGACACCAGCGGTGGTTACGGTACGGGTCGTACGGGTCTTCACCGACCAGGCAGGCAACCACGGCAACCCCCTCGGAGTCGTCGAGGACGCCGCCAGCGTCGTCCCCGACCCGGCGCACCGTCAGGAGATCTCGGCCGGGCCCTGACCCTCCACCACGGCAGAGGCTCCGTCATCCACGCCCGCCCGGGCCCTCCCGGCCACGCCGACATCGGCGGAACCGTCACCGAGGACGCCCCCCGCATCCTCTGACCGACCCGGCGCGAGCAAACGCGAACCCGATCCGGCCCTGAGAGATCGGCCCTGGTCAGATGGCTCGGCGCGGACGCCGTCCAGGCGCGGAAGTCGGTCACGAGCCCTTCTGCCGCTTCCTCTCGACGACCGGCCACCCGTCGTGTGCGGCCTCCGCTGACAGCTCGCTGGACAGCGCTCGCCTTACAGGCGAGTGGTCGCAGGCTCGATCCCTGTCGAGATGTTCGATCCCTGCCGGAGCCGCCCGCGAAGAGCGGTTCTGGCTCGTCAGCTGTTCCTGACGGTGATGCCGAGCGCCCGGGCGAGCAGCGGCGCAAGGTCCAGTAGCTGGACGGTGTCGATGGTGGCGCCTTTCAGCGCGTCGATCCCCTCGGTGATCCCGAGAGCCGCGCCACGCAGGTCGACCTCGTTCAGACGGGCCTTGTCCAGCCGCACCCCGTCCAGCGTCGAGCCGGGGAACGTCACGCCTGTCAGCGTCGCACCGCCAAAGTCGACGTCCCGCAGCAGGCAGTTCACGAACTGCACCTCCCGCAGAGCGGCGGTACGCCAGTTCACCGAGTCGAACTTGCAGTTGAAGAAGGCCACCCGACGCAGTTGCGCGCCGAACGCCTCCACGCCCGCCAGAGCGCTCGAGACGATCTCCGTGTCCAGCCAGTTCGTCTCCGCCAGATCGGTACCCACCCAGCGCACGGTGTGGAACCACACGTCGTTGAACCGGGCACGCCGCATCCGACCGCCGTTGAACGTCACCGAGGAGAACGCGGACTCGGTGAACCGCGCGTTGCTGGCGTCGACGTCATCGAAGGTGCCTCCGTCCGCATGGACGGTCTCATAGACGCTCTCCCGCTCCAGCCCACGACCCAGCGGCTCCAGATAGCCCACATACGGCAGATCAGCAAGCTCCCGGGCCACCGTGGACGCAGAAAACCTCACAGCCATCGAGTATCCGCCCACCCCTCGCCACCGACCGACCGCTCTCGCGGCGTGCTGCCGGGGGGCGTGCTGCCGGGGGCGGGCCGACGGCTATGTCCCGATCTTGCAGGCGATCCGGGTGAGCGTGGCCACGGTGACCTTCGGGGGCGCGCTGGCTATGGCCAGCTGGGACATGACCTGTAGGTACGGGTCGACCTCGTGGGGTTTGTCGAGGAAAAGGGCTCCGGTGAGCTGCTCGAGGTACACCACGTCGGTCTGGTCCGCCGCGGGTGACTCCGGCCCGGGAAAGCGAAGGATGGTGAACGCGCCGCACTCGGCCACGTGGGCGCCGAGCATGAACGGCATGATCTGGATCGTGATGTTCGGCCGGGTGGACATGGCGGCCAGATGCTCAAGCTGGGCATGCATCACTGCCGGTCCGCCGATCGACCGCCATAACGCCGCCTCGTCGAGCACGACCCAGAGCTGGGGTGGGTTCGGCCGCGACAGCAACCGCTGCCGACTTGTCCGGACCGCGACCCGCCGCTCCACGACGTCGGGTGTCAGGTGGTGGCCGCCGGCCGCGATGACCGCTCGGGCGTAGTCGGGGGTCTGCAGCAGCCCGGGAACGAACTGGACCTCGTAGCTGCGGATGAGGGTGGCCGCTTCCTCCAGGCCGATGTATGGCGCGAACCAGCTCGGCAGCACGTCACCATAGGGCTGCCACCATCCTGGTGCGTTGGCTTCCGGGACCAGTTCCAGCAGCGGAGCCCGCTCGGCGGCGTCGGTGATGCCGTAGTAGGTCAGCAGGTCCGCGACGTCTCGTTCCTTGAAGCTGACCCGTCCGAGCTCCAGCCGACTGATCTTCGATTCCGAGCCCCGGATGTGGTAGCCGGCTTCCTCCCGACTGATCCCGCGGTTCTCCCGCAGCTTGCGCAGCTGGGAGCCGAGCAGAATCCGGCGCGCGGTGGGACTACCCCCCGAAAGGTCGGTCATCTCTGCACCCCCGCAGCCGCGCTTGGCGTGGACAAACCCGCTGTGCGCTGGCTCAGCCGCGACACGCCCGCCGGGACCGGACGATAGCGTACCCCGAGCGTACGTCGATGACCGAGACGACGAACATCATCACGCCGTGACCAGGACGGTTGGCCCGGGGAGCGGTCTGTGCTGCGGCTGTCGCGCCGCGTTGGAGCCGTATGCTACCGAGCGCTTCAGAGCTTGCGCGCGACAGCGCCGAACTGGGGCACCTCTGGAGGAAGGCCACCAGCCGAGGCGGAATCGGGCCGCCATCGGGAACAGGACACGATGCCGGGCTCCAGAAGTTCCAGGCCGTGGAAGAAACGGGCGACCTCGTCGCGGCTGCGGGGGGTGATCGGCGGGGTGGCGTGTTCGTTCCAGTGGCGCATGGACGCGGCGTTGGCCTCGCCACCGAGTTCGTGCGTCGGGTGCGCGACCACCAGGTAGCTGCCGGATGGCACGTGGTCGATCAGGTGGTCGACCACCGCGACCGCCGTGTCGGTGTCGAGGATGAAGTTCAGACTGCCGAGAAACATGATCGCGGTTGGTTTCGCGAAGTCCAGGGTCTCGGCCGCGGCCCGCAGGATCGAACCGGGATCGTGGGCGTCCGCGTCGATGTAGTCGGTGGCGCCCTCGGGGATTCCCACGAGCAGGGCACGGGCGTGCACCAGTACGAGCGGATCGTTGTCCACGTAGACGATCCGGCTGTCGGGGGCGATCCGCTGGGCGACCTCGTGGGTGTTGTCCGCGGTCGGCAGTCCGGTGCCGATGTCGAGAAACTGACGAATCCCCGCCTCGCCGGCGAGGTAACGCACGGCGCGGCCCAGAAACGCCCGATCGGCTCGGGCCACGTCCACAATGCCGGGGAACATCTGCCGGACCTGTTCGCCGACCTCGCGGTCCGCGGGGAAGTTGTCCCGGCCGCCCAGCCAGTAGTTCCATACTCGGGCGTTGTGGGCGACCGTGGTGTCGAATCCGAGATCGCCACCCCAGCCAGGTTGGTTTTCGGTAATGGCGGCGGACTGAAAGTTCCAGACCTTCGTCGGGTCCGCCGGAGGGCCGCCGGGAAGAGGGCCCGGGTCGGGACTGGCGGGAGTCGACGTGTCCTCTGCCACTGGGGCGTCTCCTTCGCGGACATGGGATGGAAGCGGCACAAAGGTATGCCCGCGCGCCGGTGCCTGCCAGGGCGCGTCTGACGGATGTTCGATCGCGCGACCGGATGGGGCAACGGAGATGGCGTGGCGCGAAAGCGTAGGGAGAAAACGCCGTCTGGTCATGGCGGCCGATGTCACCGTGATGCTCGACGCACAGAGCTACGATCCGGGTCAGAGACCGTTCGGTCGGTCACTTTGCAGGACTTGGTCGGAAGGACCCGGCGTGGCAGACGACAGCGAGCTACCCGCTGTCCGGCAACCGGTCGCTCGCCACGATCCTGGGGCCCTCACCCCAGCGGGGATCGCGCTGGCCTTTACCGGGGTGGGAAAGGTTTTCCCGGACGGGACCGAAGCCTTGCGTGACATTTCTTTCACGGTGGGAGAGGGTGAGTTCGTAGCGGTGGTCGGGCCGTCGGGGTCGGGCAAGTCCACGCTGCTGCGGATCGCGTCGGCCCTGACCGAGCCCTCGTACGGGACGGTAGTCGTGAGCACTGCCGTTCCCGGCTATGTCTTCCAGGATCCGACGCTGCTGCCGTGGCGCAGCGTGGAGGGCAACGTCGGCCTGCTGGCCCAGTTGGACGGTGTTCCCAGGCCCGAGCGACGCCGGCTCGTCGCGGAGGCGATCTCGCTGGCCGGGCTCACGGGTTTCGAACGTCACCGGCCCAGGGCGCTGTCCGGTGGCATGCGGATGCGGGTGTCGTTGGCGCGGGCGCTGACCGTCCGGCCGTCGCTGTTCCTGTTCGACGAGCCGTTCGGCGCGCTCGACGAGATAACCCGGCAGCGGCTGGGGCAGGAGGTGCTGCGGCTGTACGGGCAGGAGCGGTTCGCCAGCCTGTTCGTCACGCACTCGGTCGTGGAGTCGGTCTGGCTCGCCAGCAGGGTGGTGGTCCTGTCCACCCGTCCGGGACGGGTGCTGGCCGAGATCGACGTCCCGTTCGACTACCCACGGCAGGTGGAGCTGCGGTTCGACGCGGCCTTCGGGCGTACGGCGCGTACCGTCTCCGAGGCGTTGCGGGAATCCTTCGCGTGACCGCGGTGAAGCGGCCGCGGCCCCCGTCTCCCGCTTTCCCGGTGCCGCCGGCGGGACCGGCCGGACCGGCTGGACCGGCACGAGGCGCACCCGCACATTCCCGCTGGGGCCGGGCTGTGCGGGTGGCGGTGCCGCCGCTGGCGGTGCTCGCTGTGGTCGTCGGCGTCTGGTACACGGTGAGCTACTTTGCGCTCGCGCCGCGTCGACGCTTTCTTCTCCCGCCGCCGCACGAGGTGGTCACTGACGGGTTCGGGGACTGGCCGACCTTCCACGAGATCCTCACCGGGCTGGGCGAGACCGCGCAGGTCGCGCTTGTCGGCCTGGCCATCGCCGCCGCGCTCGGCATGCTCTTCGCGGTGCTGATGAGCCAGGCGCGGTGGGTGGAGCGGTCGTTCTACCCGTGGGCGGTGGTGCTCCAGACGATCCCGATCCTGGCGATCGTCCCGCTGATCGGGTTCTGGCTCGGGTACGGGTTCTGGTCACGCACCGTTGTGTGCGTCCTCATCGCCTTGTTCCCCATCATCACGAACACCCTGTTCGGGCTGTCGTCAGTGGACGCCACGCATCATGACCTGTTCACGTTGCGCCACGCGAGCCGGTGGGCGCGGCTGG
>NZ_JWIO01000023.1:70104-75129 GCF_001017755.1 Protofrankia coriariae
GAGCCGGTGGGCGCGGCTGGTCCATCTCGAGATCCCGAGTGCTCTTCCGGCCGTGTTCACCGGGCTGCGGATCTCCGCCGGCCTGTCGGTGATCGGCGCGATCGTCGGTGACTTCTTCTTCCGGGAAGGACGACCCGGTATCGGCAGCCTCATCGACGACTACACGCGCGGACTGGAGTCGGCGCCACTGTTTGCCGCGATCATCGTGTCGTCTCTGTTCGGTCTGGCGGTGTTCTGGGTGTTCGGGCTGCTCGCGCACCTGGTAGTCGGGGACTGGCACGACTCGGGGCGGAGGTCGTGACCCCGGGCCGTGGCGATCGAACATCCGTCGGACACGGCCCCGGGCCCCGTCCGCCGTAGCTTCACTCACCTTCAGCCCTGTCCCTTCTGAACGCATCAAGGAGAGCAATGCGAGCATTAACGTCGCGCCGGCGCCACGCGGTCGCATGGATCGGCGCCGCCGCGGTGGCGGTGACGATGGCGGCCTGCTCCAGCTCGGATGGCGGATCAACCATTGGGCCCACCGCCACGGCAGGCGGCGGCCCGGTGGCCGCATCCCAGTACACGACTCCGCTCAAAGGCGTCTGCCCGGACACGGTCGTCGTGCAGACGAGCTGGTGGCCGGAAGCGGACCAGGGATTCACCTACCAGCTACTCGGACCCAACCCGACGATCGACGCGGACCACAACCGGGTGGTTGGCCAGCTCGGCGCCACCGGTGTCCGCCTGGAGATCCGCTCCGGGGGCCCGGCCGCCGGCTACCAGCAGCCGTCCGCGTTGATGGCACAGGATGACGCCATCCTGCTCGGTTACGTCGGCACGGACGAGGCGATCCAGAACTCCGGCAAGATCCCGACAGTGGCGGTGTTCTCCTCCTACGACCGCAACCCCGAGGTCTTCCTGTGGGGTAACCCGGACTGGAACTTCACCAACATCGGTGAGATCGGACAGTCCGGGGCGAAGGTTCTCGCCTACGCCGGCGCGGCCGACATCGACCTGTTCGTACGCCAGGGGCTGCTGAAGCAGTCGCAGGTCGACACCTCGTACCAGGGCAGCCCGGACCGCTTCGTCGCCGCCGACGGCAAGGTCGTCCAGCAGGGCTTCGTCACCAACGAGGTCTACCACCTCGAACACGACGTGCAGGCCTGGAACAGGCCCGTTAAGTACCTGCTCGTCGATGCCTACCCCATCTACCAGTCCGCCCTGGCCATCCGCGCGGACAAGCTCGAGGCCAACAGCGCCTGTCTGGCCAAGCTCGTTCCGCTGTTCCAACAGGCGCAGCGCGACTACATCACCGCCCCCGGCCCCACCAACCAGCTGCTGCTCGACATCGTCGGCAAGTCGCATACCGCGGGGTTCAGCCTCTCCCCCGGCCTGCTCACCTACGCCAACCAGACACAGCGCGACCTCAAGCTGATCGCAAACGGCGCCGACGGGGTTCTCGGCAGTTTCGACAACGCGCGCGTCCAGAAGCTGATCGACGACCTCGTGCCCCTCTACACCGACAAGGGCACCAACCCGAAAACCGGCCTGACCGCCACTGATGTGGTGACCAACCAGTTCCTCGAAAAATCGGTGTCCCTCAGCTGAAGGCTGGTCCGTAACTCGGTCGGGTGTGGTGTGGCTGTCCGGGCGGTGCCCGGACAGCCGGCCCGGCGGATGGCGCAGCGGTAAACGTTAATCCTCAACCGTTTGGTTGACGTATGGGTCGATCGACGCTAAGTTTCTCCTCAATCGATCGGTTGAGGAGTGATCGTGGTGGATCAGCTTTCCCGGGTCTTCGCGGCTCTCGCGGACCCGACCCGGCGTGATCTGGTCGCGCGGCTTACCGACGGTGACGCCACGGTCGGCGAGCTCGCCGCGCCGTACGACGTCACCGTGCAGGCGATCTCCAAACACCTGAAGGTGCTCGAGCAGGCCGGCCTGGTCAGCCGTACCGGCGAGGCCCACCGCAGCCCGGTGCACCTCGAGGCGAAGGTGTTCGACCTGATGACCGCGTGGATCGAGCGGTACCGGCGTCAGGCCGAGGAGCGTTACCGACGCCTCGACGCCGTGCTGGCCGCCATGAACGACGCCACCGCCATCACCACCGGCGTCACCGACATCACCACGAACAACGCCCGTGACGACGAACAACCGACAAAGGAAAAGGAGACAGCCTGATGAGCACCATCGCTGCCGCCGTGATCGAAGCCGACCAGAACGTACCGATCATCCGGATCACCCGGGACTTCACGGCCACCCCGGAACAACTGTTCCGGGCTCACACCGACCCCGCCCTGTTCGTGCGGTGGGTCGGACCGAACGGACTGCGGACCCGGATCGAGCACTGGGATGCCAGGACCGGTGGAAGCTGGCGTTATGTCGCCGACCACGACGGCAACGAGTTCGGCTTCCACGGTAGTTTCCACGAGGTCCGCACCGACCGGATCGTGCAGACCTTCACGTTCGAGGGCGAACCGGACGGCGTCGCGCTCGAGACGCTGTGGTTCGAGGATCTCGGCGACGGCCGTACCAGGCTGCACGCCCAGTCACTGGTGGACAGCTTCGACAGCCGGGACGCCTGGCTGCGCAGCGGGATGGAGATCGGGGTCAACGAAGGTTACACCAAACTCGACATTCTGCTTTCCGCCGGTGGAGTCTGAGGTGACGCTCCCCGGCGTCGCTCGTCCGCCGACCGGTCGGTGAGTGAGCGACACCGGCGGATCAGCGATACCTTCGACGAACGGGGGATGCCCCGGTGGCGGTCCGGGTTGCCGAACGGTCTACTCCCGCCATTGTTGCTGGGTGGTCTGATTGCACTCCCACAGCTGCACCCTCGTGCCGTCCCATCCGGCGTTGGCATCGGCATCGAGGCACCGGCCGTACGGGGCATTCCACCCGTTCTGATAGGCGCTCGCGGCCGCGTCGCTACGGTAGTACCACCGTTGCTGGGCGAACCCGTTGCACATCCAGAGCTGTACCTTCCCGCCGTTAGCGCCGATGGTGTTCGTGTCGGCGTCGAGGCACATGCTCGGCCACTTCACGCTGTGAATCAACGCTCCGGTGGTACGCAGGTCACCCTCGTAGTACCACTGTTGCTGGACAGATCCGTTGCACGTCCAGAGCTGGACTTTCGTGCCGTTGGAGCCCTGGCCGTTGAGGTCGGCGTCAAGGCACATGTCCTGCCCGAAACGGTTGCTGTGGAGGGTGATTCCGCTGGTAGCCACCGGAGCTGTCGAGGCGTCCGGACTCTGACCGGGTTCTTCTGTCGCGAAGGGCCTGGGCGAACTGGCCGCATCGTCTGACGGTGCCTCTCCTCCCGATGTGCGAATTATGAGCGCGGCCGTGACCACCGCAAGCACGACCGCGGCGCACCCGCCGACAAGCCATCGCGGCCGTCTGCGGCCTGGACGCCCAGGTGGCTCGGGTGTGTCCGACGGCGGCTGAGGAGGCTCGAATTCGGCTGGCGATGGACCGGACGACACGGGTGAGCTGGGTGATCCTGATGATTCAGACAGATCGGATGGTCTGGGTGGGGTGACATCGTAGCGGCTGAGATCCGCGACCACGGTGGGAGGCAGCCAGTTCTCGTCGATGCGCAGCCGCTCGTCGGTGGATGCCGCCCGGCACAGCTCGATCAGTTCCGCCGGAGCAGGGCGAGCTGTCGGGTCCTTCTCCATACACCGTTCCAGCACACCGCGGACCCGGTCCGGGCAGCGATCCCAGTCGGGCTGCCCGTGCACGATCCGGTAGGAGACGGCAGCGTCTCCGCCGAACGGCAGCCTGCCGGTGATCGCATAGTAGGCGGTGGAACCGAGGGAGAAAATGTCCCCGGATGTGCCCGGGGAGACTCCCTGAGCCTGTTCGGGAGCCATGAACGCAGGCGTGCCGATCTGGATCCCGGTCTTGGTGATCTTTGTTTGAGAGGCTTCGATCGCCCGGGAGATACCGAAATCGATCACCCGGGGGCCGTCCGCGGCGAGAATGATGTTGCTTGGCTTGAGGTCACGGTGGATCACGCCGGCGTCGTGGATGGACTGCAGTGCCTCCGCGACCCCGGCGATCAGCAGCAGGACGCTCTCCGCCGGCAGCGGTCCCTGCTGGGCGACGGTTACGGCGAGGGAGGGGGCTGCGACGTAGGCGGTGGCCAGCCACGGGCGTGGGGCGTGCGGGTCACAGGCGATGACCGGGGCGGTGTACAGACCCAGGACCCGCCGGGCGATCGTCACCTCTTTTTCGAAGCGACGCCGGAACTCGGGATCGGCGGCGAGNNGGCGGCGAGCCACGGCCAGGCCACTTTGAGCGCGACCTGCCGGCCGCCGGGGGTGTAGGACAGGTACACCGCCCCCATGCCGCCCTCGCCGATCCGGGCCCAGAGCGGATATGTGCTGATCTCGCGGGGATCCTCCGAGGTCAGCGGGGTGAACACCGCATCCCGGCCCCGTCCCGCCCCGCCAGGTGTGTTCGGCGGGTTCGGCTGTGGCACGTCTCCCCCCGGGACGGTGCGGTCTGTGTCCGGCGATGTGTTGGTCATCGCTTCTCCGTGTGGCTCGCTGTCCGTGTCCATGGGGGTATCAGCGGTAGAAATCAGCTCCGGCCACGACAGTATGCATTATTCCGGACACATGTCCGATCGGGGGTCGGGGATGCCGGACCGTATTGGTTCGCGGAGATTCGTCGAGCCTGCTCACCGTCAGGACGAATTATCCTGATTTGTAGGACTCTCGGCTCCAGCGGCCTGCACGGGCACACGGCGAGCGCGGCGTTCGAGGCCGTGCTCCGATGTGAAGGGAGTGCTGCGGCCGGGGCCGGGGCCCAGATCGCCACCGTCGCCGTCGAGGCATGAGAGGGCCGGCGGGAAGCCAGCGGAGAGCTGCCCACCGTGCGCGGTGCCGGTGGGGCGCGAACCTCCGTCGTTCCTTCCGCCGGCACCGCACGACAGAGGTTGGACTGCCGATGTCGTTGTTGAACCGCAGCGCTCAGCGCGTGCGGGGAATTTCAGCGTGTGCAGGGAATACTGAACGCGCCTTTGTTGGCGGCGGT
>NZ_JWIO01000025.1:0-442 GCF_001017755.1 Protofrankia coriariae
CGGTGATGTCATGGGCTGGGTTGCCATGGGTCGGCGGCGCTGTCACGGGCTGGCGGCACTGGTTGGCCAGGGGTGTTCGACTGAGGGTCTCCGGCTGGGAGGAGAGCTACTGTCGGTTATTGGAGTCGTGTCTCACGGGGGAGGTGGGGAGGGATGCCGGTGGGTACGGCTACAGGGCGGTTGGCGGCGTTGGCTGGTATCCCGCTCGCCTCCCGGCATGTGCGGGGCAGTTTCGGGCCGGCGACACTGTGGCTCGCCGGGGCCCGCACGGTGCTGGACCTCGACGACGGCGGCAGCCCTCCACTGCGTCTGACCTGGACGGATGAACCCGGTCAGGCAACGGAGGAAGCGGGCCGGGCGGCGGTGGGCCGGCAGGTCGCGCAGCTGCTGCGCACCAGCGGCACAGCCGTGTTCGCCCGCCCCGACCTGCTGCGGCTCGCCC
>NZ_JWIO01000025.1:457-11462 GCF_001017755.1 Protofrankia coriariae
GGCTCGCCCGCCGCAGAAAGATCACCGACCCGCCGGCGGATGCACCGTCCACACCGCGATCCGTGCAGGCGATCACGTTCTGCGACGGCATCCGTCTCGAGATCACCTCGTGGTCGGAGCCCGCGGTCGAGAGCCGTGTTCCGCGGAACACAACCCCCGCGGCTGGGACCCACGTTCCGCGGAACACAGCCCCCGCGACGTCAACGGCTCCTGGCGAGACTCCCGCCCCGGAGGCCGGAGGCGAAACCGAGCGCGATCCCCGAACAGCCCCAGCGGTTCCCCCAGCAGTTCCAGGTGACGCACCGGCGGCTCCCGCCCACACCCTCACGCCGGCTCCAGCCCCGACCCCGTCCCCGTCCCCGTCTTCAGCTTCGGCGTCAACGACGGGAAGGTCTACGGTCCACGATCCGGATCGTGACGCTCACGATGCCCACACGACCGGCTTCGGGGCGTGGGCCGGGACGCGGGCCGTTGTCCTGTCCACGGCACAGGCGCACGACCTCGCGGATCTTCTGGAGGCGTGGGCAGCCCTGCCACCCGCGTGACGGTGGCGTACCCGACGACCGACCGGAGCATGCCGTTCCTCGACATCTACTTCACCCCCTGGCTGTTGACACCGCGTAGCAGGACGTCGACCCAGTCGACCCTGGCGACGGCGACAAGACGCGCGAAACGTTCGGCCTCGTCCCGGGCCTGCTGTTCGTTCAGCCCCAGCTCCCGCCGGCAGGCCGAGACGATGTCGCCCTTTCCGCCGTGCGCGACATCGACAATCAGGCTCAGCAGCCGGACGACGGCGGCGTCACAAACCGAGCCATGGGCGGTTCCCGGCCCGCGGGTGATTTCCGGCAACTGCCCGGACCCCGCGCTGACGAGCGCAGATGCCCGAGGCACCATCGGCCGGTTTTTCGGACGGCGCCCCGGACAAGGCCCTGGATCATCCCGCCGGCCCTGCACACCGCGCGCCCGCCGCCGCCCATGACCAGAGCCGGCAGCGACGCCAACCGCGACGTCAGCGGCATTCCCGGCCCCGATGACGGCACCTGTCCCGATGACGATGCCGGCACCACCGCCGGTGCCGGTGCTGATAGGGGTGTGTGGTACGAGCTCGGCGATGATTGTTTCCCGTGCGGTGTAGGCATCCGTCTCGGCCACGCAGGCGTCCTCGAAGGACGGAACATGCTCGCTGGTACATCCGTCCGGGCCGGTTTCACCGCGTGTTTCGGTGGGCCGTTCGGCGAGCGGAAGGGCAACGGCCCGTGTGTAGAAATCGGGGTTGTGCCGGCGCAGCAGCGCGAGTGAGCGCCGCAGCCGCTCGTCGACCTCCTGCTCGGTGAGACCAAACCTGAGCTGCATCTTCGGCAGCGAAAACGGGTCGGTGACCCCGTCCCGGAGACCGAGCAGGAAGTGGATGACAATGTTCTGGCCGATGGGGTCGGCGCGCAGCGGCGCGGCCCATTCCGCGGTGCTGATCGCTACTTCCGGACGGGTCGGCAGGCCGCGTTCGGCGGCCGATTCCCGGCGTACGGTCGGCACGATCCGCCCGGCCGTGGGGAAGTGGACGAACTGCGCCCACACCGCCCGCAGCCAGCCCGGCGGCTCCGGTGAGATTCCCCTGGGGAAGGCGGGGTCGCACAGCATGGCGCCGTAAACGGCGGCCTCCTGCCATTCGGCCTCGGGCGTCACAAGATGGTCACGGACCACGATCAGCTCGCGGACTTCCTGGCCGGCGTTCGAGCCGCCGGCGATCGTCGGTACGTTGCCCACAAGAGCGGCACGTATCCGGTCGAAACCGTCCATGAACCGGGGCGTCCACAGGTCCGTGCAACGCGGGCAGAGCGGGCCGGGTATCGAGTGGGCGGCGTCGAACATGGGTGGCCGGTCGGGACGGCAGGCGCACGTCCCCGGCTTGGCCCGGTGGACATCGCGGACGATCACCGCCCACAGCGCCGGACCCACCAGCTCGCGGAAGGCCATGAACGCGACCTCGGCGTTCTCATCCGCGATGTCGGCAAGTGTCAGGGCAGTCATCGGTCCTCCTGCGAAGGGCATGCCAAACCACGGGTAGTGATCCAGCAACAGGGCGACGCCACAAAGGCGCCATGGCGCTCGGATGCTCCGAGCGCTTCACAGGGGACCGGGACCGCGAAGATCCTGGTCATCGGCCACACGCCGCGCGTAGTGGCCGGTCAGCAACGTACTTGGGCCAGGCAGATCCTGTCAACAACCACGCATTCCGGGCAGACCGTCCCAGCGTCCCGCCCCACGAACCGCCGCCTGCCGCCCCAAGACCCGCCCCCCCGACAGCACCCGACTCGGCGACACCCGACTCGGCGACACCCGGCTCGGCGACGCCCGCCTTGGCGGCGTCCAGTCCCGCACCATCCGACGCAGCGCCGGCCAGCGCCAGCGCCGAACCCCCGCATCTGATCGTCACCCGAGCTCCCTCCGCGCGTCAGAGCCGCGAGCGACACAGGAGGTGCACGATCGCGTCGCCTTCGGCCCTGCCTCTGACCGCCCTCCCGCTGGAGAACAGATCAGATTAGGGGATGCTCTGTCACGGCTCGCGGCAGGGTACTCACGACAGACCCGACCAATCCTCTACGCATCGAAACAGGCGCTAAGAGTGACAAATCAAACTATTCCAGATCATCCAGGATGCGCAGGCGCCATCCCCTCCCCCGAGCCGTAGGTAGAAACCGCTGTGGCAACGACGGTTTCCACCTACGGATGCGGAACCCGTAGGTGGAAACCGTCACGATAACAACCGAAACCACCTACGCCGCCATGGCGACGGACACGGCCGAGCGAGTGCCCCGACAGCCCGCGGGATGCGCTCAGGCGGGCGTCGCGTCCGCTTCCAAAACGGCTGGGCGGCGCTGGTGCGGGATGGCCAGCGCCGCGATCGCGGCCAGCGCGGCGGCCACCGCGCAGATGGCGAACAGCTCTCGGTAGCCGGTGAGCGAGGGTAGCTCGTGCCCGCCGAGGGAGACGGTCTCCGCGACCAGGATGGCGCCGCCGACAGCACTGGCCAGCGAGCTGCCGATAGCCCTGAACAGGGTGTTCAGACCGTTGGCCGCGGCGATCTCCGACGGTGGCGTGTGGGCGTTGATGAGCGACGGCATGGCCGCGTAGCCGATGCCGGTGCCAACGCCTATCACGGTCGCGCCGAGGATGACCTGCCACAGCGCCCCGGCCACGGCGATCCGCATGGCCCAGCCGAGGGCGACGATGACGGCTCCGAGCGCGAGGGTTCTTCCGGCGCCGTGCAGCGCCACCAGCCGTGCCGACACGGGCGCGAAAAACAGCATGCACAGGCCGCCGGGCAGCAGCGTCAGGCCGCCGACGACCATCGAGGAGCCGAAGCCGTAGCCGCTCGCCTCGGGCGCCTGGACATAGGACGCCGTTCCGATCATGGACGCGAACAGCGCGAAGCCGAACAGCACCGACGCGAGGTTGGTCAGGATCAGGGGGCGCCGGCGTAGGGAGAGCACGTCGACGAGGGGTTCGCGGGTACGCAGCTCGAACCGGTACAACGCGACCAGCAGCACGACCGCGAGCGCCAGCAGGCCGATCACCCGGGCGGAGCCCCAGCCCCAGTTGGCAGTTTCGGCGAGCGGCAGCATCAGTGCTGTCAGGCCCGCGCTCAGCAGCAGGGCGCCGACCAGGTCGACCCGGCCGCCGGTGCGGTTCGGCGCCTCGGGCACGACGGCCAGCACGCCGGCGAACGCCAGCACGCCGCCGATGCCGGTCACCCAGAACAGGATGTGGAAGTCGGCGTGGTCAGCGATGAGCCCGGCCATCGGCAGGCCCAGGGCGGCGCCGACGCCCATCATCGCGCTGATCATCGCAATGCCCGTGCCGGCACGTTCGCGAGGCAGGAGCGACGCGAGCAGGCTGATACCGAGAGGGATGGCGGCAGTCCCCAGCCCCTGGACGACCCGACCAATGATCAACAGAGCTATATTGCTGGTCACGGCGTCGATCAGCGAACCGGCGGCGAGCGCGGCGAGCGCGATCAGCAGCATCCGTCGTTTGCCGAACATGTCGCCGAGCCGGCCGAACAGCGGCACCGCGACAGCGGCGACGAGCAGCGTGGAGGTCAGCAGCCACTCGACGTTGCTGGCCGTGGTGCCCAGTTCCGCTGGCAGTATCGGCAGCACCGGCACCAGAATGCCCTGCGACATCGACACCATCAGCGCACCGAGGCCGACGACGAGGAGCACCAGCGTGGGGCGGGCGAGCGACGGCGCGGGGGTGTGGAGCTCCGCCCCGGTCGGGCGGCTGGTCGCCGCGGTGGACAGATCAGCCATGTGCGGTCCTTCGGTCCATGTCCAGGAGGTCGTCGTCGGCGGCGCTCTGGTGGGCGGGCCGACCCGTGCCAGCCCGCGCCAGACGCTTACCGGAAGATTTTCCTCCGGTTACGCTAGCACAACCGGAGGAAGCTCCTCCGCATGCGGCTGATTGCTGCCGGCTACCTCCGCATGCCTCCGCCGTCGCCGTCGCCGTCCAGAAGGAGAGCCACCCGACATGACAGCCCAGCCCCGGGCTCACCTGCGGGCAGACGCCCGGCGCAACCGCGCCCAGATCATCACCACTGCCACGCGGGCGTTCGTCGACAACGGGCCTGACGTGCCGCTGGAGGAGATCGCCCGGCTGGCCGGCGTCGGTATCGGGACGCTCTACCGGAACTTCCCCGACCGCGAGGCGCTGATCCTGGCGGTCGTCCAGACCAGCATGGGCGTCATGCTGACCAAGGCCCGCGAGGCCAGGGCCGAGCACGAGCATGCCTGGGACGCCCTCGCGCGCACCCTGAGCACATCCCGCGAACTCAGCCTCACCCTGCGCGTCCAACGCCTGTTCTCACCGGCAACCGTCGCGGCACTCAGCGCCGACCCGACGATCCGGCAGATCCGCAACGAACTCATCAAGGTGATCGACGACCTGGTGCAAGCCGCCCAGCGAGAGGGCTCAATGCGCCCGGACGTGGACACCGGCGACGTCACACACCTGTTCTCACTGCTGATGCTGCCCAGCACCCACCGCACACCCAGCGAGATCGCCGAAATGTCCTACGACCGAGCCCGAGAAATCATCTTCGACGGCCTACGCGCCCGCCCCGGCACCCCCCTACCCGGCCGCCCCCTCTCCGCCACCGACATCTACCCCGACTGAGGAAAAACACCGCGACCGCCGATCGGGACGGCGCGACCGCCACGCAAGAGACATACCTCTACCGGAGGTTTCAATCCGGCACGGAAAGCTGGAGCGGTACGACGTCGCCAACCCCGGCCCGTACGTGGTGTTCAGGTTTCAATCCGGTGCGGAAAGTTGGGGCGGTGCGACGAGCTCGAGCTGGGCTGGTACACCCGCCTCGCCGTTTCAATCCGGTGCGGAAAGTTGGGGCGGTGCGACAATGAGACGGTGGAGGTCATAGACCTCCCCGTCGTGGTTTCAATCCGGTGCGGAAAGTTGGGGCGGTGCGACCGGTGATCGAGTCCGGGTCGCGGTTCGCGGTCGGGGTTTCAATCCGGTGCGGAAAGTTGGGGCGGTGCGACCAACCTGAAGACCCAGAGAGGAAACGAAGGAGGTTTCAATCCGGTGCGGAAAGTTGGGGCGGTGCGACAATGAGACGGTGGAGGTCATAGACCTCCCCGTCGTGGTTTCAATCCGGTGCGGAAAGTTGGGGCGGTGCGACTTATGATCTGCTGCCACCCGGCACAACCGCTGAGTTTCAATCCGGTGCGGAAAGTTGGGGCGGTGCGACTTGAAATTCTATGTAAGAGACGTGGTATCCGGTTTCAATCCGGTGCGGAAAGTTGGGGCGGTGCGACCGTACTACGGCAACACGGGCACGTGGCCGACGGTTTCAATCCGGTGCGGAAAGTTGGGGCGGTGCGACGTTTTTCCGGCTGAAAGGAGGTCGTCATAGCGTTTCAATCCGGTGCGGAAAGTTGGGGCGGTGCGACACCATGGAACTTGTCGCCGCCCGCGAGCAGCGGGAGTTTCAATCCGGTGCGGAAAGTTGGGGCGGTGCGACTTGAAATTCTATGTAAGAGACGTGGTATCCGGTTTCAATCCGGTGCGGAAAGTTGGGGCGGTGCGACAGTACCACGGATCCTGGGGGGTCTGACCTGGGCGTTTGCAAGATCGTCTCCCAACCTGCCGGGAGGGGCTGTGGATAACTGGGCGGAAATTCTTGATCGTTTATGTTTGCACAGGTCACAGGGTTATAGATCTTTCCCACAACCTCCCCGCTTCTTCGGCGTGTCGGAGGTTGGGGGCAACGATCATGAATCGGACGTTTGACAACCAGGCGCATCCGTGCATCACCCCGTTCCGCTGGCGGAGACCGACCGTTACCGCTCCATCATCCGTCGGATGCCGGTGGGCACATCCATGAGGGATAAGGAGAGCTGCGATGACGGACCCGCCTCGGCTGCGCATCGACGAACATGGGGTCGCCGTCCCTGTCGACCTGCCCGGCCCCCAGCCCCGGCCGTCGGCACCGGGACCGGCGCCGGCGCAACCATCCGCGGGGCGGCTACGGTATACGCCGGCTGATCACCCGGCGGTCGGGTCTTTGTCGGTCCAACCGCTCGCGGCCAGGAGTATCCCGGTTCGGGCGCGGGCCAGGCCGCGCCCGGCAGTGGCGGCCCAGCCGTCGGGGGCGGCTCAGTATCGCGATTCGACGTACCGTCCACCGGTTGCAGCTCGTCCGGCCAGGCACACACCTCCCGCTCCGGCCAGCCGTGGTGCTCTCCGAGGCCCGGCTTCCCGACGTCCAACCGATGGCGTGCCTACCCAGCACGGATGGATTCCTGACGTCGCCGGCGCTCTCGCCTCGGATGCCCGTCCCAGACGGACTCCGTTACCGGATCGGTCCCCACCGCTGGGTCGGCCATCGCGGGCTGGCCGACCCAGCCGGCCAGCAGCGGCGGTGAGCCCGGGTGCGGCACGGGCGAGGCGGCGGGCGCCGTGGGCGGGCTTCCGCATGACGGCGCTGCTCGCCTGCGGGCTCTTCGGTGGTGTCCTCTGCGCCGCGCCACCGCCCCGAGCGGCACCGCCCGCGCCAGCATCGCTTCCCACAGTAGTCAGACTGGCGCCTTACGTACTGCCAGACGCGAAGAAGCCGCCCATGATCAGACTCGAAGCGCCTTCATCCTGGCGGCAGTACAGGTAACGGAGCGGCATGGTGACGCGGCGCCAACCCGTCACAGAAAGATCACGTGCGGGCCACAGGCGGAGATGCGCCGCCCCATCCGTCAGACACAGGTGAACGCCGGGAAGGCGGCGCATCGGGCCGATGAGCACCGGGCCAATGGGAAGAACACCGACGAGGAGAGCACCGTGGCCAAGACGATCCGTATCAACGGTGTCGACGTCCCAGTGATCGCGGACGATCTGACGGGCGCCGAACTCAAGCGGGCCGGCGGGATACCGGCCGACCGTGTTCTCGTCCGGCAGGGGCGCGACCGGAACACCATCGTTCCCGACGGGCAGCGTATCCGGATCGCCGACGGCGAGGTCTTCGCGCATCACGCACGGCATTCCAAGGCTGCCGAACCGGCCACCCGGCCCAGCGGCGGCGGCAGCGGCGGCAGCAACAGCGGTGATTTCGCACCCTCAAATCTCCGCCATCGCCGGGTCCGCTGGGAGGCCGCGCAGCTCGCCGGCGGCTACCCCGGTCTGCGTGTCGCGGACGACGACTCGTGGGTCATCATCCCGGATTTCCGGCTCCCCGCCGGCTGGTTCCCGGACCGCACCACCGTCCTGCTCGTCCCGCCCCTGACCTACCCCGAGTCGGCACCGGACGGCTTCTACCTCGGTTCACAGCTCCAGCGCCGTGACGGTGACCGGCTCGTCAGCCCGGGACACTACTTCCAGGGCCACAAGAATCCGTACGCCGACCTCGGCTACTTCTGGTACTGCCTGGAGGACACCGGGCACAACTGGAACGCCGAACACGACTCGCTCATCACATTCGTGGAAGCGATCAGGACCTACCTCGGGACGGCGGACTGATGAGCCCCACCCGCTGCGTGGTCCGTGTTCCCGAAACCGTCTGGCGGCAGACCCGCCGATATCTTTTCGACGTCCCGGTCGAGCGGATGGCGTACCTGCTCGGCCATGCCAGCGAATGGACGGATCCGTGGGGACGGGCCACCACGGACATATTCGTCCGTTACGCAATCCCCGTCCCGGACGATGCTCTCACGTTGCAGACCAGCGTCCGGGTCGAAGTGGATCATACGCTGACCAGAGCGGTGCTGCGTGAATGCTACGAATGCGCGTTGTCGCTCATCGACGTCCACACGCACCCGTTCGCCGACCGCTCGGTGTGGTTCTCCGGCCATGACGAGGCGAACATGCGGATCACCCACGCCGATTTCTCCGACACGATCCCCTCCCTGCCGCCTGTCTTCCCCGCGTCGCTCGTGCTCGGGCAACGTTCCGTGGCGGGCATGTGGCGGAACCCGTCCACCGGCGTGCTGGAAACCATTGACGAGCTGCGGCTGCTCGGCCGCTCCGAAACCACCGTGGAACTCGTCCGATAGGCATCCGACAGGCATCGGAATCCCAGGAGCGTCAGCATGGACCGCACACGGTTGGTCGAGGGCCGCTTCGACCGGCAGGTACGCGCGTTCGGCGCGGCCGCGCAGGCCAGACTGCGCGATCTCACCGTCGCGGTGGTCGGCGTCGGCGGCGCCGGATCGCTTGCCGTCCAGGGGCTCGCGCATCTCGGCATCGGACGGCTGCTCGTCGTCGACCCCGACATCGTCGAGATCACGAATCTCAACCGGGTGGTCGGGGCCACTCCCGACGACGCCCGCCAGAGACGTCCCAAGGTGGACGTGGCCGCCCGGCTCGCGAGGAACATCGATCCCGCGCTGCCGGTCGTGGCACTATCCGGCGGGATTCTGGAGAACGAGGTGTGGAGCGCGTTGCGCTGCGCCGACGTGCTCATCGGCGGTGTGGACGGCCACGCCCCGCGCTGGGCGCTCAATCTTCTTGCCGTCCAGTACGGCCGGCTCTACATCGACATCGGCGTCGAGATCAGCCGATCACCGGATGCCTTCAGCGACGATACCGATACCGACGAAGAGCCCGGAAACGACGGGCTCGGAACGCCGAGAACATCGGAAGCACCCGGAGCACCCGGAGCGCTGGAGGTCGGCGGGCATGTCGCCGTCGTCCGCCCGGGAGGGCCGTGCCTGCTGTGCCAGTGCGGGTACGACCCGGCCGCCGCGGCCCTCGAGCTGGACCCGGCCGCGCGGGCAGCCCGCCGTGCCGCCGGCTATCTGCCCGCCGACGCGCACGACCCCGCACCGAGCGTGCTGTTCCTCAACCAGGCGGTCGTCGCGTTCGCGCTCGGTGAGGTCCTGAACTGGGTGTGGCCGTGGCGCCCACCGGCGACCCATCTGCTCATAGATCTCGTCCGCCCCGCGGTCGTCACCCTCGACGCCGACCGGGTGGACGGCTGCCCCGCGTGCGGCTCCGACTCGGTGCGCGGTCTCGGCGACGCGGGTGGAATCCCGCCGTTCCCCTCTCCCGCGCATTCCAGGCCGCCAGCCGTTTCCGATCAGCTGTTCCAGCAAACCGTTTCATACAGCCGGTAATCGGGATTTCGTCATTTCGTCCGTCAGGACAGGTTGGAGGTGATTGACGGTGACGGTGGTGAACAGCGGCAACAGCCCACTCGACCGGATGGCACGCGAATCCACTCTGTGGGGAGCCTGGGCGCGGGTCGCGGCGGGCAGCGCCATGGCCGGCGCGGACGGGATCGGTGTCGAGACGTTCGGCCGGCAGCTCGGGGTGCGGCTCGACCGCCTCGCCGAACAGCTACGGACCCGGACGTACGAGCCCCAGCCGCTGCGGCTCATGACGATCACCCGGGGCGGGAAGCGCCGCCGGCTGGGTCTGCCGACCGTCCGTGACCGGGTCGCCCAACGCGCCTTCCTCGAGGTCTGCGGGAAGCGGCTCGACGCCTCGTCCGCCGAGGTCAGTTTCGCCTATCGGCGTGGCCGCTCGTGGCTGGACGCGCTCGCGCAGGCGGAGCGGTGCCGAGACGCCGGCCTGCGTACCGTCCTGCGAGCCGACATCGCCGAGTTCTTCCGCGAAATCGACCATGAACTGCTCGCGGACGCGCTGGCCCGGACGGCCATCGGTCCGGAGGCTGTCGCGCTGGCGCGAGCGTGGGCGTCCGCGCCCCTGCTCACCGAATACGGCGTGGTCGACCGTGGCCGCGGCCTGCCCGAAGGCGCACCGGTGAGTCCCGCGCTGGCCAACCTGTACCTGCGGGACTTCGACCAGGTCGTGCACGGCCGGCGCGGGCATCTCGTCCGATATGCGGACGATCTTGCCGTGTTCTGCCCGGACGAGGAGGCCGCCCTCGCCGCCGCGACCGATGTCGACGCCGCGCTGACCAGCCTGCGGCTGCGGGCGAATCCCGGCAAGACCTATGTGTCGACGTTCGACACCGGCTTCTCGTTCCTCGGCTGGGTGTTCTTCCGGGACGGCGGATGGGCGGAGTCGCCGAACGAGGGTTGGACGCACCCGATGTCGGTGGGACGCAACGCCTCCGGCCACCGGCCGGCGACCGGGGAACGCCCCGATGGTCACGATCTTGGCCGTGCTCCGACGCGGTTTGGTGATGGTGTACCCGGCGGCGGGCGGGGCGGCGGTGAGGCCGCGTCGCGCGGCTGGCCTACGCCGGATGCCCGTCGGTCCGCGGCGGGCGGACGGGAGCGGCGACCATGGCTATGATCACCAGGCAGCCGCTCTACGTCGGGGGCCACGGCTCGGTGCTGTCGAAGCGCGGCGGGCGGCTGGTGGTCTCGCGGGACGGCCAGGTCGTCACGTCCGCGCCGTTGTCCCTGGTCGCCGAGGTGATCCTGCTCGGCAACGTCACGGTGACCACGCCGACGATGAACGCGCTGCTCGCCGACGACATCCCGCTCGTGTTGCTGACCGATGACGGGCGGGCGCGGGGCCGGCTCGAGCCGCC
>NZ_JWIO01000025.1:11471-29458 GCF_001017755.1 Protofrankia coriariae
GCTCGAGCCGCCGTCCGCCCCGCACATCGAGGTACGGCGGCGGCAGCTCGCCCGCTCCGGGGACGAATCCGCCCGGCTGGAACTGGCCCGCGCCGTCGTCCGTGGGAAAATCCACAACCAGGACATTCTGCTTCGGCGGCGCGCCACGGGCAGCACAAGCCCGGACGAGGTGTGGGCGCTCGCGCACCGGCTCGCCGAGCTCGCGAATCTCGTGGACGAGGCGCCGACGCTCGGGACTCTGCTCGGGGTCGAAGGCGCCGCCGCCGGTGCCTATTTCCGGGGAATCCGGCTGCTGCTCGGCGACACGGCCGCCGGTGGCTTCCGGCGGCGGGACCGCTCCGACGCCGACATCGTCAACGTGCTGGTCAACTACTGTTCGGCACTGCTGCGGGAAGTCGTCATGGGAGCGGTCGTGGCCGCCGGCCTCGACCCCTACCTGTCGTTTCTGCACACTCCGGGCCGTGGCCGCCCAACACTGGTTTTCGACCTGATGGAGGAATGGCGGCCCATCCTGCTGGAATCGACCGTGCTCGCGCTGATCAGGCTGGGTGCGGCGCACCCTGAGCATGTGACGGTGACCCCGGACGGGCCGCGGCTGGCACCGGAGGTCACATCGGCGGCCATCAAGCGGTTCCGTGCCCGCCTGGCGACACCGGCACGCGGCTGGCCCAAAGGAACCGGGAGCGGGTCGTACGCGGAAAGGCTGCGCGGCCAGTGCCGGGAATTCCGCGGCTGGGTGCTCGGCGAATCCGAGGAATACCAACCGTTCCTGTGGAGGTGACGGTGAGCATCCTACGAGCCGGTTATGTGGTGACGTTCGACATTTCCCATGACGCCCGTCGGCAGCGGGTCGGAAAAGTTCTCGAACGGCACGGCCCGCGCATCCTTCACAGCGTCTATGACATCGACGTCCCACCAGCGCTGATGGGACGGCTCGCCAACCGGTTTACCGGCATGATCGAGCGGCGGGACCATGTTCTCGTCCTACCATACTGTGGCAGTTGCGGGTCCTCATGGGCGGGAATACCGATGGACGCCCCGCCCGCGGGCGGCTGGATCGTGACATCGTGAAAGGGCCGGTCGTCGTCCTGTACGACATCGCCGACGAAGAGCGCCGCGCGCTCGTCCGCACGGCGCTGCGCCCGTTCGCGGACCGTTTTCAGCAGAGCGGCTGGTACATCCCGCCCGTCGCGGGATTCACCGCGACCCGGGTGACCGCCGGGTTGAGCAGCCTCATACTCCCCAGTGACCGAGTCGCCGCCTACCAGCCCTGCCCCCGATGCGCCCAGGATATGCGCTGGCTCCCCACAGACGCCTGGCGTCCCTCCGACACCCCGGCCGGTATTTTCATGTCTCACCGGTAGCACCCATTCATCTCCGCAACACCCGGCTCAACTCCAGTGAACAGCACCATCCACCCCAATCCGATATGGAAAGTTGGGGCTCTGCGACCGCACCGAAGCGGGACGGGGGAGAGGTGGGTTTGGTTTCAATCCGATGCGGAAAGTTGGGGCTCTGCGACTCTGGGCCCGATCCCTCATGCCGGAGGGCGAGTGTTTCAATCCGATGCGGAAAGTTGGGGCTCTGCGACAGTACCACGGATCCTGGGGGGTCTGACCTGGGCGTTTGCAAGATCGTCCCCCAACCCGTTGGGAGGGGCTGTGGATAACTGGGCGAAAATTCTTGATCGTTTGTGTTTGCACAGGTCACAAGGTTATGGATCTTTCCCACAACCTCCCCGCTTCTTCGGCGTGTCGGAGGTTGGGGACAACGATCATGGATTAGTCGTTTGACAGTAAGAGTGGTTTGTGCTTCGACCTGCGGGCGCGCGTGCCTCACCCCTCCATCGTCCGTCAGGGACAGGTGGGGCGTGTCGGCGGGGCGCAGGAGGGAGACCAGGCCGCCGGGCGCTGCCGAGTGAGGAGGCTCAGGAGCGGCGCGCATGCTTCAGCGGCCTACCGTGGAGATCCGGAGTGAGTCCGGGGGACCGCGCCGCGAGAAGAACCCCTGACGCGGGCGTCCCCACATAAAAGACATAAAATGGAATAAAGGGATAATGACAGTCAAAACTATAGGATCAGCAGGTGAACCGCGGAGGATGGAGGGTGAGCTGTGCCCGCTCGTGTTGTCGTGGCTGTCAGGCCGGCGTCGCCGGGGGCGCTGCCGCCGCCGGACACGGGGCCGGCGGTCAATGCCGCCGTGCTCGCGGCTGTCCGTGAGGAGCTCTCGCCCGAGGCCAGCGCCTGGCTGCATGACGGCTCCCCGGGCGGCCCACCGGCGCGGCCGTTCGCCATCACCCCGCTTCTCGACGAACACCAGCGTGCCCCCAACCGGTCGTCGGTGACCGTCCGTTTCGAGGTCGGGATTCTGTTCGACGACATCATCGGCTCGATGTTCGGCGCTCTGCGCAACCGTGACCGGTGGCGTTTCGGCTCCACCGACTACGTGACCGAAACGGTCGAGTTCGTCCAGGTCGAGCCCTACCCGGATCTGCTCGCCGCCGCCACCGCCGCCCCGGCGACATCGTGGGCGTTCGGGCTGGTCACGCCGGTCAGTTTCGCCACCGGACGCGGTGACGGTGCGCGCCGCCAGCGCATCCTGCCCGAGCCCGAGCGGGTGTTCGGCACGCTGGCCGCCCGGTGGCTGCGCTGGGCGCCGTCCGTCGCGCCGTTACCCGCCGACGTCGAGGCCGCGATCGGCGATCACCTGGAGCTCGTCGACATGCGACTTTTCACCACCGAGTACGTCATCAAGATCGGGACGCCGAAACGCCGTGGCTGCGTCGGGTTCGTCCGCTACCAGCTCGCCGCGCCGGCGGACGTTCCGCCGCGGACGCGCGGCGCCATCGACGCCCTTGCCCGTTTCGCCTGCTACGCGGGCGTCGGCGACCGCACCCCCAGCGGCATGGGCTACGTCATCGCCGATCCGGACGGGGACGGCACCGCATCGGGTGCCCGGCCGGCGCGTCGTCCCGCCCGCCCCGCGTGACGCGCCGGCCCGGGTAGGCAGACGGAGCCGCGCGGCCACGCCGGAGGCCGTCCGTTCCAGAGGCCGTCCGCATCCTTCGTGGTGTTCCGACCGGTATCCGGCTACCTCCCGCCAGCGCCGAGCTACCCCGGGCTGCAGGGTCCCACCGGCGCCTGACCGTCTGATCGGCGCCGGTGTTGTCCGGCGTGTTGTCTAGTTGATGTCTGGTTGTGGGCTGGTTGCCCGGTCGAGGTCCCGTCCCAGGTGGTTGCGGCAGGCGGGCTGGGAAATGCTGCAAGATACAGGTGAGAAGGGAGCGACCGCATGACCGACACGAAGACAGCCTGGGACGACGTGGCAAACAGTCTCACCACGCTGGGGCAACGGGTGAAGGCGCACTTCGACGACGTCGTCGGCGAGCGTCCGTTCGACCGCAGGGGGGTCGACGAGGCACTCGCCGAGCTCCGCGCGACCCTGGACCGGGCCTATTCCGCGGCCGGCCAGGCGGCGAAGGACCCGACAGTCCGCGAAAGTGCCTCAAAGATCGGCTCATCGTTCGTGGAGGCGCTGTCCAGCAGCCTGATCGATCTGGGCCAGCGCCTGAAGAAGCTCCGCCAGTAACGAGAAGCCTCGGGCTGGCGGGGTCCGTGAGCGGGGCGAGCGCCTAGCCGGCCATCCGGGACATGATCCAGGCGAGTTTGTCGTTGTGTACGCTTTTTGGCCGCAAAAGCGTACCGTACACAACGACAAAATCGTGACGATCTTCCGTGATGGTTGGCGGCCCGGCCCGGCCCGGTGCCGGCTGGCGGCCGGCCTGGCTGTCACGGCTGTCACGGCGGACGGTTCGCTCGGGGCCGACGGTCCGTCCGGGGGCCGTTGGAGACCTGTCGGCGAGAATCCGTGAATGCCGGGACATGTCCGGCCTGACAACGGGCGGGTGTCGTCCGCTGGAAACCGGAAAAACCGTGGGATCCGAGACCGCGGGGATCCTGGCAGCGCCAGAGCAGTCCGAATGGTAAACGGTGGCACCTGCAGGTAGTGTGCTCCGCCATGGATCCGGTACGGGTATTTCTTCTGGATGATCACGAGATCGTCCGGCGTGGCATCCGGGAGGTACTGGAGGACACCGGGGAAATCCGGGTCGTCGGCGAGGCATCGAGCGTGAGCGAGGCGCTGCGCCGCATACCCGCGTCCAACCCGCAGGTCGCGCTGCTGGACGCGCGGTTGGAGGACGGCAGCGGTATCGACGTGTGCCGGGACATCCGCTCCGCGCATCCGCAGGTCGGCTGTCTGATCCTGACGTCGTACGACGACGACGACGCCCTGTTCGCCTCGATCATGGCGGGCGCGGCCGGCTATCTGCTCAAGCAGATCAAAGGTACGGATCTCGTCGGCGCGATCCACACAATCGCCTCGGGACGCTCCCTGCTGGACCCGGCCGTCACGCAGAAGGTGCTGGCCCGGCTGCGGGAGGGCCCGGCCGAGGACAGCAGGCTGGCGACGCTCAGCGAGCGGGAACGGGAGATTCTGCTACTGATCGCCGAAGGGCTGACCAACCGGCAGATCGCGTCCAGGATCCACCTGTCCGACAAGACGGTGAAGAACTACGTGTCGGCGATCCTCGACAAGCTCGAGCTGACCAGCCGTACCCAGGCTGCGGTTTACGCCACGAAACTCCAGGGGCAGCGGAACGAGCAACAACAGGCCGCCCAGAAATAGGCCCGCCGCCGCCTCGTCGGCGCGGACGAACCGCGTACGCGGGGGGCGCTACGCGCAGCGCGCTCATGGCGCGTTCACGCGGCGTTGGACGGCCAGGACTGCCTCGCTGATCGGCACCGCCGTCTGGATGACGCTGGCGGTCGGCCACGGCTGGGCGCGGGCCGCCATCGCCTGGTGGACGGCGAGGGTGGCGTCGGAGGGGTCCTCCCCGGCGGCGGCACGGCGGGCGATCCGGGCGGCGGCCACCTCCGGCGAGGTGACGCAGCGCAGTTCGACGAGGTCACTGCTGGTCTGCTCGGCGAGGGCGGCGGCCGCGGCGCGGTACGCGGCCGTGGACCACGACGCGTCGAGCACGACGCTCTCACCTCGTTCCAGGGCATGGCGGGCCCGGCGCAGCAGTTCGGTGTAGGTGGCGTCGGTCGTCTGGGCGTCGTAGTACCCCTCGAACAGGCCGGCGGGGATCTGTGTGTCGGCGGGCAGGCCGGCCAGTTCCTTGCGGACGACGTCGGAGCGCAGCAGCACCCAGCCGTCCTCGGTGTCGACGAGCCTGCCGGCCAGGGTGGACTTGCCGGTGCCGGGCAGGCCGCCGATGAGGACGAGCCGGACCCGGCCGCGCCGCAGGTGCAACAGCGCGATCCTGGCGAGCCGGCGCGCCTGCCGGGCGGCCTCCGGCGCGCCCTGGCGGGCCCGGATGCAGGAGACCTTGGCCCGCACCAGCGCCCGGTAGGCGATGTAGAGATGCCGCAGCGACGGCGGATGCTTCTCCCCCGCGAACTCCCCGTACCAGGTCAGGAACCTTTCGGCGGCGTCGGCGGCGCCAAGGCGCTCCAGGTCCATGGCGAGGAAGGCGATGTCGCCGAGCACGTCCCCGAGCCGCAGCCGGCGGTCGAACTCGATGCAGTCGAGTATCCGTGGGCCGTCGTCGAGGCAGTAGATATCGTCCGCGAGCAGGTCGCCGTGCCCGTCCCGGATCCAGCCGGCGCGCTGGCGCTCGGCCAGCAGCGCCGCCCGGCCGGCGAGGTAGCGGGGGGCGAGCCGGCCGATCTCGTCGATGGCACTCGAGTCGATCAACATCCCGCTGAACGGCGCGATCCCGGTCAGGCTCTCCTGCCACAGTCCCTCGAGGGTGGCCGGGCTGCCCGCCTCGGCGATCTCGGGGGAGGTCGGGCACCGCTGGTGGAAGGCGGCGAGCAGCCGGGCGAGCGCGCGCAGCTGCCCGTCCACCCGCCGACCCATGGAGATCATGCTGGACAGGCGCCGGTTCGCGGGCATCCGCCGCATCACGACCATGTGGTCCACCAGCGTGCCGGCATTGTCGCGGATGTCGGCCACGCCGAGATAGACGTCGGGGGCGAGGCGGCGGTTGAGTTCGACCTCGGCCCGGCAGGCCGCCTCCCTCGCCTGTCGGGTGCGGAAGTCGAGGAAGCCCAGATCCAGCGGCTTCTTCACCTTGAAGACGCGGTCGCCGGAGAAGTACAGCGTCGCGCTGTGCGTCTCGACCGTCTCCAGGCCGGAGAGCACCGCCCTGGTGAACTGCCTGTCGGTGAGCTGCTCATCGGTGAACCGCGAGCCGTCGAGCTCGGGGCGTCCGACCTCGAGATACATGTACGGACGCGCGTGCGGGCCCGTACGCCTCGACACTGTCGTCCGGTCATCGACGGTCATAACACCTCCAACATCAGAACATGTCGCGACGGCAGGTGTGACAGCGCTCATCCGGACCAGCCGGACCAGCCGACCGGTACAGGACCGGGCGCAGGCACGGCGCCGCCGCCCGATGTCCATCCTGGGCCGGGAGGGAAGTAGAAACGACCGTCGGAGGTTTCCTCGGGGACGGGCCGTTCGGACCCCGCCACACGGACCTCCGGCCCACAACCCCGCCGAATGATGCTCCCCGGACGGGACGAACCGTCCCAGACAACTCACGCGTCCTGCCCGAACACGCACCGCACGAACGGATCTGGTGACAGCGGGTGAGTTCCGGCTGGCTCCACCGGCCGCGCTGGGAGCCGCGGGTCACTCAGGCCAGGGGCACGGACCAGCGCAGGTGGGTACCACCTTCGGGCCCCGCGGAGAGGTCGAAGGTACCGCCGAGATCTTCGGCTCGGCTGCGTATGTTCGCAAGCCCGCTACGACGCTCCGTGTTCCCGATGCCCACGCCGTTGTCGATCACGTCCACGCTGAGCTGGCCCCCGGTAACCCCTACGATGACCTCGACGCTGCTGGCACGGGCGTGCCGGGCCGCGTTCGACAGGCCCTCCCGCACCACGGCGAGCAGATGCTCACCGGCCGCCGCGTCCACCGCCGTGTCCAGCGGGCCTTCGAACCGCAGGTACGGCGCGAAGCCGAAGGCGTCGCTCACCGCGTCGACGACGGAGGCGACCCGCGCCCGCAGGCCGGAGCCAGCCGTCGTCCGCCGGCCCCGCAGCTCGAAGACGGTTGACCGGATCTCACGGATCGTCACGTCCAGATCCTCCACGTACGTGGCCATCCGACGGGCCGGCCCTGGCCGCTCCTCAGCGGCGGCCAGTCCCTGCATGCCGAGCGCAACGGCATACAGCCGCTGCATGACGTGGTCGTGCAGGTCACGAGCGATCCGGTCCCGATCCTCCAGGACGACGATCCGTTCTCGGGCAGCCCGCGCCTGGGTGATCTCGAGAGCCGTCGCCACGTGCCCGGCGAACGCCGCGGCCATATCGAGATCACTGTCCGTGAACGGCGTGGCGCCGTGCCGCCGGCCGAGCACCACCGCTCCGTTGGCCACCTGGGAGCCCGCCAACGGGACGATCATCAGCGGGCCGATCCCATGCGTGTAGGGATCGTTACCGCTGGCCTCGGCCGCGGCGTCCGAGACGAGCAAAGGTGCGCACGTCCGCACCGCCTTGCCTCCCAACGAGCCGTCCATGGGGATTATCCTGCTCTGCAGGACACCGGCGTCGTCACCGTCGGCAACCTCTACGGTCAGGTGCGACGAGGGCTCCCCGCTGAGGAGTATCGCGGCCACGTCCGCGCCGGCGAGCTCCCGGGCACGACTGACGATCATGTTCAGCGGCCGCTCGCCGTCACCAAGCACGTGACGGGTGATGTCCGCCGAGGCCTGCAGCCACCGCTGGCGACGTTGCGCCTGGTCGAACAGCCGGGCGTTGTCGATGGCGATCCCGGCGCTCGCGGCCAGCGCCAGGACGAGTTCCTCATCCTCGGCCGTGAACGTCCGGCCGTTGCGCTTCTCCGTAAGATAGAGGTTGCCGAAAACCTCGCTGCGGACCCTGATCGGAACGCCGAGGAAGGTCTGCATGGGCGGGTGGTTCGCCGGGAAACCGACGGCCCGGGGGTTCGTCGCGATGTCGTTCAGGCGAAGCGGCTGTGGCTGTGCGGTGAGCAGGCCCAGCACCCCCTGCCCCCGCGGCAGCTGTCCGATCTTCTCGACCAGAGGCGGCTCCATGCCGACGTGGATGAACTGCTCGAGATGCCCTTCCCTGGCGATCACCCCCAGAGCACCGTACCGGGCGTCGACCAGCTGACAGGCCTCCTCCACGATGCGGCGCAGCACCACCTCCAGGCTGAGGTCGGCGATGACCGTCCGGGTGGCTCGCAGCAGGCCGCGCAGCCTGCTCTGCGTCTCGATGACATCCTGCGCCCGGTCGATGAGCTGGGCGAGCAGTTCGTCGAGTTCCAGGCGGGCAACTGCCGGGAAGGCCATCTCTCTCACCGGCTCCACGGAGGAGTCACCCGGCAGGGACGCGGATGCGGCGGAATCCGGCACACCCGTGGAGATCTTCCCTGTCTCCTGGTCGTCCATACCTCAGACACACTAACGGAAGTAGGCCAACACCGACGAGCCCTCTGGAATGATCGATCCAAGAATTCCACACCCCCATTCGGGAGCCCTGCGTATATGTATTCCGTACGGAGCGGCACCGACGGTGCCCACCTCCCGAATATTCGTACTGAACTGACCGGACGCGTCGAATACCGTTTTGTCATGATGCGGCCGGTCGCCGGGAGTCAGCCAACCGGTGCCCGGCCACGCCCGTGACGCGCTCGCCCGTTCTACCCGGACCACGCCGAAGAACCGACGCGAAGCTGCCCCGGACCGTCTACCCGGACACGGCGGTGGCATTTCTCGACAGGGTGACGGTATCGCCCACCGGATAAACGGCTCCGTCCGGGCGCTGCGCCGGGGCAGCAATGACGTCGGACACGCTACGGCCCACCGCGACCGCAATCTGGTCGTCTGCCACGCAGCCGCGGGAATGCAGCGCGACAGCCGTGAAGAGATCACTGACGAGGGCGTCGGGATCCCTGCCGGGAAGGCGTGTCAGCTCGTCGGCCAGCCGTCGGAAACCGAACTGGTTCCCAGCTGGGCCGCGCGCCTCGGTGATGCCGTCGCTGTAGGCGCACAGGACGTCCCCCGGCGCCAGGCGGGCCCGCTCGGTCCGCCACATGCCGCTGCCGTCGGGCAGGATGGCTGCGACGAGGGGACCTGTCGACGCCAGAGTCACAAGCCCCGCCCTTCCGGCTTCGTTTTTTCCACCTCCTCTCGCGTCCAGGCCGTCTCCGACAGCCAGGGCCTCCCTTTCCACATCCGGATCCGCGTCATCCGAATCCGCGCCATCCGGATCCGCGTCGCCCGGATCCACACCGCCCGCCGTCGCCTCGTCCGCGGCCGCACCCCGTCCGCCGCCCGGATTTCGGACGATCACCGGCCATGGGTGCCCGGCGTTGGCGTACTCGACAAGTCCGGTTTCAAGATCTACTATTGCGACGAACGCGGTCGCGAACATCTCACCGGTGTCACCGAGGCATCGCTGCACCTGTTGGATCGCCTCGTCCGGGGTTGCCTCGGTGAGCAGCGCGGCCGCGAGAAGCTGCTTGACCAGCAGCGCGTGCACGCCGGCCACCGGCCCGTGCCCCGCCGCGTCCCCCACGGTGAACCCGAGACGACCATCGGGCAGCTCGAAGGTGTCGTACCAGTCGCCGGCGAGCAGGCCCTCCGCCGGGATGATCCGGCCTGAGATCCGCATGCCCGGGATCTCGGTCACGGACGCGGTCAGCGCGTCCCGCACCGCCGCCGCTGTCGGTCCCTGTTGGCCGATCGCGGCCAACACGCGCAGACGCATCGCGTCCAGCCCCTCTCCGAGCTCGGCCATCTCAGCCGGGCCGTTGCGCGGCACGGCCCGGTCGTAACCGCCACGGGCAAGTTCCCCGACCGCGCGCAACAGCCCACGTAGCGGCGCGAGGAGCAACCGCCGGACACCGACGACCAGCACAGCGACGACCAGAAAAACCAGGAACACGGCACCCAGCGCACCGGCGAGCAACTGCCACCCGGCCCCGCCGGCCTGAGTCGACATCTGATCCTGGTGACGTAAAATTTCCTGCTGCATCGTGGCCACCCGCGTACGCATGGTGTCAAAGCTTGAGTTCCTCGTGGCGGCCGCCTCTGCCGAATGAATGACCACCATGTTCTCGGCACGCACGGCGCTCATCGCGGGATCCGCGTGCGAGCTCCATACCCCGTACGCTTCCGTCACCTGCCGCACAAGGTCGGGCAGCCGTCCGAGACCGGCAACGGAGGCGGACAGCTGGTTGATTCTGGCCGAAATATCCCGGGACCCGGCCAACGCAGACCTGTGAAGTTCGGACTGGCCGGTTGTCAGGTAACCGCGCCAGTCGCTGTCCTCAGCGGCGAGATGATCAAGGATGGCGGCCACGTCTGCCGCGGCCGGCTCCAGCCGGTCGTTCTGGACAGCGGTGACGTCCGCCGTTCGGACTGCGGCTGCCAGCGCGGCCCCGAGGCAGCCGAACGCGATGGCCAGCGTAATGGCCACCACAACGGCCACCTTCCTCTTCATCCTGTTCTCCCCCACGCCGACGGCCGTCTGTCGAGCGGTAGCCCTGGTTATGAAGACCGCTGGGCAGCGGCGGAACGCCGACTACCGGCCTGGGGCCACCCCGCACGGACCCGCGCCACCGAGTGGCCCGCCGGCCCCGACGTGTCCACCGGCCCGTGGCCCCGGTCGTTCCACCAAAGCCCTCATCCAGCCTGGCGGAGCCGTCGCGGCTCTGACAGGGACCTTCGGCAGAGGCTGTGGGGTCTGTCCCACCCGCCTTGACAGGTGCCATGACCTGGCCGATGGGCAGGCGCTGTGCCTGGCCGGCCGGTCGGCCCCGGCATCGGCCGACGCGCAGAGCGGACGAGCGAAGATCGTCCCCGTACGTCGGCATGGGGCGGTCAGGTGATCCTCAGGATCTGAACGGATCTTTCGTCTGGTGGCCGCCGGATGATTTGGTCAGCGCATGGTAGCGAGCCACGGCGTCCGTGCGGTTGGCCGCGCCGAGCTTCCGCAGAATGTGCTTCACATGCGATTTCACGGTGCCTTCGGTCACGAACAGGCTGCTCGCGATCTGCGCGTTCGTCTTACCCGAGGCCAGGCTACGCAGCACCTCGCACTCACGGGGGGTCAGACTGGCGAACAGCGCGTCCTCGGGATACGCCGCCGGCGTCTCCCGGAAATTCTGTCCCGACGAGTACGCGCCCAGTGAGCGGTTCAGCGGCTTCTCCGAGCCATCGCCGATCTCCATGACGTCCTCGGCGATGTCGTCGACGAGGTCGTTGACCGCGCACACATGTTCGTTGAACATGGACCGCATGAACCGCAGCCGCCGGAAGAGCGCGTTTCTCTCGAACGCGACACCCACCCCCGCGGCGAACATGCCGATCAGATCGCGGTCGAATTCGTCCACCCCGCCGAGTTCCGCCTGCCGGTCGGCGTGCAGGAACCCCACCACCTTGCCCCAGGAGACCACCGGGGCGGCCACATAGCCCTTGGTGCCGACCACGGCAACCATTTCGGCATGGACGCGCGAGCTCGACTGGGGGTTCCGTACCAGGATCGGGACGCGGCGCCGTGCCATCTCGCTTTCGACCAGTGCGCCGGTCAGCGGCCGAGGATGCGCGATACCGACCTGCACCAGCGTCCGGGCAAGCTGCTCCTCGCCCTCCATATAGGCCGTGCGCGCGATCCAGACACCCTTGTCAATGCGTGAGAACAGAATTCTGGTGAAACCCAGCCGATGGGCCTCCACCGGTGCCCGCTCCTCCAGAGCCGACAGCGAGGAGGCCCCGCGTAAGTGGCAGAGCGCCTGCTCGACACCGAACATCCTCGCCGTCCGCCGCCCCAGCGTGGCCTCCATCAACGTGACCCGGGCCAGCCCCGACTGCAGAAGAACCTCCGCCAGTTGCCGGACCGAGGAGTCCTTCGACGACTGGACGGCGAGGCTCATACATTCACTCGCCGCGCGCTGGGCCGCCCCCAACGCCGCGTCCGCCGCCTTCGGGTCACCGTTGGCGAAGTCTGAATACGTCACGCCGTCGTCAAGAATCCGCTCGGCGGTTCTCAGGATCTCCCTGGCCCGCTGGACGCCGTCCTCGACCGCCACCGGCTCCGAGCTGGCCATGTCCGAGTCCGACCCGTCGTCCAGCACGGGAGCATGGACACCACTGCCCATTCCCGCCTCCTCTTCGAGCTCTTCGAGTCGCAGGATCCACGGCGGCATCGAGGCCATGCGCCAGCGAATCTGACGCGCGGCTGGCCGATCCCCCTCAGCCCTCCGGCGGGGCCGGCGTGGCACGGCTTCGACCCGCCACTCAACGGACGGTCGATGATCGACATATCACTCGACTTTGGTCGATACATTAGACCGACAGGCCAGGATGGTCCAGACGCGACGTGCGGGTACTTCGCCGAGCGTCATGTGCGCGACACACCCGCCAAGAGCACCAAGAGTATTTATTCTGTAGCCGTACGTAATCAAGTGGACGATGGCCTTCGTCGGCGGACGGCGACGCCGGGGAGGATTGCCACGAGTGCGCCGTCGGGTGCGCGCACAGGCCGAAAAAATACCCAGTAAGAAGCGTTCGTCCTCGGCCGGCCTGGCGAACTCGGACCTACAGGCCCAGCGACTTACTGATGATAGTCTTCATGATCTCACTCGTGCCGCCGTAGATACGCGTGACACGGGCATCCGCGTACAGCCGGGCGATAGGATACTCCAGGATATAGCCGTAACCACCGAACAACTGCAGGCAACGGTCGACCGTCCGGCCCTGCAGTTCGGTGCAGTAAAGCTTCACCTTTGCCGCGTCCACCGGGCTCAGCTCACCGGCGACGTGCTCGGCCAGCGCGCGGTCCACCATCGCCTGCGCCGCCTCTATTTCCGTGGCCACCGCGGCCAGTTCGAACCTGGTGTTCTGGAAGTGGCTGACCGGCTTCCCGAACACATGGCGTTCCCTGACATAGGTCACGGTGGTGTCCAGCGCGGCCCGGGCCGCGGCCAGCGAACTGATCGCGATGCTCAGCCGTTCCTGGGGCAGACCGTGGGTCAACTGCTCGAAGGCCGTCCCCTCCTCCCCCAGCAGGTTCTCGACCGGCACCCGCACGTCGGTGAACGACAGTTCGATGGTGTCCTGCACCTTCAGGCCGATCTTCGCCAGATTGCGGCCCTTCTCGAAGCCCGGCATGCCGTCCTCGACGACCAGCAGGCTGAGCCCCCGCCGCCGGTCGGACTCGCTTCGCGAGGTTCGCGCCACCACGACCACCAGGTCGGCGAGCGCACCCCCGCTGATGAACGTCTTCGCGCCGTTGAGCACATAGTGCTCGCCGTCCCGGACCGCGGTCGTGCGCACGCCGGCCAGGTCCGAACCAGCGCCCGGTTCGGTCATCCCGATCGCCGCGAACAGGTCGCCGCTCACCAGGCCCGGGAACCAGCGCCCACGCTGTGCCTCGTCGGCGTGGTCCAGGAAATACGGAACCACCACGTCCAGGTGTACCTGTAACGTCCCCAGCGCGACCAGCGCCCGGGCGCACTCCTCGTTGATCACGGCGTTGTAGGTGAAGTCCGGCTGGTCACCTCCGCCGTATTCGGCCGGAAACGCCATCCCCAGCACCCCGAGCTTGCCCAGGTCCCGGAAGAAATCCCTGGGGACCGCACCGGCGGCCAACCAGTCGTCGAAGACGGGCACCACCTCGCGGGTGAGATAGTTCCGGAACATCTGACGGAAGCTCTCGTGGTCGGCGGTGAAACCGGTGCGCCGCATTCCCGACGTCCTCTCATGGTGTTGTGAGCAGCAGAATAGCTCCGCCGGCCCTCGTCCACCGCAAACAGTCAACAACACCGCGGAACCCCGGTCGGGTGCCACGGGCAGGGCGTGGGGCAACTGGGGTACGCATCATAACAAAACCGTTGAAAGACGGAAATCTCAGCGCGATCAGAAGCGACCAGAAACAGTGGGACGTGGGACCGGCCGCCCCGGACACCGGTCCCACGTCCCCGACCCACTCATGATCCCGCGAACGGCTCCGTGACCTCGCGGCTACGAAATGTTCGCCTCGCGCGCTCAGCTCTTCTCGGGCGCCCAGGTGGCGGGTAGCCGCTTGACACCGTTCATGAAGTTGGACAGCAGCATGTCGCGCTCGCCGACCCTGAGGCCCTTCATCCGGGTGTATATCTCCCGCACCTCAGTCTTGATCATCTGCTTGGCGAGCATGTGGCCCAGGCAGTAGTGCGGGCCACCGCCGCCGAACGCCTGGTGCGGGTTGAACTTGTTGACCCGCCGTACGTCGAACGTGTCGGGGTTCTCGAACACGTCGGGGTCCCGGTTACTGGATATGTACCACATGACGACCTTGTCACCCTTTTTGATGGTTTCCCCACCGAATTCGGTGTCCCGTGTCGCGGTGCGGCGGAAGTGCATCAGCGGCGGTTCCAGCCGCAGGCACTCGTTGACGGCGTCGTCCGCACGCCTGTCGAAGTCCGCCATGACGTAGGCAAGCTGGTCGGGATACTCCTGGAACAGCGAGAGCACGTGCGCCATCGAGTGCCGGGTGGTGTCGTTGGCTGCCGCGGCGAGCAGCGCGAAGAAGACGCCGACCTCCTCGACGGACAGCTTGTTGCCCTCGTACTGCGCCTGGGCGACCCAGCTGAGCAGGTCGTCACCTGGATTTTCCTTGCGTTCCTTCGCCAGCTCGATCGCGAGGGTCGCCAGCTTCTGGGAGGCGTCGGCGAACACCTGGAGCGGAGAGCCGATATGAGCGTACTCGGGGTCCGCCCAGCACGCGAACTGCTCGGCCGCGTCCATCACATACTGGATCTGCTCCGGGTCGGTGATCCCCATGAAGGTCGCGAAGATCCGGCCGGGCACCTCCTTGGTGATCAACTGGCAGAGGTCCCCCTCGCCCAGGGGCGCGACCCTGTCGATGACCTGATGGACGATCCCGCCGATGTCCTCCGACATCTTGAAGATGTTCTTCGGCGTGAAGGCGACGCTGACGACGCCCCGCATCTCGGTGTGCCGAGGAGCGTCCGTCACGATGAACGACAACATCGTCTCCAGCTGCGGGAAGTCGTCGACGAACACGCCGTCGGCGGAGCTGAACAGCTCCGTGTCCCGGGAGATGTTCTGGATGTCGCGGTACTTCACCACCGACCAGAACCCCTGGGCGTTGTTCAGGTTCGGGTCCAGGGCCTCGGGTGCCTCGTGCCAGCTGACCGGCTTGTTCTCCCGTAACCAGCGAAATGCCTCGTGATGGACGGACCGGGGCTTGGCCCAGAACTCGAGCGAGCTGAGCCGCGTGTCGACGGTTCCATCGGTAATCGTCATGGTCGCCCCTTTCTCAGGCATGTGCTACAGGTCTGACCGTAATCTTCCGGGCTCCGCCGCACTCCCCTCGTAGGAGTCAACCTGGTGCCCCCATCGGGATAAATTTCCGCGGGAGCCGGCCCGCCGCCGGACCTGTCCGGCACGGACCGCGCGACGAAGAGCGCGCCCCAGCACCACGACGGATTTTCGCCGTTCAGTTCAACCTGATTCGACAACTACGATCGCGACCGCCGGAACACCGTCGCGCACCGGCATCAACGGACGGAGCCGGCCGGGCGCCATACGGTCGCCTCGGCCGGCTTCTCCGGTTCGTCAATCAGTCATGTCCAGTTTTCGAGGAACGCGGTCAGAAACGAATCAGACCTCGAATGTTCCGGCCGTCCAGCAGGTCCTGATATCCCTCGTTGATGTCTTCCAGGGAATATTCCCTGGTCACCAGCTCGTCGAGCTTGAGCTGGCCGCGGTTGTACAGCTCAAGATAGCGGGGGATGTCGTGCTGCGGGTTCGAGGAGCCGAACAGCGCGCCGCGGATCGACTTCTCGTACAGTGTCAGCTCGAACAGCGACCCACTGATCGAGATGTCCGTGGGATGCCCGATCGCGGTCACCACCACCCTGCCACGCTTACCCACCAGGCTCAGCGCCTCACCGACGTACGCGCTTTCGGCGACGTCCGTCGTGATGATGCACGCGTCCGCCAGCTGCCCGCGGGTCAGCTCGCTGACCAGTTCCCGTGCCGCGTCGACGGTGGCGGCCGTGTGGGTCGCGCCGAACTCGACAGCCTTCTGCCGCTTGAAGTCGACGGGGTCCAACGCGACGACGGTCCGCGCGCCCGCGGCCCTGGCCCCCTGCACCGCGTTGACACCGATACCACCGACGCCCATCACGACCACGGTGTCACCCGGCCGCACCTGCGCGGTGTTCACCGCGCTGCCGTAACCGGTCGGGACACCGCATCCAATCAGTGCCGCCTTGTCCAGCGCCGCACCCTGGTCGATCCTGACCACGGACGCGACCGGGACGACCGTGTATTCCGAGAAGGTCCCGAGCACACACATCTGCCCGATATCGTGACCGCGCGCGTGGAATCGGTAGGTACCGTCCAGCTGGGGGCCAAGAATAATCGCAGCCCCGAGATCGCAGAGATTCGTCAGGCCACGCGAACAGTACGAGCAGCGCCCGCAGGAGGGCAGGAAGCTCAGGACGATCGAGTCGCCTTCCGCCACCTCGGTCACGCCCGGCCCGACCGCCGCGACGACACCGGCGCCCTCATGCCCACCGACGACCGGGAAAGGAATGGGGATGTCGCCGCTGACCAGGTGATAATCTGAATGACACAGACCGCTGGCGGTGAGCTTGACCAGAACCTCGCCCGCCTTGGGCGGGTCGAGTTCGACATCCTCGACCTGCCACTTCTCTTCCAGCCCCCACAGGACGGCGGCTTTGGTCCTCATTCGGACGACCTCCTTCGGCGGTGAAGGCTCCGTCTCGAGCGCGCCAGCCGACGCCAGCCGAATGCTGCTGGCGCGCTCGAGTGCCCATCTCCACAGGATGACCTTGTGACGTACGTAACAGTACTCCCGCCGTGTTTCCGGCGGATCTTCCGTACGAGGTGTTTCAATACCCCCCCGGAGGGATGACGATCCGCTCTCGATCATCGAAATCGTGATCGCCGCCCGATCGAGGAAGAGCAGGCCCGACGGCCATGCGGGCCGCTGCTGGCGACTCTGGACGCGAAGGCCCACGCAACCGGACGACGACCGCTGTAGCTGCCCGCTGACGGAGCCGACCGGCCGCACCCTGAGCGGATCAGCAGTGACCGGTAGCCCATATGAGTATGGTCCAGTATGCGCGCCACGCCATTCACCGAGCGTCGTTTCGCCGAGAGCCGTTCACCCCGGCAGAAGCACTGGCACGGTTGGGATCGTGCCCCTGGTAGGAATCGAACCTACGGCCTACCGCTTAGGAGGCGGTCGCTCTATCCACTGAGCTACAAGGGCGGGGCTACTACAGGAACGGGACTACAAGGGCGGGCCTGGCATCGTGAGGAGGCCCGACGGCATCCCAGCTTACGCATCATCCGTCGTCCCGGTCGTACGTGGCCGGTCACGTGGGCGGATCAGATGGGACGAGTCACAGCGTCAGAGAAGCCTCGGCCACCATCCTTCCTGTTGCCGATCGCTACCGTGATCGACACTTATAGCAGCTCTCGCGGCAAGCGGACACCGGCAGCGTGTAGCGCGGCACGGGCCACCACGAGCCGCGTCCTGGCCTACGCCCAGCTGTGACCATGGCCCGGGAAGGGGCGATCGGAGCGGGGCCGCCCGGGGCGGTCAGCCGAGCTGTTCGGCCAGCTCGACAAGCTCCTTGCATTTCGGGCATACCGGGAACCGCTGGGGATCACGCACCGGCTCGAACCTGTAACCACACAGCGCGGTCACGCGTCCACCTTCGATGGAAGCCCGGACGATCTCCTCGTGGCGCGCGTAGTGGGCGAAGTCGTTACCCTCGTCCGTGCTGCCGTGAGTGGTCTCCGGTGCGATCTGGGTCGAGCTCATACACCGCAGTGTATGACTCGCGCCGAGACGCCGATCCGCCGATCCCACCGGCTGGTTCCCACCGGCGACCGGCCCGCCGGG
>NZ_JWIO01000025.1:29473-93358 GCF_001017755.1 Protofrankia coriariae
CCGGCCCGCCGGGTCGGACCCGGCCGACGGCGATCCGGAGCAACCGCACAGGGCCGCCCGAGGCCCCTGGCAGGCCCTGCGGACGATCCGGCCGGCTCGAGGCCCGGCAACGGACAACCAGCCTGGAAACAGCGCGGACAGGACGGCCCTCGCGCCTAGGTGGGTCCGCCCTCACAGGCGTACCCTTGAAGCTGGACGAAGGAGCCCGGTGACTGGACTGATCGACAGTACCGAGATGTACCTCCGTACCCTCTATGAACTGAGGGAAGAGGGCATCCCGCCGCTGCGTGCGCGCCTGGTGGAAAGACTGCACGTCAGTGCTCCCGCGGCCAGCGAGTCCACCTCACGACTGGCCAGCGAGGGCCTGGTCGCCCTCGCCAACGACCGCACCGTGCAGTTCACCGAGAAGGGGCTGGTGCGCGCGACCGCGGTCATGCGCAAACACCGTCTCGCCGAACTGCTCCTCACCGAGGTGATCGGTCTGGACTGGGCACTCGTCCACAACGAAGCCTGCCGGTGGGAGCACGTGATCTCCGACGAGGTGGAGGCGCGGCTCACCGAAATACTTGGCGACCCGAAGAAATGCCCGTTCGGGAACGTGATCCCGGCAGGTTCGTTCGACCGCCCGGTGGGGCCGCGGCCCCCGGCACCGTTGAGCCTGCTGGCCGCCACCGACTTCACCAGCTCCAGGACGACCTCGGTCACGGTCAGTTGGATCTCCGAACGGTTGCAGACGGACGAACGAACCATGCGTCAGCTCCGGGACGGCGGAGTGCTACCTGGCGCCAGGCTCGTCATCCGCGGGGGCGGTGACATCGTCGAGGTCCTCTCCTCGGACGCGGTCGTCCTGGCCGAGGAGGCCAGCACCTCGGGCCAGAACCCAGGGCAGGAAGCGCCAACCACCGAGATCTCACGGCGTGCGGCAGGGCTCGTGTACGTCGAACACTCTGACGCCACCCCTCACACCTGAGCGCATACGTAGCGTCATCATCCGGCGTGAGGCCTGGGCACCGGCCGGGTTCAGGCACCGGGGCGCACCGCGCCGGCGTACGTCTCCCACCAGACCGGTTCGAGGCGGATCACCGTTCCCGTTCGCGGCGCGTCGATCATGTTCCCGTTGCCGACGTAGATCCCCACATGGTGTAGATCCTCGCCGAAGAAGACCAGGTCGCCCGGTATGAGTTCGCCGCGGGAGATCCGGCGTCCCTCGTTCCACTGGGCACCGGTGAAATGGGACAGGGCGACTCCCGCCTTCGCCCACACCCACTGGGTGAGCCCCGAGCAGTCGAAGGCGTCCGGCCCGGCCGCCCCCCACACATACGGCTTGCCCAGCTGCGCACGGGCCTGCGCGACCGCGACCGCCGCCCCGCCGCTCCCGATCACGGGCGGGCGGGCCGGCGCGACGGAGGTACCGGTGGATCCGCGGCTGGTGCTGCCGATCAGGTCGCTGCGGCTGCGCAACTGGTCCCGCTCGGCCGCGGCCGCCCGCGCCTGCGCCTGCGCGGCTGCGGCGGCCGCCAGNGCGGCCGCCAGCTCGCCCGCCCGACGGGCCGCCTCCTCGCGGGCACGCGCCTGGCGGACAAGCTCGGCGTGCCGGGCGACCAGATCGTCGAGCAACGCACGTTGCGCCGTCACCGACGCCTCGATGCGCTTCTTCCGCTCTTCGAGGGAGGCGGTTTCGCGCTGCCGCTCGACAAGCGCCTCCTGCGCGGCAGCCTGCGCGCCGGTCAGGTCGTGGCGGGCCGAGCGCAGTTCGATCTCAGCGGCCCGGCCACGGCGGGCGAGGGAGTCCATCGCGCCCACCCGGTCGAGCGCCGTGCCGGGGTCACCGGAGAACAGCACCGAGAGCTGTTCGAGACCGCCCGAACGGTAGGTGGCGGATCCCAGCGCGCGGCGTCTGTCCGCCGCGGCCCGCACAGCGTTTCCCGCGCGTCGGACGTTCTCGGTGGCCGTCGACACGGCCTGCTCGGCGGCGCTCAGCCGCAGCCGCCCGGCATTGAAGGCTTCGGTCGCCGCCTCGGTCGAGTGAGTCAGTTCGGTGAGCTGCTGCTGGGTAGCCGCTATATCTCTGTTGATCGTGTCGATGTCGTCGGCTCTGGCCGGCGTGGCGGCGCCCGGTAGCAGTATGATTCCCCCGGCGAGAACGCTGATCAGACCCAGGGCTCCCGGAAGCCGTCCGAACACCCGGCGACAGCTCCCTGGGATCTCCGGGACGGCCAGCGCATCCCCTGGGGCGGCAAGGACGCGGCCCGGCCCTCGCAACGCGCGGCGCTCGCGAGATCTCCGAACGAACGAGACACGCCAACCGGTGCCACCGCAACGGTAGCAATCCGCATCCAAACCATCACACACAGAGAAGCACGGTAGCCCGTCGGAGCAAGTAGGATCACGCAAACGCGCCGGAAGTCACGAAGGGCGATGTGATGCTCGCCACCGCTCCGTCAGAACGAGCCACGAATCGCCCAATTTAGCGATTTCACATATCGGAAACAGGGAAGATACCGATCCGGAACAGATTCTATCGAATCTTCGGCCGAAGGATCCGGGACGGCGGGTGGGCCGCGGACCGGCGAGCATGATCCACGCGGGCACGCGGGGCGACCGACGGGAGAGACATGGCTGCATTGGACACGGGCGACACCGCCTGGATACTCGCAAGCTCGGGAGCGGTACTGCTCATGACCCCCGGGCTCGCGTTCTTCTACGGTGGCATGGTCCGGGCGAAGAACGTTCTGGGTATTCTGGTACAGAATTTCTTCACTATTGGCATCGTGACCCTCGTCTGGACCGTCGTCGGCTACAGTATCGCCTTCGGTTCCGGCAACAAGTTCTGGGGCGGCTTCGACTTCGTCGGTCTGCAGGATCTGACCGCAAGCGACACGACGATACCGGCGGTCGTTTTCGTCTCCTTCCAGATGATGTTCGCGATCATCACACCCGCTCTCATCACCGGTGCCTCCGCGGACCGGATAAAATTCAGCGCCTTCGCCGTTTTCGTCGTCCTGTGGTCCGTCCTGGTCTACTCGCCGATAGCCCACTGGGTCTGGGCGAGCACCGGCTGGCTGTACAAGCGCGGCGCGCTGGACTTCGCCGGTGGCACGGTCGTCCATGCCAATGCCGGTATCGCGGCGATCGTCCTGGCTGTCGCGCTCGGGAAGCGCCGGGGCTGGCCCGCCGGTTACTTCCGGCCGCACAACGTCCCGTTCGTCCTGCTCGGCACCGGTCTGCTGTGGTTCGGCTGGTTCGGTTTCAACGCCGGCTCGGCGCTCGGCGCCAACAAGGTGGCCGGGTACGCCTTCCTGAACACCCAGATCGCCACCGGCGTGGCCCTGCTCGGCTGGATCGCCGTCGAACGGCTGCGCGACGGCAAGGCCACCGCCCTGGGCGCCGCCTCCGGAGCCGTAGCCGGCCTGGTCGCGATCACCCCCGCGTGTGGTTTCGTCTCGCCGTTGGGCTCCATCGCGGTCGGCGCGATCGCCGGCGTGGTGTGTGCGCTGGCCACCGCCATCAAGGGCAGGGTGGGGATCGACGACTCGCTCGACGTCGGCGCCGTCCACCTGATCGGCGGTGTCCTGGGCGCGCTGCTGACCGGGCTCTTCGCCACCGTCGACACGAACCCGAACGGCAAGGACGGTGTCTTCTACGGCGGCCCCTGGAGCGTTTTCGGTGAGCAGGCGCTCGCCGTCGGGGCAACCGTCGCCTACTCCGCCGTCGCGACCGCGATCATAGCTTACGCAATCAAGTTCGTCTGGGGGCTCCGGGTGAGCGACGAGGAGGAGGAGATCGGCCTCGACGAGTCGCAGCACGGTGAGACCGCCTACCGCCTCACCTTCACCGGGGGCGGTACCGGTACCGGCGGCGCGTCCGGGTCGGCTACTCCGGTGCAGGTATCCGAGGAGGTCAAGGCGTGAGCGTGAAGCTGGTGACCGCGGTGATCAAACCGTTCAGGCTGGAGGACGTGAAGACCGCGCTGGAAAATCTCGGGATACACGGTCTGACCATCTCGGAGGTCCAGGGCTTCGGCCGGCAGAAGGGCCACACCGAGGTGTACCGGGGGGCCGAGTACAAGGTCGACTTCGTTCCGAAAATAAAGATCGAAATCCTCGTCGAGGACGACGCCGTCGAGGAGCTGGTAACCGCCATCACCACGTCCGCTCAGACCGGGAAGATCGGCGACGGCAAGATCTGGGTGGTACCGGTCGAAACCGTCCTACGGGTACGCACCGGTGAACGCGGATCGGACGCGCTGTAGCGTTCCGGAGCCATCCGCCGCCGGCGGCGGCACGAAAGAAACACCACCGCGCCGCCGCCGGCCCTGCCGGACCTGCTGCCCACGTCTGGTGACCCACGTCCGGTGATCGATGGCCTGATCGGTGTGGGCCGTCGACCGCCGGACCGGCCGGAGACTCTCCTGATGGTCAGGGACACTCTTCTCACAGCGAACAGTGATGAACTACCGACAGCGATGAACTTGGTCAGCCCCTGGTGACGAACCGACTGGCGGCGCTCACCGGCCGCTCCGAGGAGTTCGGCGGCATCGTCGGGCCAGCGCTGCGCCACGCTCTCATGGGCATCGCGGACACCACTTTGCGTGACCTCTTCGGCGAGCCGGGCCCCGGCGTCGCCCTGCTGGCGGTCGGTGGCTACGGACGGGGCGAACCCGTCCTCGGCAGTGATCTCGACCTCGTCCTGCTACACGACGGCCGCCGGGACGACGTCACCGGCATTGCCGACACCCTCTGGTATCCGCTCTGGGACGCCGGGATCGGCCTCGATCACAGCGTCCGTACCGTCGACGAGGCCGTCGCGGTCGCCGACGACGACCTGAAGGCGGCGCTGGGCCTGCTGGCGGCCCGCCCGATCGCCGGTGACCGCGTCCTCGTGGGGTCGCTGCTCGAGCGCGTCCGCGCCCGTTGGCGGGCCCGTTCCCCCCATCGCCTGCCCGAGCTCGCGGACCTGGTCGCCGACCGGGCCCGCCGCCACGGCGACGTCGCCTTCCTGCTCGAACCGGACCTGAAACAGGCCCGCGGTGGTCTGCGGGACGTCCATGCCCTGACCGCGCTCGCCACCGCATGGGCCGCCGAAACCCCGCCCGCGCGGGTACTCGAAGCGCACCGGGTGCTCCTCGACGCCCGTGGCGAGATCCGCCGGCTCGCGCACGGCCGCCGGCAGGACCGGCTGCTGCTGCAGGACCAGGCCGCCGTCGCGGCCGCTCTGGGCTATCCCGACCAGCTCGCGCTCGCCCACGCCACCGCCGACGCGGGCCGTACGATCTCCTGGACCTGGGACACCACCTGGTATCGGGTCTCGGCCGGTCTGCGCTCGTCCGCGCGCCGGCGCCCCGGCCCCCCGGTCCGCCGGCCCCTCGACCAGGACGTGGTCGAGCAGGACGGCGAGGCCCAGCTCGCCCGGGACGCCGATCCCACCCGCGATCCCGCGCTGGTTCTGCGGGCCGCCGCCGCGGCGGCCCGGGCCGGCATCCCCATCGGCCGATACGCCCTCAACCGGCTTGCCCGCGAAGCCCCACCCATGCCGGCACCGTGGCCGGACGCGGCACGGCAGGCCCTGGTGGCCCTGCTCGCCACCGGCCCAGCCATGATCGGCGCCATGGAGGCGCTCGACCAGGTCGGGCTGCTCGTCCGGCTGCTGCCCGAGTGGGAGGCGGTGCGCAGCAGGCCGCAGCGCAATCCCTACCACCGCTTCACCGTCGACCGGCACCTGCTGGAGACAGTCGCCGCCGCGGCGGCGTCGACCCGCGAGGTCGACCGGCCCGACCTGCTGCTGCTCGGCGCCCTGCTGCACGACATCGGCAAGGGCCGGCCCGGCGACCACACCGACGTGGGGGTCAAGATCGTCCACGATCTCGCGCCACGGCTCGGGCTCCCGCCGGNGCGGACGCCGACGTGCTGGTCACGATGGTGCGCCAGCACCTCCTGCTCATCGAGGCCGCGACCCGGCGGGACATCGACGACCCGGCGACCATCGAGGCGGTGGCCCGGGCCGCCGGCAGCCCCCGGATCCTCGGCCTGCTGCACGCCCTGACCGAAGCCGACGCACTCGCCACCGGCCCGACGGCCTGGAGCCCGTGGAAGGCACGGCTGGTGGGCGACCTGGTGGAGCGGGCGATGGCGGTCCACAGCGGCGGGCGTGCGCCGTGCCCGCCCGCCCTCACCGACCGTCAACGGGCTCTTCTCACGCTCCCGGACGACTACCACGTCGCGGTCAACCCGCTGCCGGACGACTCGATGTTCGAGATCGTGGTGGTGGCGCCCGACCGTCCCGGGCTGCTGGCCGCCACCACGGGAGTGCTCGCCGTCAACCGGCTGGACGTGCACCGTGCCTCCGCCCGCGGCGAGAACGGCCGGGCGCTGTTGCAGGCGGCGGTGGCGAGCACGCACGACGGGGAGCCCAGCGCCGGGAAGCTGCGCGGTGACCTGCTGCGGGTCCTCGCCGGCCGGGTCGACCTGGACGCCAGGATCGCCGGCCGGGAACAGGCGTACGCGGCCGCCCGGCGCCGGCCGCCGCCCGCGCCACCAAAAATCATTTTTGACGACTCCGGATCCGACACGGTGATCGAGATACGGGCGCCCGACCGTGCCGGGGTGCTGTTCCGGATGGTCCGCGCGCTCACCGACGCCGGGCTCGGCGTGCGTACCGCGATCGTGGCCACGATCGGTCTCGACGTCGTGAACGCCTTCTACGTACGGGAGGCCGACGGCAGCACCGTGGGGAGGCCCGGGCGGCGGGAGGAGGTGGCGAACCTCGTCCTGGCCGCGCTCGGATGAGCGCCCTGTGTCCGAGCATGCCGTCCGCGGGTGCGCCGAGCGCCCGGCCTCGCCGGAGCCGTCCGCGGGCCCGGGAGAGGGTGGCAAAGTCACACCGGAAGTGGTGGCTATACTCAGAACGCACGTTGGAGGCTTCGCCTAGTCCGGTCTATGGCGCCGCACTGCTAATGCGGTTGGGGGCAACACCCCCTCCCGGGTTCAAATCCCGGAGCCTCCGCTTTTTTGGCGATCTTTCGGCGTCTCGGTCTGGTGCTCTGACCAGCGGAGACGCCGGAGGATGACCCCCCGGCTACCACTCTTTGATCACTGGAACCCAGACCGTCCCCAGAGCGGACCGCGCGCGGGATCGCCGCCGCGATCGTGGCCGCCGCCTGCTGCCCCTTCGAGCGCAGTAGATGGACGTACAGCGCCCCCGTGATCGATGGCGTCGAGTGACCGAGGCGCTTGGACACCAACGCGATGTCGACACCTTCAGCGAGCTGGATCGACGCGGACGAATGCCGCAGATCGTGCAGCCGCCGCGGCGACAGCAACCGATCCCCGATCTCGTCCCCCACCTCCAGGGCCACCGACAACGGCCCGGCCAGGTGCAGCACCGACCGCGGGCCCTCCCGAGTCACACCGATCACCGTCACCTGCCCGATCGGCTCACGGTCGCGGTACAGCGTCCACGTGCCCTCCGCCGGCCGGTACCGGGTGCCGATGACGACCGTCCGGCTCCTGGCCGCCGCCGACGCCCGGACGGTGCCTAGCAGACCAACCCGCCGGGCGATCTGCTGCATCCGCCGGGTGACGTATTGCGGGTCCAGGTGCCGCCCCGACGGGTGGGTGAACATCAGCTCCGCGAGCTGGACCGGCCGGCCGTGCTCGTCGGGCAGCGCCCCGTTATCCCATCTGTCGCCGACCGCCGCGCGCTCGTCGTCCTGGCGCAGCCGGTGCCCCATCAGGGACCCGATCAGCGTGGGGTCGAGATCGACCTTGCGTTTGCCGTTGCGCGTCTTCGGCGGCCACACGCCGTACGCGGTGTCGTTCTTGACGATCTGCTGGGAGATCGTGAGCACCGCCGCGGCTTCGTCCAGGCCCGACCAGGTCGCTCCGCACGCCTCACCGCGGCGCAGACCGGCCAACGCGATCAGCTCGAACATCGCAGACAGCCGGTCGCCGGCCGCTTCGTCGAGGAACCGGCCGACCTCTTCCGCCTCCCACGGCTCGACCTCCGGTGGCGTGTACGACGCCAGTTCCACCCCGTCCGCCGGGTTGAAACTGATCATCCGCTGCTTCACCGCGTCGTTCAGCGCGCTGCGCAGCATCTGCAAGACGTCCTTCACCGTCGCCGGACCGATCGGCCGCCCGGGGCGCTCCTGGGATGCCGTGGCCGCCAGCTTCAATGCCGTGTCGATGTGCTCGGCGCGCAGACCGGCCACCGGCAACTCCCCGAGATACGGCACCAGGTGCAGCCTGACGAACTGCTCGTAGCGTGCCCGGGTGGTCGGACGCAGCGCGTTCTTCCGGCCCAGCCAGTCAGTCAGGTAGGCGCCGACGGTCAGTCCGCCGATGTGCCGCTGACCGGCGCGGACATGACCCGCCGCTTTCTCCGCCTCTTCCTCTGCTGCCTTTTTCGTCTCGTACCCCGACCCGCTCAGCTCGGTTCTGCCGACCAGCGGGACCAACTCTTTGGGCACCCATATCCGGTAGGTCCACGATCCATGTGTCCGCCTGGTCAGCTCCGGGCACTGGCCACGGCTGTACTTCTTTTTCGTTTCCGCGTCCCGGCATCCGCACAGCTTCTCAACCTTGATCTTCACGGGCGTCCGTCTCTGCCAGCCGCTGTTCGATCTCCCGGGACAGCTCCCGCGTGATGTGGCCTCGGTGCGCCTGGCGCTCGTTCGGCTCCATGTCGCCGAGCGCTCGGACCCGCCGGTCACGTTCGTCGGTCAGGGAGTGTCCCCACAACGTGAGTGCCTCCATGACGACCGTTTGAGTCGATGCTCCGAGGCGTCGTGCAAGGGCCTCGTCCGCTTCTGTCGAGGTGATCGGCCGGATGCCAAGATTGGGATTGTCAGGCTTGATCGTCACGAGCAAGTCGGTGGATCGCAGGTGAGACGGCGTCCCTGAAAGCTGTTCGCGGACGTACGCCCGCGGCGCCACCGCTTGGGGCGACAGCCGGACGTCGCCATCGCCCGCGAAGAACTCGGCAGGCGCTACACCGATCGCCTCGGACAGCAACAGCAGCGTCCCGAGATCGACCGTGTCGCGGTCACCGCGTTCGATCGCGGCGACCCGTACGCGAGTCCAGCTCAAGCCGTGCCGCTGGAACGTCACGGCCATCTCGTGCTGCGTCCATTGCCACTGTTCGCGCAGACGGCGGAGGTTCTCGCCGACGATCTGGCCGACGCTCGCGCTCCCTGGCGGATCGTGCGCCACCCAGCGGACGCGTGGTTGCCGCTCGTAGGGCTCGGTCGTTGTCTCGCCTGTCGCCATGGCCCCCATCTTGACATGTCGTCCGGTCAGTTGCCGACCACGTCATCTGTCGACTATGGTCGGCTCCGTCCAGTCGATTGGTCGTCAAGCGACCGGATGACAGAGTCTGAGCGATCGAAGGAGTCCGACCGTGGCAACGCAGGACATCGCACCCTCACGCTTTCGGCAGTGGCGGACGGATGCGGGCCTGACCCTTGACGACCTGGCCGACCTCACCGGCCGGAGCAAGGGTTACCTGTCGCGCATCGAGCGCGGACAGCGCACACCGTCTCCGCTGGTGAAAGTTCAGCTTGCCCGCAGCCTCGGCGCACGGGTGCGCGACTTGTTCGACGTCGACCCCGTCAGGAAGGCATCGTGACCAGGCCGACCCCGGCGCGCGGTCAGTGGACCGCTGCCGACGTGCGCGGGCTCGGCGTCATCACGGACGTGGTCACCGCCGGGTCCGTGCTCGACATCGGGCCGACGAAGACACGTGAGCTGGTCCGTGCCGGCCGCTTCCCGGTCCCGGTCATCCGGCACGGGGAGCGTTACGTCGTCCCGGTGCGCGGCCTGCTGGACCTGCTCGGCGTGAGTGAGGGAGCCGTGAGCGGGTGAGGCCGCAGACAGCAACGCCCCGGGGTGCGGCTCCCGGGGCGGCTGAAGACGAGACACAGGTTGGCGACCGATCTCCCCGCGAGGGTACCGCGCCGGTCGCTGTCGACCGCCTCCGCACGCTCCTACACGCCCGGGCCGTCACGTCTGGGCGGCCGCTACGGCACCGCCACGACGAGATCGGCCACGAGGCCAAGCGGCTGGTCCGTCAGGGGGCGTCCCGGTGAGCGACCTCCGATCCCTGTTCACCCGCGACCCGGTCGGCCGCTGGGCGCAAGACAAGATCCGCGCCGCCCGTGCCGCCGGCCGGATCCCGTCCTACGGCTCGCCGGAGTGGGCGGCGCTGCCGGACGACGATCCGCGCCGGGCCGCGGCGATCCTCGTTGCCGCCGAGTCCTGGCGCGCCGAGGCCGACCCGGTGTGGCGCGACGCCGTCCACCGGGCCGAGCAGGACGGCGCGCGTGCCGCCTACCTGCGTGATGTCGATGCGCGCTGGGGTGAGATCCAGGCTGCGTGGCGGGAGCTCTCCCAGCACGTGGCCCGGATCGAACGTGCCCGCGCCGTCGGGTCCGATGTCGGGCTCCCGCTGGACGAGCGCCGCCGCCTGGCGCTGACGCCGCGGCCTGGCGACTATCCCGGACGCCAGGCGTCGGAGCGGAGGACCGCGTGAACGACGACGGCATGCTGCACGACCTGGGGTCCGGTGACATTGAGCCGGACGACGACGCTGACGGCTACGTCCCGCCGCCGAACAAGCCGATGACGGTCGCCCGTCACCTGATGGCCCGAGCCGAACGGGACGGGCTCTACACGCTGCGGCACTGGCGCGGCACGTGGATGCGCTGGGAGCTCACTCATTGGCGCGAGATTGACGACCGGGAGATCCGCGCCGACGCCTACAAGCGGCTTGAGCACGCCCAGTTCGCCGTTCGGGTCAGCGTCCGGGTCAAGGCCGCGGACGGTACGGAGACGACGCGGGTGGAGACCCGCGGGGCCGACTGGATCCCGACGAAACGCAAGATCGCCGAGTTGCTCGAGTCCATGGCCGCGATCACGCATCTACCGTCGACGATCGACCCACCGTCATGGATAGGTCCGGCTGAGCCGGGTGAGCCGGGTAAGCCGGGTAAGCCGGGTAAATATCAACTTAACGCGCAGGGGGGCCGGGATCCGATCGTTGCGTGCTCCAACGGGCTGCTCCGCCTGGCCGACCGTACGGTGGCCTCGCCGACCCCGGCGTTCTTCAATCTCGTCTCAGTCCCATTCGCCTACAGCCCGGACGCGCCGAAACCCGAACGGTGGTTGGCCTTCCTCGGCCAGCTCTGGCCGGACGACCCGGACGCGATCGCCACGCTGCAAGAGTTCTTCGGCTACGTCGTGTCCGGCCGGACCGATCTGCACAAGATCCTGCTCATCGTCGGTCCCACCCGGTCGGGCAAGGGCACGATCGGCCGCATCCTTACGGCGCTGGTCGGTAAGGGCAACATGGCCGGTCCGACGCTGGCGAGCATGGGCAGCCAGTTCGGGTTGTCGCCGCTGCTGGGTAAGCCGCTGGCGATCATCTCGGACGCGCGGCTGAACCCGCGGGACGGTCAGCAGGTCGTCGAACGGCTGTTGACGATCTCCGGCGAGGACACGATCGACATCGACCGCAAGCACAAAGACCCGTGGACGGGTCGGCTCCCGGCTCGGATCGTGATCCTGTCCAACGAGCTGCCGAAGTTCGGTGACGCCTCCGGCGTCATCGCCTACCGGTTCCTGGTGCTGGCCATGCGGCATTCCTGGCTCGGTCAGGAGAACCCCGGTCTGTCCGGCGAGCTGCTGACCGAACTGCCCGGCATCCTGAACTGGGCCCTCGACGGCCTTGACCGGCTGACGGCGCAGGGCCGGTTCACCGAGCCGGCAAGCTCCGTCGACGCCGTGCTGACCATGAAAGACATGGCCTCGCCGATGTCGGCCTTCGTCCGCGAATGCTGCGACATCGGACCCCGCCATGAGATCGCCGTGGACGTCCTGTGGAAGGCGTGGCGGGCATGGTGCGACGACTCCGGCAACAGCGCCGGGACGAAGGCCACCTTCGGCCGCAACCTTCAGTCCATCGCGCCGCAGATGCGACGGACGAAACCGCGCGGCCCGGACGGTAAGCAGGTCCCGACCTACAGCGGGATCACGCTCAAGTCCGATGTAGGGCCTGCAATGCAGAACTACCCGGCTCACCCGGCTCAGCCGGCTCAGCCGGACGTCCGGAGCCTGACTGAGCCGGGCAACGAGCCGGCTGAGCCGGGTGAGCCGGGCACTTTGCCACTGCAAGCCGTACACGAGAGCGCGCTACCCGCCGAGCTGGCCGACGTGCCACCTGACGAGATCGGCGACTGCGCCGCGAGATGCGGCCGGAAGATCCGCCGCTACGGGCCCCACGCGACCGGCACGCTGTGCCCCGCCTGCCTGGCCGTCCGCCGTGGTGGTGCCGCGTGACCGCGTCGCCGCTCCGCCAGGTTCTTTCCGACGTCGCGGCCGAGACGGGGCGTCCGATGAAGGACCTGACCGTCCTTGCTGCGCAGAACGACCCGTTCCGGATCGACACCCCGGCCCGGCATCGGGACGGTGAATGGCTTGCCATTACTGCCCGGGATCTCGGACTCGGCAACCGAAGGATTCACCTTCGCGGCCTGCACTACATGGTCATCGGCCGCCCCAAGCCGGATGGGTCGCCGTACACGAACACCGATGCCGACTGGACCTGGCTTCAGTCGGACGCGGGCAAGGCCGCCCGGTGGCTCCAGTACATCCCCTTCGATCAGATCGTCGACCAGCGCAACGCCGCGCCGACGGTGCAGATCTTCGAGCCGCCAGAGCCAGAGGCTTACCTGACGGTCGGGGTGCAGGTCGACATCCCCAGCGTCGACGACCTCATGCCCGCGGCCGAGCTTGCGGACTTCAACGGGACGCAGCCCTACAAGCTCGTTGCATTCGGCGAGAAGTCATCCCTTGCTGACGTGCTCGGCCCGATTGTCGAGCAGTACCGGGCCGATCTCTACCTTCCGACCGGCGAGATCAGCGACACCTTGCTCTACCAGATGGCCAGTATCGGCGCGGCGGACGGCCGGCCGATGGTCGTCCTGTGCTTCTCGGATGCCGATCCGGCCGGGTGGCAGATGCCGATCAGCATCGGCCGCAAGCTCCAGGCGTTCAAGGTGTCCCTGTTCCCGGATCTCGAATTCCAGGTGCACCGGGTCGCGCTCACGCCCGATCAGGTCCGCGAGTATGGCTTGCCATCAACGCCGCTGAAGGAGACCGAGAAGCGGGCCGACCGGTGGCGCCATGAGATGGGCGTGGAGCAGACCGAGATAGACGCGCTCGCTTCACTGCGTCCCGACCTGCTACGAGAGATCGCCCGTGACGCATTCGAGCAGTTCTTCGACACGACGCTTGATCAGCGGGTGTTTACCGCACAGGGTCAGTGGCTCCACGACGCGCAGCGTGCGATCGATGAGGGGATGAACGCCGCGGATCTCGACCGGTTGCGCGCTATGGCGACCGCGAAGCTCGGCCAGCTCCAGGATGAGATCGACCGTCTCAACTCCGCTCTACGGGTGACGGCCGAGGACTTCGAGTTGCCGCCGATGCCCGGGATGCCCGAGCCGCGAATCTCCCGTCAGCATGCCGAACCGCTGATCGACTCCCTGTGGTCGTTCGCCGAGCAGACGCAACGACTCATTGATTCCAAGTCCTATCGGCAGAACCGCGCCGGAATCGAGCCCGCCGACCTTGAAGGTGCCGCATGACCCACCGACCACGAACCCCCATGACCCGGGACCGGGTGACGTCAAAGCCGGCCGGGCCGCGGGCTCAGCGAGCGCGGTACCGGCAGCCATGGCCAGGGCAGACGGTGCCTCTCCCGTCGCTACCGACTCCGACCAGCGTCACCCGGTCCCGACCCCCAACCGCACCAACCGACACGAGAAGGAGCAGCACATGAGCATCTTCAGCCGCACCGCCCAGCCCGAGGCCGCGCCCGCCGACGACCTCGACGCCCGGGTCCAGGCCGCCGTCCGGGCCGCGCTGGCGCCGCCGGCCGACCCGGTGCCGGTGCCGCCGGTGCCGGCCGAGAGCACCGAGTTCGAGGTCATCCGCGACGCCGACGGCCAGGTGGTCGGCTACAAGGTCGCCGAGTCTCGGCACGGCGCCGTGGTCCGTGTGCTCGACCTCAGCCCGGCGGAGCGGGACGCCTACATCCAGGCCGGGGTCGTCGAGGCCAAGCGCGCCGTACGCGAGCGGATCGAGCAGGCCATGGCCGACGGCGCCCGGGCCTGACCCGGCGGTCGGAGCCCTGGTCACCCTGACAGCCGAGGGTGACCGGGGTGACCGTCACCCAGTGTCATTCGCAGCACCAAGAAAACTTCCGTCTATCTCGACTCATCGCAGGAGGGTTTCCGATGGTCGGAGCGATACGATCTACAAAATCCGCTCCGATCGAAAGACTCTCGCCGATGCCCGCACCGACCCTCGACCGGCCCCGCGCCCGTGTCACCTCTGAGCCGCCGACGTACGCGCGGCACGGCCAGCACTCGTACTTCCGCGACCTGGCCCGGTTCAAGCGCGGCGCCGACCCGGACGCGACCGCGCGCCTCGACCGCCACGCCCGCGAGACCCGCAGCCTCGACAGCACCGACGCCTCGGCCGGCTACTTCACCCCCCCGGCCTGGCTGGTTGACCAGTACGTCGGCCTGGCCCGGGCCGCCCGGCCGTTCGCCGACATCGTGACCCGGTTCGATCTCCCGCGCGGCGTCGACAGCGTCTACCTGCCCAAGGTCACCGGTGGTGGCACGGTCGCGATCCAGCCGACCGACGGCTCACCGGTGTCCAACGTCGACCTGACCGACACCTACATCACCGCGCCGGTGCGCACGATCGCGGGACTGTCCGACGCGTCCACCCAGCTCGCCGACCAGATCGGCGGGCCCGCCTGGGACGCTGTCGTCTTCGCCGAGCTCGCCGCGGACCACGCGCAGAAGCTCGACGTCCAGCTCTACGCCGGGACCGGCACGTCCGGGCAGGTCAAGGGCATCGACGCCGTCTCCGGCACCACCACGGTGACGTACGCCGATCCCACTCCGACCGGCGCCGAGCTGGCCCCGTTCGTGGCCCAGGCCGCCGCGCTCGTCGCCGGCAAGCGCAAGCTCGGCGCCACCCACTACCTGATGCACCCCCGGCGGGCGAGCTGGCTGTGGAGCGAGGGCATCGCCGCCGGTGTCCCGATCCTCAAGGACGGCCCGGACGGGCGCACCCTCAACGGGCTGCCCGTCGTCGAGGACCCCAACATCACCGCCGTCGCCGGGGCCGGCGCCAACGAGGACCGGGTCACCGCCGTCCGCGCGTCGGACCTGTACCTGTGGGAGAGCTCGCTGCGGACCGAGGTGTTCACCGAGATCTTGAGTGGGACGCTTCAAGTTCGCTACCGGCTGCTGTCCTACGTGGGCTTCATCGGTGACCGCCAGCCCGCTGCCATCGCCACCGTGTCCGGGACCGGCCTGGCGCTGTCCGCGGCCACCTGGGGCCCCTGATCGTCCGGTCCGGGCGCGGTGTTCGCGAGGGTCCACCGCGCCCGGACCGGCCACCCACGCCACCACGTCCACGGAAGGTAACCAGTGGAGATCACCGCCCACGCCCGGCAGTGGGGAGCCGAGTACGGCCCACCCGCGCACGAGATGGAAGCCCGTCACGCCTGGCGCCAGGCGCACCCTGCCGAGGCGGCCGCCGCCGACCGGCGCCAGGCGCCCCGGCTCGCCGAGATCCGACGCAAGGCGGAAGCACAGGCGCGGCAGCGCGCAGCCACGGCGCAGCGCAGCCGCAGCGTCGCGGCCTACCGTGCGCGGCTCGCAGCGCTGAACTGATCGCCGAACCCCCGGGGCCGGGTCGAAAGTTCAGGACCGGCCGGCCCGCTGACCCACACCCGTCGATCTTTTGGCGCGTCGCTTCACAGAGTGATTTTTGATCGTGAAAGTGTCAACGCACAGTGTTCGGGTGATGGCTACGCAGGGTGGGGGATCGGTCCACTCTCGGCCAGGCTGACCCCAGGAAGACCCGCCACCTTTTCTTCTCTCCCCAGTGTTTGTACAGGTCAGGGGCATCGTCGCGTTGCCGTCCAGCTCGCCGACGTCGGCCCGCGCCGGGCTGGCCGCGGTCACCATCCCGGACTCGCCGGCCGGCCTGACCGGCTGACGACCACGGCGTCAGGGGCCGGACGCGGTGTACGCGGGCTGGTCCGGCTGGCCCTGAAAGACCAGCATCACCGTGTCGCCGAGCGAGTGCGCCTCGCTGAGCCGGACGTCGCCCGGCAGGTAGATCGCCAGCGCGTTCGTCACCTCGGCCGCGGTCATGGCCACGTCCACGATGACCGTGACCCGGCCCGTGATCCGCGAGTAGTGCGCCGTCGCGCCGGTCGTCGGCAGCCTGCGGCCGGACCAGGCCGCGACGGCGGGCACCTGGTCCACGTCGTCGAGCTGGCCGTCGTCCTGGCGGTCGTCACGTGACGTCAGGGATGATCGGTCCATCGGTCGTACCTCCGTACAGGTCGGCCAACGAGCCCCGCCGGTCCCACAACCGGTGGGGCTCACTCATGTGCGCGAACGGGACGCCGCGCGAACGAGTGGTCACGGTAGCGCGTCTGGCACGACCGCAACAGCCCCGGTCGTGCATCGACCTATCTGCACTCAGGGTCGGCATGCGTGGAGCGCAACACCGGGCCACGACCGGCCACCCCGGACGAGCTGATCGGCATCGCAGAGATCCGGGCCATCCTCGGAGTCGGCAAGGCGCGCGCCTACACGATCACGAGGGACCGTTCGTTCCCGCCGCCGTGGTACGAGGGGCTGGACGGACAGACCCGCCTCTGGCTGCGCGCCGATGTCGAAAGCTGGTTGGACCGCCACCGGCCCGGGTGGCGCGACGCCTGACCAGCTCACGCAGGGTGCGACCCGGGCGCTCGGTCGGAAACCGCCGCCACGACCATCGGTAGTGGCTATGGTGCTGTCCGCCCCGGGCGCGCGGGGAGCTGAAAAGGGTACGGATACTATCCGCACCCCTGGGGGTGACGGTCGAGCTCATCCGGCGGGTGGTGGCCGATGATCCGGCGCTCGTCGACCTGCTGGACCAGGCGTTGCAGAACCCGCACGGCGGGGACCGGAGCAAGTTTGACAATGTACAAGATGCACCGGAAGCGCCCACTGGGAACTCCGAAACGGCTGCTCTCCGCCGTCTCCGTAAGGAAGCCGACGCCGGCAACGAACAGGCCGCCGAGCTCCGCTCCGACGTCCTCGCCGGGCGCATCTCCGCGCATCAGGCGATGGTCCGCGCCGGATACCGGCCGAAGACCACGCCGTGGCCTGTCCGTGTCGGGTTGTGGCATCTCGGTTACCCGTATCGCCACAATGGCGTCATGGACCGCATGGTGACCGGCATCATCCTCCGCTGTAGTGACCACCGCCGGCCCAAGACCGGGCTGGACGCCTACCGCGTGCCGCCGCGGGAGCTGTGCGAGCGCTGCCGGGCCGTCGGCTGGTGGGATCTCGGTCTCGAGACCGAGAAGCCGGACCCGTCACCGAAGCCGTTCCGGCCGTTCCTGGGCCCGGTCTGACGGGTTGCGCATTCCCTACGCAGAAGTGCGTACGAGGGTGTCCATATTGTGGACACCCTCGGGTACTCACCAGGTGAGTACCCTTTGCGCACCCTCTACGGAGCGCTGCGTACTGCGTCACGCTGAACGGCCTTCGCCTGCTGGACGCCACGGCCGGACGCGCCGGTCGCCTTCGCGGCGCGCTCGCGGGATTCACGCTCATGCCTGGTTACGGTGGGTGTAGACGACTCCGGCAGATCTGCCGGAGTCAAAGTGGACCCAGAGTTACCGAGGCGGCTACTTGAGTCACCCACGGCTGCTGCTTTCCGTGCCGCTTCCGCCGCTTTCGCCGCATCGCCGATCGCCTTCTCATACTCCAGCGCAACCATCGCACGCTGCCCCGGATTCAGGTGCCGGCGGTCGAGGTTCAGGTCCCGCACCCTCCACGGACCGCTGCGTACACGACCATCGGTAGTGGCTATGGTGCTGTCCGCCCCGGGCGCGCGGGGAGCTGAAGGGTACGCACCTGGTGCGTACCCTTTTCGTCGTTACGTCCCGCACCCTCTACAGAGCGCTACGTACCCGAGGGTGAACATCCACCCGTCCCCGTTCACGCGACGAACCCCGGCCCGAGGGATTCTCGAGACCGGGGTCGCTGTCGCCGTGGCTACCGCCCGCGGGTGTCCGTCACCACCAGCTCCGCGGCCACATGCGCCAGCGCGCCTCTGAGGGCCGCCAGCGTGTCCGCGTCGACCAGGCCGTCACGCAGCACCAGGTGCGCCCGGCCGTCGCCGCGCTGGACTATCCAGACCCTGTCCGGCAGGTCCGGGATCGTCACCACCCGCATCAGGCACCGTCCCCGGCCAGGCCGTCGAGCACCGTACCGGCCCGGTCCCCGGCCATGACGGCCGCGGACTCGATGGCGCGCAGCATGAAGAGCGCGTGCCGGCCGGCAATGACCGCCGGGGATGGCGGAGTGCTCGGCGCGTCCGCGCCGGATGCGGCCTGGTCCCGTTTGATCAGGCCGCGCACGAAATCGTCGACGAGCATCAGAAGGTCGACGACTTCGCCCAACGAGTCGTCCGCCAGCGCGTCGAAGATCTCGGCCGGGTCGCCCGCGATCGCGTCGCCGAGTCCCGCCAGTATCCCCATCGCGTCCAACCGGGCGTACAGTGCTTTCTCCCGGCTCATCGGGCCACCTCCGCGTTACGTCGGGCGGCAAAGGCTGTCAGGGTCGCCGATGCCGTAACAACCTGGAACCGGCCATAGGCCGCGCTACGGACGCTCACCGGACCACCTCCCGTAGCTCGACCCCGGTCAGCACGTACACCGACCGGGCGATGGTCGCGGCCACGATCGCCGCCTCGTCGCGGCAGCGCTGCGGACGGGATCGGTCGGCCGCGATGACGTAGGCCGCGGCGTACTCCTCGTCGAGGCCGCCGAGACGCGGGTCGAGGGCGGCCTTCACCGGGCCACCTCCGCCGCATGCGCCTGGCAGGCGAACACCTGGCATCCGTCCACGACACCGGCCGGCACGCTGACGACGCCGGGGACGGTCAGGTCGGCGCCGCAGAACAGGCACACGAACCCGTCGAGAACGCCCGGGACGGTCGCCGCGTCGGCCGCCGGCTGGACGGTGGCCGTCAGGGTGACGTCACCATCGGCCGTCCGCATGACCGCGTACTCGGCCACCGCGGGCGGGACCGGCGGCACGTCCGTCACGTGACGACCGGCCGGCTCGTCGTCGGTCTGGCCGGTGACGTGCCGGTCAACGGGTCCGAACGGGCTGTCGACCCAGACCCGGCCAGGGCAGCCACACCGGCCGTCGGCGATCGGGTCACCGCAGGTGGTGCAGTACGCGGTCGACGCCGGGTCGAGGTAGTCCACGTCGTCCGGGCCAGGGACGCGCACAGCGGCGCGGACGGCCGGCATGTCGTCGGGCTCGGTCGTGCACGGGCAGCCAGCCACCGTGCAGGCGAACACCACCCGGTGGTCGGCGATCGGGTGCGGGCAGCCGGGACACGGCGCGGCATCAGGCTGCGGGGAAGGCAGGATGGACACAGGTCTCTCCGCTCTGGAGACGAGGGTGATGGACCAGCCGGACGGGGGATCGGTCCGCCGGTCCGGGGATCGGGTGTCTGGGTGCGGCTCAGGCCGCGTGACGAGCGGCCAGCGCGCTACGGCACGCCGCGAGTCCGGCCGCCGCCGTCGCGGCTGACCGGGGGACCGTCGGGGTCGGTGTGGCCGTGGCGGGGCTGGACGGCACGTGAAGGCCCGTCCACAGCCCTGTCCAGGCCGACCACCAGCGGGCCGGGTCCGTCGCTCTGTGAGCCCGGTAGGCGGCTTGGACCATCGCGGCGACACCCACCCGGGCCAGGGTGGCGCGCACGCCGTCGGCCTGCTGGTCATCCAGCCCGTAGGCGGCACGCAGGCCCCGGGCGTGCAGCGCGTCCGCGAGTGGACGCAGGTCGTCCGGGACTGGCTGGCCGGTGGCCTCACGCGCGCGGCGCCGCGTACGACCGAAGGGAGTACGCGAGGTAGACACAGGGGATCGTCGGCCAGCATGACCGGGCTGCCCGGACACCGGCACGGGATCGGCGGACGCGGCTGGACCGCCGTCCGGGCGGATCAGCCGGTACCGGTTCGACCGCCGGCCGCCGCCGAGCTCGACCGCCAGGACGCCGGCCGCCTCCAGCGCGCGCACCGCACGACGGGCGGTCCGGTCGGAGCACTCGGCGCGCGCGGCGAGGGTGGCCATGGACGGGAACGCGCCCGACCAGGTCTCGGCGTCGAGGAACGCGACCAGCGCGACCAGGACGGCACGCAGGGACCGGACGGACACACCGCCGGCCGGGGTGAGGGTCAGCGCGCGGACGTGGGCGTACAGCGACGCCAGCGCGCGACGTGGGACGATGTCCACGGGTTCGGGCTCCTGTTGTGGCAGGGGATCGGATCAAGGCCCCCGGTCGGTGTTCCAGCACCACCGGGGGCCGTCCTGTTGGGACGTCCCAACAGTACACCGCTGTTGGGACGTTGCAATACCCTTTTCTCATGGACGACGTCGAGCGGGAGCCCTGGACTACCAAGGACATCGCCACCGCGCTGGGCGTCTCGCAGGAGCGCGCGCGGGTCATCTCGCACCGCGATGACTTCCCGACGCCGATCATCAAGAGCAGTCGTTTTCGCGCCTGGTCCGCTGACGACGTCGAAGCCTGGATCGCCGAGCACCGGCCCGACCGGGCGTCCGAGTAGGGCCACAGTTTCGTATTACGATACTGACTGTGGAGATCCACCGGTCGGCGCGCAAGCACGGCATAGCCGACGCGGACATCACCCACGCCGCTGCCCGCTACCTGGTCGCCTACCCCCTCGACGGCGAGGGCCCGCCGCGGGAACTCCGGTTCGGCCCGGACCGCGCGGGCAACCTGTTAGAGATCGTCGTCCTGTTCCTCGACGACGACACCGAGCTGATCATTCATGCGATGCGGATGCGTCCGAAGTACCGCAGTCTCCTGCCGTGACAAGGAGGGATGAGATGACCAACAAGACACCCACGTCGGGCGGTATCCCGGTGACCGACGAACTCGTGAGCACGCTCGCCGCGGAGGCCGAGGCCGGCTACGACGTCGACGTTCTGCGCCGCCGGGGCGGCCGGCCGCGGATCGGCGCGGCACCGGGGGAGGTCGTACCGGTCCGGCTGGACCCGGGCCTGCGCGCCGCACTGGCCGCCCGCGCGGACGCCGACCACACCAACGCCAGCGAGGTGATCCGTCAGGCGCTGCGCGCCTGGCTCGACGTCGCCTGATGAGCACGTCGGCACCGGCCCGACACCGCGTCCGGATGACCGTCCGTGACGGCGGTCCCGAGGCCCGGATTATGGCCGTTGATGATCGTTGGTCCCCAGACGGTACCCAGAACGGTTCCACCAAACAGCGTTTTTCGCCGATTCTCGCCGACTCTCAGCGATCAAAGAACCGTTGCGGCGTAAGGGATTCCGGCCCTCAGCGGTCATCCCCATTTTGCTCAAGATCGGGTTCAAATCCCGGAGCCTCCGCCCTTCGCGTACGGCGCCGACCCGTTCGGTCGGCGCCGTGACCAGGCAGAACGCTCTTTTCGATCAATTTTCGTCGAACCGTCCATGATCTTCGTGGGCGTGTTGTGGGCATGTCGCACCGTCCGCGGGATCGCCGCTGAGATCGTCTCGGTCGCCTGCTGACCGGCCGAGCGCAGCAGGTCGGTGTACAGCGCACCCGTGGCCGATGGCGCTGAGTAACCGATGGCGCTGAGTGACTGAGCCGCTCGGACACGAGGGCGAGATCGGTGCCGTCGGCGAACCGGATATACGCGGACGAATGCTGGAGACCGTGTGACCATCGGCGGGATGGCAAGCAACCGCCAATCTCGTCATTCACCCACGAAGTCGACCGGCGACGGCCGGTTCGCTGACATACGCGTCATGATTCACGGCGCCGGCGTGGCGTGAATCCTGCGAGCGGGGGCATCACCGACTCGACCACGCACTTCGGCGACCGACGCCCGTATCCACGGGAGTCGGTCACGTTCGAGAGCCCGATGACTCGAAAGGAGCCGCCATGCGTTTCGCGGCAACGCCAGCGGGCCACGCTCAGGACCGTGCCACGAAGGTTCGATGGTGGTACCTGCTCGCCGCAGGGACCGTCTTTGTCCTTTTTGCGCTGGCAATTCCACAGTTCGGTCTGACAACGGTTCGCTCGGTCGCCATACTCCTCGGAATCGTCCTGCTCCTCAGCGCCGCCAGTGAACTGCTGGCAGCAACGGCGACGGCGCGGGACTGGCAATGGTCCCATGTCCTGCTCGCCGTCCTCCTCGTCGCCGGCGGTGTGGCCGCGCTGGTCTGGTCCCAGCCGACCTTCACGGTGGCGGCCAGGATCGTGGCCTGGTACTTCCTGATCAAAGGCGTTTACGACATCGTCAACTCCTTCATCGCGAGACGGGCCGAACGTTACGGCGCGGCCGAGGAGGACCCCCGCGGAACAGCCCAGTGGTGGATGCCGCTGGCGATCGGCGTGCTCGAGATCGGCGTCGCCTTCTGGGCCGTCAGCTATCCGCGCCTCTCGATCTCTCTCCTGGTCCTGTGGGTGGGGCTCGCGGCCCTCTCCACCGGTCTGACGAAAATCGCGATGTCCTTCCGGAAACGTGGCCTCCGAGGGGACCTTCCGACCTTTTCCGAAGGTCATCTCCCGCCGGTGGGATTCGGTACCGGCGCAACCCGCGAGGCCGGACGAGTGGAGGCCGGACGAGCGGAGGAGAGCCGAGCCCGCGGATCTCTTTCGGAAGGACGGTGACATAAATCCCAGAAAAGGGACATGAGCCTCGGGAGGGGCGGTGACACACGTTCCGCCCCTCCCAGAAACGGCCCCGACGAGGGAGCACCATGCGTGGCCGGTCTCCAGGTCACCGACGCGATCCGCGGAAATCCGCTCGCGGGTTCGTTCGCGGCAGGCTCGAGCGCCATCGTCGCCACGGGCCGACCCATACGACGGGCCGGGGACGTCGGTCCCTGACTCGTTCTCGACCGCGGTGCTTCCCGGTCACGGGCTTCCCGGCGGTGAGCGCGTAGAGGGGGCACTGGCCATGAGGCCGTCGGCGATGCCCGATCGACCGTGACGGGCCGGTCGGCCATCTTCAGAGCGGTCCGTCACGGTCGGGATCCGGCTGTCGGAGTCCCGGCTGCCCGAGGCTGACACGGGGCATGGTGGACACATCCCGTTTTGTCGGCATCACGCCGTATCGTACTTACATGCGCCTGACACTCACCGTGGCTGACCCAGCCCAGGACGTCAGCGCGGACATCCTGCTCGACACCGATCCGGACGTGCCCGTCGGTCTGATCGCCGACACGCTGGTACGGCACGTCCGTCCGAGTATGCCGGCTCTCCCCGCACGTCGACCGCGCCTGTTCGTCGAGGGCCGCGCAGTCAGCGAGACGCTCACCGTCGCCGACTCACCGATCCGGGACGGCGTTCTGATCAGCATTGACTCACCAGCGGCCTGTCTTCCGCCCGAACCACCGGGCCTGGTCGAGGTCCGTGTGATCAGCGGGCCGGGTGCCGGGGTCGTCCACCGGCTCGGCCCCGGTGAGTTCACGGTCGGCACCGCGGAGACCTGCGCCGTGCGCCTGGACGACCCGGGCACCACCGCCGAAGCCATGACGATCACCGTGACGGTGGACGGCGCATGCCGGATCGCACCGGCCGCCACCCCTGTCGGCCCTGTCGGGCCGGACACCGGCGGCGTGCTCGTCGAACGTGAGCCCCTGGTCGGCGCGGTCGACCTGCCCGCCAGCAGCACCCAGATCACGGTCGGATCCGTGCTGCTGGCGATAGGCGCTCCGAGCCGGGCGGACGCCGCGCTCAAACCGTCCGACGACGGGACAGGGCTGGACTTCAACCGGCCGCCCCGGCTGCTGCCGCCGATCCGGCGGACACGGTACAAGCTGCCCGGCGAGCCGTCCGAGCCGGAGCGGCGTCCCATGCCGCTCCTGATGGCGACACTTCCGCTGGTTGCGGGCGTCACGATGGCCTTTGTCCTCCGCCAGTACTACTTCCTGCTGATGGCTGTCATCGGCCCACTGGGTATGATCGGCATGTACGTCTCGGGTAACCGGCACGGCAAGCGCAGCTACCGTAAACAGCTGGCCGAATATCACAAGCGGCGTCAGGACGTCGAGGGCGACGCCGAGCAGGCGCTCCTCGCCGAACGCACAGCCCGCCGCGGCGACTTCCCCGACCCGGCGAGCGTTCTGCTCACCGCCACCGGGCCACGCGGACGCCTGTGGGAACGCCGCCGGGACGACCCCGACTATCTGCACCTGCGGCTGGGAACCGCCGACCTGCCGAGCGAGGTCGTCATGGAGGACCCGGCCGCGCAGGAACACAAACGCGAGATCACCTGGACAGCCCCCGACGTCCCGGTGACGATCGCCCTGCCCGAACGCGGCGTTGTCGGTATCGCCGGCCGCGGCGACCTCCCGCGGGTGCTGGCCTGTTGGCTGGCCGCGCAGGCGGCCGTCCTGCACAGCCCACGCGATCTCGCGATCTGCGTGCTCACGGACAGCTCCGGCAAGCAGGCCTGGGACTGGGTGCGCTGGCTGCCGCACTGCCGCCCAACCGAAGGCCAGGACGCCACCGTCCTGCTCGGGACGGACGACGAGTCGCGGGCCCGGCGGGTCGGGGAGCTGCTCGGCCAGCTGGGTACGCGGGCCGAGGCACGGGCGCGGCCGGGCGGTGCGAACCCGCTCACCGACGGCCCGGACGTGCTGGTCATCATGGACGGAGCCCGCCGGTTACGCTCCATCCCCGGCGTGATCTCCCTGCTGCGGGACGGGCCGGCGCTGGGCATCCGTTCGATCTGCCTGGACCGCGACATCCGGCTGCTGCCCGAGGAATGCCAGGCTGTGGCCGAGGAGACCCCGACAGGCCTGCGGGTCGTGGAGACCCGCACCGAGATCGTCCACGACGTCCGCCCGGACCTTCTCGCCACGGCGGCCTCCGCCGATCCCGAGCTGACGCTCACGGTCAGTGGTGCCGCGGCCTGGTGCGAACGTCTTGCCCGCGCTCTGGCGGCGGTACGCGACGTCGGCGGGGACGACGAGGGATCACTTCCGGTCTCCGCCCGCCTCCTCGATGTGATCAACCTGGAGCCTCCGACCGCGGCGGCGGTGGCCGCCCGGTGGCAGGTCCTTCCCCGCAGCACCGCCTTCCCCGTGGGCCTGTCCCTCGACGGCCCGCTCACGCTGGACCTGCGCCGCGACGGCCCGCACGGGCTGATCGCCGGTACTACCGGCTCTGGCAAGTCCGAGCTGCTGCAGTCGATCGTGGCGTCACTGGCTGTGGCCAACCGGCCGGACGCGATGGTGTTCGTACTCGTCGACTACAAGGGCGGCAGCGCCTTCGCCGACTGTGTCCGGCTCCCGCACACCGTCGGCATGGTGACCGACCTCAACACGCATCTGGTAGGCCGCGCCCTGGAATCGTTGTCGGCGGAACTACGGCGGCGTGAGCACATCCTGGCCGATGCCGGCGCGAAGGACATCGAGGAGTACACCCTCCTGGTCACCGCCGGGGACGCACGGGCACGCGGCGGCGGGCCACTGCTGCCGCTGCCCCGGCTGCTGCTGGTCATCGACGAGTTCGCCTCGCTCGCCCGGGAACTGCCCGCCTTCGTCACCGGTCTGGTCAACATCGCGCAACGAGGTCGCTCGCTGGGCATCCACCTGCTGCTCGCTACGCAGCGGCCCAGCGGCGTGGTGTCTCCCGAGATTCGTGCGAACACGAACCTGCGGATCGCGCTGCGCGTCACCGACGCGTCGGAGAGCACTGACGTCATCGGCACACCCGACGCGGCACGCATCTCGCCGTCGACCCCCGGACGGGCTTACGCCCGTCTCGGGCACGCATCCCTGGTCCCCTTCCAGTCCGGACGGGTCGGAGGCCGCCGACCCGCTGGCACCGCTGGCACCGCTGGCACCGCTGGCGATGATCTGACTCCGCCCTGGGTCACCGCGCTGACCTGGACCGCGTTGGGGCAGCCTGCGCCGGCTCCCCCTCGGCCACGGACGGCCGACAACGAGATCACCGATCTGAAGACGCTCGTCGAAGCGGTCCGGGACGCGTCCACCATCCTGAGGGTCGAACCCGGGTGCAGCCCCTGGTTACCACCGCTACCGGAACGTCTTACCCTACGGACAGTCACCACATCCACGTCCGAATCCAGCTCTGAGGGACCACACATCGTCTCCCGGCGGCCGCATAGCGGCGGTGTCTCCTCGCAGCCGCGCGGCGGCAGCCCGGGCATGCTGCCTCCCGTCCCGATCGGACTGGCAGACCACTGCGACCGCCAGGCGCAGCTTCCCTACACGATCGACATCGACAACGGGGGCCACCTGCTGTTCGTCGGTGCGCCACGGTCCGGACGGTCGACGGCTCTGCGTACCATCGCCGGCTCGATAGCCGCGTCCATCTCCTCCAAAGATGTGCACCTGTACGCGTTGGACTGCGGCAACAACGCTCTGGTACCGCTGGTTCACTTACCGCACACCGGAGCCGTGGTCAGCCGGGACGCGCCGGAACGGGTACAGCGACTGCTCACCCGAATCATCGGCGAGATCGTCGAACGCCAGGAGATCTTCGCCGTCCGGGGATACGCCGATCTCGCCGAGCAGCGATCGGCCGATCCTGAACATCCGTTACCGTATCTGCTCCTGCTGATCGACCGGTTCGAAGGTTTTCTGGCCTCCTTCGAGGAAGCCGACGGTGGAGCGCTTGTGGACATGCTGACCCGGGTGCTGCGGGAAGGGCCGTCCGTCGGCATCCGGGTCATCATGACCGGCGACCGGCGCAGCGCCTCCGGACGGTTCAGCGCGGCGATCGAGAACAGGTTCATGCTGCGGATGGCCGACAGGTCCGACTACACACTGGTGGGTCTTGCACCCGCGGCTGTGCCGGACAACCTGCCGCCAGGCCGGGGGTTCCAGCTCGAAGGATCGGTCGAGACCCAGATCGCCCTGCTCGACGACGATCCGTCCGGTCGGGCGCAGGTGGCGGCGCTGCACCGGCTGGCCGAGGCGGCTGCCGCGCGAGACGGCGTACCGGCCGGGCCAGGCAGCGGTGCCCGTGAAGACCACGGCCGCCCGTTCCGCATCGACGTGTTGCCAGCACGTATCACGGTCACCGAGACCGAGGCGCTGCGTCCGGGCTCGGGACACAGCTCACGGACGGGCCCGCCGGCACGCCTGGATCCGAGCCCGCGCCCACAGCTGAGCCAGCTGATGGGCGCGCTGGTGGACGGACCCGAGGGCCCGCTGCCGGCCGGGCAGCCGTCGGTGCCGGCGGGTTGGCCGGGTCCGCAGCCAGCGCCGCTGGTGGCTCTGATCGGTGCGGGCGGTGACGAACTCGCCCCGGTTGAGATCGATCTCACCGCCGACGGACCAGGCTTCGTCATCGCTGGGCCCGCGCGTTCGGGCCGCAGCTCGGCGCTGCTGACCATGGCGGAGTCCCTGCTGGCGGGCGGCGCCCGACTGCTGCTGCTGACCCCGCGACGCTCGCCGCTGTCCACGCTCGCGGACCGACCAGGTGTGATCGACCTGTTGGGCGCGGAGGCAGGGGCTGCCGGCATTGACGCGGCGCTGGCAGCGGCCGGCCCGTCCGGTGGCCTGGTTGTGATCATGGATGATGCGGAACTGCTGGCCACGGCCCCGATCGCCGATCGCATAACCGAGTTTCTCAGGACCGCGCGTGACAGCGGATGCGCATTCGTCGCCGCAGGCACCACCGGGGATCTGACCAGCCAGTACCGGGGGTTCATGGTGGACGCCCGCCGGTCACGATGCGGGGTGATCCTCGCGCCGGGAACGCCCAGCGATGGCGATCTGTTCGGCATCCGGCTGTCGCGTAACACCGGGGGCGGCACGCCGCCCGGTCGGGGCCTGTTCGTCCGCCGTGGAAAAACAACGCCGATTCAGATCGCCTACCACGAATAAGGACACCACTGTAATGACCCGCCCGAACCTTCCGACCATAACGGTACGAATCATGACATCACCACAGGACAAATCGCCCTGCAGATCCCCGTGGATCACTACGGCTTTCGATCGAAGAACTCTTGACGACCCTCCGCACACTTACCAGGAAAGAACATTGGACAAACGGTAGAGAAGCATCGGATGACAATCCGATGACCGCCGCCCTCGACGCGCGTCCGTCCTGTCACAGGGCCGGCCCCATCCGATGATCGCTGTCATAATATTTGCTCTGAAAAGATACAGGCGTCAAAACGTGTGCGTCTTCCAGCCGAATGGTGCTATGAAGTAGCGGTGTCCGACAGCCGTCTTCCCGGGCGTGGCGCAGATCCCGGTCAGGAGTCACCTGGTGACCGGCCTGTTTCCCGGGCCAGGCCGGCCACGGGATCATCCGGGAAACGGACCGGCCGGTTTTCCGGGCAGCTTCCCGGGCCGGGCCGCCATGTCACGGAACCACCCAGGAATCCGAGCGGCCTGTGCGCCATCGGGTCCACCCATGCCCGTGCAGGTGCCACCGAGCCGCCCGAGGAGCCAACCGGCCTCCCAGCAGCTGAGAGGGCGGGACCAACGGATGCGGACGGCACTGAGCCGTTCGGAGAGCCGACCGGCTCGACCGGCCGGCTACAGCGTCGCATCGGCCTGGCCGACGCGGTGCTCCTCGGGCTTGGCTCGATGCTCGGGGCCGGGGTGTTCGCCGCGTTCGGGCCAGCGGCCCATGCGGCCGGAGCCGGCGTTCTCGTCGGCCTCGCGATCGCGGCTGTGATCGCTTACTGCAACGCCATGTCGTCCGCGCAGTTGGCCTCGCTCTACCCTGAGTCCGGCGGAACATACGTGTACGGACGGCGTCGGCTCGGCGCCCGCTGGGGCTTCGTCGCAGGCTGGGGCTTTGTGGCCGGCAAGACCGCAAGCTGCGCGGCCATGTCCCTGACCGTCGGCGCATATGCGTGGCCGCAGCATCCCCGACCGGTCGCGGTCGCCGCCGCGGCGCTGCTCACCATGGTCAACTATTTCGGCGTGAGCAAGACCGCCCGGCTGACCCGTGCCCTGGTCATACTCACCCTGCTCGCGCTCGCTGTTGTCGTGGTGGCCTGTCTGGCGGGCGGGACCGCCAGGACAGCGCGGCTGAGCCCGTTCTGGTCTGGCAGCGGGCTGGACGCCGTACGCGGGGTACTCCAGGCCGCTGCTCTGCTCTTCTTCGCGTTCGCGGGTTATGCCCGGATCGCCACCCTGGGCGAGGAGGTCCGCGACCCGGCGCGGACGATCCTGAAAGCGATCCCGACCGCGCTCGGGATCACGATTGTCGTCTACGTACTTGTCGGCCTGTCCGCGTTGCTGGCGGTCGGCCCGGAACGTCTGGCAAACGCTGTGGACCCGTTGGCCGCCGCGACCGGCGCCGGCAGCCTGAGCGTGCTGACTCCTGCCGTCCGTGTGGGCGGAGCGGTCGCAAGCCTCGGTGTCCTGCTGTCGCTGCTCGCCGGGGTCGGACGCACCGCCCTTGCCATGGCCCGGGAACGTGACCTGCCGAACTGGCTTGCGGCGGTACACCCACGGTATGCGGTTCCACACCGCGCAGAGTTACTGCTGGGTGGGATCGTCATCGCGGTGGTCATCGCCTCGGACGTCCGAGGCGCGATCGGTTTCTCCAGCTTCGCGGTTCTCGTCTACTACGCGATCGCGAATGCCAGCGCCTTCACCCTCGACGGCCCGCGACGCCGCTGGCTGCGCCCACTGTCGCTGCTCGGCGGTGTCGGCTGCCTGGTTCTCGCTCTCATGCTGCCGGCTGCTTCGGTCCTGACCGGCTTCGCCGTTCTCGCCATCGGCGTCGTGATCCGTGCTGTGCGTAGGCCATGTGCGTAGACCACAGGCACACGGGGCCATACCAATCACGCCCCGCAGTCCCGCTCCGCTATCACACCGTCATGCCGGAGCAGTGAACTCTCCGCTATCGGTAACGAACCGGAAGGTCGAGGTCACCGCGTCGAACAGGTCGTGTAATGCGTCCACGAGCACGAGGTTCGGGCTGGAACAGGAGATCAGGGCCACCTGGTCGGACCGTGGGACCGGGGCGAAGGTCTGCATCATCGTCGTCCTGATCCAACCAGCCCGATCGGGCAGTGAGATGTCCTCCACCCCGTACGAGCGGGCTGCCTGTCCAACATAAGGAAGATCGACAAGAGTCACTGTGGTCCAGGTGTCGTCCTGTGATCGGGCGACCCTCTCCGACAGAGAGGACATGATTATTGATGGAGTCACCTCGGCCACGCCGACAACCCGGGCATCATCTGGTGCAGGAAGCGTGGATACGGTCACGCTGGCAGACAAACCTGCGCCTTCTACCGCCTCGGCCATGACACCGCAGAACAATGCGCCGCCGGTCGCCGCGTCACGGGCGGCGTGTCGGAGCAGCCGGGAGATCGCCGCACGGTTCGCCGCGAGTTCGGGAACACCCCGTGTGCGCTCCCGAACCAGAGCGTCGATGGATGCCCTGCGGGTCACCGGATTCAGGTCGACCTCGAACCAGGTATCGGGAATACTGATCGAAAAGCCCAGGGCCATGGGCTTTTCGGCAGCAACATGTTCGCTCAGTCCCCTCCTCCTCCTTCGCTGGCGAGCTGCGACGCCTGGATCAGCCCGGCGCTCAGATCGGAATCGACCTGACGCAGGGTCTCCGCCGACTGGGAGGCCATCGTCGCCAGTTTGTTCGCATTGTCGTCGATCTTCCTGCGTCCGTCCCTCCAGCCGTGCTCGAAGTCGCCCAGGGCGTCCTCGATCTCGGTCGATCCCATCTGCCCCCGGTAGCTCTCCAGCATCGAACGGGTCGCGTTCATCGCCGAACGGATCGACATCAGATTGCTGGCGAGCAAGTCCAGCCCAGGAAGATCGACCGACAGCCGGTCAGCGGTCATCGCGCGCAACCTCTCTTACCGTGGTCCCGTCCCATGACAGAACTCCAGCGCCCCGATCCGTTCGCGGGAGACACAAGAAAAATCGCAGACGCCGCGGGGCATGACGTCTGTCGCCGGCCTTCTGGGTAGAACCCGAGCCTGGCAGGGGGGAGCCACCGGGCATGACGGCCGACCTCCCTGTTGCGTCCGGACGGGCACAGAAAATCTCCGACACATGGGAAAGTCTTATCGGACGGAAACTGCCTCTCGAAACCGCCTCTCGACGGCCCGGAACCGCCCACGCGCTGCTTCCCAGGACCGGCAGGCTGCTTCCCAGGACCGAACGCGGGGAAACGTGACCGCGTCCCGCCGTCGGCCCGTCAGTCCTGGCCGCGCAGCGAACTTGCGAGCTGGGCATCAGCGGTCCGGAACACGTCAGCCGCCTTCTTCAGGTAGTCGGCCATGCCGTCGAGCCCGGCCAGTGTGCTGGTTACACCGGTGTTGAACCGGTCGTAGAACCCCTGGAACTGCACGCTGGACTGGTCAGTGACATATCCACCGGCGACCAGGGCGTCGACCATTTTCTTCAGCACTACAAGCTGGGCCTCGATGTCGACCCTGCCGTTCCTGAGCCTGCCACTGGCATCGTCCATCTCCTGGTACGTGACATTGAGGTTGGGCATTATCAGACCCTTTCAGACATGTCTTTGGCAGTGAACACGGACCGCGTAAATGATCAGCCATCTTGGCAGCACAACACGATCTCGGGGCCACGCCGACCAGAAGCGGTGTGTCAGATGCTTCCCGTCATGGCCCAAGAATATCGTTCAGGCGGACGACGCTGTCGCCGTGCCTCCGACCGCACCCACACTGCTTTTGACGAAACACTTCTTTTTGACGAACACGGCACCGGATCGATGCCAAAATCCGCGACCCACCCCCAAAGATCATGGGTACAGGGAGCGACCCGACAGCCTCACCGCCAGGAAGTACCGCACACCAACGCCGTTCACGATGCATTTCGTACGCTTTGCGCCCATCCGCCTTGTACCGGTTTACACCATGTCCCCGGCTCGTGACAAGGCCGCTGGGAGAGCGGCGTCGACACGGCCGACCGCGTGATCGCCTTGATCCGGGCGCTGACTCCGGTTGCCCGCCGTTATGCCGGATCGGCAGTCAGGTAGCCCGGTTATCCACAGCCAGGTTATCCACAGGAGAGGCCACACGGTGGCAGCTCCGCCCTTTGGCGGCAGACGATGGGCCCCGTGACACCGTCCCACCTCGACCGGGCCAGCCAGCGACGGTCAGCTCCGCCCGCCAGGCTCCATCCGATGGGGTGGAGCCTGGCGGAAGCCGACGGGCGGGCTGGCCGTGACCGCGCTGTTCCCCAAGATTCTCTCCAGCACGGCCATCCTCTTCCCGGCTATCCTGTGCCCGCCCGCCGTGGATAAGCGCGGCCGACGTCCCGCCCTGGTGCCGACAACAGTGACAAGCGCACCGGGGGATGTACGCCTGACCGCAACGACGGAAATGAGTGCGCATGGCGCGAGCGCGTCGCTGGACGACAGCCGGAGCACCACGGCACGACCCGGCGAAACCGCACGCTATCATCCAGTTACAAACCAGCAGGTTCCCCTCGTGGCTCCTCCCACGGAGGGGGCTGGAGGGCCGGTGGGCATCCGGGCGCAGGCACTACCGAGACACCACGACGCACACCCATCCGTTGTCCTATCCGTCATACTGACGACAGGAATGATGGTTGCACTGATGAGGCGACGGCCACGATCCAGGGGCGGCAACCCCCTCGGTCAGATCAGGACCGAGCTCCGTCTCGCCGCGGACGTGGGGGCGGCCCGGTTCCTTGACCAGGCACTGCGGCTTCTCGCCGCGGAGCTCACCGCGGCCGGTCGCACCCTGCCATCCGTGTATGCGGCAACCGTCTCCGACAACGAACTCGTTCTGCATCTCGCGCCGGCCGAACCTGACGGACCTCCTCCACCATGGCAGGCCGGCCGGACAGCGGGTACCTGGCGTATCGAGCGGACCACCAGCACGGTCGACGGCCTACTCGTCGACGACGGCCGGAGAATTCCGGTGGACACACCAGCCCCCTATCCAGGGCTGGCCGTCATGGGTACGGACGATTGGGGATCTCGTGTTCTCGTCGACGTCGAGGCTGCTCCCGGAATCATCAGCCTCGGTGGGGACGCCGCGCTCGCGCGGGAAGCGGCCGTGTCCATCGCGGTGGAACTGGCCACAAATCCCTGGTCAGACGATCTCCGCGTATACATGACTGGATTTTCCGGACGTCTCGTGCCGATCGCCCCGGACCGGCTGCGATCCGGTACCAGCCTCGGTGACGTCCTGGACGAGTTGGAAAGTCGTCGGTCGCGGCGCGGTCGGGTAGCTGGCGGCGAACCACGAAACGGTGGCTCCCTCGGCCCGGTGCTCCGGGGACGGCCGGCCGCCCGGCATCAGGCCCTGTGGGCGCCGGAGCTGCTGATCCTGGCCGCCCCTCCGTCCGAGCGGGAAGCAGCACGGCTTTCCGCTCTCCTCAGGGATCCCAGCCAGGGAGTCGGTGTTGTGACCGTCGGCGATTCGACCGCCGCACGCTGGCGCTTCACGGTGAGCTCGAACCGCAGGCTACATCTCGGCGTCCTTGGTCTGGAGATCAGCGCTCAGACGCTGAGCACGCGCGAGTACCCCGCCATTGTCAGGATGCTCCGTAAGGCGGGCACAGCATACGCACTTTCCGGCCAGGAACGCGCCACATCACGTACCGCAGAAACGGAAACCACAGGTCCTGGTCCCGACCATCCACACCCCGCATATCCGCCGCCGCAACGGATCTCCTCCCCAGACGCACAGTCGCCGCGCCGTCCCGGCCCCGGGAACGGCACAGCACAAGTGGACGACCGTCGCCGCGGGAGCGATGACGCCACTGTGATCACCGCGTTCCCGGATGAATCATGGCCGGCCTCCACCTCGAATCCCGCCCAGGAGCCGACGCCGTGGGTGCCCGAAATTCCACTGTGGATGCGTCCAGAGGCATCCACAGTGGAATCAGAATCCCTCCCGCACAATCATCCGCCAATTCCACCGGTGCCGTCGGTACCTCCCCCGTCAGCGCCGCCACGGACCCCACCGATGTGGACCCCGTCACCGCCCCCGCGGACGCCTCCACCGGCCATCGCTCCCCCGGTTGGCCGACCGCCCAAACCCCCGCCGCCCCCGAGCGAATCCCCGCTACGACTGACGACAGAGCATACGGACAGCATCAACCCGGCAGGTCGTGTCCACAGCCCTTCCCCGTCTGTGGACACCTCCTCCCGCGGAGGCGATTCCCGAGGAGGCGATGGTGTCTCCATCTGGCGCAACAGAGCGATGCCAGCCTGGGATCTCCAGGTGTCCGGGGCCTCCGGGATGGCGATGGAGCCTGTGCCGCCACGTGCTCCTGGTGCACGTAGCGTCCAGCCGCATCCGTTTCCACCGTCGACCGCGTTCCCGGCCGAGGCCTCTCGCCTGCCGTCCACGCCGCCGCCAGGCGAGCTCTGGCCGCCACCGCCGACACCGGCACCGCGGAAGACGACAGGGCTGCTGGTTCAGCTTTCCGGGCGAACCGCGGCGGGCGAAGCCCTCATGGGCGAGGCTTCCGGTGACGGCGGCCTACCTCAGACGGATCCGCCTGGCGACAGGGCCCTGTCCACCCTTCCGGCTGCACTGCCACAACCGGTTCCGCAACCAGTTTCCCAACCACCGACAGTCCTACCCGTGCTACTACCGGCAACTCTGGCATCGCCGCTGGCTCTGCCGGTACCAGTGACACCTCCGGCCGAGCCTGGAGAACTGTTCCGATCAACCGATGTCGAAATTCGGATCATGGGAGAGATCGCCGTCGAGGCACCCGGTCCCTGCGATCCGGATCGTCGGGAGTTCCTGACCGAGCTGGTGGTGTATCTCGCCCTGCATCGCTCGGGAGTGCTTTCCAGCGCTCTCAGCGCCGTGCTCCTGCCGCCAGAGACTCCTGACAATGTGCTCAGCAATGAGCTCGACCATATAGCCGGCTGGCTCGGGACCAACGACGAGGGCCTCCCGCATATCACGGTCAGTGACAACGGATGCTGGAGCCTTGCTGGCGACGTCCGGTGTGACTGGGATCTTTTCGTCGCATACGCCCACCACTCCGCTCAACCGGAGTCGGACTCCGAAAACGATCTGACAACAGCATTACGACTGGTCACCGGACCGCTGTGGACAAACCTGCCGGCAGGCCGCTATCGATGGCTGGACTCAAGCAGGATCAGGACGATCACCTCCACCGCCGTTGTCGATGTGGCCCATCGGCTTGCTAGCCTGACGCTCAGTAATGGAGATACCGCTACCGCCATCGCGGCGTGCCGAACAGGCCTGCGTGCAGCGCCAACAGCCGAGGTCCTGTGGCGAGATCTGCTACGCACAGTAGCTGCCCGCCATGACCGCAAGGCCCTGGAAGCAGTGATCAACGAGATGTACCAGATGATCGCACCACAACGGACCGACCTCAGCATCCAGGCGGAAACGAATGCGCTGGTCCGCGAGCTGCTACCGGGATTCCGTCGGCGGCAACAGAGCAGCAGTAGAAGATCAGCGATAACAGGCAGATAGAGAACATCTCTGACTGGCAGACGACCGGCCGCTCACTGTGCCTGCCGGATCAGCCGTACACAGAAAAATCCAGGCCACCGAACCGAGGCCCTGCAGTGTTGCCCTCGTCACGGTCCGGTAGCCCACGTTTTCGGGGCCGGTATGGCGTTTCAGGGTCAGTATGGCCTGCCAGCGCGGTATGGCAGCGGGCCGGGAGGATAGCTCGGCGGAGGCGGCTGCCATGGCCCCGGAACAACCCGCGGACCCCGCAGCGTCCCGAGAGCCGCCAGGACCGCAATTGCTCCGAAGGCGGCGAGATGGATGCCCGACAGATCCAGGATGGTCTCACCAAGACGTATCACGACATCGCCGTTTCCCCAGGCCAGCACGACATGCCGTAGCAGCGCCACCGCAATAGCCACTCTGGCCGCGAACAGGAAGAGCCGGTCCGACCAACGATCGCCGAGAAGACCGAGAGCCAACAGTCCGATCAGCACCGCAAAATTGTCGACCGCATAAACGTAGAGGTCCGGATGAAACATCTCGAACGCGCAGAGTCCGACCACAATCACCGCGGTGAAGAGCGTGACGCTGCGGGGCTGCGCGAACAACGTGGCGAGAAACAGCACGCCACCGATCACAGACGTTCCGACCAGGCTCGGCTGCTCGGCGAGGACGTAGGCCTTCCAACGCAGCTCCGCGGAGACGAACACGGCGATGCCCATACCACCGACGAGCAGGCAGAAGACGGCCCACCGGCCGAAGGTCCAGCCGGCGGTCCAGCCCCGCCAGCCCAGAACGACGACCAGGGCCGCGGCGGCGCCCGTTACGATCAACCATCCGCCGACATCGGGCGAGGAGCCGAACTCCTCCTGGGCGAAGCTGAGCTCCGCGATCGACATGACGGACAGACCGACCACACACCCGGCCGCGAAATCACGCCAGGCGCCCCAGCGGTTTCCGACCACCAGACCGGCAAGCATCACCGGCAGCGCAAGGAACGCCACCGTGAGCTCCCCGAAAACGTCCCATATGTCGTAACCACCGATAATCGTCGGTGTCCGCGCGGTGCTGGCCCGCGAGATCAGAGGGATGGCCGTAAGCACAGCCGCTGCCAGCAGAACCGCCAGAACTGGTACCGGCATGGGCGACGAACGGCCGAACCGTCCCTGCTGGGGTGGCCCGGGCGGGGTGAGGATCCCGTGCCGGTCCGCTGCGGACGGCGGAGGCTGCGATGGGGGCTGCGCATCCCGGAGACCGCCCTGGACGGGCTGCTCCTCGGCCTCCCACGGTGGGAGCGGAGGTCCGACCCGAGTGCGGCCCGTTTCAGGCGGTGGCGGTGGCGTCTGCCACCCCGGCCAGCCGGGTTCCTGACCTCGGCCAGCGGATGGCTGAGGCGGCCCGAACGGACCACCTGCCAACGCGTCATCCAGGCCAAGGCCGCCGCGAGAGACACGGGTGGCGACCCGTTCGGCATCTGTGACGCCGTATATCTGCCGTCCGGTGAGGCTGGCCACCGCATCCACGGCGGCGCAACGCTGGGCCGGCGATTTCGCCAGCGCCCGGGCGACCACGGAGGCGAACGGCTCCGGAACTCCTTCGAGATCAGGAGCGTCTCCCAGGACCCGGGCCATCGACGCCGCCGGCGTCGCTGCCGCGAACGGATGCCGGCCCGTCGCAGCGAACGCGACGCAGGCACCCCAGGCGAAGATGTCGGCGGCAGGCCCGGCCCGCTCTCCGGAAAGCTGCTCGGGAGCCATCCAGGCAACGGTCCCGATACTGAAGCCGGTTCTCGTGTTCATGGTGGCGTCCGAGAGTCGGGCGATACCGAAATCGATGACCTTCGGCCCGTCCCAGTCCATGATGATGTTCGCAGGTTTGAGATCGCGATGCACCACACCAGCCGCGTGGATGACGACCAGTGCCTCGGCAAGACCAACGGCAAGGCTCATCAATGTCGGGCCGTCCAGACGGCCACGACGGCGTACCGCGTCCGCCAGGCTCACCCCGTCGACGTAGGCGGTCGCCATCCAGGGGCGGGGGGCGTCCACGTCAGCGTCGAGGACCTCGGCCACGAAAGCGCCACGAACCCGCCGAGCAGCGGTGACCTCCTGACGGAAACGAGCTCGGAATTCGGGATCAGCCGCCACGTTCAGATGCGGAAGCTTGATCGCGACAGGCGTGTCGTCCGGAGCGAAAGCCTGATAGACGACTCCCATACCGCCTTCGCCGAGACGGCCGTACAGCCGGTAGGGCCCGACGGAACGCGGATCGTCAGCAGCCAGTGGCGCCAGCACCGGCTCCCCTCTCGCCAACCCCCATCACGAGCGGAGAGTACCCGACCGGACCAGCCCGACCTGCCTTCCAGTCAAAAATCAGCCAGGTATCCACCGGCCGTCAACACGTCCGCGACAGGGCCATCACCGAGACCGGACGGGCGGAACGGACAAAGCAGGCGCGAGGATCGCCACCGTTGCGGCGAGAACAACCACAACGATCATGGCGGCGCGCAGGCTGATCATTTCCGCAAGCCCTCCGACGATCGGTGGGCCTATCAACCAGCCGACATATCCAAAGCTCATGACCCTGGCAACAGTGGCGCCAGCGGACGGAGACGGAGCGGAAGCACGAGTTCCAAGTCGTCCCGCCGCCGATATCGTCGACGGGACGACGCATGCCATTCCGACACCAATGATGCCAAAACCTATGATCCCGCCAAAAATACCGATACTGGTACCGGCGACGGCCAGTGCGGAGAGGAACACGACACTCGTGATCCCGGCCGAAACCCGGACCAGGCGGGCGGCTCCGACAGCGACCGTCACCCTGTCACCCGCCAGTCGCCCGACCAGCATCGTCCCGGTGAACAGAACGAAGCCGATGCCCGCGACATCCGCGGACGCACCCGTCACATCCCGCAGGTAGAGAGCACTCCAGTCCGCGGCCACACCCTCACACAGGAAACTCGACAGGCAGATGAAACAGAGCGTGCCAAGTGGACGACCAGCACCACGACGGATGTTCAAACCACGTTGAAAACCACGGGAACACCGCGATCCAGGCGAATCGGACGCCACCCTGGGCGTCCTGCCCGCGGTCGCGCCGGCCGCTCCGGATCCCTCGGTTTTCTCGGCGTCCCTGCTCTCGTCGGCCCCCTTCTCGAAATCCTCGTTCTTCTTGGCCGGCTGGTTTTTCTCACGCTCCTCGACATCATCGAGAAAAGAGACCGGAGCCGACACGGGAAATACCGGACAGTCACAATCGCGAATTGGCATCGCGGGCTCGGCCATTATGACGTCGACAGCCGCATCCGTAGCATTTCCGGCGTTCCAGCCGGTCGTGTCACCGACAGCCCTGTCGCTGACAGCGACATCTGTGCCTGCTATGTCACCGATACCCACGACGCCGGCGGTATTTCCCCTCTCTACCGAACTCCCCGTATCCATGCTCCTCGTATCCATGCTCCCCATGTCCATCACGGACGTGTGACGCGCGCTCAGCATGTCGCCAGGAGCGGACGCGTCGCGCGGCAACATCATCAGGGTTGACGGAAGGCCGATAGCGAGTCCGAGCACGCCGACGCCAGCAAGCTGCCAGCCGAGCGACGTCTCCATGGCTGCTCCTGCCGCCCCCAGAGCGGCTCCGACAAGCGCACCAGCCGTCCACGCCGCGTGCAGCCCCGACATGATCGGACGCCCGTAGCGTCGTTCCACCTCGGTGGCCTGAGCGTTGACCGCGACGTCGAGCCCACTGCCGCTGGCCCCCCAGAACGCGAGCAGCACAAACAGCATGGGCAGGCTGCCAGCACCAGCGATGAGTACCCCGGCGGCGCAGTACACGACAAGGCTGACCCGGATCACAGGAATACTGCCGACACGCCCGACGAGAAGACCAATGGCCCACATGATCAGAACTGCGCCGGCCGGCGCTCCAAGTAACGCCAACCCAAGCTCGCCCTCACTCAGCGCAAGCGACGCTTTCACTTCAGGGATACGAGGAACCCAGGCCGCGAAGACAAAGGCGTGAACGAAAAGGCCGGCCGCTGTTGCGACCCGAGCCGCCCGGGGCAGGACGCCGCCCGGTGGTGACATCTCTGGTAACGGCTGTCCAGACACCACAGGAAGCGTACCTTCCGATTCCTGCCTGTCCGGCCGGAGCGCAACAGCCCTTCATGATCCATATATCGACAGCCCGTTGCCGCCCCGCAGCATTTTCGCGCCGACAACCCGCTCTCCACCGAAGCCGTCGAGGCAAACTTGATGGATGAGGCTCGTCCTGCTGGCCGACACGCACGTGCCGGCGCGTGCCCGAGACCTACCGGCCCCGGTGTGGGCAGCGGTCGACGACGTGGACATAGTGGTCCATTCCGGCGACTGGATCGACGTGGCCCTGGTGGAGCAGCTTCGGGCCAGGGCTCCGCACCTGATCGGCTGCTTCGGCAACAACGATGGACCCGAGATCCGCAAGCTGCTACCGGAGGTGGCACGTGCCGATCTCGACGGGGTCCGGACTGTGGTCGTGCACGAGACCGGAACAGCCACCAACCGGAACCAGCGGATCAGCCTCCGCTACCCCGACGCCGACCTGGTCGTCTTCGGCCACTCGCACATCCCCTGGGACGCCACGGTCGAACGGCCGGACGGCGGCGGACCAGTCCGGCTGCTCAACCCCGGCTCCCCGACGGACCGCCGCCGCCAGCCACACCACACGTTCATGACGGCGTCGATCACCAACGGCCACCTGGACGACGTCGTGCTGCACCAGCTACCGCCGCACTGACGCCCGTTCGGAGATCGCGGGCCGATGCTGTACTCTTGCTCAGTCGGTCCGCCACGGTGGCCCGACAGGCGCTCGTAGCTCAACGGATAGAGCACTTGACTACGGATCAAGAGGTTGGGGGTTCGAGTCCCTCCGAGCGCACGCTGGTTGAGGCAGGTCAGAGCCCCGCAGCCGATCACACGGCGCGGGGCTCTGGTCTTTTTTGATCTCTAGTACTGCAGTTTGTACTGCAATTGGAAACGATCAGCTCTCAGACACTCCGACACCACCCGCATCATCGTCACTTTCCGTAGCATCCGGCCGGGTGGGCGGGAACAGCCGGTCAAGGATGGTATCCATGCTCGCCGCCGTCCCACGCCGGACGTCTTCGAGGACATCGATGTAAATGTCCGCCGTGGTGGCAATGCGCGTGTGGCGGAGCAACGCCCGGATCTCGTTGAGGTCCACTCCGGCACGGAAAAGGAGCGTGGCCGATGTGTGCCTGAGATCATGAACACGAGTCCGGCGGACGCCCGCATCCGCACAGACCTTGTCCCACCAGCGGTTGACGTTCCGCGGCTGGATCCCGCGGCCGGTGGCCGTGGTGAACACCAGGCCGTCATCGTGCCAGACCTTCGCCGCCTCTTTCGCCGCGCTCTGCCGCGCCTTGTGCTCGCGGAGCACGACAACGACCATCTCCGGCAGAGCAAGGGTCGCCTTCGACCCCTTGGTCTTCAACTGGTCATCCTCGACCAGCTCCCACCGCTTCCGGCCCGTGTCCGGATCGACGCCGACAAGGCGCCGCCGCTGCTTGCGGCGAATCTGGACCGTGCCCGCGTCCAGATCGACGACATCCCAGCGCAGCCCGAGCGCCTCCCCCTTGCGCAGGCCCAGCGCCAACATGATCATCCACAGCGCGGCGAGCCGATCGACGAGCGCCACCGCCAGCACCCGGCCCGCTTCCGCCTCGGTCAGCGCCCGTACCGGCGCATCGTCCTTGCGCGGCGGCTGGACCAGGTCCGCGACGTTACGGACCAACAGTTCCTCCCGGACGGCATCCTTCAACGCCAGCCGCAGGATCGTCAGCAGGTAACGAACGCTGCGCGCCGACAGCGGTTTGATCGGCTTCGGTTCAGGGGTCTGAACCCGCTTCGGCTTTCCAGGCTTGCGCCCACGTGGTCGCTGTGGCCGATCGGTCCCGACAACCTGCTTCTGCGCTTCCTTCTCCGCGGCCCGGCGTGCCTTCTCCTCCTCCCGCCGCCGACGAGCGGCGACACCGGCCGCGGACGGTTCAGTGAGCTTCGCCGTCATCCACTGCCGGACATGCGCTGTCGACAGCTTCCGCAGTTCGTGACGGCCCAGTACCGGGATGATGTGGAGCCGGACGAGCAGCTCATACGATTCAGCGGTTGATTCCGCCAATGTGCCCGCCACCACCCGGGAGGGCAGCACCACCGTTACCCATTGTTCGAGGTACTCCCCGACCGTCATCCGGGTGGTGACCACCGGCACGCCGTCATCAATAGCCCGGCGCACCTTCTTGATTTCATCGAGGACAGCGTCTCTCGTCCTGCCGTAGACGGTCTTGCGCGTGCCGTCCGGCATGCTGACCTGACCGGCCCAGCCGTTGCGGTACCGGTACGCCGACCCCTCGTTGTTCCCTCTCCGGCTTCCCTTCCCTGCGGCCATCAGGCACCGTCCAACGGGTTGCCGTCCGGCCAGGCGATCCGGTCACACCACGGGCAGCCGTACCGGCTGTCGCCCATGTCGCAGGCGAACACCTCGTGCCCGGTCGAGTCCTCGAACCAGCGGCCCTGACCACGGTTGGCGCGGTCGAGATGCTCATGCAGAGCTGCGATCACGGACACCGTCCGCGGTCCGTCGTCGGGTTCAGGCAACACGAAAGATCACTCCTTGCCGGAAAACGAAACAGAGAAGAAAAGAAAGGACACGGAAGAAGCGCTAGAAAACGCCGTGTATTCACGTCCCGTGGCGTAGATGGCCCGTTCCTCTGGGCGTGGGAGGGTCTGCCGGGGAACCGGCCGCGTCCAGGGCGCTACGCGTCACTATCCAGGGCGCTGACGCGTCACTACGTGATCGGCTACGCCGACCCTGGACCCGTCCGGCTCCCCGACAGGAAAGACGCCTACCAGAGGAACAGGAAAGAAATGGGGAAAAGAACCGCGCGGGTCAGCGCATGGCCGGAATAACCGGCGGGTTCCCGATTCCCTTTGGCAGCAGCGCCGGTGATCCGGGAATCATCCGGAAGATCAGGATAATGTCCACGTCCCCGAGAGCTTCGGTGAACACGGTGTCCACCGGCAGCGCGACGAGCGCCGAGCTCACGTCGACCGGGTCTGCGCCCGGCCGGACGGTTACTTCCCAGTCGCCAGTGTGAGACCGCCGAACGGTCACGAACGGCGGTTGGCCGGACGGGGTGCGCCATGGGCCGTGGGCAGGCGGAATGATGGGCATGGGTCTCGCTCCCTTGACGTGAAGGGTCGGGATCAAGGTCCCGGTGTGGTGTTCCCGCACCCACCGGGACCGCCGTCCTCTTGACGGTTGCCTAGCTCGCGTCGAGTCTGCGGGATGAACTAGGCAACCGTCAAGTAATCTTCTGTCGTGCATCACCTCATGGGCGCCGCGGAGATCGGAAAACGACTCGGGATCAGCCGTCAGCGCGTGAGCCAGCTTGCGCAGGACCCGACGTTCCCGAAGCCCGTTGCCGAACTCGCCGCCGGCCGGATCTGGGAAACCGCGGACATCGAGCGCTGGATTGCCGAACACCGACCCGACACGACCGGCGACGACCGCGAGTGACCGCGGTGGAGCCCGCGCCGTCACTGACTCACGCTGCTTTCTCATCGCCATCACGCCCGCGAAGCCGATCAACATAGGTGACGAGCGCCGCCCGCGGTATCCGCCGCGACCGGTCGATCAACACAGAGTCGATCAACCCCGCCTTCATCAACTGATAGAGCTTCGCGCGGCTCACCCGCAGCTCAGCCGCCGCCTCGGCCGGGGTGAGAAGAAGCTTGTGCACGGTTCCTCTCCGGTAGTCGTCAGATCGAGGACTCAGGCCGCGCGGGGCATGCCGGGGTCGGCTGCCGAAATCGGGTCGGGATGTCCGCGCGCTGCCCGCGCCGCGTCCAGTTGAGCGCGCCACCGATGGCGGTCCGCGACCGCACGCAGCAGCAGATGTTCCCGGCGTGGGACGGCTGGATCACCGGGCCGGAGCAGCGTCCACACCGTCCGCGCCGGGTCAGCACCAGTCGCGGTCGCCGGGCCGGTGGCAACCTGGCCGAGCGCTTCGAGCTGTTCGCGGATCCAGACGACCCGATCGGCCTTGTGATCGGTCAGCGTCTTGCCCGACCACTTCCGGCTGACGAGCACCCGTCGGCCGCCGAAGCCGAGGGTTTCGCGCCGGTGGGCCTTGCCCCGGCACCGTCCCGGTACCAGCCCGGCCCGTGGGTTTTTCGGCTGGACGGCGTAGAGCAGCCAGTTCGCGCATGTCGGCGAGCACGGTTCGTACCGCAGCGCGTCGGCGAGCCGGTCCACATGCTGTCGCTGCGCGTCGCTGGTCGCCGCGTGGCAGGCGTCCAGACTCTTGGTCAAATATTTCGTCAGGTAGCCGATCAGCCGGCCGGTATTCGCGTTGTTCGCGGTCACCCCGTCCGCGCGGACCTGCACCCCGAACCGGACCACGTGCGCGGGTTCGGCATCCTCCCCGAGCGCGTCCAGCGCCGCATCCCAGGTCGGCAGCGGTGCCCCGGTGTCCGGGTCGACGTAGCTGCCGGCCCGCTCCTCCCAGACCGGTAGCCGGCCCGGGGCGTAGACCGGCCGGTCACATGCCGGCCACCACACCTGGTGGTACGTCGCCGCCGCCACCTGCCGCAGCAGCACCCGTGGGATCGTGCCGCGGATCGCCGCGTGCAGNCCGGCGTTGCGGTTCCAGGCAGGCAAAGTATTGGACGTCCCAGCCGACCGCGCGGCGGAGGTTCTGNCGACGTCGGGTCCACCGGGGTGCCGTCGCTGGTCACCCGGCCGTAGCTGTCGCAGGTCAACGTCAGGAACATCGACGGCCNCTCCGGATCCACCGGCGTGCCGTCGCTGGTCACCCGCCCGTACGAGTCGCAGGTCAACGTCAGGAACATCGACGGCCGCCACACCGTGCCGTCCGCCGCGGTGAACGTCCGCCCCACGGTGCGCCGCTCCACCGGCAGCCGGGGCATGTCCGGGGCATCCTGCCGCCGTTTCGTCGACCGGGTCCGCCGGGGCCGATCCCGAGTATCCGGGGCGGTCTTCCCACGGACACCGAGGTCGGTCAACGCGGCGTCGACCTGCGAGATCAGATCATCCACCTCGGTGACCTGCTCCACGTCGTGGCCGGTGACCGCGTCGACGCGGACGGCTTCGAGATCGGCGCGGAGCTGGACAAGGGTTTTCGCGTCGTCGCCGGGCGGGTCCGGGTCGGGGAGCGGTTCGTCGTCGAGGTGCCAACCGGCCTTGCACTGCGCCATCCGCAGCTTGCGTGCCCGGTCCGCGCACGGCGGGCACTTCGATGCCAACGTGGCCCCGCACGGCACCGGGACGGTTTCGCTCTCCCCGGTGACGGTGTCGATTTTCNAGGCTCAGTGCTCGACTCGGTCACGCTGCCTGTTCCTCCTGTCCGTGCTCGTCGTGCTCCTGGCCGCCGCCGTCGGGATCGTCGGGGGGCGGTTCCCGGCAGCCACACACCCGCCCCCGCCCGACCGGCGCCCGGCAACCGGCATCGCCCCGGTGTGCCACCCACAGATGCCGGCACCAGGAGCAGACCGGCAGCACGTACACCGGGGCGTAGCGATCCGGTTCGGTCATGCCGCCCAGCCGTTGATGTCCGGGGTCCAACCCCCGTCGCGATCATCGAAGTCGAACGTCGCACCGGTGACCGGTGGTTGGTAGCGGTGCGCCATCCGGGAGATCTCGGCGTCGTCGATCCAGGCGGCCCGCACCCGCACCGGGTCGGCCTGCCCGTCGGCGAGCACATAGCCGACCCCGGGCAGCCCCTCGGGGATCTCCTCCGCCCGTGCCCCGCGATCCCGGGTGCCGTCCCCGAGAACAAGATCTACCTGGTCGGCTTCGGTCAGCCGCAACGCCACCCGCACCGGGAACAGATCCCGAAACGGCAGCACCTCCTTACGCGGGTCCTGCACAGCCCCGATCATCACCACCCCGGGCGCCCGGCCCTGCGACAGCAACAGCGGCAACGAGGCGGACAACCGCCGCTTCAGCTCCCGGTCGGTGACATAGGCAGTCAACGCGGCGAGCTCATCGACGATCACGACGATCAGCGGTTCGTCCACGGTCGGGGTATGCAGCCGGGTAACCCCGCGCAACCGTCCGGCCCGCTCCCGCATGACCGATACCGCGTCATCGAGCAGGTCGGCGATGCCGGCCGTGTCGGTGGCGAACCGGGTAAACATGCCCCGGCCGAACGCCAGCTCCATCCCGCCCTTCGGGTCGGCTACCCACAGTTCGACCAGCCCGGCACGCACCGCCGGGCCAAGCCCACGGATCGTCGACCAGAGCACCGACCCCTTACCCGCCCCGGTCGCCCCGGCCACCAGCACATGCGCACCGCGCACCGGCAACCGCCAGAGTTGGCCGTCCTCCCGCCGGCCCACTGGAATCCCGGCCAGGTCCACCGGAGCGTCGTCATCCCAACCGTCACCGTCTCCGCCATCGTCGTCCGCGTCGGGGCCGTCGAGATCGGCCGGGGGAACGAGGTCAGCGAGCGGGTCACGGTGGGTGAAGTCCAGCCAGATGTACCCCACCCGGGTATCCGGGCGGACCCGGCATGCCTGCGCGCGGAACGCCTGCCGCAACGCCTCGGCCTGCTCCGCCCACTGCTGCGGGGTCTGCCCGTAGAGCAGTTCGACCCGTAGCCGGTCGGCCCACCGGTCGGAACGGACCTGCCGGATGCGGGGGAAGGTCTCGGCGAAGGCGACCCGGTCACCGTTGGACACCGGAATGCGGATCGCCAGCCCGGTGTGCACCATCACCGGCCGCCACCGCCACCGGTAGACGATGAGCAGCCGCAGCCGGCCACGCAGCCAGCGGGCCAGCCAGGCGAACGACCGGCGGTGCGCCAGCCGCCACCCCACCGCCAGCACCACGACGGCGAGGAGCACCAGGCCCAACCCGGCCAGCCCCCACCGGTCCCGGATCATCGCCACCGTCAGCAACAGACCCACCAGCACCGGATGCCGCAGCACAAAGAGCACCAGCCGGGCGCATATCCGCCCGGCCAGCCCGACCAGCACCACCCACAGCGGCACGTCGACTTTCGGATGCCGGGTCGGTATTTCGGGAAACGGCCGGGAGCCGTTGATTCTGGCCATGACAGATCACACCCACCCTGCATCAGAAGAAAAGAGAAGACCGAGGTCCGGGAGGCTGGCCAGCCGCGTTCTACAGCCGTCCCGGACCGTCGAGAAGAAGACCGCGGATCAGGCCGCTATCGCCGGGCCATCACCGAATGTTTCGGAGTCGTCCGGCAGACGGAGCGCTTCGCATTCGATGAGGAAATCGTTCACGGCATCTCGCAGTGCATATGCGAACGCGATATGAGTGCGGGTCACCGCCCGGCCCGCGGTAGTGAGGTTCACCGAGGTTCCACCGACACGCAGCATGAGGAACGGTGGCCGGTGGTCGTGGGAACGGCATGTCACCGACGCGTCCGGCCCGACGTGCAGGGAGACAATCGACGTCGAACGCTCCTGGGATCGTTTCATGCCGCCGCCCCCGTCGAGCCCCGCCCACCGGCCGTTGTCCGGACCGGTCGCATGCCGGTTGCCCGCAACGCGAATTCCTGCCGCGGCTGGGTACCGTTCGTGCTCACCCACGGTGTGAGCGTCAGCCCGTCGAACTCCACCGGCCGGAACGGCGTGCCCGGCATCGGCTCCGGGGGCACCGGCCGGACAGGAGATGAGATCTTCACCTTCACTTCCGCCGACCCCGCACGCGCCTTGGGATCCGCGTCCACCACCCGTGCCACCCACACCAACTCGCCGGTGTCCTTGTCCCGCTCCTGCGCATCCAGGATGCCCGCCTTGCTCTTCTCATAGTCGCTGGCCGGTTCCACCCCGAGCACGTACGCGCCGTGGGGGAACACGGCCGCGAACGCCACGGGAATCCGTCGCGGTATCGCCATCGTCGTCTGCCTCTCGCCTTCCTGCCGGGTTGTCGTGGGTGACCGCCCGGCCTGCCGAGATACACAGTGGACCACTTGGCAACCGCTACTCAACCCGTATACAACCGGCGTATGCGCCCCCAGTATAAGAGCCATACCGAATCAGTCTGACCGGCGATGCGAAAGCCACTTGTTCATACCGACCTGGTATGACACCGGGGTTCCGTCGAAATCTCGCTTGCTATCCCGCTAATATGCGGGCCATGACTGACCGGAATACCTCTCGGGTCTATACCGCCCGTCGACCGGTCGACGGCGAGGACTGGGCCGCCGTCGCGGCGGCACTCAACGCCCGGATGGCCGCCCGCCGCATCGGCCAACAGCAGCTCGCCGAAGCGTCCGGGGTGTCGGTGTCCACGGTCCGGCTCGTCCAGCACGGCACCGGACGCCGGTTCCAGAACAAGACGTTGACCGCGCTCGCCCGCGCGCTCGACTGGCCCGACGACTACCTGATAACCGTGCTGCTTACCGGCCAGCCGCCCGGCACGCCCGGTAGCGCCGACGAGCCGGTCACCAGCACCCTGCGCAGGATCGAGGACCGTCTCATCGACATCGACCGCCGACTGGAAACCGTCGAACAGATCATCGGTGAACGCGACACCGCCTCCGAGAACGCGTAAAAGGGGCTGATCCCGGCGGACACGCTCTCTCCCGTGTCCCGGGCTCAGCCCCTCTGTGCCATACGGCCTGACGGCCGCCTCTACCGCATCCGATCAGTCCGGTGCGGCCGGTGGCACCAGCACCACCGCCAACGCGCGGCGGACCGCGGCCAACGCCTCAACCCGCCCGGCCCAGTACGCCGTCCGCTCACCCGAGGTCATCCACGCCGCCGCCCGCGGCGTGTCCTCGGGCAGCCCGAGGACCGCCCCACCAGCCGCATCCGGTACCTCCCGGCAGGACCGCGGACCGTCCACCGGCTGGACCGGCTGGACCGGCTGGAACAGCAAGGTCACCTCAACGTCCCCGAACGCCTCCACGAACCGCACATCGTCCGGCAGCGTCGCCCACATCCGCAGCAGGTCCGCCGGACGCGCCGCCGGTGGGACCGTCACCGCATACTCGCCCGCTCCGGCCGCCCGCCGCGTCCTGCTCACCGGCGGCCACCCGCCCGCCNCCGCCGTGCCGCCCGTGCCAGCGCCGCATCCAGCAGCATCCGGCTACCCGCCGGGGGCGTCACGGCGTCGACGAAGAAGAACAGCGGCGTGACCTGATAGTCGTGCCAGCCCTGCTCGATGGCGAACAGCTCCGCCGACCCGGGAGAATCAAACGTGATCGTCGTGTCGCGGACCCGTCGTTCCCCTCCCGGTTCGAAGCGGATCACCCCGTACAGCAGGGGTACCCGCCCATCCCGCCCGCCGTCCACCGTGCCCGCCTCGGCCGTCGTCACCGGCTCCACCGTCCCATCCCATCGTCGGCTTCTGGACGCCGGCCCGGCCCCGCGGAGACGACGCACTCGACGCGGAACCGGACCGGTTGGACACCAGGCTCACCGCCGGCATGCCACCCGCGAAACGCCAAGTCCGCATACGGCGTCGGTGTGATCCGTCCGGCCGGATAGCCGCAGGAAGGCGGTTGGTGACCGGTACACAACCGGCGGAATGCCGCACCGGTGCCATACCAACCTGGCATGGACGCGCTACTGTCAGCATGCCGTCCTGCACACCGCTGACCCCGGCTGTCGGCTCCACCAACAGAAGGCGAGATGCCGTCCACCACCGGCCCCTACACCGTCTCCCCGCAGTTACTCGACCGGGACGACATGCGCGCGGCGCTGCACGCCCGCGACTTCGCCACCATCTTCCGGCTGTTGAAGAAGTACGACGGCGCCAGTCAGGACCGCATCGCCTCCCCGGTCGACGGGCTCACTCAAAGCCGGGTCAGCCGGATCATGCGCGGGCAGGAACGCATCGTCTCCATCGACCTGATCGAACGCATCGCCGACGCCCTGCGCATCCCCGGCGCCGCCCTGCGCCTGGCCCCCCGCCCGTGGGAAGAGGTCACGTCAACCGGTACGGTCCCCGCTCAGCCGCCCGCAGTGTCCGCGCCCGTTCACGAGACGCCACCCGCCGCGCCGTCGGGTGACGAGCCTCCGCGGGGCGCCGAGGACCACAGCCTGACCGTCGATCTCGACATCGCCGTGGACGGCTGGGCGACGATCACCTACCGCCACGACCTGTTCAACCCCGGCCCGCGGCCGCTGACCCGCCTGGCCCGCGAGCTGTGGTTCGAGAACACCCGCGGCCCGCTGGCCCTCACCGCGCTGCCCAGCGACGGGCACAACGTCATCATCCAGCGGATCCACGACACCCCGTCGATGGCCAAGTTTGCCTGTCAGATCTTCCCCGCGATCCAGCCCGGTGCCTCGGCGTCCGTCGGCTACACCTGCGAAGGCGGACAGTTCGTCTCCGATCACTACTGGCGGCAGTCCATCACCCGTCCCACCGGCATCCTGACGATCCGGTTGCGTCACCGCGGCGCGGCCAGTCTCACCCGCTGCACCGCCGCCGAGGAATACGCCGACGGCTACGAGGTCACCGCCACCGACAGCCTGACCGTCACCAGCGACGGCACGGACATCATCATCGAGCTGGTCCGTCGCGATCTCGGCCCCGGCCAGGCCGTCACCCTCCGCTGGGATGTCACCCGTGCCCCTGCGTGACGACATCGAAACCGTCCTGCGGGCCTGGGACGCCTACGAACAGACCCGCGGCGCACCCGCGATCATCGACTACGACTGCGCCCCCACCGGCGAACCGGTCACCCCGGCCGGCAACCGCCTAGACGTCCATGCCCGCCTGACCGACCTGCACCGCCGCGCCCTGGCCGAGGACAACCCGGCGCTCAGCCAGCGGACAGCCGCCCACCTCGCCTACCTGGACGCCCTGCTAGGCGTCCGCACCGACCTGGACAGCTACGTCACCCGCACGCAGGGATGCCCGGCCGCAGGATGGCCCGACGAGTACGTCACCGCCGTGGGGGACCGCGCCCGCACCAGCCTCGCCACCCTCGGCATCGGGTGGGGGCCGAATACCGGCGCCGATCTGACCGCCGCCGAAATCCCGGTCGATCCGGTCGACGCCCCCGAGCTCATCCGCGCCGCCGCCACCAACGCCGAACCCGCCGTGCGCACCCTCGTGGGCAGCGCCGCACCGTACACGCTGGCCATCGAAACGGTGGATGTGGACGCCTACTGGTCGTACTGGCTCGACGGCGCCGGCCAGAACGTACGGCTACGGTTCAACCTCCGCAACGCCACCTTCACCCAGGTCCGCATCCGCCAGTTCGCGTTGCATGAAATCCTCGGCCACGCCCTCCAAAGCGCCAGCTACGCCGCACACTGCGCCGGTAATGACGTGCCGTGGGTGCGGCTGCTGTCCGTCCACGCACCCCATCAAATCCTGCTCGAAGGACTCGCCCAAGCCCTCCCCCTGTTCGTCGCCGCCGCCGACGAACCGCTCATCGCCCGGGTCCGTCTCGACCACTACCTTCAGCTCGTCCGCGCCGAACTGCACCAGGCCATCAACACCGGGGTTACCGTCGCCGGCTGTGCCGCGCACGCCCGCGTCCGGGTGCCGTTCTGGGACGACACCCAGATTGCCGACATCCTCACCGACCGCGGCGCAGACCCGCTCCTGCGCTCCTACCTGTGGTCCTACCCGGCCGGGATCGACTGGTTCGTCACCCTCGCCGACACCGCCGACACCACCACCGTAGGAAAGGTCTTCCATGCCGCCTACCAACAACCCCTCACCCCGACCGACCTTGCCGACCTCTGGCCGGCTGGCCCCCCTCCCGGCGGACCCGGCACCCCTGTTCGTCTACGGAACACTCCTGTTCCCTGACGTGGTCCACACCCTCATCGACCGCGACCCCCACCGCACATCCACCATCGTCCCCGGATGGCGTGTCGCAGCTCTCCCCGGACGGGTCTACCCCGCCCTCATCCCCGACCCCGACGCGACCGCGTCCGGACAACTCCTCGACGACCTCACCGCCGCCGAATGGCACACCCTCGACGCGTTCGAAGCCGACTTCTACACCCTCACCCGAGTCACAATCCCCGACCACCAGCCCGACCACGCCTGGACCTACGCCACCAACGACCCCACCACCGTCGAACCCACCGTATGGAACCCGGACACCTTCGCCGAGCAGCACCTACCCGCCTACCTCACCAACTGCACACGCTGGCGCCAGCACCACGACACCACCCAGTAAGCCTGCACGTTGCCGAATCCCTCGATTTAGAGATCAAGCGCGTGACGTGGGCCGCGCCGCGCGACGGCTGCGCGTGGCGCTGACGCGCCATGCTCGCCGGCGCGTCGCCACCCCGCACCACGTGCGGCAAGGTCATCCTCGGCTCACTCCTCGGTTCGGGCCGAGGAAGCCGTTTCTGCCCCGCGTAGACTCTCGGGAATGTACTTATCGTAGCTATTGCGAAGGTATTGCGTAACTCTGTCGTCGGTAGCTTCGAACTTCAACTGCTCCCGGAAGAACCACAGTTTCCGCTCGGTCTCGTCAAAGATTTCTCCCCATGTCTTCACCCAAACCTGGTACTCGTCCTGATCGTCGGCAAGGCCCGGCGCTTTCCCTACCTGCCTGATATCTCGGCGAATCTCCGTGTGAGTGTCATAGGTGACAAGTACGAATTTCCATTTGCATGCAGTACCTCGGAACTGTGGATCTTCTACGATCGCACGAGCGTATGATTTAATCTGATAGAGTTCTTCCTTTCCAACAGGCAGTGACGGCCGCTTCAGCTCCACGATAAGCCGTTCGTTCTGACGCTCGTCCCCGATGCCACGATAAAGAAGAATGTCTACGCGGCCTGTGCGTCCATCCTCTCGCCGGACTGTCTTTAGGTTTGCTTCAAGTACAATCTCGTCGCCTAAAAGATGCAAGTGCGAGGCCAGTGCAGACGTCAATCCTATCTCCGAACGAGCGAGTGTCCATTCTTCGCCGAACAGCCAAAGGTTGCGCGCTACCATCGGATGAAGCTGGTCTACCTCGCGTAGCTCGACTCTTGCATCTCTATCTGCGAAGATCTTACGAAGCCCACCAATAAAGTTCAGCCGATTTGTGACAGTTGTTGCTGCGCTAATTACGTTTGTCAGTTCCGTTTGTTCCAGGAGGTGCGAAAGGTGGTCCCGCTCCTCCTGGGTGAGCGACAAGACCTTTTCTAGTATGTCATGGAGAGAACCAGGGTTGCTCTCTAGTGCGGACCTAATTAGGTTTACGGACAGCTTTCGCGGATCACCCTTTCCAGGCAAGGCCGACCTGGCAACAGTTACTACTAAGTCGAAAGTCTGCCGTTCTACGACTTCTGTAGCGTCCCTAGCAGCCCCGATGTAGGGGTAAATCCCCTCGTCCTTCAACTGCTGTACGACCTGGCCTGAAATTTCTTTGTGTCGTTTAGAAAGATGCTTCCGTATCGCCTTCTCCGCAGCGTAGAGAAGCGGTGAATGACTCATCTCCAGAAGGTGAAGTTCTTCGCTGCTCTGATTATTGAATCGATCCGATCTTAGATAGGGAGTGAAAGAAACAACTGGCTCGGTCCAGTCCTGCCCGTGTTCGGCGAGTGCGATTCCATCTGCGTTGCAGACCAGCAGCTTACGGTTGCGCGTTCGCTCTTTCCACTCTACAAACGTCACGAATGGGGGTCGAGAATCTTCCGCGTACTCAGAGGGCAAGTCGATCTGCAGATCAACGATCTCGCTAATTATCGACTCGACGTCGAGTTCCTTGCCATCGTAGATGACAGAGACAAAGTTGTAGGCTCTCAAGTAGAAAGCAAGGCGCGCCGTGAGGTTAGATCTAGCTTCTGGCACTTCAAGGGACCCCAGCCTTTTCCCCTGTGGCACCAGAATTGTGACAGTGGTCCCTGTAGGATCGGAGGTCGCAACAGGCTCGTCGATGCGCCAATGCGTAGGGCGCGATGTTTCTGCGTAGATCTTCGTACGATAGTTTTTTCCATCAATCGTTACTATCGAGTCCCAGGTTAGGAAACTCCCCAAGGCGAAACCAAAAAGGCGCCCCTCGCCCTTTTTACCGTGAAGGATTCTTTGATTGCCCTTGGTGTGAGTTCGAAATGCTTTCCATGTATCGCCGTACTCTAGGAATGAGCTTCGAGCCTGTTCGGGAGTTATGCCGTCGCCGTCGTCAATGACAAGAATCCGCTCGAGAGCTTGCATTGCTGTTCTTTTAAAGTCTATTCGGACCTTCTTTGCATTGGCGTCCAGGGAGTTCCAGACTAGCTCCGCAACCGCGTCTATAGGCTTTCTATTTGCATATTGGCGAATCTTGGATTCTCCGACCTCAAGATGATAGTCGGTCATGATCGAAATCCCATCAGCTCAAGGGCCGCATGTCCTCCGACGCGGGTGGTTGTACGTAAGCCCCCGGATCTTCTCATGGAGGATCACGTTACAACGAACCTCGGACATGTAGGCATGTAACGTGGCGACCGGCCCCGACGCCGAACAAGTCAAGCCCGCGTCCGCCGGCGAACTGTGATGGATGCCGGTAGACGCAGGCAGGGCTGTGATCTGGCACGACGAGCGTGGGGGTCAGCCAACGGCGTGGGTCGATCTTGTGGCTGTACGCGGGGCGGGCCAGCCGTCCGCCGCTGGAACCGTTGTGGCAGCGTTCGATGCTGCCAGGCCGCGCGACCGCCTGCGCGCGGCCTGGGGGCCGGGCGCGTCGCCGACCCGCCACCCCGCAGACCCGCACTTGGGATCCGGACAAAAAATCGCGCTACCGAACTCTGTGCCGCCCGGCGCGCGTGCAAGGGGAGCGGCAAAAGCCAGCAAAGCAAAGAATATCTAAGCTGGCTTCTTGTGGAATAATTACGGCCGAGAATCGGTGGCAGATACGGATGGAGATGCTTGGTTTTCACCCGAAGAAGTTGCCTGCGAAGCAGGTGGCGTGCTCTCCGCAGGCATACCCGGGGCAGTCCCAATGGGAGGATCAGGCAGGGAAAAAATTAATTCACCCTTGGCTGGGTATCCGCCACCCAATATAGCATCACCAACACCATCCGGCACTCCTGTAATCGCAAGGTCTCGCTCAGACTCGCTCATCGTGAGTCACCCTGTTCTGAAGACGAAGCACCCGATCCGCCTTCTGAACCAGGGCCAGGTCCTGGAGGAGGAGGCGGAAGCTCGTTGACAACTTTCCCCGAGCTCGGGTAGCCACCCCTCTTTTCATCAAGTGTCAATATTTTTTCGAATTGATCGTTCATATTACCTCCGCAAACTCAAGAAGCTCAATTTCTTCCCAGCGAAGAAGTAACGCCGAGTTTCTACTCTTAGGACGTCCGTCTTCTAGTATGAAGTCACCGGTCGCACCATTTACTTCTATTGTACGCGAGACTAGTAAGTCGGGTTCACTCGGGTAGCCCGCAGCATACGAGTTGAGGCCAGTTGGACTCGGTCCATAGAATCCAGCGACCCATATTCCGGACTTTAGCTTAATTCTGATGTACCCCTGCGGACCTCTCGCGAATAGATGATCCCAGGCGCGAGGCGCGGGAGCAGGACCAGTGACGATCCTTACCCACCTCCAGTTCTTACGCCATGCCGTCCCCACAAACAAGCCACACGAGATTGGAATTAGTATGTATGCCAGACTCGTTATCTCAATAAGCCAAAGCGATATCTTGCCATTCGCAAGCTTGCCGGTATGGATATAGTCACAATAAATTATATAAGTAAGCACGGAGAAGACGGCATGAAACAGTGCGCTAACGGCAATGAATCGAATAACTCTGTCCGATACGGTGCTTCCAAATGCGCCTACAATTCTCTCAACGGTAAACGTATAAGCTGCACCTGGCAAGACTGCTACGGTCGCGATCGTCAACGCTTGAAGAGTCTCAGGCATGCTCCCTTTCTGTCTTTTAAGATTCTCCCCAAAATGGGGCCAGCCGTGGGATTGGACATCAGCTAGATCACAAAGAATCTAGAAGTCGTAAACCATTACCTGTAAAACCTGACAGTGGTCAAAAATCTAGAGTTGAGCCAGAATCCGCTGCTAGATCATTTGCGGGTTACCATGAAGATCCAAAGAGAGATGAACAGCATACCACCAAGAATTACGCCATTTCTGAAATAGATCCATCGATCGGGACTGGAATATCTGACTACTGGCACCCTTGACGCAGAATCGATCTGTCGATCCGCGACATTAAAATTATTTTGGCGACGCTCCGACCAGCTATCAACATCGACTCTTTTCAGCTTGTCCGCTGCAGAGTCGAGCAAATAAGCATGATTCTCTATATCTTGTAGCATTTTTGCCGCACTGTGAAGCGTCATTGCATTTTCCTCAAGACCGCCAAGCATACGGGCCGAGTGGGCGAGCAACTCGATCGCATCGACATCAAGCTGCGGTCGATCAAAGGCTTCATAAACCAGCTCTCTAATTGCGAATGCAATTTCCTGATTCGTGGTAGCGATGTCGTCGAGGGCGGCATCAATTCCCTCGCGAGTCGCTTCTACTGCTTCACCTATCATATTTTCCAGTCGCTGTTCTGTGACCGCAGACAACGCCTTTAGGCGATTACCCAGGTCGCCTTCTGCCTTCTTTTTCCATTCACGTAGAAGAGAGGCCGGGTACCGGTCTCGGGTCGGGGTTCGATCGATGACCTTATGATGTACGGTACAAAGAAGTATTAGGTTACCGAAAGCCTGACGTTCGGCAAGCGACATCGCCGGGTCGTAGCGGGCTCCGCTCGGTTCTAACGCACAGATATGCGCAACATCAACATTTGTGAGAGGTTCGCCATCGACGAACTTCATCACCGGCTCTCTGTAACTAGGTTCATAGCAATATCCCCGGGCGAGCGTAAATAGAGCGTTCTTCACCCCGGCCGCAAAGTCCGGTCTACCCACCCCGCCTCCTGTATATTTCTCCGCGAGCACCTCAAGGTGCTACCATCGATCGATCATACCGGATCCACGGAGCGATGAATACAGCCCAACTTGGCATTCGCTCTGGTTCTACTGGGACGGGTTGGCCTGCCCTCAGACAGTCACGTACGGTTGCTGCGGCAGCCTGGCTTCTTCCCTTCGTAGACACCGCGGTTTCACACTCCAACTGCCTCCCCCAGTACAGCCGCCATTCGCGTACAGCCAAGCCCAGAGATGACGGCGGATGCCCCCGGATCGCGAACAGTCCGAACAACGGAGATTAATGGACGACTACCGCCGTAGCAAGCCGCTCTTGTCATTGGGTAGTCGGTGAACCCAAGGAAGAGACTGCCTCGCCGCTTCCGCTCCTTGACGCGCAGGACGCGCCTGCAGTGAGGGTCGGCTTGCCATCGAGTGTCGTGCCGCTCGCTGCTGTGGTCCAGGGCGGGACACGCGGCGCTCACGACGTACCGTGACCGCGACCGGAGGGGCGTCGTACTGCAGTTGTACTGCAACGGGGGCGGACGTCCGTGGACGCTGGCGGACATCACCAAACCTGTGACCTGCACCGGCGGACGGCGGTGGACGTTCGTAGACGGTGCGCCGAGGGCTACGGATCAAGAGGTTGGGGGTTCGAGTCCCTCCGAGCGCACGCTGGTTGAGGCAGGTCAGAGCCCCGCAGCCGATCACACGGCGCGGGGCTCTGGTCTTTTCAAGATCTTAAATACTGCAATTCGTACTGCAGATGGAAACGATCAGGGCTTCGTGGAAGGCAACGACCGGTCAGGCGATCTGGCGGAGGTCGTTGCCATAATCGAAGATTATCCGCATGCGGGCACCCAGCGCCCGGGCGTACCGGCTCAGCGTCGCGACCTCGTTGGCGTCGAGATCACCGTTCTCGATCTGACTAACCCGGCCCGGGGAGACACCCATCAGCTCGGCCACCTGACGCTGAGTCAGCCCCAGTCGCCTGCGCTCCTCAGCCAGATGGAATGCACTAACCCATGCCTCGGTGCGCGCCCGCTCAGCGGCTAGCGCCTCACCGTCGCCGTCGTGCAGTTCGGCGCGGATGTCGTCCCAGTCGTGGAACTCGGTCATGAGCCCTCCCGCCGCTTCCTCTCCACGGCCAGCCATCCGCCATACGCGACCTCAGCCGCGGGGATCGCTGTCCTGTACCACCGCGACCAGTCGCCAGCCTTGTTGCCGGCGACCAGCAGTACCGCCTGCGACCAGGGGTCGAAGACAAAGATCACCCGTATCGCGACATCACGGCCCGACCGTGGACGCAGCTCCTTGAGATTCTTGACTGTCGACCCCTGCAGCGTGTCGACCAGCGGACGCCCGAGCCCAGGCCCGATCTCGGCGAGCATGTCGATCGCCACGTTGACCGACCGGTAGGCACCCGGATCTGTCTGGCGCAACGCACGCAGCCACTCCCGTACCTCGGGCGCGACCTTGATCGCCCACCGATGAGGCGGCTCCGCCGACATGGATCAACTATAGCCCAACCTAAACATCCGCTCTGTGATCCCGGAAGATTCCGCGGACGAGGGTGGACACTGGCGGATGTCCGTGGACGGAGCGCACCAGGTCGGCGGACGCCGTGGACGTCCACGGACGTCGGTGGAAGATCCAGATCTAACTACGGATCAAGAGGTTGGGGGTTCGAGTCCCTCCGAGCGCACGCTGGTTGAGGCAGGTCAGAGCCCCGCAGCCGATCACACGGCGCGGGGCCCTAGATCTCTATGTAGCAACGGCCCTCAGCCCAGGAAGCCGTCGGGTGCGTTGCGGCGACGAAACAGGTCAGGCGATCGCGGCGATGTCCCCGTCGTCAAAGTAGATCGCCTGGTGCAGCCGGCCACCAAGGGCGGCAGCATATCTGGCGACCACGTCCTGACCGGAGAGTGAGCCCTGCTCGATCTGCGAGATCCGGCCCTTGGTCACCCCCATCCGCTCGGCCACCTGCTGCTGGGTCAGACCCCGCGCACGACGCACCTCAGCAAGCCGGTGCCCCACCGCGACCGCAAGAAGCTCCTGCTTGCCGGCGGCGACCGCCTCCTCCCCACCGGCCCGGGCGACCTGCTCGGCACGGACATCAGCCCACCGTATGTAACCACTCATCGCCGATCACCCTCCTCCTGGCCGCGTTCCACCAGGTAGCTCTTGTAGCGTTGCTCCGCCAGTGGAATCGCTTCGTCGTACCAGGCGTTCCACTGCCCGGCTTTGTCCCCGGCAACAAGCAGGATGCTCGAACGCCACGGATCGAAACAGAACAAGATCCGTACCGTGCCCGGTCTGAGTTCCTTCAGGTTCGGCAGCGACGAGCCGCTGATCGTGTCGACCAGCGGTCTCCCCAGCCCGGGGCCGGTCTCCGCGAGCAGGTCGATCGCCTGGACGACCCGCGCGTGTGTCGCGGCGTCCAGGCCGTCGATCCAGTCACGGACCTCGTTGACGAGGTAGACGTCCCACTGCCGCCCGTCCATCAAGTGAGTATAGCTCTCGCTAAACCATGGCACCGCGAAGACCACCAAGATGACCATAGTCAGAACGACTGACAGCCAAGTTGACAGCCAAGCCGGCGGACGAGGGTGGAGGCTGGTGGACGCCCATGGGCAGAGCCCACCAGGTCAGCGGACGGGGCGGACCTCTGTGGACGTCGACGGAAGATCCAGATCTAACTACAGATCAAGGGGTTGGGGGTTCGAGTCCCTCCGAGCGCACGTCAGGTTGAGACAGGTCAGAGCCCCGCAGCCGATCACACGGCGCGGGGCTCTGGTCTTTTTTGATCTCTAGTACTGCAGTTTGTACCCCGCCAGACGTTTCCAGTGGCGGAGCATGGCCAGCCGCCCTATCGGCGGATCCGGAGCAGGCCGCGGTGGGCCACCGTCACAGCACCGACAAGATCAGAAAGATCGTGATGGGTGATCAGATCCTCGACAGCCGCGATCACGGCACATGCGGACTGGTTGTCGAGCCGGAAGACCACGATCCCGCTGTGCGACCCGGGCAGGTAGGTGCGGATGTTCCCAAAGCCGCGGTCGAGAGTGAACACGATGCGGTTCTCAGCGACCCGCAGCCGCGAGCACATCAGGATCGGAGCGGCCTGCCAGGCCCTCGGCGAACACGGTGTCCGCGTCGATCCCATACTTGGCGAGCCGTTCAGCGAGCGAGACGGGCAGGCCCTCGTCAAGCTTGACCCTCACGGGGCAGTATGCAGCGGAACGAGATCCTCCCGGGCCAGACGTGCGCCATAAGCAGCAGCGGCCCGGATCCCCGACACGGTCAGCGACGGGTACTCGGCAACGATCTCCTTGTCCGACATACCGTCGGCGAGACAGTCAAGGACAACGCTCACCGGCACCCGGGTCCCCCGGATGCACGCCTGTCCATGACCGATCGTCGGGTCGGCCACGACAAGCGCCAGAAGATCTTCTGCCATGCCTCCCAGTATGCGCCCGGATCTCAGTATCAGCCGGCCGTCCCGTGGTCCAGGACGTGGCACGGCTGACAGCCAAAGTGACAGTCAAGCCGGCAGACGAGTACAGACAGCTATGGACCACGGTGGACGGAGCGTGCGAGGTCAGCGGACGCGGTGGACGTCCACGGATGCCAGCGGAAGATCCAGATCTAACTATGGATCAAGAGGTTGGGGGTTCGAGTCCCTCCGAGCGCACGCTGGTTGAGGCAGGTCAGAGCCCCGCAGCCGATCACACGGTGCGGGGCTCTACGCCCTGACGCGGAACACTCTCGGGCTGATGGTGTTCCGCGTGCGCAGGAACGCTGCGCACGAGGTGGAGTTCCTCGTCCTGCGCCATCAGATGGCGGTGCTGCAACGGCAGGTCCACCGTCCGGCGCTGGAGCCGGCGGATCGGGTGATCCTCGCAGCCCTGTTCCGGCTACTCCCCCGGGCCCGCTGGGATTCGTTCTTCGTCACCCCGGCCACCGTGCTGCGCTGGCACCGTGAACTCCTCGTACGAAAATGGACCTACCCGCGAAAGCCGCCCGGGCGGGGCCACCGGTCCGCTGGGAGATCCGCGAGCTGGTCCTGCGTCTCGCACGGGAGAACCCGACCTGGGGCCACCGCCGGATCCACGGCGGACTGATCGGGCTGGGCTATCCGGTGGGGGTCGCCACCGTCTGGCGGATCCTGCACCGCGCCGGCGTCGATCCCGCGCCTCGGCGGGCCGACGGTTCCTGGTGGACGTTCCTGTCCGCGCAGGCCTCCGGCCTGCTGGCCTGCGACTTCTTCACCGTCGACACCGTGTTCCTCCAGCAGATCTACGTGTTCTTCGTCGTCGAACACGCCACCCGCCACGTCCATCTCCTCGGCGTCACCAAGCACCCGACCGCAGCCTGGGTCACCCAACGGGCACGGAACCTGCTGATGGACCTCGAGGAGCACGGCCACCGGTTCCGGTTCCTTATCCGAGACCGCGACACGAAGTTCATGGCCTCCTTCGACGCCGTCTTCACCGGGGCCGGTATCGACGTGGTGCGCACACCGCCACAGTGCCCGAAGGCGAACGCGATCGCGGAACGCTGGATCGGCACCGCCCGCCGGGAATGCACCGACAGGCTGTTGATCGTCTCCGAACGGCACCTGACGACGGTCCTCACCAGCTACGGCGAGCATGTCAACACCCACCGGCCCCACCGCGCCCTCGACCAACACCCATCCGACGCGGCACCACCCGCCGTCACCCCGACTCCGGGATCCGACGTCCGACGCACACGCATCCTCGGCGGGCTGATCAACGAGTACCGTAACGCCGCCTGACTACTCCCACAGAAGATCACGTCGACCGTAAAAGACCAGCTCACAGGCAGAAAGCCGGATTTTGGAGCCCCACAGGGTGGGTGCGGCCGGGGTGGGATTGGCCCGCGGGGTTGGTGATAGTCAGGGTTGGCGGTGGTTGCTGATGGTGATGGCAGATCGCTGTTGGTGGCCGTCGGTGGGAGTGCTGTGGGCCGGCGGGTGGGGCCGGGTGCCACCCGGGGGGACTCACCCCATACGTTGCGTGAGTTCAAGATGTTCTACAACGGGCATCGGCCTCACCGACCCCTCGGACAAGCAGCCACGCTCCGCCCACCACCCGAACCGGAGCAGATCGGGAACCTGGAGATCCACCGACAAGATCGGCTGGTGGAGGGAACCCTCCACCAGTACTGACATGCCGGCTGACCAGGCCGGATGATTAATCGGCACCCACAGGTACGTCGCCCGAGTTCGGACCTCGGCAGGATGCGGTGCAAGCGGGCACTTCCCGCCATCCGCTGGTAACCGGACTGTTCCTGTCCGGAGTATTCCTATTCCCCTGTATCCCTGATACGTTCCCGGCTGGTTCGACCACTCAGAGCGATAACGCAGCGCAACGACGCACCGCGACCACGCAGAGCGACCATGCGCCGCGATCGGCACGCTCGTAGACCAGGAGGCTGGCATGGCGATCTCCACCACACCGGGCACGAACTGGGGCAGCTGGATCAACCTGGAGGGCAGCTTCGTCGACGTGCCCTCCGCCGTCCTCAACGCCGACAACCGTGTGTCCGTGTTCGTCCAGGGCGGCAGCAACACCTTGTGGAGCAGGTACGAGCAGCGCGACCGCACCTGGGCCGGGTGGATCCAGCACACGGGCTCCCGGGTAGCCGGTGCGCCCAACGCCATCCGCGGCAAGGACGGAAAGATCCGCGTCTTCTACCGCACCCCGGACAACCACATCGAGGTCATCACCCAGAACGCCATCAACGGCGGCTTCAGCGCCCCGGTGGATCTCATCTCGAACGTCGGCGGCGACCCCGCCGCCGCGCTGAACGCCGACGGCCGCATCCAGGTCTTCTTCCGGGGCAGCGACAACGCCCTGTGGTACATCCACAACCAGGGCCTGCTGTACGAACAGTACACCCAGCCCACCTCGCTGGGCGGCGCCATCTACGCCACCCCCTCACCCGCCCTGGACGGCTCCGGCCGCATCGTGGTGGCGGTCAAGGGCGGCAACGACACCCTCTACACCATCCAGCAGAAATCGTGGAACTCCGCCGACACCTGGGAGGCGTTCAGCAGCGAGACCACCGGCGTGACCAGCCGGCCCACCGCGACGCTGGACGCGTCCGCGCACGTACAGATCTTCTACCGTGGCTCGGACGGCGCCGCCTGGCGGGTCGGCCAGCGACCCGACTACGACAGCTTCGAGACCTCCGTATCCCTCAAGGGCCAGATCCTCGGCGAGCCCACCGCCTTCCTCGGCCAGGACGGCCGCGTGCACGCCTTCGTGAAGGGAGCGAACGAGAAGGCTCTGTGGGTCGCGGTGCAGCAGACCGAGAACCAGCCCGCCTACCTCGACTTCCAGAACCTCGGCGGCGTCATCGGCGACGTCCATCCCCAAGCTGTGATCGCCAACAGCGACAACCTCCTGTACGTCTTCGTCCAGGGCTCGGGCACCGCCAAGAGCCTCTGGCTGCTGCGTCAGGTCTGGGCGTAGCCCAGCGGGACCTGATCACCGGTTCGGCGGAGTCAGGACATGACAGCCCCGCTGAACCGGTGATCAGGAGGCGGAGGATCAGCCGGCGGATCTCCGATGCGGTGCAGGCCCGGCCGGCTGGCTCGACGAACCCGGCGCCTGGCCCGGCGCCGAGGACCCAGCGCTGCTCCTCAACCAGCAAGGCGGCCGGCTGCCCCCACCAGCGCGCACCGCATCACCACCACCATCGCCGCGGCCGCCCGGACGGCCCGGTTCTCGGGTTCGTGTCACCAACCACCGACCGGCGCCGGCGACCTCTGCCGGAGTGAAGATGTGTACTGGCCAGCGGACTTGCGGGCTTCGGCCCGGACCGCCGGGTCCGTTTCCGCGGTAAATCCAGCTCACAGTGGAAGATCTCTCCCGGGTACGGTCCCTGATGACCGACCACACCCCGTCTGGGATGAGCTGCGACAACACGCCGGCTGGTGGCTCATGACACGGGCTCGAGCACCGGATGCGAAACAGCTGACGGAGGACACCGCCACTACTGATTCGGTCAGACCGGCATCATGATTTCAACATCAGTGAAGGGTGCGAGGACTCGGGATAATTCATGCCGACAAAGCGGCAGCAGGTCGGAGATCTCTCCATTCAAGGGGCACGAGTAGAGCCTCCGCCCGCCATCGCAGCGGGTCACACCGCTTCGGTACGGAAGTCCAGTTCGTAGTTGCCCTGCAACGATACAACAAGCAGTTCGGTGACCGCGGACCGGGCATTGTTAGGATTGCGACGGTCGGATTCCCGGTCGGATTCTCCGAAAACTTGGAACTCGCCGAGGATGAACACACAGGAATTTTCCGGTGTCCGCACACACAGGCGCCGAGGGCGACGTGGGCGTCTGTCCTGCCCCTCGTGTTCCCCGTCCCGTCCAGTTCTGGCTCCGGGACGGGGAACACGAGAGCGGTTCGGCCGGTAGATGTCAAGTCAAATG